>NZ_DASYWO010000005.1:350000-434465 GCF_035935935.1 Brevundimonas sp.
AAGTGACGGATGGCGTAAGTTGTCAGGGCTTATTGGATTGTCCTGGCAGCGAAGTCGTCCCTGGAAATAACTCCAGCAGAGACCGTACCCGAAACCGACACAGGTGGTCAGGTAGAGCATACCAAGGCGCTTGAGAGAACTGTGCTGAAGGAACTCGGCAAATTGCACGCGTAACTTCGGAATAAGCGTGACTCACCCTGGGCAACCAGGAATGAGTGGCACAAGCCAGGGGGTAGCGACTGTTTAGCAAAAACACAGGGCTCTGCGAAGCAGCAATGCGACGTATAGGGTCTGACGCCTGCCCGGTGCCTGAAGGTTAAAGGGAGATGTGAAAGCGTCGAACTGAAGCCCAGGTAAACGGCGGCCGTAACTATAACGGTCCTAAGGTAGCGAAATTCCTTGTCGGGTAAGTTCCGACCTGCACGAATGGCGTAACGACTTCCCCACTGTCTCCAGCACAGGCTCAGTGAAATTGAATTCCCCGTGAAGATGCGGGGTTCCCGCGGTCAGACGGAAAGACCCTATGAACCTTTACTATAGCTTCGCCTTGGCGTTAGCGACCGTATGTGTAGGATAGGTGGGAGGCTATGAAGCCGGGGCGCCAGCTCTGGTGGAGCCATCCTTGAAATACCACCCTTACTGTCGTTGACGTCTAACCGAGATCCGTCATCCGGGTCCGGGACATGGCGTGGTGGGTAGTTTGACTGGGGCGGTCGCCTCCCAAAGTGTAACGGAGGCGCGCGATGGTGAGCTCAGAGCGGTCGGAAATCGCTCGTCGAGTGCAATGGCATAAGCTCGCCTGACTGAGAGACTGACAAGTCGATCAGAGACGAAAGTCGGCCATAGTGATCCGGTGGTCCCGCATGGAAGGGCCATCGCTCAACGGATAAAAGGTACTCTAGGGATAACAGGCTGATTTTCCCCAAGCGTCCACAGCGACGGGAAAGTTTGGCACCTCGATGTCGGCTCATCACATCCTGGGGCTGGAGCAGGTCCCAAGGGTATGGCTGTTCGCCATTTAAAGTGGTACGTGAGCTGGGTTCAGAACGTCGTGAGACAGTTTGGTCCCTATCTGCCGTGGGTGTTCGAAGCTTGAGAGGATCTGTCCCTAGTACGAGAGGACCGGGATGGACGTACCTCTGGTGGACCTGTCGTGGCGCCAGCCGCGCAGCAGGGTAGCTATGTACGGAATAGATAACCGCTGAAAGCATCTAAGCGGGAAACTAACCTCAAAACAAGGCTTCGCTGAGGATCGTGGAAGACTACCACGTCGATAGGCCGGGTGTGGAAGTGCGGCGACGCATGAAGCTTACCGGTACTAATAATCCGATCGGTTTGATCGTTTCTCAGCAAAACTCATGAATACTGGTCCGCTTGCCGGACATGACGATGTCTTCTCATTCTGTGCGCCCGGTTGACCCGGTGACTATGTCGGAGGTTCCCCACCCGATCCCATTCCGAACTCGGTCGTTAAGCCCTCCAGAGCCGATGGTACTTCGTCTTAAGGCGCGGGAGAGTAGGTCGTCGCCGGGTCTACCGGTCGCACAGAGTGAGTTCGTCCTTCGGGACGCTTCTCGAACATTTCTTCCTTCACGCTCAGGTTCGCCGCGGGATGGAGCAGCCCGGTAGCTCGTCAGGCTCATAACCTGAAGGTCGCAGGTTCAAATCCTGCTCCCGCACCCAAGATCGAAAGCCCCGCCGGCCTCCGCCGCGGGGCTTTTTCGCGTCCGGATCGCGCCGTCGCATCCCTGGCCGCGAAACCGCGTTAAGCTTGGGCATTCACCACGGAGCGCGGACATGCGGCACGGCCATATGACGACCCTGGGCGCCGTGGCGCTGGTTCTAACGTCGTGCAGCCCGCCGGCGGAGGAACCGGCGGCCCCGCCCGTGCAACCTTCGCCCGGCCAGCCCGCGCCGTCGACCATGCCGGTCGTCGGCTACGCCTGTGAGAGCGGGCAGACCGTGAACGTCCAGTACGTCGACGACGCCACGGCGCGGGTGACCTACAAGGGCGCGACGGCGGACCTGCGGCTGACGCCGTCCGGCAGCGGCGCGCGCTACTCCGGCGCCGAGTGGGAGTGGTGGAGTGCGACGCGCGACGGGCAGGAGCAGGCGACGCTGGGTCGGGTCGGTCCGAACGATCAGGTCGGGGTCACCGTCCTTGAGCGCTGCACGCGGCCGACCTCCGGCGGCGCGGCGCCCGGCCCGATGCCGGGCCAGCCCGGTCAACCCGGCATGGCGCCGGTTTCCGGCGCGCCCTGCCGCGGGCCGCAGCTCCAGCTGGCCGCCGAGGCGTCGGACGCCGGCGCCGGCAGCCGCGAGACCGTGTTTTCCCTCAGGAACGTGGGGACGCAGGCCTGCACGCTTCAGGGTCATGTCGGACTGACGCTGCAGGACGGGCAAGGGCGCAACCTGACCGCCGTGCGCACCGATCGCATCGACGTCGGCGGCGGGCCGTTCACCGGCACGGCGCCGGCGGTCACGCTGCCGCCCCAGGGCAAGGCCTTCTTCGGCCTGCGCTGGTCGGTCGTGCCGAACGAGGCGGCGGGCCAGAGAACCTGTCCGACGGCGGCGAAAGTGTCCGTCACCGCGCCCGGCGACAGCTCGCCGACCGCCCTGAACCAGAGCTTCACCCCGTGCGGCGGCCGGGTCCGGCTCACGCCGCTGCGCGCGACGCAGGAACCGGAGATCGTGCCGCAGGTCGGCCCCTAGACCAGCCGCCGGGGGTTCAAACCGGCGGGGAAACGGCGTAGGCGGAGCGGCATGACCGCGACCTTTCATGACCGCATCGCCGCCGAACTGGCCGACATCGACGCCCAGGGCCTGACCAAGCCCGAACGCGTCATCCAGTCCCGCCAGGGCCCGGTGATCGAGGTCGGCGGGCGTGAGGTGCTCAACTTCTGCGCCAACAACTACCTCGGCCTGGCCGGCGACGAGCGCGTCGTGCAGGCCGGAATCAGGGCGCAGGAGCGATGGGGCGCCGGCACCGCTTCGGTGCGCTTCATCTGCGGCACCCTGGGGATCCACAAGGAGCTGGAGCGGGCGATCGCCGACTATCTCGGCTTCGAGGACGCCATCCTGTTCGCCGCGGCGTTCGACGCCAACGGCGGCATCTTCGAGCCCCTGTTCGGCGCCGAGGACGCCATCGTGTCGGACAGCCTGAACCACGCCTCGATCATCGACGGCGTGCGGCTGTGCAAGGCCAGGCGCTACCGGTTCGCCACCTCCGACATGGCCGATCTTGAGGCCCAGCTGAAGCAGGCCCGGGCCGACGGCGCGCGCGAGATCGTCATCGCCACCGACGGCGCCTTCTCCATGGACGGCTACGTCGCCAGGCTGGCCGACATCCGCGCCCTGGCCGACCGATACGGCGCCCTGATCATGGTCGACGACTGCCACGTGACCGGCTTCATGGGCGAGCGCGGCCGGGGTTCCTTCTCGCACTGCGGGGTAAAGGTCGACTTCGTCACCGGCACCTTCGGCAAGGCGCTGGGCGGCGCCATGGGCGGCTTCATCTGCGCCACGGCTCCGGTCGTGCAGCTGCTCAAGCAGCGGGCCCGGCCCTATCTGTTTTCGAACGCCCTGAGCCCGGCGGTCTGCGGCTCGTCGCTGGAGGCGATCCGCATCGCTTCTGGCGAGGAAGGCGACGCGCTGCGCACCCGGCTGTTCGCCCACGCCGGCCGGTTCCGCATGGCCATGACCGAGGCCGGCTTCGACCTGCTGCCGGGCGAACATCCGATCATCCCCGTCATGCTGGGCGACGCCCGGCTGGCGCAGGACATGGCCGCGCGGATGCTGGAGCTGGGGGTCTATGTCATCGGCTTCAGCTTCCCCGTCGTGCCGCGCGGGCAGGCGCGCATCCGCACCCAGATGTCCGCGGCCCACACCTTCGAGCAGATCGACGCCGCCGTCGCCGCCTTCACCCAGGCCGGCAGGGAGCTGGGCGTCATCTAGGGCGGGCTAGGTCTTCCAGATAGGAAGGGGCCTCGCCGGCGGCGCAGAGACGGAACGTCTCGGTGTCGCCGCCTTCGGTCAGGGTGAAGGTGGACGGAGTTGGGATCACCACCCTCTGGTCCAGCGAAGACCGCCGACCGCTGTAGGTGTCCTCGCACGACTGTTCGACCTGATGGACGTTCCCGTCGCTGGACTTGATCGTCGCGCGGCAGTCGCGGGTCGACGAGCCGCTGATGCCGCGGCCGTCATAGATGCGGAAGCCGGCGTTGGGCGGGCGACCGCAACCGGCGCCTTCGCCGACGTAGACGCCCGGGGTGAGCGGCAGGGCGCCCGATCCGCCGGGCGGCGTGCCGGGAGCTTCAGGCGCCGGGACGGGGGCTTCAGGCGCCGGGACGGGGGCATCAGGCGCCGCGACGGGGGCGCCGGGGCCGGACGGCTCGGGCCTCGCGGGAGTCGGCGCAGCGGGCGCCGGGGCGTCTCCCTGACCGCAGCCGGCCAGAACCAGGAACGCGCCGAACGCGAAGCCGGCATAGGTGCGGAGGGCGGGGGTGCGCATCACGCCATAACCCTCGTGAAGCCTGGCGGTTTCCGCGGAGGGGCAAAGGCGACGCTTGAGGTCTGGCGGCAGTGCGCTATGCCGTCCGCGACGAACCGGCGTCAGGCCGGACCGACGGGAGCGAACGCATGACCGAAACCATGAAGGCCCTGGCCAAGACGAAGGCGGCCGAAGGTCTGGACCTCATCACCGCTCCGGTCCCCACCCCCGGCGACGAGGACGTGCTGATCAAGGTGCACCGCGCCGCGGTCTGCGGCACCGACATCCACATCTGGAACTGGGACGAGTGGAGCCAGAAGAACGTCCCCGTGCCGATGATCACCGGCCATGAGTTCGCCGGCGAGATCGTCGCCATCGGCAAGGAGGTCGACCGTCGCCTCAAGGTCGGCCAGCGCGTCTCGGCCGAAGGTCACGTGATCGATCTGAACTCCGAGGCCGCGCGCGCGGGGCATTTCCATCTCGACCCGGCCACCAAGGGCATCGGCGTGAACCGCCAGGGCGCCTTCGCGGAATACGTCGTGGCCCCGGCCTTCAACGTCATCGAACTGCCCGACGACGTGCCCTACGAGATCGGCTCGATCCTCGACCCGTTCGGCAACGCCGTGCACACCGCGCAGCAGTTCGACCTGCTGGGCGAGGACGTGCTGGTCACCGGCGCCGGGCCGATCGGCATGATGGCGGCGGCCGTGGCCCGTCACGCCGGCGCGCGGACCGTGGTCCTGACCGACGTCAACGACTTCCGGCTGGAGCTGGCGCAGAAGGTCGCCCCGGGCGTCCGCACCGTGAACACGATGAACGAGGACCTGAAGGACGTCATGCACGAGCTCGGCCTGAAGGTCGGCTTCGACGTGGCGCTGGAGATGTCGGGTTCGCCCATCGCGTTCAAGCAGTGCGTCGACACCCTGATCATGGGCGGCGGGCTTGCGCTGCTGGGCATTCCGTCGAAGCCGATGGAGACCGACTGGGGCGCGATCATCCTGAAGGCGCTGACGATCAAGGGCGTCTACGGCCGCGAGATGTTCACGACCTGGCGCAAGATGCTGGGCCTGCTGAAGGCCGGCCTGGACCTGACGCCCCTGATCACCCACCAGTTCCCCTACGATCAGTACCGCGAGGGCTTCGAGGTCATGAAGGCCGGCAAGTCGGGCAAGGTGGTGCTGGACTGGTCCAGGGCCGCCTGACCGGGTCGGAGCGCGGACCCCCGGCCCGCGCTCCCTTTCCGTCAGCGCGTGACGGCCAGCTTCGCCTGCGACGACGCGGCCACCAGCGGACCGGCGTCGGCCGACAGGGTCTGCGGGCGCTTCGCCGTCGGATAGGCGGCCGACAGCAGCTGCAGGGCCGCGTCGATGGCGGCGAGCGCTTGCGGCTGCTCGCGACGCAGGACGTCGGCATGCTCGTCGCGCATGGCGCGGGCGGTCATGTAGAAGCCGTACCCGTCCAGATAGGGCTCATAGTTCTCGGACCCCTTGGCCGTGCCGTACTGCATGGCCGCGCGGTCGATCTGATCGGCGATCACGCCCGCCAGCACGGCGGAGCCGGCCGGCCCTCCGGGCGCCTTGGCCGCGGCCTGATCCAGCGTGGTCAGGATGGCGTCGGCCCGGGTCTTCAGGGCGCCGGCGTCGGCGCCTTCGAACGTCGCGGTGGAGGCGGCCAGCAGCTGGTCGTCGAACGGCGTGACGCCGAGCTTCTGGAAGGTCGGCGCCATGTCGATGAGGATTTCCGACACCGGGTGGGCGAACATTTCGCCGGCGGCCTGACGCTCCCCGGCTTCTGCGGCGGCGGCGGCGGCGCGGATGTGGGCTTCCACGACGGCCAGCGCCGACAGATAGACGGTCGGATCGGTCGCGGCGGCCGCGACGTCGACGCCGCCCTCGCCGGATTCCCCGCCTTCGCCTTCGCCGCCCTCTCCCGGGCCGGCGCCCATCTGGCGGGCCTGAGGCTGATCTGCGGCCTTGTCGGAGTCGGCGGGCTGGCCGCAACCGGCGATCAGGGCGGCGCCGAGGCCGAGGGCGGTCCAGCGTTTCAGGGTCGACATGGCGAAATCCTCGCGGCGGAATGACGGAAGCGGTCTATAGGCCGAACGCAGCAGCTGCAACTGGATCGCAACTGGAGACGCCATGAAGCTGGTCGCCGGAGGCGTGCTCGACGCCGAAACCGTGGCTTGGGCCCGCGCCCAGATCGACGCCCTGACGTGGCGCGACGGCGCGGCGACGGCGGGCGCCGCGGCGCGCGGCGTGAAGCGCAACGAACAGGCCGACCTGTCGACGCGGGCGGGGCAGGGGCTCGAGGCCCTGTTGCGCGAGCGCATTCTGGCCCATCCGGTCGTGGCGACGGCGGCGCGGCCCCGCACGCTCAGCCGGCTGCTGGTCAGCCGCACCGGCGTGGGCGGAGGCTATGGCGACCACGTCGACAATGCCTTGATGGGCCCCGAGGGCGCGCGGTTCCGCAGCGACCTCAGCTTCACCCTCTTCCTGTCGGACCCGGACGCCTACGCGGGCGGCGGCCTGACCATCGAGGACGCGCTGGAGGACCGCACGGTGCGTCTGGGAGCCGGTGACCTCATCCTCTACCCGTCCGGCGCGCCGCACCGGGTCGAGCCGGTGACGGAGGGGGTGCGTCTGGTCTGCGTCGGCTGGATCCAGAGCCACGTCCGCGACGCCGCGGCGCGCGAGGTGCTCTGGGATCTGGAGCGTGTGCGCGCCGCCTGGCCGGCCGAGGCCGATCCGACGGCGCGCCTGACGCTGGACAAGGCGATCGGCGCGCTGCTGCGCCGCTGGGCGGAGACCTAGGCGGCGACCGGCTGACGGACCCCCGTGGCGCGGAACACGATCACCGCGAAGACGACCATGCCCAGCACGATCAGGGTCGGCCCGGCGATCATCATCGGCGGAACCACGCCCATGAGCGACGGCACGGCCAGCAGCTGGATCGTCAGCCCGATCATCATGATCGGCAGCCCCAGGATCGCCAGAACCGCATGGACCCTGGGCAGGGCGCCCAGCGCCGCGCCCGGCAGGGCCCGGTAGAACAGGCCGTAGAGGAACATCGACACCCAGCCGAGCAGGTTGATGTGCGCATGCACCGGCGACAGGGTGAAGTCGTGCGTGGCGCCCATGGCGTAACCCAGCCCCACCCCGATCAGGATGAAGACGACGGCCAGACGCAGAAACAGGGTGGAGAGCTTGTGGTCCATTCCGGACTCCTTGTGACGATCCCGATGAGAGGCCGCGCCGTAGACGCCGAACGGCGCTCGCTCAACTTACAACGAAGCAAGCTTTGCGGCGGCGGCGGGGATCGGAATCGCCTCAGCTCTCGAGCAGGCGGATCAGTCTCGCCTCGAACGCCTTGGCGTCGGGCCCCGGCAGCAGCTCCGGCAGCGCGCCGGACTCGAAGGCTTGGAAGACTTTCGGGTGCACATAGGACGACCGGCAGACCGTGGGCGTGTTGCCCAGCAGTCCGGAAACCGCCTTGACGCAGGTGGTGATCTTGCGCTTCGCGTCGGTCGCGCTGGTCGGCGGCTCCATCTCGCGAAGGGCGCGGGCCGCCGACACCGTGCCCGCCCAGGTGCGGAAATCCTTGGCGGAAAACTCCTCGCCCATCGCCTCACGGACGTAGGCGTTCACGTCGTCGGACGTCAACGGACACAGGGTCCCGTCCTCGGCGCGCCATTTGAAGAGCTGCTGGCCCGGCAGCTCGCGCACGGCCCGGATCACCGCCGCCAGCCGCCGGTCGCGCACCCGCACTTCATGCTCCACGCCGCTCTTGCCGCGGAAGGCGAACGTCAGGGCCGTCCCGCCGAGCTCCAGATGCCGCTTGTGCAGGGTGGTCAGGCCATAGGAGCGGTTCTGCTTCGCGTACTGGGCGTTGCCGACCCGGATGAGGGTGATCTCCAGCAAACGCACTGCCGTGGCGGTCACCTTTTCCCGGCATACGCTGCGCCGCGCCAGGTCCGCCTCCACGCGCACCCGCAGCCGCGGCAGGGCGCGGGCGAACGCCGGCAGGCGGTCGAACTTGTTGCCCGACGCGTGCGCGGTCCAGTCCGGATGATAGCGATACTGTTTGCGGCCCTTCACGTCCCGGCCGGTGGCCTGGATGTGGCCGGTGGCCTGCGGGCAGATCCAGACGCCGGTCCACGCCGGGGGTATGGCCAGGGCGCGGATGCGGGCCAGCGTCTTTTCGTCCGTGACCCTGCGGCCGCCGGCGTCGACGTAGCTGAAGCCGGTCCCCGCGCGCCGGCGCGTCAGTCCGGCGTGTTCGTCGCTGCACCAGGTCAGGCCGGGCGGCGGGTCGGGCAGGATCTCCGCCGCGTGGAAGCGGGATGCGCCGTCGGCCATCAGTTCATCTTCTCGCGCAGACCGTCGGCCCAGCGCTTGCCCGGCTCACCGCCCCACAGCAGCCACGCGATGTAGCCGGCCGACGGCTTTTCGCGATCGCCCCAGTTCTTGCCCCGCTTGTCGACCTTGTGGCGGGCGAAATAGGCGTGCATCGCCTTGATGTCCTTCACCGGCACGGGCTTGCCCGCCTTGAGCTGCCTGGCCCGACCGACGCCGACCTCGGTGCCGCCGCGGCCGTGCTCGGCGCGCAGCTTCAGCCCTTTGTCCGCCTCTGCGGCGACGGCGGCGGGCGGGGTGCGCTGGGCGGCGGTCAGCTCTTCGGCCATGCGGAGCAACTCCTTCGGCCGCGCAACGGCCCGAAAAGCCCCGCGGTTCCGGCTTGACCCCCGTGCCCGGCCTGCGACACGTCGCGCATGAACTATCGCCACAGCTTCCACGCCGGAAACTTCGCCGACGTCGTCAAGCACGCGCTGCTGCTGCGGATGATCGAGCTGCGTCGGGCGGCCGGCCCTGTGACGGTGATCGACACCCACGCCGGCGCGGGCCTGTACGATCTGTCCGGCGACGCGGCGCGGTCGAAGGAGGCGGAAGCCGGCGTCGCGCGCCTGATGGCCGCCGAGGACCTTCCGCCGACCATTCGGGCCCTCGCCGACAGGGTGCGGGCGCTGAATCCCGGGGGCGGCTCGCGCTTCTACCCCGGCTCTCCGCGACTCGTGGTCGAGGGCATGGGACCCGGCGACAGCTACGTCGGCTTCGAGATGAACCCGCCGGTGCTGGAGCTTCTGAACCAGGCGCTGGCGCAGTTCCCGGCGGCCGAGGCGCGGGGCGGTGACGGCTATGAGCAGGCGGCCGCGGCAGCCCGCGCCGCGCGGGGACCGATCGTGTTGATCGACCCCCCCTTCGAGCGACCCGACGACTACCTGCGTGCCGCCGATCTGGGCGCGGCGGTGGTGCGGGCGGATCCCTCGGCGACCGTCGCCGTCTGGACGCCGCTCAAGGACATGGAGACGTTCGACGGCTTCCTGCGGCGGCTGTCGTCGGCCGGCGTCCGCGCGCCTCTCGTGGCCGAGGCGCGGCTGCGGCCCTTGACCGACCCCATGAAGATGAACGGCTGCGCCATGGTGTTCCTGAACCCTCCCGAAGGTCTGGAGGGCGCCGCGCGTGAAGTCTGCGGCTGGGTGGCGGCCCATCTGGGCGACGCCGGCGCGCGGGCCGAGGTCTGGACGGCCTAGCCCTCGATCACCTCGCCGGGCTCGTACAGATTGGGCTCGAAAGTGGCGACCGCCATGATCGGCTCCATGGCCGCCACGACGGACGGATGCCGCGTCATCGCCTTCCAGTCCTCGCGCGAGCGCCAGACCGCATGATTGGCCACGACCTTGCCGTTCAGTCCGCGATGCAGGGCGGCCGAGACGAAACCGTCCAGCTCCCGCTGCCGCCGGACGAGGGCCGTCACCAGATCGACCAGCTCGTCCTGACGCTCCGGCGCGCACTTGAAGACGTTGATCAGGACCACGGCGTCGGCGTCGCTCATGGCCGGATCGTATAGCGCGGGCCGGCGCCGCCTCCTACCTTCGCCGGATGACGAAGATCGCCATCCTCAAGACCGGTTCTCCGCCGCCCGCCCTCGCCGCACGGCACGGGGACTATCCCGCGATGTTCGGCGCCGTGCTGGGCGAGGGGCTGACCACGTTCGACGTCCAGGCGGGCCGATTGCCGGACCCCGCCGCCTTCGACGGCGCGGTGATCACCGGCTCCTCGGCGGGGGTCTACGAGGACCACGACTGGCTGCCGCCCCTGTTCGAGTGGATTCGCGCGGCGAGGGGCCGGACGCGGCTGGTCGGGATCTGCTTCGGCCATCAGGCCATGGCGCAGGCGCTCGGCGGCGAGGTGCGCAAGTCCGACAAGGGCTGGGGCGTCGGCCTGCATCGCTACGACGTCCTGTCGACGGAGCCGTGGATGACGCCGACGGCGGAGGCGGTCGCCGTGCCCGCCTCGCATCAGGATCAGGTCCAGACCCTGCCGCCCGGCGCACGGGTGACCATGGCCAGCGCCTTCACGCCCTTCGGCGGTCTGGCCTGGGGCGACGACGCGATCAGCATGCAGTTCCACCCGGAGTTCACGCCCGCCTATGCCGCCGAGCTGGCCGAGGGCCGGCGCGGCCGCATCGACGCGGCGCTGGTCGACGCGGCGCAGGTCTCGTTGGCCGGACCGAACGACCGCGGCCTCGTCGGCGGGTGGTTGCGGACCTTTCTCGGGCTCTAGGGCCAGCGCACCAGCGGCGGCATGGAGCTGAGGATCGACTCCACGTTGCCGCCGGTCTTCAGCCCGAACATGGTGCCGCGGTCGTACAGCAGGTTGAATTCCACGTAGCGGCCCCTGCGCACCAGCTGCTCTTCGCGCTGGGCCTGCGTCCACGGCTCGCGCATACGGCCGCGGACGATGGCGGAATAGACGTCCAGGAAGGCTTCGCCGACCGTGCGGGTGAAGGCGAAGTCCTTTTCCCAGTCGCCGCCGTCATGGTGGTCGTAGAAGATGCCGCCGATGCCGCGCGGCTCGTTGCGATGCGGCAGCCAGAAATACTCGTCGCACCACGCCTTGTATTTCGCGTGCCACGCCGGATCGAAGGCGTCGCAGGCCGCCTTCATCGCGGCATGGAAGGCGACGGCGTCCGGCGCGTCCTGCGACCTGTCCACGTCGAGCACGGGCGTCAGGTCGGCGCCGCCGCCGAACCAGCTCCGCGTCGTGGCGATGAAGCGCGTGTTCATGTGCACCGCCGGCACGCGCGGGCTCACCGGGTGAACGATCAAGCTGATCCCGGTGGCGAAGAAGCGCGGGTCTTCCTCTGCTCCCGGCACCGACTTCGCGTAGTCGGCGGGGAAGGTTCCGTGCACCGTGGAGACGTGGACGCCGGCTTTCTCGAACAGGCGGCCGTGCAGCATGCCCATGACGCCGCCGCCGCCCTCGGCGCGATCCCACGGCGTGCGCACGAAACGGCCGGGATCGCCGGGAAACAGGTCCTGCGGCGCCTCGTCCTCCAGCGCCTCCAGCCCGGCGTGGATGCGGTCGCGCAGGGTCTCGAACCAGGCCCGCGCGCGGTCTTTGCGGTCGTCCAGCATGGCGGGCCTAAAGCATGTCGCCGCGCCGCGCGCCAGCGCCCGGCACTGGACACGGGGCCGCGCCGCGCCATGATCCGCCGAAACTCCGGGAGCCTTCGATGATCCGCGCCGTCCTGTCGTCCGTCGCCCTGTCGGCCCTCCTGGGCGCCCCCGCCTTCGCGCAGGATCCCACCGACGCCCAGCTGCAGGAACGCGCGCGCCGCGTGATGCAGCGCACGCCCCTGATCGACGGCCACAACGACCTGCCGTGGGCGCTGCGCGAGAATCACGACTCCGACCCCTACGCCGTCGATCTGGCGACGAATCTGGACGCGTCCACCGACCTGCACACGGACATTCCCCGGCTGAAGGCGGGCGGCATGGGCGGGCAGTTCTGGTCCGTCTACGTGCCCGCCTCCCTGCCGCCGGTGGAGGCCGCGCAGGCCACGTTCGAGCAGATCGACGTGGTCCGGCGCATGGTCGCCGCCCACCCGGAGGCCTTCGAGCTGGCGCTCACCGCCGACGACGTGGTGCGCATCCACCGCGGCGGCAGGATCGCCAGCCTGATCGGCATCGAGGGCGGCTACTCCATCAACGACTCGCTGGGGCTGCTGCGCATCTTCCATGCGCTGGGCGTGCGCTACATGACGCTGACCCACTCGACGACCACCACCTGGGCCGACAGCGCCACCGACGCGCCGAAATGGGGCGGCCTGTCGCCGTTCGGCGAGGCGGTGGTGCGCGAGATGAACCGCCTGGGCATCATGGTCGACCTGAGCCACGTCTCCGAGGAGACGATGCTCGACGCCATGCGGGTGTCCGAGGCGCCGGTGATCTTCTCGCACTCTTCCGCGCGGGCCGTGACCGGTCACCCGCGCAACGTGCCGGACTCCGTCCTGCGGCTGCTGCCCGAGGACGGGGGTGTTGTGATGATCACTTTCGTGCCCGGCTTCGTGTCCGAAGAGGTGCGGGGGTGGAGCGCCACGCGTTCCGCGGAAGAGGCCCGGCTGAAGTCGCTGAACCCGGGTGATCCGAAGGCGGTGACCGACGGCGTCGCCGCCTGGGTCGCGGCCAATCCTCCGCCACGGGCCGACATCTCGGACGTCGCCGACCACATCGACCACGTGCGCCGCGTCGCCGGGGTGGACCACGTCGGCCTCGGCGGCGACTTCGACGGCGTCTCGGCCCTGCCGGAGGGCCTAGGCGGGGTCGAGACCTATCCCGCCTTGATCGCCGAGCTGTACCGCCGCGGCTGGACCGACGCCGACGTCCGCAAGCTGCTGGGCGAGAACGTGCTGCGGGTCATGCGCGAGGTCGAGGCCGTGGCCGGGCGCAAGACCGGCCAGCGGCCCGGGCTGGAGCGGATCAGCCCGCCGGAGTGACGGTCAGGCGCTGAGGGCGAGGGGCCCGGCGGCATTGCCCAGAGGTGCGCAGGCCCAGCGGCGCACGGCCGCCATCAGGTCTGCCGCCGACGCCGGCTTGGCCAGGCAGTCGACCATGCCGGCCTCGGCATAGGCGCGGCGGTCCGCCGCCAGCGTGTTCGCGGTCAGGGCGACGATGGGGACCTCGGCCGCGGGTCCCGGCAGGGCGCGGATCGCGCGCGTCGCCGCAACCCCGTCCATCACCGGCATCTGCACGTCCATCAGGATCAGGTCCCACACGCCCGTTCGGGCGACCTCCACGCCTTCGGCCCCATCCTCGGCGAGGGCGCAGGCGACGCCCTGCGACGTGAGCACGGCGTGCACCAGGGCACGGTTCGCCGGATGGTCGTCGACGTAGAGCACGCGCAGCTCCCGGTCCGGCGACCCTGCGGCCGTCTCGGCCCCGCCTCCGGCCGCTGCGGACGCTTCCCCGTCGTCGGCGAGGGCGATGATCTCGTCGACCACCTCGCGCAGGCGGGACCCGGCCTCATGAATTCGCGCCGCCTGCTCGGCCTGGGCTGGCGCCAGACCTTGGTCGGACAGCAGTCCCGAAAAGCCGAGCACCGCGTTCAACGGCGTCCGCAGCTCGTGCGACAGCGTCGCGAGCAGGGACTGCCGCGCCGCGCCCGCGGCCGCCAGCCGTTCGGCCTCCGCCTGTGCGGCCCGCGCCTCCACCTCGCCCGTGACGTCGATCTCGTTCAGCAGAAGGGCCTGCGCGCCGGTCACGGGATCCAGACTGACGCGCGCGTCCAGGCGGTGCCACCGACGGCCCGCCCTGGTGACGACCTCTGCCAGAACCCCCGTCGCCCCGTCGGCCAGCGCGCCGGCCAACAGGTCGCTGGCGATCTCGGGCTCCGCGAACCGCGCCTCGAACCGCAGGTCGCCCCGGCCGAAGGCGCCGTAGGCCGCCGGATTGGAGAACAGGTTGCGGCCGTCGGGGTCGAAGAGGCTGATCAGGGCGTCCGTGTGCCGAAGGGCCTCCAGCGCCCTCCGCTCCTCGGGCTCGGCGTCCACGGGCGAGGCCTCGAACAGCAGGACGGGCGATCCGTCCAGCAGGCGGTAGGTGGAGATGGTGGCCTGCACCGTCACCGGCGCGCCGTTCGGATAGAAGGTCCAGCGCTCCGAGATTTCCTCGCCGTTGACGGTCGCCTTCGCCAGCCGGTCGGTCCTCGCCCTCACGGCGGGCGACAATTGCGAGAAGTCCCGCGCCAGAAGCTCCTCCCGCGACGCCGCGCCCCACAGCGCGCAGGCCGAGGCGTTGGCGTAGACGCCGCGCAGTCCGTGCGGATCGAAAAGCCAGACCGGGCGCTTCAGGTCGTCCCAAGCCCGCCAGGCGGGGTCGAAGTTCGGATCGCGCGCGGCCATGACGCCACCATGCCGCGACGGCTCTTAAGGCCGCGCTAAGTCGACGTCGCCGCCCAGACCGCGATCCCGGCGCTGACGGCCAGGTTCAGCGAGCGGGCGCCGGCCCGGATGGGGATCACCACCCGTGCGTCGGCCGCGGCGTGCACGAAGTCCGGCGCGCCGGTCGGTTCGCTCCCGAACAGCAGGACGTCGTCCGGCCTGAAGGCGAAATGCTGAAGCGGCGTCGCGCCCTTCGTGGTGAACAGCACCAGGCGGCCGGGCGCGCGCGAAGCCAGATATGCGTCCCAGCCGTCGTGTGCGGTCATGTGTCCCAGCGGGCCGTAGTCCAGCGCGGCGCGCTTCATCGCACGGTCGTCCAAGGCGAAGGCCGTGGGCCCTATGACGTCCAGCTCGACGCCGAAACACGCCGACAGGCGGATGCAGGCGCCGACGTTCTGCGGGATGGCCGGTTGAAAAAGGGCGAGACGCATTCTAAGGCCCTCATACGCGCGGCCCGGGGGCTTGTCGCGGCCTGAATTGCGACCGTTTCGCAAGTGGCGTCAGCCGTTTGCCCCGGTCCGCTCAGGTCGTGACGCCGGAAACAGGTCGCGGATTTCAGACCGCGTCCAGCGCGGTGGTCGAGAGGTGAGACGTGGCCGAATCGGTCGTGACAGAGGGCGGCGACGACGCCACCCGCCGGGACTTCATTCACATCGCCGCGGGCGCCGCGGCCGTCGGCGCGGGCGTCATGGCCGCCTGGCCGCTGATCAACCAGATGAGCCCCGCCGCCGACACCCTGGCCCTGTCGACCATCGAGTTCGACACGTCCAAGGTGCTGGAAGGTCAGCAGATCGTCATCAAGTGGCAAGGCAAGCCGGTGTTCGTGCGCAACCGCACCGCCGCGGAGCTGCAGCGCGTCAAGGCCGACGACCGCGCGTCCGACCTCAAGGAACCGCAGACCGACGCCGAGCGGACCAAGCCGGGCCATGAGGCCATCCTGGTCGTCATCGGTTCGTGCACGCACCTGGGCTGCGTCCCCACCTTCAACGCCGGCGACTTCGGCGGCTGGTTCTGCCCGTGCCACGGCTCGCACTACGACGCCTCGGGCCGCATCCGTAAGGGGCCGGCGCCGCTGAACCTGGTGGTGCCCGACTACGAATTCACCGCCGGCTCGACCGTGCGCATCGGCTGAGCTGGGGCAGACAGATGAGCGAACACGAATCCACCTACGTCCCCAAGACCGGCATCGAGCGCTGGCTGGACAGCCGTCTGCCGATCGTCCGCTTCGGCGCCGACTACATGTCGCTGCCGACGCCGCGGAACCTGAACTACTGGTGGACCTTCGGGGCAATCCTGATGGTCTGCCTGATGGTGCAGATCGTCACCGGCATCGTTCTGGCGATGCACTACACGCCGAACATCGCCCTGGCCTTCGACTCGGTCGAGCGCATCATGCGCGACGTGCCCGGCGGCTGGCTGATCCGCTACGTCCACGCCAACGGCGCGTCGATGTTCTTCATCGCCGTCTACATCCACATGCTGCGCGGTCTCTACTACGGTTCGTACAAGGCGCCGCGCGAGATCATCTGGATCCTGGGCTGCCTGATCTTCTTCCTGATGATCGCCACCGCCTTCCTCGGCTACGTCCTGCCGTGGGGCCAGATGTCCTTCTGGGGCGCGGAAGTGATCACCAACCTGATCGGCGCCATTCCGATGATCGGCGAGCCGATCCTGATCTGGCTGCGCGGCGGTCCGGCGATCGACAACGCCACGCTGAACCGCTTCTTCTCGCTGCACTACCTGCTGCCGTTCGTGATCCTGGGCGTGGTGGTGCTGCACCTCTGGGCCCTGCACACGGCCGGCCAGAACAACCCGGTCGGCGTCCTGATCCCCAAGGAGCGGACCGCCAAGGACACCCTGCCGTTCCACCCGTACTACACGGTGAAGGACGGGGTCGCGATCATCCTCTTCATGATGATGTTCGCCTTCTTCGTCTTCTTCATGCCGAACGCGCTGGGCCACGCCGACAACTACATCCCGGCCAACCCGCTGCAGACGCCGGCGCACATCGTGCCCGAGTGGTACATGCTGCCCTTCTACGCGATCCTGCGCGCCATCCCGGACAAGTTCGGCGGCGTGGTGGCCATGTTCGCCGCCATCGGCATCCTGTTCGTCCTGCCGTGGCTGGACACGTCGAAGGTGCGCTCGATGCGCTACCGCCCGACCATGAAGATCTTCTTCGTGATCTTCGTGCTGGTCGGCATGGGTCTTGGCTGGTGCGGCGCCCAGCTGCCCGACGCTCCGGTCGTCCCGGGCATGGTCAGCTTCGTCCTCTTCGACGGAGAGCTGAACAGCTACCTGTGGCTGACCCGCCTGTTCACCGCCTACTACTTCGCCTTCTTCGCCATCATCATGCCGATCGTCGGCCTGCGTGAGACGCCTCTGCCGATCCCGGCCTCGGTGTCCGAGCCGGTCCTGACGCCGGCGACGAAGGAGGTCTGACCCCGATGGAACGTCCGATGACCCTCTTCAAGACCGTCGCCGCCGTGCTGATCGCGGCCGTGGCGATCACCGCGACCCCGGCCCTGGCGGCCGGCGGCGGCGCCAAGCATCCGCGTTCGGGCGGCTTCACCTTCGAGGGGCCGTTCGGCACCTTCGACCAGGGGCAGCTGCAGCGCGGCTACAAGGTCTACCGCGAGGTCTGCGCCTCGTGCCACGGCATGCACCTGCTGTCGTTCCGCACCCTGGGCGAGCGCGGCGGCCCGTTCTGGGATCCGCATGCCGAGAACGCGGCGTCGAACCGCTACGTCCGCGCCCTGGCCGCCGAGGTGCAGGTCGCCGACATCGACACCGAGACCGGCGAGCCGATCATGCGTCCGGCCACTCCGGCCGACCGCTTCCCGAACCCCTACGCCAACGCCACGCTGGGCGCGGCCAGCAACGGCGGCGCCTTCCCGCCAGACCTGTCGGTCATGGCCAAGGCCCGTCACGGCGGCGCGGACTACATCTACTCCCTGCTGACCGGCTATCGCGCCGCGCCCGCGGGCCTGCAGATCAACCCGGGCCAGTACTACAACCCCTACATGGCCGGCGACATGACGCCGTTCTGGACGGGCGACGCCCACCACGTGCCGCCGGGCGGCTTCATCGCCATGCCGCCGCCGCTGTCGAACGGTCAGGTGACCTACGACGACGGCTCGCCGCAGACGGTGGACCAGTACGCCAAGGACGTCGCCGCCTTCATCGCCTGGGCGTCGGAACCCCATCAGGTCCAGCGCAAGCAGTCCGGCGTCGGCGTGATGATCTTCCTGCTGCTGTTCCTCGGCCTGACCTACGCCAGCTACCGCCGCATCTGGAAGGGCGTGGCGCACTGAGGCCGGTCCGCCTCGACCGCTGAGACGATCGACCCGCCGCGGCTTCGGCCCGGCGGGTTTTTCGTGCCTTGCGTCGCCTTAGGAAAAGTGCTTTGTGATGCAAAGCATCTGAGGGAGGCCATCATGCTTCGCACCGTTCTCGCGTCCGCCGCCGTCGCTTTCATCGCCACCGCCGTCCAGGCGCAGGTCCCCATGCCGTCGCCCAACGGTTCGGCCGCCCAGCGGGCCGCAATCTCCCGTCTCGACAGGCTGGACGGCGAATGGCGCGGCACGGCCGTCATCACCGGTCCGCAGGGCCGGCAGGAGCTCATCCAGACCGAGCGCGTCGGCTCCCACCTCGGGGGTTCGATCAAGGTCGTGGAAGGCCGCGGCTACGACGCCGAGGGAAACACGCAGTTCAACGCCATGGCGACGATCTCATGGGATGAGCGCGCGGGTCGCTACGGCTTCCGCAGCTATGCCCAGGGCTTCTCGGGCGACTATCCGTTCGAGGCGACCGAGGACGGCTTCCGCTGGTCGACGCCCGCAGGTCCGAACGCCCGCATCGAATACGTGGCGACGGTCAGGGACGGCGTCTGGCATGAGGTCGGCGACTACGTGGTCGAGGGCCAGCCTCCTCGCCGCTACATCGAGATGCGTCTGACCCGCGTCGGCGACACCGACTGGCCCGGCGCGGGCGCGGTGTCGCCCCGCTGAGCCGGCGCCGCCTCGACTCCCCCGACGCCGCCCCCTAACGTCCGGCCCTCTTCGCGTCTTCAAGAGGGTTCGTCATGCGTCTCAAGCTCCTGACCGTCGCCGCCTGCGCGCTGGCCGTTTCCGCCTGCGCCTCGATGGACGCGGGGGGAGGGGGCGCGGCTCCGGCGTTCGATGCCCAACGCGTGTCGGACGACGTGAAGGCGCTGTCGGACGACTCCTTCGAGGGGCGCGGCATCGCCACCCCGGCGGAGGACAAGGTCGTCGACTACCTGTCCCGCGCCTTCGCCGACGCGGGCTTCCAGCCGGGCGGCGAGAACGGCGGCTGGACGCAGGCCGTCACGCTGAACCGCTTCACCGTCTCCAACGCCCGGGCGCAGTTCGAGGCTGGCGGAGAGGCGATTCCGGTCGCGCAGGGCGAGCAGATCGTCATCTCCACCCGCCTGCCGGCGGCGCGCCAGAATCTGGCCGACCTGCCGCTGGTCTTCGTCGGCTACGGCACGACCGCCCCGGAACGCCAATGGGACGACTTCAAGGACGTCGACGTGCGCGGCAAGGTCATCGTCGTGCTGGTCAACGACGCCGACTATGAGCAGCCCGAGCTCAACACCTTCAACGGCCGGGCCATGACTTACTATGGCCGCTGGACCTACAAGTACGACGAGGCGGCCCGCCGCGGCGCCGCGGGGGTCCTCGTGGTGCACGAGACGGCCCCGGCGTCCTACGGCTGGGCGACCGTGCGAAACAGCTGGACCACGCCCCAGTTCGACATCGTGCGCCAGAACGCCGCCGCCGAACGCGTGCCGCTGGAAGGCTGGATCCAGCGCGACGTCGCCGTGGATCTGTTCCGTCGCGCCGGTCTCGACTTTGAGGCCCAGAAGGTCGCCGCGCGCAGCCGTGACTTCCGCCCGGTCGACCTGTCCGGCGTGACGATCGACGCCGCCTACGACGTGTCCTCGACCACCGTCACCACCCGCAACATCATCGCCCGCCTGCCCGGCACGACCCACCCGGACGAGACGATCCTCTACACCGGTCACTGGGACCACATCGGCATGGGAGAGCCGGACGCCGAGGGAGACCGCATCTTCAACGGCGCCGTCGACAACGCCTCCGGCATCGCCGGCCTGCTGGAACTGGCGCGGGTCTGGGGGGCGGGACCGCGCCCGGAAAGGTCGATCGTGATGATCGCCTTCACCGCGGAGGAGTCGGGCCTGTTGGGCTCGGAGTTCTACGCCGCCAACCCGCTCTATCCGCTCGAGACCACCGTCGCGGGCTTCAACCTGGACGCCATGAACGTCTACGGCCGGCTGTCGGGCCTTGGCGTGACGGGACATGGCCAGTCCGCCGACATGGACGGACGTCTGGCCGCCGCGGCCGCGGCGCAGGGCCGCGTGATCGTCCCGGACACGAACAACGCCGCCGGGACCTATTTCCGGTCGGACCACTTCCCGCTGGCCAAGCGCGGCGTGCCGATGGCCTATCCCAAGGGCTCGGGCGACTTCCTCGACGAGCCGATCGCCGATCGCGTGGCCGCTCGGGACGAATACGGCGCCCGGCGCTACCATCAGGCCCAGGATGGATGGCTGCCGGTCATGGACTTCCGGGGCGCGGTGCAGGACCTGGAGGCGGTCTACGCCGTCGGCCGCGACCTCGCCTTTTCCCGGGACTGGCCGCAGTGGTCGCCCACGTCGGAGTTCGGCCCGGTGCGGGATCGCAGCGCCGCCGCCCGACGCTGACGTCCCGGAGCCGCGCCGCCGTCCCGCGCCGCGATCATCGCGTGATTGAACTCGACAAACAACCAAAAGTTGTCGAACATCGGGCGCGTTGATAGGCGGAGGCAGGGCATGACCACCTATGCGGCGTCCTCGCACGAGCGGGCACCGGGTCCCGCGGCGGCCGAGGACATTCTCGACGGGCTCCGGCAGATCATCGCCGCGGCCACCACGCTGACGGACCGGTTTCAGGCGCGGATCCCCGGCATGGAAGGCGCGGCGCTGACGCCCTTCGCGCTGCACGAGATCGCCCGGGCCGGGCGGCGCGGCATGCCGCAGGTCGAGGTCGCGCGCATCCTGCGCATGTCCCCGTCCAGCGCGACCCGCCTGATCGACGCCCTGGAATCCAACGGGGTGGTCCGGCGTCAGGCGCATCCGAACGACCGACGGGTCAACCAGATCGTGCTGACCGTCGTGGGCAAGGCGCTGGTCGACGACATGCTGGCCGAAGCGGCCCGTCAGGCGGCGCCCGCGGGGCTGGATCGACAGGCCGTCGATGATTTCCGGACGCGACTGTCGCGGTTCTGCGCCATCGTCGGCTGAGATCTTCCCATCGCGGGATCGTCCGGTCCGGCACGACGCTTCACGGACCGCCAGCCCTGCCGCGTCAAACCTGTCGATCTGTTCGACGGGGACCGACATGGAGACGACACGGCGCAAGGCGGACGCGATGGCGGCAAGGCTGCACGCACTGCGTCATGACCGCGGCGGCGCCTCGGCGGTGGAGTTCGCGATCGTCGCGCCGATCTTCCTGCTGCTGCTGTGCGGCATCTGCGTCTATTCGGTGTGGTTCGTGCTGGCCATCGGCGTGCAGTCGCTGGCCGTGGAGGGCGCGCGCGCGTCCCTCGCCGGACTGGACGACGCGGAACGTCGCGCCCTCGCGGTGGCGCATGTCCGCAGCCATGCCGCCGACGCCGGCCTCGCCCCCGCCAGGCTCACCCAGGTCGTGACCGTGGCGCCGGACGCCACCCGCGTGACCGTGCGCTTCGACGCCTCCGACCATCCGGTCATGGCGCTGAAGACCCTGATCCCGTCTCCGCCGTCGACGATCGAGCGCACGGCGGTGGTGTCGGGGAACGGCTGATGGTGCGGACCTTCGCCCGGGACCGCCGCGGCGGCGTCGCGGTCATGGCGGCCGGCTCCGCGGGGCTGGTCTGCGCCCTGGCCGCCGCCATCGACGTCGGCTCGGTGGCGCTGGAGGCCCGACGGCTGCAGGGCGCCGCGGATCTGGCGGCCCTTTCGGCCGTGACCCGTCTGGAGCGCGCCCACGAGCTCGCGTCCGCCACGGCCTCGGCCAACGCCCCGGACATCGCGCGCGTGGACGCCGAGGTGGGCGTCTATCGGCCCGACCCCGGGCTGGCGCCGCACCTGCGATTCCAGCCCGGCGGCGCGACCCCCAACGCCGTCCGCGTGACCCTCCACAAGGAGACGCCGCTCTACTTCAGCGCCCTCCTGCTGGGGCGTCAGACCTTCACCCTGCGGCGCAGCGCGCGGGCCGCGCGGCCGCATCAGCCGCGCGCGGCCTTCTCCATCGGCTCGCGGGTCGCCGGTCTGAACGACGGCGTCGCCAACGCGCTCCTGACCGGTCTGACGGGATCGCAGATCTCGCTGTCGTTGGCGGACTGGCAGGCGCTGGGGTCGACGGAAGTCGATCTGCTCGGATACTGGAACGGCCTCGCGACGCAGGCGGGCGTCGACGCGGGCCGGACGGACTCGGTTCTGGAAAGCCGGATCGACGCGGGCCGTGCCCTCGAGCCGATCGAGGGACTGGTCGACGCGCGCGCCGGATCCGTGGTCGCCACCCTGTCCCGCGCGATGGCCGGCCGCAGCCTGACCGTGGGCGATCTGATCGCGCTCGAGCCGGGCGCGCGCGACGTGCTGTCCGAAGGTCTGGCCGCGCGCGTCTCCGCCCTGGACCTGGTCATGGCCGTCGCCACCGTCGCCGGCGGCGACCGGCAGGCGGCGTTGGACCTCGGCGCAAGTCCCGGTCTGGCCTCCACGAAGGTCGATCTCGCCATCGGCGAGCCGCCCCACCGAACGGCATGGCTGACCGTGACCGGCGACGGCGAGCCGGTGATCCGCACCCGCCAGGTCCGTCTTCTGGTGCGCGCGGTCACGTCGGACAAGCTGGCGGGACTGGCGCGCGTCGAGCTCCCCGTCCTGCTGGAAGCCGCGCATTCGGAAGCGCGGCTGGCCGCCATCGACTGCCCGGCCGGGACCGTGACCATCGACGCCCGTCCGGGTCTGGCACGGGGGGCGATCGGGGCGATCGATGCTCGCCATTTCTCCGACTTCACGCGGAACCTGACGGTCGACCGGGCGACGCTGCTGGGCGTGGCGGGCGTGGTGACGGTCGAGGGCAGGTCACGCATCGAGGTGGCCCAGCCGACCTTCCGCCCGCTGACCTGGTCGGGGGCTGAGGTCGCCGGTCGTGCGACGAAATCCGTCAGCACCACGTCGATCACCTCGTCTCTCGCCTCCAGCCTGCTGGGCGGCCTTGAGCTGAAGGTCAGCACGCCGGGCCTCGGCGTGGGCACGGGCGGCCTTCAGGACGCGCTGGGCGCCTTGCTGACGCCGGTCGCAGCCGTGCTGGACGGACTGCTCGACCCGTTGCTCGACCTGCTGGGCGTGCGGCTGGGTCAGGCCGACGTCAGGCTGAACGGCCTCGACTGCAGCCCCGGCGGACGAGCTGGTCGGCTAGCGTCCCTGCGCCACCGCGATCAGCTCGTCCGCCAGCGCCGCGGTCAGGTGCCCGTCCGGCAGTCGCCCGTTGGCCACCTGCCAGCGCCGAAGGGCGGCCCGCGTGTTGGCGCCGATCACGCCGTCCACGCCCTGGGTGTCGTAGCCCAGCGCCGTCAGGGCCCGCTGCGCGCCCACCCGCTGGTCGCGGCTGATCGGCGCCTCCTCCGGCCAGGGCGTGACCAGACCCGGCCTGCCGGCCACGCCGTCGGCCGTCAGCCCGATGGCGAGCGCATAGGAGACGGAGTTGTTGTAGGCCCGGATGACGTAGTGGTTGGGCAGGGCGAGGAAAGCGGGGCCGCGCGCGCCCTGCGGCAGCAGGATCGCTCCCGTCTCGGCCGCTTCGGCGTCGGACGGTCGGCCGCCCCCGGCCAGACGCACGCCGCGCGCCTCCCAGAAGCTCCACGGGCGCCTGTCGCCTTCAGCCAGCGCATAGTCGAAGCCGGGCGGCAGGATCACCTCATAGCCCCATGACTGGCCGCGCTTCCACCCGGCGCGCGCCAACAGGTTGGCGGCGGAGGCGAGGGCGTCGGCGTCCGAACCCCAGATGTCGACCAGGCCGTCGCCCGTCTGGTCCACGCCCAGCCGCAGGAAGTTGTCCGGCATGAACTGGGTCTGGCCCATGGCGCCGGCCCAGCTGCCCTTCAGACCCGAACGGGCGCGGCGGCCGTCGACGACGATGTCCAGCGCGTCCTTCAGCTGCGCCTCGGCCCAGTCGCGGCGGCGACCATCATAGGCCAGCGTCGCCAGCGACCGGATGACGTCATAGTCGCCCTGCACCGCCCCGAACGCGCTTTCCTGCGCCCAGATGGCCAGCAGGATCTCGGTCGGCACGCCGAACCGCTGCACCACGTCCCACGGCACGCGGTCGGCGCGCTGCTTGGCCTGGGCGATTCGCGCCGGCGTCACGGCGTTCTGGACGTAGGCGCCGGCCGGGCGGCTGAACTCCGGCTGGTTGCGGTCCAGCCGCACCACGGAAGGATCGGGCGTCAGGCCGGCCAGTTCGCGCTCGTACTCCGCGCGGCGGGCGCCGCCGTGGCGACCCAGAAACCCCTGCTTCCATCCGTCGAACCCGGCCTGGTCCACGGCGGGTTCGGCCGGTCGCTGCGGCTCGGGTTGGGGCGTCGGGGAAACGGGCCGCGGCTGCGCGGGCTCCGGCGGCAGGGTCACCGGCATGGGCGGCGTTTCGACCATCGGGGCGCAGGCCGCGACGGTGAGCACCAGCAGGAGTTTCGAGGTCAGACGCATGGCGGGGCGGACGGTTTTCTGGGGCATGATTCCTGGCTAAGCGGCGCAGACGAACAAACCGTTGCAGGACCTGGGCCAAACCGAGGCGGGGCGTGGCTTTGGGGTCCCACGGCGGTTGACGTTTCCGTGCGTCGCCTCTATACGCCCCGTTCCCGCCGCGAGCCCTCGTGCCCGCGGCCGTTTCATTTCGCTTCTGAGGCCCCGACTTCCATGAAAGTCCGCAGCTCGATCAAGTCGCTCAAGACCCGCCACCGCGACTGCAAGGTCGTGCGCCGCAAGGGCAAGGTCTTCGTGATCAACAAGACCGACCCGCGCTTTAAGGCCAAGCAGGGCTGAGGCGACGCGCCTCCGTTCGGGGGCGGCAAAGCATCCACAGGCCGCGGGCATCCGTCCGCGGCCTTTTGCTTGCCCGTGGTTGAGCGCGTTCGCCGCGCTGATTAAGCCTGTTGGACCCCTTCTCTGATCGCGCTCAAGCAGCGAGCGACCGCGTCGCGAGCGTTAGCGCAAGGAAACATGATGCCCGCCGACGACGCCGCCTTCGACGCCTCGCCCGACGTCCTGACCTCGACCGCCCAGGGCCGCCTGCGCACCATCGTGGAGCGTCTGGAGCGGCTGGAAGAGGACAAGGCCGCCATCGCGGGCGACATGAAGGAGGTCTTCGCCGAGGCCAAGGGCGAGGGCTACGACGTCAAGACGCTGCGCAAGGTCCTGCGCATCCGCAAGCAGGACAAGGCCAAGCGCCAGGAGGAAGAGGCCATTCTGGACCTCTACCTCTCGGCCCTCGGCGAGATCTGACGCTGAAGCGGACGGGCGAGCTCAAGCGCTCCGGCGGGCTGACCCGCAAACCCCCGTCCGCGAAGACGCCGCCTGCGAAAAAGCCCCCGCCGTCCCCGTTCGAGGCCCAGCGCGAGGCGACGAAACGCGCCGCCCTGAACGCCCTGAAGCGGGCCAAACGCGCCGCCGACAAGGCCGGCGTGACGCTCTCCGAATGGGAGGGAGAGTTCATCCATTCCGTGAGCGAGCGCGTGAAGACCCACGGCCGCGCCTTCGCCGACCCGGAAAAGGGTACGCCCGGTCAGGCGCTCTCGGCCATGCAGGGGCGCAAGCTGAAAGAGATCACCAAGAAGGCGAAGGGGGAGGCGCGGGGGCCCCGCAGGCGAGACGACGAGCCGGGTTAGCCCGCCTCCTTGATCTGCTCCTCCAGCCCCTGCTCGCGGACCTTGCGGTACAGCGTCGACCGCCCGATCCCCAGACGCCGCGCGATCTCCGACATGTGGCCGGCATAGACCTCGATGGCGTGCTGGATCAGGTCGCGCTCGATCTCCTCCAGCGTCCGCAGGTGGCCGCGGTCGTCCAGGATGCGGATCGGGACCTCCGGGGCCGGGGGCATCTCGATGCCCGACGGCGTCGCGACGGGCGCGGTCGCTTCGGGCGCGCTCTCCAGCACCGGCATGGCGACGCCCGAGATGGCCGGGAAGTCGTGCGGCTGCAGATAGGGCGCGTCCGACAGGATGATGGCGCGGTACACCGCGTTCTCCAGCTGCCGCACGTTGCCGGGCCAGTCGAAGGCGGTCAGCAGGGCCAGGGTCTCGGGCGCGCAGCCCATGACGCGCTTGCCCTCCTCGACGTTGAACCGGCCGACGAAATGATCCACCAGCGCCGGCACGTCCTCCCGGCGGTCACGCAGGGCCGGGGCCTCGATCGGGAAGACGTTCAGGCGATAGAACAGGTCCTCGCGGAAGGCGCCCGCCTTCACCTGTTCGGCCAGGTCGCGGTTGGTCGCCGAGACGATGCGCACGTCGATCTTGACCGGGCGCTTGGAGCCCACCGGGTCGATCTCGCCTTCCTGCAGCGCGCGCAGCAGCTTGACCTGCATGTCCAGCGGCAGCTCGCCGATCTCGTCCAGGAACAGGGTGCCGCCGTCGGCCTCCTTGAACTTGCCCGGATGCTTGTCGGTTGCGCCGGTGAAGCTGCCCTTCTCGTGGCCGAACAGGATCGACTCCACCAGATTGGCCGGCAGCGCGCCGCAGTTCACCGCCACGAAAGGCTTGCCGCCGCGGTCGCTGGCGCCGTGCAGGGCGCGGGCGATGACCTCCTTGCCCACGCCGCTCTCGCCGGTGATCAGCACGGGGATGCCCGACTTCGCCGCGCGCGACCCCATGGCCTTGACCTGACGCATGGCCGGACTCTGGCCCACCAGATCGTCGAAGGTGGTGCGGTTGGCCGCCTGCTTCTTCAGCCGTCCGACCTCTGCCGTCAGCTGGGTCATCTGCAGCGCGTTGCGCACGCCGACCATCAGGCGCTCGGGGCTGACCGGCTTGACGAAGAAATCCTGCGCCCCGGCCTGCATGGCCTTGACGACGGTCTCGATGCCGCCGTTGGCCGTCAGCACGATCACCGGCGCCGACACGCCCGCGGCGCGCAGCTCGGCCAGACATTCCAGCCCGGTCATGCCCGGCATCACCATGTCCAGCAGGATCAGGTCCGCCCCGCCGCCGGCGGTCATCCGGTCGATCGCCTGACCGCCGCTTTCGGCCTGGGCGACGCCCAGCCCTTCGCGCTCCAGCACCGCCTGGATCAGGCGCCGCTGGGTGGGGTCGTCGTCCACCACCAGAACCGTCTTGGCCATCGTCTCCAGCCCCGTCTTCGCCGCCCGAAAGCGACCCATTTCGGGACGTTTCTACGGGTTAGGCCGTGAAGATCGGGTTCGGCGGCGTGGTGAACGGGGCATTGACGCGTCTTGTCGGTCGGATCGGCCGACCCCATACCTCAGGCCATGAACGCCCCCTTCAAGAGCCCCGACGCCGACGCTCCCCTGTGGGACCTGTCCGATCTCTACGCCGGCCGCGACGACGCGCGCATCGCCGCCGATCTGGACGCGGCGCGGGCGCAGGTGGCCGAGCTTGGCGCGCTCGAGGGCCGGCTGCTCGCCGCCCGCACCGAAGCGGCGGAACTGGGCGCGCGGCTGGATCGCGCCGTGACCCTGTACGAACAGGCGTCCGACGCGCTCGGCGGCATCGCGGCCTACGCCTTCCTAGCCGCCTCGACGGCGCGCGACGACGCGGCGGCTCAGGGGTTCGAGGCGGACGTGCGTGAAAAGATCGCCGCCGTCGCCACCCCCACTGTCTGGCTGACGCTGGAGATCAACCAGCTCGACGACGCGGAGCTCGACGCCGCTCTGGCGGCCCATGCGCCGGCCGCCCGCTGGCGTCCGTGGCTGCGCCGCGTGCGCGCGCAGAAGCCGCACGAGCTGTCGGCCGAGCTGGAGACGTGGCTGGCCGAGCGGATGCCGATCAGCGCCCAGTGGCCGCGCCTGTTCGACGAAACGCTCGCCGCGCTGCAGGTGAAGGCCGGCAAGGACGCCCTGACCTTGGCCGAGGCGCTGAACCGTCTGTCGGATCCCAGGCCGGCGCGGCGCAAGGCGGCGGCCGAGGGCCTTACCGAGGCCCTGCGTGGCGAGGCGCGGGTGCTGGCCATGGTGCTGAACACGGTCGCCGCCGAGCATGCGCTGGAAGGCCGCAAGCGCGGCTTCGCCCGTCCCGCCGACAGCCGCCACCTGGCCAATGAGGTGGATGGCGAGGCCGTCGACGCCATGGCCGACGCCGTGGCGCAAGCCTATCCGCGGCTGTCGCACCGATACTATGCCTTGAAGGCGAAGGCCCTGGGCAAGGCCACGCTGGACCACTGGGACCGCAACGCGCCTCTGGATACCAAGGGCCCGCGCGGCTTCGACTGGGGGCAGGGGCGGGAGGTCGTGCTGGACAGCTTCGCGGCGCTGGGGCCCGAGTTCGCGGACCGCGCCCGCGGCTTCTTCGACCGGCCGTGGATCGACGCCCGCGCCCGCCCGGGCAAACAGTCCGGCGCCTATGCCCACCCGGTGACGGCGAACCGGCACCCCTACGTCTTCCTGAACTGGATGGGCGAGCGCCGCGACGTGCTGACGCTGGCCCATGAGCTGGGGCACGGCGTGCATCAGACGCTGGCGGCGGATCAGGGCACACTGCTGGCCGACACGCCGCTGACGCTGGCGGAGACGGCGTCGATCTTCGCCGAGGGCCTGACCTTCGACCGCCTGCTGGCCGAGGCGAAGCCCGCCGAACGGCGCGGTCTGCTGGCCGGCAAGATCGAGGACGGGCTGAACACGGTGGTGCGACAGATCGCCTTCCACCGCTTCGAGACCCGCTTCCACGACGAGCGGGCGGGCGGCGAGGTCCCGGTGGAGCGCATCGGCGAGATCTGGCTGGAGGAGATGGGGGCCTCGCTGGGCCCGGCGGTGACGCTCAACGAGGGCTACGACGTGTGGTGGGCCTACGTCAGCCACTTCGTCCACTCGCCCTTCTACGTCTACGCCTATGCCTTCGGCGACCTGCTGACCGCCGCGCTGATGGAGACGCGCCGCGCCGATCCCGCGGCCTTCACGCCGCTGTATCGCGACCTGCTGGCCGCGGGCGGGACGAAGACCTACGTCGAGGCGCTGAAGCCCTTCGGCCTGAACCCGCGCGATCCCGCCTTCTGGCAGATCGGCACGCGGCGCCTGGAGCGGCTGGTCGACGAGTTCGAGGCGCTGGTCTGAGCTTTACAATAAGGAACATGTTGAAGGGACGCAGGTTTCGGCGGGGCACATCCCCCAGCAAAGCGGAACCTCCCCATGTCCCTTCTCGACAAGATCCTCGGCCGCGACGACCAGGCGCGCACCACGCCGGCCAAGCCGGACATGCCGATGCAGCACGTGCTGGATCATCACGCGCGCCTGAATCCGAAGCCGATCGAAACCTGCACGCCGGAGGAGGCGCGTCGCCAGCCGACGCCGACGGACGCCGTCAAGGCGATCCTGGAAGAGACGATCAGGGACGAGGACCCGACGGTGGGAATCCAGACCCGCGACGTCACCATTCCCGGCGCCGGCGGCCCGCTGCAGGCGCGCGTCTACAGCCCCGACCTCGACTCCGGCGACCTGAAGCCGCTGGTGGTCTACTTCCACGGCGGCGGTTTCGTCATCGCCGATCTGGACGTCTATGACGGCGGCCCGCGCGGCGTTTCCCGCTTCGCCGACGTGGTGGTGCTGTCGGTGCACTATCGCCAGGCCCCGGAGAACAGGTTCCCCGCGGCGCACGAAGACGCGGTGGCGGCGTGGCGCTGGGCGCTGGACAACGCCCGGTCCATCGGCGGCGACCCGCGTCGCATAGCGGTGATGGGCGAAAGCGCGGGCGGCAACCTGGCCATCAACGTCTCGATCGCGGCCCGGGATCAGGGCCTGCCCGCCCCCGCCCATCAGGTGCTGGTCTATCCGCTGGTGGGCGCCGACCTGAACAATGAGAGCTACGTGGAGAACGCCGACGCCAAGCCGCTGAACAAGGCCATGATCGAATGGTTCGTGAAGCACACCTTCGCCGACGAGAGCGAGACGAAGGACCCCCGCGTGGACGTGGTCGGCGCCGCCGACGTGTCACGCCTGCCGTCCACGACGGTGATCCTGGCCGAGATCGATCCCCTCCGGACCGAAGGCGAGCGGCTGATCGAAAAGCTGGAGGCTGCCGGCGTGGACGTGCGGCACAAGACCTTCCACGGCTCGACTCACGAGTTTTTCGGCATGGGGCTGGTGGTGCCGGACGCGGCCGTGGCCCAGCAGTTCGCCGCCCACGAGCTGAAGCGCGCCTTCGGCACGGCGATCCTGCCGATCTGAGTCCGGGTGGACCGACGGGAAAGGGCGCGGCGCCGGCCGCGCCCTTTTCTATGCCCGGGCGTAGGCCTCGACCTCGGCGATCCGCGCGGCCTTCTCCGGCTCGCTCAGGAAGCTGCCCTCGAAGCTGTTGCGCGCGATCTGCGTCAACTGGCCCCGCGTCAGGCCGACGGCTTCGGCCAGCCGCACGTAATTGTCGTTCACATAGCCGCCGAAATAGGCGGGGTCGTCCGAGTTCAGGGTGACGTGCAGGCCGCGCCGCAGCATCTCCGGCACGGGGTGATCCTTCAGGTCGTTCACCACGCACAGCTTCAAATTCGACAGCGGACAGACCGTCAACGTCATCCGCTCGTCGGCCAGCCGCCGGATCAGCGCCTCGTCCTCCATCGACCGGTTTCCGTGGTCCATGCGGTCGATGTGCAGCAGGTCCAGCGCCTCGTGCACGTACTCCGGCGGGCCCTCTTCGCCGGCGTGGGCGCACAGCTTCAGCCCCATGTCGCGGGCGCGGGCGAAGACGCGCCGGAACTTGGACGGCGGATGCCCGACCTCCGACGAATCCAGCCCGACCCCCACGATCCGGTCCAGCCACGGCTCGGCGGCCCTCAGCGTCTCCAGCGCCGCGTCCTCGTCCAGATGCCGCAGGAAGCACAGGATCAGCTTCGACGTGACGCCCAGCTCCAGCTCCGCCGCCTTCATCCCCGACAGCAGACCGTCGGCCGCCACGCCGAACGGCAGGCCGCGGTCCGTGTGCGTCTGCGGGTCGAAGAAGATTTCCGCATGCCGGACGCTGTCCGCCGCCGCGCGCCGGAAATAGGCCAGCGCCAGGTCGTGGAAGTCCGCCTCGGTCCGCAGCACGTCGGCCCCGGCATAGTAGATGTCCAGGAAGTCCTGCAGGTTGGAGAAGTCGTACGCCGCCCGCACCGCCTCCACGCTCTCGAACGGAATGGCCACCCCGTTGCGGCGCGCGAACGCGAACATCTGCTCGGGCTCCAGAGAGCCCTCGATGTGCAGATGCAACTCGGCCTTGGGCAGGCCGGCGGCGTAGGCGGCGAGATCGGTCATGGCGTCCTCCTCGGCGGAGGAGACTACATCCGCTCCGGCACGTCGATGCCCAGCAGGCCCAGCGCCGTCTCCAGCTGCATCAGGGCCGCCGCGGCAAGCGCCAGCCGCGATCCCCGCGTCGCCTCGTGCCCCGCCGCCAGCACCGGGCAGGCGGCGTAGAATTTCGAGAACGCCTGCGCCAGTCGATACGCGTGCTCGGCCACCACGTGCGGCGCGCGCTTGGCGTAGGCGTCGTCGACGGCCTGTTCGAAGGCGTCCAACGTCAGGGCCAGATCGCGTTCGGCGGGCTCGGAAACCGTGATCGGGCCCGACCCGGCGCCCTGATCGGCCGCCTTGCGCAGCAGGGATTTGATGCGCACGGCCTGGTACAGCAGGTACGGCCCCGTCTTGCCCTCAAAGCTGGTGAACCGGTCCAGATCGAAGACGTAGCTGGTGGTCCGCGCGTTCGACAGGTCGGCGAACTTCAGCGCGGCGACCGCCACCTTGTGGGCGATGGCCCCGAACTCCTCGACCGACGCGTCCTCGCCCAGGTGCGCCTCACGTAGCCGCTCGCGCGCCTTGTCGGTCGCCATGGTGATCAGGTCGTGCAGCTTCAGCACGCCCCCGGCGCGGGTCTTGAAGGGCTTGCCGTCGGCGCCGTTCATCGTGCCGTTGGCGGCGTGTTCCAGCTGCCCGGGCGTCGCATAGCCGGCCTTGTACGCCGCGCGGAACACCTGTTCGAAATGGTCGCCCTGACGCGCGTCCACGCAATACAGCACCAGGTCGAAGTCCTGCTCGCGGCGCCGCTGCAGGATGGTGGCCAGATCGGTGGTCCCGTACATGGCGGACCCCTCGGAGGAGACCAGCAACAGGGGCGCCAGTTCGCGCTTCTCGCCCTCTTCGGACACGCGGATGATCCACGCGCCCTGATCGAACTCGGCCAGCCCACGCGTCTTCAGCTCGGCGACCATGTCGGGAATCAACGGGTCGGCGTCCGATTCGCCGTTCCAGAGGTCGAACGTCACCCCCAGCGCGGAGAACTCCCGCTCCAGCGCCGTGCGGCTGACGGCGACGAAATGGGCCCAGAGGGCGCGATACCCGGCATGACCCGCCTGCAGCGCCGCCGTCGCCTTGCGCGCGCGGTCGCGGAACTCGGGCTCTTCCTTGGCCCGCGCGGCGGCGGCCGGATACAGCCGCTCCAGATCCTCCAGCGTGACCGGGCTTTGGGCAGGGAAGGGGCCGGCTTCGGCCAGGAAGGCGTCGGCACGCCCTTCCTCGGCCAGCGCCGTGATCAGCAGCCCCATCTGGAAGCCCCAGTCGCCGAAGTGGGCGTCGCCCCAGACCCGGTCGCCGCGGAAGCGGAACAGGCGCTTCAGGCTCTCGCCGATGATCGACGACCGCAGATGGCCCACGTGCATGGGCTTCGCCACGTTCGGCCCGGCGAAGTCGACGACCACGCGGCGCGCTTCCGTGACCGGCTCCGCGCCGGCGTGGTCGGGGTCGGCCGCGATCGCGGCCGCACGGCTCGACAGGGCCCCGTCGGCGACCTTCAGGTTGATGAACCCGGGCCCCGCGACCTCGACGGCCGACAGGCGCGGATCGCCCTCCAGTCGTGCGGCCACGCGGCCCGCGAGCTCGCGCGGATTGGCCTTCGTGACCTTGGCCAGCGCCAGCGCGGCGTTGGACTGGAAGTCGGCCAGGTCGGGCCGGTCGGACGCCGTCACCCGCACGGCCGACGCGTCCACGCCTTCGGCGGCGAAGGCGGCCGCGACCGCTTCGCCGAGGTCGGATCTGAGAGCGCTCATCTGCGGACGCAGGTGCCCGGATCGGTCCCGACGGCGTCGACGCAGAAGCGGCTGCCGTTGCGATTGAACTCGGCCTGTTCCGGCGTCAGGTCGAAGCCGATCAGGACCTCGAAATTCTCTCCGGACGTCGTGGCGTCGGCGCGGGGGATGACGATCTGCTGCTGCTCGTGCGCGTCCATGCGGTCGACGCCCTGGGCGAAGGCGACGGGCAGGTCGAAATATTCCTTGTGCAGGACGGCGCGATCGCGCGCCGTGACGGCGACCCAGTAGCGATAGGTGCGGCCCTCGCCCTGCGCCGCCGGACCCTTGCCCAGGCGGAACAGCATGTCGACGTCGATCGTGATGGGATCGTCGTTCCGGTACGTGCAGTCCGAGTTCACGCCCTCGATCTCGCCGGTGTAGCCCACGCTGGCGGCCCGCGCCTGGCCGTCGGCCAGTTCCACGTAGCGGGCGGCGTCGTAAAGGATGCGCACGGTGGGGCAGGGGCCGGCGTTGGCGCGTCGCGACAGGGGCGCGATGCGCGGCTGGCGCTCGCGCTGGTTGGCCGCCTGTCCGTCCGCGGTCTCGCCCCTTCCGGACTGTGACTGCGCCGCGGCTGTCGAGGGCAGGGCCGTGACGGCCAGGCCGGCGACGAGAAGAAGCGGAAGGACGCGACGCATGGGCAATATCCGGCTGGAAGCGGGCGCGCAGGCTTGCGCCCCCGCCCGACAAGACGCTTACCGCTGATAGCGGCTAAACCGAGGCGCGGCAAACCGCCCGGCGCTGTGGCGTGAACAGGCGTCAGCCTCTAGATGTGGCCCATGACCCTGCTCGTCGATCCCGCGCCCGACCTGCGTCGTCCGCTGACCGTGCGGCTGGCCGCGCCGCGGGGCTTCTGCGCCGGCGTGGATCGCGCCATCCAGATCGTCGAACGGGCGCTGGAGAAGTACGGCGCGCCCGTCTTCGTGCGGCATGAGATCGTCCACAACAGGCATGTCGTCGACCGCCTCAAGGCCATGGGCGCCGTCTTCGTCAAGGAACTGGACCAGTGCCCTGACGACCGGCCCGTCGTCTTCTCGGCCCACGGCGTGCCCAGGTCCGTGCCGGCCACCGCGCGTTCGCGGGACATGCTGTTTCTCGACGCCACATGCCCTCTCGTCTCCAAGGTCCACGTCGAGGCCGAGCGCCATCACGCGGCCGGCCGGCACATCCTGCTGATCGGTCACGCGGGGCATCCCGAGGTGATCGGCACCATGGGCCAGCTGCCGCCGGGCGCCATCACCCTGATCGAAACGGTGGCGGACGCCGACGCCTTCCAGCGCCCCGGCGACGCGCCTCTGGCCTACGCCACCCAGACCACGCTGTCGGTCGACGACACGGCGGAAATCCTGGCCGCGCTCAAGCGCCGCTTTCCGGAGCTGCCCGACCCGCACAAGGAAGACATCTGCTACGCCACCACCAACCGTCAGGAGGCGGTGAAGCGGCTGGGGCAGGTCAGCGATCTGGTGCTGGTGGTCGGATCGAAGAACTCGTCCAACTCCGTGCGGCTGGTCGAGGTGGCGCTGCGGGCGGGCGCCCATGCGGCCCATCTGGTGGACGACGCCTCGCAGATAGACTGGACCTGGTTCGACGGCGTGGGTTCGCTGGGCGTGACGGCCGGAGCGTCCGCGCCCGAAAGTCTGGTTCAGGGCGTGATCGACGCCGTCTGCGCCCGCTTCGACGCCCATGTCAGCGAGGACGACGGTCTGCGGGAGACCGTCACCTTCAAACTGCCGCGCGTCCTGACGGCCTGAGGGTCAGAGACCCGGCAGCTTGAACCCGCCGCCGGCGCGGCGCGGCGTGATGACGATGGCGTTGCGGCCGCCCGTCGTCGATTGCAGGCGTTCGTATTCCGTCGTGGCGTCGATGGTGACGGCGCCGTCGCGGGTCGTGATCTGCGTCGCGCCCTGCGTCGAAGGGTCTTCACGGCGCCAGAACATCACGCGATCGGCCCAGCTGGTCTCCTTGTGCGCCAGATCGCCGAATTCGTCGTCGACCATGTAGCGCACGCGGCTGTCGACGGCCTCGGTGCCGGCGCCGACGCGCGCCGCCAGGGCCTGCTCGCCCTCGGAACGCACCACGGCGCCGCGCTCGGTCGCAAGGATGCGGCGCGCCTCGACCTCCGGCGTCACGTCCTGCGGACGCGGCTGGCCGGGCTGCGGCGGACGCAGGCCGTACTCCGGCGGCAGGCTGAGCGGGGCGGTGGACACCGTCAGGAACTCGTCCGGCGTCACGCGGCTCAGACCCAGCGACTGCCGCACGCCCCCGCACGCTCCGAGCGACAGGGCGGTGGCGGCCACGAGGCCAAGGGCGGCGAACTTGCGGATCGACATGGGTCTCAACTCACGACGGCGGGCCGGGCGCACGACTGCGCACCGGACTTCAAGAGCGGCTGATTACGACTTTTCGGGGGCCGCGCCAACCTGAGCCGGTCGGCGACGATCGCTGAGGAAACCGTCGACGAACAGCAGGATGACGCCGACGGTGATCGCCGCGTCCGCGACGTTGAACACCCAGGGAAAGACGCCGGTGCCCGAAAAGTCGACGAAGTCCACGACGTAGCCGTATTGCAGGCGGTCGATGGCGTTGCCGACGGCCCCGCCGATCACCAGGCCGATGGCCGTGATCAGGATGCGGCGGTCCGTCCGGGTCGCCCACCACACCAGAAATCCCGAGACCAGCAGCGAAAAGACCGTCAGGGCCCAGCGCGCCCCGCCGCCCCCGAACAGTCCGAAGCTCACGCCCGTGTTTTCGACGTAGGAGAAGTTCAGGAGCGGCGGCAGGAGCGGCACGCGCCCGACCTCGCGCAGGCTCAGCCCCTCCAGGATCCAGGCCTTGGAGGCCTGGTCCAGCAGGACGACGATCAGGGCGAAGCCATAGGCGGCCCAGGCGATGCGGGGGATCTTCATGCGGCGCGGTTAGCAGGCGGCGAGGGTCAAGGCTAGCCGACCCGACGACGCCGCGTCTCGGCGGTGCGCAGAGTGGATCGCAGGAACTCCGCCGGCGGGTCCGTCTCGGCCAGAACGTCCTCCTTGATGGCGCGCGGCTCGCCGAACAGGTGCCCCTGACCCATGCCGACGTCCAGCTCCAGCACGTCGACGATCTGGCGCTCGCTCTCGCATTTCTCGGCGATGACCTCGATGCCGTAGCGCCGCGTCAGGCCCGCGAAGTCGGCCGCCCGGATGTCCGGCAGCGACGGCAGCGGCGCGGCCCCGTCCAGATCCAGAAGCTGCTCGATCAGCAGATCCGCCGCCACCTTCACGAACCGCACGTCGGAGCGCTGCAGGTCGGCGAAGTCCAGATCCAGCGTCTGGACCTTGTCGATCGAGAAGCGGAAGCCGAGGTCGGCCAGCTTGGCCATGTTCCTCGCCTCGATCGCGCCGCGCGCGTCGAACGTCGCCTGGCCCAGCTCGAAGATCAGCGCCTGGTTCAGGTCGCGGTTCTGGTTCAGGAACTCCAGGAACTGCGGGAAGAAGGTCTCGTCCCCCAGCGACGACAGGGCGACGTTGCAGAACACGCCCACCTTGCGGTCCTGGCGTGCCAGCCGCCGCACGATCTGGGCGCAGCGGAACAGCAGCAGGTTGTCGATGGCCGGCACCAGACCTTCGCCCTCGGCGATGGAGAGATACTCCGCCGGCATCATCACCCGGTCGGTCGAATCCCGCAGACGGGTGAAACTCTCATAGAAGACCGTCCGCCGCTGCGGCAGGCTGACCACCGGCTGCAGATACAGGTCGACGCGATTCTCCGTCAGGGCGTCGTGGACGGTGCGCAGCAGGGCGTCGGCGGCGCGGCGGTGGCGATCCTCGAACGGGCTGGCCGCCGGCTGGGCGCTGGCCAGTCGCTGGTCCACGCTCTCGCTCATCTGCTGGATCAGCGTCTCCAGCATCCGGACCTCGCCGGTCAGCTCCTCGGCGCGGGACAGCGGGCCGCTCTCGATGGCCTGGGCCAGATCCGACAGGGCGCCCTGCGTCTGCTCCATGGCGTCGGCCAGCAGGCGGTGCGCCTCACGAACCTGCGCGATCTCCTGCGACAGCGCCCGCGCCCGGGCCGCCGAGGCCACCGCCACGTGGGCCGCCGCCAGCACGCCCAGGGTCCCCAGCGTCCCGGCCACGCCTGCGCCGGCCCCCAGACCGCCTCGCCACAACAGGGCGCCCACGGTCATGCCGAGGAACAGATAGCCGAAGAACAGGAAGCCCGTGGTGACCGCGCGCATCGGGAAGCCGAGACCCTTTCCGGGTGGAATCGCCCGAGTATCCGGCTATTGCGTCGGTACGGCCAGAGATGGGCCGCAGAATCTTGGGAATGAAGGGCCGCCCATGGAACTGTTCGACCTCACCGGCAAGACGGCCGTGACCACCGGCTCCTCGCGCGGCATCGGCAAGGCCGTCGCCGAGCGGCTGGCCGAGCACGGCGCCAATGTCGTGATCTCCTCGCGCAAGCCCGGCCCGTGCGACGAGGTCGCCGCGGAAATCAACGCCCGCTTCGGTCAGGGCCGCGCCATCGCGGTTCCGGCCAACATCGCGTCGAAGGACGACCTTCAGCGACTGGTCGACGAGACCCGCGCCGCCTTCGGCCGGATCGACGTTCTGGTCTGCAACGCGGCGTCCAACCCCTACGCCGGGCCGATGGCGGGCATTTCCGACGAGCAGTTCGACAAGATCCTGCAGAACAACGTGGTCTCCAACCACTGGCTGATCCAGATGGTCGCGCCGGAGATGCTGGAGCGAAAGGACGGCTCGATCATCATCGTGTCGTCCATCGGCGGGCTGCGCGGCAACGCCCTGATCGGCGCCTACAATGTGTCCAAGGCCGCCGACATGCAGCTGGCGCGGAACCTCGCGGTCGAGTGGGGGCCGTCGAACGTCCGCGTGAACTGCATCGCGCCGGGGCTGATCAAGACCGACTTCGCCAGGTATCTCTGGGAGAACCCGGACATCCTCAAGGTCGCGACCGACCCCGCGCCCCTGCGCCGCATCGGCATGCCGGACGAGATCGCCGGGGCCGCGGTCTATCTGGCCTCGCCGGCGTCCACCTACATGACGGGCCAGACCTTGGTCGTCGACGGCGGCATCACCATTGCCTGGTGAGCGGAAGATCGGGCCGCTGCAGGACCTGTCCTGGCGGCTTGAAGCCGTCGCCTTCGCGGGCCTGACCGTCCTTCTGCGCGCGCTCGGCGTGGAGCGCGCCTCGGCGTTCGGCGGCTGGCTGCTCAGGACGCTGGGACCGAAGACCGGCACCCACCGCACGGTGATCCGCAACCTGCGCATCGCCTTCCCGGACATGGCGCCGGCCGAGCGTGAGCGTCTGGCGCTGGAAAGCTGGGAGCGCACCGGCCGGACCTTCGCCGAGACGACCCTTCTGGACCGCATAACCTTCGAGTCCGGGCGGCTGGAGGTCGTGGGGCTGGAGCGCCTGCACGCCATCCGCGACTCCGGCCGGCCGGTCGTGTTCGTCTCCGGTCACCTGGCCTGTTTCGAGACCATGCCCGCCGCCATTCTGGCCGCGGGCGTGCCGTGCCAGATCACCTATCGGCAGGCCAACAACCCCTACGTCGACGCCCAGATCCGGAGGGCGCGCGCCCGCTATGGCGTCAAGCTGTTCGCGCCCAAGGGCGGCGACGGCGCCCGCGAACTGCTGGCCGGGCTGGAGCGCGGCGAGTCGGTGGCCCTGATGAACGACCAGAAGTTCAACGAAGGACCCGAAGCCGTCTTCTTCGGTCAGCCGGTCAACGCGGCGCCGGGCCCGTCACGACTGGCCCTGCGTTTCGGCACGGTGCTGCAGCCCATGAGCGTGGTGCGTCTGCCCGGCGTGCGCTTTCGCGTCACCGCCCACGACCCGATCGTTCTGGAAAGCACCGGCGACCGCGCGGCCGACATCGCCCGCGGCGTGCAGGCCGTGACCAGCTTCGTGGAAGACCGGGTGCGTGAGGTTCCGGAGGACTGGTTCTGGGTCCACAAGCGGTGGCCCGACCGCGTCTATGCGGCGCTGTCGCCGGAGGTCTGAGCGCGCTCCGCGTCCGTGGCGCGGCGATAGGGCCCCTTGAACCCGCGGGCGTCGGTGCGCCGGCGATCCGGACCGAAATAGCCGTCCGTCTTCACGAACGGCCGGGGGCGGAAGATCACGGCGTTGAGCCGCTCCAGGATCGCCTTGGCGGTGATCGGCTTGACGACGAACTCGGTCACGCCGGCGTCGCGCGCCTCCATGACCCGGTTCTTTTCCGAATGCCCGGTCATCATGATGATCGGCAGGTAGGGGTTGGGACTGTCTGCGCTGTTTCGCACCAGCCGCGTGAACTCCACCCCGTCCAGCGGGAACATGTTGAAGTCGACGATGGCCACGTCGAACGCCTGTTCCTTCAGCGCGTCCAGCCCGGCCCCGCCGTCGCCGACCTCGCGGATCTTCCGCACGCCCGCCGACTGCAGGATCGCCGAGGTGATGGCGCGCATGTGCTGGTTGTCGTCCACCAGCAGGACTTGAAGGGCGTTCAGGGCCGACATTCGAAAAACGCGATGGCACCGCCGTCGAAGCACGGCACGATCATCAGATTACAGAGCGGTAAGGAGGCGGTAAATCGCGACTGAAACAATTCTTCATCGCACACATAAGGCGCGGTGATGAGGCTTCAGGGCCGCACCATCAGGGACGGGTCCAAGTTCCGGTCCCGCCATTTCAGTCGCCAGCACAGATGCGGCCCGGTGGCCCGACCGCTGGATCCGACCCGTCCAATGATCTCACCGCGCCGCACGCGGTCGCCTTTCGCCACCTCCAGCCGCGATTGGTGCAGGCAGGCGCTGATCAGGCCCTGGCCGTGATCGATCAGGGTCAGCCCGCCTTCGAAATGCAGATCGCGCTCGGCCAGGGTCACCGTGCCCGCCGCCGGCGCCCGGATGGCGGTTCCGGCCGCCGCGCCGAGGTCGATGCCGTAGTGGGGCCGGGTCGGCGTGCCGTTCAGAATCCGCTGGCTCCCCCAGGCGCTGGTGACGCGCACGGTCTCCAGCGGCCAGTGGAAACCGTCGCGGAAGTCGTCGCCCTCGACCCGGCTGGCGAATCCTTCGGCCTTGATCGCCACCTCGCGCTGGATCCGCTCCAGAACCGCAGGGTCTTCGGGCGCGACGGTGGCCGGCGGAAGTCCGTCGACGCGCGTGGTGGGAAAGGTTCCGCGGGCCAGCTCCAGCCGGCGGCGCGTCTCGGCGCGCCCGTCGCGCGCGACGATCTCCGCCGACGCCGCGGCGTCACGGTCGAAGCCGACGAAGAACCAGCCCGCCGCCGACGCCTGGGTCAGCGCCTCGCCGTCGACGTAGATCATGGCCCGCGGCGTGGTGCGCCCTATGGCGTGGCCGCCCTGCTGGAACCGGCCGGTCAGCTCCAGCGGAACCTCGGCGCGGGCGGCGCCCGCCAGCGACAGGCCGCCGACGCCCGCCAGCAGCCCGCGCCGATCGATCGTCACCGCGCGCCGCCCAGGGCCTGCGCGGCTTCCGCGGGGCCGGCGTAGGCCTCCTGACGCTGCGCCGACCAGTAGCGCAGGCCTTCCAGCGGGATCGGCCTGCCGGTCACGGCGCAGCGCACGAAGCGCCCCGGCTTCACCACGGCGAAATCGCCGTCGCCATAGGACACGCGGGCTTCCTGATCGGTCATGTCGACAGGGTAGGGGCGGCCGGCGACCCGCTCAAGATCAGAACAGCGCGCCCTGCTCGGGCGACGCGGGCCTGGCCTTCGCCGCAGGCCGCGCGGGCCGGGGCTCGCCGCCGTCCACCGTGGCGCCGGCCGCGCCGTCCGGCATGACCAGCCTGACGCGCCGTCCGGGGGTCAGGGCCGCCGCCCCGGTCAGCCACGTGCCCCCCTCATCCTCCACCCGCGCGAAGCCCGGCTTGGGTTTCGCCGGGTCCAGCGTGGCCAGCGCCCGCGACAGGGCGCCCAGCCGCTCGCCGCGTCGCTCCAGCTGCGGCGGAAACGCCTCCAGCCGCGCCGTGGCGGCGTCCAGCCGCGCGCGACGCCGCTCGATCGCCCGCTCCAGAAGGTGCGGCCCCAGACGCGCGCCGACGGCCGCGGCGCGGCGCTCATGGGCGCCGCGGTTGCGCTCCAGCCCGGCGCCCAGCCGCAGCGAAGCCTGATCCAGTCGCTGGCGGGGCAGGGCCAGAAGGTCGTCCGCCCGCGCCGGCAGCCCCCGCGCGGCGGCCCTCAGCCGCGTGCGCCGGTCCTCGATCACGCGCCCGGCGGCCCGGACGGACCGCGCCGACAGGTCCGCGACCCATCCGACCAGATCGGCCAGCACGGGCGTGACCATCTCCGCCGCCCCGGTCGGCGTCGGCGCCCGCCGGTCGGAGACGAAATCGATCAGGGTCGTGTCGGTCTCATGCCCCACGGCCGACACGATCGGGATGCGCGCCGCCGCGACGGTGCGGGCCAGACCCTCGTCGTTGAAGCACCACAGATCCTCGACCGACCCGCCGCCGCGCGCGACGATCAGCAGGTCGGGTCGCGGGATCGGCCCGCCGGGCTCCATCGCGTCGAACCCTCTGATGGCGGCGGACACCTGCCCGCAGGCGGCCTCGCCCTGCACCACCACCGGCCAGACGACGACGCGGCAGGGCCAGCGTTCGGCGATGCGATGCAGGACGTCGCGGATCACCGCCCCCGTCGGGCTGGTGATCACCCCGATCACGGCCGGATAGGCCGGCAGCGGCTTCTTCCGCCCGGCCTCGAACAGGCCCTCGTCGCGCAGCTTGACCTTCAGCGCCTCCAGTCGTGCCAGCAGGGCGCCGGCGCCCGCCGCCTCCATCGTCTCGATGACGATCTGGTAGCTGGATCGCGCGGGATAGCTGGTGATCTTGCCGGTGACGATCACCTCCAGCCCGGTCTCCGGCTGAATGCCGAGCCCGCGCACCGAGCCCTTCCAGACCACGCCGTCGATGCAGGCCTTGTCGTCCTTCAGCGTCAGATAGACGTGTCCGGACGCGTGGCGGTTGACCTTCGACACCTCGCCGCGCAGGCGCACATGGCCGAACCGGTCCTCCAGCGTCCGCTTCAGGGCGAACGACAGTTCGGAAATCGACAGCGGCGGATTGTTGTCCCGCGGCGCCGGCGCTTCGGCCGGGCCTTCGAAGACGTAGGAGTCGTCGGTCATGGAACGAGCCTAGCGCCGGCTCATTGTCGGGGAAACCACCGGAGCGCCCATGTCCCAGGAACCGCCGCTGACGCCCGTGCAGGACGACGCCGCCGAACGCGAACTGGCCCGCCGCAGCCGAAGTGGGGCTCTTGCCCCCTGGCTGATCACCGGCGTCGTGGTCCTGATCGCCGTGGTCGCCTTCGTTCTCTGGGCGCGGACGGGCTGAACCCGGGTTGACCGCGCCCGCCCGCGCCGTCATTCCCCGCGCCATGAACATCCTGCTGGTCGGATCGGGCGGGCGCGAGCACGCCCTGGCGTGGAAGATCGCCCAGTCGCCGCTGGTCCGGCGGCTGGTCTGCGCCCCCGGCAACCCCGGCGTCGGCAAGCACGCCGAGCTGCGCCCGGAGTTCAAGGTCACGGACGCCGAGGGCCTGGCCGCGCTGGCGCGCGAGATGCAGGCCGATCTGGTGGTGGTCGGACCGGAGTCGGCGTTGGAGGCCGGTCTGGCCGACCGTCTCGCCGCCGCCGGCATCGCCTGCTTCGGGCCGTCGGCGCGCGCGGCGCGTCTGGAGACGTCCAAGGCCTTCGCCAAGGGGTTCATGGAACGCTGGGAGATCCCCACCGCGGGCTTCGGCGTCTACGAGAAGCTCGGCGAGGCGCGCGACGCGCTGAAGGTTTTCAAGCCGCCCTACGTCATCAAGGCGGACGGTCTGGCGGCGGGCAAGGGCGTGGCCATCTGCCCGGACCGCAAGGACGCGGAGTCCGAGATTTCCCGGATGCTGGGCGGCCGCTTCGGCGCCGCCGGCGCGCGCGTCGTGATCGAGGAGTTCATGGCGGGCGAGGAGGGCAGCCTCTTCGCCCTCTGCGACGGCACGCGCGCGGTGCTGTTCGGCGGGGCGCAGGATCACAAGCGCGCCTTCGACGGCGACCTGGGGCCGAACACCGGCGGCATGGGCGCCTATTCGCCGGCGCCCGTGTTCACGCCCGAGCTGGTCGGGCAGGCGGAAAGCCGCATCGTCGCGCCCGTCGTCGCGGCCATGGCGCGGGAAGGCGCGCCGTTCCGCGGCGTCCTGTTCTGCGGGCTGATGGCGACCGACGACGGTCCCAAGGTGGTCGAGTTCAACGCCCGCTTCGGCGACCCCGAATGTCAGGTGCTGATGATGCGCCTGACGGGCGACGTGGTGCCGTGGCTCCTGGCCTGCGCGCGGGGCGACCTGTCGCGTCTGCCCGCGGCGCCCGAGTTCCGGCCCCAGGCCTGCGTCTGCGTCGTCATGGCCGCGCAGGGCTATCCCGACAGCCCGCTGGAAGGTTCGATCATCCGCGGCGCCGACCGCGACTTCGGCCCGCACGTGCAGGTCTTCCACGCCGGCACGCGCCGCGACGAGAAGGGCGCACTGGTCGCTTCGGGCGGCCGCGTGCTGAACGTCTGCGCCCTCGGCGACGACGTGGCCCAGGCCCGGGACCGCGCCTACGCGGCGGTCAAGGCCATCGACTGGCCCGGCGGCTTCCACCGTTCCGACATCGCCTGGCGCGCGCTGGAGCCGCGCGACTGATCTTTCGGAACGCGCGGTGAAAACCGGCGTTTCCCTCCCGCCGAAGAGGAAGCGGCGCGGAGGGTCTGGGTCATGAAGGCGATCGTCAGGGATCGGGGCGTGCGGCTGGTGGCGGGACTGTTCCTGCTTTCTTGCGCGGGGTCCGGCTGGCTGGCGTGGCACCTGTCGCCCATGAGCAACGGCACCGATCAGGCGCGCTACGAGCGGTTCTTCGAGGCGCGCTAGGCGGCCTTGGGCACGGCGGTCTCGGGCGCCGTCACGAGCGCGAGCAGTTCAGCGGCCTCGAACGGCTTGGCCAGATGTTTGTCGGCGCCGGCCCCGCGCGCCGCCGCCACGTGCTCGGGCAGGGCGTTGGCCGTCAGCATCACGATCGGCGTCAGGGCGCGGCCGTTCTCGCACTCGAACTCGCGGATGGCCCGCGTCGCCGTCAGCCCGTCCATCACCGGCATCTGCATGTCCATGAGCACCATGTCGTAGGCCCCCTTGCGATAGGCCTCCACCGCCTCGGCGCCGTTCTCCACGCTGGTCAGCTCAACCGCCGCCGCGCCCAGGATCAGCTCCACCACCTTGCGGTTGGTGGGATGGTCGTCGGCCAGCAGCACGCGGACGACCGCGCCCGTCCGGGCCTCGTCGTGCGGCTCGGGGATCGCGGCGACCGGCGCCTCGGCCGCGCGCAGCGGCACGGTCAGCAGGAAGGTCGAGCCGCCGCCGGGCTCGCTTTCGGCGTCCAGCGAACCGCCCATCATCTCGGCCAGCTGGCGACAGATCGACAGCCCCAGTCCGGAACCTCCGTACCGGCGCGTGATGGCTCCGTCGGCCTGCTCGAAGCGCCCGAACAGCCGGTCGCGCTGTTCCGCGCCGAAACCGATGCCGGTGTCGCTGACGGCGATGCGCAGGGTCGGCGCGCCGTCCGCCGCGGGACCGCACTGGGCTTCCAGCTTGATCAGGCCCGCCTCGGTGAACTTCACCGCGTTGGAGACGAGGTTGCACATCACCTGCTTCAGCCGGACGACGTCGCCGGCGATCCAGGCGGGGCAGGCGGGGCAGACGTCGACGATCAGGGCCAGACCTTTGGCCGCGGCCGAGGCGCGGTACAGGTCCGCCGCCTCATGCACGGCCGCGCCCAGATCGAACGCCTCGTCCTCCAGCGACAGGCGGCCGCTCTCGATGCGGGCCAGATCCAGGATGTCGCCCAGCAGCGTCAGCAGCATGCGGCTCGACGACTGCATCAGGTCCAGCATCTCGCGCTGGTCCGTGCTCAGTTCGGTCCGCCCCAGCGCCTGCGCCAGCCCGATCACGCCGTTCAGGGGCGTGCGGATCTCGTGGCTCATGTTGGCGAGGAACAGGCTCTTGGCCGCATTGGCCGCCTCGGCCGCGTCGCGGGCGTCGGCCAGGGCCTTGGCGTCCCGCTTCAGGTCGGTGATGTCGTTGCACAGGGTGACGATGCCGCCGTTGGCCGTGCGCCGGTCCTGAACGCGGATCCAGCGGCCGTCGTCGCAGCGCTGCTCCAGCGTCGCCTCCAGCTGCTGGCGCGCCGCCAGCCGCTCGGCGCGCCACTCGTCCTCGCGCCCGATGGCGTCGGCATAGATGCCTTCGTCCAGTCCGATCTGCAGCACGTCCTCGAAGCGCATGCCCGGCTTCAGCTGGGCGACCAGCTCCGGGTTCACCTCGGCGTAGCGCGCGTTCCACAGCACCAGACGGCCGTCGGAGTCATAGAACCCCATGGCGTCCGGCATCGCCTCCACGGCCTCGCGGATCTGGTTCAGCGTCCGCCCGTCGCTCCAGCGCGCCACGCCCGTCAGGAAGGCCGCGACCACGACGGGCAGGGCGGCGGACACGGCGACGGCGCTCAGCAGCGCCCCCTGACCCAGACCGTGCGCGCCGGTCAGGGCCGCTTCCGGAACCACGGTCAGGGCGCCCATGGCGATGAAATGCAGGGCGCAGACCCCGACCGTGGCGCCCAGCGCCGTCGCCAGACAGTTCTTCCAGCCGCCGCGGTGGGGCGACAGGGCGACCGCCGTGCCGGCGATCAGGGCGCAGGCCACCGCCACGGCGGCCAGACCGAAGTCCCAGACGGCCGTCCCGGCCATCAGCAGGCCGCTCATGCCGAGGAAATGCATGGCCGCCACGCCCGAGCCGGCCAGGGCCCCCGCCAGCCCCCGGCGCAGCGCAGGCGCGCCGATGCCGGTGAAGGCGGCGCCGACGCCAAACAGCAGCGCCAGGCCCAGCGACGCCGCCGTGACCAGGAGGTCGTACTGGGTCGCCAGTCCGGGATCGAAGCCCAACATGGCCGTGAAGTGGGTGGTCCACACGGCCAGCGCGCCCAGGGCGCCGGCTCCGCCGGTCAGCACCACACGTTTCCGCCCCTGCGCCGCCCACGCCTGCCGGCCGAGGGCGAAGGCCGTGGCCAGTCCCGTCAGGCACAGGACGCCCGCCGCAACGACCAGGCGAAGGTCGTGCTGCGTCGTCAGACAGAGCAAAACGGCGTTCAAGTTCAGTGCGCCCCGCAACGATTTCGCGGACTCTGAACGGCACAGGTGAACATTCCGTGCGCAAACCGACATTGTCACGCGATTGGCGGAAACGCGCGCTACTCGCGGTCGCCGTCCGCGTTTCCCTCCGGGCGCGGACCTTCTAGAGATTCACGATGCCCGACGCGTCCAACCCGTCCCCGATCGCGCCGACCGCCTCGTCGCGTCTCTGGACGGCGGGCGCCAGCGGGTGCGTCGCCTCCGCCGTGCTGATCGGCCTGGCCGCCTACCACCCGCATCATGCGCCGGTGCTGCTGGGCGGCGTCGCCGCCGTGGCGTTGGCGACCTGGATGGTCAACCGCTCGCGTCCGGCCAGCTCCGACGCGTCGTCCGTCGCGCCGCCCGAGCCCATTCCTGCGGCGTCGGAACCCGACGCCTCGCTTCTGGACGCCGCGTTCGAGGCGCTGACCGACGCCGTGCTGGTCGTCAGCGGCGGCGAGCCGGACGACATCGCCGGACGGCGCGTGGTGCTGGCGAACCGCGCGGCCCGGGACCTGCTGCGCATCCAGCGCGACGGCGCGATCCTCGTCTCCGTGCTGCGCGATCCGCTCGTGCTCGAGGCCGTGGACGAGGCCCTGTTCGGCAGCGTCGAGCGCGTCGTCGACTGGACCGGCGTGCGCGACCGCCACTGGGTCGCCCACGCGCGGCCGCTGGCCTGCGGCGAGGGGCGCGCGCTCGCCGTGCTGGTGCTGCGCGACGACACCGACGTCCGCCGCATGGAGCTGATGCGCGTCGACTTCCTCGCCAACGCCAGCCATGAGCTGCGCACGCCGCTGGCCTCGCTCTCCGGCTTCATCGAGACGCTGAAGGGGCACGCCAGGGACGATCCCAAGGCGCGCGACCGGTTCCTCGACATCATGTCGGCCCAGGCCGACCGCATGGGGCGTCTCGTCGCCGACCTGCTGTCGCTCAGCCGCATCGAACTGAACGAGCACATCCCGCCTTCGGGCCGCGTGGATCTGGCGCGCGCGCTCACCGACGTCGTCGATGCGCTCAGCGTCCTCACGCACGACAAGGGCGTGCAGGTGGACGTGTCGGGCGCCACCGTCGCGGAGGTGCGCGGCGATCGCGACGAGATCGTTCAGGTCATCCAGAACCTCGTCGACAACGCGGTGAAATACTCGGGCCGCGGCGACCGGGTGGAGGTGCAGGTCGTCGCCAGCCTCTCGGGCGATGAGGCGACGGCCGCCCGCATGCCGGCGTCGTCGCGCCTGCCGCTGCTGACGCCGGATCGCGACGCCTCCGCGCGCTATGCCGCCGTCGTGGTGCGCGACCACGGCCCGGGCATGGAACGCGAGCATCTGCCCCGGCTGACGGAGCGGTTCTATCGCGTCGAGGGGCAGAAAAGCGGGGGCGAGCGCGCGGGCACGGGCCTGGGCCTCGCCATCGTCAAACACATCGTGAACCGCCACAGAGGGGGGCTGGCCGTCGAAAGCGTCGTCGGCCAAGGCACGATTTTCACGGCGTTTTTCCCTCTGTCGCAGGACCGTCGCAACGGCCCTGCGGACGGCCCGACGCTGTAACGGAACTGTCACGCCACAGTCGTAATCCGCTCACCCATCACGGGCAGTTTCCCGGCCGAACGGTCGAGCCTCCCCGGCGCGCGCCGATTCCCTTCGCCGGACCCGATGAACGCGCTTCTGCTGCTCCTGCCGATCGTCCTCGCCGCGGCGGCCTTCGTGGCCGGCCGCGCCGTCGCGCATCGCCGGTTCGACGGCGTCCGTCCGCACTCGCGTCCCTCCCAACATGCGGCGTTGGCCGCGATTTCGGTGGGCGTGCCGGCGCTGGTCGTCGTGCTGGCGGCTGCGATCCTCGGCGGACAGGTCGAACGCCGTCTGCTCGAAGTCGATCAGCCCCCGGCCGTCGTCGCGCTCGACGACATCCGTCGCGACGCCTTCTACGGCGACGTGCACCGCGTCGCCACGGGCGCCACGCCGCTGCAGGCGTGGGAAGCGCCCCTTGCCGCGGACCTCCAGACCCAGGCCGCGCAGGCTCGCCGCCTCGACGCCACACGCCTGTTCGGCGCGCTCGCGGCGGCGCTGCTGGCGGCCGCGATCGGCGGCCTGATCGCCTTTTCGCGCATCCGCCCCGATCTCCGCGCGCGCAACCGGGTGGAAGGATGGGTCGTCGCCGTCCTGCTGGCCTGCGCCGCCGTGGCCGTTCTGACGACCCTCGGCATCGTCGCCTCGCTGCTGATCGACGCCACCCGCTTCTTCGAGCGCGTGCCGGTGCAGGAGTTCCTGCTGGGCACGCAGTGGTCGCCGCAGACGGCCATCCGCGCCGACCAGGTGGGATCGACCGGCGCGTTCGGGGCCCTGCCGCTGTTCGCCGGCACCTTCCTGATCATGCTGATCGCCATGACGGTGGCGGCGCCGGTCGGCCTGATGTCGGCCATCTACCTGTCGGAGTACGCCGGCCCGACCACGCGCGCCGTGGTCAAGCCGGTGCTGGAGATCCTCGCCGGCGTGCCGACCGTGGTCTACGGCTTCTTCGCCGCCCTGACGGTGGGGCCCGCCTTCCGCGCCTTCTTCAACGGCGTCGGCGCCCAGCTGGTCGGCGGGCCGCTGGACGGCCTCGGCCAGTATCTGCTGCTGGTCCAGAACCAGATGGCGCTGGTCGCCGGCGGGGTCATGGGGATCATGCTGATCCCGTTCGTCAGCTCCCTGTCCGACGACATCATCAACGCCGTGCCCCAGTCGCTGCGCGACGGCTCCTACGCCATGGGCGCGACGAAGTCCGAGACGGTCGGGCGCGTCCTGATGCCCGCCGCCCTGCCGGGGGTCGCCGGCGCCCTGCTGCTGGCCGTGTCCCGCGCGGTCGGCGAGACCATGATCGTCACCATGGCCGCCGGCCTGGCCGCCCGCCTGACGCTGAACCCGCTCGACACCGTGACCACCGTCACGGTCCAGATCGTCACCCTGCTGACCGGCGATCAGGAGTTCGACAGCGCCAAGACCCTGTCCGCCTTCGGCCTCGGCCTGACCCTGTTCCTGGCCACCCTGGTGCTGAACATCGTCGCCCAGCGCATCGTCCAGACCTACCGGCAGCAGTATGACTGACGCGCCCGCTTCCCCCGACCGGGCCGCCCGCCTGCAGAAGGGTCTGCGCCGCCGCTATGCGCGTGAGCGCCGCTTCCAGCTGTACGGCCTGCTGGCCATCGGCGTGGCGGTCGGCTTCCTGCTGCTGCTGCTCGGCCGCATCTGGACCCAGGGCAACACGGCTTTCTGGACCCACGACGTCTCCATCCCGGTCTACATGGACCCCGCCCGGATCGATCCGGCCTATCCGCAGGGGACGAACTTCCCCCAGATGGTCGCCGAACAGCAGCTGGCCCGCCTCGGCGTCACCGACGACGCGGCCGGGCGCGCCTCCACCGAGATGCGCCGCCTCTTCTCCTCGGAGCTCAAATTCGTCGCCGGCGACATGGTCCGCGCCGATCCCTCGCTGATCGGCAGGACGGTGACCGTGACGGCGCCCCTGTCGGACGACGCCGACCTGTTCTTCAAGGGCGAGATCGAACGCGACACGCCCGAGGAGCAGCGCCGCGTCACGGATCGCCAGATCGGCTGGCTGGACCGCCTGCAGGCCGACGGCTTCGTCGAACGCGGCTTCAACGCCCGCATGTTCACCTCCGGCGATTCCACCGAGCCGGAGCTCGCCGGCGTTCTGGGCGCGGTGGTGGGCTCGGCCCTCATGCTGCTGGTCACGGCGCTTCTGGCCATTCCCATCGGCGTCGCCGCCGCCATCTGGCTGGAGGAATTCGCGCCGCGCAACCGGCTGAGCGCCTTCATCGAGGTCAACATCAACAACCTCGCGGCGGTGCCCTCCATCGTCTACGGCCTGCTGGGTCTGGCGCTGTTCATCAACTGGATGCACCTGCCGCGGTCGTCGCCCCTCGTCGGGGGGCTGGTGCTGGCCCTGATGGCCCTGCCGACCATCATCATCGCCACCCGCTCGTCGCTGAAGGCGGTGCCGCCCTCGATCCGCGAGGCCGCGCTGGCGCTGGGCGCCTCGAAGACCCAGACGGTGTTCCAGCACGTCCTGCCGCTGGCCCTGCCGGGCGTCATGACCGGCGCGATCATTTCCATGGCCCATGCGCTGGGCGAGACCGCGCCGCTTCTGCTCATCGGCATGGTCAGCTTCGTGCCGGGCGTGGCGACCTCGATCGCCGAGCCCGCCGGCGCCCTCCCGTCCCTCATCTACATCTGGGAGAACGCGTCCGAGCGCGCCTTCCATGAGCGCACCGCCGCGGCGATCATGGTTCTCCTGGCCCTCATGATCGTCATGAACGCCGCCGCCATCGTCCTGCGGCGTCGCTTCGAACGTCGGTGGTAAGCCCAATGAAGTTCAACATCTTCCGCTCGCACGACGACCGCGGCTCGGGCGATCCGACCCAGACGCCGCGCATGGGCGGTCAGGTCCTCCCGGCCGCCGAAAGTCATGGCGCGCACGCGACGTCCGCCGACCTGGTGGAGCCGTCGACCGCCGACGCCACCGCAGGGGCCGCGGTGACCCCGCGCCCGGCCGAGCCCATGGGGCCGATCAAGATCCGTGCGCGCGACGTCTCGGTCCATTACGGCGACAAACAGGCCCTGCACGAGGTGTCGGTCGACATTCCGGACAAGACCGTGACCGCCTTCATCGGCCCGTCGGGCTGCGGCAAGTCGACCTTCCTGCGTTGCCTCAACCGCATGAACGACACCATCCCGTCGGCCCGCGTCAGCGGCCGCATCGAGATGGACGGCCAGGACGTGAACTCGAAGTCGGTCGATCCCGTGCTGCTGCGCGCCCAGGTCGGCATGGTGTTCCAGAAGCCGAACCCCTTCCCCAAGTCGATCTATGAGAACGTCGCCTACGGCCCGCGCATCCACGGCCTGACGACCTCGAAGTCGGAGCTGGACGGCGTCGTCGAGAAATCGCTGCGCCGCGCCGGTCTGTGGGACGAGGTCGCCGACCGCCTGCATTCGCCCGGCACCGGCCTGTCCGGCGGTCAGCAGCAGCGTCTGGTCATCGCCCGCGCCATCGCGGTGGAGCCCGAGGTCATCCTGATGGACGAGCCCTGCTCGGCTCTGGACCCCATCGCCACCGCCAAGATCGAGGAACTGATCGACGAGCTGCGCGAGCAGTACTGCATCGTCATCGTCACCCACTCCATGGCCCAGGCCGCCCGCGTGTCGCAACGCACCGCCTTCTTCCACATGGGCCGCCTCGTCGAGACGGGGCCGACGGAGGAAATCTTCACAAACCCCCGCGAGCGGCGCACGCTCGATTACATCACCGGCCGCTTCGGCTGAGATCACCTCGAAGATGAACCAGCACACAGTCAAATCCTACGGAGACGAGCTGAACCAGCTCACGGCCGAGGTCGCCCGCATGGGCGGCCTGGCCGAGGCCCAGGTCGCAGACGCCGTCGAATCGGTCGCCCGCCGCGACGTCGCCCTGGCCCGCGCGGTCGTCGAGCGCGACCAGAAGCTCGACGCCCTGCACCACGACATCGAGAAGAAGGCCATCCGCCTGATCGCCCTGCGTCAGCCCGTGGCGTCGGATCTCCGCAAGACGCTGTCCGCCATGAAGCTGGCGGTCGACCTGGAGCGCACCGGCGACCTGGCGCGCAACATCGCCAAGCGCGCCCTGATCCTGGCCGAAGGCGAGCCGATCCAGCCCCTGACCCGCTCGATCGAGCGCATGGGCAAGCTGGTGTCCGGCCGCCTGCGCGACGTCATGGACGCCTACACCGGCGGCGAACTGGACCGCGCCGTCGCGGTGTGGAGCACCGACGACGAGGTCGACGAGCACTACAACAGCCTGTTCCGCGAGCTGCTGACCTACATGATGGGCGACCCGCGCACGATCTCGGCCGGCACGCATCTGCTGTTCATGGCCAAGAACCTCGAGCGCATCGGCGACCACGCGACCAACATCGCCGAAACCATCCATTACGAGATCACGGGCGGCGACATGTACGGCGAGCGGCCGAGGCTCAGCGCCCTCCCGGCCGAGCCCGACTTCAAGACCGGCGCCTGAGCCGCCTGATCGACCAGCCTGGAGACTGACGTGCAGCCCTACGTTCTGGTGATGGAAGACGAGGACGCCCTCGCCACCCTGCTTCAGTACAATCTGGAGAAGGAAGGCTATCGCGTCGTCGTCGCCGGGGACGGCGAAGAGGGTCTGGTCCAGATCGACGAGCGGCTGCCCGATCTGGTCCTGCTGGACTGGATGCTGCCCAAGGTGTCGGGCATCGAGGTCTGCCGCCGCATCCGCGGCAAGGCCGAAACCCGCAACCTGCCGATCATCATGCTCACAGCGCGGGGGGAGGAGACCGACCGCGTGCGCGGCCTCGACACCGGCGCCGACGACTACCTGACCAAACCCTTCTCGATGACGGAGCTGATCGCCCGCATCCGCGCCGTCCTGCGCCGCATCCGCCCGGGCCTTGCCGACGACCGCATCAACCACGGCGACATCGTCATCGACCGCGTCGCCCACCGCGTCCGCCGCGCGGGATCGGAGATCCATCTGGGCCCCACCGAATTCCGGTTGCTGGATCACTTCATGCAGCACCCGGGCCGCGTCTTCAGCCGGGAACAGCTGCTCGACGCCGTCTGGGGCTCGGACGTCTACGTCGAGGCCCGCACCGTCGACGTCCACGTCGGCCGCCTGCGCAAGGCACTGAACGTCGAAGGCACCGCCAATCCCATCCGCACCGTCCGCTCGGCGGGATACTCGCTGGACCTCGGCGCCTGATCCCACGCTGGCGGTTCGCCGCGCGCCCGGTCTAAGCTCCCCGCTCAGCCGAGGGGATTTCGCCATGCGCCGCCGCACCTTCCTGTCCACCCTGCCGGCCGGGGCCGTTCTGGGCGGGACGTCCGCGGGGTCCGTCATGGCGCAGACCCCGCCCGCCGCGACGCGCACGCCAGCTTCCGCCCCCGCCACCTATCCCTACAGCGGCGTCGGCATGGGGGACCGGATCATGGGCGCGCCCTTCGCCGGCCGCTCGACGGTCTGGGGCGCGCGCGGGGCCGTCGCCACGGCGCATCCGACCGCGACCCTGATCGGGCTGGACACGCTCCGGCGGGGCGGCTCGGCCATCGATGCGGCCATCGCCGTCAACGCCGCCCTCGGCTTTCTCGAACCCGTCGCCAACGGCATCGGCGGCGACGCCTTCTGCCTGATGTGGGATCCGAAGCAGAAGAAGGTGCTGGGTTTCAACGGCTCCGGAGCCAGCCCGCGCGGCCTGTCGCTTGAGGCGGCCCGGGGCAAGGCGAACGCGCAGGGCTACCTGCCGTCCTACGGCGCCGTCACCGTCAACGTGCCGGGCACGGTCGACGCGTGGTGGAGCGCGCATCAGCGTCACGGCAAGCTCCCCTGGGCGGAGGTGTTCGCCCCGGTGATCGAGCTGTGCGAGCGCGGCGAGGCCATGCCCCAGCTGATCGCCTTCTACCTCGAGCGCAACATGGCCGGCTTCGACCGGTCTGCCGCGATCATCGAAGACAACGACAACCGCAAGCGGGTCTACGCCCCCGACGGCCGCACGCCGCGCGTCGGCGAGGTCTTCGCCAACGCTGATCTGGCCCGCACCTACCGCCTGATCTCCGAGGGCGGGCGCGACGCCTTCTACGAAGGCCCGATCGCCGCGGCCATCGAGGCCTACTTCCGCCGCATCGGCGGCTGGATGTCCCGCGTCGATCTGGCCGCGCACCGCACGGAATGGGTGCAGCCGCTGGTTTCGAACTACCGCGGCGTCGACGTCTGGCAACTGGGGCCGAGCACCCAGGGCCTGTCGACCCTGCAGATCCTCAACGTCTGCGAACGCTTCGACCTGAAGGGCCTGGGCTTCCAGTCGGCCGCCTCCATCCACGTGCAGGCCGAGGCCAAGCGGCTGGCGTTTGAGGACCGCGCCCGCTGGTTCGCCGACGAGCGCTTTTCGAAGTCCCCGGTCGAGCGGCTGATCTCGAAGGACTATGCCGCCGAACGCGCCGCCCTGATCCGCATGGACCGCGTCATGGATCGCGTCATGCCCGGCGACGCCCCGACCCAGGGGGGCACCACCTATTTCAGCGTCGCCGACGCCGACGGCATGATGGTCAGCTGGATCCAGTCCAACTATCGCGGCATGGGCTCCGGCCTCGTGCCCGACGACGGGAACGGCGGCACGCTCGGCTTCATGTTCCAGGACCGCGGCGAACTGTTCGCCCTGACCGACGGCCACCCCAACGTCTATGCGCCCGGCAAGCGGCCCTTCCACACCATCATTCCCGGCTTTGCGACGAAGGACGGCGAACCGTGGATGGCCTTCGGCGTCATGGGCGGCGGCATGCAGCCACAGGGTCAGGCCCAGATCGTGATCAACATGGTCGACTACGGCCTCGACCCGCAGGAGGCCGGCGACGCCCCGCGCTGGCAGCACGAGGGCAGCTCGGAGCCCACGGGTCAGCCCGCCGAAGGCACGGGCGTCCTGCATCTGGAGTCCGGGGTGCCTGAAGCCACGAAGGAGCAGCTGCGCGCCATGGGCTGGACGCTGGGCAGGCCCAACGGAGGCTTCGGCGGCTATCAGAACGTCGTCCGTCAGGTGAACGCCCGCGGCCCGTGGACCTACGGCGCGGCGTCGGAGATGCGCAAGGACGGTCTGGCGCTGGCTTGGTGAGCGACCTCGATCTCACGGGCAGGTGGACGGGCGTCTACTTCTACCCGGACGACGACATCCCGCCGAACGGCTTCACCGCCGATCTGATCGAGCGTGGCGGACATATCTCGGGCCGGACGTCGGAGCGAAGCGAACTTCGGCTTGGGCAGACCCTCGGCGCCGAGATCGAGGGGCAACGGAACGCCGTCGCTGTCGCCTTCACGAAGATCCCCGACGATGGCTCGCCGATCATCGAATATGCCGGGGAGCTGTCGCCGGACGGGCAATCCCTCAGCGGCACATGGACCATCATCGGCGACTGGTCGGGGACCTTCCGCATGGACCGACGCAGCGACGCAGCGACGACCGCCCGCACGCGCGTAGCTCAAGCCGACTGAGCCTCCGGCTCCAGCTGATAGTTCCGGCCGCAGTATTCGCACTTCACGTGGATCTTGCCGTCGGGCTCGATCATCTCGGCGCGGTCTTCGGCGCTGAAGCTGGCCATCATGGCCTCGATCCGCTCCGCCGAGCAGCGGCACTGCGCCTTGAGAGGCATGGCCCCCTCCAGCCTCACGCCGTCCTCATGGAACAGGCGGAACAGCAGGGTCTCCGGCGTCACCGTCGGGTCCAGCAGCTCGTCGTCGGCCAGGGTGGCGAACAGGGCGCGGCTGCGTTCCCACACCTCCGTGGTGTCGCCGCGCGCCTGGTCGGCCGCGATCACCTGGATCAGCGCGCCGCCCGCCCGCCAGCGCGGTCCCTGGCCCGTGTCGACCGAGCCGATCGCCAGCCGCACCTTGGTCGGCACCTGCTCGGACTGTTCGAAGAAATGCTCGGCGCACAGGCTCAGGCTCTCGCCCTCGATCGGGGTGATCCCCTGCGTCCGCTCGAAGTCCGGCCCGCGGTCCAGCGTCATGATCAGCACGCCCTTGCCCAGCAGGCTCTTCGCGCCGGGGCGGGAGAAGCCCTGCGACGCCGCCGCGACCTCTTCCGGATCGAACCGGCAGAAGCCGCGCAGCGTCCCGTCGGTGCCGTAGTCCGCCACAAGGTAGCGCACGGGCCCGTCGCCTTGCGCCTGCACCAGCAGCCGACCCTCGAACTTCAGGCTGGACCCGACCAGCGCGGCCAGCACGCAGGCCTCGCCCAGCAGGGCGGCGACCGGCTCCGGATAGTCGTGCGCCGACAGCACCTCGTGGATCGCGGCGCCCAGGCGCACGATCCGCCCGCGCACCGGCCAGCCCTCGATCTGGAAGGCGGCGGCCAGGTCGTCGGTGATCGGGGCGGCGTCGGTCAAGTCGGTCTCCGGGTGCGCGAGGCGAAAGGCGCCAGATAGGCGCGCGCTTGGCGCATTGTAAGGCCGTCTGCTACGGCCAAGCTCGGAACGCGTCGCAGGGCGGCCCGTTCAGTCGTGGTCCCGACCGTCAGGAAAAACGCATGGCCCGCAAGCCCAGCCTCAAGCCGCTCAGCGAGCAGTCCATCGTCATCACCGGCGCCACTTCCGGCATCGGTCTGGCGACGGCGCGCCGGGCCGCCGCCGCAGGGGCGCGCGTCTTTCTCATCGCGCGCGGCGAGAAGGATCTGGCGAAGCTGACGGAGGAGCTGCAGGCCAAGGGCGCCCGCGCCGCCTATGCGGTGGCCGACGTGGCCGACTTCGACGCCCTGCGCGAGGCGGCGGAAAAGGCGGCGCGCCTGTTCGGCGGCTTCGACACCTGGGTGAACAACGCCGGCATCTCCATCTTCGGATCGATCCGCGACGTGACGCTGGAGGACCAGCGCCGGCTCTTCGAGACCAACTACTGGGGCGTCGTGAACGGCTCCCTGATCGCCGCGGAGCACCTGCGCGAGCGCCCTTACGGCGGAACCATCGTCAACGTCGGCTCCACCCTGGCCGACGCGCCCATCCCGGTGCAGGGGGTCTATTCCGCCTCGAAGCACGCCGTGAAGGGCTTCACCAACGCCTTCCGCATGGAGCTGATGCGCGAGGACGCGCGCGTCGCCGTCAGCCTGGTCAAGCCCGCGGCGATCGACACGCCCTACAACAAGCACGCCCGCAACATCACCGGCCACGCCGTGCACAACCCCCAGCCGGTCTATGCGACGCCCGTCGTCGCCGACGCCATCCTGTGGTGCGCCACCCATCCGATGCGCGAGATCACCGTGGGCGGGGGCGGGCGGCTGATCGCCTCCTTCTATTCGGCCCTGCCGGGGCTCGCGGAACCTCTCTTCGCGCGGTTCGCTCCCATGCTGATGCGGGACAAGCGGGGCGAGTATCACCCGTACGAGGACGGCCTCTGGGATCCCGCCGACGACGGTCTGGAGGAAGAAGTGCACTATCCCATGGTCAGGAATTTCAGCGCTCTGGCGGAAGTCCGCAAACATCCGGGCGTGGCCGCCGGCGTGGTGGCGATCCTGGCCGGGGTCGGTCTGGCCGCGCTCCTGCTGAACCAGCGCAGCGGCCCGACCCGGTATGAGCGCCTGCGCGAGAGCGTCCGCCCCTCGCGCCTCTGGTCGCGCCTGCGCGCGGGCGAGCGATTGGGCGACGTCCGCGATCGCGCCGAGGAGGGCTGGGACCGCGTCGGCGCCTTCACCGAGCGTCTGGTCGGACGCGACAGCCGCCATCGCGCCGCCGCCTACGCCCGCGACCACGCGCAGGAAGGGGCGGGCGCGGCGGCCATCGCGGCCATCGCCGCAGCCGTCGGCGCCGCCGCCCTGAAGCATTTCCAGGACCGCCGCTAAGCCTTGCTGCGGCTGCGAAGCTCGGTCACGCTGCACGCATGGCCGGGGCGACGCTGATCTTCGACTTCGATTCCACCCTGGTGGACTTCGAGACGCTGGAGGCGCTGGCGGAGCTCTCGCTGGCCGACGCGCCCGACGCCGCCGACAGGCGCGGCCGGGTGGCCGCGCTGACCGACCGGGCCATGGCCGGCGAGATCGATTTCGTCGAGGCCCTGACGCAGCGGCTGGCTCTGCTGCCGGTGACGCGCGAGCACGTCCGCACGCTTGCGGCTCGCGCGCCCACGCGTCTGGCGCCCTCGGTCGCCCGCAATCTCGAGACGCTGCGCCGTCACGCCGATCGACTGGTCATCGTCTCCGGCGGGTTCCGTGAGGTCATCGCCCCCGTCGCCGACCTGCTGGGCGTTCCCGCGGATCGGGTTCTGGCCAATGACCTGACGTACGACGACGCCGGCCGCGTCCTCGGCGTCCTGTCCAATCCCATCCTGGAGCCGCAGGGCAAGGCCGCCGCCGTTCGTGGCCTGAAGCTGACCGGTCCGGTCGTCATGATCGGCGACGGCTGGACCGACGCCGAGGTGAAGCTGGCCGGCGCCGCAGACCGCTTCGTCGCCTTCACCGAGATCGTCCGCCGCGACCGTGTCGTCGCCGCCGCCGATCAGGAAGCCGCGACGCTGGACGAGGTGTTGCACGCCGAGGGTCTGGCCGGCCGCTGGTCCTATCCGCGCAGCCGCATCCGCATCCTGCTGCTCGAGAACGTCCACCCCGCCGCCGTCCGGCGCTTCGAATCGGCCGGCTATGCGGTCGACACGGTGAAGGGCGCGCTGGACGAGGATGAACTGATTGCGCGGCTCAAGGGCGTCCACGTGCTGGGCGTCCGGTCCAAGACGGAAGTGAGCGCCCGCGTGCTGGACGCCGCCGACCGCCTGATGGCCGTCGCCGCCTTCTGCATCGGCACCAACCAGATCGACCTGCAGGCCGCGGCCGACCGCGGCGTCGCCGTCTTCAACGCCCCGCACTCCAACACCCGCTCGGTGGTCGAGCTGGCGGTCGGACTGATCGTCTCCCTGATGCGCGGCGTGACGGACAAGTCGGCCGCCATGCACTGCGGCAAGTGGATCAAGTCGGCCGCGGGCGCCCGCGAGATCCGCGGCAAGACGCTGGGCCTGATCGGCTACGGCGCCATCGGCAGCCAGCTGTCGGTTCTGGCTGAGGCGCTGGGCATGCGCGTCGTCTTCCACGACCTGACCGAGCGGCTGGCGCTGGGCAATGCGCGCCGTCTCCCGTCTCTTGAGGCCGTTCTGGCCGAGGCCGACGTGGTCAGCCTGCACGTCGATGGCCGGAGCGCGAACACTGACCTGATCGGCGCGCGCGAGCTGGCGGCGATGAAGCCCGGCGCTTTGCTGCTGAACCTGTCGCGCGGTCACGTCGTCGACGTCGGCGCCCTAGCCCAGGCCATCGGCACAGGCCGCATCGGCGGGGCGGCGGTGGACGTGTTCCCGGAGGAGCCGCGCACCAACGACGAGCCCTTCGAAAGCCCGCTCATGGGCCTGCCCAACGTCATCCTGACCCCCCACGTGGGCGGCTCGACCGAGGAGGCGCAGGAGGCCATCGGCGAGTTCGCGGCGGAACGCCTGCTGGGCTACCTCAACCGCGGCGACACCACGTTCAGCGTCAACCTGCCCAATGTGCAGCTGTCCGACGTGGCCGAGGCGCACCGCCTCCTGCACATCCACGAAAACAGACCCGGCGTCCTTGCCGAGCTGAACGGCGCGCTCGCTTCCGCCGGCCTGAACGTGCTGGGCCAGCACCTGAAGACCGACGAGCGCACGGGCTACGTCATCGTCGACGTCGACCGCGACTATGATCCGAAAGCGCTGGACGCCCTGAAGGCCATCCCGGGCACGCTCAGGTTCCGGACGCTGTACTGACAAAGAAAAACCGCCCCGGCTTCCCGGGGCGGCTCTTCAATCTCAACCTGCCGATCGGACGATCAGCGGCCGCCGGGCACGCGCGGCTTCGGCGCGGGCAGCAGGCCCTCGCGCTGGGCGCGCTTGCGGGCCAGCTTGCGGGCGCGGCGAACGGCCTCGGCCTTCTGGCGGGCGCGCTTCTCCGAGGGCTTCTCGTAATGCACGTGGCGCTTCATCTCGCGGAAGCTGCCTTCGCGCTGCATCTTCTTCTTCAGGGCCTTCAGCGCCTGATCGACGTTGTTGTCGCGAACGAAAATCTGAACCAGGTTCAACTCTCCTTTGGCCGCCCGCCGCGTCCTGTGAGGGAGACGGGCAGACAAAACGAAATCGTGCTCCGACGGACCGGGTCCGCGGATGAAGGCGGGCTGATACACGAGCGACCGGGGCCTGTCCAGATCGTCGCGGCGTGTTCCGAAGGCTCGCGCGCCCCTTTTTCCGGGCCTATCATGGCGGCCATGAGCCATCCCGACGCGCCGCGCGACGACTGGGCCTCCCGCATGGAGCAGACGGTGCTGGACGCCGCGCTCGACCGCGCCCCGACGATGGGCTGGAACGCCCGCATGGTCGCCTCGGCCTGCACGGCCTGCGGCCTGTCCGACGGCGACCGGGAACTGCTCCTGCCCAACGGCCCGCGCGATCTGGCCGCGCTGCTGTGGCGGCGCAACGACGACGCGGCCTTCGAAGCGCTGGCCGACGTCGATCCGACGACGCTCAAGATCCGCGACCGCATCGCGCGCGGCGTCTCGGCGCGGCTGGAGGCCTCGGCGGCGGGCGCGGAGGCGGAGAGGCGCGTCGCCGGCTTCATGGCCCTGCCGACCAACGCCGATCTCGCCCTGACGCTGACCTGGGCCACCGCCGACCGCATCTGGCGATGGGCGGGGGATGTGGCCACCGACTGGAACCACCAGTCCAAGCGCACCATCCTGTCGGGCATCCTGATCCCGGCCATGACCCTGCGCCTGTTCGACGGCAAGGCGGCGGCCGACGCCTTCGTCGCCGCGCGCATCGAGAACGTCATGGTCTTCGAGAAGTGGAAGGCCGGCAGGGACTTCTATTCGCCCCTGCGCGCCGCCACGGACTTCCTCGCCCGCCTGCGCTACGGGCCCAGAGACGCGGCCTAGGCCGTCGTCACTTCAGCAGGGTCGGCAGCCACAGGCTCAGCGCCGGCACGAAGGTCACCAGCAACAGCACCGCGACCCCCGCCGCGTACCACGGCCAGATGGTGCGCATGGATTCGGCCATCGATATCCGTCCGATGGCGCATCCCACGAACTGCACCGAACCCACCGGCGGCGTGATCAGGCCGATGCCGCAGTTCAGGATCAGGATGACCCCGAACTGGACCGGATCCACGTCGAAGGCCTTGACCACCGGCAGGAAGATCGGCGTGGCGATGATGATCACCGGCGCCATGTCCATGAAGGTGCCGAGCAGCAGCAGGATCACGTTGATCAGCAACAGCACCAGGATGGGGTTGTCGGTCAGGCCCTGGATCAGGTCGACCATCATCGCCGGCACCTGCAGATAGGCCATCAGCCAGCCGAAGGCGCCGGCCGCCCCGATGATGAACAGCACGGCGCCCGAGGTCATGACCGCGCCGGAGCAGGCGGCCTTGAAGTCCTTCCAGCTCAGGTGGCGATAGACCAGCCCGGTCACCACGACCGCGTAGACCACGGCGATCGAGGCGCTCTCCACGGCGGTGAAGATGCCGGCCTTGATGCCGCCGAAGATGATGCCGATCAGCAGCAGGCCGGGAATGGCCGCGACCAGACGGGTGGCCACCGCCCCGAAGCCCGGGAAGGGCTCGGCGCGATAGCCGCGACCGCGTGCGATCACATAGGCCGTGACCATCAGCGCCGCCGCCAGCAGCAGGGCCGGGACGATGCCCGCGGCGAACAGGTCGGAGATCGACACCCCGCCGCCGGCTGCGGCCGAATACAGGATCATGTTGTGAGAGGGCGGCACCAGAAGCGCCACCAGCGCCGCCGAGATCGTCACGTTGACGGCATAGTCGCTGTCATAGCCGCGCTTCTGCATCTGCGGGATCATGGTGCCGCCGATGGCCGAGACGTCGGCGATGGCGCTGCCCGACACGCCGCCGAACAGGGTCGAGCCCACCACCGACACCTGTCCCAGCCCGCCCCGCATGTGGCCGACCAGCGACGCGGCCAGCGCGATCATCCTGTCCGCCAGCCCGCCCTTCATCATCAGTTCGCCGGTGAAGATGAACAGCGGGATCGCCAACAGGGCGACGGACCCCATGTCCGACCCCATCTGCTGAAACACCACGATCGGCGGCAGACCGAGATACAGCACCGTCGCCAGCGTCGCGCCCAGCAGGCTGAAGGCCACAGGCACGCCCAGCGCCAGCAGGCCGAACATCACCCCGAACAGGACCAGATAGACCATCTCAGCCTTCCTCGTTCAGGGCGGGCGCGTCGCCGGTCAGCAGCCGCTCGCCGGCGAACAGGGCGATCAGCGCGCCGCCGACCGCCAGTCCCAGAAACCGCAGCCCGGAAGGGAGCCCCGCTCCGGCCATGGCCACGCTCCAGTCGTCGATCATCAAGGCGCTTCCCATCCAGGCCAGCCCCAGTCCCGCGGCCAGGGCGATCAGCCTCGACAAGGTTTTCGTCGCGGCGCCCCACCTCGGCGGCAGGGTTTCCGTCAGCCCGTTGAAGGCGAAGTGGCTTTCGCGGCGCACGGCGACCGCGGTGCCCAGCATGACGGCCAGGCCCATGAACAGAAGGGCGACCGGTTCGGTCCAGCCCGGACTGTCGTTCAGCACATAGCGCGCGAAGACCTGCCATGCCTGGACCACGGCCATGCCGACCAGACAGGCGCACGCCACGCCCAGCGCCACAGCGGCCACTCCGTCCAGCGCGCGCCGCCGCGGAAGCGGTTCGTCGCTCATGGGGCTCCTCCCTCTCGAAGCCGTTTCCGTTCGCGGCCTTATCCGGCCGTCGTCGTCACCCGGTCGTGCAGCCGGTCCAGCCCCGGATCGGCCAGATGCCGGTCCAGCACGGGCTTCACCGACGCCGCGAACGCGTCCCGATCCACCTGCGTGACCACCGTGCCCGCCGCGAGCACCCTGGCCTTCGCCTCGGCCTCGCGCGCGTCCCACAGCGGCCGCATGATCCCGACCGAGCGGCGCGCCACGTCGCGGACCAGATCGCGGTCGGCGGGCGTCAGCCGCTCCAGACTGGCCTTCGACATCAGCAGGGCGTCCGGCGAGAATGAATGCTGGGTGTCGCTCCAGTGCTCGGCCACCTCGTACTGACGGCTGGACTGATAGCTGGGCCAGTTGTTCTCGGCCCCGTCGATCAGGTGCGTCTGCAGCGACGAGAACACCGCCCCGAACGTCAGCGGGGTCGGATTGGCCCCCATGGCCCGGATCGATTCCAGGAAGATGTCCGACTGCGGCGCGCGGATCTTCAGGCCCCGCAGCTGGCCGGGCTCCGACACCGGCCGGCGCACGTTGTAGAAACTGCGCGGCGCCGCGTCGTAATAGGCCAGACCCACCAGTCCGCGCCCCTCGAACACGTTCAGCAGGTCCGTGCCGATCGGCCCGTCCACCACCGCGCGCACGTGCGCCACCGAGCGGAAGACGTAGGGCAGGGCCAGGATGCGCGTCTCGGGGAAGGCGTTGTTCAGCGCCGCCACCGCCACCCGGCACACGTCGACCGCCTGGAAGCGGGTCAGGCCGATGGAGTCGTCCTCGGTGCCCAGCTGTCCCGCCGGGAACTGGCGCACGCCCAGCCGACCGCCCGTCAGCCGGCCCAGTTCCTCGCCCATCCACTTGACCGCCGCGACGGTGGGATAGTCGGCGGGATGCACGTCGACGCATTTGAACTCGGTCGCGGCGCCGGCCCGCGCCGTCGGCGCGCATCCGGACGCGGCCAGACCGCCCATCCCCAGGGCGCCGAGGGCCAGCCCGCGTCGCGTCGCCGTCATCCGTCCGTCCCCCACGCCACGGCCCGGGCCGCGATGGTTCCATCCCCGGCGAAGTCGGCGACGCACGCCTGCCCCGCGAAGATGCGGTGCACGCCCGTCGCCGCCCCGGTCGAGACCAGCTGGCCCGCCGGCAGATCGCGCCCCCGGGCGTGCAGCAGGGTCAGCAGGAATGCCAGGGAGTCCAGCGGCCCGCCCGGCACGCTCATGGCGCCGCCCCGTCCGACCTCGGCCCCGTCGATCTCCATGCGGCACGACAGCGACGTCAGCCGGTCGCGCCAGTCGGTGATCGACGGCCCCAGGATCAGGCCCTGGTTGTTGCCGAAGTCCGACGCCGTCACCGCCGGCCCATGATCGTTGATGCCCGGAAAGGGGCTGCCGGCGATCTCCATGCCGATCCGCGCGTCGGCGATCAGATCGATCACGTCGGCCGCGGTCCAGCCGGCGCGGTCGGGCGCGTCCTCGCCCATGACCAGCACGTACTCGGCCTCGACGGCGGCGAACCCGCCGTCGATCACCGGAAAGTTCGCGACCGTGCCGTCCTGCACCTGCCCCGCGAAGATCGGTCCGGCCAGCCGCCCGGCGCCGAATCGCGCGTCATGGGGCGGCGGCACCCGACCCAGCTTCCAGCCGGCGATCCGGTCCGTCGACAGGGCGATCGCGTCGTCCTGGATCGCATAGGCGGCGGCCAGGCTGTCGGGCTCGACGCCCGGATAGGCGGGCAGGGCGCGGCCCGTCCGGCGCGCCTCCACGAAGGCGCGGGCGATCGGCGAAACGCTTGAATTCTCGTGCGCGTGAACCACGCATCCTCCCCGTGTTGATCCGACATTGCGCAGGAAGGAAACCGGTGTCAATTTGAATCCGGAACAGACGGTCGCACAGTGAGGCGACCCGCCACAGGGATGGAAACCATGCGCCTGACCCGCCCGTTCGCCGGCTTCGCCGCCTTCTGCGTCCTGCTGCTCGCGCCCTCCCTGGCCGCGGCGCAGATCTTCGGCATGGGGCGTCGCACCGAGCCCGCGCCGCAGGCGGCGGCGCCCGTGGCCTTCCCGGGCGCGCTGGGCTGGGCCGCCGCCACGCCCGGCGGCCGCGGCGGGCGCATCATCCGCGTCACCACCCTGGCGTCGGAGGGACCGGGGTCTCTGCGCGAGGCGATCGAGGCTGAGGGACCGCGCATCATCGTGTTCGAGGTCGGCGGCGTCATCGACCTGGAAAAGAAGACTCTGGTCCTGCGCAATCCCTATGTGACCATCTCCGGCCAGACCGCGCCCTCGCCGGGCATCACCCTGATCCGGGGCGGCATGGACATCCGTGGCCACGACGTGATCGTCCAGCATCTGCGCATCCGCCCGGGCTCCGCCGGCGGCGAATGGATGAGCGGCTGGGACGAGGACGGCATCGCCACCGTCGGCGCCTGGAACGTCATCATCGACCACAACAGCCTGACCTGGGCCACCGACGAGAACCTGTCGGCCTCCGGCCCGCGGTTCACCGGCTCCACGCCCGAGGAATGGCGTGCGGGCACCAGCCACAACATCACCTTCTCGAACAACATCTCGGGCGAGAGTCTGGCCTACTCGACCCATTCCAAGGGCGAGCATTCCAAGGGCTCGCTGATCCACGACAACGTCACCGGCCTGCTGATCGTCGGCAACCTCTACGCCCACAACTATGAGCGCAGCCCGCTGTTCAAGGGCGGGGTGCACGGCATCATCGCCAACAACCTGATCTACAACCCGGGTCCGCGCGCCATCCATTACAACCTGGCGCCGGAAGAGTGGGGCGACGTCCCCTTCGAGGTCGGCAAGATGACCGTCGTCGGCAACGTGCTGCGCGCCGGCCCCTCGACCCCGACGGATCGTCTGGCCTTCATGATGATCGGCGGCGCCGGCGACGTGGAATACTACGGCCGCGACAACATCGCGGTGGACCAGGTCGGCGAGCCCCTGCGCATGTTCGGCCGCTACACCACGACGAACGCCCGCATCATCGAGGTGCGCCGTCCGCCGGTGTGGTGGGACGGGCTGCATCCCATGCCCGCGGTCGACGTCCAGGTGAACGTGCTGCGCAACGTCGGCGCCCGGCCGTGGGACCGCGACCAGCGCGACGTCCTGTTGATCGCCGAGGTGGCCGAGGGCCGCGGCGAGATCATCGATCACGAACGCCAGGTGGGCGGCTACCCCGCCGTGGCCGAGCCGACCCGCAAGCCGTTCGTCGAAGCCGACTGGGACCTGTCGACCATGACCCCTCTGCGCGACGACGTGCTGGACCGTCCCGCCGTCAGACGTGGGACCTGAGCAGGCTCAGGAACCCCGCCTCGTCCTCGAACCGCGCGCGCACCGGCCACGAGGCCACCCGCGCGCGCCATTCGGGCGGCAGCCGCACCCAGTCCTTTTCGGTGGTGACCAGACCGGCGCCGAACACCGCCGCGCGGTCCGCCAGCGCCCGCAACTCTCCCCCGGAATAGGCCGCGTGGTCGGGGAAGGGGGCGAAGTCCACCAGTTCGCACCCCGCCGCCTTCAGCGACCGCTCCACCTTCCACGGCTTGGCGATGCCGGCGAACCCGACCTGCGGGCCCGCAGGCGGGGGGGCCTCGGGCGCCAGCCGTGCGACGAAGACCGGCAGGCTGCCGAACACCGCCATCAGTTCGGGATCGACCGTCTTCACGTCCGTGGGCGCCAGCACGACCACCGCGTCCGCGCGCGCCAGCCCGACCGTCAGCGGCTCGCGCATCGGCCCGGCGGGAAAGACCGAGCCGTCGCCGAACGGCCATTCCTCGTCCCGCGTCTCGCCGTCCACCACGACCAGGCTCAGCGCCTGCTTCAGCGCCGGATTCTGATGCGCGTCGTCCAACACCAGCGCTTTCGCGCCCGCGTCCACGGCCGCCCGCGCGCCGGCGACCCGATCCCGTGACACCCACGCCGGCGCGGTCGCCGCGATCATCAGGGGCTCGTCGCCGACGTCCTCGGCCGCATGTGCCGCGGGATCGACCCGAACCGGTCCAGCCAGCCGCCCGCCGTATCCCCGCGACAAGGCCTGCGCCTCCACGCCGGCCGCGCGCAGCAGGCGCAGCGTCTCCATCGCGACCGGCGTCTTGCCCGATCCGCCGACGGTCAGATTGCCGACCGAGATCACCGGCGCTCCCACGTCTTCCCACGCGCCGCGCGCCAGCCGCCGCTTCGTCGCCGCGGCCCAGATCCATCCGGCGGGCGTCAGCAGCATCCGCAGCACCGTCCCGTGCTTGCGGTCCCGCCGATACCACCAGCGCGGCGTGTTCAGCTTCATCGGCGCCCCTTTCGCGCCGGCAGCAGCGGCTCCAGCGCCGCCATGACCTGATCGACCACGGCGCCCACCTCCGCCGCCGTGCGTCGCCCGGCTTCGCCCATGCGCTTGGCCGCGGCCGGATCCGTCAGCAGCGGCGCGATCGCTTCCGGCAGGTCCTCCGGCGTCGCGACGACGCGCAGGCCGCCGCCCGCCGTCAGCATCTCCGTCACCGTCGCCCAGTTCGACATGTCGGGCCCTGTGAAGGCCGGCTTGCCCAGCCGCGCCGGCTCCAGCGGATTGTGCCCGCCGACCGGCGGCTGCCCGACCGCCGCGTGGAACGACCCGCCCATGACCACCACGTCGGCCAGCCGCAGGAACAGCCCCATCTCCCCCAGGGTGTCGGCCAGATACAGGTCCGTGCCGCCGTCCAGCGTCTGCCCGCGCGACCGCACCGCCAGCCGCCATCCCTCGCCCTCCAGCACCTGCGCCAGCCCCGGACCGCGTTCCGGATGGCGGGGCACAAGAATCAGGCAGACGCGCCCCGTCAGCCGGTCCAGCGCCCGCACAATGGCCGCCTCCTCGCCCTCGTGCGTGCTGGCCGCCACGATCACCGCCCGGTCGCCGACCGCCGCCGACAGGGCCGTGAAGGCCGCCGGATCATGCGGCGGCGCGTCGCCGGCCAGCTTCAGATTGGCCCGTCCGTCCACCCGCGCGCCCAGCGCCGCCAGCCGCCCCGCCGAGGCTTCGTCCTGCGGCAGCACGCGATCGAACGTCGCCAGCACCTTGCGCGCCGCGCCGGGAAACCGCGCCCAGCCGTCGGCCGTCTTCTGCGTGATCCGCGCGCTGACCAGCGCCAGCCTCACGCCGCGCGCCTGCGCCGCCAGCAGCAGGTTCGGCCACAGCTCGCTCTCGACCATCACGCCCAGCGACGGCCGCCAGTGATCCAGAAACGCCGCGACCGCCTGCGGCCCGTCGACCGGCGCATACTGGTGGATCACCTCCTCCGGCAGCCTCCGCGCCAGCAGGTTCGCCGAGGTCACCGTCCCCGACGTCACCAGCACCGCGAAATCCGGACGGGTCTTCCGCAGGCGCTCGACCAAGGGCAGCAGCGACAGGGTCTCGCCCACGCTGACGCCATGCAGCCAGACCAGATCGCCCTCGGGCCGCGCGCCCGAGGCGACGCCCAGCCGCTCGTCCACCCGCGCCCCGTCTTCCTTGCCCCGCCGCGCGCGCCCGTCCAGCAGGCGCGGGGCCAGCGGCTCCAGCAGACGCGTCAGGACGCGATAGGCCCACAGCGCGGCGCTCACCTCAGACGCGCTCCAGCCCGGTGATCGCGTCCGCCCGCGCCTCGACGGCCGTCATGCGCGCAGTCCATTCGCGCGCCACGTCCGACGGCTCGGCGCCCTCCGGATAGGTCGCCCCCTCGTAGACGATCGCCCCTCGCCCGAACGGCAGGGGCACCAGCGCCCGGTCCCAGCTGCCCAGCCGGACCGCGGGCCGGCACGACAGGCCCAGAAACACCACCGGCGCCCCAGACAGCTTCGCCATCAGCGGCACGCCCGCACCCATGACGTTCGCCGGTCCGCGCGGTCCGTCCGGCGTCACCGCCAGTGCGCCGACCTTCAGCTGCTTCAGCCCGTCGCGCAGCGCCTGTGATCCGCCCTTGGCGGCCTGCGCCTTGTCCTTGTTGGCGCTGGAGCCGCGAATGGCCGGAAACCCAAGCCGCGCCACGGCCCGCGCGATGAACTGTCCGTCGGGCGACAGCGAGATAAGCGCCTTCGCCGGCGTCGCCCGGTCCAGCGGCCAGGACGCCGGAGACAGGGCGATGCGTGAATGCCAGAACAGGGGGATCACTCCGCCGCCGCGCTTCCACAGGGCCTCGATCTCGGCCTCGCCCTCGCGCGTCCAGCGGATCGTCGCGAAGCACAGCCGCATCCACTGCGCCAGCGCCCAGGCCAGCACGCCCTGGATCACCGGATTGCGCAGCGGCCTCACGCCACGTCCTCGACCGCGGGCGTTCCGTCCAGCGACTGGCTGCGCGCCAGTCGGGCGTACAGGCCGCCCTTCCTGACCAGCTGCGCGTGGGTGCCGCTCTCCACGATCCGGCCAGCTTCCAGCACGTGAATGGCGTCGGCCTTCATCACCGTCGACAGGCGGTGCGCGATCATCAGCGTCGCCCGCCCGGCCATGAGCCGCTCCAGCGCGGCCTGAACCAGCGACTCGCTTTCGGTGTCCAGCGCACTGGTCGCCTCGTCCAGCAGCAGGATAGGTGCGTCCTTCAGAAATGCCCGCGCGATGGCGATGCGCTGGCGCTGGCCGCCCGACAATCGCGCTCCGGCCTCGCCCGCCCGCGTGCCGTAGCCGTCGGGCAGGGCCTCGATGAAGTCATGCGCCGCCGCCGCGCGCGCCGCCGCCTCGATCTGGTCGTCGGTCGCGTCAGGCCGCGCATAGGCGATGTTGGCGCGGATCGTCTCGTCGAACAGGAACGGCTCCTGGGTGACCAGGGCGATCCGGTCGCGCAGCGCGCCCAACGACGCGTGCCGCACGTCCACCCCGCCGACGGTCACGGCCCCGCCGGTCACGTCATAGAAACGCGGCAGCAGGCTCAGGATCGTGCTCTTGCCCCCGCCGGACGGCCCGACCAGGGCCACCGTGCGACCGGGCGCCACCGTCAGCGTCACGTCCGACAGCGTGGGGGCAGGCGCGCCGGCGTAAGCGAAGTCGACGCCCCGGAAGGCGATCTCCAGCGGCCCGTCGGGCAAGGCCACCGGCGCCGCCGCCTCCCGGATCTCCGGCTGGATGTCCAGCGCGTCGAACAGCCGCTCCGCCGCGGTCAGGCCCTCGGCCATCACCGTCTGCAGATTGGTCACCTGCCGCAGGCTCTGTCCCGCCGCCATCAGCAGGCCGATGAAGGCGGCGAAGGCCCCCACCGTCATCTGCCCCTCTCGCGCCTGCCATCCGGCATAGGCCATGACCGCGGCGACCACGATCATGGCGACCAGATTTGAGAACGGCCCCGCGAACGCCCGGCTGTCGGCCGACTTGATCACGTGCCGCTGACGCCGCGCGACCACCTCGCCGACGCGGGCTTCCTCCACCGCCTCGCGGTTCTCGAGCTTGACCAGCCGGACCCCGTCCAGGTTCTCCATCAGGGCGGTGGACAGGTTCTCGGTCTCGACCATCGCACCGGTGGTCGCCTTGCGCATGCGTCTGGAAAACCGGCGCATCACCCAGCTGATGACCGGCGCGCCCAGCAGCACGATCAGCGTCAGCCGCCAGTCGGTGATCGCCATGTAGAGGATCACCGCGATCAGGGTCAGCGCGTGCTGGGTGTAGTTTACGACGCCGTTGGTGAAGGCCTCGCGCACCAGATTGGCGTCGAACAGCACCGACGAGACGAAACTGCCGGAATGCTTGCTGCGCAGCCGCGCCAGATCCGCCCGGATCATCGATCCGAACAGCCGCACCTGGATGTCGCCGACGATGCCGTGGCCGATCCGGTTGACCAGCGCCGCCTGCCCCAGCGCCGCCACGGTCCAGATCACCGCCAGACCCACGATCAGCAGGGGAATGCTGACCAGCGCTCCTTCCGGCGGAATGCGGATCAGGCCCCAGATCGTCACCGGACGCTGCAGGAAAAGGCCGTCGATGGCCGGCTCCAGCAGCTGCAGCACCGTCGCCGCCATGACGCCGACCACGACGGCGCACAGGATCGACAGCGCCAGCGCGCCCTTCCGTTTCGACAGATGCTCGCGCCATATCCGTCCCGCCAGGGGACGGCGCGCGGTCGTGTCCTCGGCGGCGGTCATCGGTCCGAGGTCGGACGGCGGGGGAGGGAAGTCAAGCGCCCTGCTGCGGGGGCGTCAGGCTCGGGTCGACCCCGACGTCACTGACCGGCGATCGCGGGGGTTCCGCAGCCTTTCCCGAAGTACAGGCCGTTCAGGTAGTACCAGCGGTTCATGCGGGCCAGATCCTCGGCCAGGGCGGCCTGCCGCTCGTCCTCGCCCATGGCCTCGACGCCCGCGATGGCGATGCCGGCGCCCGGCACCAGCATGGAAGCGCCGGCCTTCACCACCCCGCCGAACCGTCCGAACATGCTCTGTTCCTTGGTCTCGCCCAGCGCCTGGCTGATCTGGGCACCCTCGGCGACGATCTGCTCGCAGGTCAAGGCGCCGTCGCTCTGCCGGATCACGGCGCCTGCGGACGGCGCCTCCTGCGCGGCCGCGGCGCTCGCCGCGCCGGCGCTGATGAAAAGGGTCAGGGACAGGGCAAGCGTGCGCATCGGAAACTCCACTTCGTTCCCGGCACAACGGCGATCCCGGCCCGGCGGTTGCCTTTCGGCGATCACCCCTCGGTGACGGCGGCGGGGAAAACCCCTATCTCCGGCCCATGTCGCGCTACGACCTCTCCACCCGCGCCGGCCGGTTCAAGGCGCACTGGGACTACGTCTGGGGCGACCACGCCTTCCTGCGCCGGTGGTTCCGGAACGCCCACTGGCTGGGCCCGGATCTGGTTCGCACCAACCAGCCCTCGCCGCGCCAGCTGGCGGGCTGGAAGGCGAAGGGCATCCGGACGGTCGTCAACCTGCGCGGCGCCCGCGACGAGGCCTACTACGCGCTGGAGAAGGACGCCTGCGAGCGCCTCGGCCTGACCCTGATCGACGCGCCGCTGGACAGCCGCGACCCGCCGCAGCCGGACCGCATCCTCCGCGCGCGGGAACTGTTTCGCACGATCGAATATCCGGCCCTGATCCATTGCAAGTCGGGCGCGGACCGGGCCGGCATGATGGCGGTGCTCTATCGTCACTTCCACCTCGGCGAGCCGATGGCAGAGGCGATCAAACAGCTCGACAAGAAGTACCTGCACCACCGCGAGGGTCTGACCGGCGTGCTGGATTTCACGCTGGAGAAGTATCTGAACGAGGTCGAGCCGACGGGCGTCGCCTTCCTCGACTGGATCAGCTCCCCCGCCTACGACCCCAGGGCCATCCGGCAGGAGTTCAAGGCCCAGTGGTGGGGAACCCTGCTGACGGAGAAGCTCCTCAGGCGCGAATAGGGTTCAGCCCCACGGTCCGCCGTGGTCGGGCCCCTTCGGCTTGTCCTTCGCGGCCTCCGCCTGCCGCTCCTTGACCCAGCGACGCTCGCGCAGCTGGCCCCGCAACACGTTGGCCCACAGCGCCAGCGCGCCCAGCAGGAACACCAGTCCGGCGATCTCCTGCGCGCCCAAGGTGCGGCCGAACAGCTCCATCTCAGTGCGCGTCGCCGCGCGGATCGATCAGACGGTGCGCGTGCAGGATGAAATAGCGCATGTGCGCGTTGTCGACCGTGGCCTGGGCCCGCGCCTTCCACGCCTTCTTCGCCTCGGCGTAGTTCGGGAAGGCCCCCACGAACTCGACCTGCGACAGATCGCGGAAGACCGGCTGGTCCAGATGCCGCAGCTCGCCGCCGATGACGATGTGCAGCAGCTGTTCGTGGTCGTCGTGAACGTCGGTCATCCGGGGTCTCTTCAGGGCAGGTCGGCGGGCAGGGGTATGGACCGCGTGCGCCCCACGATCAACGGCCAAAGGGCCGGGGCGGCGCACACCAGCCCCGCCTGCCTCGGGTCGGCGCGGTTGAACGTCCACGGCCGGCCGTGATGGTCGGACACCCTGGCGCCCGCCTCCTGAGCGATCAGGGCGCCCGCCGCCACGTCCCAGTCCCACTTGGGCGACGGGGCGATGGCCGCGTCGAACGCCCCCGCCGCCACCAGCGCCAGCCGATAGGCCAGGGCGTTGCGCTTCTCCCACCGCATCGCCGGCCAGGGCTCGGGCCACAGGCTGACGTCGGCGAACATCCGCCCGTCGCCCAGCACCGCCGCGTCGTCCAGATCGGCCGTGTCCGACGCGAGGATCGGCCGCCCGTTCAGAAAGGCGCCGCCGCCCGCCGTCGCCGTGAAGGTCTCGTCCAACGCGGGCGCGTGCACGACCGCGGCGATCGGCCGCCCGTCCTCGACGATCGCGATGGGCACGCACCACCACGGCCGGTCCTTCATGTAGGCGACCGTGCCGTCGATCGGATCGACAACGAAGATGCGTCGCCTGGTCAGCCGCTCGGGCCCGTCCGCCGTCTCCTCCGACAGCCAGCCATGATCCGGCCGCGCGCCCAGCAGCCGCGTCTTCAGCAGGTCGTCGACGGCCAGATCGGCCTGGGTCACGGGCGAGCCCCCGACCTTCGACCGGATGGTCAGCCCCTTGGCCCGCTCGCTCAGCGCCAGCGCCCCCGCCTCGCGCGCGGCCTCGACGATCAGCTCAAGATCGGACTGCAAGTCCTTCATTTTCCGGCGATGGCCACCGCGTCGAACATCAGCGAGGGGCTGTTGAAGCTGCCCCGGAACTTCAGATCCGATCCGGCGATCAGACGCCCGTAGAGATCCAGCAGATTTCCGGCCACGGTCACCTCGCTGACCGGATGGACGATCGCGCCGTCCTCGAACCAGAAGCCCGACACCCCGGCCGACCAGTCGCCGGTGTCGGCGTTCAGCGACGGCCCGAACATGCTGGTCACCAGCAGGCCGCGCCCGGCGTCCGCCATCAGTCCGTCCAGGTCGCGGCTCCCCGGCGTCAGATGCAGATTGTGTCCCGACACGCCCGCCGGCCCCGCCCCGCCGCGCGACGCATGCCCCGTCGACGCCATGCCCAGCTGCGCCGCCGACGACAGGTTCAGCAGCCAGGTGGTGATCGCCCCGTCCTCGATCAGCGCCCGTCGCGAGACCGGAAGCCCCTCGTCGTCGAACGGCGTGGAGCCCAGCCCGCGGGGCCGGAACGGGTCGTCAATGATTGATTGGCCGGTCGGCAGCACCCGCTTGCCCAGTCGGTCCTTCACGAAGCTCATGCCCCGCGCCACCGACGGTCCGGCCATGGCAGAAATCAGTGGAGACAGCACTTGGGTCGCCGTCCGGTTCTCGAAGATCACCGGCGCGGTGGTCGAGGCGATCTTGCGGGCGCCCACGCGCCGCGCGGCACGCCGCCCGCCCTCGGCGCCGATCTCGGCGGCGGACGGCAGGTCCGCCAGCCAGCGCAGGCCGCGGTGCTCGCCGCCGCGCTCCATGGCCCCGTCCTTTTCTGCGATCACGGACGCGCCCAGCGAGAAGACGCTGCCGCGATGCACCCCGTCGAAGCCTTCCGACGTCACCAGCCGCCAGCGGCTGGAACTGGCCGAGGCATGCCCGCCTTCCGACTTCGCCACGCCCTCCACGGCCAGCGCCGCGCCTTCGGCTTCGGCCGCCGCCGCCTCCAGCTCCGCCGGACTCGGCGCCGAGGCGTCGAACAGCTCCAGATCGGGCAGGGGCGCGCGGGCCAGTTCCCCGGCCGTCGCCAGCCGCGCATAGGGATCCTCCGGCGCCAGCCTGGCCATCGCCACCACGCGCTCGACCAGCCGCGCGCGCGTCGCCGGCGACAGGTCGGACGAGCTGACGGTGGCCTGCCGTCGTCCCACGAACACCCTCAGGGACAGGTCGCGGCTTTCCTCGCGCTCGACCTCCTCCAGCGCGCCGTTGCGCACCCCCACGGACAGAGACGCCCGCTCGGCCAGCACGGCCTCGGCGGCGTCGGCGCCGGCCTTGCGCGCGGCGGTGATCAGCTCGGGGAGCAGGTCGTCGGGGGCGGCGTCGAACATGCCCCGATATGGCGGAGGGTCCGACGGGCCGCAACCGGCCTCAGCCCATGAAGGGACAGGCCACCAGCATGGCGCCCGCGGCGATCAGCGCCGTCAGCGTCAGGATCATGCCGATCAGCCGCGCCGGCCCCGGACCCTTGCCGTGGCTCAGCCACAGTCCGTGAATCAGCCGGCCCGCGAACAGCACCCCGCCGACGGCGTGGATCGCCCAGCTCTGGTAGCCCAGCAGCGCCAGCAGGATCAGCGCCCCGATCCCGACCGGCACATATTCCGCCGCATTGCCGAAGGCCCGCGTCGCCACCGTCACCTGCGGCACGCCCCCGTCCCCGAACAGCACGCGGTGCTTGCGCCGGTTGGCGACCACACGGAACGCCAACACGGTCATCAGCAGGATCATCAGCCCGGACCAAAGCCCGGCGGCGTGCAGCGGCGTCATGTCCATCAGGGTTCCCGTGCGATCGGATAGAGGCGGTAGCGGTCGTCGTGGAACGGCGTCCGCTCATAGAACCACTGCAGGCGCGCGTCGCCGTTCGCCGCGAACTCCGGCTCGGCCGCCAGCTTGGCCTCGAACTCGGCCCTCAGCGCCGGGTCGGCCGCCAGCATGCGGTCGGCCAGCGGCGCGATGGCATAGCCTTCGATGTACTCGACCCGGTTCAGCACTTCCGAGATCAGGCCCCAGGCGAAGAAGCTCTCGCTCGACTGCGGCTCCAGCAGCAGCACCACCACGTCGCCCAGCGGCTGGTCGGTCGGCACCCGCACCGACCCGGCGGGGAAGGTCCAGTCGCGGCGCTCGACCTCGACCGTCTTCACCGCATTGGCCACATGCCCCTCGTTGGTCCGCGTCGCCGTGGTCGGGTCCACCAGCCGCAACATGTCGACGGACACCGTCCGCGACGCCTCGATCCGCTCCATCCGCACGCCGTGGATGGCCAGTCGCTCGATCAGGTCCCGGCGATGCGCCGGCACCCAGTAGGCCTCGGGCCGGGCCAGCGTCAGCGTCGGCCGCGAGCCGTAGAACGGCACCTGCCAGACTTCCGGATCCGGCTCGCCCAGCCAGCGGATCTCGTCCCGTCCCGACGCCTCGGACCGGTACGTCTCATAGCGGATGCCCTTGAACGCCACCGTCCGCTGCGGCGTCGGATCGGGCTCGAAGTTCGCCGCGATCTGTGCCGGCCTCAGCGCCTCGTCGGAGCGTATCGCGGCGCGCAGGTCGCCGCCGTCCGTCGCCAGAACCCGCAGCGCCGTCTCGATGAAGACATAGGTCCCCAGCACCCGCTGATCGTACGGCTTCAGGCTGTGGTTCTCGATCAGGATGGTCGGCACGTGCGCCGCGGCGCCCCAGCCGTTGGAGAACCGCTCCCCCAGCCCACCGTCCGACAGGCCGGCCTTCGGGTTCCCGTCGTCCACGCCGAACACCAGCTCGCCCGGGATGTGTCCGCGGCCTTCCAGCGCCGCGTACATCGCCGGCTTGAACGTCGCGTCCAGCCAGCCCGAGCTGGCCGGCGACCGCGTGAAGGCGCCGTTCTCGCCGTTGAAGCCGAAGGTGACGTCGTACTGGTAGTCCATGCCGTCGGTCACGTGCACGTCGACGTACAGGTCCGGCCGGTATTTCACGATCAGCTCGCGCACCGCGCGCATTTCGGCCTGATCCAGCTTCATGTAGTCGCGGTTCAGGTTCTGGTTCGTCGCCGTGTTGCGCCAGCCCTGGATGCGCGGCCCCCGCTGGTTCGGACGGGAATAGGCGGACGCCCGCTCATGCCCGTCGACCGACAGGATGGGGATCAGGATCAGGTTGACCCGGTCCAGCAGGTCGTCCTTGCCATAGTGCGCCACGTCCCGCAGCAGCATCATCCCGGCGTCCTTGCCGTCGATCTCGCCGGGATGGATGCCGGCCTGGATCATCAGCACCGGCTTGGCCGGATCGAACGTGCCGCCGTCCTTCGAGGCGATGACGGCATAGATCGGCCGCCCCTCCGGCGATGTGCCGAATTGCTCGATGCGGATCAGGTCCGACGAGGCGTCCAGCCGGTCGAACCACGCGCGCGTCGCCGCATAGTCGGGGCTGAAATTCAGCTCCGGATCCTTCTCGAAATCGGTCGCCCACGGGTCGCTCGCGGCCCGGATCAGGGCCCGGCTGGCGCCGTTCCACGCCGGCGCGGGCGGCAGGAACTCCTGATCCCAGGGGGCGGCGTTCGGGGTGGACTGTGACATGGCGGGGCCGGACGCTAGGGCCGCGACGGCGGCGAGGAGCAGGGTGAGGCGCATGGATCGTTCATCCGCCGCCTCGCCGTGTCTGGCAAGCCGTTTGCCTTCCAGGTCTTGCGCGCGCGCCGACGTCAGTCTTCCGACGACCCGTCCAGCGCCGTTTCCAGGCGGGCGATCTCGCGCTCCTCGCGCTCGCGGCGACGGTGCAGCCCGGCCAGCTGACGTTGCTGGCCGGCGGTCAGTCCTCCGGCGGCCTCTCCACTGCTCTCAAGGCTCGCGATTTGATCGTTGATGTCGATCAGACGATCCTCGGCCTCCCTGAGAAGATTGGTCAGGCGCTCCTCGCGGGTGAACCGGGGCGCTCCGGATTGCCGGGCGGCGTTCCTGCCGGCCAGCACCTGCGCGGCTGAGGTCGTCGGAGCCGTCACCACGGGCAGGGCCAGCGCGAAGGCTGCCGCACACGTCAGGAAAAGTCGCATGGCGGATCCTCTGAAAGCGGGAAGAGCCGTCAGCCTAGATTACTTTTCCGTCATGAGAATAGCGCTTTTTCGCCACAGTTCGCGACGCCGGCGAACGGGCCGCCGACCTATTTCCAGATCGGCTTTCCGTCACCGGGCAAACCCAGGCGGTCCCAGATCTCGCTGACGCGCTCCACCACCGCATCGTCCATGCGGATCTCCTCGCCCCATTCGCGATTCGTCTCGGGCGCCCACTTGTCGGTGGCGTCCAGCCCGATCTTCGACCCCAACCCGCTCTCGGGACTGGCGAAGTCCAGATAGTCGATCGGCGTGTTCTCGATGATCGTGACGTCGCGCGCCGGGTCCATCTTGGTCGAAATGGCCCACATGACGTCCTTCCAGTCGCGGGCGTTCACCGTGTGATCCACGACGATGATCCACTTGGTGTACATGAACTGCCGAAGATAGCTCCAGCAGCCCATCATCACGCGCTTGGCGTGGCCGGGATACGCCTTCTTCATCGACACCACGGCGATGCGATAGCTGCACCCCTCGGGCGGCAGCCAGAAGTCGACGATCTCCGGAAACTGCTGCTGCAGCAGGGGAATGAACACCTCGTTCAACGCCTCGCCCAGCACGCTGGGCTCGTCAGGCGGCCTGCCGGTGAACGTCGTCAGATAGATGGGGTCGCGCCGCATGGTGATCGCCGTCGCCACGAATACCGGGAAGGTCTCGACGGAGTTGTAGTAGCCCGTGTGGTCGCCGTACGGCCCCTCCGGCGCGTGCTCGTCCAGCAGCACGTGGCCCTCGATCACGATCTCGGCCTGCGCCGGGACCTTCAGCGGCACGGTCTTGCAGTCCACCAGTTCCGCCTTGGCCCCGCGCAGCAGGCCTGCGAACTGATATTCCGACAGGGTGTCCGGCACCGGCGTCACCGCCGCCAGGATCGTGCCCGGATCGGCGCCCAGAACGATCGCGGCCGGCAGGGGCTCTCGCTTCCCCGCCCGCTTGTGCCGGGCGTAATGCTGGGCCCCGCCGCGGTGCGCCAGCCAGCGCATGATCGCCCGGTCCTTGCCCAGCACCTGCATCCGATAGATGCCCAGGTTGAAGTCGTCCTCGCGCGCGTCGCTCGGCCCCTTGGTGACCACCAGACCCCAGGTGATCAGCGGCGCGGGCTCACCGGGCCAGCAGCCCTGGATCGGCAGGGACGTCAGGTCGATCGCGTCGCCCTTCAGTACGACCTGCTGCACCGGGGCGGTCTTCACGACCTTCGGCCGCATGGTCATGGCCGTCTGGACCATGGGCAGCATCTCCAGCGCCTGCCCCATGTCGCGCGGCGGTGTGGGGTTGCGCAGGTCCGCCAGCAGATGGCCGACCTCCCGCATTTCGGCCGCGGTGGTCCGAGCCTTCCTGCCCAGGGTCACGCCCATGGCGACGCGCTTCACAGTGCCGAACAGATTGGCCAGACACGGGATCGGGCTGATCGACCCGTCCGGCATCACCGGCTTCTCGAACATCACCGCCGGCCCGCCGTTGCGCAGCAGCCGCGTCTGGATTTCCGTCATTTCCAGATGGGTCGACACCGGCTCGGCGACGCGGACCAGCTCGCCCTCCGCTTCCAGCATGTCGATGAAGTCGCGCAGGGACTTGTAGGCCATGCGACCTGGCTTAGTGCGCCCGCCTGTCCGACGCCAGCGCCCAGATGGGCAGGTGCAGGGCCCGCGTCGCCGCGCCCTGCCTGACGCTGTCCAGATGCGCCCGGCCGGCCTCGACGCGACGCTCCTCCTCCGGCGTCAGGTCCATCAGCCGCGCCAGTTCCTCGACGGCCATGCCCCGCGCCTCGCGCCAGCGCTTCAGCCGCGCCCCGACGGCGGCGTCCTCCGCGTCCACTCCGGGGAAACCCAGCACCTGACCCATCGGCGGCTCCTGTCCCTTGGCCGCCGCCTCTGACGGGCGATCAGCCGGTCACCATTCCTGGTCCCATTGGAACGCCGGATCAATCCAGTCGCCCAGTCGCCCGTCCGGTCGCGCCAGCGCATGGATGCGGTCCATCTCCTCGTCCGACAGCGCGAAGTCGAAGATGTCGAAGCTCTCGGCCGCCCGGCTTTTCTTCGAGGAGCGCGGAATGGCGATCACGCCCTGCTGGATCAGCCAGCGCAGCGTCACCTGCGCCGCCGTCTTGCCGTGCGCCCGGCCGATCTCCGTCAGCGTTGGGTCGTCCGCCACCTTGCCCTGCGCCAACGGCGACCACGCCGTCACCGACGAGCCCAGCTCCCGCGCCGTCTCCAGCAGCCGCGTCAGCTTCAGGTAGGGGTGGTATTCGACCTGGTTGGTCACCAGCGTCGCCTCCGACAGCGACTGGGCCCGGCTCCATTCCTGCGCAGGGAAGTTCGACAGGCCGATCGTGCGCGTCAGCCCCTGCGTCCTGGCCGCGTTCAGCGCAGCCAGCGTCTCCTCGAACGACGGCTCCGCCTTGGGCCAATGCAGCAGCAGAAGATCCGGCGTCGTGCCCAGCGCGTCCGCCGACTCGCGCGCCTGCCGCAGCAGGGCGTCGTGCTGGAAATGCTTCACCCAGATCTTGGTCGTCAGCCACACCTCGTCGCGCGCGACCAGGCCTTCGTCGATGGCGTCCTGCAGGCCCTGACCGACGGCGGCCTCGTTCTCATAGATCCACGCCGTGTCGATGTGGCGATAGCCGATCCGCAGCGCCTCCCGCACCATGCGCCGCGCGTCGTCCGGGACCAGGTTCCAGGTGCCGAAGCCCAGCAGGGGGATGGCATGGCCGTCGACGGTCACGGCGGGCTGATCGGTCATGTGCTGGCTCCGGGCGAAGGGGACGGTCCCTCAGGTGGGGCCGCCGACCGCGTCTTCAACCAGCCAGCCGAGGATCTGATCCCACAGCGGCTCCATCCCGCGCCGGAACGCGCCCTCGTGCCCGACGCGGGTCGCTCCCAGGTCGGCGGGCCGGGTGACGACCATGTCCCACGGCGCGTGGGGGTATACGCGCATCAGCCGGCGCGCCGTCTCCGGCGTGGCGATCGGATCGTCCGTGAAGATCCAGCTGCGGATCGGCGCCGAGACGGCGTCGAACTGATGGGGTCGCAGCCGGTCCTTCAGCTCGTCCTCGAAATAGCGGGGGTTCAGGCACCAGCGCCGCCAGGTCTCGAACACGCCTCGCGGCAGGTCCGTCCCCGCCCACAGGCCGCCGCCCTTCACATAGCCGCGCCGCGCCAGGCTCAGCGGGCCGAAACCGAACCAGAAGAACAGCTCCAGCGGGTTGTAGCTGCGGTGATGTCCGCCCCAGTAGCCCGAGCCGACCGAGACGAAGGCATGGCGCGCCAGCCGGGCCTGGTTGTCCATGAAGCCGACGAAATGCCCGCCCACGCTATGCCCCACGTGGAGCAGCGGAAGCCCGGGCGCCGCCGCGGCGAGCGCGTCGACGGCCGCGGGCATGTCCAGCCGCCCCCAGTCCGGATAGTCCATCTTCAGGGCCGCCAGATCGTCGGGCCGTGATCCGGCGATCCCCCGGAAGTCGTAGGTGAGGGCCGTCAGGCCCTTACTCTGCGCATGTCGGGCGAACCGCTCGTAGAAGCCCTTGGGGAACCCGGTTCCCGCGCTGACCAACACCGCGCCTGCGGGCCGCTCGGCCAGGAACAGCCGCGCCGACAGCGGAAAGCCGTCCCGCGCCGGGATCGTCAGGTTTCGGGACTCAATCGGCATGATCGGCGGGTCCGTCCTTTTCCGAAACCCACCATGCCCCACTGACGCGGCGTCAGGTCAAGCCCGCATGCGCCTTTCTCAGGGCCGCCGGTGCCACCTTGCGCCAGCGCGCCTTCAGCTCGGTCTCCAGCCAGTCGCGGTCGACGCCCGCGACGCGGATCAGCACGTAGGAATAGGCCCGGTAATGGTCGGTCAGGTGGAACACCTGCGGGTCCATCTCGACCAGCATGTCGCGCCGGTCGCGGTCGCAGACGTCCAGCGCCAGGCTGTCGTCCTCCGCCCTCAGGCGGGCGAAGAACCTGCCCGCGATCCGCCAGCACGGCTCGCCGTAGGCGGTGCTGCGTTCCGCCCCGGGCAGGCTCATGACCAGGGCGTCGATCTCGTCGGCCGTCATGTCCCGCCTCCGGATGCGAAAAGGGCCGCTGCCCGTGCGGGAAGCGGCCCTGGATCGTGTCGGCTCTCGCCTGAAATCAGGTGATGTCTTCGTTCAGCAGGCCGACCTTGAAGAAGCCGTTCTCCTGCAGGGTGTTCATCACTTCCATGAAGGCGTTGTACTTCACTTCCGCGTCGGCGCGGATGAACAGGCGCTCCTCGCGGCAGGCCGCGCCGCCTCCCAGGGCCGCGCACACGTCGACCGGCAGGGTTTCGATCGTCGTCTGACGGTCGGCGATGAACAGCGAGCCGGATTCCTGGATGGTGATGTAGACCGGCTCCTCCACTTCCGTGGTCGGGGTCGGGTTCGGGGGCGGCAGGTCCAGCCGGATCGACACGGTCGCCAGCGGCGCGGCCACCATGAAGATGATCAGCAGCACCAGCATGATGTCGACGAACGGCGTGACGTTGATGTCGCTGTTCTGCTCGATGGTCTTGCCGCCGCCAGGTCCGGCCAGTTTCGCGCCCATGCGTGGCGTCTCCCGTCAGGCCCGCGCTCGCGTCGGGCAGGTTGAAGCTTCCGGACGGCTTTGGCTGACCCGGCGCCGCTTGTAAAGCGGTCTCGGGCGTCGAACGGTTCCGCCTGTCCCGATTACCCCGCGGAGGGGAAATCAGCCGCGCGCCAGGCGCAGGAACCGGTCCTTCAGGGCCGCGTCGTCCTTGAAGACGCCAGTGAACCGGGTGGTGATGGTCGAAACGTGGCGGTGATGCACGCCCCGCGTCGTCATGCACTGATGCTCGGCGTCGATCAGGATGGCCGTGCCCTGCGGCGCCAGCTGCGTCTCGATCGCCTCGGCGATCTGATTCGTCAGCACTTCCTGCGTCTGCAGACGCTTGGAGAAGATCTCGACCACGCGCGCCAGCTTGGAGATGCCGACCACCTTCTCGGCCGGCACATAGGCGACGTAGGCCTTGCCCAGGAACGGCGCCATGTGGTGCTCGCAGTGGCTCTCGACCTCGATCTCGCGCAGCAGGACCATGTCGTCATAGCCCTGCACGTCCTCGAACGTGCGGCTCAGCTCCTTCGCCGGATCGGCGTCATAGCCCTCGAACCATTCGGCATAGGCGTCGACGACGCGCTTCGGCGTGTCCTTCAGACCCTCGCGGTCCGGGTCGTCGCCGGCCCACGCCAGCAGGGTGCGGACGGCCTTCAGGGCCTCCTCGCGGCTGGGGCGCTGCGGCTGGTCGTTGGACACCAGCACGGGCTTGGTCGGCGTGACGCTCATTCTGGGATCCGGAGACGATGTTTGACGCTCGTCGCTGACTCTTTATCAGCTTCGCGGCCTATATGGGACCGCCCGGCCTTCTCGCAAGAAAAGTCCGTCCCGCAAAAAAACTCTCCCCGAAGACGCTCCCATGCCCCTGACGCTCCACGACACCCTTCATCGCGAAAAGCGCGTCTTCACGCCGCGCGATCCGGACCGGGTGACGCTCTACGTCTGCGGGCCGACGGTCTACGACCACGCCCACATCGGCAACGCCCGCCCTCCGGTGGTCTTCGACGTGCTGGTCCGCCTGCTGCGCCGGGAATACGGGGCCGACAAGGTGATCTACGCCCGCAACGTCACGGACGTGGACGACAAGATCAACCAGCGCGCCGCCGCGCTCGGCGTGCCCATCGCCGAGATCACCTCGAAGTACGAGGCGCATTATCTCCAGGACATGGCCCGGCTGAACGTCGCCCCGCCGGACCTCGCCCCCCACGTCACCGACCACATGGACGCGATCGTCCGTCAGATCGCCGCCATCGTCGACGCCGGCTGCGCCTATGCGGCCGAGGGGCACGTCCTCTTCGACGTCTCCAGCTATCCGGCCTACGGGCGCCTGTCCGGCCGCAACCTCGACGACATGATCGCCGGCGCCCGCGTCGAGGTGGCGCCCTACAAGAAGAACGCCCACGACTTCGTGCTGTGGAAGCCGTCGAAAGAGGGCGAGCCGTCGTGGCCTTCGCCGTGGGGCGACGGCCGCCCCGGCTGGCACATCGAATGCTCCGCCATGATCGAGGAGAACCTGGGCCTGCCGATCGACATCCACGGCGGCGGCATCGACCTGGTCTTCCCGCACCATGAGAACGAGATCGCCCAGGGCGTCTGCGCCCACGGCCACGCCCACGGCGCCGACGCGCACGGCCAGTATGCGAAGTACTGGATGCACAACGGCTTTCTGACCGTGGACGCCGAGAAGATGTCCAAGTCGATCGGCAACGTCCTTCTGCTGCACGACCTCGTTCAGTCCATCCCGGGCGAGGTCGTGCGCTGGGCCCTGCTGTCCGCCCACTACCGCCAGCCGCTGGACTGGAACCAGTCGCTGCTGGACCAGTCGAAGAAGAACCTCGACCGTCTCTACGGCGCCCTGCACCGGGCCGCGGGGGTCGAAGCCGCCGACGAGGAGCCGCCCGCGGACTTCCTGAAGGCGATCGAGGACGATCTGAACACGCCGGGCGCGATGTCCACCCTGTTCGCCCTGTCCAGCGAGATCGAGCGCGGCATGACCGCGGGCGACCACGCGGCCGTCGCCCTCGCCAAGGGCCGGCTGCTCGCCGCCGGCCGACTGCTCGGCGTGCTGAGCGCCGGGCCGGCGGCCTGGCTCGAAGGCGAGGTCGACGACGCCCTGCGCGCCGAGGTCGAACAGCTGCTCAAGGACCGCGCCGCCGCCCGCGCGGCGAAGGACTGGCCCGCCGCCGACCGCATCCGCGACCGCCTCAACGCCCTGAACGTCGTCGTCATGGACGGCCCCGACGGCGCGACCTGGCGGATGAAGTAGACGCGGATTTCCCGCTGAGGGGTGGAGCCGGATGCGACCCTCCTCTTCCTTCCCCCCTTGCGGGGGAAGGTGGCTCGCGGAGCGAGACGGATGGGGGGTAAGACTCCGGCCCGCCCGATGAACTTCCGACATCGCGCCTGTCGGTGGAAGCCACCCCATCCGAGCGCCTCCGGCGCCCACCTTCCCCGGCGAGCGGGGAAGGAACGCGTCGGCCGACCTCGCCGCGTTGCGACGATCCGCGCCGAATTTTCCCGCCTTCTCAACGCCCGCCCGGAAACTTCCGCCTCATCGTCATGACCGGTCCGGCGTCGTGCCAACCTTCGCGTGGTTCCGTCGCAGGGAGGGGCGCAAGGCCTTGCGAGCTTGTCGCGGCGGAAGCGGTTCGAGCGGGGGTCGACGCCGGGGGCTCACATGTCCACGGCCGGCCGGC
>NZ_DASYWO010000006.1:0-191569 GCF_035935935.1 Brevundimonas sp.
GGTGAGACCCGTCGGCCCCGCCGCCCGAAGGCGGCGAGCCCCGCTCCACACGCTCCCGCCGCCGCAAGGTCGCAGGCCTCACGAGCCCTCCGGTGCGACGGGACGAAGGAAGGGTGGGTCAGGTCCGGAGCGACGTCGACGTGGAGGTCGAAACTTTCCTGCTCTCGTTGATCGCACGGAGAAATCCGGGAGCGATCATCGCAATCGCCGGCGCCCCGCCGACGCATCCGGTCATCCCAGACGCTTTTCGATCGCGTCCCACATCAGGGCGGTGGCGTCGACGCCGGTGAAGCGCTTCAGCTGCTGGGCGCCGGTGGGGGAGGTGACGTTGATCTCGGTCAGGAAGTCGCCGATCACGTCGATGCCGACGAAGACCAGGCCCCGCGCCTTCAATTCCGGCCCGATCAGGGCGCAGATCTCGCGGTCGCGGGCGGTCAGCTCGACGGCCTCGGCCGTGCCGCCGACGCGCAGGTTGGAGCGGACCTGACCCTTCAGCGGGACGCGGTTGATGGCCCCGACAGGCTCGCCCTCGATCAGGATGACGCGCTTGTCGCCGGCCGAGACCTGGGGAACGAATTTCTGGATCACCAGCGGGTCGCGGCTGCCGGTCGCGTGGATTTCGACCAGAGCCGCCAGATTGGGATCGCCCGCCTTCAGCCGCACCACGCCCGAGCCGGCGGCGCCGTGCAGGGGCTTCAACACCACGTCGCCCTCTCGCGCGTGGAAATCCTCCAGTGCCTCGACGTCCGAGCTGATCAGGGTCGGAGGCTGCAGCCGGGGCCAACGGGTGACCATCAGCTTCTCGGGCGCCGACCGCACCTCGGCCGGATCGTTCAGGACCAGGGTGTCGCCGCGCAGCGCCTCCAGCAGGTAGGTGGCGGTGACGTAGGCCATGTCGAAGGGCGGGTCCTGTCGCATCAGCACGACATCGACGTCGTCATGCAGATCCAGCTTCTGCATCTCGCCCAATTCGACGACGTCGCCCCTGAGGACGGTGCGGCGCGCGCGGCAGGACAGGCGGCCGTTCTCGAGCGCGAGGGTGCGGAAGTCATAGGTCCAGACGTCGAAGCCGCGATCCTGCGCCGACTGGATCATCAGCCAGGTGGTGTCCGACTGCGGGTTCACCTGTTCGATGGGGTCCATCTGGACGGCGACCCGGGTCATGCGCGGCTCCTGAAGCTGGGGTTCGAAGGGAATGGGCGCGCGGGCGCTGAACCGCAAGGCTCAGCCGTCGAAAGCCAGCCGCCGGAGGTGGCGCGGCAGGCGGCCCGGCGCCAGTGCGATCAGGTCGATGCGCAGGGCCTGGCCGCGCAACGCGGGGCGCGAGCGCCGCACCGCCTCGCCCGCGGCCAACAGGCGCTTCGCCTGTTGGGGCGTCAGGGCCAGTTCGGCGGCGTCGCGCAGCCGGCGGCGTTTCACCTCCACCACGATCAGCTCCCGGCCCTTGTGCGCCAACAGGTCGATCTCGCCTTGGGGCGTCTTCAGGCGGAAGGCGAGGATGCGGTGGCCGGTCAGCATCAGCCAGATGGCGGCCAGCCATTCCGCCGCATGGCCCTCGCGCCACGCCGCCCCGCCCCGCGCGCGGCGGTCGAGGCGGGGACCGGTCATCCGCCGGCCTTCAACTGGAGCGCGCGAGCGTACAGTGCCTTGCGGTTCGCGCCTGTTCGTTTCGCCACCTCGGCCGCGGCCGGGCCGGGCGCGAGGCGGGTCAGGGCCTCGGACAGGGCGGCGTCGACGTCTTCCGCGCTGGCGGCGACCGCTTCGCCGGGGCCGATCACGACGACGATCTCGCCCTTCGGCGCCTGCGTTCCGGGATGGGCCGCGAGTTCCGACAGGGATCCGCGCAGGCATTCCTCGTGCAGCTTGGTCAGCTCGCGGGTCACGGCCGCCGGGCGGTCGCCCAGCACCTCGGCCATGTCGGTCAGGCTGGCGGCGAGGCGGGGGCCGCTCTCGAAGACGACCAGCGTGCGGCCCGGCTCGGCCAGTTCAGCGAGAGCCGTCTTCCGCGCGGCGGACTTCGGCGGCAGGAAGCCGGCGAACAGCACGCGGTCGGCGGGCAGGCCGGCGAGGCACAGGGCGGCCAGCAGGCTGGACGCGCCCGGGATCGGATGCACCGGCAGCCCCGCGGCGACGACCTCGCGCGCGACGACGAAGCCGGGGTCCGAGATCATGGGCGTGCCGGCGTCGGAGACGAGGGCCACCACCTGCCCCCCGGCGATCCGCTCGACCGCGATCAGGGCAGCCCGTTCCGAGGCGTGGTCGTCGCAGCGTTCCAGCTTCGCCCTCAGGCCATAGGCGGCCAGCAGTTTGGCGGAGACCCGCGTGTCCTCGGCCAGCACCAGATCGGCCGCGGCCAGAACGTCCAGCGCCCGCAGCGTCACGTCGCGCAGGTTCCCGATGGGCGTGGCGACCAGATACAGCCCGGGCGTCACCGGCCGGGGCGGCGGCGCGGCGGGCGGGAAGGGGCTGGGATCCGGCATGGGCGCGACCGTGCCAGCGGCGGGCGCCGCGCTCAAGCGGTCAGCAGGCGCGCGGTCACGGCGTCCAGCAGCGGGCGGCCCGCGGGAGTGGCGATCAGGCGACCGTCGGCGACGGTCAGGAACCCCTCCTCGACCATTTCGGCCACGGGACGGGACGTCGCGGGCAGGGCGTCGAGGACGCACAGGGGCACGCCCTCGACGGTGCGCAGCCCCAGCAGGACGCGCTCCTCGGCGGCGTCCTGCGGCGACAGGTCGGCGCGCTCCTCCCACGGGGACCCGGCCGCGACGCCGGCGACGTAGGCGTCGACGCCGCGACGGGCCACGGTGGCCGTGCGGACGCCTGCGAGAGTCAGACGGCCGTGGGCGCCGGGACCGACGCCCAGGTAGTCGCCGCCGCGCCAGACATGGAGGTTGTGCGCCGAGCGCGCCGCGACGCCGCGGGCGTGGTTGGACACCTCATAGGCGTCGAAGCCCGCGGCCCCCAGCGTCTCCTGCGTGGTCTCATAGAGGGCGGCGGCGAGGTCTTCGTCGGGCGGGGACCAGTCGCCGCGGCCGACGGCGCGGGCGAAGGCGGTGCCCTGGGCGATGGTCAGCTGGTACGGCGAGACGTGCTCGAAGCCGAGGTCCAGCGCCTGGGTCAGGGCGGCGCGCCAGTCGGCGACGGACTGGCCGGGCAGGGCGTGGATCAGGTCGATCGACAGACGCGGGAAGACTCGCGCGGCGACGCCGACGGCGCGGCGCGCCTCCTCCGCCGAGTGGTTGCGGCCGAGGAAGGCCAGCCGGGCGTCGTCCAGCGCCTGCACGCCCATGGACAGGCGGTTCACCCCGGCGTCGGCGAAGGCGGCGAACCGGTCGGCCTCGGCGTCGGTCGGATTGGCCTCCAGCGTCACCTCCCCGGCGCCGCCGGGGAACAGGGCGCGGGCCGCCTCGACGATCGCGCCGACGTCGCAGGAGGACATCAGGGACGGCGTGCCGCCGCCGAAGAAGATCGACGCCAGCCGCCGCGGACCCACCCGCGCCGCCTGCGCCCGCAGGTCGTCGAGGATCGCCGCGGTCAGCCGCTCCGCCCGCGCCTCGTTCCCCCGCGCCCGCACGACGTTGAAGTCGCAGTAGGGGCAGATGCGCGCGCAGAAGGGCCAGTGGACGTAGAGGGCGACGTCCGTGCCGGGGTCGGGCGGCTCAGTCGTCAATCAGGGCCGCCCTGAGCCTGGCGAAGGCGACGGCCCGATGGCTCATGGCGTCCTTGGCCCCGGGGTCCATCTCGCCGAAGGTCTCGCTGAAGCCGTCCGGGCGGAAAATGGGATCGTATCCGAAGCCGCGGTCGCCGCGCGGGGGAAAGGTCACCGTGCCGTCGACGCGCCCCTCGACCGCCACCACCGGGCCGTCCGGCCACGCCACCGCCAGCGCCGAGGTGAACCAGGCGCTGCGGTCGTCGCCGCCGACCTCCTCCAGCCGGCGCTCGACCTGGGCCATGGCGTGGGCGAAGTCCTTGTCGGGTCCCGCCCACCGCGCGGAGTAGATGCCGGGCGCGCCGCCCAGGGCGGTGACCGACAGACCGGAGTCGTCGGCCAGCGCCGGCAGGCCCGACCGGTCGGCGGCGTGGCGCGCCTTCAGCACCGCGTTGCCGACGAACGTGCTCTCGGTCTCGTCGGGTTCGGGCAGATTCAGCTCACCGGCGGTGACGATCGTGTAATTTCCGTCCAGCAGCGCCGCGATCTCTCGCGCCTTGCCGGGATTATGCGTGGCGGCGACCAGCCGCATGCCCTTGATAAGTCTGGGTTTCATCGCGACTGATGCTCCGAGCCGGCAACCTTGCCTAAGTTTAATATCGTTAAACGATATGTAACGTGCATTCCCACGGCGCACGTCCTATCTATGATCTCAAGAACGACGGGCCGCATCGTTCCCCCGAAAAGACCCCAAGGGCATCGGAGTGCAGCGGCAGACAAAAAGAAGCAATGAACAACCTCACTCAGGATAAACGGAGAAAGACGATGCAAGCCCTGAACGCCACCATGTTCATCGAGAAAGTCGGCCACGCCGTGGTCAACGGCGCCCTGCTGGCCGCCCTGCCGACCGCCATGGTCGCCATCCTGCTGCAAGCCTTCTGAGCGGCGGGATTTTGACCCGGATGACAGTCGAAGCGATGCTGGAGCCGCGCGCGGTTCTTACGAACCCCGCGCGGTGATCCGGCCCCGACCGTCATAAGGACTTCGAATGCCCCTGTCGCCCCGACGCCTCGCCATGCCGCCCCTGAAGGGCCTGCGCGCGCTGGGGCCGGGGTCGGTGTCCAGCCTGCTGAAGACCGCGCTGGACGTCGCCTACGCCGTGCTGATCCTGCTGACCGTGCTGGGCGCGGTCCTGTTCGTCACGGTCGCCTTCATTCCCATGGATCAGCTGGCGCTGAACGTCACCGACGACGCCGGCGGCGCCCAGATCCCCCTGCCGCGACCCCATGCCCTGTTCGGGGTCGGCGCCTTCATCGGCTATTTCGCCGGCTTCGCCCTGATCCTGCGCAACCTGCGCCGGGTGTTCCGCACCCTGACGCTGGGCGACCCCTTTCAGCCCGAGAACGTGGCGCGGCTGCGCCAGATCGGGTGGATCCTGACCACCGTCACCGGCGGCGTCTGGGTCGGCCAGATGGCCGTGTCGCATCTGGCGCGCGGCATCATGGATCCGCCGAGCCTGTTCAACCTGGTCACGCCCGCCTTCTCCGTGCTGGTCGTCTTCGTGCTGGCGGAGGTGTTCCGCGAGGGCGCCCGGCTGCGCCGCGAATCCGAACTGACGATCTGAACGAGCCGGTGTAAGAGCGCGCCCATGGCCATCCGCGTCCAACTCGACAGACTGCTGGCGGAACGCCGCATGTCGCTGACGGAGCTCAGCGACCGCGTCGGCGTGACCGTCGCCAACCTGTCGATCCTGAAGACCGGCAAGGCGCGGGCCATGCGCTTCTCGACGCTGGACGCCCTCTGCCGCGAGCTGAACTGCACGCCGGGCGACCTGCTGGGCCACGAGCCCGGGCCGCAGCCGGGCGGCGAGGACGACCGCGAGGCATGAGCCGGCGCGACGACCTGTCGCCCGACGATCGCCGCATCTGGGCGCGGGTGGCGGGCTCCGCGACGCCGCATCGGCGCAGGAAGGCCCTGCTGGCCTCCACGGTCGACGAGCCGGCGCCGGCCCCCAAGGCTCCCTCGCCCGGCAGGGCAGCCGCCCGGCCCGTGCAGATCGCGCCCCCGGCCCCGCCGAAAGCCGCTCCGGCACGTGCGCGCGGCACGCCGGAGGAACTGGAACCCCGCCGCCAGCGCCGCCTGTCGCGCGAGCGCGATCCCATCGACGCGCGCATCGACCTGCACGGCTATGGGCGGTTTCAGGCCCAGGACGCCCTGACGGCATTTCTGGTGAGCGCACAGGCGCGCGGGCATGGGGCCGTGCTGGTCATCACCGGTCAGGGCCGGCGGGGCGGCACGGGCGTCATCAAGTCCAGCGTGCACGAATGGCTGACGGCGCCCGCCCTGCGCGGCGTCGTCTCCGGCTTCGCCCCGGCCGCCCGCAAGCACGGCGGCGACGGGGCCCTGTACGTGACGATCAGGCGAGCCTGAGCCCCGCGTCCCGGGCCAGGGCCTCCAGTGAAACCATCGGGCGCGGTCCCCAGTGGGCGATGACCTCGGCGGCGGCGAGGGAGCCAAGCTTGCCGGCGTCTTCCAGCGGCAGGCCGCGGGCGAGGCCGAGGAGGAAGCCGGCGGCGTACTGGTCGCCCGCGCCGGTGGTGTCGACGACCTTGTCGACGGGCACGGCGGCGACCTGAACCCGTCGGTCGCCCGCGATGATCACCGAGCCGTCCGGTCCGCGCGTGACCGCCGCCACCTCGACCATGGCCGCCAGACGGTCGGCGGCGGCGTTGAAGTCGTCAGTCTCGAACAGGGCCGTCAGTTCGGCCTCGTTGGCGAGGACGACGTCGGCGGAGGTCCGGAGGAAGTCCAGCAGGTCCGCGCGCCAGCGGTGGACCACGAAGCTGTCCGACAGGGTGATGGCGACCTTGCGTCCGGCCTTGTGGGCGGCCTCGGCCGCAGCCTCGAAGGCCGCGCGGCCGGGGGCCGGGTCGAACAGGTAGCCTTCCAGATAGACCACGGCGCTGTCGGCGATCAGGGCGGCGTCGACGTCGGCCGCCGTCAGCTGATTGGCGGCGCCCAGGAAGGTGCACATGGTGCGCTGGCCGTCCGCCGTCACGTTGATCAGGCAGCGACCGGTGCCGAGGCCCGCGGCCGCGCCGTCGACCAGCGGCGCGACGTCGAAATGCACGCCGGCGGCGCGGATGTCGTGGGCGAAGACCTGGCCCAGCTGGTCGTCGGCGATCTTGCCCAGATAGGCGGCGCGGCCGCCGAAGGAGCCGACGCCGGCCACCGTGTTGCCGGCCGAGCCGCCCGACGCCTCGACCCCCGCGGCCATGGCCTCGTACAGGGCCGCGCTCTGGTCCGCGTCGACCAGCTGCATGGAGCCGGCCGTCAGGCCCTGCGCCTCCAGAAAGGCCGGATCGCAGGGGGCCAGCACGTCGACGATGGCGTTGCCGACGGCGCAGACGTCGAAGCGGGCGGGAGCGGAGGCCTGGGTCATGGCGCGCCCTTAGCCGTCCGGGCGCGCTTTCGCCAGCGCCGCGGCCACCTGCGACGGCGGGAATTCTTGACCCGAAGGGCCGCGAAGCCTACCTCGACCGCATGACCGTGCGCCGCATCCTGACCGTCGACAACGCCGCCGACCTGGCCGTGCTGAAGCAGGTCTCGACCCCCGTCGGGACGGTGGACGACGGCGTGCGCGCCCTGATGGACGACATGCTGGAGACGATGTACGCGGCCCCCGGCATCGGCCTGGCCGCCGTGCAGATCGGGGAGCTGACGCGCGTCGTGGTCATGGACCTGGGCGACGGCGCGCCGGATCCGGACGCGGAGACGGCGGAGGGCGAGGAGCCCGCCCGCGTCCCCAACCCGCGCTTCTTCGTCAATCCCGAGGTCCTGTGGGCGTCGGACGAGACCCTGCCTTATGAGGAAGGCTGCCTGTCGATCCCGGAATATTTCGACAGCGTCGAGCGCCCCGCCCGTTGTCGCGTCCGCTATCTGGACCGTGAGGGCCGGACGGTGGAGGAAGAGATCGGGGGGCTGTACGCCGTCTGTTTCCAGCACGAGCTGGATCACCTGAACGGCGTGCTGTTCATCGACCACCTGTCCCGCCTGCGGCGCGACCGGGCCATGGCCAAGGTCAAGAAGGCCGCGAGGATGGCCGCCTGATGCCCCGTCTGAAGCGCAGCCCCGACCGCATCATCGACCCGCACGGCCGCCGCCGCCTGACGCGCAACGAGAAGGTCGGCGTGGCCGGGGTGGTGACCCTGGTCGGCGTGGCGCTGGCCGGCGTGGTGGCGGGCATGATCATCGACCGCCTGCTGAGCTTCGACGACGCCCTGGACGCGGGCGGCGAATGGGACGAGGGCGGCGGGGTCTTCACCCGCTGGGACTAGCTTTCCTTGCCCTGACGCGCGCGACGCGGTCGCTCGCGGCTTGAGGGCGGCTCCGCTCTCTGACAAGACCGCGCCATGCGCCTCGCCTTCATGGGAACTCCCGAATTCGCCGTGCCGTCGCTGGCCGAGCTGGTGGCGGCCGGGCATGAGGTCGTGGCCGTCTACAGCCAGCCGCCCCGGCCGCGCGGGCGGGGGCAGAAGTTGACCCCGTCGCCGGTGCAGGCCTTCGCCGAGACCATGGGCCTGCCGGTCTTCACCCCGGAGTCGATGAAGGCGCCGGAGGCGATCGAGACCTTCCACAGCCTGGACCTCGACGCCGCCTGCGTGGTCGCCTACGGCCAGATCCTGAAGCCGGAAGTGCTGGAGGCGCCGCGGCTGGGGTGTCTGAACCTGCATGGCTCACTGCTGCCGCGCTGGCGAGGCGCCGCGCCGATCCAGCGGGCGATCATGGCCGGCGACCGGCAGACGGGCGTGCAGATCATGCAGATGAGCGCGGGACTGGACGAAGGGCCGATCCTGCTGAGCGAGGTCATGGACATAGCCCAGGACGACACGGCCGGGTCGCTCGGGCAGCGCATGGCGCACGTCGGCGCCGCCCTTTGGCCCCGGGCGCTGGCGGCGCTGGAGCGCGGCGGGCTGGAGGCGGTGGAGCAGGTCGGCGAGGCCACCTATGCCCGCAAGATCACGCCGAGCGAGGCGCGCATCGACTGGACCCGCCCCGCGGCCGAGGTCGACGCCCATGTCCGCGGCCTGTCGCCCGCGCCCGGCGCCTGGTTCGAGGCGCCCGGCCCCGACGGACCGGTGCGGATCAAGGCGCTGATGTCGGTGGTGACCGCCAAGGGCTCAGGCGCCGGCGTCGTCGGCAGGCCTGGCGATGTCGTCAACGACCACCTGCTGATCGCCTGCGGGGAGGGTGTGGTGCGGCTGTCGCAGGTGCAACGCGCCGGCAAAGCGGCGCAATCCGCCGAGGATTTCCTCAAAGGATTCCGTATTCCTGACGGATCGCGAGTGTTCTGATGCCCCGCTATCGCCTGACGGTCGAGTACGACGGCTCGGCCTACAACGGCTTTCAGGTGCAGGCCGGACAGCCGACGGTGCAGGGGGCGATCGAGGCGGCGCTGACGGCCTTCTGCGGCGAACAGGTGCGGCTGTTCGCGGCGGGGCGGACCGACACGGGCGTGCACGCCACGGGGCAGGTGATCGGCTTCGACCTGGAGAAGGCCTGGCCGGCGCGGACGGTGATGAATGCGCTGAACGCCCACCTGGTCGAGGAGGCCGTGTCGGTGCTGGACTGCGTCGAGGCCGATCCGGAGTGGCACGCGCGCTTCTCCGCGATCGGAAGGCGCTACCTGTACCGCATCCTGAACCGCCCCGGCCGCCCCGCGCTGGATCTCGGGCGCGTGTGGCACATGAAGAAGCCGCTGGACGCCGGCGCCATGCACGCGGCGGCGCAGGCGCTGGTGGGCCTGCACGACTTCACCACATTCCGGGACGTGAACTGTCAGTCGGCGTCGCCGGTGAAGTCCCTGGACGCGGCGTCGGTGGTGCGGGTCGGAGAGGAGGTGCGGCTGACCTTCGCCGCCCGCAGCTTCCTGCATCGGCAGGTGCGGTCGATGACCGGCAGTCTGGTCGAGGTGGGCCTCGGCCGCTGGAGCGCCGCGGACCTGAAGGCCGCGCTCGACGCCCGCGACCGCGCCGCCTGCGGGCCCGTGGCCCCCAGCGACGGACTGTATCTGACGGGCGTCGAGTACGGGTGACGCCTTGGCCCGCCGCGGGCGGTCAGGCCCGCGGCGGAGGGGCGGCTCAGTTCTTCGCCGTCTCGGCGCCCGAGGTGACGGCGTCGCCGGCGGCGGAGACGTCGCGGCCGACGCCCGAGATGGTGTTGCAGGCCGACACGGCCATGGCGGCGGCGATCAGGGTCAGGGTGACGATCTTCTTCATGGTGAACTCTCCAAGTTGAACCCGGCCGCACAACGCCAAGCGTGACCATTGGGTTGCGCCGCCGCCTCGCCAAGCCGCGCCCCGATCTGCTAACGCGACGCCATGACGCAAGCCCCGAACACCGCCGCCCGCCGACTGGTCGAGACCCTGGTCGTCAACGGCATCGACAAGGTCTTCTGCGTTCCGGGCGAAAGCTATCTGGCCGTGCTGGACGCCCTGGCCGACGTGCGCGACCGGATCGAGGTGATCACGTGCCGGCACGAGGCGGGCGCCGCCAACATGGCCGAGGCCTACGGCAAGCTGACCGGCAGGCCGGGCGTCTGCATGGTCACCCGGGGGCCGGGGGCGACGCACGCCGCCATCGGCGTGCATACGGCGCATCAGGACTCCACGCCGATGATCCTGTTCGTCGGCCAGATCGCCCTGACCGACCGGGGACGCGGGGCGTTTCAGGAAGTGGACTATCGCGAGGTGTTCGGCGGTCTGGCCAAATGGGCGACCGAGATCGAGAGCCCGGAGCGGACGGTCGAGATCGTCGAGCGCGCCTTCGCCACGGCGCTGCAGGGGCGGATGGGCCCGGTGGTCGTGGCCCTGCCCGAGGACCTGCTCCACGCCGATGGCGGCCCTGCCCCGAAACGCGCGGTGGTCCCGGCCAAGGCGGCGCTGGACCCTGCCGTTTTGGCGCAGATCGGCGACCGGCTGAAAAAGGCGGAACGGCCGCTGATCGTCGTCGGCGGGTCCGGCTGGACGACCGAGGCCAGCCACGCCCTGGCCGACTGGGCCGAGCGGCACATGATCCCGATCACGGGCTCGTTCCGGAGGAAGGACGTCATCTCCAACGACCGGCCGAACTATGCCGGCGACCTGGGGCTGGGGTGCAATCCGAAGCTGACGGCGCGGGCGAAGGCGGCCGATCTGATCATCGCCGTCGGCGCGCGGCTGGGGGAGAATCCGACGCAGGGCTACACCCTGTTCGACCGCGCCCACACGGCGGGCGTGCTGGTGCATCTACATCCGGGGCCGGAGGAGCTGGGCCGCGTCTGGCCGACGGCCATCGCGGCCACGGCGGACAACAGCCTGGCCGCGCTGGCGCTGACGACGCTGGAGCCGGGGCGCGACTGGCGGGCGGAGGGAGAACAGGCCCACGCCGACTTCCTCGCCTTCTCGACCCCCGTGCCGGTGACGGGCGCGGTCAACATGAGCGAATGCATGGCGCACCTGATGAACGCCCTGCCCGAGGATGCGGTGGTGACCAACGGCGCCGGCAACTTCGCCGCCTGGCTGCATCGCTTCTATCGCCACCGCGCCTGCCGCACCCAGCTGGCGCCGACCTCGGGCGCCATGGGCTACGGCTGGCCCGCGGCCCTCGCCGCGAAGGCGGTCGATCGCGAGCGCGAGGTGGTCTGCGTGGCCGGCGACGGCGACTTCCTGATGACCGGCCAGGAGATGGCCACCGCGGTCCAGCACGAGCTGAACCCGGTGGTGATCGTGGTCGACAACGGAACCTACGGCACCATCCGGATGCATCAGGAGGGGCACTATCCGGGGGCGGCACGGGTCATCGCCACCGACCTGAAGAACCCGGACTTCGTCATGTGGGCGCAGGCGTTCGGGGCCTTCGGCGTGCGCTGCCAGACCACGGAGGACTTCCCGGCCGCGCTCGAGGACGCGCGCGACGCCGCGATCGCGCGCCGGGTTCCGGCGCTGGTGCACCTGATCACCTCGGCCGAGGACATCGCCCCGGGCCGCACGATTAGCGGGCTGCGGAACACGTAGGAGCGGATCATGAAGGTCGCCTGCATCGTTTCGGCCGCAGCCTTGGCGTTGGGAAGCTGCGCCACGCCGCCCACCTCCGAAGTTCCCGTGACGGACGGGAACGACTGCGCCGTGATCGCGGCGGTCGCCAGGGAGCACTACGGCTTCAACGCCACCGATCGCCTGCCGCCGCCCTTGTGGCTGGGCGACGGCCGCGGATGGTCGCCCGTCTGCGACTGGAGCCGCCACGGCCTCGTGTTCCCGGACACCTACGACCCGCACCGACCATACCCGGAAGAGGGCGGCGCCCTGCCCCGCGACCGCTGGGTGAGTTTCCGGCGTCCAAAGTACGACGGACAGGGCGCGACCATCGAGAGCAGCGTCGTCTGGGGGCCGCTGATGGGCGAGGGCGTCCGCTGCCGCGTGCGCTCGGGCTTCGCCGGCTGGACGGTCGAGCGATGCGAGCAGGACTGGATCAGCTGAGGCATGCCCTTCACCGCCACCGTCCTGACCATGTTTCCGGAGGCCTTTCCCGGCCCGCTGGGCGTGTCGCTGATCGGCACGGCGCAGCAGGAACGGGGTCTGTGGAAGCTCGAAACGGTTGACATCCGGGGCTTCAGCGACGATAGGCGCGGCTTCCTGGACGACACCCCTGCGGGCGGCGGACCGGGAGCGGTTCTGAAGGCGGACGTGGTGGCCAGGGCTCTTGACGGGCTGGACGGGCCGCGGCGGCCGCTTTTGTACATGAGCGCCCGGGGTCGGCCCCTGACCCAGGCGCGCGTCAGGGACTGGGCCACGGGCGACGGGATCGTCGTGCTGTGCGGCCGGTTCGAGGGGGTGGACCAACGGGTGCTGGACGCCCGGGGGTTCGAGGAGGTCTCCGTCGGAGACGCGGTGCTCGCCGGCGGCGAGGCGGCGGCGATGGTGGTGATCGAGGCGTGCGTAAGACTGATCCCCGGGGTGCTCGGCTCAGGCGAAAGCCTGTCGTCCGAGAGCTTCGAGGACGGGCTTCTGGAGCATCCGCAGTACACGCGACCGCGGACGTTCGAGGGGCTCGACATCCCCGAGGTCCTGCTGTCGGGCGACCACAAGAAGGTCGCGAAATGGCGCCAGGAGCAGAGGGAGACGACCACGCGGGAGCGGCGACCGGATCTCTGGGAGCGGCATCTCGCCAACTCACAGCTAAAGAGCGCAAAAGCTCGAGGAGAATGACATGAACATCCTGCAGACGATCGCTGCCGAAGAGAAAGCCCGCGTCCTGGGCGACCGCAAGATCCCGGACTTCCAGCCCGGCGACACCCTGCGCGTCATGGTCAAGATCAAGGAAGGCGAGCGCGAGCGCATCCAGGCGTTCGAAGGCGTCTGCATCGCCCGTGACGGCGGCGGCGTGAACGAGACCTTCACGGTCCGCAAGATTTCGTTCGGCGAGGGCGTGGAGCGGAAATTCCCCATCCTGTCGCCGAACCTCGACGCCATCGAGGTCAAGCGCCGCGGCGTCGTGCGTCGCGCCAAGCTGTATTACCTGCGCGATCGTCGCGGCAAGTCGGCCCGCATCGCCGAGCGCCAGACGCAGAAGCGCGGCGTCGAAGTGCCGTCGGAAGGCGCCGCCGACGCGGCCCCGGAGGCGACCGAGGCCTGATTTCGGCCGCGGCCCACGACTTCGAAAGGCCCGGACCCGACGGTCCGGGCCTTTTGCGTTCCTGACGGGACGTGACGCGACGGGCGAGCGGGATTGCGGCGGGAAATGGGCGCGCTAGGGTGCGGGCAAGCCTTGTGGCCCCTGAACCCCGGAGACTGATATGCGCCTGTTCCCCACCCTTTTCGCCGGCGCCGCCCTGGCCGCCGTCGCCCTGCCCGTCATGGCGCAGGATCCGCTGCCCAACTCGGGTCCGTACTACATCATGGACGTGACCGAGGAGAACATCATCCTGGCCGCCGGCGGGACGCGGGCGCGTCAGGGCGGCGAGGCCGCTGTGACCATCTCGGTCGTGAGCGCGGCGGACTCCGTGCAGGACGGCATCGCCCGGCTGGACATGGACTACCGTTTCCAGTGCTCGCAGAAGACGTTCAAGACCCCGGGCGCCTCGGCCTATGGCCTGGACGGCGGGTTCATGGGCGGCATCGAGGACGAGCAGCAGTGGGAGGCGGTCAACATGACCGCCACCAGCGCGGTCATCATGGCCTATGCCTGCGACGGCACGCTGCCGGAGGGCATCGAGCCGATCGACGGCGACATCAACGTCATCGCCGAGCGCTATCGCGAGATTTCCGCCGGCGAATGATCGCCGCCTCGCCGCAATGAAAAAGGCCCCCGGCGCGAGCCGGGGGCCTTCGTCGTTTCAGATCGGTCGCGTCACATCGACAGCGGACGGCCGTCGGGCGTGGTCGTGGTGACGGGGCGGCCGTCGGCGCCTTCCAGCGCATGCTTCAGGTCGCGCATCTCGTCGTGGCCGTCCTTGATCGTCAGATAGGCGCGGCGGATGACTTCGCGGGTCGTGGCCGAGACCTTGTCGTCTTCCAGCGCCCGCTCGAACTTGCCCTTGATGAAATCCTCGCCGTTCTCGACCGAGTTCACCACGGCCTGTTCGTCGCGCAGCAGTGCGTGCTTCACGTCGAGGAAGGCGCGATGGGCCTTGGCGAGGATCGAGCCGTCGTCCTCCGGCGTGGCGCCGAGACCGCGCACGGCGGTCTGCAGGTCGGCGGCGACGCGGCGGCGCTCGCCCGCGCGCTTCACGAAGCGGTCGCGGTAGGCGGCGACGTCGGTCTCCTTGGCGGCCTCTTCATAGCCGTCGGCGCTGTCGAGCGTGGTCTCGATCAGGCTGTTCAGGGCGTCGATGTCGTGTCGGTTGGCGTCGCTCATGGCGGGTCCTTTCGCTGTTGCACAGTTATGGACAAAGCGCCGGACTTCGTTTGGAGTTTCAGCTTGGCCGTATGGACGGGGTGCGGCTCACAGCCGCGTCCGAAGCGACCACAGCTCCGGGAAGCAGCGGCGGGAGAGGGTCTCGGCCAGATAGGCGACGCCCGCGGTCCCGCCCGTGCCCATGCGGCGGCCGATGATGCGTTCCACGGTCACGACGTGCTTGTGCCGCCAGGTCAGGAGGGCGTCGTCCAGATCGACCAGTTTTTCGGCCAGCTGATACAGGTCCCAGAATTCCCGCGGGCGGCGATAGACCTCCAGCCAGGCGTCCTCCACGCCGGAGTTGGGCTCATAGGGCCGGGACACGTCGCGGCTCAGGACGTCGGCGGGCACGGGCAGCCCGGAGGCGGCGAGGCGCGCCAGGACGTCGTCGTAGAGGCTGGGCGCCTCCATCGCGGCCTTCAGGGCCGCATGGGCGTGCGGCCGGCCGACGTGGAACCTCAGGAATTTCTCGTCCTTGAGGCCCAGCAGGGCCTCGAAGCGGCGGAACTGGTCGCTCTGGAATCCGGAGGATGAGCCCAGCACCTCGCGGAAGTTCAGGTAGTCGGCCGGCGTCATGGTGGCCAGGACGTCCCAGCTTTGGGTCATCACGGCCTGGATGCGGCTGATGCGCGCCAGGCTCTTGTAGGCCGGAACCAGATCGCCGGCGCGGACCAGCGACTGGGCCAGGGCCACCTCGTGCAGCATTTGCTTGAGCCACAGCTCCTTGGTCTGGTGAATGACCACGAACAGCATCTCGTCGTGCTGGTCGGATAGGGGCTTCTGCGCCGACAGCAGGACGTCGAGGTCCAGATAGCCGGCGTAGGTCATGTCGCGCGCGTCGGTCATGCGGCCTTGTCGCGTCCGCGCCGCATCGGCGCAAGGTTCACAGCCAGCCGCGCTTCCGGAACCAGGCCAGCGGCAGGACGGCCGACACGACCATGGCGACCAGCGCCGCCGGATAGGCCCACGGCCAGGCCAGTTCCGGCATGTGGTCGAAATTCATGCCGTAGATCGAGGCGATCAGGGTGGGCGGCAGGAAGGCGACGGCGGCCACCGAGAAGATCTTGATGATCGAGGACTGCTGGATGTTGATCAGGCCGAGGGTGGCGTTGAGCTGAAAGTCGATCGAGGCGGCCACCGAGCGGTTGTGGTCGTTGAGGCTGCGGGCGTCGCGGGTCAGGGAGGCGAGGTGGTCGCGCGCCTCGGCGTCCTTCTCGACCCGGTCGTCCAGCCCCAGGAAGACGAAGGCGCGCATCAGGCCGGCGAGGCTCTTCTCCAGCCGCGCATTGGCCAGCCGGGCCCGGCCCAGCCGGTTGATGTAGGGCTCGAAGCTCCTGGCGCGGTTGGTCTCGGCGAAGATGTGCTCGCCGAACTCCTCCACCCGGTCGACGGTGGCGGACAGAACGTCGGATGTGCGGTCCACCACCATCTCGAACAGGTGCAGGGCCAGTCCCGGCGCGGTGGCGCAGATCGCCTCCTCGCGCGCCAGCGCCGCCTCCAGCATGGCGAACGGTTTGGGGTCGAAATAACGGATGGTCACCAGCGGCCCGGCGGTGACCACGAAGGTGACGGGATCGAGCAGGGGCACCTCCTCGTCGCCGCGATGCAGGAGATCGACGGTGACGTAGGTCGCGCCGTGTTCGCGATAGAAGCGGCTGGACGCCTCCAGCTCCGACATCTCCTCGCGCGTCGGCAGGGGGATGCCGCCCAGCGCGCGTTCGATCGACAGCTCCTCCTCGCGCGTGGGCGCGACGAGGTCGATCCACAGGACGTCGGCGTCGATCGTGCCCGTCGGCGGCGCTTCCAGGGCGCGGCATCCGTTCTCGCCGCGCCGGTGGATCCGGATCATGTGCGGGGGATCAGGCGTCCGACGACGGCAGGGAGGCGATCAGGGTCGAGCCGCCCAGGCGTTCGTTGTGAACGAAGCCGTAGACCGGATAGACCGAGGTCCCCAGGTCGTTGATCGGCGCGTACCAGACCTTGACCGCGCTCCAGTCGCCGGCCTCGGAGACGTCGGCCACGGTGACGTTCTCCTCGATCTTGCCGCGGCTGCCGCCCCAGTTGGCGTGAGTGATGCGGATGACGCGGTCGGTCAGGATTTCCGAGACGACGGCGACGTGGCCGCGGGTCATGCGACCCGTCTGGCGGAAGACCAGGACGGAGCCGACTTCCGGCTCGCTGCCCGTGCGGTACTGGCCTTGGGCCGAGTTCCACCAGGTCCATGCGTCGCCGCGGATCTCGATGCCGGAAGTCAGGCGGGCGAAGGTCACGCACTGCCAATACGGCGCGTCAGCCTGGGCGATTTGGGGGGTCAGCGGCGAAAAACCGACGACCATTGCAACCAGGGCGACCGCGAGCCGTTTCAGCATGAGGCGTGCTCCGTTCCGTTGGACCGAGGGCCCTGCGTAGCCGAATTCATCCTGCGGGGGAAACCCGTGCGGGAGATTTTTCCTGCGTCGTTTTCGCGCGGCGGGCGTCACGGCTCCGCTTCGGCAGGTTCCGAAGCCACGTGCGGGCGGGCCTTTCCACCAGATGATGGGCGATCGCCGCGGCGACCACCGCCCCCAGAACGATCCCCAGCCAGAGCGGCAGGGCGAAGGTTTTCGTCTCCGAGCCCGTGACCCGGGCGAGGCCGTTCACGGCCACCAGGGTCCACGGGATCAGCACCATGTAGAGGGCGTAGGAAATCTCGCCCAGCCAGACCGCGAAGCGGCTGGACAAGGGCCCGGCGCGTACGTTGTCCAGCGAGGCCAGGGCGAGGATCAGCAGGCCGCCCATGAGGACGATGGCGCCGTCCCAGGCCTGAAGCGAGGCCGCGCCCACGATCAGCACCAGCGCGAGCGCGGAAAGCAGGCCCGGGCGCGGCACGCCGCCGTGACGGTGGACGAGGTACAGGGCGCAGCCGAGGGCGAAGCAGGGGACGATGCGCAGCGCGCCCCAGCGGATGGTCGCCTGCGTCAGCGGAAAGCCCGCCAGGCTCTGGAAGACGACGTAGAGCGCCAGCAGGGCGGCGGCGGCGACGGCGACCGCCAGCCACGGCCGCGCCCGCAGGGCCCAGGCGCCCGCGGCGAAGACCGGGAAGGTCAGATAGGCGAACCACTCGGCCGAGATCGACCAGGACGGATGGTTGAAGGCCGCCTCGGGCGCCAGACCCCAGGCGTGTAGCATCAGGACGTTCGCCGGCAGCGACGGCCAGTCGATGACCCGAGCCTGCATGGCGACGCCGGCCGCGGCCGCGGCCAGCGCCAGCGCCATGACGCCCAGCAGGGTGACGAGGTGCAGCGGATAGACCCGGGCGATCCGGGCCCAGAGGAAGCCCCTGTAGCCGAACCGTTTCGCGCCGAACGCCTCCAGATAGACGTGGCTGAGGATGAAGCCCGACAGGACGAAGAACAGTTCGACGCCCAGGTAGCCCTTGGCCGCCAGATGCGGGGTGAAGCCGACGTCGAGGAAGGGCCAGCAGGTGTAGAGCACCACCCAGGCCGCCGCCAGGAACCGCAGCGCCGTCAGCGGGCGCAGGTCGGCCGGGGCGATCGGACCTTCGTCGTCGGGAGAGGGCACGGCGGTCATGCCGCCACCCTGCCCTCAAACGGCTTGGGGAAACCTTAAGGCCGGGTCGCGGCCGCAGCCTCGGGCTCGACCGCCGCGACCGGGCCGGATTCGGGCGCCGTCATGATGGCGTCGCGCGCGGCGGCGCAGCCCTGAAGCGTCTCCTCGCCGATCTCCACCCGGGCCGTCAGGGGATAGAGGCGGTCGCTCATGCCGTCCGAACAGTCGGTGTCGATCAGGGTGACGGTGATGGCGCGTCCCTTGTCCGTCTGGCCGGTGAAGACGGCCATGGTGCCCATCAGCTCGACCTCGCCGCGCGGTGCGACCTCGCGCGGGCGATCGACGCCCTCATAGGCGATGCCGTCGGGCCCGATGTCGACGCCCCAGAACGGCTCGGTGCCGAGCGCGCGCACCGGCTGGCCCAGATCGACGCCGCCCAGCACGGGCGCCGGCTGCGGGGCGGGATCGGGCTCGGACGGCGGCGCGGGCTCGCCGCAGGCGGCGAGGGTCAGGACGGCGGACGACAGAAGGATCAGACGCATGACGGGGCTCCGGAAACCGGCGGCATCGGACGCGGACGCAAGGCGCAGGTCAAGGGCGGCGGTTCGTGTCAGGCTGGCGGGATGACGAATCAGGTCTCCAGCAACGCTCCGACGGCGTGGGAGTTCTTCGCCGGCGGCGGTCTGGCGGGCCTCGGGCTGGACGGCTGGCGCGTGGGCTTCGCCAACGATCTGGACGCCGCCAAGGCGCGCGCCTTTCGCGCCAATCACCCGGACGTACCGTTCCATGAGGGCGACGTGGGCGCGCTGACGCCGGCCGACCTGCCGGGCTCCGCCGATCTGGCCTGGGCGTCGTCGCCCTGTCAGGACCTGAGCCTGGCCGGCGCGCGCGGCGGGCTGGCAGGACGCAGGTCCGGCGCCTTCTGGGGCTTCATGGAGCTGATGCGGGGGCTGGAGGCCGAAGGTCGGGCGCCGGACCGGATCGTGGTCGAGAACGTGTGCGGCCTGTTGACGTCCGGCGGCGGGGCGGACTTCGCGGCGGTGTGCGCGGCGCTGGGCGAGGGCGGGCGGCGCGTCGGAGCGCTGGAGATCGACGCCGCACACTGGCTGCCGCAGTCGCGCCCGCGGCTGTTCGTCGTGGCGGTGCGCGGTGACGCCCCGCCGGAGATCGCGGGGCCCGTCGCGCCTTTCCACTCCGCCCGGCTGGTCGCCGCCCATGATCGCCTGCCCGACGCGGTGAAAGCGAGCTGGGCGTGGTGGTCGCTGGCCGCGCCGCCGCGACGCAATCTGGATCTCGCCGGGATGCTGGAGCCGGACGACCGCGTGGCGTGGTTTTCCGACGAACGGACGAAGGCGGCGCTGGCGCTGCTGTCGCCGCTGCATCGCCGGCGGCTGGAGGCGGAGCGGGCGTCGGGGGGCCGTCGCACGGCCGCCGGCTATCGGCGGGTGCGGATCGAGGACGGCGTCCGGACCCAGAGGCTGGAACTGCGCTTCGACGGCATGGCCGGCTGCCTGCGCACGCCGGCGGGCGGATCGTCGCGCCAGATCGTGGTGGTGGTCGACGGCGGGCGCACGCGCCTCCGCTGGCTGACGCCGGTGGAGGCGGCGCGGCTGATGGGGGTTCCGGACGCCTATCGCCTGCCCGCGTCCGCCTCGGCGGGCCTGAAGCTGATGGGCGACGCCGTGGCCGTGCCGGTGGTGCGCGCCCTGGCGGACGGGCTGTTGGCGCCCGGCGCCGGCAGGCGGGCCGCCGCCTAGTCCTCCTCCCGCTCCCTGCCCGGATCGAGGGTGTTGTCGACGCGGTCGTCCCAGCCTTCGCGCGAGGATTTGAAGGCCAGGGCCATCAGGGCCCAGGCCAGCGCCACGCTGCCGAACATGCCGAGCCCCAGCGCCACCCAGCCGTGGACCGACATGGGCGCCCCGCCGATCAGCTCCCACAGGCGGGCCGCGCCGAAGGTGGCGGCGGCCGCGACCAGCAGGGCCAGCAGCGAGGCCAAAAGAAAACGGGCCAGACGCGAGGTCATGGCCCGTTCCTTAGTTCAGAATGCCGACGCGGTCAGCGGCGGACCCACTGGCCCGAAGCGTTTCGCCACCACTGGCCGGACGAGATGCGCGGCTGGACGATGGTCTCGAAGGCGCGGGCGGCGGCCACGTCGACGCTGACGCCGGTTTCGGCGGCGGCGCGGGCATAGGCGGCGCGACGGCCGTCGTTGGTGACGCGGACCGCGGCCTGCAGGCCGCCGTCGGTCGAGGCGACGCGGAAGCCGAGGTAACCGTCGGCCTGCTCGCCGACCGTGCCCTCGGCCTTGGCGCGGTCGACCAGCGCCTTCTGCTCCGCGGACTGGGCGAAGGCGGCGCCTGCGGCGGCGAAGGCCAGGGCGGCCACGGCCGCGACGGCGACGAAGGTCTTGCGGAAGGTCATGATCTGTCTCCCCCGGTCACGTTCAGAACAGGTTGGGGTTTTCCTGGAGCAGCTGCTCCAGCTCGCGGTCCAGGCGGACGCGCACGTCGGCGTCCAGCTTGGCGTAGATCTGGATCGGATCGACCTGGAGCCGGACGGTCGGCGTGCAGGCGGCGATCGTCACGGCGGTCAGTCCGACGGCCAGGTGGGCGGCGGCGCGCTTCATGCTGAGTCTCATGGGCGGTCATCCTGCGAATGCGTTCGCACCCATAAGGCCGGGGCAGGGATGAACGCGGTCTGAATGCCCGAACGCGGGCCCCTAGTCCGCGTTCCCGTTCCCCTCGCGCGCCCGCTGGACGGCCAGAAGGTCGCTGATCAGCTGGTTGACGTTCAGGTCCACGTCCAGCGTCAGGTCGATGCCCGTGTCGGAGGGCAGCGGCAGGTCGGTCCGGTTCAGGAAGTCGCGACGGATCAGCTCCAGCCAGCCGAGGCGCAGCTCCTGCCGGACGGGCGGGTCATGCCGGCCCAGGATGTGGAAGCGCAGCGCCAGACGGCCGCCGTCGGTGCTGTCCATGGCGGCGGTCAGTTCGCTGAAGGCGAGGTTCTCCATGGCCTGATAGGCCAGCTGTTCCACCGTGCCCGGGGGCACGGCCTCCCCGCCGCCGCCGGCGTCGAGGCCGGACAGGGCCTCGCGCTGGATCGACAGGCGTCCGGGCTGGACCGAGTAGAGGCTGCCGCCCTGCACGGTCGCGCCGGCGCCGGGGGTCCAGGTGAAGGGAACGCGGCCGGAGACGACGGCGTCGATCGCCACCTTGTCCGCCAATCCCGTGGGCGAGATCAGGTCGCCGATCTGGATGCGGTCCAGCACCAGAACCCCGGACCACGGCTGGTCGGGCGCCAGCGGCAGGGCCGTCGGCTCCAGAGTGACCGTGCCGCCGGCGGCGGCCACGGAGGCGGCGTCGAGGTTCAGCGTGGCCTTGTTCAGGTCGAAGGTCAGGGTCAGGTCCGTGGCGTCGGTCAGGGCCGCGACCCGCCGGATGGTCACCGTCTGGTCCGGCGCGGTCTCCAGCGGGGCGAGACTGGTCAGGCGGAGGGCGCCGGACAGCCCTTCGACCGGGCCGGCGGGGCTGTCGAAGCCGAGGTCGTCGAGGACCAGCAGGCCGCCGCTGCTCCCGCCGTCGGGGTCGGCCGTCCAGTCGACGCGACCGTCGAAGCGGACGCGGCCGGCGACCGGCGACCGGATCAGGTCGGCGCCGAGGGGGGTCAGGTCCGACGGCTGCAGACCGCCTTCGGCGAAGATCAGGTCTTCGGAGACGATCCCCACCTCGCCGACGCCCGACGGCCCGTCGTGGGCGAGCGACAGGCGACCCACCGGGAAGCCCTGACGCGACAGGGAGAAGTCGCCGGTCCAGCGATCGCCGGCCAGCGCGGCGCGGCCGGTCGCGTCCAGCGGGTGGAAGCGCAGGGGATCGGTGGCGTCGATCACGCGGGCGCGGTCGACGCCGACGGTCAGGCCGAGGCCGGCGGCCGAGCCGCGCACGGCCAGCGGACCGCCGGCGTCGGCGAAGCGCAGCGCGAGGAAGGGAGCGGCGGCGGACACGTCGGCCAGCCGGCCGTCGACGCGCCAGCCGCCGTCGGCGACGGAGACCAGCGGCCGACCTGCGGGGCAGAGGCCGCCGGTCAGGTCGGTCACGTCGTTCTCGCCCAGTTCCAGCCGCTCGATCGACAGCGGGGCGCAGCGGGAGGCGGTGAAGGTCAGGCCCGCCGAACTCGTGGCCAGCCGGCCGGCGGCGTTCAGCACGACGCCCCGGCCGAGGCCGAAGTCCAGCGCCGCCCGGCCCGACAGATCGGCCTGGAAGCCCGCGCCGGTCAGGCGCCATCCGGACACGCGGACGCGCGCTTCGGGCAGGCCGCCGCCCTGGAGCGCGAGGTCGAAGGCCCCGCGCGGGGCGGCGCCGGCCGCGGCGACCAGCACCGGACCGCCCGCCTGCGTCACCACCGCCGTGCCGCCCGAGCGGGGGCGGACGGTCAGGCCGCGTCGCAGGTCCAGCGTCGTGCCGTTCGGTCCGACCGCCAGCGACAGCGTCGGCGCCTCGAGGGAGAAGTCCGACAGGGCGCGCTTCAGCGTGCCCAGTTCCGGCACGTCGTCGCCGGCGGGGGCGCCCAGAATGGGCCAGCGACCGCTCGACGCGGCCAGCGACCCGGAGAACCCCAGCCGCATCGGACCGTCCATCACCACGTCCAGTGCGCCGCGCGAGGCGACGCCCGTCAACGACAGGTCGCCGGTCGCCAAGGCGGCGGCCCGGAGCAGGACGGGTCCGGAGGCCTCCACCGCGCCCCCGCGGCCGCCGAGGGTGAGGTTTGTGGAGGCCAGCGACAGGCCGCGCGTCCGGAAGCCGTCGGCCTGCAGCGTGGACGCAGCGAGGCTGACCGGTCCGTCCAGCCGCCACAGCGGCGCGCCGTCGTCGAAGGCCAGACGGGTGCGGGCGCCGGTCGCCTGAATCCGCGCGCCGGTCGCCTCGACGGGTCCGTCCAGCCCGGCCGACCGCAGGTCGAGCGTCGTCAGTCCGGTCAGGGTCAGCCCCTGGCCCGCCCCCGCCGCCTCGCCGACGAAGGACAGGTCGGCGTTCAGGGAGCGACCCGCCCAGCCGCCGGCGGCGACGCGGTCGAGGGAGACGGCCCCGTCCAGCCGCACCGGGCCGTCTGCCGAGCGGCGGCCGATGTCCGGGTACGCCGCCACGCCCTGAAGATTCAGCTTCAGCCCCGCCCCCGAGACGCCGGGCAGGTTGGCCTCGGTCGAGGCCAGCGTCACGTCGAACCGCGTCCGGCCCTGCACCGTGGCGAGTTCCACGCGCCCGCCGACCCCGCGCGCGAACCGGTCGCCGTTCCTGTAGTCGGCGGCGGGCAGCACGGCGTCGAGAGACGCCAGCTTGCCGTCGGTCACCCGGGCGTCGCCGAGCATGGTCGTGCGGCCCCACCCGGAATCGAGACGCACCGTCGCCCGTTCCAGAAGAATGACGGGGCCGACCTGATCGGTGCGCGCGGGGCGACGGGCGAACTCGTCGATAAGGGGATCGAGCTGCCCGAAGCTGAGACGCCTCCCCGTCCAACGGGCGCGCACCGTCGGGCCGACCAGCCGGATGCGGGTCGGGGTGGGCCCCAGACCGCCGGCCCGCCAGGGCGTCCCGATCGTCCAGTCCACCTCCACGCGGGGCGCCGTCACCTGGGGGTTGCGGGGGTCGCCGAGGGTGACGGCTCCGACCATGCCGTTCAGTTCCAGCCTGTCGACCCGAACCTGGGCTTCCACGCCGCGGCGCTCCAGCCAGAAGACCACGGCCTCGCGCGCCAGCGTCCGCCGTCCCAGCCAGCCGGCGACGGCGACGATCAGCAGCAGGGCCAGCAGGGCGGCCGCCACGCCCCCCGCCGCCGCGCGCCGTCGGCGGCGTCGCGGCGTTTGCGGACGCGTCTGTTCCGTTTCGGTCACGCTCACGATCGCCGCTCAGTCAGGCGGTCGCGCCACAGCGTTGCGCTGCCATCACACCCAAGTGGCGCGGAGGTCACTTTCAATCGAGGCGTCCGCGCGCGCAGAGTGAAACGGCCAAGGTCGCCCGCGTTCACGTGCCGTTCCTTCTTTGTCACTGGTGGCACGCCTCGAAGTTCTCTTTCCGAACCTTGGAAATACACAAGCCCCGCTTCCGGTTTAACGAATGGTAATGGAGATGCTTCACACAGGGTCCCGGAGAGGGTATAGGCGGGGCGCGCTTCCGGGGGGACCGGGCCGGCGCGAACCTTGCTTCTCAGTGGTTTGGCGCCGCCGGGCGTCGTCGTTTGCCGGGTACCGATGGCTCAGTTCGATCCACGTCGCCAGCCCCTGCGGCTCGCGCCTCACGTGTTCACCGTTCTGGCCGCCGTGGCCGTGACGCTGCTGGCCGGCAAGGTCTATCAGCCCGTCCGCGCCGAAACCCTGCCCCCCATGACCGCCGAGCAGCTGGAAGCGCTCGAGGCCCGCGCCATGGCCAACGCCGGCGCCCAGGCCGGCCTGACGGCGCCGGAAGCCGTTCCCGTCCAGATCCGCAGCGGCGAGACCTTCGAGCAGGCCCTGCGCCGCACCGGCGTCGGCGGGGCCGACGTGCAGGCCGTGGTCGCCACCATCGCCTCCGCTTTCGACGTCAGCCAGCTGCGCGCCGGCCTGAAGTTCGAGACCGCCATCGCCCGCCCGCGCGCGGGTCGCGGCGACACCCGCCTGATCGGCCTGACGATGCGCACCGGCCCGGCCAGCCAGCTGACCGTGTCGCGCACCTTCGACGGCGCGCTGCGCCTGCGCGCGCTGGAGGAGAAGGTCACGCACGAGACCGTCGTCCTGAAGGGCGAGGTCAAGGGATCCCTGTACGCCACGGCCCAGCGCATGGGCGCCTCGGGCGCCGTGACCCGCAAGGCCGTGCAGCTGTTCTCGCACAAGTTCGACATGGACCGGGACGTGAAGGGCTCGGACCAGTTCACCCTGGTGTTCGCCCGCACGGTCACCGAGACCGGCCGGGTCGTGGAAACCGGCGAGCTGCTGTACGCCGAGCTGAAGGGTCAGGTCTTCTATCGCTACAAGCCCGTGGGCGGCGGCGAGACCCAGTATTTCGACGCCTCGGGCAAGAACACGCGCTCGGCCTTCATGCGCACGCCGCTGGCCGGCGGGTTCCGCATGAGCTCGTCCTTCGGCTATCGCCGCCACCCGATCTCCGGCTATCGCCGCATGCACCAGGGCATCGACTTCGCCGCCGGCACGGGCACGCCGATCGTGGCGCCGGCCGACGGCGTGGTGGTCGAGGCCCGTCGCTGGGGCGGTTACGGCAACTGGCTGCGCATCCGCCACTCGAACGGCCTGGAGAGCGGCTACGGCCACCTGTCGCGCTATGCGCCGGGCGTCCGCGCCGGCCAGCGGGTGCGTCAGGGTCAGGTCGTCGCCTACGTCGGCTCGACCGGCGCCTCCACCGGGCCGCACCTGCACTACGAAATCTGGCGCAACGGCCAGCGGATCAATCCGGCCGGCGTGAAGACGCAGGAAGGCACCGTTCTGTCGGGCGCCGAACTGACCGCCTTCCGCGCCGAGAAGTCCCGCATCGACCGCATCGTGCTGGCCGGCGGCGAACGCCGCGCGGGTCAGGCCTCGCAGCTGGTCGCGCCCAAGGCCTAGGCGGCCCTCCGCATCTCCGAGATCACCTCGATCAGCCGGGCCAGATCGTCCGGCGTCGACAGCCGGTGATCGCCGTCGGGGATCAGTTCCAGACGCACGGACGCCGATTTCAGCCGTTCCAGCAGCGCCATCTGATGCGTCCACGGCACGACGTCGTCGCGGCGACCCTGCAGCACGTGGACCGGGCAGGCGATCGCCAGATCCGCGTCCAGCACCTTCCAGTCGCGCGCCTCGTCGAACATGCGGCGCGTGAGGGCATAGCGGCCCAGACCCGGCTCCTCGATCTCGGCCCGGCCGTCGCGCAGGACGGCCTGACGCACATGGTCGTCAAGCGACGGCCACATCAGGCGATCGGTGAAGTCCGGCGCGGGATTGACGAGAACCAGCCCCGCCATGCGGCCCGGCCGGGCCTGGGCCAGCAGCAGCGCGACCCAGCCGCCCATGGACGAGCCGACCGGCAGGACGGGTCCGTCCAGTCCGTCGACAAGGGCGATCGCGTCCTCGCGCCAGCGGCCGATCGTGGCCTGCTCCCAGTCTCCGGACGAGACGCCGTGCGCGAAGTGGTCGTAGCGGACGAAGTTCCAGCCCCGCTCGCGCGCCGCGCGGTCCAGCGTCAGTGCCTTGGTCCCCTCCATGTCCGACCGGAAGCCGCCGATCCACAGGACGGTCGGGCCGGCGCCGGGCACGCGCTGAAGGGCAAGGGTCTCGCCATCGGGGCGGGTCAGGCGTTCGATCTCGCTCATGGCCGCCTTGTGCCCCGACTTCCCGGCGCCGTCACCCTCGGTTAGGACGGGGCATGCCCGCGCCCAAGGTCCTGTTCGTCACATCCAACCGCATCGGGGACTGCGTCATCTCCTCGGGCGTGATCCGCGAGATCGGGCGGCAGCTGCCCGGCGCGGAGATCACCGTGGCCTGCGGCCGCCCGCCCGCGCCGCTGTTCCGGGCAGCCCCGGGCGTGGTCGAGGTCGTGCCGCTGGACAAGAAACCCCTGTCCGGACACTGGGTCGAACTGTGGAAGCGGGCGCGGGGCACGCGCTGGGACCTGGTCATCGACGTGCGCGGCTCGGGCCTGGCCTGGGCGCTGAACGCCAGGCGCCGGGTCGTCTATTCCCGCAGGCTGGAGACCGGGCGGCGCAAGGTCGAGACGGCGACGGCCATGATGGGGGCCACGGAGCCGCTGCATCCCGAAATCTTTCTGGACGATCGCGCGCGGGCCGAGGCGGCGGCGGTGATCGACCCGCAGCTTGCCGGCGGGGCGGGGCCGGGACCGATCCTGGCGCTGGCGCCGATCGCGCACCAGCCGGGCAAGAGCTGGCCGGCCGACCGCTGGGGCGCCCTGGTGGAGAAGCTGAAGGCCGAGCCGCGCTTCGACGGCTGGCGCTTCATGCCCGTGGGCGGACCGGGCGACCGCCCGCCGGCGACCCCGGCGCTGGAGGCGGCGGGTCCGCGCGGCGTCGACTTCGTCGGCAAGGGCGACATCCTGGCCTCGGCCGCGGCCATCGACCGGGCGGCGCTGTTCGTGGGCAACGACTCCGGCCTGATGCACGTCGCGGCCGCGGCCGGCCGGCCGACGCTGGGCCTGTTCGGACCGACGGAGTGGTGGCTGTACGGACCGTGGGGCCCCCGCACGCGGACCGTGGCGTCCAACGAGACGCGCGGCCAGTTCGCGCCGATCGAGGACCTGACGGTGGACCGTGTCTTTTCCGCCGTGATCGACCTCCACGACGCCTTCCCGCGCGCCTGAACCCGGCCCGCCTTGAAGAAAGCCCGCCGGGACGGCATATTGGGGCGGCGGAGAGGGACCGCAGGCGCACGCGCGCCCGCCGCTCACCGCGATTGAACTGACAAGGAACCGACGCCCATTCGTAGACCGATGCAAGCGCCGCCCGTGAAGGACGGCCCCCCGATGAACCAGGACATCCGCGCGCCGCGGGTGCTTCTGATCGACCAGAACGGCGAGAAGCAGGGCGTCATGCCCCTGTCGGCCGCGCTGGAGGCCGCCGAGGAGGCGGGCCTGGACCTGGTTCAGATCGTGTCGACGTCCGAGCCGCCGGTCTGCAAGATCCTCGACTACGGCAAATTCCGCTTCGAGGAGCAGAAGAAGAAGGCCGCCGCCCGCAAGAAGCAGAAGGTCGTCGAGCTGAAGGAGATCAAGCTCCGTCCGAACATCGACACCCACGACTACGACGTGAAGGCCAAGGCCATGACGCGCTTCTTCGAGGAGGGCGACAAGGTCAAGGTGACCCTGCGCTTCCGCGGCCGCGAGATGGCCCACCCCGAACTGGGCATGAAGCTGCTGAACAAGGTGCAGGCCGACTTCGAGGAAGTCGCCAAGGTCGAGTACGCCCCCCGCATGGAGGGCCGCCAGATGATCATGATCCTGGCGCCGAGATAGGCTCCGCGCCCTGAACGCCCCGACGACGCCCCGCCCGACCGGCGGGGCGTTTTCGCGAGTCCCATTGCCATTCCGGCGCGGTTCCCCTAAAAGCCGCGCCTTCGCGTACCGGACCGCCGGGCGAACAGGCATGCCTGGGCGGTCCTAAATCAGGGAAATCCCTATGGGCTCAAGCAGCCGATAGGCGATGGCCCACTCAAAACGAGAGAGTGAAAATGCCGAAGCTGAAGACGAAGTCGGGCGCCAAGAAGCGCTTCAAATTCACCGCGTCGGGCAAGGTCAAGGCAGGGGTCGCCGGCAAGCGCCACCGCCTGATCAGCCACAACTCGAAGTACATCCGTCAGAACCGCGGCACCGCGGTGATGTCGGACGCCGACGCCAAGAAGATCAAGACCTACATGCCGTACGCCTGACCGGCGCGCGCATCGGATCGATCCTCAACCCTGAATTTGAACTCAAGCCCCTCAAGCAGTGAGCGCCCGCGGCGCGAACGTTAGGGGCCCTTCCCGAAGAGAAACATCATGGCTCGCGTCACCCGGGGCGTCACGTCCCACGCCAAGCACAAGAAGGTCCTGAAGCAGGCCAAGGGCTTCTACGGCCGCCGCAAGAACACCATCCGCACGGCCAAGGCCGCCGTGGACCGCGCCGGGCAGTACGCCTATCGCGACCGCCGCAACAAGAAGCGCAGCTTCCGCGCCCTGTGGATCCAGCGCATCAACGCCGCCGCCCGCCTGCACGACATGACCTATTCGCAGTTCATGCACGGCCTGTCGCTGGCCGGCATCGAGATGGACCGCAAGGTCATGGCCGCCATCGCCGCCGACGACGCCGGCTTCGCCGCCATCGCCGGCAAGGTGCGCGACGCCCTGGACAAGAAGGCCAAGGCCTAAGGCTTTCCGGACACGGAACCCGCAAAAGCCCCCCGGCCCGCGCCGGGGGGCTTTTTGCTTTCGGCCGCAGACGCTAGACGAACCGCGACATGACCGACCTGAACCAGCTGGAACTCGATCTGATCAACGCCATCGGGGCGGCCGAAACCGCCGCCGCGGTCGAGGATCTGCGGGTGGCGGCGCTGGGCAAGTCCGGCACGATCTCCGGCCTGCTGAAGGGCATGGGCGCGATGAGCCCCGACGAGCGGCGCGAGAAGGGCCCGGTCATCAACGGCCTGCGCGACCGGGTGCAGTCGGCGCTGGCGGCCCGCAAGGCCGAGCTGGAGGCCGCGGAGCTGGACGCCCGGCTGCAGTCCGAACGGGTCGATCTGTCTCTGCCGGCCCGCCCTCGTCGCAAGGGCGGGGTGCATCCGACCATGCAGGTGATGGAGGAGATGATCTCCCTCTTCGCCGACATGGGCTTCGCCGTGGCGGAGGGCCCGGACGTCGAGGACGACTTCCACAACTTCACCGCCCTGAACTTCCCGCCCAAGCATCCGGCGCGGGAGATGCACGACACCTTCTTCCTGAAGCCCGATCCGGAGACGGGCGAGCGCAAGGTGCTGCGCACCCACACCAGCCCGGTGCAGGTGCGCACCATGATGAGCCAGACGCCGCCGATCCGGATCGTCGCGCCCGGCCGCACCTTCCGCAAGGATTCCGACGCCACCCACACGCCGATGTTCCATCAGGTGGAAGGGCTGGTCATCGATCGCGCCGTTCACATGGGCCACCTGAAGTGGACGCTGGAAACCTTCGTGGCGCGCTTCTTCGAGCTGGACGGCATCGACGCCCGCTTTCGCCCGCACCACTTCCCCTTCACCGAGCCCTCGGCCGAGATGGACATCCGCTGCGACCGCTCCGGCGGGACGCTGAAGCTGAACGAGGGCGACGACTGGATGGAGATTCTGGGCTGCGGGATGGTGCATCCCAACGTCCTGAAGGCCTGCGGTCTGGACCCCGACGAGTGGCAGGGCTTCGCCTTCGGCATGGGCGTGGATCGCCTGGCCATGCTGAAATACGGCATCTCCGACCTTCGCCCCATGTTCGAGGCCGACGTGCGCTGGCTGGCGCACTACGGCTTCTCTCCCTTCGCCGCGCCGAGTTCGGCCGGAGGCCTGTCATGACCGATCGCACGCCCGTCGCCACCCCGATCAGCCGGGAGATCGATCCGCGCGCCAGGGAGCTGCGCGGCGGCCATTTCTCGCTGTTCGACCTGTATCGCGCCAACATCCAAGCGGGCGGGGGTGCAGTCCTCGAAGGCCGGACGTTCGTGGACTGTCTCATCGAAGGTCCCGGCCTGATGCTCGTGCAGGACGGAACCCATTTCGAGGGCGTCGACTTCGGCCCGTGCGGCGGCGACCTTCGCGGAATGCTGTTCCGGTCGCTGAACGGAACGGCGGCCATCGGCTCCATTCCGGTGAGGAACTGCACCTTCCGCAACTGCCGCTTTCACACGCTCGGCTTCACTGGAAGCGAGTCCCTGCTGCAGACCCTGATCGAACAGGTCCGCGTCGACTGACGACCCGAAAGAGACGATGATCATGACCGTGAAGATCCCCGCCAGCTTCCACGCCGACGAGGCCTATGGCCGCGAACTGGTGGCGCGCCCCGGCTTCGAAAAGGAGGCGGTGTGGCTGCCCCTGCTGGCGGTGCACCACTGGAATGCGGGCGAGACGGCGATCCGGGGCAAGACCTTCACGGACTGTGTGATCGAGGGCCCCGCCGTGATGGCCGTGATGTCGGGAACCACGTTCGAGTCGTGCGCCATGGGCACGACCCGAGACATGAACAACCTTCTGTACAGGCCGCAGGGCGAGAAGCTGGCCGGGGTGGTCGGGATGGCCGATTGCCGGTTCGTCCGCTGCCGCTTCGTCCAGGTGGGCTTCACCGGCTCGGACGCGCTGCTGGACGACCTGCGGAGCGTGCAGACCCTGTCGCCGTCGGAGCCGCAGGCGTGAAATTCACCCTGTCCTGGCTGAAGGACCATCTTGAGACCGACGCGGACGCCGGCGCCGTGGCCGACGCCATGACGCGCGCCGGTCTGGAGGTCGAGGAGGTCCACGACCCGATCGCGGCGCTGGCCCCGTTCACGGCGGCCCGCATCGTCTCGGCCGACCGCCATCCCCAGGCGGACCGCCTTCAGGTCTGTCAGGTCGAGACGGTCGACGGCATGAAGGAGATCGTCTGCGGCGCACCGAACGCGCGCGCCGGGCTGATGACCATCTACGCGCCGATCGGCGCGTACGTGCCCGGCCTGGGCGTGACCCTGGTCGAGAAGCCGGTGCGCGGCGTGGTGTCGAACGGCATGCTGTGCTCGGCCTCCGAGCTCGAACTGGCCGACGAGAGCGACGGCATCCAGGAGCTGCCGGACGACGTCCAGGTCGGCGCCCCGGCGGCCGGCGTCTTCGGCGCGGAGCCGGTGATCGACTTCGAGGTGACGCCCAACCGCCCCGACTGGCTGGGCGTGGCGGGCATCGCCCGCGATCTGGCGGCCGCCGGTCTGGGCCGGCTGACGACGCCGGCGATCGAGCCCGTTCCCGGCCGCTTCGCCAATCCCGTCGGCGTGCGGCTGGAGGCGCCGGAGCTGTGCCCCGCCTTCGCCGGGCGGGTGATCCGCGGCGTGAGCAACGGGCCGTCTCCCGAATGGCTGAAGCGGCGTTTGACGGCCATCGGCCTGCGCTCCATCAACCGGCTGGTCGACGTCACCAACCTGATTTCCTACGACCGGGCGCGGCCGCTGCACGTCTACGATCTGGCCAAGCTGGTCGGGTCGGAGATCGTCGTCCGCGGCGGTCAGGTCGCCCGCGACACCGGCGAGCCCGAGCACCTGATCGCGCTGGACGGCAAGACCTACGCCGTCGCCCCGACCCACTGCGTCATCGCCGACGCGGCGGGCGAACGTCCGATCGGTCTGGGCGGCGTCATGGGCGGTGAGAGCACCGGCTGCGACGAGGCGACGACCGACGTCTTCCTCGAGAGCGCGTGGTTCGATCCTCTGGTCATCGCCCAGACCGGACGCGATCTCGGAATCGCCTCCGACGCCCAGTACCGCTTCGCCCGCGGCGTCGATCCGCAGTCGCTGGTTCCGGGAATGGAGCAGGCGACGCGCCTGATCCTGGACCTTTGCGGGGGCGAGGCCTCAGAGACGGTGCTGACGGGTGAGGCGCCGGCCGCGCCGGCCGCCTTCGCCTTCGATCCCGGTCGGGTCGCGTCCCTGACCGGGCTGGAGGTCGGCGACGACCGCATCTCGACGATCCTGACCGACCTCGGTTTCGCGGTGGATCGGGGTGCGACGTGGTCGGTCACGCCGCCGAGCTGGCGGCGCGACGTCGAGGGGCCGGCGGATCTGGTCGAGGAAGTCGCCCGCATCGTCGGATACGACGCCCTGCCCTCCACCCCCCTTCCCGATCTCGGCGCCCCGCCGCGCGGCGTGCTGAGCCCGCGGCAGGCCCGCGTGCGCACGGCGCGTCGCGCCATGGCGGCGCTGGGCTGGTCCGAGGCGGTGACCTGGTCGTTCCTGAAGCAGGATGCGGCCCGCCTGTTCGGCGGCGGCGACGCGCGTCTGGTGCTCGAGAACCCGATCGCGGCCGATCTGGACTGCATGCGGCCGTCGGTGTTGCCGAACCTGATCCAGGCCGCGGCGCGCAACGCCGCGCGCGGCCATGGCGACGTCGCCCTGTTCGAGATCGGCCCGATCTACCTCGGAGACGGACCGAAGGACCAGCGCACCGTGCTGGCCGGCGTCATGTCGGACCGCGCCGCCCGGCACTGGTCGGGCAAGGGCGAGGACGCCCTGTTCACCCTCAAGGGCGACCTGATGACCGTGCTGGACCGACTGGGCGCGCCGGTGGCGTCGCTGCAGCTGGCGCAGGGTCAGAACCGCGACTGGTGGCACCCGGGCCGTTCAGCCCGCCTGCAGCTGGGGCCGAAGATGGTCGTGGCCGAGTTCGGTCAGCTGCATCCGCGCGTGCTCAAGGCGCTGGACGCCGACGGCCCGCTGTACGGGTTCGAGGTCGTTCTGGACGCCCTGCCGGAGCCGCGGGGACAGAAGTCGAAGTCGCGCGGCGCCGCAGACCTGCCGGTGCTGATGCCGCTGACCCGCGACTTCGCCTTCGTCGTCGACGACGGCGTCGCGGCGGGCGATCTGGTGCGGGCGGTGGCGGGGGCCGACAAGGCCCTGATCTGGGACGTGCGCGTGTTCGACGTCTATCGCGGCGCGGGCGTGCCGGACGGCAAGGCCTCGGTCGCGCTGGAGGTCGTCCTGCAACCGCGCGAGGCGACCCTGTCGGACGCGGAGATCGAGGCGCTGACCTCCCGGGTGACCGCCGCGGCGGGCAAGCTGGGCGCGACCCTGAGGACCTGACGCCACGCACGGCGGCAAGGTCCCGTTAACTTTGCCGCCGCAAGGCTGACGCATTGGACGGCGAGGCTGCGCGTCGTCGCACTTCTCGCCGAACGGGGCCGTTTCGCCATGCATCGTCGCCATCTGATCCAGTCCGGCCTCGCCCTGGGCGCCACGTCGGGACTGGCCGCCTGCGCCACCCCGAATGCGGCGCCGACGACCAACTATCCGATCGAGCGCGACCGTCAGGCGCCCGCCTACACGTCCGAGGAGCTGATCGCCGCGGGCTCGCGAGAGCTGGGCATCGCGGCGGAGGCCATCGGCGGCGCCATCGAGCGCATCTTCGCCGATCAGGGCGACAGCCCGACCGCCTACATCGCGGGCGAGGAAGGCTCCGGCGCCGTGGGCGTCGGCGCGCGCTACGGCCGCGGCGCCCTGCACATGAAGGACCTGTCGGCCAGTCAGGAGGTGTTCTGGCAGGGCATCTCGATCGGCTGGGACGTGGGCGGGAACGCCAGCCGGGTCTTCACCCTGGTCTACGGCCTCTACTATCCCGACATGATCTATCGCCGGTACCCGGGGGTCGAGGGGTCGGCCTATCTGATCGGCGGTCTGGGCGTGAACTACCAGCAGGCGGACGGCATCATCCTGGCCCCGATCCGCACCGGGGTGGGCCTGCGTCTGGGCGCCAACGTCGGCACCATGGCCTACAGCCGCCAGCGGAACCTGCTGCCTTTCTGAGTGGCCCTGTCGCTCAGCCCGCGGGGCCTCGCTGCTTGAGGGCGCCGCGTCATGTGCGGGTTTCGGCGCTCAGGATCGCTTCCAGCCCCTCCCGGTAGCCCGGATACAGCGGCCGCCAGCCCAGTTCGGCCTTGGCGCGGGCGTTCGAGAGGCGTTTGGAATCGCGATAGAAGCGGCGCATCTCGTCCGACACCTGCGGGTCGGTCCAGTCGACCTCGGGCGGCGGCGGCAGGCCCAGGCGGGCGGCGGCCCAGTCGATGACCTCGTCCGCGGGCGAGGGTTCGTCGTCGCACAGGGTGTACACGCCGCCCGGCCGGGGCCGCGCCATGGACGCCAGAAAGCCGCGGGCGGCGTCGTCCTCATGGATGCGGTTGAAGACCTGGCCCGGCTTCTTCACGCGCCGCGCCGTGCCGGCGCGCAGACGGTCGAACGGAGAGCGACCGGGGCCGTACAACGCCGGCAGGCGGAAGACCTGAACCGTCAGGCCCAGCCCCTGCGCGATCTCCAGCCAAGCCCGCTCGGCGCGGACGCGACGCGCGCCCTCCAGCGTGGCGGCGTGCAGGGGATCGTCCTCGAACGCCCAGCCGCCGTCGCGGTCGCCGTAGACCGCGGTGGACGAGACGTAGCCGATCCAGTCAGGCCAGACGTCGCCGCCCAGACAGGGCTCCAGGGCGCGCAGGCCGGGGCAGCCGTCGGCGTCCGGGGGCGCGGTGACGAGAAGCGCGGAACAGTCGGCCACGGCGCGGGACAGCGCTTCGGAATCCCCCGGGTCGACGGCGGCGACGCCCCCGGTCTCCAGCGCCGCCCGTCGGTCCGGATCGCGCGAGGTCGCCGCGCAGCTGCCCCCGCGCTCCAGCACGAGGCGGGCCGTGGCCCGGCCCAGCCGCCCGCCGCCGAAGACCAGCAGCCGCACCGGACCGTCGGCTGGATTCATCCGGCGATGCGGGCGGGCGCCGGCGTGACCACAGACGCCTGCCCCGAGGCCAGCGCCTGCCCGCGCTTCGCGTTCCAGGCCGAGACGCAGGGGATCTTCGCCATGTCGACGCGGTCGGCGTATCGGCGCGCCACCTCGGTGACCTCGTCCATAAGACCTTGGGCCAGGGTGATCGGCTTCAGGCCCAGATCGCGGAACTGGTCGTTGGCGACCACCAGCTCGTTCTCGTCGGCCTCCTGACGCGGATTGGCGACGTTGTGCACCTCGGCGCCCGTCATGCCGGCGATCATGGCGGCGAGGTCGCGGACGCGCCGGCTCTCGGTCATCTGGTTGAGGATCTTCACGCGGTCCCCGGACTTCGGCGGATTGTTCAGGGCCAGCTCGACGCAGCGCACCGTGTCCTGGATGTGGATGAAGGCCCGCGTCTGGCCGCCCGAGCCGTGCACCGTCAGCGGATGGCCCACCGCCGCCTGCATCAGGAAGCGGTTCAGAACCGTGCCGTAGTCGCCGTCATAGTCGAAGCGGTTGATCAGACGCTCGTCGCGGCGCGTCTCCTCGGTCTGGGTGCCCCAGACGATGCCCTGATGCAGGTCGGTGATCCGCAGCCCGTCGTTCTTGGCGTAGAACTGGAACAGCAGGGCGTCCTGCGTCTTGGTCATGTGATAGATGCTGCCCGGGTTGGGCGGGAACAGGATCTCCTGCTTCGTCGGGCCGAAGTCGGTGTCGACCGTGACGGTCAGATACCCCTCGGGGATGCGGAGGCCGGCGGTGGTGTAGCCGTAGACGCCCATGGTCCCGAGGTGGGCCAGATGCACGTCCTGCCCGCTCTCGACGATGGCGGCCAGCAGGTGGTTGGTGGCGTTCAGGTTGTTGTCGACGGTGTACAGCTTGTGCCGCGCCGACTTCATCGAATAGGGCGCGGCCCGCTGCTCGGCGAAATGCACGACGCTGTCGGGCTTCCAGTCGCGGATCAGGCCGACCAGGCCGTCGAAGTCCTTGCCGACGGTCAGGTCGACGAAGCCGATCTCGCGGCCCGAGATCTCCTTCCACGCGGCTATGCGCTCGTGGATCGGGCGGATCGGGGTGAGCGACTGGACTTCCAGCTCCTGATCGATGGCGCGCCGGCTGAGGTTGTCGACGATCAGGACATCCCACCCCCGTGCCGACAGGTGCAGGGCCGTGGGCCAGCCGCAGAAGCCGTCGCCGCCCAGAACCAGAACCTTCATGGTCGCTCCTCGATCACAGTCGGACCTGCCTAGACGATGATGCGAGGCGGTCAAGCGGACTTGCCGGGGCCGCGAAGGGGGCGCAGGCTCGTCGCGGAAGGAACGGCCGGAAGCCCGCGCCGTTTCCTCGTCGAACGATGGAAAGACCCCGATGACCGCACTCGCCCTCCGCGCCCTCGCCTCAGCCGCCCTGATCGCCACCTCCGCCTGCGCCGGCGGAATGGCGTCGGACGACCGCTATTCCAGCGAACTGCAGCGCCTCACTGAAGACTGTCGCGCGCGAGGCGGCATCCTCACGCCGAACAGCGCCCAGTCCTCGGGTGCACCCGAGCGTGATTTCGCCTGCAAGATCAATGGAGAGCCTTCCAGCCGGACGCGCTGAACCCGCGACCTGGACAGGCATGGCGCACCCGACACGATTCGAACGTGTGACCTTTGCCTTCGGAGGGCAACGCTCTATCCAGCTGAGCTACGGGTGCGTGGGCCGGCGGCCTTCCTAGGGGAAACCGCAGCGGAAGGGAAGCGCGCTTCCCCCCGGCGCGATAGGGCTCTAGCGTGAGGACGACAACGTCCCCGCGGAGCCGTCCATGCGCGTCCTGATCCTGTCCACCCTCGCCCTGATCGCGGCGTCGTGCGCGCCCGCACCCGGCGCCGTCAGCCCGGTCGGCGACGACCTGAACGCCATCGCCGAGGACTACGTCCGGCTGATCCTGGACGTGGGCGAGATCGAGGAGGGCTACGTCGACGCCTATTACGGGCCGGCCGAGTGGCAGGCCGAGGCGAAGGCGGTGAAGGAGACGCCGGCCGAGCTGAAGATCCGCGCCGAGGACCTGACCCGGCGTCTGGAGGCCGTCGCCGTGCCGTCGTCCGCGCCGGAAGAGGTCGGACGACGCAAGGCCTATCTGCTGGCCCACGTCTCGGCCGCCCACGCCCGCCTGCGCATGATCGAGGGCGAGAAGTTCAGCTTCGCCGACGAGGCCGAGGCCCTGTTCGGCGTGAGGCCGGAGACGCGGCCGCTGTCCAGCTTCGACCCCGTGCTGGCGCGGCTGGACGCCCTGCTGCCGGGCGAGGGCACGATCAACGAGCGGCTGGCCGCCTTCCGCGTCGGCGCCGCGGTGCCGCGCGAACGGCAGGAGGCGGTGATGCGCGCCGCCATCGACGAGTGCAAGGCGCGCACCGAGCAGCACATCGACCTGCCGGCGGGCGAGACCTTCACCCTGGAGTTCGTCACCGACAAGCCGTGGAGCGGCTACAACTGGTACCAGGGCAATTCGAAGAGCCTGATCCAGATCAACGTCGACCAGCCGATCTCCATCGAGCGCGCGATCGATCTGGGCTGCCACGAGGGCTATCCGGGCCACCACGTCTACAACATGCTGCTGGAGAAGACCTTCGTCCGCGAAAAGGGCTGGGTCGAGATGAGCGTCTATCCGCTCTACAGCCCCATGAGCCTGATCGCCGAGGGCAGCGCCAACTACGGCGTCGACCTGGCCTTCCCGGGCGCGACGCGCGGCGAGTGGGAGCGGCGGGTGCTGTATCCGCTGGCCGGGCTGGATCCCCGCGGCGTGGACGTTCAGGAGGGCATCCTTTCGATCATGCGCGAGCTGGCGCGGGCGGAATACACGATCGCCGACGACTGGCTGTCGGGCCGGGCGGACCGCGAGACGACGATCCAGAACCTGATGAAGTACGGCCTGCACAGCCGCGCGTCGGCCGAGCGCCGCATCCGCTTCATCGACGCCTATCGCAGCTACATCATCAACTACAGCCTGGGCCGCGACATGGTGCAGGACTGGGTCGAGGCGCAGGGGCCGGATCATTGGGCGACGACCGAGCGCCTTCTGGCCAGCCAGATTCTGCCAGTGGATCTGCTGTAGATCTCACGGCGCGCGCTCCCGGAGGGCGCGACCGCCCCGCCAGCGATGGACCCCGAAATCGAAAAACCCCCGCCGGAGCGATCCGGCGGGGGTTCTTCGTTTCAGCGATCGACCCGGGGATCAGTCCCGGCGACGACGGCCGCGGTCGCCGCCGCGGTCGCGGTCGCCGCCCTCGCGCTTGGGACGACCGCCGGTGTCTTCCGACATCGGGGGCTCGCCACGCTCGGCGCGCTCGGCGTTGATCTTGTCGGTCAGGTCTTCGCCCGTGGCCTGATCGACGACCTTCATCGACAGCTTGGTCTTGCCGCGGTCGTCCATTCCCAGGAACTTGACCTTGACCTCCTGGCCTTCCGAGACGACGTCGGCCGGGTTGGCGACGCGTTCCAGGGCCATCTGCGACACGTGGACCAGACCGTCCTTGGCGCCGAAGAAGTTCACGAAGGCGCCGAAGTCGACGACCTTCACGACCTTGCCGGTGTAGATCGTGCCGACCTCGGGCTCCGAGGTGATCGACTTGATCCAGTCGCGGGCGGCGTCGATCTTTTCCTGGTCCGAAGCGGCGATCTTGATGGTGCCGTCGTCCTCGACGTTGACCTTGGCGCCGGTCTTTTCGACGATCTCGCGGATCACCTTGCCGCCGGTGCCGATCACGTCGCGGATCTTGTCGACCGGGATCTTGATCGACTCGATCTTGGGCGCGAACTCGCCCAGCTCGGTGCGGGCGCCGTCGATGGCCTTGTCCATCTCGTCGAGGATGTGCAGGCGGCCGGCCGAAGCCTGGGCGATCGCCTTCTTCATGATCTCCTCGGTGATGCCGGCGACCTTGATGTCCATCTGCAGCGAGGTGATGCCGTCACGCGTGCCGGCGACCTTGAAGTCCATGTCGCCGAGGTGATCCTCGTCGCCCAGGATGTCCGACAGGATTGCGAACTCGCCCGACGGCTCCAGGATCAGGCCCATGGCGATGCCCGAGACGGGCTTCTTCAGCGGCACGCCCGCGTCCATCAGCGCCAGCGACGAGCCGCAGACCGTGGCCATCGAGGACGAGCCGTTGGACTCGGTGATCTCCGACACCAGACGGATGGTGTAGGGGAACTCCTCCGACGACGGCAGCATCGGACGGATCGCCCGCCAGGCCAGCTTGCCGTGACCGATTTCCCGACGGCCCGCGCCGCCCATCCGCCCGGTCTCGCCGACCGAGTAGGGAGGGAAGTTGTAGTGCAGGAGGAACTTCTCCTTGTACGTCCCCGACAGGGCGTCGACGTACTGCTCGTCCTCGCCGGTGCCCAGCGTGGCCACGACGATGGCCTGGGTCTCGCCGCGGGTGAACAGGGCCGAGCCGTGGGTGCGCGGGAAGACGCCGACTTCCGAGACGATCGGGCGGACCTTGTCGAGGGCGCGGCCGTCGACGCGGTGACCGTTCTCGATGATGTCGCGACGCAGGACCTCGGCCTCGCACTCCTTGAACGCCGTGGCGAACTTCGCGGCCTCGACGCCGTCCGGGTTCTCGTCGGTCTTCACCAGCCGGGCGGCGGCGGTCTTCTTCGCGGCGTCGACGCCCGAGCGGCGGTCGTACTTGCCGGCGTGCGTGTAGGCCGTCTTGATGTCCTCGCCGACCAGCTGCTTGATCGAGGCGACGACGTCCGAGTGGTCCTCGGCCTGGAAGTCGAACGGCTCCTTGGCGGCGTGCTCGGCCAGTTCGATGATGGCCTCGATGACCGGCTGCATGCCGCGGTGGGCGAACATCAGGGCGTCGAGGAAGGTCTCTTCCGACAGTTCCTTCGCTTCCGACTCGACCATCATCAGGGCGTCGGACGTTCCGGCGACGACCAGGTCCAGATCCGAGTCCGGCATCTGGTCCAGCGTCGGGTTCAGCACCAGCTCGCCGTCGATGTAGCCGACGCGCGCGCCGCCGATGGGGCCCATGAAGGGCACGCCCGAGATGGTCAGCGCGGCCGAGGTGGCGACCATAGCGACCACGTCCGGGTCGTTTTCCATGTCGTGCTGCAGCACGGTGACGACGACCTGGGTCTCGTTCTTGAAGCCCTTCACGAACAGCGGGCGGATGGGGCGGTCGATCAGACGGGAGACCAGCGTCTCCTTCTCGGTCGGACGGCCTTCACGCTTGAAATAGCCGCCCGGAATCTTGCCGGCGGCGAAGGTCTTTTCCTGGTAGTTCACGGTCAGGGGGAAGAAATCCAGACCCGGCTTCGGCGCGCGGCCGTAGACGACGGTGGCCAGAACCACGGTCTCGCCATAGGTCGCCAGCACGGCGCCGTCGGCCTGGCGGGCGATGCGGCCCGTCTCCAGCGTCAGCGGGCGGCCGGCCCAGTCGATCGTCTTGCGTTTGATGTCGAACATTTTTCTTTTCTCTCGTCCCGCGGCCGTATTGCCGTCGGGGGCGGGCGGTCAGGGGTTCAGTCCGTCGGTCCCAGTTGACCCGTCGTCCGGATGACGGCGGGCGGGTGAGCGAGGACCGGAACGGCCCTCCGTCTTGGTCGAACCCGGTCGGGTTCCTGCGCCGTACGTCCGGCGGCGCGCCGGTCCTTGAATGCGGAACGAGGCGCGGACGTGACCGTCGCGCGCCTCGAAATCTCTTTCCGCGATCCCGTGCCTCAGCGGCGCAGGTTCAGCTTGCCGATCAGCGCCGTGTAGCGCTCGCGATCGACCTTGTTCAGGTGGTCCAGAAGGCGACGACGCTGCGAGACCATCTTGAGCAGGCCGCGACGCGAGTGGTTGTCCTTCTTGTGGGTCTTGAAGTGCTCGGTCAGGTTGGCGATGCGTTCCGAAAGGATCGCGACCTGGACCTCGGCCGAGCCGGTGTCGCCCGCGCCGCGGGCGTTGTCGTTGATGACCTGAGCCTTGCGCTCGGGAGTGATCGACATCGAGATGCTCCATTTCTTTTGCCCTACCGCTCGCGACGCGGTCGCTCGCTGCTTGAGGGCGGCTGGAGTCCCCTGACCGGAGTCAGGAGAGATTGAAAACGCGGTCGGGTTCGATCCGACCGGCCCGCAACTGACCGAGAGCGACGAGGGTCTGGCCCGAGAAAACCGAAACGGTCCGGGCGTCGCCTTGCAGCTGACCCGTGAGCGTTTCGACCTGTCCGGGGAGCAGAGCGATCGGCCGTCCCTGCCGAAGCGAGAAGGCGTCCTGATCCGTCACGGCCAGCTCCGGGATGTCGTCCAGGGCGGTCGCGACGGGAAGCAAGCCTTCCGAGGCGGCGCCCCTATGCACCATTTGCTCCAGAGAATCCAGCGTCACGGCGTTTTCGAGCGAGAACGGACCCACGCGCTCGCGCCGCAGCAGCGAGACGTGACCTTCCGCGCCCAGCGCCGCGGCCAGGTCGCGCGCCAGCGAACGGACGTAGACGCCTTTCCCGGTCTCGATGCGGATCTCGACGTGGTCGGCGTCGCGGGCCGAGACGACCGTGGCCGAATGGATGACGACCGGGCGGGCCTTCAGCTCCACCTCGACGCCTTCGCGGGCCAGATCGTAGGCGCGCTGACCGTCGACCTTGATGGCCGAGAAGGCCGGGGGGACCTGCTCGATCCGGCCGACGAAGGCGGGCAGCGCCGCGGCCACATGCGCCACGGTCGGCCGGGCGTCGGACCGCGCGATCACGGCGCCCTCGCGGTCGACGCTGTCGGTGGAGACGCCCCATTCGATCTCGAAGCGATAGACCTTCCGCGCCTCCATCATGAACGGCACGGTCTTGGTCGCCTCGCCCAGCGCGATCGGCAGGATGCCCGAGGCCAGCGGATCCAGCGTGCCCGCGTGGCCCGCCTTGTTCGCGTCGAACAGGCGGCGGACGGCGGAGACGGCCTGGGTCGACCCCATGCCCAGCGGCTTGTCCAGACAGACCCAGCCGTGAACCGGCTGACCACGCTTTCGGCGGCTCACGCCTGATCTTCCCCGTCGTCGTGGCGCTGCAGATCGGCGCGGACGCGGGGATCGTCGAACAGTCGGTCGATGCGGCCGGCGGCGTCGAAGCTCTCGTCGTGCCGGAAGCGCAGGTCCGGCGTGAACTTCATGTCGATGTGTTTGCCCAACACGCCGCGCAGGAATTTCGCATGGGCGTTGAGCGCCTTGACGATCTCCTCGACGTGCCCGGCCGTCGGCGCCGAGGCCACCCCGGCGCCCAGCGGCTCGACGAAGCAGGTCGCGTGCTTCAGGTCCGGGCTCATGCGGACCTCGGTCACGGTGACGGAGACGCCGTCCATGGCCTCGTCGTGGATCTCCTCCTCGCGCAGGACCTCGACCAGGGCGTGACGGATCAGTTCGCCGGCGCGCAGCTGGCGCTGGCTGGGACCCTGCGGGCCGGTGGCGTTTCGGGTGTGCTGCTTGCGGCCCATGGCGCGCTCCTTCCGTCTCGCCCGCCGGGGATCGGACCCGGCTCGAAAGCGAAGGGGCGCGGTCTAGTCCCGCCGGGCAGCCCTGTCCAGTTGGGCGTCGGCGCGCCGGAAGCGGTCGACGGACGCCAGCACCTCGGGCGAAACCACGGACCGCAGGGGGCGGACCTGCAGACCGGCGGCATTCAGCGTGCGCGCCGCCCAGGTGTTGCAGAGGTTGAGGATCCAGAAATGGCCCTGGGCCGCGTAGAAGCGGGCGTCGTCCCCGCCGCGCGCGGCGCGCACCCGGGCGCGACCGTCCGTCAGTTCCAGGGTCGCCTCGACGTGGGCGGCGAGCCGTTCGAAGGCGGCGGGCGGCAGGCGAAGGGCGCGCCTGCGGGCGGGCGGGATGCGGAACGACGGGTCCCCCGCGAACGGATCGAGCATCAGGACCGAGGGATTGCCGGGGCGGAAGAAGGCGCGGGCGCCGTCGGGCAGCCGGCGCTCGATCGGGCTCTGGTCGACGTAGAAGACGGCGTCGCCCCAGCCGGTCAGGATCCAGTCCCCCGGGCCCAGCGCGCGCACCGCGTCGGCGAGGGGGCCGGGCCGCGCCTCGAGCGCCCCGCGCGGAAGGGCCAGATCGGTGTGGAAGCCGTTGTCGAGGACGAGGACGGGCACGCCGGCCATGTCTTCCCGCAGGCCCGGGTCGCCCGGCAGGGTCCAGGTCCAGAGCGCCGCGATCAGGCCCAGCAGGCCCGCGGCGAACACCGCTCTCACCGGCGGGCGCCCTCATAGACATGGCGACCGCAGAGGACGGCGCCCGGGGCGTCCGGCGCCGGGCCGGCGGCCCAGACCTGCAGATGAAGCGTCCCGCCGTCGCGCACGATCGCCAGCCAGCCGGGCTTGCCGCCGCCGCACAGGGGCGACCCCGCGACCGGGGTGCCGGCGTCCAGCGGCACGATCTCGCGCAGCTCGATCTGGCGGTCGGCGGGCAGGGCCATGCCGCGCACGGCCGCGTCACGTCCCAAGGCGATGCGGTGGGGGCGGGTGCGCAGCGCCGGCGCGCCTTCGAAGACCAGCACCGCGCCGTCCACGCTCACGTCGCCGCCGGGCGTGCCGTCCCGGGCGGCGAAGGCGCCGACGACGGCGCGGCTTCCGGGCGTCGTCGCGGCCGGCGCCGACGGCCGCAGCACCGGCGCCCGCTCGCGCAGGCGTTCGACGGCGGGCTCGATCTTGGTGCGGACCACGTCGACGCCCCGCTTCACCTGGCCCTCGTCGAACGCCATGACGAGCAGCACGAGGCACAGGAAGCCGAGGAAGGCCGCCAGCTTCTTCAACATGTCGACAGGCCGTGTCCGCGCATGGATCCACGGTAGCGGCGGGACATGTCCGACGATAGGGCCGTCGCGCTCCGCGCGAACCTAGTCGATGACCGGCCCGCTCGCGTCCGGCGCCGTCCAGTCCCCGCGGAAGGCGTAGTTCAGCTGGACGCAGTGGCGGTAACGCCCGTCCGCCCAGCGGCCGACGGCGTGCATGGTCAGCGGTCGCCCGGCGCGGACGTGCCCCATGACGAGCCATGCCTGTTCGGCGGAGGGACAGAGCGCGCGGACCAGGCCGCGCCCCTCGCCCTCGGGCACGATCTGATAGACGTCGCGCTCGCGGGCGCCGGCGGGCAGGACCGACACGGCTTCGGGCGGTCCGCCCCAGCGGACCTCGGCCGACCCGCGGCTGGTGGTGGCGTGGATCTTCAGCACGGACACCGCGCCGAACAGCCCGCGCCGCACCTCGAACGTCAGGCCCTGCGTCAGGGCGCGGGTGACGCGGTCGGCCGCGTCGTAGGACCACAGGCGCACGTCGGCGAGCGCCGGTCCGGCGGCCAGGATCACGGCCAGAAATGCGACGATCGCCCGCTTCATGCGCCCTTCCTCCGAAACGACTGCGGCGGAACCGGGGCTGACCCGATCCCGCCGCAAACCAACCACCCGCTCAGAACGCCCTCAGGCAGCGAGGCGCCGCGCGCCGAGCGGCAGGGCCCACATCAGAGGCTCCGCTTGATCTCTTCGACCGTGAAGCACTCGATGTAGTCGCCTTCCTTGATGTCGGTGAAGCCCTGGAAGTGCATGCCGCACTCCTGGCCCGACGGCACCTCGTTGACCTCGTCCTTGAAGCGCTTGAGCGTCTGCAGCGTGCCGAGCTCCAGCACCACGACGTCGTCGCGGACGATGCGGACCTTGGCGCCCTTGCGGACCACGCCCTCGGTGACGCGGCAACCGGCGATCTTGCCGATCTTGGAGATGTCGAAGACCTGAAGCACCTGGGCGTTGCCCAGGAAGGTCTCGCGCTGGATCGGCGCCAGCATGCCCGACAGCACGCCCTTCATGTCGTCCAGCAGGTCGTAGATGATCGCGTAGTAGCGGATCTCCACGCCCTCGCGCTCGGCCAGGTCGCGGGCCTGTTTCGAGGCGCGGACGTTGAAGCCGAGGATGGGCGCGCCGGCCGACTTGGCCAGGTTGACGTCGCTCTCGGTGATGCCGCCCGCGCCGGACATGACGATGCGTGCGCGGACCTCGTCGTTGCCCATCTTCTCCAGCGAGGCGGCGATCGCCTCACCCGAGCCCTGCACGTCCGACTTGATGAGAACCGGCAGCTCCGAGATCTTCTTGGAGCCGAGGCGGGCCATCATGTCCGCCAGCGAGGCGCCCGAGGCGCCCGAACCGGCGGCCTTCTCGCGCTTCTGACGGGCGCGGAACTCGGTCAGCTCGCGGGCGCGGGCCTCGTTCTCCACGGTGGCGAAGACGTCGCCCGGAGACGGGGCCTCGTCCAGACCCAGGATCTCGACCGGAACCGACGGACCGGCGCTGGTCAGCTGGGCGTTGCGTTCGTCCAGCAGGGCGCGGACCTTGCCCCACGCCGAGCCGGCCACGACGATGTCGCCGCGCTTCAGCGTGCCGCGCTTGACCAGGACGGTGGCGACCGGGCCGCGGCCCTTGTCCAGCTTGGCCTCGATGACCACGCCCTCGGCAGAGCGGTCCGGATTGGCGCGCAGGTCCATGACCTCGGCCTGCAGCAGGATGGCGTCGGTCAGACCGCCGAGGTTGGTCTTCTCCTTGGCGGAGACCTCGATGATCTGCGTCTCGCCGCCCAGCGATTCCGCGATGACCTCGTACTGCAGCAGCTCGTTCACGACGCGCTGCGGGTCGGCGCCGGGCTTGTCGACCTTGTTGACCGCCACGATCAGCGGCGCGCCGGCCGCCCGGGCGTGCTGGATGGCCTCGACCGTCTGGGGCATGACGCCGTCGTCCGCGGCGACCACCAGAACCACGATGTCGGTCACGTTGGCGCCGCGGGCGCGCATGGCGCTGAACGCCGCGTGGCCCGGGGTGTCGAGGAAGGTGATCCGCTGGCCGTCGCCCAGACGCACCTGATAGGCGCCGATGTGCTGGGTGATGCCGCCGGCCTCGCCGCCCGCCACGTCGGTGGTGCGCAGCGCGTCCAGAAGCGAGGTCTTGCCGTGGTCGACGTGGCCCATGATGGCCACGACCGGGGCGCGGGTCTCGGTGGCGTCGGCGTCGTCGGCCTCGGCCAGGAAGCCGGTCTCGACGTCGGATTCCGAGACGCGCTTGACCGCCATGCCGTATTCCTCGGCCACCAGTTCGGCGGTGTCGGAATCGATCACGTCGTTGATCTTCATCATCATGCCCTGACGCATCAGGAACTTGACGACGTCGGCGCCGCGGATGGCCATGCGGTTGGCCAGCTCGCCGACCGTGATGGTGTCCGGGATGACCACTTCGCGCGGACGGTTCGGCGCGTCGGTCGAGCCGCCCTTGCGCTTTTCCTTCTCCCGTTCGCGGGCGCGGCGGACCGAGGCCAGCGAGCGCATGCGCTCGGCGGCGTCCTCGTCTCCCCCGGCCACGGCCTGGATGGTCAGGCGGCCTTCGCGGCGCTTGGGCTCGCCCCGCGTGCGCGAGACGGCCTTGCCGGGGCCGGCTTCCGAGAAGCGGCGATCACGGTCGTCGTCACGGCCTCCGCCGGCCGGACGCGGGGCGCCGAAGCCGGCGCGGACGGGACGGGCGACCTCGGGCTGGGCCGGAGGCGCGGCGCCGCGGGGACCGCCCGGTCCCGTGCGGGGGCCGCCGGGGCCGCGGGCGCCCGGCGCCGGCTTGGGCGCCACGGCGGAATAGCGGACCGGCTCGCCCGGCGTGCGGGCGCGGCCGGCGGGACCGGCGCCGGTCGTGCCGCCGGGGCGCGGCGCATAGCTGCGCTCGCCGCCGCCCATGGCCTGCTCGCGGGCCGAACGGCCGCCGAAGGCCGGACGTTCGACGGGGGCGCGGCCGGGGTTGCCGGGCTTGGGCGCGCGTTGACCGAAGTTGACAGTCGGTCGGGCCGGGGCGGCCGGACGCGGCGCGGGGGCGGGAGCCGGGGCCTCCACCGGAGCCTCGGCGACCGGGGCCGGGGCGGGCTTGGCCTTCGGAGCTTCCGGAGCCGGCGCGGCGGCGCCCAGCTTGGCGGCTTCCTGACGCGCGGCCTCGGCGGCGGCGCGGGCGGCGGCGGCTTCGGCCTGGGCGGCCTGGGCGGCCTCGGCGGCACGGGCGGCCTCGGCGCGCTGGGCGGCGTCCTTGCGGGCGCGGTCCTCGGCGGCCTGACGCTCGCGCTCGGCCTGCTGGCGCGTGGCCAGTTCGATGGCGCGGCGACGCGCCTCCTGCTCGGACTGCGACAGGCCCCCGGCGTCGGCCGGCGCGGCGGAGCGCGGCGCCTGCGGGGCGGCCGGCGCCTCGGTGCGCGGACGAGCGACGTCGAAGCCCTGCGGACGCTGGTGACCGCCGCCGGGAGGCGCGCCGACGCGGCGCTTGGTCTCGACCACGACGGTCTTGGAGCGGCCGTGGCTGAAGCTCTGCTTCACCGTGCCGGCCGAGACCGCGCCGGCCTGGCGCGGCTTCAGGCTCAGCGGCGCGCGCGGCCCCGTCGCGGAGGGGGTCGGGGTCGTCTTGCCGTCGTTGGTCTTGTCGTTCTCGTCGGTCATCCGGTCGCTTCATCATGACGGCGCAAAAGTCGCCGTCCTCAAACACAAAAAGCCGTGCGGCGCCCCGCCCCGCTAGGGAGCGAAACCCCGCCCGTCTGAAAATCCATCCGGGTCCTCAGCCGCGTCGCCCCGCCAGGAAGGCGGCGTCAACGGTCGAAATCCCGCCAGTCGTTCGACCTCGGTGGTCCAGCGATCGGCCCGCCCGCCCTCAAGCAGGACGGCGTGTATCGCATTTTCCAGCCCCAGGGCCAAACTCAAATCGTCCGCAGTGAAAAGCCCGCAGACCTTCGGCGGCGGCGTCTGGTGGCGCGCCAGCGCGAGAAGTTTGCCGCGGCCGTCCGCGGACCCGTCCGCCGCCTCGACCAGCCATGCGGCCCGGCCCGACCGGATCGCGGCCGCCGCCTTTTCGAACCCGGAGATAAGCACGCCCTCGCGCCGGGCAAGCCCCAGCTGGTCCAGACAGCGCCGGAAAAGCAGGGTTTCGACCGTTTCCGCCAGATCGGCTGAGGGCTTCAGCGGCGCCTTTGCGGCGCGCGCGAACAGGTTCTTCGACGCGGCGTGGGCGACGGCGTCGCGGGTGGCCTCCACCCACATGCCGCGCCCCGGGAGCTTGCGCGCCAGGTCAGGGGCGACCGAGCCGTCGGGGGCCGCGACGAAACGGATCAGACGAGATTCGTCCATGACCTGGCGGGTGACCAGGTCGCGGCGTTCCCTATCTGCCGTGGCGTCGCGCAGCCCCATGAACGGTCCGGGCCTCCATCACGCGTCTTGCGGCTGATCGTCGGCTTCGTCCGAAGCCTCCGGTTCGCCCGCATCGGCGTCGCCGCCGCCGAAGACCACGTCCGGGTCGTATTCGCCCTCGGCGTACTCTTCCTCATACTCCGGCTCGGGCTGCGGCAGTTCCGAGGCGTCGATCCAGCCGGCGGCCACGCGGGCCTGCAGGATCAGCAGCTCGGCGTCCTCCTGCGCCAGGTTGAAGGCTTCCAGAACGCCGGGGACCTTCACACGCTCGCCGTTCCGCATCTCGTAGCCGCCGCGGATCTCGTCGGTGGCCAGGTCGGCCAGATCCTCGACCGTCTTCACGCCGCCCTCGCCGAGGGCGACGGCGATCGGCAGGGTCACGCCCGGCACGTCCAGCACGCCGTCCTCGACGCCCAGCTCGCGACGCTTCGCGTCCTGCTCGGCGGCCAGCTTGTCCAGCCAGTCGCGGGCGCGGGCCTGAAGCTCCTCGGCGGTGTCCTCGTCGAAGCCTTCGATGTCGGAGATCTCGTAGGACTCGACGTAGGCCAGGTCCTCGACCGTGGCGAAGCCCTCGGTGACCAGCAGCTGGGCGATGACCTCGTCGACGTCCAGCGCCTCCTGGAACAGGGCGGTGCGCTCGGCGAACTCACGCTGGCGGCGCTCGGAGTCCTGGCTCTCGGTGATGATGTCGATCTGCCAGCCGGTCAGCTGGGAGGCGAGGCGGACGTTCTGGCCGCGACGGCCGATGGCCAGCGACAGCTGCTCGTCCGGCACGACGACCTCGACGCGGTCGGCTTCCTCGTCCAGCACCACCTTCGACACCTCGGCCGGGGCGAGCGCGTTGACGATGAAGGTCGGCTCGTCGTTGTTCCACTGGATGATGTCGATCTTCTCGCCCTGCAGCTCGGCGACGACCGCCTGCACGCGCGAGCCGCGCATGCCGACGCAGGCCCCGACCGGGTCGATCGAGCTGTCGTTGGACAGCACCGCCATCTTGGCGCGCGAGCCGGCGTCGCGGGCGGCGGCGCGGATCTCGATCACGCCGTCGTAGACCTCGGGCACCTCCTGGGCGAACAGCTTGGCCATGAAGCCGGGATGGGCGCGCGACAGCATGACCTGCGGGCCCTTGGCCTCGGGGCGCACGTCGTAGATGTAGGTGCGGATCCGGTCGCCGATGTTGAACACCTCGCGCGGGATCGAGTCGTTGCGGCGCATGATGCCCTCGCCGCGGCCCAGGTCGACGATGGTGTTGCCGTATTCGACCCGCTTGACCGTGCCGTTGACGATCTCGCCCACGCGGTCCTTGAACTCTTCGTACTGGTTGGCCCGCTCGGCGTCGCGGACCTTCCCCATCACGACCTGACGGGCCATCTGGGTCTGCACGCGGCCGAACTCGAACGGCGGCAGATCCTCTACGTACTCCTTGCCGACGACGGCTTCGGGATCGCGCTTCGAGGCGTCGCGCAGACGCACCATGGCGCTGTCGTTGAACTCTTCCAGCTCGTCTTCCGGCTGCCAGTCGTCCTCGACGATGGTGACGTGACGGGTCAGCGCCATCTCGCCGGTCTTCGGATCCATCTTCGCGCGAATGTCGTGGTGCGCGCCGTAGCGGGACTTGGCGCCCTTCTGCACGGCCTCCTCGATCGCCTCGATCACGATCTCGCGGTCGATGTTCTTCTCGCGCGCGACGGCGTCGGCGATCTGGAGAAGTTCGAGACGGTTCGCGGAAACGCCGACGGCCATGGTTCAGGTCCTCAGTCTTCTTCGGTTTCGGTGCGGGCGGCGCGCTTTTCGGCCCCCGCCTTCATCAGGTTGTCGGTCAGCACCAGCTTGGCGTCGGCCAGCCAGGCGAAGGGCAGAAGGGCGGTGTCCTCCTCGCCCTCCAGGTCGATGAGGACGTCGTCCCCCTCCACGCCGGCCAGCACGCCCTTGAAGCGCTTGCGGCCCTCGACCATGCGGTCGGTCTCGAGACGGGCCTCATGGCCCTCGAATGTGTCGAAGTCCTCGAGCCGGGTCAGCGGGCGGTCGACGCCGGGGGACGAGACCTCCAGCAGATACTCGCCCGCGATCGGATCGGCGGCGTCGAAAACCTCGGACACGGCGCGGCTGAGACGGGCGCACTCCTCGACGGAGATGTCGTGGTCGGACGGGCGCTCGGCCATGATCTGCAGGCGGCGCCGCTGGGTCCCGCCCATCAGCCGCACGCGCACGACCGCCAGGCCCAGCGTCTCGGCGACGGGCTCGATCAGCTCCAGCAGCTGGCGATCTTCGGCGGTCTTGGCTTTCAGGGCCGTGCGTCCAAAACAAAAGCGGCGCCCGGTCCGGACGCCGCTTGATCGGCGCCGTCAGGCCGCCGGTCCAACGATGTGAGCGGTCCTATAGACCCGCCGAAGCGCCTTGTCAGCCCCCGATCGTCCGCGACGCGGATTGTCGGAACCGCCGGGGCATGGTCAGCAGGCGAGATGTCCGCCCTGACCCGCCCCCTGCTCGCCCTCGCCTTCGCCGCCCTGATGGCGCTCGGGGCGCAGATCGACGTGCCGATGCATCCGGTGCCGATGACGATGCAGAGCTTCGCCGTGCTCTTGGCGGGCGCGGCGCTGGGACCGACATGGGGCGTCGTTGCGGTGGTGATCTATCTCGCCGCGGCGGCGTCGGGGCTGCCGGTCCTGTCGGAGGGAGCGCACGGGTTCGCCCCGTTCACCGGCGCGACCGCGGGCTACATCTTCGCCTTTCCGATCGCGGCGGCGCTCGCCGGACTGGCGGCGCGGCGCGGTCTGCTGGACGGCTGGCTCCGCGGCGCCGCGACGCTGCTCGCCCTCCACCTGCTTCTGCTGGGCATGGGCGGCGGATGGCTGGCGACGAAGATCGGCGCGGCCGACGCCTGGTCGGGCGGCGTTCAGCCGTTCCTGATCGGAGCGGCGGTGAAGTCGCTGCTGGTGCTGGCCGCGCTCGAGGGGTGGCGTCGCCTGACGCCTCAGTCGCGCGCGTAGTCCAGGAAGACCGGCGCGCAGTCGCCCAGCTTCTTCTCTTCGTAGCGCGTGATCACGTGGTCGCCGGGGGCGGTGCGGTCCTCAGGATCGCCGCCCGTGTCCGGGACGCGCGTCAGCCCCTCGGTGGCGTCCAGCAGGTCGCGCGACTGGTCGGCATAGTCCTGCCAGTCAGTGACGAAGCGCAGGCGGCCGCCCGGCTTCAGCACGCGCATCAGCTCGGCGAGAAAGGCCGGCTGCAGCAGTCGGCGCTTGTTGTGTCGCGCCTTCTGCCAGGGGTCGGGGAACAGGATGAAGACGCGGTCGACCGACGCGTCGGGCAGGACGGCGACCACGTCGCGGCCGTCGTCGGGGTGGATCCGGACGTTCCTCAGCCCGCCCTCGTCCACGTGCCGCAGGGCCGAGGCCACGCCGTTGACGAAGGGCTCGCAGCCGATGACCAGAACCTCGGGCCGGCGCGCGGCCTGAACCGCCATGTGCTCGCCGCCGCCGAAACCGATCTCCAGCCAGACCTCGGCCGCGCCGGGCATGAGCGCCGTCGGGTCGATCGGTCCCGCCTTGGGATCGGGCACGCGGATCGACGGCAGCAGGGCGTCGAACAGCGCCGCTTGCCGAGGCTTCACGGCACGCGACTTGATGCGGCCGAAGGAGCGCAGGGGGGGATGGGCGGAAGAGGCCGGGTCGGACATGGGCGCGCTGTCTAGACCCTCCGCCGGGAAGGGAGAAGGCAGATGCTTCAGGCCAGCGCCTTCAGCTTCTCGACCAGATCCGTCTTCTCCCAAGAGAAGCCGCCGTCGGCGTCCGGCTTCTGGCCGAAGTGACCATAGGCGGCGGTGCGGGCGTAGATCGGCTTGTTCAGGCCCAGATGGGTGCGGATCGAGCGCGGGGTGGCGCCGCCGATCAGCTTCGGCAGCTCGCGCTCCAGCACCTCGGCGTCGATCCTGCCCGTGCCGTGCAGGTCGACGTGGACCGACTGGGGCTGGGCCACGCCGATGGCGTAGGACAGCTGGATGGTGCAGCGATCGGCCAGACCGGCGGCGACCACGTTCTTGGCCAGATAGCGCGCGGCGTAGGCGGCCGAGCGGTCGACCTTGGTCGGGTCCTTGCCGGAGAAGGCGCCGCCGCCGTGCGGGGCTGCCCCACCGTAGGTGTCGACGATGATCTTGCGCCCCGTCAGGCCGGTGTCGCCGTCCGGTCCCCCGATCTCGAAGATGCCGGTCGGATTGATGTGCCACACCGTTTCGTCGGTGATGAAGTCGGCGGGCAGCACCTCGCGCACCACCGGCTCGACGACCTTGCGCACGTCGGCCTGGGTCAGGCCCTTCGCATGCTGGGTCGATACCACGATGGACGAGGCGCGCACGGGCTTGCCGTTCTCGTAGAACAGGGTGACCTGGCTCTTGGCGTCCGGCTCCAGCGCCTTTTCGCCGGCATGACGCAGGGCGGCCAGACGGCGCAGAATTTCGTGGCTGTAGGCCAGGGTGGCCGGCATCAGCTCCGGCGTCTCGTTCGAGGCGTAGCCGAACATGATGCCCTGATCGCCCGCGCCCTCGTCCTTGTCGCCGGCGGCGTCGACCCCCACCGCGATGTCGACCGACTGGCCATGCAGGTGGTTGGCGAACTCGAACGTCTCCCAGTGGAAGCCGTCCTGCTCGTAGCCGATGTCCTTGACCGCCGCCCGGACCGCATTCTCGATCTCGGCCTCGATGCCGCCGACCCAGGCGTCGTTTTCCCAGATGCCCTTGCCGCGGATCTCGCCGGCCAGCACCACGCGATTGGTGGTGGTCAGCGTCTCGCAGGCGACCCGCGCCTCGGGATCGCGGGCCAGAAACAGATCCACGATGGTGTCGGAGATGCGGTCGGCGACCTTGTCGGGGTGCCCCTCGGAGACGCTCTCGGAGGTGAAGTAGAACGACGAACGGCTCACGGGGCGCTCCTGGGGACGGCGAGGCGGCCACATATAAGGATATCCTTATATGACGCAAGCGACCCCGGCGCGCCTACCCCCGCGCCCGTGCGCTGCGGATCAGCTGCGCCGTCCGTTCGGGGCCAAGCTGGTGATTGAGGCTGAGGCGCGACCTGCCGTCCGGTCCCATCAGCCAGATCGCGAGGGAATGGTTCATGGAATAGCCCTCGCCCTCGCCCACCTTCTCGAAATAGGCGCCGTAGGCTTTCGCCACACCGGCGATCTGGTCGGGCGCGCCGGTCAGCCCGATCACGCCCTGCGGGAAGCCGGGGCTGGACAGATAGTCCCTGAGGACCTGCGGCGTGTCCCGCTCGGGATCGACGGAGACGAAGACGACCTGCAGGTCCTCGCCCTCGCGGCCCAGCTCGCGCTTCGTCGCGTCGATCATGGCCAGCGTCGTCGGGCAGTAGTCGGGGCAGTAGGTGAAGCCGAAGAAGACGAGGCTCCATCGGTCCTTCAGAAGATCCTCCGTCACCGTGCGGCCGTCCTGATCCACCAGGGTGAAGGGCCCGCCGACCTGCGGCTGACCCGTGCCGCCGGCCTGGACGGAACTGCCCGCCATGCCCTGCGCCGGCGCGGCGCGGTCGCGGGCGCCGACGACCAGCACGGTCACCAGGGCCAGCGCCAGGGCGATGCCGGACACGGCGGCGGCGAAAAGGACGACGGTGCGGCGCGGCATCGCGGCTCCAGTGGCTCGTTCGGAATGACGCGGCGGTCTATAGGTCGCGCATGAGCCCCGTGGAAGCCGACGCCGCGCCGCAGGACCGGACCGCCCCCGAAGGCTGGCGCGACCTGCAGCGGCGCGGCCGCGGCCTGTCGCTGCGCACCCTGATCATCCTGCGCTGGATGGCGCTGCTGGGGCAGAGCGCGACGATCTTCACCGCCACGGTGATCCTGCACTTCGACCTGCCGCTTCTGGCCTGTTCGGCGGCCATCGCGGCCGGCGTGCTGTTCAACCTGTACGCCGCGTCGGAACTGAAGACGCTGGATCCCAATCCGACCGACGGACGGCGGACGGCGCTGCACCTCGGCTTCGACATGCTGCAGCTGACCGTGCTGCTGGCGCTGACGGGCGGGCTGCGCAATCCGTTCTGCCTGCTGCTGGTCGCGCCGGTGACGGTGGCGGCCGCCTCCCTGCCCGCGCGTCAGGCGCTGGCGCTGGGGTTCCTGGCCCTGCTGGCGTCGGTGGCGCTGTTCCACTGGTCCATGCCGCTGCCGTGGGCCAAGGGGACCGAGCTGGACCTGCCGCCCCTCTATCGCTTCGGCATCGGGCTGGCGCTGGTCACGGGGGTGGTCTTCACCGCCACCTATGCGTGGCGGGTCGCGGCCGACGCCGAGAAGCTGGAACTGGCGCTGGCCACGACGCAGGACGTCCTTCAGCGCGAGCAGCGTCTGGCCGCCATGGGCGGGCTGGCGGCGGCGGCGGCCCATGAGCTGGGCACGCCGCTGGCCACCATCCAGGTCGTGGCCAAGGAGCTGAGCCGGGCCGCTCGCGACAATCCAGCCCTGGCGGAGGACGCGCAACTGATCCTGCAGCAGGCCGAGCGCTGTCGGGACATCCTGAAGCGCCTGAGCCAGGCCCCGGAGGACGACGGCGCCCTTACCGCCTCGGTCAGCCTCAGGGCGCTGCTGGAAGAAGTGATCCAGCCGCACCGCGGCTTCGACCTGGACTTCGCCGCCGTGGTCCGCACGCGCTCGGGCGAGGCCCCGCCTCAGGTCCGCAGGCTGCCCGAGGTGGTGCACGGCCTGTCGACGCTGGTGGAGAACGCGGCCGACTTCGCCGCCGCGGCCGTGCGGATCGAGGCGGTGGTCGACGCCGGCTGGATCGAGATCTCCGTGCTGGACGACGGGCCAGGGTTCGCCGCGGACGTCCTGCCCCGGCTGGGCGAGCCCTATGTGACCAGCCGGCCGCACGGCAAGGCCCGACGGGCCCTGACCGCCCAGATCGCCGCCGCCGCGCAGGCCGCCGCGGGCGCACGCCGCGGGCGCAAGGCCCCGCCGCCGCAGGCCGAGCCGGTCGCGCCCAGTCAGGGCGGCATGGGTCTGGGCTTCTTCATTTCGCGCACCCTGCTGGAACGCAGCGGCGGCGTGGTGTCCGTGGGGTCGGCCGAACAGGCCGATCCGCCGTTGAAGGGCGCGCGCGTGTCCGTGCGCTGGCCCCGGCCGGCGCTCGAATCGTCGCAGGGGGCCTGAAAGCCTTGCGCCCGGAACCGGACGGTCCGACATCGGCGTTACAGGAGCAGCCATGACCGACGCCCAGACCGCCGATCCCTCCGCCCTCGAAGCGCGCCTCGCCGGCCTGACCGACCGGTCGCTGCTGCTGCTGGACGACGATCAGGCGCTGCGGACGCGCATGGGCCGTGCGCTGGAAAGCCGCGGTTTCGAAGTGGTGACCGTCGCCTCCGTCGCCGAGGCCGGCGTGGCGGTCGCCGGCCGCCCGCCCGCCTTCGCCGTGCTGGACATGCGGCTGGAAGACGGCAACGGCCTGAAGGTCGTCGAGATGATCCGCGAGCGGCGCGAGGACAGTCGCATCGTCATGCTGACCGGCTACGGCGCGATCGCCACCGCCGTCGCGGCGGTCAAGGCCGGCGCGGTCGACTATCTGCAGAAGCCGGCCGACGCCGACGACGTGGTCAAGGCCCTTCTGATGACCGGCGAGGCGCCGGAACCGCCGGACAATCCCATGAGCGCCGACCGCGTGCGCTGGGAGCACATCCAGCGGGTCTACGAGCTGTGCGACCACAACGTCTCGGAGACCGCGCGCCGCCTGGGAATGCATCGCCGGACGCTGCAGCGCATCCTGGCGAAGCGGGCGCCGCGCTAGGTCCGCAGCGCCCGCATGGCGCCGAGGCGCGCGAAGGCCAGCGTCAGCGCCTTGCGTCGCGCGGGGGCCAGCGGCGTCGGCGTCGCCTGCCGCAGCACCGTGCCGCCGAACCCGTCGGCGACGATCAGGCCGCAGTCGCTTTCGATCAGGTCCTGCGGAAAGCCGGGATCCACCGCGAAGAAGAAGGCGTCGCAGAAGGGGCCGTACTCGCGCCACTTCTGGTCGCAACGGAAATCCTCGAGGCCGGACTTCACCTCGACGATGACGATCTCGCCGCGCGGGCTCAGGGCCATGACGTCGGCGCGCCGACCGTTGGGCAGGCCGACCTCGAGCAGGGGCGCATACCCCATGTCCACCAGCAGGCGCGCGGCGCCTCGCGTCACGGCCAGGGTGGTCTCCGGGCGCGAGAAGACGAGGTCGATCTGAAGCGCCGCCGCGGCCATGGCCGCATATGTTCCGGTTGTGTTCCGGCCGTCAAGCGGCGGCGGCTCACCCGCCCGTCGTCACCACCTGCGACGTGTTCAGACCCAGCTGGCGGGCGCGGGCCAGGGTCTGGCTGCGGACGGCCGCCGACGGGCTCTGGCTGCGGCTCCAGATCCACCAGTCGGACTTGTTCGGCAGAGACAGGATGGCCCAGCTGTAGTCGGGCGCGTGAGCCTGAACCCAGTAATTCTGGCCGGCCAGACCGCCGAAACTCAGCACGCCGCGCAGAGTGAAGCGGAACTTGGCGTTGTTCGACGGGTCGATGCGCGCATCGGCACGCAGCGTCTCGACCCGGCCATCGGCGCGCCGGGTGCAGGCTACGGTAATGCCGTATCGGTCGGCCCGGTTCGTCGCGGTGAAGTCGATCTGGGCGCGGCTGCAGTCCTTCTGCACGTCGTTGGGGCTGCGCGCGATCTCGAACCAGCGGCCGTCGAAGCGGTCGAGGTCGAGGCCCGACACCTGCGCCTGCGCGGCGACGGGAACCAGCAGGGCGAAGGCGAGGGCGGCGCTCGCGAGGTGGCGCATTAGGATCTCCATCTCTGCCCGACCCGTCAGATACGGACGGCCGACGTCAGCGGTTGCGCCGCGCTTTCCATCGCTCCCGCGTCTGACCCCAGCGGTCGACGGGGGCGTCCTGAAACGGCGGCGGCAGCCTGGTCGGGCCGAGATTGGACGAGCCGAGGCGTTCGGCCAGTCTTTGCGACGGGACGTTGTCCGGATCGATGCAGTGGATGACGTCCGTCCAGCCGAGCACGTCGAAGGCGTAGTCCAGCGCCGCCGTCGCGCCTTCGACGCCGTAGCCCTTGCCCTGGGCGTCGGGGTGCAGGCCCCAGCCCACCTCAGTCCCGGGCCACCCTTCGGGAGTCCACGGCCCCAGCCGGCCGACCCACAGGCCGGTCGACTTCTCGATCAGGCTGAACATGGCCACCCCCGTCAGCGTCCAGGCGCCCGCCATGGTCATGAAGCCGCGCCAGGCCGTCGCCGCCGGCTGGGGCCCGCCGATGAAGCGGGCGGCTTCCGGGTCGGCCATCATCCCGGCCCAGCGCGGAAAATCGGCCATGGCCGTCGGGCGCAGGATCAGGCGCTCCGTCTCCAGCGTCGGCCCGGGCGCGATCCCGTCGGTCACAGCAGATACTCCCGCTCCAGCTCATAATGGCTGCCGTCATGGGTCAGGACGCTGGACCAGAGACCGAACCGGTCCACCCGGGTGGGCGGCGAGGACAGAAGGTTGTGGCCGGTGATCCAGGCGCCGATGCGGGCCGGATCGGCCTGCGGCTTCAGATAGGCCAGCGTCACGTGCGGCCGGTAGGTCCGGGTCTCCAGCTTCAGGCCCGCACGTTCGCCCGCCGCGCGGCAACGCCCGGCGAGGACGTGCAGGCGCTCGTTGGCGGCGACGCCGGCCCAGATCGCGTGGGTGCGGTGGCCTTCGCCGAAGGCGCCGACGCCCGACAGCGAAAGATCGAGCGGACCGCCCGTCGCGGCGCGCTGCAGTTCCGCGGCCAGATCGTCCGCCGCGCGCTCGCCCACCTCGCCGTAGAAGGCCAGCGTCACGTGCAGCGCCTCGAGCGGCCGCCAGCGCGCGCCGGGCAGGCCGGTCTGGCGGCGCGCCAGAGGTTCCGACAGGTCGGGCGGCAGGGAAATCGCGGTGAACAGCCGGATCATGCGGCCATTGGTAGCGGCCGGAACGCGTGGTCCCAAGTCCGGTTTTTCTTGCGGAGCGGGAACCCGGCCCCGATATTCCGAAGCTGAACCCGGACCGATCCGGGAGATTTGGGAGATCGAACTCGCGATGAGCGACTTCAACAACGGTTATGCGCGTCCGCTGCCGCAATCGGCCGACATGTCGGTCGACGCCGGCCTGCGCGCCTTCATGCTGGGCGTCTACAACAAGCTGGCGCTGGGCCTCGTGGTGGCCGGCGTGCTGGCGTACGTCACCGGCAATGTGCCGGAGGTGACGCAGCTGTTCTTCGCCCAGACGCCGGACGGCCGGATCGGCCTGACCATGCTGGGCATGGTGGTGCAGTTCGCGCCGCTGGTGCTGCTGTTCGGATCGATGTTCTTCATGAAGAACCCGACGGCCGGCGGGGTGAACCTGCTCTACTGGGCCGTCGTGGCGTCGATCGGCGCCAGCCTGGGCTTGGTGTTCCTGATCTACACCTCGTCGTCGGTGGCCTCGACCTTCTTCGTCACCGCGGCCGCCTTCGGCGCGCTGAGCCTGTACGGCTACACGACCAAGCGGGACCTCGGCCCGCTGGGCACCTTCCTGATCATGGGCGTGATCGGTCTGATCATCGCCTCGATCGTGAACATGTTCGTGGGTTCGGGCACGCTGGGCCTGATCATCTCGGCCGCCGGCGTGCTGATCTTCTCGGCGCTAATCGCTTATGACACCCAGCGCCTGAAGATGACCTACTATGCGCTGGGCGGGGACCAGGCGGCGCTGGGCGTGGCCACCGGCTTCGGCGCGCTGAGCCTGTTCATCAACTTCGTGAACCTGTTCCAGTTTCTGCTGTCGTTCATGGGCAGCCGCGAGTAGGGCGAAAAAGCCTCTTGCGGGTCCGGCGGGGCGTCCGCTATACGCCCCGCTCTCGACTGAGAGCGCGGGCGTAGCTCAGGGGTAGAGCATCACCTTGCCAAGGTGAGGGTCGGGCGTTCGAATCGCCTCGCCCGCTCCAGTCAGAGACCGAAGAAGGCTCCGCTCCGGCGGGGCCTTTCTTGTTTTCGGGCCCGTGTTGCGCCAGCCTTCGTCCGGGGACGGGGGGCGGACATGACCATCGCGGACATCGAGCGGGAAGCGGGCAAGCGGCTGGACGCCTTCGTGGACGCGGCCTTCGCCTTCGCCGTGACCCTGCTGATCATCGCCGGCGCCGAGCCGCTGACCTCCTTCGCCGATCTGGGACGGGCGCTCGCCCATGTGCCGGCGTTCGCCTCCGGCTTTGCGCTGGTGACCATGTTCTGGGCCGCGCATCGCGGGTTCGGCCGCCTCACGTCGGAACGCGGCGGCGCGATCGGCCTGATCAGCCTGGCGATCGTGTTCACCGTGCTGGTCTACGTCTTCCCCCTGCGCCTGCTGACCGAGACGGGCATGGGCTGGATGTCGGGCGGCCGCCTGCCGGGGGCGGAGCTGATCGGATCGCTGGACGACCTGCGGGGCATCTTCGTCGCCTACGGCATCGGCTTCGGCTTCCTGAGCCTGCTGTTCGTGCTGCTGAACCACTGCGGCCGGCGGCACGCGCACGACGAGGCTGCGCGCGTGGCCCTGACGGCGGCGCGCGACGTGTGGATCCTGTGCGTGGGCGCGGGGCTGGTCTCGGCGGGGCTGGCGGCCTCGCCCCTGCTGGCCGGCATGCCGTGGGCGCCGGGCTTCGCCTACTGGCTGATCCCGGCGGGCATCGGCGTCTACTACGGCGTCAAGCGGCGGCCGAAGGCGGCCGTCTAGAGGCCCAAGGCCGCCTTCACGTCGCGCCAGTCGATGTATTTGAAGTTCTGTGCGCCGCCCGGATTGACGTCGTCCTGGACGACGATCAGCCCTTGGGGGAAGGCGTCGCCGACGGGGCCGCCCAGCGCGTCCAGACCGTCCGTGCCCGTGACGCCGTCGACGACGCCGTCGTGCACCGCGAAGCGTCCGATCCAGGTCGGACCGCCCTCGTCCAGGCGCCAGACCGCGAAGCCGGAGTCGCCCTGACTGGACGCGATCATGTAGCGGACGGTGCCGTCGATCAGGATGGTCGCCCCTTCGACGTCGGCCGTCAGCCGAACGCCGTCGACGGCCTGGACCTGGGTGCGGGCGTCGCCGGACGCCGGATCGAAGCCGTAGCTCCAGACGCCCACCATCTCCTCGTTGACGAACAGCGTGTCGGACGCCTCGTCGACGGCGCAGCCTTCCGAGATCGAGCCGACCTGGAAGCGGCGGACGATGCGGGCGGCGGGCTTGCCGTCGGCGTCCTCCGTGATCACCGACTGCACCACCTCCCCGGCCTTGGAGACCAGGATGGCGTGGACCTGGCCGTCGCGGCGGCCGAAGCAGAAGCCGTAAGGTTCGGAGACGTCGAACGGCACGACGCCCCAGGGCCGGACCGTGGCCGACACGCCCGGCTCATAGAGGAAGAAGGACACGCCCATGCGGTCAGCCCCGCGGTCGCTGGCGCCCAGCAGAACCTGGGACCGACCGCCGGCGCGGAAGCCGTCGACGACGTCGACGTTGTTGAGCAGGCCCTCGGGCAGGAACTGCATGACCTGCCCATCCAGCGCGTAGATGTAGAGACCGGCCTTCTTGTCCGTGCCGGCGACGAAGCCGCGCGAGGTCACCTCCCCGATGGTGATCGGCCGGGATGAGGCCCAGATCGCCGGATCGTCGGCGGCGTCGGCGTTGGCCGTGCCCACCGCGGGGGTTTCGAGGCGGGCCGTGACGGGAGCGCCGGGGCCAGGAACCTCCACGGTCGAACAGGCGGCCAGCAGGGCGGCGGCGGCGGTCAGGACGAGCAGGCGCATGGTGTGGATCCCCCGAATGACGTCGCGGCGGTCGCATCCGGAGACCCCCCGGGTCAACCCCCGGAGCGAGGCGCGGCGGCAACGTCACAAAACGGAGATCGTCGTGCGACGGGGGCGTCACTCAAGCTTCGCCGTAACGTCGTGATGCCAGCCTAACCACCGCCCGTCAGGCCGAGGCGAAACATCGTCCGGTCGTTGGGGAAGCACATCCAATGCGCATCAAACTGTTCATGGGCGCCGCGCTCGCGCCGCTCGCCCTGGTCACGGCCGCCCAGGCCCAAGAGGCTCAGGGCCCCGTCACGTCGGTCGAGGACGTCATCGTCACCGGCCGCCCCGTGCTCCGCAACCGCACCGACGACACCGCGCCGACGCTGTCGTACGACCGCGAATACTTCCAGCGGTTCGAGCCGCTGACGGTCGGGGACGCCCTGAAGCGCGTGCCCTCGGTCACCTTCCTGTCCGACGTGCTGGAATCCGACGGCGCCCGCCTGCGCGGACTGGACCCGGGCTACACCAAGATCCTGATCGACGGCGAGGAAGTTCCCGGCGCCGGGGTCGACCGTTCCTTCTTCGTCGACCGCATCCCCGCCGAACTGATCGAGCGTGTGGAGGTGGTGCGCTCCTCCTCGGCCAACCGCTCGGGCGACGCAGTCGCCGGCACGATCAACATCGTGCTGCGCGACGCCCTGTCGCTGGACGGCGGATACGTCCGTCTGGGCGCGATCATGTTCCCGGACAGCGAATATGGCGAATGGGGCGGCACCTATGGCGCGGTCTGGGGCGGCGAGGCCCTGGGCGGGCGCCTGCTGCTGGGCGCCAACGTGCAGGACCGCCGCAATCCCAAGAACAAGTACAGCCAGCGTTTCGACGAGCCCGGCGGCACGCTGGACAACACCGAGGTGCAGACGGACGTCCGCGACGGCACCGACTATGCCTTCAACGCGGCCTATGAGACCGAGATCGGCGGCGGGACGTTCGACGTCGCCGGCGCGTTCGTGCGCACCGATCGCGTGCAGGACGAGGACTCCATCGAGTACCTGGGCGGCATCGAGAACGCGGCCAACCTGTCGACCATCAACGACAACGACCTGGACATCCAGACCGACAACCTGACCGTCCGCACGGGCTATGAGCGCGAGATGTTCGGCGGCGACACCGAGTTCAAGCTGGCCTACGCCTCGATCAGCGACGAACAGTACGAGTTCGAAGGCGAGTCCGAGTATCGCCGCGACGCCATCATCTTCCCGGACGAGGACCGCTACACCCTCGATTCCACCACGACCGACATCCAGGACGAGGAGTGGAAGGCCGCGATCGAGCACGAGATCGAGCTGTCGAACGGCATGGAGCTGGAGTTCGGCCTGCAGGGCAACTGGAAGACCCGCGACAGCCTGGTCACCGAGACCCCGCGCATCCGCTTCACCGTGCCGAACGCCCCGGCGCCGCGCCCGGCCGTCCCGGCTTTCGGTCCGTCGACGCCGGTTCCGGGCGGCGACGTGACGATCGAGGAGAACCGCCTCGATCCCTACGTCATGCTGTCGGGCGAGACCGGCGCCCTGACCTGGGAAGCCGGCCTGCGCTACGAGACGACCGACACCACGATCACCGACCGCACCGTCGCGCCGGCCGATCAGGTCAGCGAGAGCGACGAGGCCGAGCTGCTGCCGTCGTTCAGCCTGCGCTACGCCCTGAGCGAGGACGACCGGATCATCTTCTCGGCCGCGCGCACTGTGCGCCGTCCCAGCTTCAACCGCCTGTCCCCGGCCCTGCTTGTGGAAGAGTTCGGCGACAGCGACTTCGTGGGCAACCCCGACCTGAAGCCGGAGATCGCCACCGGGTTCGACCTGGGCTTCGAGCGTCGTCTGGGCCGTCGCGGCGTGGCGGGCATGAACGTCTTCTATCGTGACGTCCAGGATCTGGTGGAGGAGACCAACACCGGCCAGGAAGGCGACGGCGGTCCGGGCACCTTCATCTACACCGTGGACAATGTCGGCGACGGCAAGGTCTACGGCGTCGAGTTCGACCTCTCGACCCCGCTGGACTTCATCGGCATGGAGTCGACCGGCGTGTTCCTGAACTACTCCTGGCTGGACTCCGAGATCACCGACTTCATCGGCGAGCGCCGGTTCAACAGCCAGTCGGACTACGTCTACAGCGTCGGCTTCACCCAGGATCTGCCCACCTGGGGCGCGGCTTTCGGGGCCAGCTACCGCAAGCAGGGCGACGCCTTCAGCCGCGTGCTGGCCGAGGAAGTCACCACCTCCTACGGCGCCGACCTGGAGGTCTTCGTCGAGAAGCAGTTCGGCTCCAACGTCGTGGTCCGCCTGACCGGCTCCAACCTGCTCGACTCGTCCAAGGACGAGGTCTTCGACAAGTTCGCGAACGAGGCCGACCAGCGGAACCGCGTCTACGACGAGTATGAAGTCGAGACCGAGGAAGCGGGGCCGGTGTACCAGCTGGTCATGCGCGTCGCCTTCTGACCCGATCCGCACACCGGCGAGGACCAAGGGGGGCCGGGCGGCGACGTCCGGCCCCGTCTTCGTGCCGAAAGGGGACGGCGAAGCTGGACCGGCGCCGGGAGGCGTTCTAGTCGCCTTGGGGGCGAGCGGTTCGCCTCTTGCAAGAACCCCGGACGGGCGCATCCGGCGCCCCATTTCGGGATGGAGCGCGCGTCATCATGGTCATGGAAGGGCAGATCGACTGGACGCTGGTGTTCGCCGGCCTGGCCGTTCTCGGCTTCCTGCTGGCGATCGCGGCCTGGCTGTGGGGTCTGACCCGCCGGGGCCGGACCGACGCCACCGGCGCCGCCCTGGACGACGCCGTCCGCCGCGCCGAGACGGCGGAGGCGCGCACGCTGGAGATCCTGAACGCCATTCCCGTCGCGCTGGTGGAGACCGACAAGCAGGGCAAGTTCGTCTTCGCCAACCGGGCGGCGCATCAGCTGCTGGGGCGCCGCGACGCCGAGCTTCTGGGCCTGCGCTTCCACTCGGCGACCTGGGGCATCACCTACCCGGACGGCCGCGCCATTCCCCCCGACCTGCTGCCCAGCGCGCGCGCCCTGCGCGGCCAGACGGTCAAGGGCTTCCAGCACCTGCTGGCCAACCCGGCGACGCGCCGCAAGATGCTGGTGTCCGTCACCGCCATGCCGATCGAGACGGCCAACGGCGAGATCGTCGGATCCACCGCCGCCATCGTCGAGACCGACGGTCTGACCCAGCCCGTCATGGAGCCGGACGTCGCGGCCCCGCCTGAACCGGCGACGTCGGACGGCCTGGTCCGGCGGGTCTTCGAATCCGCGTCCAGCGCTCTGGTGATCCTCGACGCCGAGGGTCGCGTGCGGGAGGCCAACCCGGTGGCGCGCACGTTGAGCGGCCGCGACGACCTGATCGTCGGCGGCGATTTCGCCGACCTGTTCGCCGGCGAGGAGGAACGGGCGGAGGCCCGCCAAAGCCTGCGCGCGGCGCTGGCCGCGCCGGTCGGCGAGGCCGGGCCCCTGGACGTGCACGGGGGGCGCGCGGCCGGCACGCGGTGGCGCCTGTTGCCCCTCCTGGCCGAGGACGGATCGGTCGAGGCCCTGCTGGCGGCCGGGGAGCGGGCCGGCGGCGACCTGGCGACCGGGGCGGAGACCGCCGGCGAGACGGCTCCCGTCGAGGACCTGAGGCCGGAGCTGGACGCCCTGCGTGCCCGGCTCGAAGCCGCCGAAGCGGAGGCGGAGCGCGCCCGCGCCGAAGCGCGCGCCGAGGTGGAGGCCGCGCGACGGCTGGAAGGCGTCGGACGCCTGACGGGAGGGGTCAGTCAGGATTTCCACGCCCTGCTGGGCGTGATGACCAGCGCGCTGGACATGATGGTGAGCCAGGCCGAGGAGCCCGAGCGCGTGCGTCGCCTCGGCCGCGCGGCCCTGGCCGCGGGACAAAGAGGCGAGGCTCTGACCCGTCGTCTGGCGGCCTTCGCGGAGGGCGAGGACGCCGCGCCGGTGCAGACGATCGATCTTGGCGCCGTGGTGCGCGGGATGGAGGGCAAGTTGCGGCTGGTCGCCGGGCCGGCGGTGGACCTGATGGTCGAGGTTTCCCCGACGCCGATGGTCGCGCGCGTCGATCCGGTGGCGCTGGAGGGCGCGCTCGCCGCCCTGGTCTCCAACGCCGCGCAGGCGACCGGCGGCCGGGGATCGATCGCGGTGCGCCTGTCCGGGGTCGACGACGCCCTGCTGCGTCTGTCCGTGCGGGACGACGGCCCCGGCATGGACGCGGACGTCGTAAGGCGTGCGGTCGAGCCCTTCTTCACGACGCGGGAGGGGGCGGCGGGTCTGGGGCTGTCGCAGGCGCACGCCTTCGCGCGTCAGTCGGGCGGCGCGTTGTCGATCGAGTCGACGCCCGGAGCCGGCGCCACGGTGTCGCTGGACCTGCCGGCCGCCGGCTGACGGACTCGCGGTCCGCCACGTTTTGGAGTTTGATCGTCCCATAACGGGAAAGGCGATCCGATGAAGCTCCTCCGCGTCGTGCTGCTGCTGGCCGTTCTGGCCTATGCGGGCTGGCTGGCCTGGCCGGTGATCTCGCCCCTGATCGAGGGCGCCGACCCCGGCGCCGCGATCACGCGCGTGGGCGCGGAGATGGGCGCGGGCGGGACCCTGACCGCCGTGCTGTGGATCGGGGCCATCCTGCTCTATCTGATCGCGGCCGGCATGCTGGGTTCGGGAAACCCGCGGGCCGCAGCCGCCTATTTCCTGGGCTTTCTGGCGGACGCGGCGCTGCGACTGGCCATCGATCGCGGTCGCGGCGGCGCCGGCGAAATGACGACGCGGTCGGCGGAGGCGTCCATCGCCGAGGGCGGGCCGGCCGCGGCGCCGGGCGACCTGGGCGCCTCGCTGGGCGTGGATCCGATGTGGCTGGTGCTGGGCGGACTGGTTCTGCTGGGCCTGCTGATCGTCGTGGCGACGCGACGGCGGCGGCGGGCGCGCACCCCCGGCCAGCTGGCGATCTGAGCGGCGCCGCGCGGTTGATTCCGCGCGCGTGATCGCTAGGTTCCCGGCGCGCGCTCTCCCGACGCCCGAGGACCCCATGGCCGACCAGACCCCCGCCTACGACGTCATCATCATCGGCGGCGGCCCCGGCGGCTACAACGCCGCGATCCGCGCGGGCCAGCTGGGTCTGAAGGTCGCCTGCGTGGAGATGCGGCCGACGCTGGGCGGGACCTGCCTCAACGTGGGCTGCATGCCGTCGAAGGCCCTGCTGCACGCGTCCGAGCTGTTCGAGGCGGCGTCGAAGGACTTCGCCGGCCTGGGCATCGAGGTCGCGCCGAAGCTCAACCTCGGCCAGATGATGGCCCAGAAGCAGGACAGCGTGACGGCCCTGACCAAGGGCATCGAATTCCTGTTCAAGAAGAACAAGGTCGACTGGCTGAAGGGCCGCGGCCGTCTGGACGGACCTGGCCGGGTGGTGGTGGAGGGGCCCGACGGCGCCGCGACCTATGAGACGAAGAACGTGATCATCGCCACGGGGTCCGAGCCGACCCCCCTGCCGGGCGTGGAGTTCGTCGAGGGCAAGGTGGTGGACTCCACCGGGGCCCTGTCGCTGCCGGCCGTGCCGAAGTCGATGGTGGTGATCGGCGCGGGCGTGATCGGACTGGAGCTGGGCTCGGTCTGGCGTCGCCTCGGCGCGCAGGTGACGGTGATCGAATATCTGGACGCCATCGGCGCGGGCATGGACTCCGAGGTGGCGACCGCCTTCCAGCGTGGCCTGACCAAACAGGGAATGACCTTCCGCATGGGGCAGAAGGTGACCTCGGCCTCCGCCGGAGCCGACGGCGTCGCCCTGACGGTAGAGCCTGCCAGGGGGGGCCAGGCCGAGACCCTGACGGCGGACGTCGTTCTGGTCGCCATCGGTCGCCGCCCGTACACGCAGGGACTGGGGCTCGAGACGGTCGGCGCGGCGCCCGACGCCCGCGGCTTCGTCGCCCACGACCATTTCAAGGTGGCTGACGGCGTCTGGGTGATCGGCGACGTGACGCACGGACCCATGCTGGCGCACAAGGCGGAGGAGGACGGCGTCGCCGCCGTCGAGCTGATCGCCGGCAAGGCGGGACACGTCGACTACGACCTGGTGCCCAGCGTCATCTACACCACGCCGGAAGTGGCCTGGGTCGGCAAGACTGAAGAACAGCTGAAGGCCGCGGGCGTCGCCTATTCGAAGGGCAAGTTCCCGTTCACCGCCAACAGCCGGTCAAAGATCAACCACGAGGGCGAGGGCTTCGTGAAGGTGCTGGCCGACAAGGCCACCGACCGGGTTCTGGGCGTGCACATCTACGGGCCGCAGGCGGGCGAGCTGATCGGCGAGGCCTGCGTGCTGATGGCCTTCGGCGGCGCGTCCGAGGATCTGGCCCGCATCTGCCACCCGCACCCGACCCGGTCGGAAGCGGTGCGTCAGGCGGCCATGGGCGTCGAAGGCTGGACGATGCAGGCCTGACCGGCCCGCGTCGCCTTTCTCAGTAGCGCTGCAGCACGCCCAGCCGGTCCTTGACCTCCGGCCGGGGCTCCACGGCGATGAAGGCGGCGCACAGGCCGGCCCACAGGGCATAGGACACGCCCACCACCGCCGCCAGCGGCAGACCGCCGACGCCGAACAGCAGCAGCGCCGTCTCGGTGAAACCGAGCGCCTGTCCGACGTCGGCCGAGGTCACCCAGCCGAGGATCGAGACGATCAGGGCCAGCAGGCCCTGCAGCGCCACCGCCAGCAGGCCGCCGTAGAACATGAAACGCCAGACGACGCCCATCCGGGTGCCGGGACGGCCGGTCCGCACATGCTCACGACGCAGCCACCACAGCAGGGTCGGCACGGCGATCACGCCGACCGCCAGCACGATCAGCCGCCAGTCGGTGTCGACGCCGCGAAACCACGTCGCGGGACGCCAGATCAGCAAGGTCAGCCACAGCGGCGGCCACAGCACGCCGGCGACGGCGGCCAGCACCAGCGCGGCCGTCGAGCGCTTCCAGGCCACGGGATCGCGGCCCGGCAGGCTCTTCGGATCCTCGAAATCGACCTTCATCGCGTGGGGACCGGGGTTGCGCCGGAATAGTCGTAGAAGCCGCGCCCGGCCTTGCGGCCCAGCCATCCGGCCTCGACGTACTTCACCAGCAGGGGACAGGGCCGGTACTTGCTGTCGGCCAGCCCGTCGTAGAGCACGTTCATGATGGCGAGGACGACGTCCAGGCCCATGAAGTCCGCCAGCTCCAGCGGCCCCATCGGGTGGTTGGCGCCCAGCTTCAGCGCCGCGTCGATCGAGGCCACGTCGCCCACGCCCTCATACAGGGTGAAGACCGCCTCGTTGATCATCGGCGCGAGGATGCGGTTGACGATGAAGGCGGGGAAGTCCTCGGCGTTCGTCGTCGTTTTGCCGAGGCTTTCGGCGAAGGCCACGGCGGCGTCGTAGGTCGCGGCCGAGGTGGCGATCCCGCGCACGATCTCGACCAGCTTCATCGTCGGGGCCGGCTTCATGAAGTGCAGGCCGATGAAGCGGTCCGGCCGGTCCGTCGACGAGGCCAGCCGGGTGATCGAGATGGACGAGGTGTTGGACGCCAGCAGGGTGTCGGCGGCCAGATGCGGAGTCAGTTCGGTGAAGACGGCCTTCTTGACGGCTTCGTCCTCGACCGCCGCCTCGATGACCAGATCGGCCGTGCCGACCTCGCCCAGAGAGCCGGCGGCGGCGATGCGGGCCCCGGCGGCGGCGCCCTGCTCCGCGGTCAGGACCCCGCGTTCCACCTGTCGCGCGAGGCTGGCGCCGATCTCGGCGCGCGCCGTCGCCACGCGGGCGGGATCGACGTCGTAAAGGCGGACCTGATAGCCGCCGGCCGCCACGGCCTGGGCGATGCCGGCGCCCATCTGGCCGGCGCCGAGGATGGAGACTGTGCGGATGGAACTCATGACTTCCGGATGATGTCGGACGGCCCCGCCCGTCGCCGCCACCTTAGAAGGCGCGGCCATGGGCGCAAGGGCGGCAAGGCCTCAGAATCCGCCGAACAGCTCGTACAGCGCCTGACACGACATCGGCAGGATGTAGCGCTGAATGCCGGAGATCAGGACCAGCGCCACCAGGGGCGACAGGTCGAAGCCGCCGATCGGCGGGATGATCGACCGGAGCGGAGCCAGAACCGGCGCGGTCACGGCGTCCAGGAACCGGGCGATCTGCGACACGAAGCGGTTGCGGTAGTTGATGACGTCGAAGGCGAACAGCCAGCTGAGGATCACCGTGCCGATGATCGCCCACCACAGGAAGCTGAAGGCCGTTCCGACCAGAAAGCAGATGAAGCCCGCGATGCCGCCGCCCATGGAAGAAATCCGTCCGACTGATGCCCTTGCCCGCTTCTAGCCGCCCCGGCCGCCGCGTCCAAAGGATTCCGCGGCGCGTCCCGTTGACACGTCCCCTCGGGGCCGCCTATGTCGCGCCCTCGCCTGGACCGGGAAACCGGGGCCGTAGCTCAGTTGGTAGAGCGCGTCGTTCGCAATGACGAGGTCAGGGGTTCGACTCCCCTCGGCTCCACCAGGCCCCCTTAAAAATAAATCCCCGTCCGCCGGAGCCGCCAAGCTTGGCCGTGCGTTGGCCGTGCGGAGAGGGAGCTTCCGCATGTCCGAAATCTGCCAGATCGCCTACCTCAGCCGGGCGACCACGCCGATGGACCACCTGCTGAACATCGCCGAGATCCTCGCCGTGTCCCAGCGCAACAACTGGCGGGACGGGATCACGGGCGCGCTGGTCTACGCTGACGGCCGGTTCTTTCAGGCGGTGGAGGGCCGGCCGGAATCCGTGGATCGGCTGATGGCCCGGGTCGGCGGCGATCCCCGCCACGCCGACGTCGAGGTGGTGCTGCGTCGCCCGGTCGCCGAGCGCGGATTCCCCGACTGGTCGATGGCGGCGCCGCGCATCACCCCGGAGGCGGAACCGCTGATGCGCGAGGCGGTCGAGACCGCGACCAAGGACCCGGAGAAAGCCGTGGGTCTGCTGCGGCGCCTCACCGAGGTGGACGCCATCCACACCTGACGGGCCTCATTCGCCCTCGTCGAACTTCCGGTCGACCAGATCGGCCAGGGCCGCCACGGCGTCGTCGGCATCCGGCCCCCGGGCCGCGATCTCCAGACCGCAGCCGTTGCCGGCGCCCAGCATCAGCAGGCCCATGATGGACAGGGCGTTGACCGTCGCGCCGTCGCGGGTGACGCGGATTTCGCTCTCGTAGGCGGCCGCCAGCTTGACGAACTTGGCGCTGGCGCGCGCGTGCAGGCCGCGCTGGTTGCAGATGCCGACCGTGCGGCGAACCCACGTCTCTTCGCTCATTTGTCCCCCGACAGCACCCAGGACGCGACCGAGATGTACTTCCGTCCGGCGTCCTGCGCATGCGCCACGCAGGCCTCGATGGGTTCGCGGCCCCGCACGCCGGCCAGTTTGATCAGCATCGGAAGGTTCAGCCCGGCGATGACCTCGGCCCGGGTTTCCTCCATCACGGAGATGGCCAGATTCGACGGGGTGCCGCCGAACATGTCGGTCAGGAGGATGACGCCCTGACCGTCGTCCACGGCATGCGCGGCGTCGACGATGTCGCGCCGTCGACGCTCCATGTCGTCGTCCGGCCCGATGCAGATGGCGGCCACGCCGCGTTGGGGCCCGACCACGTGCTCCATGGCGGCGAGGAACTCCGACGCCAGTCCCCCGTGGGTGACGATCACCAGACCGATCATGAAGGGAGCGATCCCCGCGACCGGGCCCAATCCGGCCCGCAAGCGGCGCTTGATAGGCCAAAGCGCGTCGAGATCAAAGCCGTCGGACGGCGTGTCGCACCACGGCGGCGGCGGAGGGCGCGCGGGCGTCCACGTCCAGGGCGGCGAGGTCGACGCCGTCCCGGCTCCAGACCTGCGGCTCCGGCAGACGTTCGGGCGGATGACCGACGCAGGCGACGACCAGTCCCAGCCGGACCACGGTCCGCGACGGCGCCGCGACGATGCCGAGGCCGCGCACCTCCATCCTGCCGGCGATCGTATCCGGACAGGCGGCGTGAAGCGCCTCGCCGTCACGCCAGACCAGCGTGGCGTCGTCGGCCACCAGCCGGGCGCCGCCGTGGATCAGGCGCAGGGCCAGATCGCTTTTCCCCGAACCCGAAGCCCCCGTCAGAAGCACGCCGGTCCAGCCGGCCGGGCCGAACAGCGCCACGCAGGTCGCGTGCAGGGGCTGGAGGGTCACGTGGCCGTGCCGTCCGTGGGCAGCACGACGGTGAAGCGGGCGCCCTCGACCTCGCCCGCATCCGACCCCCGGTTCTCCGCCCAGACCCGCCCGCCGTGGGCCAGCACGATCTGTCGGACGATCGACAGGCCGAGGCCGGAGTTGCCGCCGAACGCCGTGCCCTTGGGCCGCGACGTGTAGAAGCGCTCGAACACCGTCTCCAGATTCTCGTGCGGAATGCCGGGGCCGTCGTCGTCGACCGTGATCCGCCAGCCGTCCACGTCGCGGGCCAGGGCCACCCGTACCGTGCCGGACCCCGGGCTGAAGGACAGGGCGTTGTCGATCAGGTTGCGGAACACCTGACCCAACGGGCCGTCCCTACCGGTCAGCCGCGCCGCGCCGCCGACCGAGGAACGGAAGGTGACGGGCACGGTCCCCGGGCGCGGAGAATCGCGATAGACGCCCACGACTTCGCCCAGCAGCGCGCCGAGATCCACCACCCGCAGGCGGTCCCGGGCCAGTTCGGCGTCCAGACGCGAGGCGTTGGAGATGTCGGTGATCAGACGGTCGAGGCGGCGCACGTCCTGCTGGAGCAGGGCCGTCAGACGCTCGCGCTGCTCCGGCGTCCTGACCAGTTCGAGCGTCTCCAGCGCCGAGCGGATCGAGGTCAGCGGGTTCTTGATTTCGTGCGAGACGTCGGCGGCGAACCGCTCGATGGCGTCCATCCGCTCCGACAGGGTGGTGGTCATGGTCTCGAGCGAACGGGCCAGGTCGCCGATCTCGTCGCGACGCCCCTCAAGATCCGGAAAGGAGATCGCGCGGGCTCTCTGCATCCGCACCTGATCCGCCGCGGCGGACAGGCGCATGATCGGCCGCACCACGAAGATGTGCAGCAACAGCGACGACAGCAGGGACACGGCCAGCGCCACCAGGGCGAACGGCATCAAGGCCGCACGCTGCGCGGCCAGGATGGCGTCGACGTCCGCCGCCTCCAGCGTGAGCACGCCGAGCACCTGACGGACGTGGCGGATGGGGATGGAGACGGAGATGACCCGCTCGCCGGTTTCGGATCGGCGGACGACGACCTGCGGCTCTCCGTCGAGCGCGGCCTCGACCTCCTGCGCCAGCGCGGCGCGGGCGCGCTCGACCTGCGGATCCTCGCCGGGCGCGCGGGCGGCTTCCAGCCGCCGCATCGCGCCCGACCCGACGGGCGGAAGGGGGCGTCCCGGGATCTGGTCGGACACCTGGAAGCTGTCGGCCACGAACAGACCGTCGGCGTCGTGGACGCTGGCGCGCTGGCCGGCCGGGATGAAGGTGTCGCGAAGCCAGTCGGCCACCTCCAGCACGTCCAGCGCGGGGCGCGGCTCCCCCTCGGTGATGCCCAGTTCGCCCAGCACGTTGGCCAGGAGCTCGGCCTGCGACAGCAGGGATTCCTGTCGCGCCTCGACGAGGCCGCGCCGCCACTCGTTCAGCGCCAAAGCCCCGCCGAACAGGATCAGCAGGCTGAGCAGATTGAGGATCAGGATCAGGGCGCCGAGACGCGAACCGAGAAGCCGAAGCCTCGGTCTCAGCCCTTCGTCCGTCTCCTGACGATCAGCTCTCGCGATATCGGTAGCCGACGCCATACAGGGTCTCGATGGCGTCGAACTCCGGGTCGACCATCCGGAACTTCTTGCGCATGCGTTTCACATGGCTGTCGATGGTCCGGTCGTCGACGTAGACCTGATCGTCGTAGGCGGCGTCCATCAGGTTGTCGCGGCTCTTCACGAAGCCGGGGCGCTGGGCGAGGGCCTGCAGCAGCAGAAACTCCGTGACCGTCAGCTTCACCGCCTTGCCGTCCCACGTGCTCTCGTGGCGGGCCGGGTCCATCGTCAGCTTGCCGCGCTTGATGGCGCGCGAGGCGGCGTCGCCGGCGCTTTCCGGCTCGACCCCCTCGGCGCCCGTGCGGCGCAGCAGGGCCTTCACCCGCTCGATCAGCAGGCGCTGGCTGAAGGGTTTGTGGATGTAGTCGTCGGCGCCCAGGTTGAAGCCGAGGATCTCGTCGATCTCCTCGTCCTTGGAGGTCAGGATGATCACCGGCAGGGTCGAGGTCTGACGCAGGCGGCGCAGCACCTCCATGCCGTCCATGCGGGGCATCTTCACGTCGAGGATGGCCAGGTCCGGCGGGCTGGCCTCCAGCGCCTCCAGGCCCGTGGCGCCGTCATGATAGGCGGTCACCTTGTGGCCGTGGCTTTCCAGCGCCAGCGACACCGAAGCCACGATGTTCTCGTCGTCGTCCACGAGGGTGATGTTGGCCAAGTCCGTCTCCTTGGGGCCCGCGCCCCCTTCCGTGGCGTTGCAACGCGCGGGAAGCGTAACCGTTCTGCCGTTCCGCGGCGAGAGCAAGGCGCAAGGTAGGCGCGCCGGGGGCGGATCGAAACCCCGCCTTAAGCCGCGTCGCCTAGATTCGGCCCCTCAGTAGGAAGAGCGTTCATGTCCGGGGCCGTCCACTACGAGGTCTTCATCCGCAAGACGGCGCCCGCGCCGTGGTCCCTGCTGATGGCCACGGAGGACCGCAAGATCGCGGTGGAGACCGCCGAGGACCTGCTGCGCGACGACCGCGCCGCCGCCGTCCGCGTCACCAAGGAGACGCTGGACCCGGAGACGCTGGAGTTCTCCAGCATCACCGTGCTGAACCGCGGCGCGCCCGAGGTCGCCCGCAAGCGCGTGGTGCCCGAGGAAGAGGCCGGACCGCGCTGCGGCGGGCCGCAGGACCTCTATACGCCGCAGGCGCGGGAACTGCTTGGACGCGTGCTGGAGGACTGGCTGCAGCGTCAGGGCGTGACGGTGTTCGAACTGCTGCACCGGCCGGATCTGGCGGAACGCCTGGAGGCGGCGGGCGTGGAGCTGCAGCACGCGGTGCAGAAGGTGGCGGTGCCGGAAAGTCAGGCCGTCGGGCAGCCGGTCCACGAACTGATGCGGCACTATCAGAAGCTGGCGGATCAGGGCATCGAGCGGCTCGTCTCGGCGGGGCGGCGCAAGCTGTTCCTGGGGCTGGAGGACCGCAGCCTGGCCGATCTGGCGCACCGTCTCGCCGGCGCGCCCGATCGCGCCTTCGTCATGGGCGGGGTGGTGGCGGGCGCCTTGCAGGGGGTGAAGGGCCCGCGCGCCCGGCTTGAGCGGCTGATGTCGCTGGCCGACGCGGCGCCGCTGGAAGGACCTCCGCGCGCACTGGTCATGGTCGTGATCGAGCAGATCCTGTGCGAGCTGCTGTCGTCCCGCACAGGTCTGGCCGACGTGCTGGGACCGTCGCTGGATCAGGGCGCGAGTCTGGCGGCCGTGGTGCGCATGGTCGCGCCCAGGGAGATCGACGCCCTGATCGCGCAGGATCCCCGGCTCGACCTGCTGATTCCGACCGTGGACGGTCCGGCGGCGCGGCTGGGCGCGCGGCTGCAAGCCGGCGAGTTCCCACTGCTGGGCGCCGCTCTGGCGCGCATGGTGCTGCGGGAGCTCATGAGCCCGCGCCGGCTGCGCCCACGGGACGCGGCGGGCGAGATCGACATCCTGCGCGGGCTCGCCCTGACCCTGACCGCCACGGCGGGGCGGCTGCTGACGCTGGACGAGATCCAGAACGCCTTCACCGAACGGTCGAAGAGTCTGGTGACCGCGGACTTCGTGGCCGCCTACGTCAAGGATTGCGATACCGTGCTGTGCGAGGCCGAACAGCTGACGCGCCTGTGCGAGAACGTCACCGGCCTCGCCAACAAGCGATCGGCGGCGCGCTGGCTGGCCGCCTGCGTCGGCTCCCTGCGGTTCGAGAGCGAGATGCGCCGCCACGCCGACGGCCACTCCCACGCCCTGGCCGCCCTGGCCGCGCTGCAGAAGTCGGTGCGCGCCTCGGCGCTGTCGCCGACGGACGAGGAGGCCATCCTGACCGCCATCGGCGCGGTCGGCGGGACGGTCGAGGCCGAGGCGCGCATCGTCGCCCAGCTGGCCCGTTCGCCCGCGCCCGTTCCCGCCCGCCTGCGCGTGCTGCTGAAGCTGGCGGCGGGCGAGACGGGGCCGGCCGGGCCTTGTGCCGACAGGGCGAAGGCCGAGGCCGTGAAGATGCTGCGCATGCCGGAGGTGCGGGGCGCGCTCGGGGCTGCCCCCGACGAGGTCGCCCCCATCAAGGCGCTGATGCGTCAGGCGGGTCTCGCCGCCTGACGGTCAGGCGTCAGTCGAAGATGTCGAAGATCGACGGCCGCTTCTTGCGGTAGCCGTGACCGTACTCGCCGCGCTCGCCATATTCCCCGCGCTCTCCATACTCGCCGCGTTCGCCGTGGCCCCAGTGCTGCGGTTGGGACGGCGGGGCCTGATGGCGCGGCGGAGGCGGCGCGGCCGCGGGCTGGGGCGCAGCGGTGCGGGGCGCGTCGTCCACGGCGGCCTGCATAAGGTTTTCCAGCTCGCCCCGGTCCAGCCAGACGCCCCGGCATTTCGGACACATGTCGAACTGTACGCCGGACCGCTCCACGGTCTGCATGGGGGCGTCGTCGTTGGGGCACATCAGAAGGGGCATTCGGGCTCCACGGCTTGAGAAAAGAGGCTCGGACGGCCGGCGCGGCGGTTGGGGGCCGAACGAACGCCGGCGCGTCCGAAGCGGTCCGACATCACGCGTCCGGTTTCGGCGGAGGGGCGCCGGTCCGGACGCGCCAGAGGGGCCCGTCCCGCGTGACCAGTCCAGCGGGCGCGCGGCGCGCGGTCAAGGCGGCGGATCAGCACACCTGACCGGCGGCCCAGCCGGACGACCACGCCCACTGGAAATTGTAGCCACCCAGCCAGCCGGTGACGTCGACGGCCTCCCCGACCACGAAGAGGCCGGGCACGGACCTGGCCATCATCGTCTGCTGGTCCAGCTGGTCCGTGGCGACGCCGCCCAGCGTCACCTCGGCCGTGCGATAGCCTTCCGAGCCCGTCGGTTTCACCACCCAGCCGTTCACGGCCTGATCCAGCCGGGCCAGGACCTTGTCGCCGACCTCGGCCAGCTTGCCGCGCACGCCCTCGTGGTCGGCCACCGCCTCGGCCAGCCGGCGGGGCACGATCTCCGCCAGCGCCGTGTGGACCATCTGACGGCCGTTCGCCGTCTTCGCCGCCTTGAGCTCGGCGCCGATCTCACGATCCGGGGCCAGACGCAGGGTGAGGGGCTCGCCTTCCCGCCAGTAGGAGCTGATCTGCAGGATCGACGGCCCGCTGAGGCCGCGGTGGGTGAACAGCAACCCTTCCCGGAAGCGCGTGCCGCCGGCCTGCACGACGGCGTCGACCGACAGTCCGCTCAGCGCCGCCCAGCGGGCCAGCCAGTCGGGGTCGAAGGTCAGGGGCACGAGCGCCGGGCGGGTTTCCGTGACCCTCAGACCGAAGCGCCGCGCAACATCCCAGGCCCAGCCGGTCGCGCCCATCTTCGGGATCGACTTGCCGCCCGTGGCCAGGACGACCGAGGCCGGACGGACGGAGGACCCGTCGGACAGCGCGACCTCGAACCGGTCGCCGCCGCGCTCCAGCCGATCGACCGAGACGCCCGTCGATAGACGCGCGCCCGCCTCAGCCATGTGGTCCGTCAGCATACGGACTATCTGCCTGGCGGACTCGTCGCAGAACAGCTGGCCCAACGTCTTCTCGTGCCATGCGATCCCGGCCCGATCGACCCGGGCGATGAAGTCGCGCGGCGCGAACCGCTTCAGCGCCGAGGTGGCGAAGCGGGGGTTCTCGCCCAGATACCGGTCGATCCGGTCGCCTTCCAGATTGGTGAAGTTGCAGCGCCCGCCGCCGGAGATGCGGATCTTCTCGCCCGGCGCCCGCGCATGGTCGACGACGCGGACGGTCCGGCCGCGACGCCCGGCCTCGACCGCGCACATCATGCCCGCCGCGCCGGCGCCGACGATCAGGACGTCCAGCGGTTCAGAGCCCAAGGGCCAGCCGGTAGCTGGGATGGACGACGTCGCGCCATTCCGGATGCTTCTTCAGATAGCCGGAGAAGAAGGGACAGGTCGGGAGAACCACGAGACCCCTTCGCCGGATGTCCTCCAGCACATGCCGGGCCATGCGGCTGGCGACGCCGCGCCCCTCCAGCGGCGGCGGGACCAGGGTCTCGGTGATCATCAGGCCGCCGCCGGCCTCGTTGTACATGACCACCGACGTCAGACCGTCGAGGGTGAGCTCATAGCGGCGGGAGTCGCGGTCGTCGCGGATGTCGGGATCGAGGTCGGTCATCAGTGGGCGTCGTCCCAGTTGGCCGCGGCGCGGGCGTCGACGACCAGAGGCACCGTCAGGGCCACGGCCGGTTCGGCGGCGCCTTCCATGACGCGACGGATGACGGCGATGGCCCGCTCGGCCTCCGCCTCCGGCGCCTCGAACACCAGTTCGTCGTGCACCTGCAGCAGCATTCGGGTCGTCAGGCCGGCGTCGCGAAGGGCGTCGGGCATGCGGATCATGGCGCGGCGGATGACGTCGGCGGCCGCGCCCTGGATGGGCGCGTTGATGGCCGCGCGCTCGCCGAAGCTGCGCTCCGCCGCCGACTTCGAGGCGATGGCCGGAATGTGGATTCGCCGCCCGAAGATGGTCGAGACGAAGCCCGCCTCCCTGACCTTCGCCTTCGTCGCGTCCATGTAGGCGCGGATGCCGGGGAAGCGCTCGAAATAGGTCTTGATGTAGGCGCCCGCCTCGCCCTGCTCGATGCCCAGCTGGGCCGCCAGACCGAAGGCCGAGATGCCGTAGACGATGCCGAAGTTGATCGCCTTGGCCCGGCGGCGGGTCTCCGGATCCATCTGCTCCACAGGGACGCCGAACATCTCGGAGGCGGTCGCAGTGTGGATGTCGATCCCGGCCGAGAAGGCGCGCTTCAGCTCGGGGATGTCGCCGATGTGGGCCAGCAGCCGCAGCTCGATCTGGCTGTAATCCGCGCTGATCAGCACATGGCCGAGCGCGGCGATGAAGGCCTTGCGGATCTGGCGGCCCGTTTCCGTCCGTATGGGGATGTTCTGCAGATTGGGATCGCTGGATGCCAGCCGGCCCGTCGAGGCCGCCGCCAGCTGGTAGCTGGTGTGCACGCGATCGGTCGCCGGATCCGCCGCCTCAATCAGGGCGTCGGTGTAGGTGCCCTTCAGCTTCGACAGCTGGCGCCATTCCAGAAGCACGCGCGGCAGTTCGTGCGTCTCCGCCAGGGCCTCCAGCGTCGCGGCGCCCGTCTCCCACTGGCCGCTGGCCGTCTTCTTGCCGCCGTCCATGCTCAACTCGCCGAACAGGATGTCGCCGATCTGGCGCGGGCTGCCGACGTTGAACGGCCGGCCGGCCAGCGCGTGCGCCTTCGCCTCCAGCTCCGCCATCTTCATTCCGAACTCGGACGACAGGCTCTTCAGACGCGCCGGATCGACGCGGACGCCGGCCCGCTCCATGTCGGCGAGCACGGCGGGCATGCCGCGCTCCAGCGTCTCATAGACCGTCACCAGCCCCTCGTCGGCCAGCCGCGGCTTGAGGATGCGCCACAGCCGCAGCGTCACGTCGGCATCCTCGGCCGCGTAGCAGGTCGCGGGCTTCAGCTCGACGTGTTTGAAGCTCTTCTGCGCCTTGCCCGTCCCGGCCACCTTCTTGAACGGCACGGGATCGTGGCCCAGCCACCGCCGCGCCAGGTCGTCCATGCCGTGGGCGTGCCGGCCGCCGTCCAGGACGTAGGAGATGAGCATGGTGTCGTCGATCGGCGCCACGCGGATGCCGCGGCGGGCCATGACGGCGAGGTCGTACTTGCCGTTCTGCACGACCTTGAGGACGGCGGGGTTCTCAAGCAGGGGCTTCAGGCGGGCCAGCGCCGTCGGCTTGTCGATCTGGGCCAGCGGCTCGCGTTGATCGGCCTGGGCGCCGTCGAAATCCAGCCCGCCGGAACTGGCCAGCGGCTCATGCTCATGCGTCAGAGGCACGTAACAGGCGTCGTTCGGCCCGATCGCCAGAGACACGCCGCACAGACCCGCGTGGGTGGCCGACAGCGCGTCGGTCTCGGTGTCGAACCCGACCACGCCGGCCTCGGTCGCCCGGGCGATGAAGGCGTCGAGCTCTTCCAGCGTCTGGACGCAGCGATAGGCGTCGAGGTCGAAGCTCTGGGCCTCGACCGGCGCGGCCTCCGTCGGGGCGAAGCGCGGCGTGGCGATCGGCGCCGTCAGCGGGCGCGGCCGCGCCGCGAAGGCCGAGCCGTCCCTGGCCGGCGCCTTGCCGTCGCCGACCCGCATGCGGAGGGAGCGGAACTCCATTTCGTCCAGGAAGGCCGACAGCGTCTCCGGATCGGGGTCGCGCACGGCGAAGTCCTCGATCGGCTCGGGCGCGGGCGCGTCGCAGGTCAGCTTCACCAGTTCCCGGCTGAGCAGGATCTGGTCCCGGAAATTGATCAGGGTCTCGCGCCGCTTGGGCTGCTTGATCTCCCCGGCCCGCTCCAGCAGCGCGTCGAGGTCGCCGTACTCCTCCAGCAGCTGGGCGGCCGTCTTGGGGCCGATGCCGGGAGCGCCGGGCACGTTGTCCACGCTGTCGCCGATCAGCGCCTGGAGATCGATCATCCTGTCCGGCGTCACGCCGAACTTCTCCATCACCGCGTCCTCGGCCAGACGGCGGTCCTTCATCGGATCCCACATGACGACCGAGGGACCGATCAACTGCATAAGGTCCTTGTCGGACGAGACGATGACCGCCTCACCGCCCGCGTCGCGCGCCTTGCAGGCATAGGTCGCGATCAGGTCGTCGGCCTCATAGCCGGGCAGCTCGACGCAATGTACGCCGAAGGCCGCGGTGGCGCGCCGGACCAGCGGAAACTGGGGGATCAGATCCTCCGGCGGGGCCGAGCGGTTGGCCTTGTACTGGTCGTAAAGCTCGTTGCGGAACGTCTTCTCCGAATGATCGAAGATGGCGACCAGGTGCGTCGGGCCGTCCGCGCCCTTCATGTCGCGCAGCAGCTTCCACAGCATGTTGCAGTAGCCCTGCACGGCGCCGACCGGCAGGCCGTCCGACTTGCGGGTGAGGGGCGGCAGGGCGTGATAGGCGCGGAAGATGTAAGCCGAGGCGTCGATCATCCAGAGCCGCAGCGCCGGGCCGTCCTGGGTCATCTCCCGTTCGGCGGGCGGGTCGCGGTCGGTCACGGCGTCGGTCATGGCCGGAACATAGGCGTGCAGAGACGCCGCGTCAGCCGGTCTCGATCAGAACTCGCGCCAGCTGTCGCCCGGATCGCGCTCGCCGGGGTCCAGCCTCTGCTGGCCCCAGGAGAAGATCATGAACAGCTTGTGGCTGCGGATCCGGAACTGCCCCGTCATGGGATCGACCACGCCCATCGGGGCGCCGGTGCGCGCGTCGTAGAGGAAGCCCGAAAACTCTGCGACGCCGACCCGGTCGCGGCGGCTGTAGACCGACAGTTCCGGCAGGGAGACGACGTTGAAGCTGTCGTTGATCGGGATGCGCATCTCCGGCACGCCGAACACGCGCCGCATCTGTTCCAGCGACAGGGCGCCGGCGCGTATTTCGAAGATGACGTCGGCTTCCTCGCGCGAGCGGGCCAGGGCGTGGCCGCCCCTAGACAGGGATTCGCGGATGGCGCTGACGGCGTACGGCGCGCTCTCGGCCCGGAAATAGCTGTCGTCCACGAACACGCGGGACGCCTTGGGCACCGGCAGCACGAGTCCGTCGACCGCGTCGTCGGCGGCGCGCGCGACCAGCAGCTGTTCGGTCGCGGTCCGGCCGGGATAGGTCTCGCTGGTGGAGGCGCAGGCGGCCAGCAGAAGCGGCAGAGCCAGGCCGAGGGCCCGACTCACCACGTGCCCACGTTCGGCATGGAGAGCCACGGCTCGGCCGGCGGCAGGCGCTCGCCCTCCTGCAGCAACTCGATGGAGATGCCGTCCGGCGACCGGACGAAGGCCATGTGTCCGTCGCGCGGGGGACGGTTGATCGTCACCCCGCCCGCCATCAGGCGTTCGCAGGCGGCGTACACGTCCGCGACCTTGTAGGCCAGGTGACCGAAGTTGCGTCCGCCGGAATAGGTCTCCGGATCCCAGTTGAAGGTCAGCTCGACCTCGGGCGACCGCTCGGCCGCGGACCGTTCGAGGTCCCGGGGCGCGGCGAGGAAGACCAGGGTGAAACGGCCTGCCTCGTTGTCCATGCGCCGCACCTCCTGCAGACCCAGCAGGTCGCACCAGAAGCGCAGCGAGGCGTCGAGATCCGTCACGCGGACCATGGTGTGAAGATAGCGCATGAGCTCGTCCGGGGAGAGGAGGGCCGGGCCTTCTAGCCCGCCCGGCGGGCGCGCCGGGTCAATTCGTGTGACTCAATGCTCGCCGACGTGGCGCGGCGAGGGGTCGTCGTAGTGGGTCTTCAGGCCCTTCGGCGCCTTCTTGCCCTCCTGCCGCACGAAGCGGCGGTCGCAGTAGCCGCAGTCGACGAACGGCTTCTCGCCCATCTCCAGCCAGACCAGCGGATGACCCAGGGCGCCGCCGCCGCCGTCGCAGGCCACGCGGTGGCCGGACACGGCGAACTGCTCGGGCGGGGGCAGGGCCTCGGGAGAGACGATGGCGGGCACGCGCGCGGTCATTCGGGGCTCACGACTTGGCGGGACGGGGTCGGCGGCATACCTATGCGGCCCCCCGCGCGGCGTCAAACCGGCCCGCCGGCAGCCCAAGGCCCCCATGTCCGACGCCCCCGCCCTGCCCGCCGACGCCGTCCGCATCCGCGGCCTGACGAAGACCTATGCGGGTTCGAAGTCCTCGCCGCCCAAGGAGGCGCTAAAGGGCATCGACCTGACCATTCCGCGCGGGTCGATGTTCGGCCTGCTGGGGCCCAACGGGGCGGGCAAGTCGACGCTGATCAACATCCTGGCCGGGGTGGTCAACAAGTCGGGCGGCGAGGTCGTCGTCTGGGGCCGTGACCTCGACCGCGATCCGCGAGGCGTCCGCGCCGCCCTGGGCGTGGTCCCGCAGGAGATCTCCGCCGACGTCTTCTTCACCCCGCGCGAGGCGCTGGAGGTGCAGGCCGGCTTCTATGGCGTGCCGGCGGGTCGTCGGCGGTCGGACGAACTGCTGGCGGCGCTCGGACTGGCGGACAAGGCGGGCGCCTACGTCCGCGCGCTGTCGGGCGGCATGAAGCGCCGGCTGATGGTGGCCAAGGCGCTGGTGCACAACCCCCCGATCCTGATCCTCGACGAGCCGACCGCCGGCGTGGACGTGGAGCTGCGGCGCCAGCTGTGGGCCTATGTGCGGGATCTCAACGCCGCCGGCGTCACGGTCATCCTGACCACGCACTATCTGGAAGAGGCGCAGGAGCTCTGCGACACCATCGCCATCGTCAACCGCGGCGAAGTGGTGGCGTGCGAGCCGACGCCGGTGCTGCTGCGCCGCCTCGACACGCGCAACGTCGTGGTCGTTCCGGAGGGTGAGCTGGACGCCCTGCCCGCCCTGGCCGGCTTCGACGTGGCGCCGCGCCCGGGCGGGGCCTTCGCCGTCACCTATCGCAAGGGCCACGGCTCCGTCGAACAGGTGCTGGCCGCCGTCCGCGGCGCGGGCGTGACCATTCAGGATGTGTCGACCGAGGACCCCGATCTGGAGGACGTCTTCGTGGCGCTGACCTATGGAGACGCGTCGCGCCCCGACCCGACCCGGGACTAGGCGCCCCGAAGCCGCGCGACCGCGTCCTCGCCGACGGCGCTCGTGATCAGGCGATCATCACCGTGCCCAGGAGCACGCGGGCGCCGGTCCGCCCGAGGATGCGGTCGGTCTCGGCCTGCAGCTCCCGGGCCAGCCGGTCCACGTCGGGCGGGGCGCCGGGCAGCAGAGCGGAGGCGGCCCGCTGGACGACGGCGTTGTAGGCGGCACGCAGGCGCGGGGCCGACTGGGTGGTGCGGGTGCGAAGGCCGGCGTCCGGCACGTCCAGGCCCGTCTCCACGGTCATGACGCCGCTTCCGCCGCCGCCGCGCCGGGCGTTGGCCGTGACCGTCGACAGACGGACGTAGGTCGCGCCGCCGCCTCCCCCGCCGCCGGCGTCACGTGTAAGTCCGAGAAGGGCGCGTCTGTCCATGCCGGCAGCCTGCACGGCCGCGCTTAATGTCGGGTTAGGCGACGTCAGATCTCCAGGATCAGCTCGCCGCGATCCAGATCGATGATGACGCCTTCGAAGACGCCGAGGACGTCGACGCCGATCAGCATCGTCGGCTCGTCCGCCAGACCAAGGTGCCCGAAGATGTGAAAGTCGCCCATGAGCACGCCGAGGCGATCCATAAGCATGCCGCCCATCCGCACGGAGCTGACCGACATCGGCAAGGCGGTGATTGCAGCGCCGGTGGGTGACTGCACCGCATGGCCGTCTTCCGCGCCCGGCAGCGACAGGGGACGCGCGCCTGCCGCGTCGGCCAGCGCCGGATTGATCAGGCTGACGGCAGCCCCGGTGTCGACGACGCCCTTGGCCGGTCGCCCGCGCACCAGCATCTGCAGGGTGATCAACCCGCGCGCCGGGGCGTCGGCGGGCGCCGGCGGCGGGGAGAAGGTCACGCGGGGACGTTCGGCCTGGAGGAAGCTGTCGCTGTCGAGGCGCGACCGACCGATGGTCGTGCCGCGTCGACCGCGGAGGCGCAGGTCGACCCTTTGTCCGGCCAGCAGATCGAGGCCGATCAGCCCGTCCAGTCCGATCAATCCGCGACGATCGCCGACGGCCAGCCGCGCCCCGACCCTCTGAAGAGCGCCGCTGGAAATGGCGTCGGCCATGACGAGATCGACGGGCTCCGCGCCGACCACGGTGTGCATGGTGGTCCGTCCCGCCGGGCGCAGGCCCAACTGGTCGACCAGGTCCGACGCCACGACCGACGCGGTGGCGGCAGTGTCGAGGGCAAAGATCAGATCCCGGCCGTTCAGACGCACCGGCACCGTGGATCGGCCGACGCGATCGAGGGGGTCCTGCGCCCGCGCCGGCGGGACGCCCGCGGTCAGCGCGGCAAGGCCGGCGAGACCCGCCAGCACGGCACGACGATCAGACGCCACCATCCGTTTCCCCTTCCCGCCGGCACGATGACATGCTCGCGCGGCGACGGCGAGAGCATCATATAAGGATATCCTTATGCGATGTTGCCGGTGGCGCGGGGAGAGGCTATAGGCGCGCGACCTCACTCCTCGCGAAAGCAGCGCCATGACCGACTACATCGTCCGCGACATTTCCCTGGCCCCCTACGGCAACAAGGAAATCGCCATCGCCGAGACCGAGATGCCGGGCCTGATGGCGCTGCGCGCCGAATACGGCGCGGCCCAGCCGCTGAAGGGCGCCCGCATCGCCGGCAGCCTTCACATGACGATCCAGACCGCCGTCCTGATCCAGACGCTGGAAGCGCTGGGCGCCGAGGTGCGCTGGGCCTCGTGCAACATCTTCTCGACCCAGGATCACGCCGCCGCCGCCATCGCGGCCAACGGCACGCCGGTGTTCGCCACAAAGGGCGAGACGCTGGAGGAATACTGGGACTACGCCCACAGGATCTTCGAATGGGCCGACGGCGGCTACCCGAACCTGATCCTGGACGACGGCGGCGACGCCACCCTGCTGTGCGTTCTGGGCCCCAAGGCCGAGAAGGACATCTCGGTGCTGGCCAACCCGCAGAACGAGGAAGAGGAAGCCCTGTTCGCAGTGATGAAGCGCTACATCGCCGAGAAGCCCGGCTTCTATTCGGCGATCCGTGACGCCATCGGCGGCGTCTCGGAAGAAACCACGACCGGCGTGCACCGCCTGTATCAGATGGCCGAGCGCGGCGAGCTGCCGTTCCCTGCCATCAACGTCAACGACAGCGTCACCAAGTCGAAGTTCGACAACCTGTACGGCTGCCGGGAATCGCTGGTCGACGCCATCCGCCGCGGCACCGACGTGATGCTGTCGGGCAAGGTCGCGGTCGTCTGCGGCTACGGCGACGTGGGCAAGGGCTCGGCGGCCTCGCTGCGTCAGGGCGGCGCCCGCGTGATCGTCACGGAGATCGACCCGATCTGCGCCCTGCAGGCGGCCATGGAAGGCTATGACGTCCAGACCCTGGACGACGTGGCGGACAAGGCCGACATCTTCGTCACCGCGACGGGCAACAAGGACGTCATCACCGTCGACCACATGCGGCGGATGAAGAACAACGCCATCGTCTGCAACATCGGCCACTTCGATTCCGAGATCCAGGTCGCGGGCCTGCGGAACTTCAAGTGGGACGAGATCAAGCCGCAGGTCGACCACATCGAGTTCCCGGGCGGCAACAAGATCATCCTGCTGTCTCAGGGCCGGCTGGTGAACCTGGGCAATGCGACCGGGCACCCGTCGTTCGTGATGAGCGCCAGCTTCACCAACCAGACGCTGGCCCAGATCGAACTGTGGACGAACAAGTCCAGGTACCAGAACCAGGTCTACGTCCTGCCCAAGCACCTGGACGAGAAGGTCGCCATGCTCCACCTCGAGAAGCTGGGAGCCAAGCTGACCAAACTGTCCAAGGAACAGGCGGACTACATTTCGGTCCCGACCGAAGGCCCGTTCAAGCCGGACCACTACCGCTATTGATCAGCCCGAAGGCCGGCGGGGATCAGTTCCCGCCGGTCGCCGGACGCGCGCCGCGCTGGCCGGCCTCGAGGATCGGCATGCCCGCCTCGGTCGGGATGTAGATGATCTGGCGGTCCTGCTGGTCCGCCGTCTCCTTGAGCATGTCGATGTAGGCCCAGCGGAGATAGTTCTCCGGCCCGCCGAGGCTCTGGGCCATGATGCGATTGGCCTCGTTCGTGCCCCGGGCCCGCTCGACCTCGGCCTGGGCCGTCAGGCGCGCAGAGTCGAGCGCGGCCTGCGCCTCCAGCACCCGGATGCGCCGGTCCTGGACCGCCTGTTCATAGGCCGCCTTGCCGGCCATCTGCTTGCGATAGACGTTGTAGGTCGGCAGCCCCAGCAGCACGCCGACGATCACCGCAACCGCCACCCCGGCCAGCACCAGGATCGATCCCGCTCCGCGCATCATGTCCTCCATCGCCACAGGGCGTCAGGGGACCGGTCGTCGGGCGTCGCGTCAAGTCAGCGCGGGACCACTTCCAGGAGATCCAGAGTCGATTCGTAGACCGGCCATGGCATCACCAGCCGCCAGCGACGGTCGCCGAAACGCTCCCACACGCCGACGACGTCCCGCTCCGGGTTCTGCCCGTAGGAACTGGCGTTCGGCTCGTCGCTGAGCGCCAGCCCGCCGAGGAAGACCATCCTCTCGGTCGACTCCGGAAACAGCAGGCCCGTCTGCCGCTGCGATCCGGTCAGCTTGGCGAAGCGCAGCCCGTTCCGCGTGCGTTCGATGCGGCAGTCGAACCATCCGTAGACGACGTAGCCCAGACCCCCGCGCCCGCCCTGGTTGCCCAGCTTGATCGTGCGGCAGCGGTAGTCGCCCACCGGCGGTTCGGCGCCCGGCCGGGCGGCGTCGGGATCGATCAGGTTTCCGACCGAGGCGAGGTCGCCGGACCCTTCGTCGCGACGCGCCTCGGTCAGGGCCTGCGACCACGCGCGGTCCAGCCGGTTCAGCCGGTCGCGATCGTTGGGCGTTATGGCGGCGCGCCAGTCGGTCAGCACTCCGCCGGAGCCGGGCGGAGGCGGCGGCGGCGGAACGCCCGGTCCGGCCGGCCCGCCGGAAGAGGCGCAGGCCGACGTCAGCAGGGCGAGCGACAGAAGGGGGGCGGCGGCGCGCATGGGACTCTCCTCGACGACGGTGCGACGAGAAGGCGTGCGCCCGGCCCCGTCAAGGACCGAACGCTGAAGCTTGCCGGCGGTTCGCCGATTATTCCGATGTGGTCTCGGCGGCCTTGCGGCGCGGAGCGCGCTTCTTCGGCGCGGGCGCTTCCGGTTCGCCGTCGGCCTCCGGGACCGCGTCGGCGGCGGCGCGCGACGGCGTGCGGCGGGTCAGGAAGCCCGGCAGGGCGCCGGCGTCGCCGTCGTCCTGCGGCGCGGTCTCCACCGCAGGCGCAGGCTCGGGCGCGCGGTCGTCGGCCGTTTCCGGCGACGCGTCCGCAGCGGCCGTCTCGCCCCGCTCCTCGGCGAAGCGGCGCTGGCGCTCCTGCTGGCGGCGTTCCCAGCGTTCGCGACGGGTTTCGCGGCGACCGCCGCCCTCGACCTCGGCGCGGGCCTCGCCGTCGTCGCCGTCGCGCTCGGGGCGATCGGCCCGGTCACGATCGCGCTCACGCTCCTGACGCTCGGGACGATCGCGGTCCTGACGCTGTTCGGTGCGCTGCTGCTCGCGGCGACGCTCCTCCTCGGCGGCGCGGTCGGCGGCCTGCTGCGCGGCGAGGAAGGCGGCGGCCTGGGCCCCGCTCTCGTCCTCGAAGTCGATGTCGAAGCCCTGACCGGCCATTTCGCGCTGGGCGATCTCGCTGGCCGGACGCTGCGGCTGCAGGGCACGCAGGACGCGGAAATAGTGCTCGGCGTGCTGCAGGTAGTTTTCGGCCAGAACGCGATCGCCGGCCGACGATGCGTCGCGCGCCAGCTGCATGTAGCGCTCATAGACCGTCTGGGCGTTGCCGCGGACCTTGATGTTCTCGGGACCCTGCGAGTCCCATGAACGGTTCGGATTGGCGCTGTTCGCGCCGCCGCCCCCGCCCGTCTTGCGGTTGCGTCCGCGCTGACGCTTCATGCCCTTGAAATCTCTCATGCAGGCTTACCGTCCTGGGGCGCCGCGAGCCTTGCGCTCGTCCGGTCGCCGTGTGGTCTTTCCGTTCGCTTCGGGCGGTACCCGTCGTCGATGTTGCGGAAAAAAGGCGCGTCGTCCCGGCGCGTCGGCGCTTCTGACCGCTCGCGCGTCGCCGGGCGACCGGCCCGGGAAGGTGCGAATGGGTGGGAGACGGGCAAGACTTAGCGCGCCGAGCCCGGCTTGGGAAGGGGCGCCGGCCTACAGGCTGACCGGCGCGGCGCGGGGGTCGGGCCCGTTGGTGACCACGCGGGCGCGGTTGGCCAGGTCGAGGGTGATCTTCACGTCCACGAAGCCCTCGGCCTCGAACAGGGCCTTGACCGCCTCGCCCTGCGTCCAGCCGATCTCGACGGCGAAGACGCCGCCCGGCCTCAGGATGCGGCGGATTTCGGGAGCCAGCACGCGATAGGCGTCCAGCCCGTCCTCGCCTCCGTCCAGCGCGAGGCGCGGATCGTGATCGCGGACCTCGGGATCCAGGGTCTCGATCTCGGCCGAGGCGATGTAGGGCGGGTTGGAGACGACGAGGTCGAAGGCCGCGTCGTCCAGACCGGCGGCCCAGTTGGTGCGCAAAAAGGCCGCGCGCCCATCCAGCCCCAGGTTGGCGGCGTTCTCGCGCGCCACGGCCAAGGCCTCGCTGGAGACGTCGGTGCCCAACCCGGTCGCGGCCGCCCGTTCGGCCAGCACGGCCAGCAGGATGGCGCCTGAGCCCGTGCCCAGGTCGATCATGCGGAACGCCTTGCCTTCCGGAAAGGCCGGCAGGACGACGTCGAGGATCGCCTCCGTGTCGGGCCGGGGGCTCAGCACGTCGGGCGTGACGTTCAGCAGGATCTTCCAGAACCCTTTGCGGCCCAGGATGCGCGAGGTCGGTTCGCGACGCAGGCGCCGCTCCACGAAGCCGTTCAGCGCGGCCTGCTGTTCGGTCGTCACGGCGCGATAGGGGTCGGTCAGGATGTCGGTGCGCGTCGCCCCCGTCGCCGCCTCCAGCAAAAGACGGGCGTCGATCGACGGGCTGTCGATGCGGCCCTCCTTCAGTCGGGCCTGTGCGGCTTTCCACGCGGTCAGCAGGGTGGGGGCGTCGGACATGGGCGCCGAGATAGGCCCTCCGTCCGCACAAGAAAAGTGAGGGAACGGGGTCGCCAGCTTCACCGTTGGCGTCTTCATGTCCCGACCGAAGGCCCCGTCGAAGTCCGCAGGCGCCCGTCGCGCCTCGCCGCTGCTGTGGCTGGGCGCCGCCTTCGGGGGACTGGCCGCCGGCGCGGGGGCGGCGCACCTGCTCTACACGCGGGGACACAAGATCGGCATGGACCTGCGGGTGTTCCGGCCCGATCCGCCGGACCTCGGGCCGCCGCAGCCGCAGGATTTCGAGGACAGGGAGCCGGGGCGGGGCCGCATGGCCGAGCGGCCCGAGCACATCCCGCGCAAGGGCTGGACCGACATCTTCTGGCGTTGGGGCGCGTCCTATTTCGGCGACCGCGTCGGCTTCGTCGCGGGCGGGGTGACGTTTTTCGTCATGCTGTCGCTGTTCCCGACGCTGGCGGCGATCGTGACGATCTACGGCCTGTTCGCCGATCCCACCGACGCCGTGGCCCGGCTCTATTTCCTCTATTCGGTGCTCCCCGCCGGCGTGGCGGAGTTCATCGCGGGCGAGATGCAGCGGCTGGCCGAGAACTCGAACACCCAGCTGACCTTCACCCTCGTCTGGACCCTTGCCCTGTCGCTCTGGACGGCCAACGGGGCTGTGAAGGTGCTCTTCTACGGGCTGAACGTGGCCTATCACGAGGTCGAGAAGCGCAACCTGATCAACTACAACCTGCAGTGCATGACCTTCACCCTCGTCGGGCTGACGGCCGTGCTGGTGTCGGCCGCCCTGGTCGTGGCCACTCCCCTTGTGCTCGGGCCCCTGGGCCTGCTGGACGAGTGGGCCTATCTGGCGCCGCTGCGGTGGCCTTTGCTGCTGGTCATCTACGTCGGCGTGCTGACCATGGTGTACCGGATGGGGCCATGCCGGGCGCGGGCCCGCTGGCGCTGGCTGACGCCGGGAGCGATCGCGGCCGCCCTGCTCAGCCTGACGCTGTCCCTCGGGTTCAGCTGGTATCTGACGACGTTCGTGCGCACGGCCTCCTACGGGCCGCTGGCGGCCATGATGGGCTTCCTCCTTTGGACCTGGCTGACGGTCCAGATCATCCTCATGGGGGCCGAGCTGAACGCCGAGATCGAGCATCAGACGGCGATGGACACCACCACCGGCTCGCCGCGCGCCATCGGCGAGCGGGGCGCGGTCGTGGCGGACACGGTGGGGCCGCGGCGCGGCAATCCGGCGGCGCTGGCCTTCACCCTGAAGCACGCCGAAGCCCTGTCTGACCGCCTGCTGAAGCGCCGCATCGGCAGATAGCTGCACCGCGGCGCGGTTTGCTCTAAGCGTGGCGGCATGACCCCCGACGACGCGCCGAAGCCCGCCGTGAAGACGCCCGCGCTGGCGGTGCTGTTCGCCACCGTGTTCATCAATCTGGTCGGCTTCGGTCTCGTGGTGCCGCTGCTGCCCTTCTTCGCGCGCAGCCTCGACGCCACGGCGTGGCAGATCACCCTGATGTTCTCGGCCTATTCGCTGGGCCAGTTCTTCGCGGAGCCGTTCTGGGGCCGGCTGTCGGACCGCATCGGGCGCAAACCCGTCCTGCTGATCACCCTGGCCGCCAACGCCGTCGGCTATCTGGCCCTGGCCTTCGCGCCGAACGTCTGGATCGCCATCGCTGTCCGGCTGTTCACAGGCTTCGGCGCGGGCAACATCTCCACGGTTCAGGGCTACGTCGCCGACGTCACGCCGCCGGCGCAGCGGGCGGGCCGCATGGGCCTGATCGGCGCGGCCTTCGGGCTTGGCTTCATCGTCGGGCCGGGGCTGGGCGGCCTGCTGACCCAGCCGCAGCTCGGCCACGTCGGCTTCCAGCTGCCGATCTTCGTGGCCTCCGGCATGGCGGCGCTGGCGGCGGTCGGGGTGGTGCTGTTCCTGCGGGAGAGCCGGGCCAAGGCCGACCCCGCCGCACCTCGCCCGGCCTTCCTGTCCGGCCTGCGGGACGCCCGGGACAATCCCGTGATCTCGCGGGTGCTGACGGTCACCCTCGTCTACATGGCCGGCTTCTCGGCCATGGAGAGCGTGTTCGGCATCTGGGCCGAGGACCGCTACGGCTGGGGCGCGCGCGAGGTGGGGCTCAGCTTCATGGTCGTCGGCATCGTCTCGGCCCTGAACCAGGGCGTGTTCACCGGCCGTCTGGCGCGGCGCTTCGGAGAGACGCGGGTGCTGGCCGTCGGCATGCTGATGTTCGGCCTGTCGCTGGTGCTGCAGGTCGTTGCCCCGCCGGCGTGGTTCCCGGCCTTGAACCTGAACCTGGGTCTGTTCACGCTTCCGGTGGTGCAGGGCTGGGTGGTGCCGCTATGCATGGTGGTCGGGGCCTGCGGCATGTCGCTGGCCATGCCCAACATCTCCGCCGTCATCAGCCGGTCCACCGCGCCCGACCGGCAAGGGGCCATGCTGGGTCTGAACATGGCCGCCGGGTCGATCGCGCGCATCGTCGGCCCGATCGTGGCCGGCGCCCTGTTCTCGAGCCTCGGCCATGACTGGCCGTTCCTTGTGGGGGCCATGCTGACGATCCCGGCGGCGATCATGGCGATCAACGCCGGACGGGCGATGCGGCGTCAGGCGGGGACCCCGGCCTAGGCGAACTCCGCCTCGAGATCGGCCAGACGCGCGGCCTGATCCTCGGCGATCAGGGCGTCCAGCATGGGGTCGAGGTCGCCCTCGAGGATCTGCGGCAGGCTGTGCAGCGTCAGGCCGATGCGGTGGTCGGTCACCCGCCCCTGCGGAAAATTGTAGGTGCGGATGCGCTCCGAGCGGTCGCCCGACCCGACCTGGGACTTGCGCGCGTCCGAACGGGCCGAGTCCCTGGCCTGACGCTGCATGTCGTACAGGCGCACGCGCAGGTTCTTCATCGCCTTGTCGCGGTTCACGTGCTGCGACTTCTCCGAGGACGTCACCACGATGCCGGTCGGCAGGTGGGTGATGCGGACGGCCGAATCGGTCTTGTTGACGTGCTGGCCTCCGGCGCCGGACGACCGATAGGTGTCGATGCGCAGGTCCTGATCGCGGATCTCGATCTCCACGTCCTCGACCTCGGGCAGGACCGCCACGGTGGCGGCCGAGGTGTGGATGCGCCCGCCCGCCTCTGTCGCCGGCACGCGCTGCACGCGGTGCACGCCGCTTTCGAACTTCAGCCGGCCGAACACGCCTTCGCCCGTGACGGTGGCGACGATCTCCTTGTAGCCGCCGACCTCGCCCTCGGAGATGGAGTCGATCTCCACCCGCCAGCCCCGCGCCTGGGCGTACCGCGAATACATGCGGAACAGGTCGCCGGCGAACAGGGCGGCCTCGTCCCCGCCGGTGCCGGCGCGCACTTCCAGCACGGCCGAGGCGTTCTCGTCGGCGTCGCGGGGCGCCAGCAGCAGGGCCACCTCCCGCTCAAGGTCGGGGAGCCGCGTCTCCAGCGCCTCCAGCTCGTCGGCGGCCATCGCGGCCAGCTCGGGATCGTCCTGCATGGCCTCCAGATCAGCCATCTCGGCGCGGGCGCGCGCCAGCCCCTGAACCGCGTCGGCGACGGGCTTCAGCTCGGCGTGCTCCTTCGACAGGCGCACGATCTCGGCCCCGTCGGACGCAGCCCCCATGCGCGCCTCCACCTCGTGGAAGCGGTCCAGCACCTGGTCGAGACGGGCCTGGGGCAGGCGCAAGGCGGACTCCTGATGTCGGGCGCGGAGCGATAGCGGACGGCGGACCCGGCGTCCAACATGGTCACGTTCGCGTCAGCCCGCGAGCGAACCGGAACCTCGATCGCCAGCTTCACCTTTACCGCATCTGCGAACGCGATCCGTCGCGGTGACGATTGGGGCCGATGGACACCTTCTTCCTGTTCCTGCTGGTGGGTCTGCTGGCCCAGGCCGTCGACGGCGCCCTGGGCATGGCCTACGGCGTGATCTCGTCGTCCGTGCTGCTGGCCTTCGGCGTGCCCCCGTCGGTCGCTTCGGCCAGCGTGCACGGCGCGGAGGTCTTCACCACCGGCGCCTCGGCCACCAGCCACGTCCTTCACAAGAACGTGGAGTGGCGGCTTTTCGTCCCGCTGGCGGTCGCGGGAGTGCTGGGCGGCGTCCTCGGAGCCTATGTGCTGTCCGGGATCGACGGCGACGCCATCAAGCCCTTCATCGTGGCCTATCTGGCGCTGATGGGTCTCTACATCCTGTGGCGGGCGACGCGGGACGTGAAGCCGAAGACGATCCGCCCCCGCTGGGTGGTGGCTCCGCTGGGGCTGGTCGGCGGCTTCATGGACGCGATCGGCGGGGGCGGTTGGGGGCCGACGGTGTCGTCCGCCATGGTCGGCGCCGGCGAGGAGCCGCGGCGCGCCATCGGCACGGTGAACACGGCCGAATTCTTCCTGACCACGGCCATTTCAGCGACCTTCGTCTGGGCGCTGCTGACCGGTCACTGGCAGGATGCGGAGGGAATCCAGAACCACGCCTGGGCCGTCGCCGGTCTGGTCGTGGGCGGCCTGATCGCGGCGCCCTTCGCCGGGCTGGTCACCCGAAAGGCGCCGCAAAGGGCGATGACCTATGCGGTCGGAGGTCTGCTGATCTGTCTGTCGGTCTTTCAGGGCCTGCAGCTGGCCGGACTGGTCGCCTAGGGCGCGTCCGGCCGGGTGTCGGCGAAGCTCGGCCGGGCCTCCAGCGCGGCCTGCAGGGCGACGAGCCGGGGCCGGCCGGCGGCCCAGTCCAGATCCGGGTGACGGAATCCCGCCCAGGTGACCAGAACCCCCGCGGTGATGCGGCCCATGTCCAGCGGCAGATCCGGCGCGATGCCCGGATCGCCCTCCAGCCGGTCCAGCACGCGATTAAGATTCTCGGTCCAGCGCGTGATCCACGACGCCGACCTCTCCTGCTCCGGCCGGCGCAGCTCCAGCACGCGCTTCACGCCCATCTCCAGTCCGGCGTTGGCGAGCGTCTCCAGCCGCTTCACGCGCCAGCGCTCCGCGCCGTCCGCGGGCAGCAAGAGGGGACCCGCGCCCGTGACGTCCAGCCATTCGCAGATCACCGGGCTGTCCGTCAGAACGCCGTCGGCGGTCTCCAGCGCCGGCACCTGAACGACCGGATTGGCCGCCACCAGCCGGGGATCGGAGGCGTAGGGGTCCACGGCCACCTCCTCGATCGCGACGCCCTTCTCGCGGGCGACGATCCGGCACTTGCGCGCATAGGGCGACGGGACGGTGATGTGCAGGCGAGGCGTCATTCCGCCGCCACCTTCGCGGCCGCGCGGGCGGCTTCCAGCTCGGCCGCCTTGCGCTCGACCATGTCGACGATCTCCTCGACCATGTCGGCGTTGGCCAGCTTCCGGGCGATCGACCCGTTCAGATACATCATGCCCGACCCCGCGCCGCCGCCGGTGAAGCCGACGTCGGTGTACAGGGCCTCGCCCGGGCCGTTGACGACGCAGCCGATGATCGACAGGGACATGGGCGTGGTCACGTGGGCCAGCCGCTCCTCGAGAATGCCGACCGTCTCGATCACGTTGAAGCCCTGACGCGCGCACGACGGGCAGGCGATGATGTTCACCCCCCGGTGCCGCAGGCCCAGCGACTTCAGGATGTCGAAGCCGACCTTGATCTCCTCCACCGGATCGGCGGCCAGGGAGACGCGGATGGTGTCGCCGATGCCCGCCCACAGCAGGTTTCCCATGGCGATGGACGACTTGATCGTGCCGGTGCGCAGCGGCCCCGCCTCGGTCACCCCGACGTGCAGCGGGCAGTCGATGGCGTCGGCCAGCTGGTGATACGCGGCCACCGTCAGGAAGGGATCCGACGCCTTCACCGAGATCTTGAACTCGTGGAAGTCATGGTCCTGCAGGATGCGGGCGTGGTTCAGCGCGCTCTCGACCATGGCCTCGGGACAGGGCTCGCCGTACTTCTCCAGCAGCTCCTTCTCCAGCGAGCCGGCGTTGACGCCGATCCGCATGGAGCAGCCGTGATCCTTGGCCGCCTGCACCACCTCGCGCACGCGCTCGGGACTGCCGATGTTGCCCGGATTGATGCGCAGGCAGGCGGCGCCCGCCTCGGCGGCCTCGATGCCGCGCCTGTAGTGAAAATGGATGTCGGCCACGAGCGGAACGCGCGCCTCCCGCGCGATCGTCCGGAAGGCCGTCGTCGACTCCACGTCCGGACAGGACACGCGCACGATGTCGGCGCCCGCCTCCTCCAGCTTGCGGATCTGGTCGATCGTCGCCGCCGCGTCGGAGGTCGGCGTGTTGGTCATGGACTGGACCGTGATCGGCGCGTCGCCGCCGACCAGAACGTCGCCGACGCGGATCTGGCGGCTCTTGCGGCGTTCGATGTGCCGCCAGGGGCGGACGTGCGTATGGTCGGCGCTCATGGACGGCGAAGATAGGCGCAACGCCTCGTCAAAACCATGACGGCGGCCGGATCAGCGGGTCAGGGAGTCGTAGGCCACGCCCGGACCTTCCGTCGCGGCTACCGGGGCGCGGGGCGCGGCGGCCGACGGCGCGGGCGTCGGGGCGGTCGGCGGCGCGGCGGCGGCCTTACGCGCGGCGCGGTCGCGGGCGGCGGCCTCGGCTGCGGCGGCGGTCTGGCGGGCCCTGGTCTGGGCCTGACCGTTCAGCGTGCCGACCTGGGTCTGGGCGTTGGGCAGGGTCCCGGCGTGCTCCCCGAACATGTAGACGTCGAAGGCGGCCGGGTCGGCGACGTCGATCACGGCGGTGACGCCGCGCGGCGCGCGCCAGGCCTCGCCGGCGGCCATCTGGCGGGCGAACAGCACGCGCTGGTCGGGCATGCGCACGACGACGTAGGCCGGCCGGCGCGCCTGGATGATCACGTCCGAGGAACCAGCCGCGGCACCGTGGACGGCGCCCCGCGGGTTGAAGGCGCGGGCCACCGGGCCGGTCGACGCGTCCGGCGCGCCCTCGACCGGGGCGGCCCCGGTCAGCTGCTCTTCCAGACCGGGCGTGACGTACAGCACCGGCACCGTCTGATCGGCCGGCGCAGGCCGCGGGGCCTCCAGCGCGGCCGGCGTGTTCTGACCCAGCACGCCGCCGAGGCTCCAGGTCTCCGGCACGGCGACGAGGTCGGAGCGCGACGGGGCGTCCAGCAGGTTCAGGCGCTGGAAGACGTTCCAGCCCAGCACGGCAACCACCACGACGGCGACCGCGGCGATGACGCGCGGCGAGTGGCGGCGCACCTCCTCGAAGGCCACGCCGACCGGCGGCTGCAGCGGGACCGAGCCGTCCGGCACGTCGCGCTTGAACCGTTCGACGGCCAGTTGCTCGTCCAGACCGAGGGCGTGGGCGTAGGCGCGGACGTAGCCGATGGAGAAGACGCGCGTAGGCAGAACCGACCAGTCGTTCTCTTCAAGCGCGGTCAGATAGCGGGTGTGGACGCGGGTGGCCGTCGACAGCTCGGCCAGCGATCGGCCGGAGGCCAGCCGGGCGGCGCGCAGGCCGGCGCCGAGAGTCGGCGCGTCGGTGATCGGAGGGACGGGATCCTTCCAATCCGGATGCGCCTTGAACTCTTCGGGGGCGTTCCCCGTATCCAGCGCCATGACGCCTGACCCCACACTCGCCCCGACCGGTCCGGCCGAGGCGTCACGCACACACGGGTCGCCGAATACAAGGTAACCATGACGGAAATCGCGTCCCCCACGACCGGCGCCCGTCTCGTCCTGTGGATAACCCATGAAGCCCGCCCGTTCAACGACTTCGTTAACGACGTCGTGCCGTCCCATGCCGGGACGATTCAGAGGGCGATGTTCAACTTCCGGGCCAGGGATTCGATCTCGTTGCGCACCGATCCGGCCGACGAGCCCAGAAGGCCCGGCATGGCGCGGCGCGCGGCGTTCAGGTCGGTCGACAGGACCATGCGCTTGACCGGGCCCACGCCGCCCGCCGGCGCGGACAGGCGGTGGAAGCCCAGCGTCAACAGGGCGAAGGCCTCCAGCGGCCGGCCGGCCAGCTCTCCGCACACCGACACCGGGGTGCCCGTGTCGACGCATTTGCGCTGGATCTCGGCCAGCGCCCGCAGGGCCGGCGGCGACAGCGGGTCGTAGCGGTCCGAGACCATCGGGTTCGTCCGGTCCGCGGCGAACATGTACTGTAGCAGGTCGTTCGTCCCGACCGAGATGAAGTCGGTCAGCGGCAGCAGGGCGTCGAGGTGCCACAGCAGCGACGGGCACTCGACCATGGCCCCCACCCGCAGCACGGCCGGAAGGGCGCGTCCGCGCCGCCGCGCCCAGGCGCATTCCTCGTCGACCATCTCCCGCGCGGCCCGGAACTCGTCGACCGTGGCGATCATGGGGAACATGACGCGCAGCTCGCGGCCGGAGCCCGCCGCCAGCAGCGCCCGCAGCTGCATGCGCAGCAAGGCCGGCCGGTCGAGCCCCAGGCGGATGGCGCGACGGCCCAGCGCCGGGTTCTCCTCCCGCTCCTGGTCCAGATAGGGCAGGACCTTGTCGCCGCCGACGTCCAGCGTCCGGAACGTCACCGGCCGGTCGCCCGCGGCGTCCAGCACGAGGCGGTACAGGGCGGTCTGGACGTCCAGGCGCGGCAGCTCGTCCGACACCATGAACTGGAACTCGGTGCGGAACAGGCCGATGCCCTCGGCGCCGGTCTCGTTCAGGTTCTCCAGATCGACCGCCAGCCCCGCGTTGGTCAGGAGCGTGACCCGGGTCCCGTCCAGGGTGACCGCCGGCACGTCGCGCAGCCGGGTGAACTCCGCCCTCCGCTGGTCGCGGACCTCCATGCGTGACTGCACCGCCTGCAGCATGTCGGGGCGGGGCCGCAGGTGCGCCTCGCCCGTCTCGCCGTCTGCGATGACCAGATCGCCCTCGGACAAACGGTCCCGCAGCCCCTGCAGGCGGCCGACGCACGGGATCTGCAGAGCGCGCGCGACGATGGCGGCGTGGCTGGCGGCCGACCCTTCCTCCAGCAGCAGGCCTTTCAGCTTGTGGCGCGGATATTCCAGCAGGTCGGCCGGTCCCAGGTTGCGCGCGACCAGGATGGCGTCGTCCGGCAGGTCGCGCTCGCCCGGCTTGTCCCCGGCCAGGATGCGCAGCAGCCGGTTCGCCAGATCCTCGAAGTCGTGCAGCCGTTCCTTGATGTAGGGGTCCCGGGCCTGGGCGAAGCGGGCGCGGTGCTCGTTGCGCACGCGGTCGACCGCCGCCTCGGCCGTCAGGCCGTTGCGCACCGCCTCCTCCAGCGACCGGTTCCAGCCGCGGTCGTCGGCAAACATGCGATAGGTCTCGAGGACTTCGAACGACGGCCCGGCCAGATTGCCCAGACCCCCTTCCAGCATGTGATCGACGTCGGCCTTGAGGCGGTTCAGCGCCTCGCGAAGACGGATTTCCTCGACCTGCTGGTTCTTGGCCAGAAGACGTTCGGGCGGCAGCGGGGCCTCGTGCAGGACGACGTGGCCGTAGGCCAGGCCGTCGCCGAACTTCTGGCCCTTGATCCGCTCCGGCCGGTGCGGCGCCACCTCGATGTCGCGCAGTTCCTCCTGCGCCAACAGCTCGCCGGAGGCGACGGTCTCGGCCAGCACCATGGCGATGGTCTGGATGTCCTCGACCTCGTCCTCGTCATAGCGGCGCTCGGCCCGGTTCTGGACGACCAGAACGCCGATGGCCCGGCCGCCGCGCAGCAGGGGCGCGCCGAGGAAGGCGTGATACGGGTCCTCGCCCGTCTCCGGACGGTAGGAGAAGCTGGGGTGGGTCGGGGCGTCCGACAGACTGATCGGCTGGGCCAGCCGTGCCACCTCGCCCACCAGACCTTCGCCCGGCCGCAGGCGGGTGTTGTGCACCGCCTCGCGGTTCAGGCCCTCGGTGGCGAACAGCTCGAGTTCGCCCGACGCGCGGCGCAGATAGATTGAGCAGACCTCGGCCACCATCGACCGGGCGATGATGCGCACGACGCCGTCCAGCCGCTCCTGGGCCGGGGCCGCGCCGGCCATGGCCTCGCGGATCTGACGCAGGAGGTTTCGCGGCCCCCTCGTCGTCATGGCCGGTCCTGTCGGCATGACCTCTCCGGTTCGCGCCCGGTCCGGACGCCGTCGATCTCTATACCGCCTCCAGCCCGTAGGCCGAATGCAGGGCCCGCACCGCCAGCTCGGCGTAGGCGGCGTCGATCAGCACGCTGATCTTGATCTCGGACGTCGAGATGGCCTGGAACTTGATGCCCTTGTCGGCCAGCGCCCGGAACATGGTCTGGGCCACGCCCGCGTGGCTGCGCATGCCCACGCCGACCACCGAGACCTTGGCCACGTCCTCGTCCACGCGGATGTCGCTGAAGCCCAGCGTCTCCTGCGCCTCGCGCATCAGCCCGGCGGCGCGCGGCGCGTCGCGACGGCCGGTCGTGAAGGTCATGTTGACCGTGCCTTCGGTGCGCGACTGGCTCTGGACGATCATGTCCACGTTGACCCCGGCCTCGGCCAGCCGGGTGAAGACCTCGGCCGGGGTCTCGGTGCGGTCGGAGAGGCCAAGCAGGGTGATGCGGGCCTCGTCCCGGCTCATGGTCACGCCGGACACGATGCGTTTTTCCACGATCTCCTCCTCGTCGCAGATCAGGGTGCCGCCCTTGTCGGGCAGGCGGCCGGTTTCGTCGGGTTCGATGAAGCTGGACAGGACGCGCACGGGCACGCGCTTCGCCATGGCCAGTTCGACGGAGCGGGTCTGCAGCACCTTGGCGCCCAGAGACGCCATCTCCAGCATCTCCTCATAGGAGATCTTCTCGATGCGCCGCGCCCGGCTCTCGATGCGCGGGTCGGTGGTGTAGACGCCGTCCACGTCGGTGTAGATGTCGCACGGACATTCCAGCGCGGCCGCCACGGCCACGGCCGAGGTGTCCGAGCCGCCGCGGCCCAGAGTGGTGATCCGCCCGTCGCGGGTGACGCCCTGGAAGCCCGGCACCACCGCCACCTGGCCGCCGTCCAGCGCCCTGCCCAGCACCTCTCCGGGCACGTCCTCGATCCGCGCGCGACCGTGGGCGTCGTCCGTGAGTATGGGAATCTGCCAGCCCATCCAGCTGCGGGCGTCGACGCCCATGTTGCGCAGGGTCAGGGCCAGAAGGCCGCTGGTCACCTGCTCGCCGGAGGCCACGACGACGTCGTACTCGTCGTCGGAAAGTTCGATGCCCTGCGCCGGGCGTCCGGCGCCGTCCGTCCATGCGACCAGTTCGTTGGTCTTGCCGGCCATGGCGGAGACGACGACGGCGACCTTGTGCCCCTGCGCCACCTCGGCGGCGACGATGCGGGCGGCGCGACGGATGCGTTCCAGATCGCCCATCGACGTGCCGCCGAACTTCATCACCAGGCGCGTCATCGTGAAACGGGGGGCTCCGTCTTGCGGGGGAGGGCCCGGCGGTCCATGCCTCGGGTCATGATCGGTTCTAGCGATGGGTCCGGGGCGCGCAATCCCCAAAGCGAAGCCGGCACGGGGGCGGCCGGTCCCTCGATCGACCCGGCCGACGTGGCCCGCTTCTCGGCCCAGGCGGCCGAGTGGTGGGATCCGAAGGGGCCGTTCGCGCCGCTGCACCGGTTCAATCCGTCGCGGCTGGCCTTTCTGCGCGACCAGTTCCAGGCGCGCTTCGACCGACGCGGGCGCGGCGCCTTCACGGGTCTGACCCTGATCGACGTCGGCTGCGGCGGAGGCCTGATCGCCGAGCCGATGCGGCGTCTGGGGTTTGAGGTGACGGGCGTGGACGCCTCGGCGGAGAACGTCGGCACGGCACGCGCCCATGCCGACCAGATGGGCCTCGACATCGCCTATCGCGCCGCCACGGCCGAGCAGATCGCGGCCGAGGGCCGGACCTTCGACGTCGTCCTGGCGCTCGAGATCGTCGAGCACGTGGTCGATCCGGCGGCCTTTCTGAAGACCTGCGCGGGCATGGTCGCGCCCGGCGGGCTGCTGGTGGTGGCCACGCTGAACCGCACGCTGAAGTCACTGGCGCTGGGCAAGGTCATGGCCGAATACGTGTTGCGCTGGGTGCCCGCCGGCACGCACGACTGGCGTCAGTTCCTCAAGCCGGAGGAAATCCGGGGGATGCTGGACGGGACGGGTCTGGACGTGACCGGTCCGTTTGGCGTGGCCTACGATCCGCTGGCCGACCGTTGGGACCAGGGAGACGACGCCGGCGTGAACTATTTCATGGTCGGCACGCGCGGCTGATTACGCCGATTTCACCTAGCTTGCGGGCTTGTAACGGGATTTGGAAGCGTCGCCGTGGGAGGGAGGCTCATCTCTCCTCCCCGGAACGGAGCCTTCCGATGCACAAGAAACTGACCGTCCTCGCCCTCGCCGCGGCGGCCTTGGCCACCTCGGCCTGCGTCACCGTGATCGACGCCGGCGACGGCGGCGACTACGCCTGGACCGGACAAGGCGCCCAGCCGTTCGACGCCGCCCGCGACCAGTGCCGCGAGCGCGCCGGCGACCGTGAGGGCACCACCGCCTTCATCACCTGCATGTCCGAGAAGGGCTGGACCCGCACGAACGATTGAGACGTCAGCTCGAGGCCGCGCAGCGCGTGTTCAGCGGCGCGGCCCTGAAGCTCCAGCTCATCGATGCGGGCTGACCGTTCATCGTCCCCTCGATGCGGGCGCTCAGCGCGTCGCCCTCGCGCGAGTAGATGATGCGCGTAGGGAAGTCGTTCTGTTCATTGACGAACACCGCCCGCATGGGCCCGCTCTCGGTCAGAACGAAGGCCGTCGGCGGCATGCCGTTGGGCTGGGCCAGATAGGTCACGCCCTGCGGCAGCTTGCTGATCTGCGCCACTTCGAACGAGACGCCTCCCGACGCCGAGACGCTGACGGCGTGGCCGACCATGAGGCCGGCGCGTGGATCGCTCCACGTCTCCGAGGCCTCGCGCCCGTCCGAGCAGTCCAGCCAGTAGCCGGCCATCCACGACAGGTCGGGGTCGGCGGGCGCGGCGGAGAGCAGGGCGGCGGTTGCTGCGGCGATGAACATCGGAGGCTCCCTCGTTTCGAGAGCTCCCGTCTAGGTCACCGATGCCAGGCCGGTCTTGTAGGATTGCGACGCGATGGCCCTGGCCAGCTCCATCTGCTCGCGCGCCCAGACCGTGGCGGGACAACCCAGGAAGCGGCGGAAGTCGCGCGCCATCTGCGGCTGGTCGAAATAGCCGGCAGTCAGCCCCGCTTCCAGCCAGTCCACGGCCGCGCCCGGGTCCTGCGCGTGATCGAACACCCGCCGAAAGCGAAAAATGGAGCGCAGCAGACGCGGCGAGACGCCCACGCGATCGAGGAAACGCCGTTGCAGGGCGCGACGGGCGGCCAGGTCCATCAGGTCACCCTCCCCGCTTGATTCAAGCCGCGCCACCTCGGCCCGCACCTGATCGTCCAGCGTCCAGCCGCCGGCGCTGCGCCGCGCCCCGTCCAGCCAGTCGCCCATGATCCGCGCCTGCGCGTCCGGATCGCCTTCCGGCAGGCGCAGGCCCGCCAGTCGCTCCACCACGTCCAGCCGCCGGTCGGTCGCCGCCGACAGCGGTCCGCCCAGCCAGTCGCGGGCGCCGTCGGGGTGGAAGCGGATCGCGCACAGTTCGATCGGCCCGGCCGGCCGCATGGCCAGCGGCCGCGTCATCTGGCCTGCGAAGATGGCCGGCGGCTGCAGCCGGAACACCCCGTCGTCGCCCAGCTCCTCGTACGGAGCGCCCAGATCCACGACCAGTTCGGGGCAGCCGTCGGGCGCGATGCGCTGGACCGTCGGGCTCGGCGTCGGAGCGGCGTAGGTCCAGACCTTGCGGACCCACGGCCGCAGCGCGGGGGGCGGATCGAACTCCTGATAACGCTCCCCCTCCCCCATGGTCAGTGCGCCTTGGCGGGGTCCGGTGGCAGCGGCGCGACGGGCACGCCGTCGTCCTTCAGCTTTCTGACCTCCGCCGGCGTGGCCTCGCCGTAGATCTCGCGCTTCTCGGACCGGCCCTCGTGGATGTCGCGCGCCTCGCGGGCGAAGGCGTCGCCGACGTAGTCGAAGTTCGCCTCGACGTGACTGCGGACCTCCTTCGCAGCGCGCATCATCATGCTTCGAAGCGCCGTCGGGTCGGGCGCGGCGGCCTTCTTCGTGCCCGCGACGGCCGGGGCCATGATCTGCTTCGACACCTGCTTCGAGGCGCAGAACGGACATTCCACCAGCCCCCGCGCCGACTGATCGTCCCAGTCCGAGGACGAGCCGAACCAGGCCTCGAAGGCGTGGCCGTCGTCGCAATGCAGGGCGTAGCGGATCATGTGGTCAACGGGTCGGGGGCGGCGAAGTCGCGGTCGTGGGTCAATTGCGGGACCGCTTGCCTCGCGCGGGAGACGGCGGACAGGTCGAGATCGGCGAAAAGCACGTCCGGGCGGTCGTGGTCCAGCCTCGCGACGACCTCGCCCCACGGCCCTACGACGGTGGACCGTCCCCAGGTGCGACGGCCGTCGGCGTGCGTGCCGCCCTGTGCCGGCGCCAGAACGAAGCATCCCGTCTCGATGGCCCGTGCCCGCAACAGGACCTCCCAGTGCGCCTCTCCCGTCGGCACGGTGAAGGCGGCGGGAACGGCGATCATGTCGGCCCCGGCCCGGGCGAGGGCGCGAAACAGGTGCGGAAAGCGGACGTCGTAGCAGACCGTCAGCCCCAGCCCTCCCCATGGCGTCCGCGCGACCGCCGCGCGATCTCCCGGCCTGACCGCCGCGCTTTCGCGCCACCGCTCGCCGGTCGGCAGGTCGACGTCGTAGACGTGCAGCTTGTCGTAGCGCGCGACCGTGCCGCCATGATCGTCGATCAGCAGCGAACGGTTCGCCGCGCGGCCGTCGTCGGGGTGGCCCGACCTGACTATGGCGGAGCCCATCAGCAGCCAGACGCCGAGTTCGGCCGCCAGCGATTTCAGGCCGGCCACCGCCAGGTCATCGCCCTCGTCGACCAGCAGGGCCTCGCGCCGCGTGCGGTCCTGCACCAGCAGGTTCGTGCCCTCCGGCGTCACGATCAGCCGGGCGCCGCCCTCGGCCGCCCGCCGGATCAGGGGCGCGACGTGCGCCAGACCCTGTGCCGGGTCGTCCGGCGTCGTGGTCTGGACCAAGGCGACGCGCAGCGGCCCCGTCATGCGGCCAGCAGCGCGTCCAGCTCGCCCTTGCGCTCGAGCTCGTGCAGATCGTCCGAGCCGCCGACGTGGCGGTCGTTGATGAAGATCTGCGGGAAGGTCATGCGGCCGTTGGACCGCTGGATCATCTCCTGCTTCTTCTTCGGATCGTTGGAGGCGACGATCTCCGTGAACTCGACGCCCTTGCGGGCCAGCAGGCCTTCGGCCATCGCGCAGTAGGGGCAGCCCGGCTTGGTGTAGATGACGACGTCGGCCATTCGGTTCTCCTTTTTCGTTCCCGTTCAACGCGCGAGGGACCGGGACGATCTCATGTAGTCAGGCTTCGGGCCGTCCGCACCCGGGCGACGACGGCCAGATCGACGGCGCGTGCGCCGGCGTCCAGCAAAGCCCGCGCGCAGGCCTCGGCCGTGGCGCCGGTCGTCAGGACGTCGTCGACCAGAAGGATGCGACGGCCGTGGACCGCGCGGCGGCCGGCGGCGGTCAGCCGGAAGGCCGACCGGACGTTCAGCCGCCGCCCGCGCGCGGACTTGCCACCCTGGCTGCCGGTGCGGACGGAGCGCACGAGGGCGTCGGGGAGGAACTGCCGGTTCGCCGCCCGGGCCAGCGGACGGGCGATCTCCGCCGCCTGGTTGAAGCGCCGCGACAACAGCCGCAGCCGGTGCAGCGGCACGGGCAGGACCGCGTCGCAGTCGGCCAGCAGAGGCGCCGCCGCCCGCTCCAGCCAGCGGGCGAACAGGGGCGCGAACTGCTGCTGGTCGCCGTGCTTGAGGCGCAGGATCACGGTGCGCGAGGCGTCGTCGTAGACGCAGGCGGCGCGGGCGCGGGCGAAGGCGTAGGGACGCGCCACGCAGGCGGCGCATCGTGGATCGGCGAAGACGCCGCCGTCATGCTCGAAGGCCGCGCCGCAGCCGTCACACACGGGATCCTCCAGAAAAGTGACCCGGCTGAAGGCGTCGGCGCTCAGGCCCGCGGCGCCCATGGCCTCCGGCGCGTCGTGCGCCAGCGGCGGCAGGATCAGGTCCGTCAGGCCACGGCCCAGATGCGCCAGCCGGGGCCGGGCGGCTTCCCAGGCGCGGGTCCAGACCCCATCCTGTGACGACATGACCCCTCCCTCGCCGACCCAGGCCCGCCTGTTCGATCCCGCCCGTCGCGCCGCGCGCCTTCGCCGCAGCCGGCCACTGTTCGCCGGCGCCGACTTCCTGCATCGCCGCGCCGCGACGGGCCTCGTCGAAAGCCTTGAGGCGATCCTGCGCGACTTTCCGACCGTCGTCGACCTGTCGCCCCATCCGGCGGCCTTCGCCGACGCCCTGGCCGCTTCGGACGCGGCGGAGAGGATCGGCGCGCCGAGAGCCCTTCCCGCGCCGATGGCGCCGGCGGATCTGGAGCTCGAGCCCGGCTCCGTCGATCTGATCGTGTCCGTGCTGGGTCTGCATTGGGTCGAGGACCTGCCCGGCCTGATGGCGCAGGCACGACGGGCGCTGAAGCCCGACGGGCTTTTCCTGGCCGCCCTGTTCGGCGGGTCCACCCTGACCGAGCTGCGACAGGCGTTGACCTCGGCGGAGCTGGAGATCACCGGCGGGGCGTCGGCGCGCGTGTCGCCCTTCGCTGACGGCTTCGACGGCGCCGCCCTGCTGCAGCGGGCCGGTCTGGCCCTGCCCGTCTGCGACGTCGACAGGGTCACCGTGCGCTACGGCGATCCGGTCTCGCTGATGAAGGATCTGCGCGCCATGGGGGAGACGGCGGTCCCGGGCGGCCCGATCCGTCCCCTGCGCCGGGACGTGCTGATCCGCGCCGCCGAGATCTACGCCGGACGGTTTTCCGGCGCGGACGGCCGGCTGACCGCCACCTTCGAGCTGGTGTTCCTGTCGGGCTGGGCGCCGCACGAGGGGCAGCAGAAGCCCCTGCCCCGCGGCTCGGCGAAAGTGCGTCTGGCCGATGCGTTCGGCGTCGTGGAACACAAGGGCGACTAGCCCCCCATCGCGCTCCGGATGGCGTTCATGGCGCCGTTGAAGATGCCCGTCGAAGTGTCGCCGAACGCCACCAGGGCCGTCAGGATCACCAGAAACATCAGCGAGATGATCAGACCATACTCCAGCGACGTCGCCCCGGAGCGGTTTTTCAGAAGCCGGCGCAGCAGTCGCATCGCGCCCCCTCCGGCGGCTAGAGCAGGTCGCGCAGCCAGGCGACCAGAGGCGCGTCGGCCGGAGGCATCGGATACTGGGCCAGGGCGTTGGGCCTGACCCACTTCAACGCGGCGTGCTCGCGCGCCACGACCGTGCCCGACCAGCGTCGGCACAGGTAAAGTGGCATCAACAGGTGAAAGCTTTCGTAAGCGTGGCTGGCGAAGACGAAGGGGGCCAGACAGGCCTCGTTCACGTCGATGCCGAGCTCTTCCCTGAGCTCGCGGATCAGCGCCTCTTCCGGACGCTCGCCGGGATCGACCTTGCCGCCGGGAAACTCCCACAGCCCCGCCAGCTGCTTGCCCTCGGGCCGTTGGGCGATCAGCACGCGGCCGTCGGCGTCGATCAGGGCCACGGCGACGACGAGGACGGTCGGCAGGCTCACGAGCGATAGTCGCCGTTGATCTCGACGTAGCGCTTCGTCAGGTCGCACGTCCAGACGGTGGCCGAGGCCCGCCCCATGCCGACGTCGACGGTGACCTCCAGCTCGGGCTTCTTCATGTAGGCGCTCATCTTCGCCTCGTCGTAGGTGGGCGACGGCGCCCCCTCGACGGCCGCGACGTGGGGCCCGAAGCGGATGGCCAGACGCTCGCGCGAAACCGGCTCGTCGGTCTTGCCCACGGCCATGACCACGCGGCCCCAGTTGGCGTCCTCGCCGGCGAAGGCGGTCTTCACCAGCGGGCTGTCGGCGATCGACTTGGCCAGCTTGCGGGCCGACGCCGGACTGGACGCCCCCTCGACCGTGACCCGGACGAACTTGGTCGCGCCCTCGCCGTCGCGGACCAGCTGATGGGCGAGGTCCAGCATGACCTTGTCCAGCGCGGCCGAGAATTCCTTCAGGCGGCGGTCGCCGACCCGGCCGATGAGCGGCGCGCCCGACGCCCCGGTGGCGAACAGCAGGCAGGTGTCGTTCGTCGAGGTGTCGCCGTCGACCGTGACGCTGTTGAAGGTGGTGCGCACGTGCAGCCCCAGGAGGGCTTTCAGCACCGGCGGGGCGATGGCGGCGTCGGTGACGATGAAGCCCAGCATGGTCGCCATGTCCGGCGCGATCATGCCCGAGCCCTTGGCGATGCCCGCGATGCGGACCTTGACCCCGTCGATGCGCGCCTCGGCGTACGAACCCTTGGGGAAGGTGTCGGTGGTCATGATGCCCAGACCGGCGCGGGCCCATTGCTCGCCGGCCGGGACGTCTCCGTCGAGGCCGGCCTCGACCTCGGGCAGGCGCGCGGCGATCTTCCGGTCGTCCAGCACCACGCCGATCACCCCGGTCGAGGCCAGCATGACGTCGCGCTGGCGACAGCCGAACCGCTTCGCCACCTCGGACGCCGTGCGACGCGCCGCGTCGGCGCCCGCCTTGCCCGTGAAGGCGTTGGCGCAGCCCGCGTTGACGACCAGGGCCCGGACGTCCGACCCGCCGTCCGCGCCGTCCAGATGCCGCTTGCACCAGTCCACCGGAGCCGAGCCGATGCGGTGCCGCGTGAACACGCCGGCGCAGGTCGTGCCGCGGGCGAACCGGAACACGGTCAGGTCGTCGCGCTCGTGCTTGTAAAAGCCCGCGCGGGCGGTGGTGATCTCCACGCCGCCGACCGCGCCGATCGTGGGGAAGGGCACGGCCAGGGGCGACACCTGCAGGCCGGGCTTTCCCGGTGCGGCGGCCGCTGCGGCCTTCGGCTTCAACGCCGAGGCCAGGGGATCCAGCGCCTTGCCGATCGCCTGCTCGATCTTGCGGCCGGTCGAGCGCCCCTCCCGCGACCCGCTCAAGGCCGGTCTTTCGGCGCGGCGGAGGCGGCGGGGGTCTGGCCGGAGGTCGGGGCCGAGGCGGGCGGCGGAGTCGGCGCGGGCGCGGGCGTGCGCGGCGCCGATGCGGGCTCCTGCCCGCCGCCGTCGGCGGACGATCCCAGCAGCACCTCGACGTCGGCGCGGCCGCGAAGGTCCTCCAGCAGGCGGCGCACGCCCTCATAGGTCAGGTACCGGACGATCTGCGGTCGGGCCTGCTCCAGCGTGGGCGGCGTTTCGCGCCGGCGGTCCTCGATGCGCACGACCGCCCAGCCGCCCTCGACCTGGAAGGGCCCGATGGTCGATCCGGCCGGCCGGTCCCGCAAGGCGTCGGCATAGGCCTTGGGCATGACGTCCAGGGTGGAATAGCCCAGGTCGCCCCCGGAATAGCGCGTCGCCTCGTCGATGGAGCGCTCGGCCGCCACGGCCTCGAAGGCCGCGCCGGCGGACAGGATGCCGACGACCTGCGCCGCCTCGGCCTGCGTCCGCGACACGATCTGGCGCACGCGGATCTCCTCCGAAGTCCGGGCGAGGCTCAGCTGTTCGTTGTACAGGGTCTGCACCGCCTGATCGGTGATGGTGCCGTTCACGACGGTCTCGACCAGCACGTCGCCCAGGATGCGGTCGCGGGTGGTGGCCAGTCGCCGCTGCACCGAAGGGCTGTTGTCCAGCCCGCGGCGCTCCGCCTCGCGGGCCAGCAGCTTCTGGTCGATGACCTCGTCAAGGACGCGCCGGAACAGGCCCGACGTCACGTCCAGCGGCTCGCCCTCGCCGATCAGGCCCTGCGCCACCGCCTCGCGCTTGACGTCGGAAGCCCAGATGGTCTCGCCGGCCACGCGGGCCACGGCGCGGTCTCCGGGCTCGGGCGGACGGTCGTTTCCGCCGGCGCCGCCGCACGCGGCGAGCGTCAGCAGGGCGAAGGCCGCCAGAAGCGCGAGAAGGGAGGTCGGGCGCTGTGGCATGGGCGGCTCGGCTCCGGGCGAAAGGGCCGCCGCGACGGGGTTTCCGGGCCGCGGCAAAGCCCCTCGCGTTGACAGGGTCAAGGCCGGTGCTTAAGTCCCGCCTGCGTTCAAGTCGAGGGGTTTTCGACGGTCCGCGCGCCCTCGCCGCGCCGCTGTTTCAGCCGGGTTCGGGTCGCGCCACGCCGAAGCCCCCGAGACCGGCGCGACCGCCCCGATCGGGGCTCGTCCTCAGGCCAGAGAGCCCCGTCCCAGAGCCTTCGCCCGCTCGACCGCACACCGGATCCCACATGCTCGGCTTCGCCAAGAAACTGTTCGGCAGCTCCAACGACCGCAGGGTCCGCGAGTTCATGGGTCAGGTGACCCGGATCAACGCCCTGGAGGAGAAGTTCGCCAAGGTCTCGGACGACGAGCTGCGGATGATGACGGACGTGTTCCGCGACCGTCTGGCCAAGGGCGAGAAGCTGGATTCCCTTCTGAACGAGGCCTTCGCCGTGGCGCGCGAGGCGTCGAAGCGGGTTCTGGGCCAGCGCCAGTACGACGTCCAGCTGACCGGCGGCATGATCCTGCACGAGGGCGGCATCGCCGAGATGCGGACCGGCGAGGGCAAGACGCTGGTCGCCGTGGCGCCCGTCTATCTGAACGCGCTCGAGGGCAAGGGCGTCCACGTCATCACGGTGAACGACTATCTGGCCCGACGCGACGCCGAGTGGATGGGTCGCGTCTATCGCTTCCTCGGCATGGAGGTCGGCGTCATCGTCAACGGCCTGTCGCAGGGCCAGCGTCAGGCCGCCTATGCGGCGGACGTCACCTACGGCACCAACAACGAGTTCGGCTTCGACTATCTGCGCGACAACCTGGTCTATGACCGGCGGGAGATGGTGCAGCGGGGGCACAACTTCGCGATCGTCGACGAGGTCGACTCCATCCTGATCGACGAGGCGCGCACGCCCTTGATCATCTCCGGCCCGACCGAGGACCGTTCGGACCTCTATGTGACGGTCGACGCCATCATCAAGGACCTGATCCAGGACAAGGCCACCTTCGATCTCGACGAGAAGCAGCGTCAGGCGCTGCTGACCGAAGAGGGCTCGGAACGGATCGAGCAGATCATGGAGGAGCGCGGCCTGTTCGCGCCCGACACCACCGGCCTTTACGACGCCGCCAACATCACCCTGGTGCACCACATCAACCAGGCCCTGCGCGCCAACACCCTGTACCAGCGCGACAAGGACTACATCATCCGCTCCGGCGAGATCATGCTGATCGACGAGTTCACCGGCCGCATGATGGTGGGCCGGCGCCTGTCGGAAGGTCTGCACCAGGCCATCGAGGCCAAGGAAGGCGTCAAGATCCAGCCCGAGAACCAGACCCTGGCCTCGGTCACGATCCAGAACTACTTCCGCCTGTACTCCAAGCTGTCGGGCATGACCGGCACCGCCGCCACCGAGGCGCAGGAGTTCCTCGACATCTACAGCATGGACGTCCTGGAGGTGCCGACGCACCGTCCGATCAAGCGCATCGACCACGACGACGAGGTCTACCGTTCGGCGCGCGAGAAGAACGGCGCCATCTGCAAGCAGATCGCCGAATGCTACGTCCGGGGCCAGCCGGTGCTGGTCGGCACCGTCTCGATCGAGAAGTCCGAGCAGCTGTCCGAACTGCTGCAGACCTATGAGTATGCTGTCGAGCTGAAGACGCTGAAGGACAGGCACCGCCAGCTGGAGATCGACGTCCGGTCCGACGACGCCAAGGCCCGTGCCGCCGCGCGCAAGGCCTATCAGGCGCTGAAGGACGAAGACTTCGACGTCGAGGTGCGCAAGGGCAGGGGCATTCCGCACAACGTCCTGAACGCCCGCCAGCACGAGCAGGAAGCCTACATCGTCGCCGACGCCGGTCTGCCGGGCGCCGTCACGATCGCCACCAACATGGCCGGCCGCGGGACCGACATCCAGCTGGGCGGCAATCTCGAGATGCGGATGCAGCGCTGGCGTCAGGACCAGCGCAATCTGGGCGTCGAGGTCACGCCGGAGAGCGAAGCCGCGCGCGAGGACGAGATCAAGGCCGACATCGCGGTGCAGAAGGAGCGGGCGCTGGCCGCCGGCGGTCTGTTCGTGCTGGGCACGGAACGCCACGAGAGCCGCCGCATCGACAACCAGCTGCGAGGCCGGACGGGTCGTCAGGGCGACCCCGGCACGTCCAAATTCTTCCTGTCCACGGAAGACGACCTGATGCGCATCTTCGCCGGCGAGCGGCTGGACGCCATCATGAAGACCTTCGGCGTGGCCGAGGGCGAGGCCATCAGCCACTCCATGCTGAACAAGGCCGTCGAGACCTCGCAGAAGCGGGTCGAGCAGCGCAACTACGACATCCGCAAGAACCTGCTGAAGTACGACGACGTCGTGAACGACCAGCGCAAGGCGGTCTTCGAACAGCGCCAGGAATTCCTCGACGCCGACGACCACGCCGAGCTGGTCGCGGAGTTCCGCCGCGACGTCATCGCCGACCTGGTCGAGCAGCACATGCCGCCCAAGGCCTATGCCGAGCAGTGGGACATCGACGGGCTCAAGGAGAAGGTCCAGTCCACGCTGGGGCTCGACCTGCCGCTGCATGACTGGGCCGCCGAGGAAGGCGTGTCGAACGAGGAGATCGAGGCCCGGCTGGTCGAGGCGGCCGACGCCCGCGCCGTCGAGCGCGAAGCGGCGGTGACGCCCGAGCGCATGCGCGGGCTGGAGAAGCAGTTCCTGATGCAGATGATCGATCTGCAGTGGCGCGAGCATCTGGTCCACCTGGACCACCTGCGCGGGGTGATCGGCCTCCGCGGCTACGGCCAGCGCGATCCGCTGAACGAATACAAGACCGAGGCCTTCAATCTGTTCGAAGGCCTGCTGACCCAGCTTCGCCACAACGTGACGCGCTGGCTGATGACGGTGGAGTTCCGCTTCCAGCCGCCCCCGCAGATGGAGATGCCCGAGTTTCAGGAGATTCACCTGAACCCGGAGACCGGCGAGAACGAGATGGCCAATCCGGCGGCTCAGCTGCCGGAAGGCGCGCTGCAGGGCGACGACCGCGCCCGGCTGCCGGTCGACGCCCTGCCGCCCGGCTGGGAGCGCACCGGCCGCAACGCCGACTGCCCCTGCGGATCGGGCCGCAAGTTCAAGCACTGCCACGGCGCTCTTGTTTAAGGCGCTGCCGCTCGCGACGCGGTCGCTTGCTGCCTGAGCGCGAGGGAGGATTGCGAATGACCGGCGCGCGGAAGGACCTTTTCACCCGCGCGCTTGCCGCCGCGCCCGGTCGGCTGCATTTCGCCGCCCACAGCCATCACCTCTGGCCCGACGCCGGGTTCGAGGGGCAGGTACAGGCGTGGGACGACGCGGCGCGTCATGCGGACCGCAAGTGGGACCATGTGTTCGGCGCCGTCATCCCCGAGGCGCAGGGACATGTGGCGCGGGAGCTGGGCCTGCCGGACCCCTCGACGCTGACCTTCTCCTCGAACACCCACGACTTCCTGCTGCGTATCTTTTCGGGTTTCGAGCGACGACCGGTCCGCATCCTGTCCACCGACGGGGAGTTCCATTCCTTCCGGCGGCAGGCGCAACGCTGGGAGGAGGCCGGTCGGGCCGTCGTCGAGCGCGTGCCGCTGCAGCCTTTCGCGACCTTCGCCGAGCGCTTCCTCGAGGCCGCCCGGGGGGGGCGCCACGACTGGATCGTCGTCAGCCACGTCTTCTTCCGCACCGGTCAGGCGTTCGAGGCGCTGGGCGAACTGGCGGACGTGGCCCGGCCGGAGGGCCCGTGGGTGCTGGTCGACGGCTATCACGGCTTCATGGCGCGGCGGACGGACCTGTCGGCCGTCGCGGACCGGATCTTCTACACCGCCGGAGTCTACAAGTACGCCATGTCGGGCGAAGGCGGCTGCTTCCTGCACGCGCCCGACGGCTTCTGCCCGCGCCCGGTCGTCACCGGCTGGTTCGCCGAGTTCGGCGATCTGGACGGACCGCCCGGGGGGGTCGGCTATCGCGCCGACGGCGGCCGTTTCTGGGGGGCGACCTTCGACGTTTCGGCCCTGTACCGCTTCAACGCCGCCCGTCGCCGGCTGGACGTGGAAGGGCTGACCACCGAGGCGATCTCGGCCCATGCGACGTCGCTGGCGGCGGCCTTCCAGTCGGCCGTGCGCGAGGGACGGGCCGGGCCGCTCGTCGAGGCCGAAATCCTGAACCCCGTGGCGGCGGACCAACCCGCCCGCGCCCGCTTTCTGGCCCTGCGGCACCCGCAGGCGAAGGCGTGGTCGGAGGCGCTGCTGGCGCGAAACGTGGTCACCGACGTCCGGGACGACGTCATCCGCTTCGGCTTCGGCCTGTATCAGGGCGACGAGGACCTGGACGGCCTGATCGCCGCCTGCGCGGCCCTGTGACGCCTCAGTAGAAGGTCGTGTCTTCCTGCTTCGTCGGCTCGGGCGTCCGGCGCGGCTGGGCCGGGGCGGGGCGCGGAGCCGGACGGGCGTTCGGAGCCTGGCCGGACGGCGCGGGCGTCGCCGGGGTCGGCCCCGGCTGTCCCGTCGGCGCGTCGGCGGGCGGGATCGTGGGCAGGGTCGGATAGGGAAGCGGCTGGCCCTGACCGCCCGGCGGCACGCCGTCGACCGGCGCGGGCGGCAGCCCCGGACCCGCCGGCGCGTCCGGATCGACCCGGTCCGGGGCCCCCAGATCGTCGCGGATGAAGGCCCAGGAGCGCGGATCGGTGCAGGCGCAGGCCTTCAGGAAGCCGTCCCGGTCTCGCCAGAGCACCAGCGGCCAGCGGGTCTGGAGGCCTGACGCCGACAACAGGTCGGACAGGTCGCCCGAGAAGCTCCGCCCCGCCTCGACCACCGCCATGCGGGCCAGATTGCCGTCGGCCTGCGGCAGGCCGGCCGCCGTCCACGACGCGGTCGGCGTGGCCGTCCAGCGCTGGTACAGCGACCAGTCGCGCGTCAGCCACAACTCGGCCACGGTCGAGCGCTCCGCGGCGGTGGACTGCTCCAGACCTTCGCGGTCCGGCCTCGCGAAGACGACGACGCGGACGTCGATGCCCGCCGCGCGCAGCTTGGGGCCCTCCTGCTGCTCGTACCGCTGCATGGCCGCGCTGTCGCGATAGCCGATGATCCACAACTGCTGGCCGCCGGAGCCGGCCGAGACCCAACCGGAGCCGTCCAGCAGGGTCTGGATCGCGCCTTGATGGCGGGTGACCGTGACCGGCTGGAACCGCGCGTGGAACTGCCAGTAGGCCCAGTATCCGCCGCCGGCGATCAGCAGCCCCACGAGGGCCGCGAGGGCCGACCAGACGAAGAAGCGACGCATGGAAAGGTCCGGGTCCGTTTCAGTCGAAGGCGACGCTTACCATCGAACGCCGGTCGGAAACATGACTCGAAGGACACGCCTCCGCGCCGCGTCCGCCGGGGGCCTCACCGCATCGTCGGGATGACGAAGGCGCTGTCGGCGTGCTCCAGCTCGCTGTCGGGCCAGCGAGCGGTGACGGTCTTGGTCTTGGTCCAGAAGCGGACGCCCTCCATGCCGTGCTGGTTGATGTCGCCGAAGGCCGAGCGCTTCCAGCCGCCGAAGGTGTGATAGGCGACCGGCACCGGGATCGGCACGTTGATCCCCACCATGCCGACGTTGACGCGGGCGGCGAAATCGCGGGCCGCGCGGCCGTTCTGGGTGAAGATGGCGACGCCGTTGCCGTACTGGTGCTTCGACGGCAGCGACAGCGCATCCTCGAAGCTGTCGGCGCGCACGATCTGCAGCACCGGGCCGAAGATCTCTTCCTGATAGCTGCTCATCTCCGGCGTCACGCGGTCGAACAGCGACGGGCCGATGAAATAGCCCTTCTCGTGGCCCTGAAGGGCGAAATCGCGACCGTCGACGACCAGCTCGGCGCCTTCCTGCACGCCCTTCTCGATCCAGCCGGCGACCCGTTCGCGGTGCTGGGCGGTCACGACTGGGCCGTAGTGGGCCTCGGCGTCGGTCGAGACGCCGACCTTCAGCGTGCGCATCTCGGCGACCATGCGCTCGCGGAGCTCGTCGGCGGTCTTCTGCCCCACCGGGACGACGACGGGCAGGGCCATGCAGCGCTCTCCGGCCGAGCCGAAGGCCGCGCCGGCCAGATCCTTGACCACCTGGTCCATGTCGGCGTCGGGCAGGACGATGCCGTGGTTCTTGGCGCCGCCCATGGCCTGCACGCGCTTATGGTTGGCCGCGCCCGTCTGATAGACGTAGTGGGCGATGTCGGAGGAGCCGACGAAGCTGACGGCGTGCACCAGCGGGTGGGTCAGGATGCCGTCCACCGCCGTCTTGTCGCCGTGGATCACGTTCAGCACGCCGGCGGGGGCGCCCGCCTCCATCATCAGCTCGGCCAGGCGCACCGGCACCGACGGGTCCCGCTCCGACGGCTTCAGCACGAAGGTGTTGCCCACCGCGATGGCCACGCCGAACATCCACATCGGGATCATGGCGGGGAAGTTGAACGGGGTGATGCCCGCGACCACGCCCAGCGGCTGACGCATGGAATAGACGTCGATGCCGGGGCCCGCGCCCCAGGTGTATTCGCCCTTCAGCGCATGCGGGATGCCGCAGGCGAACTCGATGACCTCCAGTCCGCGCTGGATGTCGCCCTTCGAGTCCGCGATGACCTTGCCGTGCTCGCTGGACAGCAGCTCGGCCAGTTCGTTCATGTTGGCCTCGACCAGGCGCTTGAACTCGAACATCACCCGGGCGCGGCGCTGCGGGTTGGTCGAGGACCAGACCTCGAAGGCGTTCTGGGCGGCCTGCACCGCGCGATCGACTTCCGACGTGGTGGCCAGCTGGACGCGGGCCTGCACCTCGCCGGTGTTGGGGTTCATCACGTCGCCGAAGCGGCCCGAGGCCCCCGTGAAGGCGGCGCCGTCGATGAAGTGCGTGATGTCGCGCATGGGCAGGCATTTCCTCAAGAAACTGACGCGCGCGGTTTAGCGGCTGGCGCCTGCCCGCGCCAGCCCGCCGCGCGCGCCCTGAGCCTCAGTGGGCGTGAACGCGACGGCCGCCCAGCCCCGGGATCAGGCTCTTGATCAGGAAGAAGACGGCGATCACCACCGAGAAGCCGAGGAACAGCGCCAACGCCGTCATCCAGAACGACAGCGTCATCACCGGCGGCAGGGCGAAGGCGGCGCCGTCCAGCACGGGGCGGAGCACCTGAACGATCAGATGCACGACCGTCGCGCCCGCGGCCGTCGCCCACAGGGCGCGCCATGCCGGCATCATCAGGGCGGCGACCAGGGCGATGATCAGGCCGACGACCTGGTTCACGCCGTCGAAGCCCGACTGGGCCAGCGCCCACAGGCCGGTCAGAAAAGCGCCGACCGCGTCGATCAGGGACTCCATGTCCGCATCTCCGTTTCGTCCGGCCAAGCTTGGCCGTCGTTTCGGTTAACGCGGTTCGGTCCAGGAAGGTTCAGCGTCCGGTCGAGCCGAAGCCGCCGGCCCCGCGGGCGGTCTCGTCCAGCACCTCGACCTCCAGGGGGGCGGCCTGGACGAAGGGGGCGATCACCATCTGGGCGATGCGCTCGCCGCGCGCCACCACGAAAGGCTCTCGTCCATGATTGATCAGGATCACCCCGACCTCGCCGCGGTAGTCGGCGTCGATCGTGCCCGGACTGTTCAGGCAGGTGACCCCATGCTTCAGCGCCAGACCGGAGCGGGGGCGCACCTGCGCCTCGTACCCCGGCTCCAGCGCGATCTGCAGGCCGGTTGGGATAAGGGCGCGGTCACCGGGCGCCAGCGTCACCGGGGCGTCGGCGGGCACGGCGGCGCGCAGGTCCATCCCCGCGGCCTGCGCCGTCTCATAGGCAGGCAGGGCCAGACCGTCCGAATGCGGCAGCCGCCGGACGCGCAGCGTGGTCATACGGGCTCCTGGAAATGGGCGGCTATGCGGGCGGCCAGCGTTCGCGCGATCTCGGCCTTCGACCGGCGGTCGAGGCTCTCCGCCGATCCGTCGGCGCCGATGAGGGTGACGGCGTTGGCGTCGGCGCCGAACACGTCGGCCGACACGTCGTTGGCGACGATCCAGTCGCAGCCCTTCCTGGACAGCTTGGCCTTCGCCTGCGCGATCAGGTCGCCGGTCTCGGCCGCGAAGCCGACCACCAGCCTCGGCCGTCCGGGGCCCTTGCGCGAGATTTCGGCCAGGATGTCCGGATTCTCGATGAGGCTCAGTTTCGGCGCGCCCCCGGGGGCCTTCTTGATCTTTCCGGTCGCCACGCCGTCCACGCGCCAGTCGGCGACCGCGGCCGACATCACCGCGACGTCGGCGGGCAAGGCGGCCTGCACGGCGCCGCGCATCTGCTCGGCCGTCTCGACCAGTACGCGCGTCACGCCGGCCGGCGCCTCCAGGGCCACCGGGCCGGACACCAGCGTGACGTCCGCGCCCAGTTCCGCCAGCGCCTGCGCCACCGCATAGCCCTGCTTGCCGCTGGACCGGTTGGTGAGCCCCCGGACGGGATCGATCGGCTCGAACGTGGGGCCGGCGGTGACCACGGCGCGGCGTCCGGCCAGAGGCCGGCCGTCCGGCCCGTTCAGCAGCGCCGTCGCCGCTTCCAGAATGGCCGCCGGCTCGGCCATCCGGCCCGGTCCGAACTCGCCGCACGCCATCTCGCCCTCGTCGGGGCCGACGACGGCGAAACGGTGCAGGCCTTCGAACCCCTTCAACCGGGCCACGTTCGCCTGCACCGCGGGGTGGGTCCACATCCGCACGTTCATGGCCGGAGCCATCAACACGCGCTTGTCGGTGGCCAGCAGGGTCGTCGAGGCCAGATCGTCGGCCAGCCCGTTGGCGACCTTGCCGATCAGGCCCGCGGTCGCGGGGGCCACCACGACCAGATCCGCCCACCGTGACAGCTCGATGTGGCCCATGGCCGTCTCGTCGTCGGGGCTGAACAGGGACTGGCGCACCGGCCGGCCGGTGAGGGCCGCCAGAGACAGCGGCGTCACGAACGCCTCGCCGGCCGTCGTCAGGATCGCCTGCGTCTCGACTCCGGCCTTCGCGAACAGACGGACCAGCTCCAGCGACTTGTACGCCGCGATGCCGCCGCCGACGATCAGCAGGACGCGACGGGGTCGGGCGGCGGAAGGGCTCATGAGGCCTAGATAGCCGTCCGCGCGGTCCGGCGTAATGGAACATTGCAAGAACAGATTTCCTGTGGGCGTGTATCCCCTCTAGACATGTAAGGCAGAATGTCGCATACTGCCCGCATGAAAGACGCGACCCCCAAAGGCCCCACGCTCCGCCAGTTCCAGCAGCGGTTTCCGACCGAGGACAGCTGCCTCGATCACCTTATGCGGGTTCGCTACGGGGCCAAGCACACCTGCGCCAAGTGCGAGCGCGAAGCCCGCTACTACCGGGTCAAAGCCCGCCGCTCGTTCGAGTGCGAATATTGCGGCCACCAAGTCTATCCGACGGCCGGGACGCCGTTCGAGAAGACCCGCACCAGCCTGCGCGACTGGTTCTACGTCATGTTCCTCTTCACGACGTCGCGGAACGGCGTGGCGGCCAAGCGCGTCCAGCGCGAGATTGGCGTCACCTACAAGACCGCTTGGCGCATGTGCCACCTGATCCGCCACTACATGGGCTATGTGGACGGCGACGATGCGCTGGGCGGCCCCGATGGCAAGCCGGTCGAAATCGACCACGCCTTCATCGGCGGCTTCTCCCCAGGCAAGACCGGCCAAGGCGACAAGATGGTCGTGCTGGGCATGGTCGAGACGGGCGGCAACGTCATCACCACGCCGGTCAACTCGATCAGCAGCGGCGAGAACATGCCGATCATCATGCGGGCGGTGAAGGCGGGCTCCAGCGTCACGACCGACACCGCCACGTCATTCCAAGGGCTTGCTCGCACGGCGAACGGCTACGACCACAAGATGGTCAATCACCTGCGGAAAGAGCGCGTCCGCGAAGGCCGGACCACGAACACGATCGAGGGCTACTGGTCGCTTCTCAAGCGCGGGATCAACGGCACCTACATCGCCGTCAGCGCCAAGCACCTGCCCAAATATCTGGCTGAGTTCGAGTTCCGCTATAACCTGCGGAAGCACCCGCACATCATGTTCGACCTGCTGCTGCAGTCGTTCCCGCGCGGAGCTTGAAACTAAGCGGTTTCATCCGGCCCGTTTAGTTTGGCGCTAGACACGCGGAATCCGGCGTGCCTATAGAACGCGAAGGGCGGCCCGGCCGTTAGACCGAACCGCCCCCCGTGGATGCCGCAACCGATGCAGCGACTGCCAGCTACGCCGACCCGGCACAGGTCAACGTAGCCGCCCTACCCGGACCGAATCGGTCCGGGAACGTGCCCCATTACTAATTCAGAGTTCGCCGGACGCGTGGAGTCCGAATCACCCACACGCCCGTGGACAGGGCTGTGGACGCGTCGGCCTATTCGCCCTCGCCGTCCTTCACATCGTCCTGATCGGCTTCCTGATCTTCAGACGGTGAGGAAGGGCCGGGCTTGGTGAGCATGGCGTCTAGGAGGGCGTCGAAGGGATCAGGGTCAGTCAAAGCGCGTCTCTCGCTTAAGGTCGCCGACGAAGCGATGGCGTCGCCAAGTTAGGTAGAAGCCAACCAATAGGCTTGCCGCACCTACCACCATGGCGGCGATCCTGTAGCCGCCCCATGTCACGGCGGCAGCGGCCGGCACGTCCGCCGTGATCGCGAAATCCTTAGTGAGATCCAGCACGAAAACGGCACAGGCCGACGCAATCGAGAAAGCGACAGCCGACGCGGTGTTGCTCAAGCCCTGGTCCCGCAATTCGGCGTCCGTCACAGGGTAGTATTTCACGGAACGCCTCCCGTACTCAGGGATGACGCTGCTGCCTCTAGTTCGGGTTCGAGGCGGTCCGTTTGTACGGCCTGCTCCCGTTGGAGTCGGGCCGCCGCGAGCGCTCGCGCCGGACGCGGGCGGGGGATTAGCTGAGGTCGCCACTGAGGAAGGCCTTCGCGTCGGTGATGAACCGGTTCAGCAAGCCCGAAAGCTCCTCCGCGTCGTGAAGGGCCAGCGACACGGCGGACCTGAACCTCGGCCCATGCTCTAGGTTCGCTTGATCCATGAAGCTGAGGCGCACCACAGGTCCGTGCTGCGAGAGGAAGTAGCGGTTGGCAAACGGTGCCGGTCCCGCAAATGCCTCTTCCGCCATAAGTCGCTGATCCCGCGCAATCTGCTCCTCGGTCAGGCCAATCAAATCCTCGACGGTGTCCAGCGGCGGTTCGTTTTTCATGGTGATCTCTCGCAAAAGCGAGTCGGTCTGTATCACACATTGATCTTACATGTCCTGTGGGGATAGGAGCCTTCCTGTGGCACGAGTCCGAACGCGGGTTTTTCAACGGAGGGTTGGATGAGGGGATTTCTTGTGACGGCCTGCGCCGCGCTGGCGCTTTCGGCTTGCGACGACGGGGCCTCGGCCGTCGAGACGCGCGACCGCGCCGCGGACGCGACGGGCGGGGTCCTGACCGCGGCGTCGGCGGAGGCCGTGCCTGCCGAGACGGTGGCCAAGGTCGAGGCGGCGCCGATCACGGCCAACCGGCGCGAGACCGTCGACGCCAAGGTGCAGCGTCTGTACGAGCGCAACGGCGCCGACTTCGGGGCCGCGTCGGCCGAGGACTATCTGGCCAAGGTGACGGCCTTCACGCGCAATCCGCCCGCTGGCGTGGAGCGGGCGGAGCGGCCGAACGGCGACGTCCTCCTGTATCAGGCCTCGACCAACACCTTCGCCGTGGTCGATCGCAACGGTTCGGCCCGGACCATGTTCAAGCCGCGCGAGGGCGCGGCCTACTGGGCCGAGCAGAAGGCGAACGCGCCGACGTTCGGACGGCGTCGGGCCGACTGAGGCGCCTCAGTCTTCCCGGGCGGCGTGCAGCGCGCGGATGAGGTCCAGCGCCAGCTTCTGCTTCTGCGGCGGCAGCTGGGGCACGAGCCGGGCGATCTCGACGGACTGGCGGGTGGCCGGAAAGTCGTGGTCGAACCCCGTCGGCTCCTCCGCCATCCCCGCCTGGGCCTCGCCTTGGAAGCCCTGGAAGAAGTAGCCGATGTCGGTGTGGAAGAAGCGCGCGATCTCGAACAGCTTCGACGCCGAGATGCGGTTCGATCCCTTTTCGTACTTCTGGATCTGCTGGAAGGTCACGCCGACCGCACGACCGAGGTCGCTCTGGTTATAGCCCAGCGCGATCCGCTTCTCGCAGACCTTGCGCCCCACGTGCCGGTCCACCGGGTGGGGACCGTCCTCCACGGATTTGCCTCGTGCCATGACGGCCTCCGCCGCTGCCCTAGCGGTCCGCGACTGCATGCGCCCGTGACGGGGCGCTGTCACGGGGAAAAATGCCCCCCTGCGTACGGAAGCGGACGTTCAATCCGCCGGCGACGGGATCGGGGCTCGACGGCGACGCAGGGAGAGGCCGCCCAGCAGGCAGGCGATCACGCCGGCCAGCCACGGGAGGTCGCCCGCCATGGCGTAGGGCGTGGTCGTCAGGGCCTGCGGCAGGGCCGCGTCGATGACTCCGCTCTCGCCCGGATCCAGCCGCTTGTCGCCGACCACGCGACCCCACGGGTCGATGACGGCCGACGTCCCGGTCGGCGTGGCACGCACGACCGGCAGGCCCGTCTCGATCGCGCGGTAGGAGGCGAGGTTCAGATGCTGCAACGGGCCCGAGGTGCGCCCGAACCACGCGTCATTGGAGACGTTGGCGATCCACGCCGCCCCGCTCCTGCGGCCGACGAAGCCGGGAAACAGGCTTTCGTAGCAGATCAGCGGCTGGACATTCGGCAGGCCCTCGAGCCGCAGCGTCCGCGGGCGCGGGCCGTGGCTGAAGTCCGCCGGAACGTGGACCAGGCTGCGCACGCCCAGTCGGCTCATCAAGGCGCCCGCCGGCAGGAACTCTCCGAACGGAACCAGCCGGTGCTTGTCGTAGACGTCTTCGACCCGCATGCCGCCGTCGCCCGGCAGGCGCTTCAGCGCCATCAGACTGTTGAAGTACTGCCCGCCGGTCGGCGACAGCGGATCCGGCTCGCCGCGGCTGAGCCCGGCCAGCAGGGTCTGCCCGGGCTGCAGGGACCGCACGATCGCCCGGGCTTCCCACGCCCCGGGGGCGAAGACGGCGTTGGCCGTGTTTGGCAGGGCGCCCTCAGGCCAGACGATCACGTCCGGGACGCGCGGGCCGGGTCGTGCGGTCAGGGCGACGTAGCGCTGGACGATGTCGCGATACGCTTCGGGCGACCACTTCGACTCCTGATCCACGTCCGCCTGGACCACGCGCACGATCGTGCCGGACGGACGGACCTCGGCGCCCGTCAGACGGACCGCGCCGCCGACGAACAGGGCCACGAGCGCCAGCACGCCGGCCACCGCGGCGCCGACGCGCAGCTTCTTCGGTCCGGGCGAGAGGAGCGGCGCGGCGGCGCACACGGCGAGCACCGTCACAAGCCCCAGCCCGTAGACGCCGACGACGGCGGCGAACTGCGACGGAGCCGAGCCCGCCTGCCACGTCGCGCCCGCGGGGTTCCACGGGAAGCCCGTCAGAACGTGGCCCCGCAGCCATTCCATGATGCAGAAGAAGGCGGCGAACGACAGGACGCCGCGCACCCCCGACGCGCCGAAGCGGCGGTGCAGCGCCGTCGCGGCGCCCCAGAAAAGGCCGAGCCCCGCCGGCAACAGGCTGGCCGCGAACGGGGCCATCCACGCCTGCGCTGGGTTCACCAGAAACGCTTCCGCCACCCACCAGCAGCCGACCGCGAAATAGGCGAAGCCCGCCAGCCACCCCATCCAGAAGCCGCCCCGCACGGTGCGGGACCGTTCCGTCAGGATCATCAGCAGGGGGTAGCCCAGCAGCCCGGGCAGGAGGCCGAACGGAGGATGGGCGAAGGCCGTCGCCGCGCCGGCCAGGAGCGCGAGTGCGAGGCGGGCGGCCCAGCTCCAGGTTCCTGGCCCGGGGCGAGGCTCGCGCGGCGCGGTGCGGACTTCGATCTCGGTCACGTCTGGCTCGCCTCGACACGATAGGGATCCGGAATCCCCAGCCCTGCAAGGATCGTGCGCTCCTCGGCCTCCATGGCCTCGGCCTCGGCGTCGTCCATGTGGTCGCGCCCCAACAGGTGCAGCACGCCGTGCACCACGAGGTGGCTGAGGTGATCCCCCACGGACTTGCCCTGCGTCTCCGCCTCGGCCCGGCACGTCTCCCACGCCAGCGAAAGGTCGCCCAGATGCGGCCGCGCCACGTCCGGCGCCGGAAAGCTGAGGACGTTGGTGGAGCCCTCGCGATTCCGGAACCGGGCGTTCAACTCCGCCTGCGCGGCGTCGTCGGTCAGCAGAATCGTGACGGCGCCGACGACCTGTCCCAGCGCGGCCGTCGCGGCACGGCTCGCCACCGCCTCGACGTCGGCGATCCCGCTCCAGTCCCCGGCCTCGACCTCGACGTCGACCTCGCCGTCGCTCACTGGGCGTCCTCGCCCCGGCCGCGCGCGGCGTCGGCGTCATAGGCGCGGACGATGCGTTCCACCATGGCGTGACGGACCACGTCGGCGGCCTGGAAGCGCTGGACCCCGATGCCCTCGACGCCCTCGAGGATGCGCAGGGCGTGGGCCAGGCCGGAGTCCCGCGTGTTCACCAGGTCGATCTGGCTGGGGTCGCCGGTGACGACCATGCGCGCCCCCTCGCCCAGCCGGGTCAGGACCATCTTCATCTGCAGCCGGGTCAGGTTCTGGGCCTCGTCGGCGATGACGAAGGCGTGGCTCAGGGTGCGGCCGCGCATGAAGGCGATCGGGGCGGCCTCGATCTCGCCCTTGTCGCGACGGCGGCGCACGTCGTCGGCGCCGAGGATGTCGTTCAGCGCTTCCCAGATCGGCGCGAGATAGGGATCGACCTTCTCGTTCAGGTCGCCGGGCAGAAAGCCCAGCTTCTCGCCCGCTTCGACCGCAGGACGCGTGACCACCAGCCGGTCCACCTCGCCGCGCCGCAGCAGGGACGCGCCGTAGGCCGCCGCCAGAAAGGTCTTGCCGGTGCCGGCCGGACCCACGCCGAAGGTCACCTCGCAGCGGCCCAGCATCGACATGTATTCGGCCTGGGCCGCCGTCTTGGGCGCGATGGCGCCGCGGCGGCCGACGGGCAGAGCCGCGGCGGCGGCGACGGCCTGATCCGCCTTTCGCCCGCCCTCGGGGCGGGGCGCGCTGACGGCTGCGCCCAGCGCCGTGCGCACGTCGGCCTCGGTGATCTCCGCGCCCTTGTCCGCCCGGTCGGCCAGCGTCTGGATCACCCGCTTCGCCTGGGCCCGGTCTCGCGGGCTGCCGTTCACGGTGACCCCGCCACCGGGGGCCTCGACCAGCACCTTGAAGGCCGTCTCGATCAGGGCCAGGTGGCGGCTCCCCGGCCCCACGACGGCGCGCAGGGCCTCGTCGCCCAGCGCCAGGAATTCTGTGTCTCGGGCCAAGGTCAGGCGGCTCCCATCGCGTGGACCGGCTCGGCCCCGGGCTGGGAAACGTGGCCGGGGCCCGTCAGTTCGCCCGTCAGACTGTTCTGCTGCCCGCTCAGGATCCGCACCGGCACGACCTGACCGATCAGGTGATCGGCGTCCTCGACGTGCACGGACTGCATATAGGGCGAGCGGCCGATGGCCTGCGCGCCGTGACGTCCCTTGCGCTCGAACAGGACCGGCAGGACCCGGCCCGCCTGGGACCGGTTGAAGGCCACCTGCTGCGCCGTCAGCAAGGCCTGCAGGGCGTGCAGGCGCGCACGGGAGACGTCCGCCGGGACCTGCGCGGCCATGGTCGCCGCGGGCGTGCCGGGACGCGGCGAGTACATGAAGGAGAAGGCCGAGGCGTAGTCGACCCGCCGCACCAGTTCCATCGTGTCCTCGAAATCGCGGTCCGTCTCGCCCGGGAAGCCGACGATGAAGTCGCCCGACATCGCCATGTCCGGCCGCGCCTCGCGGATGCGGTCGATCAGGTCGAAGTATTTCTGACGCCCGTGCTTGCGGTTCATCAGGCGCAGGATGCGGTCCGAGCCCGACTGCACCGGCAGGTGCAGATAGGGCATCAGCTGCGGCAGGTCCCGATGCGCGGCGATCAGTTCGTCGGTGAAGTCGTTCGGGTGGCTGGTGGTGTAGCGGATGCGGTCCAGCCCCGGGATTTCCGCCAGCGCCGCCGCCAGTCGGGCCAGCGACGACGGCGCGCCGTCTGGACCCTCGCCGTCGTAGGCGTTGACGTTCTGGCCCAGCAGGGTGACCTCGCGCACCCCGCGCGCCGCCAGCTCCCCCGCCTCGGCCAGCACGGCCGCGACGGGCCGCGACCACTCGGCGCCGCGGGTGTAGGGCACGACGCAGAAGGTGCAGAACTTGTCGCAGCCTTCCTGGACCGTCAGGAAGGCGGTGACGCCGTCGACCCCGCGCGTCATGGGCAGGGCGTCGAACTTGTCGTCGGGGGCGAAGTCGGCGCCGATGCGCTCGCCGCGGGCCCGCGCCGTGCGCGTCAGCAGCTCGGGCAGCTGGTGATAGGCCTGCGGCCCGACCACGAGGTCGACCGCCGGCTGGCGCTTCATGATTTCCTCGCCCTCGGCCTGGGCGACGCAGCCGGCCACGGCGATGGTCAAGGCGCCGGCCTTCTCCTCCTTCAGCATCCGCAGCTTGCCGAGCTCGGAATAGACCTTCTCGGCCGCCTTCTCGCGGATGTGGCAGGTGTTCAGGATGACGAAGTCGGCGTCCTCGACCACCTCGGTCGGCGCATAGCCCAGCGGGCGCAGCACGTCGGCCATGCGCTCGCTGTCGTAGACGTTCATCTGGCAGCCGTAGGTCTTGATGAACAGGCGCTTCGGCGCCCGCTCGGCCTGCGGCGGAACGAGGGTTTCGGTCATGACGGGCTTATGGTGCCGGAACCCGGCGACGGCAAGGCGCGGTCAGGCGTCGACCGAACCGGGCGGCACGCGCGCGGCGTGGCGCTTGTAGATCAGGCCCTCGCGCTCTTCCGGAGCGGCGCCGGGAATGGCCTTGCCGTAGAGCTCCAGCTTGTGGCCGACCAGTTCGAAGCCCAGGCGCTTGGCGATCTCGGTCTTCAGCCGCTCGATCTCGGCGTCGAAGAATTCGATGACCTCGCCCGTACGGGTGTCGATGAGGTGATCGTGGTGATCGTCGCCCGCCTCTTCATAGCGGCTGCGGCCGTCGCCGAAATCGTGCTTCTCGACGACCCCGGCCTCCTCGAACAGCCGCACGGTGCGATAGACGGTGGCGATGGAGATGTGCGGGTCGATGGCCGAGGCGCGGCGGTAAAGCTCCTCGACGTCCGGATGGTCCTCGGCGCTGGACAGCACGCGCGCGATGACGCGTCGCTGCTCGGTCATGCGCATGCCGCGCTCGGCGCAGAGTTTCTCGATCCGGTCCATGGCGGGCGAGAATAGGGGGGCGTCGCCGGCTAGGGAAGCGGGTCGACCAAGTTGAGAGCCAGTAGCAGGGCATCGACGTGCGGACCCCCGGTGCGGGCGTAATAGCGGGGACGGCGGCCCGCCTCGGTGAAGCCCAGCGCGGCGTAAAGCGCGCGCGCGGCCGCATTGTCTTCCGCCACCTCCAGGAAAAGCCGGGCCGCGCCGAAGGCCTGGGTGCGGGAGACGCCCTGCGCCATCAGGCGACGCCCCACGCCGCGACGTCGCGCGCGGGGATGAACGGCGAGCGTGATCACCTCCGCCTCGTCGCCCGCGACCTGGATCAGGACGAAGCCGTCGGCTTCCGCCTCAAGCACGGCGCCCGGCCGCTCGATCAGGGTCTTCAGGGCGTCGGCGCTCCACGGGACGTCGAACGCCGCGGCGTGCAGGTCCGCCAGCCGCGCGGGATCGGGGGTCACGCCCGCGCCGGACGGGGCTGGCCCGGAAGCCGGGTGGGCGGCGTGGCGTCGGGCGCGCGAAGGTACTGGGGACGGGGGGCGGCCGCGTCCCCGTCCGCCAGCGCTCGCGCGGTCAGCGTCAGCAGGGCTCCGGGCGTCGGGCCCGCCAGCGTCACCGGCTCCCACCCGGACGCGACCTCCGCGGCGAGGTCGGCGCCCGTGCCGACGAGGCGCCCTCCCGAACCGACGCCCTGCAGCCGCTCGGCCAGTTCCGTCAGGGGCGTGGCCGCGGCCTCGTCCAGCGGCGTGCCGGCGGCGCCGAACAGTCGGGCGTAGACCTGGCCCCGCCGGGCGTCGACGACGGCGGCGACGGGGCGCAGATCCGGCTCGACCGAGGCGGCCAGGGCGTCGAGCGTGGACAGGCCGACGACCGGCCGGCCGAGCGCCGCGCCCAGCCCCTGGGCGAAGGCCAGGCCGACGCGCAGACCGGTGAAGGACCCCGGACCGACGGTGACGCCGATCGCGGCCAGTCCGGCGAAGGTCAGACCGGCATCGGCCATGATCGCCTCGACCATGGGCGCGAGCGCCTCCTGATGACCGCGGACCATGGGCAGGGAGCGCGCGACCACGCGCCCCTGCTCCGCGACGGCCGCGGTGCAAAGACCCAGCGCGGTGTCGATCACCAGCAGGCTCACGGGCGCGCTTTCGAAGCGCTCAGGCCGCCAGAACGGCCGCCAGCCCGATCAGGGCCGCGCGGACGGCCGGGTCGGCGATGCGGGCGGTCAGCCGGTCGAAGGCGTCGCCGTCCGCTTCGGCCGCGGACGACGTCCCGGAGGGCGGCAACAGGGCGGCCGGCGACAGACTCAGGGATTCCGCCAGCAGGACCAGACGCGAGGCGGAAATCCGGTTGGCCCCCATCTCGTACTTGGCCAGTTGCTGGACGCTGACGCCCGCAGCCGACGCCACCTGATGACGCGTGAGGCCCAAGGCCACCCGCCGCGCCGCCAGACGCTCGCCCAGATGGCGGTCGACCTCCGTGCTGTTCCGCGCGCTCATGCCTCGCTCCGCCGCGTGTGTCCGGACGGAGTTGTTTCATGATGGGTCGTCGTTCGCAACAAAAACGTTTCATCCGTCGCGCCGGGCCGTAATCGCACTCACCTGCGCCACCAGGGACCGGTCCAGCCTTATGGTCGAGCCGAGCCCCCCGGCGCCGCCCCGGAGATGAAGCCTGTCGGCGTCCGCGCCGTCGAACAGCCAAACTGAAACGGAACCGTCATTTCCTTCGACGACGCATCCCTGACCACGACGGGGGAAACGGCCCGGGTCGTATTCCACCACCGTCCCGGCCCCCGCCCACGGATCGAGCCCGTCGTCCGTCAGGACCATCTGGAGCGGCGGGGCGGCGACGACGGGGGCGGGGGCCTCGCGGAATGCGGCGCCGCGGCTCTCGACCCCGGTCGCAAGGGGCTCGGAGGCGGCGGCCGGCCCCGCGGCGGCCAGCGCCAGCGTTTCGGCATCCGCGCCCAGAGCCGCGGTCAGACGGCGCTGCACGTCGGGGCGGAACAGTCCCGGGCGTCGGCCGGATTCGTAGAGGCCCCATCCCTGCCCGGTCATGCCGGCCCGGGCGCCCGCCTCGGCCTGGTTCAGCCCGGCGTCGCGACGCAGCCGCGCGAGCGCCGCGCCGAGCCGCCGCGCCTCCTCCGTCGCCCTGTCGTCGCCGCGAAACCCGCCCATGGGGGCATCATGCCGCGCGTCGGCGCGCGACGGAAGCGTTTCAGTCGCTCAGAGAGCGGCCTCGACCGCCGTCACCTCCGGCACGTAGTGCCGCATCATCTGTTCGACGCCGGCCTTGAGCGTCGCCGTGGAGGACGGACAGCCGGCGCAGGCGCCCCGCATCCGCAGGGTCAGGACGCCGGTCTCCGCGTCGAAGGCGTCGAACAGGATGTCGCCGCCGTCCTGCGCCACCGCCGGACGCACGCGTGAATCCAGCAGGGCCTTGATCTCGCGCACCACCTCGTCGTCGTCGTCGGATGCGGCATGCTCCGCGCCCGTCGCGCCGTCGCGCAGAAGCGGGGCGCCCGACATGAAATGATCCATGATCGTCGTCAGCACGTGGGGCTTCAGGTGGGTCCAGTCGGGGCCGGACGGCGCACGCGTCACCGCGACGTGGTCCGGGCCGAAGAAGACTCCGGCCACGCCGTGCAGCCCGAACAGCGCATGCGCCAGAGGCGACGCGGCCGCCGAGGCGGCGTCGTCGAAAGCCATGCCGGCGCCCTCGGCAACGATGCGGCCCGGCAGGAACTTCAGCGCGTCGGGATTGGGGGTCGGCTCGGTCTGGATGAACATGGGCCGCAGATGCGCCTCATGACCTTCACGCGCAAGGCTCCCTCAAGCAGCGAGCCGCCACGCCGCGGGAGCGGCAGGCGCGCGTCAGGCCAGATCGTCGACGTCCTTCTCGCTCAGCTCTCCGGGCACGATGGTGACCGGCAGCTTGCGGCCGCCGAAGCCCTTGATGGCGGCGGTGACCAGGGGGCCGGGCCCCCTGCCCCCGACGCCCGACGCCAGCACGAGGATCTTGATCTCCGGATCCTGCTCGACGGCGCGCCGGATGGCCTCGACCGGCTCGCCTTCCTCGATGAGGAACTGCGGCGCCGCGCCGGAACGCTGCTGCGCCTCCTGTCCAAGCCGGTTGAGCAGGCGTTCCGCCTCTTCGCGCAGCTCGCGCTGGATTTCGTCCCGCACCCCGGCCCAGTGAGCGTCCGACCCGCGCGGGATGACGCGCAGCAGGGCGACGCGTCCTCCCGTCGAGCGCGCCCGGCGCGCGGCGTAGCGCAGGGCGGCGTCGAACTCGGGGCTCTCGTCGGCGACGACCAGAAACTTGCGCGGCATCGGCCCCCTCCCCTTCCGCTCACCTCGCGGTGGCGGCGATCTCCCGGATCGTGGCGTTGGCGATCGTCAGCTTGGCGAAGGTCCAGCCGGCGCCCGACGCCTCGATCTCGTCGACCGAAGCGCGCACGCCCTCGACGATCGAAAGCCGCGGTCCGATCCAGGCGTCGACCGCCTTCTCCGCCGTCAGCTCGTCCTTGCCGCAGGAGGCGTCGCTGGCCTTGGCCACGGCGCGCGTCAGGTCCAGCTGCTCGGCCTTGAGCTCCTGAATCAGCCGGCGGACCGCCATGCGATCGAAGCGGTCGTGCGAGGGCACGCCGCCCGCCGCGGCGCGCAGGCGGTCGAAGTCGAAGGCCGCGCCGACCTGGTGATACAGCCGCGCCATGGACGGGGCGTCCCAGCCGGCCTCCTTCGCCAGATCGCCGATGTCCGCCGTCGCCACGGTCGGACGCAGCAGGGCGACGGTGCGGGCCAGGTCGTCCGGGGCCCCGACGGCGCGGAAGCCGTCGATGCGGGCCTGAAGCCGCGTCTGCTCGAACCGCGACAGCACCTCTCCACCGTGGGGCTTCAGCGCGTCCGCCACCGGCTGGTAGGCGTCGATGAGGCCGTGAACCGTGCTGCCGGCGCGCTGGGCGCGGCGCGTCAGCCAGAAGGTCTGACGGCGCATCACGGTGGCGATCTCGCGGTACAGCGCGGTCTGGGCCTCAGCCGGGATCTTCAGATCCAGAGCCGACACGGCGGCCCATGCCTCGTCCAGGCGGAAGATGCGGCGCGCCGCCGCGAAGGCCAGCACCATCGGGCCCGCGCCGGTCTCGGCGCTTTGCCGAAGGCGCAGGGGGAAGGTGGCGCCGCACGCGTTGACGATGTCGTTCGCCAGCACCGTCGAGATGATTTCGCGCCGCAGCCGGTGACCCCGCATCTCGGCGTCGAAACCGTGCAGGGCTGCGGGGAAATAGTTCACCAGCGTGGTGTGGAAGAAGGGGTCGTCCGGCGCGTCCGATCCCACGATCTCGTCGAACAGCTCGATCTTGGAATAGGCGGTCAGAACGGCCAGCTCGGGCCGCGTCAGGGCCGACCCGGTAGCCTTCATCTCCGCCAGTTTGAGGTCGTCCGGCAGGCCCTCGACCCGGCGATCGAGGCGTCCCCGGGCGCCCAGAGCCTGCATGAAGCCCTGCTGCGAATCCAGCGCGTCCACGCCTTCCGCCTGCTGCAGCGTCAGCGCCAGGGTCTGGTCGTAGTTGTGCTTCAGCACCTTCAGGCCGACCTCGTCGGTCATCGAGGCCAGAAGGGCGTCGCGATCTTCCGGCTTCAGCGCGCCGGAGGCGATGGCGCCGCCGGTCAGGATCTTGATGTTCACCTCGTGGTCGGAGGTGTCGACGCCGGCCGAGTTGTCGATGGCGTCGGTGTTGATGCGTCCGCCGCCCGAATTCCGGCCCGAGAGGGCGAAGTGAATGCGGCCGGCCTGGGTGAGGCCGAGGTTCGCGCCCTCGCCCACGACCTTGACCCTCAGATCGCCTCCGTCGATGCGCAGGGCGTCGTTGGCCTTGTCCCCGGCTTGGGCGTCGGTCTCGTGGGGGGCCTTTACATAGGTGCCGATGCCGCCGAGGTAGAGCAGCTCGACCGGCGCCTTGAGGATGGCCTTCATCAGCGACGGGGGGTCCATCGCCTCGTCCTGGACGCCCAGCAGCGCCCGGACCTCGGGCGACAGCGGGATCGACTTGTCGCCGCGCGAGAAAACGCCGCCGCCCTTCGAGATCTTCGACCTGTCGTAGTCCTGCCAGGACGAGCGGGGCAGCTGGAACATCCGGTTCCGCTCGGCCCAGCTCAGCGCGGGATCGGGATCGGGATCGAGGAAGACGTCGCGGTGGTCGAAGGCCGCCACCAGCTTCGTCGCCTTCGACAGCAGCATGCCGTTGCCGAAGACGTCGCCGGACATGTCGCCGACGCCGACGGCGGTGAAGGGCTCGGTCTGGATGTCCTTGCCCATCTCGCGGAAGTGGCGCTTGACCGCCTCCCACGCGCCGCGCGCCGTGATGCCCATGGCCTTGTGGTCGTAGCCCACCGAGCCGCCCGAAGCGAAGGCGTCGCCCAGCCAGAAGCCGTACTGGGCGGACACGCCGTTGGCGATGTCGGAGAAGGTGGCCGTGCCCTTGTCGGCGGCGACGACCAGATAGGGGTCGTCGTCCTCCCAGGCCACGACGTTCAGGGGACGCACCACCGCGCCGTCGGCCCCGATGTTGTCGGTCACGTCCAGCAGACCCGACAGGAACGTCCGATAGGCGCGGATGGCCTCGGCCTGCTGGGCGTCGCGGTCGGCGCCGGCGCGGACCAGCGCCGTCAGATTCTTCGGATAGAAGCCGCCCTTGGAGCCTACGGGCACGATGACGGCGTTCTTAACCTGCTGCGCCTTCACCAGCCCCAGCACCTCGGTGCGGAAGTCGTCGCGGCGGTCCGACCAGCGCAACCCGCCGCGCGCCACCGGGCCGAAGCGCAGGTGGACGCCCTCGACGTGCGGGGCCCAGACGAAGATCTCGCGGTACGGCTTCGGCAGCGGCAGGTCGTCCAGCTCCCGCGAGGCGACCTTGATCGAGATGTGCGGCTTCGGGCCCCCGTCCGGTCCGGTCTGGTGGAAGTTGGTGCGCTTGATCGCGCCGATGAGGGCGGCCATCCGGCGCAGGGCGCGGTCATGGTCGAGGCTTTTCACGCCCTGCAGCAGGTCCGTGAGCCGCGCGGTCAGGCGGTCGACCTCCTCCTGCCGCGCCGCCACGTCGCCGCGCGCCGGATCGAACTTCGCCGCGAACAGATCCAGCAGGGTGCGCGCCGCGTCGGGGTACAGCGTCAGCGCCTCTTCCTGCACCGCCTGGCTGGGGTCCAGACCGCTCTGCTGACGGTAGCGGGCGAGCACGCGGATCAGGGCGGCCTCGCGCCAGCCGACGCCCAGCTCCAGCACCAGCCGATTGAAGCCGTCGCTTTCGGTCAGCCCGCTCCAGACCGCCTGCACCGCCGCCTCGAAGGGGCCGGAGACCTGGTCGAACGAAAGGGCTTCGCCGCGCGGATCTTCCAGCAGGAACTCATGCACGTGCACAGGGTCGTCGCCGAGCGGTCTCACCGCATGGCCCCATTCTTCCAGCGTCTTCAGACCCATGTCCGCGAGGATCGGCAGGATGTCGGACAGTGGCACGGCGCCGCCCCGCCGGTACAGTTTGAAGCGGAACTGCAGCGGGGTGTCGCCGGGATTGCGGAAGGCGCGGACGCCCACCGGCTCTCCGTCGCCCGGCGCCCCGTCGTCGTTCAGACGGTCGAAGGCGTGGAGGTCGCGCACGGCCTCCGCGGCGTCGTAGCGGTCGCGGTACCCGGCGCCGAAGGCTTCCGCCCAGCGCTCGCTGAGCGGGCCGACGCCGATCTCGTCCACCGAGGCGGCGCGCAGGGCGCTCTCGAACCGGTCCTTCCAGCCGCGACCGGCCTCGGCGATCCTCTGTTCAAGCTCCGCCGGATCGGGGTTGGCGTGAGCCCCCGGCGTCACCCCGATGATGTAGTGGATGCGGACCAGCGGATTGTCCGAGAGCTCCGGATACCAGGCCGACAGGCGCCCGCCCCAGGCCTCGGCCAGAATGCGGCCGATCCGTTCGCGCACCGTGGCGTGGAAGCGGTCGCGGGGAATGAAGACCAGAACCGAGACGAAGCGGTCGAACGGATCCTTGCGCGTGAAGCTGCGGATCCGCGGCCGGTCCTGCAGGTGCAGGATGCCCGAGGCGATGTCGAGCAGCTCGTCCTCGCGGATCTGGAACAGCTCGTCGCGCGGGTAGGTCTCGAGGATGTTCTTCAGCCGCTTGTGGCTGTGGCTGCCCTCGGCCTTGGCCGCGCGGGCCAGCGCATTGGCGACCTTGCGCCGGATCAGCGGCACCTCGGACGTCTGCCGGTCGTAGGCCTCGGCCGTGAACAGGCCGACGAAGCGCGTTTCGCCGGAGGGCCGGCCATCGGGCCCGAACCGCTTCACGCCGACGTAGTCCATGTAGGCCCGCCGGTGCACGCGCGAGCGGGCGTTGGCCTTGGCCACGGTCACCGGGTCCGACAGATCGATCTGGCGTTTCATGGCGCCCGTGAGCACGGCCGGCTCGCTGGCGCGGCGCAGGACGGTGCGTTCCGGGTCCCGCAGGACGCCCAGCCCCTCGCCCGACTGGGACAGCGGCGCCTCGGCCTGATAGGCGCCTTCGCCGTCGCGCGGATAGTCGTAGTCACGCGCGCCCAGGAAGACGAAGTGGTCGTCGTTCAGCCATTCGAGAAAGGCGATCGACTCCGCCACCAGCGACGGGTCCGCCCCCTTGGGTCCGGCGCGCAGGTGAGCGATGGCCGCAGACATGGCCGCGTTCATCGCGCCATGATCGGAGACGGCGGCGCGAACGTCGTCCAGCGTCGCGGCCAGCCCGGCCTTCAGCGCGTCGCGTCGCTCCTGCGGCAGAGGGTCGATGACCACCATGATGATGGATTCCCGGCCTTCGCCCTCGCCGCGGGCGCCGGTCGGGTCACGGACGACCGGCACGACCGGGTGGAACATGGCGCGGGTCGACACGCCGGCGTCGGCCAGCTCGCCCATGACGCTGTCGACCAGGAAGGGGCCGTCGTCCTGGATCACCGTGATCAGGTCGAAGCCGGTGGCCCGCCCGTCAGCGCCCGTCAGAGGGTCGATGGTGATGCGGGGCGCCTCGGCCGCCGCCCGCGCGGCCGTCGCCGTCCACACGCCGGCGAGGGTGGCCGCGAGGTCGGCCAGCCCGATCTCCGGCGTCTCGTCCGCGGACCAGTCCTCAAGCGCGTGGCTGAGGAAAACACGCTCCAGCGGGCCGACGCCGCCCCCCGTCGCCTGCGCGAAGTCCCGCGCCAGCGCCTCCATCCGGTTGGCGGACGTCGGGGCGGCTTCGGCTTGGGCGGCCATGGGGGCTCTCTTGTCGGACGCGGTCCTCCCGACCGCCTTTGGGCGATGGTTAGAGCGGGCGCCGGAAAAGGGGAAGGCCGGGCGCAAAAAGAAGGCGCCGGACCCGGTTTCCCGGATCCGGCGCCCGCCGCGTCTTCAGATGCGGATCAGAAGCGGACGTTCATGCCCAGACGGAACTCGTGGGTCTTGAAGTCCGGGTTCGAGCGCGTGATGTCCGTGCCGGCCGTGTTGGGCGGCAGGATGAACGGGTTGGTGGCCGGCGCGGTCCCGGGTCCCGCGCGGACGACGTATTCGCCGGCTTCCAGATCGGTGTACAGATACTCCCCGACCAGCGTCAGGCTCGGCGCCAGGCGCCATTCCACGCCGCCGCCGTACTGGAAGCCGTCGGCGTCGTCTTCCTCGACGGTCTCGGTGAAGCTGTTGGCGCCGTTCGAGGTGTAGAACCGGTTCTCGATCTTGCCGTAGGCGGCGCCGCCGGTGGCGTAGACCAGGGCCGGACCCGTGGCGTAGCCGACGCGGGCGCGAAGACCGGCCGTATGCTCAAGGTTGCGCGTGAAGATGTAGCTGGCCGGCGTGGTCGAGAAGCCGGTCACCGAGTCTTCGGCGTCGACGCCCTGGATGTCGCCGACCACGCCCACGACCCAGTTGCCGAACTGCATGTCGTAGCCGACGCGCGCGCCGCCTTCGACGCCGCCGTCGTCACGGTCGCACAGACCGCTCGGGGTGGTGGTCGAAGCCTGTCCTGAGCAGAAGCCCGGGCCGAAGGCGTTGGTGGTGCCGCCGCTCAGGACCACGGTGTCGTCGAAGTCGCCGTCGAAGTCGCGATCGAACACGAGGGTTTCGTTCTTGTCCTCGTCCGTGTCCAAGAAGCCGCCATGAACGCCGACGTAGAAGCCGCTCCACTCCTGGGCGAGCACGGGGGTGGCGCCGGCGGCGACCGTCAGGGCCAAGGCGGCGGCTGCGAGTTTGATCTTCATCTGAATCCTCTGAGATGAGCGGCGCGAGCCCGTCGCGTCGTTATGAGTTGGGAGCCCTCCCACGGCGCATGAACGTGACGTCGAGCTTGGCCGTTCCGTGGCGGACCCCGGCGTTTGCGTGGGAGCTCCGGAACTGTGACAGATCGGCAACATAGGCGCGGAACGCCTCGGAATGCGAAAGGCCGCCGAAGCGAGCTTCGACGGCCTTTGCCGGGACGGCGCCGGGAGGGGGAGGGGAGGCGCCGGCCTTGTGTCCGCCGCGGTGGAGGGGAGGGAGCCGCGGCGATGATGCGGATGTGGGAAGCGCCCGCTCCGGTTCAAGTCTCCGGCGCGCGTCTGGCTGCCCGCGCGGGGCGCGGCGAGTCGTCGCGGGGGTCGGCGGTCGGTTCGTCGGCATAGGGTTCGCCGTCGCCCGACAGGAGGATCGCCATCCATCGGCTGCCTCTGAACTCGGCCAGGATCGCCATGGCCATGACCGCCAGCGGCGTCGACAGGAACATGCCGACCACGCCCCAGATCTTGCCCCAGAAGGCCAGCGACAGCAGCACCACCACCGGGTCGATGTTCTGGTTGTCGCCCTGCATCCGCGGCTGGATCATGTTGCCGACGACGAACAGGATCAGCTGCAGCCCGCCCAGCAGGGCCAGCGGCTGCCAGTAGGTGTCGAATTGGACCAGCGCGAACAGGGGGGGAGCCAGACCTGCGATGGCGCCGCCCAGCACCGGGATGAACCCGACGATGAAGATGACGAAGGTCCAGAACTCCGCGTTCTGCAGCCCCACCGCGCGCATCAGGATCCAGGCCGCCGCGCAGATGATGACGCCGGTCACCGTCTGCACCCAAAGGTATCCCTCGACCCCGCCCCGGACGCGCTCATACACCTCGGCGGCTTCGGCGCGTCCCTTCCTGTCCGGGAACATGTTCACGACCTTGCGGCGGAAGCCCCACTGCGACGCCAGCAGGAAGGCCAGGTAGATCAGGACGAAGGCCGCGCCCGACAGCACGTTCTGCAGCTGCATGGCCGCCTGCCCGATGTAGCTGCGCAGGTTGATCTGGGCGAGCAGGTCGGTGACCGTCGGCGGCGGCGCGGCGCTGAACATGGCCCAGACGTCGGTCAGGATCTGGTCCAGCCGCGGTCCGATCCGCGTGGACACTCCCGAGGCCTCTCCGAAGAAGCCCAGCGCGCCGTCCAGGATGATCGCGATGGAAACGAAGAAGGCCAGCACCACCAGTACGAGGGCGGCCACCCCCGCCCATCGCCCCGTCAACGGCGTCCGACGCTCCAGCCACCTTTGAAGCCCGCCGATCATGATCAGCAGGAAGATGGCCATGGCCAGCGGCGTCAGGATGTCGCGCAGCCAGTAGACCGCGGCGCCCGCCGCCACGGTGGCGATCACCACCAGTGCGTTGCGCGACACGGTCGGGGACGGGATCACGGTCGGGGCTTTCATCGGCATAAGGTCAAGCTCCGGGCCGACGGCGTCAATCGCCCTTGATCCGGGCTCCGTCGCGGTGAAGCATGAGCGTCGGGGAACCGCTGCGGTTCCTGGAGCCCGCCCGATGACCGACGCCGCCGCCCTCTTCCTCGGCCAGTCCGACCAGCCCGAGACCCTGCTTCTGAACCGGGCCAACCGTCACGGGGTGGTCGCGGGCGCCACCGGCACGGGCAAGACCGTGACGCTGCAGATCATGGCCCAGGGCTTTTCGGACGCGGGCGTTCCCGTGTTCTGCGCCGACGTGAAGGGCGACCTGTCCGGCATCAGCCAGATCGGCGCGCCCAACGAGAAGCTGACGGCCCGGGCGCAGGAAATGGGTCTGACGCTGACCCCGCGCGCCGCGCCGACGGTGTTCTGGGACCTCTACGGCCAGAAGGGTCACCCGATCCGGACCACGATCTCGGAGATCGGCCCGGTGCTGCTGGCGCGGATGCTGAACCTCAACGAGGTTCAGGAGGGCGTGCTGTCGGTGGTCTTCCACGTCGCCGACAAGGAGGGTCTGCTGCTGCTGGACCTCGACGACCTGCGGTCCATGCTGGCCTACGTCGGGGAGAACGCCGACCGCATCGGTCGCGAGGTCGGGAACGTCGCCCCGACGTCGATCGCCGCCATCCAGCGATCGATCCTGCAGCTGGAGCAGCAGGGCGGCGCGGACTTCTTCGGCGAGCCGGCCCTGCGGCTGGAGGACATGCTGCGCACCGGTCTGGACGGCCGGGGGCAGGTCAACGTGCTGGACGCCACGCGGCTGATGAACTCGCCGCGGCTCTACGCCGCCTTCCTGCTGTGGCTGCTGTCCGAGCTGTTCGAGCAGTTGCCGGAGGTCGGCGATCCGGAGAAGCCGCGGCTGGTCTTCTTCTTCGACGAGGCGCACCTGCTGTTCACCGACGCGCCCGACGCCCTGCGCGAAAAGGTCGAGCAGGTGGTCCGCCTGATCAGGTCCAAGGGGGTCGGCGTCTACTTCGTCACCCAGAACCCGGCCGACATTCCCGACAGCGTGCTGGCCCAGCTGGGCAACCGCATCCAGCACGCGCTGAGGGCCTACACGCCGTCGGAGCAGAAGGGGCTGAAGGCCGCCAGCCAGAGCTTCCGCCCGAACCCCGCCTTCGACACAGCCGAGGCCATTCAGGGTCTGGGCGTCGGCGAAGCGCTGGTCTCGACGCTCGACGAGAAGGGCGCCCCCCGCGTCGTCGGCCGCACGAAGATCCGCCCGCCGGACAGCCGATTGGGCCCCGCGACCGACGCCGAGCGGGCACAGGTCATGGCCGCTAGCCCCGTGCGCGGCATGTACGACACGCCGGTCGATCGTGAGTCCGCCGAGGAAGTGCTGGCCGCCCGCCGTGGCGCCGCCGATCAGGCCGCCGCCGACGCCAGACTGGCCGAGGCGAGGGCGAAGGCCGACGCGGCCGCGGCCAGGGACGCCGAGAAGGCCGCTCTCGCCCGTGAGAAGGAGCAGGCCCGTCTGGATCGCGAAGTCGAGCGGGCGCGCACTCCCGCCCGCCGCACCCGCGAAACGCCGGTGGAGGCCCTGACCAAATCGGTGCTGCGCACGGCGGGGAGCACGCTCACGCGGGAGCTGCTGCGCGGAGTGCTGGGCGGGCTGAAGCGGCGCTGAGGCTCAGCGAGGAACGATCCGCCACATCCTGAGGGGGTGGCGCACCGTGCCGGCCTCGTCCCCCGCCGCATCGCCGCGGCCCATGTAGAAGTCGGCGCGGACGGGGCCGCGGATGGCCGAGCCGGTGTCCAGAGCCATGACCAGACCGGAGTAGCCGGATCGGGCCCCGGCGAGGTTGCCCGCGTCGGCCTCGATCCACACCGGGGCGCCATAGGTCCAGTATGAGGGATCGACGGCGATGGAGCGGCGCGCGCTCAGGGGCACGCCGGCCGCGCCGGCGGGGTGACCGCCGTCGTCCGGGTCCATGCGGAAGTAGATGTAGCGGGGGTTCAGGGCCATGACCTCGGCCGCCCGAGGTCCACGGTGCGCCGCCAGCCAGCTGCGGATCGCTTCACCGGACGTGCCGTTCCGCGGGAGCAGGCCGCGCTCCGCCATCGGTGTGGCGATGCCGGTGAACCTCTGGCCGTTGTCGGCGGCGTAGGCGGCGCGGGCGCGCGAGCCGTCCTCGAAGGTCAGGTAGCCCGAGCCCTGGACCTGCATGAAGAACAGGTCCTCGGCCCGCATGAAGGCCAGCGCCTGAGGGGCGGGCCGGGCCTCGATCTCCGCCCGGGTCGGACCGACGTCGCCGCGACGCCAGCCGGGGGGCGCCGGCAGAACGGGCGCCGAGAACTCCGCGTCCGGAAAGCGGCGGGCTGGATACTCCGGCGCGAAATAGGCCGTCAGTCGGCCCGGCGCGCCGTCGGGCGTCCGTGCCTCCACGGCGGCGAAGTTGACCTCGAGCCAGTCTCTGGCTCGCGGAGCGCTGGGGTTCTGGGCGGCCGCGGCGCGGGCGCGCTCGCACATCGGATCGGCTGCGGGGCGGCACCCGGCGGCGTAGGCCTGAAGCGCCGCAGCGTGATCTTCCCGCTCCCAGCCGGGCAGGGCCGTCAGAGACACCGCGCCGGCGGGCAGGGGCGGGACGGCGGGGGCGGGCACGACCACCGGGCCGGACGGCGGACGCGGCGTGGCGACGGGAGGCGCCGGGGGGCCGCCCGGGGCCGGCGCCGTGGCGCAGGCGGCGGCCAGCAGTCCCAGCAGCGGGAGGAGGCGGCGGATCACGCCGTGGCGGGCTCGACCCGGGCCAGCACCCAGTTGGGGTCGTTGGCGCCCAGCGGCCGCTGGAAGGTCCAGACCTCGGCCGTGCGACGTTCCTCGGTGCGGTCCTCGCCGCCCTGTCCGGCGGAGATCGAGCGCAGCTCCGCCAGGAAGCGGACGCGGGCGACGGCGCGGTCGCCGTCGACGGTGGCCAGCTCCAGATCGGCGCGGGGGGGATGCACGAACTCGACGCGCTCCGTCTCGCCCCGGGCCTCGCGCGCGGCGATGCCGGCCTCGAACGAAGACATGACGGGCGGCGACAGCAGGGGCTTCAGCGCGGCGCGGTCGCCCGTGGCGTAGGCCTGAACGATGGTGTCGTGGGCGGTGCGGGCGCCCTCGAGGAAGCGGTGGGGATCGAAGCCCGGGTCTCGCGCCTTCAGCCCCTGGATCGCCGCCAGGGTGTGGCTGTCGACGGGCGCGGCCTGCTGCGCGCCGCCGGGGGCGGGCGTGGCCGCCACGGGCTGGGCGCGCACGTCGTCCTCGGGCTGACGTCCGACCTTCTTGCCCAGCACGTTGTAGAGCTGGAACAGGACGAAGGCGGCGATCACCGCGAAGAGCACGATCTGGAACTGGACGGGCACGGGGCATCCCTGACGGCGGGGAGGAGAGAGCAGGCTTAGGCGGTCATATGGGGACGGGCAAGCGCAACGCCCAACGCCCGGAAGCCCCGCGCCGTTGCGACCGGACGCCGCGCATGATAGTCGCCCCGCCTTCCGGCGGCCGCCCTACCGCCGCCATGTTTCGGATGCCCGCGACCCATGACCGACGCCACGACCCCCACGCCGACCGCCGGCGACCAGCCCATTCAGGGCCAGCCCGCCGCCCCGGGCTTCCGCATCCTGGCGCAGTATGTCCGCGACATGTCGTTCGAAAATCCCAAGGCGCCGGAAAGCCTGCGCGCCGAGGGCAAGCCGGCCATCGACATGGGCGTGGAGATGAACGCGGTGGGCCGCAAGGACGGCCTGTTCGAGGTGGACCTGAAGCTGTCGGTCAAGGCCTCGGTCGACGCCGGCCCGATCTTCGCGGCCGAACTGGTCTACGGCGGTCTGTTCCAGCTGATGGGCGTGGCCGAGCAGGACATCGAGCCGATGCTGCTGATCGAATGCCCGCGCTACCTCTATCCGTTCGCGCGCGAAATCATCGCCCGCGCGACGTCGGACGGCGGTCTGGTGCCGCCGTTCCTGATGGACCCGATCGACTTCGCCGCCATCTATTCGCAGCGCCGCGCCGAGATGGAGCGCACGCCGGCGCAGGCCTGAGGCCTCAGGCCGCGCGGTCTTCCGCCCCGGTCACCACGTCCCACAAGGTCGTGGACCTGATCTCGGCCTCGAGGAACGCCCGGTGCGCCGCCACGTCCGCTTCGGTGAGGCGCGGCGCCAGCGGGCGGGGCCGCGGGCCGTGGGTCGCACCACCGCCGCCGGCGCCGACCGCGGTCACGGCGGCGGCCATGGACAGGTCCAGCTTGCGCGCCTTGCCGCCCTTCAGCTCCAGATACACCTCGGCCAGCAGGCGGGCGTCGATCAGGGCGCCGTGCAGGGTGCGTTCGGTCAGCGAGATCTTGAACCGCCGGCACAGGGCGTCCAGCGAGTTGGGCATGCCCGGAAACTTCATCTGGGCCAGCTGAAGCGTGTCGATCCATCGGTCGGCCGGGATCAGGTCATGCCCGCAGTTCGTGCATTCCCAGTCGATGAAGTTGCGGTCGAAGTTCGCATTGTGGGCGATCACCGGCGCGTCGCCGACGAACTCCAGAAACTCGCCGACGATCTGATGAAACTTCGGCGCGTCGCGCACCTTGTCGTCGGTGATGCCGTGCACGGCGATCGCGCCCGCGGGGATCAGACGCTCGGGATTGACGTAGCGGTGGAAGGTCCGGCCGGTCGGCAGCAGATCCTCGATCTCGATGCAGCCGATCTCGATCAGCCGGTCGCCGGTCTTCGGGTCGAAGCCGGTCGTTTCGGTGTCGAGGACGATCTCGCGGGCCATGGCCCTTACTGACCCGGTTCGGGATCGGAAGGAAGGCGCGACCAGCCCGGCGCCAGAACCGTCCCCACGATCCGTTCGACCTGCGCCCGGGCCGCCTCGACCCCGTGGGACGTGTCGACGACGAAGTCCGCGCGCGCGCGCTTTTCGGCGTCCGGCGTCTGCCGCGCCAGGATGGCGTCCAGCCGGTCCTCCGTCATGCCGGGCCGGGCCAGGACACGGGCGCGCTGGACCTCCTGCGGGGCGGTGACGACGACCACCGCATCCACGCCCCGGTCGCCGCCGGTTTCGAACAGCAGGGGGATGTCCAGAACGGCCAGCTTCACGCCACGCCGCCGCGCGGCCTCCAGGTCGGCCAGCCGGCCCTGCCCCACCAGGGGGTGGACGATCGTCTCAAGCCGGCGGAAGGCCTCGCGATCGTCGCCGAGCGCCTGCGCCAGCCGGTCGCGGTCCACCGCGCCGTCGCTCACGACCCCGGGAAAGGCCTCGCCGACCGGCCCGACGGCCGCCCCGCCCCGGGCGTAGAGGGCATGGACGGCGTCGTCGGCGTTCCAGACGACGGCGCCCGCCTCGGCGAACAGGCGCGCGGTGGTGGACTTGCCCATGCCGATCGATCCGGTCAGGCCCAGCACGATCATGAGACGCCTCCCATGGCCCTGAGGCAGAGGGTCCGGACGTCCGTCGGCGGGGGAGCGACGCCATAGATGGCCTGAAACGAGGGCCGCGCCTGACCGATCAGCATGGCCAGGCCGTCCACCACGGTCATGCCCCGGTCAAGGGCCGCGGTCAGGAGCGGGGTGTGCAGGGGCCTGTAGGTCATGTCCATGACGACGGCGTGCGGGGACAGGGCGTCGACGTCGACCGCCGGGTCGACGGGCAGGGCGTTCACCACCAGATCGGCATCTCGCAGTTCCTCCGTGGTCTGATGGAGGGCGTCCAGAGCCGCCACCAGCTGCCGCGCGCGGTCAGGGCTGCGGTTCACGACGCCGACGACGGCGCCGGCGTCCTTCAAGGCCACGACCGCGGCGCGGGCCGCCCCGCCGGCTCCCAGCACCGTGACCCGGGCGCCGTCCAGCTCCAGCCCCGGCGCCTGTTCACGAAGCGCCGTCAGCAGTCCGTGCCCGTCCGTCGATTCTGCAGCGACCTGACCGTCGGCGAAGGTCAGGAGATTGGCCGATCCCGCGCGCCGCGCCGTTTCCGAGGCGCTGGATCCGGCGGCCCGCAGCGCCCTGAGCTTCCAGGGCGCCGTGACGTTCAGTCCCCGGAACATGCCCGCTTTTCCGCGCGCGATCAGGGCGTCGAAGGCGGGCTCGTCCTCCGCGGGCAGGGCCTGATAGACGCCCGTGATCCCGGCCGCCGACAACCAGGCTCCATGGATCAGGGGACTGAGCGAATGGCCGATCGGCCAGCCGACGACGCCGCCCAGCATCATGACGGCAGCGCCCCATGCGTTCGCAGGGCGTCCAGCAGGGGCCACAGGGGCATGCCCATGATCGTGGCGTGGGCGCCGTCGATGCGCGAGAACAGCTGCGCGCCCCGGCCCTCGATGCGGTAGCAGCCGACGGAGGTCAGCAGGTCGGCGCCTTCCGCGGCGAGGTAGGCGTCCAGAAAGGCGTCGGAGAAGGCGCGCATGGTCATGGTCGCCGCCTCCCGGGCCGACCACACCACTTTGCCCCCCCACGCCAGGGCGACGCCGGACCACAGGACATGCTCGCGCCCGCGCATCTCACGCAGCCGCGCGCGCGCCTCGTCGAGAGAGGTCGCCTTCGAAATCAGCCCGCTCTCGAAGGACAGGATCTGGTCGGAGCCCACGACCCAGTCCTTCGGCCGCCGCCGCGACACGTCCCGGGCCTTGGCCGACGCCAGCAGGACGCTGAGACCCGCCGGATCGCGACGGGCGTCCGGGGTCTTCAGGGCGGCCTCGTCGACGTCGGCCGGATCAATCTCGAAGTCCACGCCGGCGTCCTGGAGTAGGCGTCGTCGCGCGGCGCTGGCCGAGGCGAGGACGATCATCGCGGCGTCTCCGCGCGGCCCCGACGCTCCTGCAGAAGGTTGACCACCGCGGCCGCCGTCTCCTCCACGGAGCGGCGCGTCACGTCGATGACCGGCCACCCGCGCCGTTCGAAGGCCCGTCGCGCCCTGATCGTCTCGTCCCGGACGGCGTCATGATCGACGTAGGCCGAGGCGCGGTCCGCGTTCAGCCCCTCCAACCGGTTACGGCGGATCTGGACCAGCCGGTCCGGCGACACGGTCAGGCCGACGACCAACGGACGCTTCAGCGTGGTCAGGCGCTCTCCGTCCTCCTGACCCGGCACCAGCGGCACGTTGGCGGCACGGATGCCGCGGTGGGCCAGATAGATGCACGTCGGCGTCTTCGACGTGCGGCTGACCCCCGTCAGCACGACGTCCGCCTGTTCCAGCTGCTCCGTTGTGCCCTGCCCGTCGTCGTGGGCCATGGCGAAATCCAGCGCCGAGATCCGGTTGAAGTAGTCGTGATCGAGGGCGTGCTGCGCCCCCACACGGGTCGACAGGGCGGCCCCCAGATAGCGCGACAGGGCGCCGACCAGCGGATCGAGCGCCGCGATCTGGGGCATGTCCAGCCGCCGGCATCCCTCCTCCAGCTGCGCGCGCAACTCGGCGTCGACGAGGGTGTGGAGGACCACCCCGGGCGCGTTCGCGACCTCCTCCAGCACCCGCTCCATCTGACGCGACGACCGCACCAGGGCGTAGATGTGCTCGATGGGAATGATGCCGTCGAAGCGGGCGGTGACCGCCTTGGCCATGGCGTTCAGCGTCTCGCCGGTGGAGTCCGACACCAGATGGACGTGGAAGTAGGTGGCCAGCCGGCCCGGGCGCGGCGGCGTCACGGGGTCGATCCTCCGGGGACGGTCGCGTGCAATTCTGGGGAGAAAGTCTGGGGCAATCGGGGCGCCGTCCGCAGAGTCTGGGTCCGGAAAACCTATAACCGACGGTCGGACGGCGGGCGAGCGGGGATGACCGGGGATGGTCCCGTCGCCCGGGCGCGGGTTCTCCACCGGCTCAGGACCGGCCCTTGCCCGCCTGGGGAAATCTCTGACGAGGCGCCAAGCGCCCACAGAGGTGCGGCTCCTCCCCGGACCCCCCGGCGTCGGGCGTTAGGACTTCGTTAAGCCTTTTCCGGGCGCCGGCGCCCACGATCATCCCCAGGGCGCCACAGACGCCGGAGAGCGGTGGAGAACCGCCGGGCGGGTGGCGATCATGGGCGGTCTGTCCCCGCCGTCCCCGCTTCAACCCTCTTCTTCCCTTCTTTCAATTCAAGGGAAGGATAGGGAAGGAAGGCGGCGCGCTTGAGCGGGGACGCGCCAGCCCGTAAGTCCGTCGCATGACGACCCCCCGCCTGCTGCGCGTCCTCGCCGGAGAAACTCCGGACCGGCCTCCCGTATGGTTCATGCGCCAGGCCGGCCGATATCTGCCGGAGTATCGGGCGCTGCGGGCGACCGCGCCGGGCTTCATCGAATTCTGCCTCGACCCGGACAAGGCGGCGGAAGCCACGCTGCAGCCGATGCGGCGGTTCGGCTTCGACGCCGCCATCGTGTTCGCCGACATCCTGCTGATCCCGCGGGCCCTCGGTCAGGACGTCTGGTTCGAGGCGGGCGAGGGGCCGCGTCTGGGCGCCCTGCCGCCGGTCGAGGCCATGCGCGCGCTCACCGCCGGCGCGGGCCGGGCCTTGTCCGAGGTCGGCGAGACCCTGAAGATCGTCCGCCGGGAGCTGGAGCCCGAGCGCGCGCTGATCGGCTTCGCCGGGGCGCCGTGGACCGTGGCGACCTACATGCTGGACGGCGAGGCCCGCACCATCGGCAAGGGCGAGCGGGCGCAGGCCCGGACCTATGCCTATGCGCAGCCGGATCTGGTGGACGCCGTGCTGGACATTCTGGTGGAGGCGACGGCGCATTATCTGAAAATGCAGGCCGACGCCGGCGCGCAGGTGCTGAAGATCTTCGAGAGCTGGGCGGAGGGACTGCCCGACGACCTGTTCGAGCGGCTGGTGCTGCGGCCGCATCAGAAGCTGGTCGCCCGGGTGAGGGAGCTCGGCGTGACCGTGCCGCTGATCGGCTTTCCGCGTGGCTCGGCGGCCCTGGCCGAACGCTATGCTGCGGACTGCGAGGTCCAGGCGGTCGCGCTGGACACCGCCTGTCCTCTGGAAGTCGGGCGGCGCGTTCAGGCCATCAAGCCGATCCAGGGCGCGCTCGACCCGCTGCTGCTCCGGGCCGGGGGCGCGGCGCTGGACCGCAGGGTCGACCAGTTGACCGAGGCGTGGGGTCGGGGTCCGTGGGTCTTCAACCTCGGTCACGGCATCCTGCCGGACGTGCCGACGGCGCACGTCGACCAGGTGCTGCGGAGACTTGGCGCGCAATGACGGAAACGGCGACGGCGACGAGGCGGCGGATCGCCGTGGTCCTGTTCAATCTCGGCGGCCCCGACGGCCCCGGAGATGTGAAGCCGTTTCTGTTCAACCTGTTCAACGACCCCGCCATCATCGGCCTGCCCGGGATCGTCCGCACGCCTCTGGCCCGTCTGATCTCGTCGCGTCGGGAGAAGAGCGCCCAAGCGAACTACGCCCTGATGGGCGGCGGATCGCCGCTGCTGCCGGGCACGCAGGCCCAGGCCGAGGGTCTGGAGGCGCGACTGCGGGCGGTCCTGCCGGACGCCGACGTGCGCGCCTTCGTCTGCATGCGCTACTGGCGGCCGCTGACGGAGCAGGTCGCCGCCGCTGTCTGCGCGTTCGCACCCGACGAGATCGTGCAGCTGCCGCTGTATCCGCAGTTCTCCACCACGACCACTGGGTCGTCGCTGAAGCTCTGGCGCAAGACCTATCGCGGGCCGGGCCGGTCGCGCACGGTTTGCTGCTGGCCGGTCGCCGGCGGATGGATCGAAGCGCAGGCGCGGGCCGTCGCCGCGAAGCTGGCGGAGGCGGGGGAGCGTCCCGTCAGGGTGCTGATGTCGGCCCACGGCATCCCGGAGAAGCTGGTCGCCGGCAAGGGCGATCCCTATCAGGAACAGGTCGAGGCCACGTGCGCCGCCCTGGCCGCGCGGCTCGAGCTTGGACGGCGGGGCGATCGCTGGGACGTCTGCTACCAGAGCCGCGTCGGGCCGCTGAAATGGCTCGGGCCTGCCACGCCCGACGCGATCGCCAAGGCTGCGGCCGACGGCGTCGGCGTCGTGCTGACGCCCGTCGCCTTCGTGTCGGAGCATATCGAGACCCTTGTCGAGCTCGATGTGGAGTATGCCGAGCTGGCTCACGAACTGGGCGTGACGCCGTACCTGCGGGCCCCGGCCGTCGGGACGGCGCCGGATTTCATCGCCGAGCTGGCCCACGCGGTGGAGGACGCCCTGAGGCGTGACGGCGTGGAGCCGCACGGGCCGGGATGCCGGGCGGACTGGGCGGCGTGTCCGCGAACCTGCGAGCGGAGGGCCGCGTGACCACCTACGATCTCGTCCGCGGGCTGCACATCCTTGCCGTCATCGCCTGGATGGCGGGCCTCCTGTTCCTCCCCCGCCTCTATGCCTACGACGCCGAACAGGCCGACAAGCCCGAGCCGCTCCGCTCGGAAATGCGCGCGCTTCTGCGCACGTGGCAGACCCGTCTGCTCCGCATCATTCTCGATCCCGCCATGGCCGCGGCCTGGGCGTTCGGCGGCTGGTTGATCTGGATCGACGGCACGACGCGGGGGTGGGACTTCCTGCTGCAGCCGTGGATGCTGGCCAAGCTGGCCGGCGTGCTGGGGCTCAGCGCATGGCACGGCTTCATCGCCGGAGAGCGCAGACGCGTTCAGGGCGGGACCTCGGTCCGGTCCGCGCGCTTCTGGCGAATGACCAACGAAGTCCCGTTTCTGATGGCCGTGATCATGGTGCTGTCGGTCACGACGGAATGGACTTTCGGTTGACCTGACGACGGGGGCGTGGTTTCGCTGACGGCGAACCGTTCCTGGCTCCGCCGGACGGTCCCTCTCTCCCAGCGGCGCCGCCTCCCTCGCGCGAGGCGGAATCCGTCGCTTTCCCTGCGGCCGCCCGGCCGGACATTCCAAGCCGTCGACCTCGCCCGGTGCGAGCGTGCGATCGCGCCTGCCTGAGAAGACTTTGCATGACCGACGTCCGCGACACCGACCCGACCGCCCCGGAAACCGAAACGCCCGAGGCCGTGGCCGGCGAAGAGGTCTCCGCCGCCGATCTTCCCATGGTCGATCAGGAAGCCGAGGACGAGGAGGACGACGGCGAGCCGATCGTGCCGAACGGCCGCATCACCCTGGCCGAGCTGAACGAGAAGACGCCCGCCGATCTGGTCGCCTTCGCCGAGGGGCTGGAGATTGAGAACGCGTCGAACCTGCGCAAGCAGGACCTGCTGTTCGCCATCCTGAAGGCGCTGGCCGAGGAAGAGGTGGAGATCATCGCCGACGGGGTGCTGGAGATCCTGCCCGACGGCTTCGGCTTCCTGCGCAGCCCGGACGCCAACTACCTGCCGGGACCGGACGACATCTACGTCTCTCCCTCGCAGATCCGCCGCTTCGGCCTTCGCTCGGGCGACACGGTCCACGGCGCCGTGCGCGGCCCGCGGGAGGGCGAGCGCTACTTCGCCCTGCTAAAGTGCGACACGATCAATCTGGAAGACCCGGAACTGGTCAAGACCAAGGTCCTGTTCGACAACCTGACGCCGCTCTACCCCGAAGAGCGGCTGCACATGGAGATCCAGGATCCGACGCTGAAGGATCGCACCGGTCGCGTGGTCGACATCGTCGCGCCGCTGGGCAAGGGCCAGCGCTGCCTGATCGTGGCCCCGCCGCGCGTCGGCAAGACGGTGATGCTGCAGAACGTCGCCAAGTCGATCGAGGCCAACCACCCCGAGGTCTTCCTGATCGTCCTGCTGATCGACGAGCGTCCGGAAGAGGTCACCGACATGCAGCGCACCGTGAAGGGCGAGGTGGTGGCCTCGACCTTCGACGAGCCGGCCACGCGTCACGTCGCGGTGGCCGAAATGGTGATCGAGAAGGCCAAGCGTCTGGTCGAGCACAAGAAGGACGTCGTCATCCTGCTGGACTCCATCACGCGTCTTGGCCGCGCCTACAATGCGACGGTGCCGTCGTCCGGCAAGGTCCTGACCGGGGGCGTGGACGCCAACGCCCTGCAACGGCCGAAACGCTTCTTCGGCGCGGCGCGCAACATCGAGCAGGGCGGCAGCCTGACGATCATCGCCACGGCCCTGATCGACACGGGCAGCCGCATGGACGAGGTGATCTTCGAAGAGTTCAAGGGCACCGGCAACTCCGAGATCGTGCTGGACCGCAAGGTGGCGGACAAGCGGATCTTCCCGGCCATCGACGTGCTGAAGTCGGGCACGCGCAAGGAAGACCTGATCACGCCGAAGGATCAGCTGGCCAAGACCTACGTCCTGCGCCGGATCCTGAACCCGATGGGACCGCAGGACGCGATCGAGTTCCTGCTCGACAAGCTTCGGCAGTCCAAGAACAACGCCGACTTCTTCCAGTCGATGAACACCTGAGGCGTCCTTCGGCGTTTCACGTGAAACAGGGAGCCGGGTCATGAAGGTCAACGTCGAGATCGACTGCACCCCTGCGGAGGCGCGGGCCTTTCTGGGGTTGCCCGACGTGACGCCCCTTAACGACGCCATGGTCGCCGAGATGCAGAAGCGTATGGAGGCCAACGTCGCCGCCATGCAGCCGGAAGAGCTGATGAAGACCTGGACCAGCTTCGGTCTGCAGGCCCAGGATCAGTTCCGGCGTCTGATGGAAGCCGCGACGACGGTCTGACGTGACAGACACCGTCTTCGCCTTGGCCACGCCGCCGGGCCGCGGCGCCATCGCCGTCGTCCGACTGAGCGGGCCACGGACGGCGGATGTGCTCGCAGCGTTGGCCGGACGCCTTCCCGCTCCCCGTTTCGCGGCCCTGAGGACTCTCCGTCACGACGGCGCCCGGCTGGACGAGGCGTTGGTGCTCTGGTTTCCCGCCCCGGCCTCCTATACCGGCGAGGACGTGGCGGAACTGCACCTGCATGGTGGACGCGCGGTCGTGGACGGGGTTCTGGGCGCCCTGTCGGCGCTGGGCGCGCGTCCCGCGGAACCGGGCGAGTTCACCCGTCGGGCCTTTGAGAACGGCCGCATGGACCTGGCGCAGGCCGAAGCCGTGGCGGACCTCATCGACGCGGAAAGCGCGGCACAGACCCGTCAGGCCCTCGGGCAGCTGGGGGGTGCGCTGGGCGCGGTCTACGCCGGCTTCCGGGCCGATCTGTTGCAGGCCCTGTCGCTTGTGGAAGCCGAGATCGACTTTCCCGACGAGGAGGTGCCGGACAACCTCGCGGCGACCGCGGGACCAGCCCTGGACCGGCTGGCCGCCGACCTCAGGCATGCGCTGTCCGACGGCGACCGCGGCGAACGGGTGCGCGAGGGCTATCGCATCGTCCTGATCGGCGAGACCAATGCCGGCAAGAGCGCGTTGTTCAACGCCCTGGTCGCGCAGGACGCGGCGATCGTGACGCCGATCGCCGGGACGACGCGTGACGTTCTGGACGCCCAGCTGGTGATCGACGGCTATGCCGTCACCCTGTCCGATACGGCCGGTCTGCGGGAAAGCGCCGATCTCGTCGAGGCCGAAGGCGTGCGCAGGGCCCGTGCGCGGGCCGAGGCGGCCGATCTTCGCCTGTGGGTTCGGGCTCCCGGCGACCCCGACGGAGAGGCCGCGGCCTTCGTGCGGCCCGATGACCTCACCGTGAACACCAAGGCGGACCTCACGCCAGCTTCGGGGCTTGCCGTGTCTTCGGTCACCGGTCAGGGCATCGCGGAGCTGCACGCCGCGATCGCGGAGCGTCTGCGGCGCGACCTGGCCGGCGCCGACTTCCCGGCCGTGACGCGCGCGCGGCACCGCCTGAGGCTGACGGAGGCTCTGAACGCCGTCGTGGCCGCGCGCGGCGCGCTGGCGATCGCGCCGGAGATGGCAGGGGACGATCTTCGCCGGGCCGCCGCGGCTCTGGCCCAGGTGACCGGCGCCATCGGCGTGGAAGACGTGCTGGGCGAAGTGTTCGCGAACTTCTGCATCGGCAAGTAGGGTCGACGTTTCACGTGAAACACGAAGGTCAGGCGGTGGCGTTCCGACGCCGTTTCGACTATGTCCCGCCTCCCATGCTCAACTTCGACGTCATCGTGATCGGCGGCGGCCACGCCGGCTGCGAGGCCGCGGCGGCCTCGGCGCGCGCCGGCGCGCGCACAGTGCTGTTGACCCAGCGGCTCGAAACGATTGGCGAGATGAGCTGCAATCCCGCCATCGGGGGGCTGGGCAAGGGCCACCTGGTGCGCGAGATCGACGCCATGGACGGCCTGATGGGCCGCATGGCTGACGCGTCGGGCATTCAGTTCCGCATGCTGAACCGGTCCAAGGGCGCCGCCGTCAGGGGGCCCCGCAGCCAGATCGATCGGCGGCTGTACCGCGAGGCCATGCAGGCCGAACTGGCCGCCACACCCAATCTGACGCTGATGGCGGGAACGGCCGAGCGCCTGCGACTGGACGGCGACCGCGTCGTGGGCGTCGTCACCGGCGCCGGCGAGGAGATCGCCGCGGCCGCCGTCGTCCTGACCACAGGCACCTTCCTGAACGGCGTGATCCACAAAGGCGACCAGCGCATTCCCGCGGGCCGGCACGGAGAGGCGCCGTCGACCGGGCTGGCCGCCGATCTGCACGCCGCCGGTCTCGCGCTGGGTCGGCTGAAGACCGGCACGCCCGCGCGGCTGGACGGCCGCACCATCGCCTGGGACCGGCTGGAGATGCAGGCGGCGGACGACCAGCCCGTGCCGTTCAGCTTCCTCACCGACCGCATCAACGTGCCCCAGATCGCTTGCGGCATCACGGCGACGACCGAAGAGACGCACCGGATCATCGCCGACAATCTGGCCGAAAGCGCCGTGTATGGCGGCCACCTCTCCGGGCGGGGGCCGCGCTACTGTCCGTCAATCGAGGACAAGGTCGTGCGGTTCGCCGACAAGACCTCGCACCAGATCTTCCTCGAGCCCGAAGGACTGGACGACCCGACCGTCTATCCGAACGGCATCTCCACCTCGGTGTCCGACGCCACCCAGATGGCGTTCCTGCGCACCATTCCGGGGCTGGAGGCGGTCGAGGTGTTCCGCTTCGGCTACGCCATCGAGTACGACTACGTCGACCCGCGCGAACTGACGCCGGGACTTGAGGTCAAGGCGCGCCCTGGCCTGTTCCTGGCCGGTCAGATCAACGGCACGACCGGGTACGAGGAAGCGGGCGCCCAAGGGTTGATGGCCGGACTGAACGCCGCGCGCAGGGCGGCCGGGCAGGACGCCGTCGTGGTGGGGCGGGATCAGGGCTACGTCGGTGTGATGATCGACGATCTGGTGACGCGCGGCGTGACCGAGCCCTACCGCATGTTCACCAGCCGCGCCGAGTGGCGTCTCAACCTCCGCAGCGACAACGCCGATCAGCGCCTGACGCCCGTCGCGGCGGCGGCGGGAATCGTCGGCGCGGAGCGGTCGCGGCGATTCGCAGAGAAGGTGCGGCAGGTCGGCGAGGCGCTTTCGGCCGCGCGGGAGATCGCCTTCACGCCCAAGGAGGCCGCAGCCTTGGGCATCGCCGTCAACGCCGACGGCCGTCGCCGCTCGGTTCGCGATCTCCTCGGGCATCCCGGCGTGACGCTGGACAAGTTCAGCTCCGTCCTGCCGCAGATCGCGGACTGGCCCACGGACGTCCGCGAACAGGTGGAGGTCGACGCGGCCTATGCGGGATATCTGGATCGGCAGGCGGCCGACGCCGCGGCGCTGAAGCGGGACGAGGACCTGCGGCTGCCCGAGGACCTCGACTATGCCGAAGTCGGGGGACTGTCGAACGAAGTCAGGGAAAAGCTGTCGCGCGTGCGTCCGCTGAGCCTTGGCCAGGCGGGCCGCATCGAAGGCATGACGCCGGGCGCCCTGACCGCCCTGCTGGCCCACGTCCGGCGCGTCGCCGCGTGACCCTGGACGCCGCCGGGTTTCAGAGGGCCATCGGCGCGAACGACGCCGAGATCGCGGACCTGGACGCCTATCGCCGCATGCTGATCGAGTCCAACGCGGTCATGAACCTCGTGGGGCCCGACAGCCTGCCCGATTTCTGGAACCGGCATGCGCTGGACTCGGCGCAGCTCGTCGATCATGCCCCGGCGGCGAGGACCTGGGCGGATCTGGGCGCGGGGGCAGGGCTCCCCGGCGTCGTGCTGGCGGTCCTGATGAAGGGGCGGGGAGGGCACGTTCACCTGATCGACAGCCTGCAGAAGCGGTGCCGGTTCCTGCAGTCGGTCGTCGACGCCTTGTCTCTGCCGGCCACGGTCGTCTGGGCGCGTGCGGAGGCGCATGCGGCCGTCGTCGACGTCGTCACCGCCCGCGCCGTCGCGCCGCTGACGAAACTGCTCGGCTATGCACAGCCTTATCACCAGAAGGGCGCGACGGGCCTCTACCTGAAGGGGGAGAAGGCGGAAGCCGAGGTGGCGGAGGCCCGGCAGGTCTGGCATTTCGAGAGCGAACTGTTCCCGTCGCGCAGCGACGTACGGGGGCGCGTGGTGTCCGTCCGGAGTCTTCGCCGTGTCCGCTAAGCGTCGCGTCCTCGCCGTCTCCAATCAAAAGGGCGGCGTCGGGAAGACCACGACCGCGATCAATCTCGGCACGGCGCTGGCCGCGATCGGTCAGCGCGTGCTCATCGTCGACATGGACCCGCAGGGCAATGCGTCCACCGGTCTGGGTGTTCCACGTGAAACACGCCGCGTGACCATCTACGACGTGATCGTCGACGGACGGTCGGTCGACGACGCGGCGGTGGCCACGGCCGTTCCCGGCCTGCACATCATTCCGGCCGACGCCGACATGTCGGGCGTCGAGATCGAGCTCAGCCAGGCCGACCGTCGGTCATACCGGCTGCGGGATGCGCTGGCGTCGCAGGCGACGGGGGCCGGGGCCCCGTTCGACTACGTCCTGATCGATTGCCCACCCTCGCTGAATCTCCTGACGCTGAACGCCATGGCCGCCGCAGACGCCGTGCTGGTGCCGTTGCAGTGCGAATTCTTCGCTCTTGAGGGCCTGACCCAGTTGATGAAGACGGTGGACATGGTCCGCCAGAGCCTGAATCCGAAGCTGGAAATCCAGGGTCTGGTTCTGACCATGTACGATCGGCGCAACGCCCTGTCGGGGCAGGTCGAGGCGGACGTCCGCGCCCATTTCGGCGACAAGGTGTATGACTCCGTCATACCGCGAAACGTCCGCGTTTCGGAGGCGCCGTCGTTTGGGAAGCCGGCGCTGATCTACGATCTGAAATGCGCGGGCAGCCAGGCCTATTTGAGGTTGGCGCGCGAAGTCGTCGCGCGCGAGCGCGTGCGGCTGCGGGCGGCCTGAAGGAGCGGAGGGGATGATGAGCGAACGTCAGCGCGGATTGGGCCGGGGGCTGTCGGCCCTGCTGGGCGAGCAGGTCGCCGAAAGCGCGCCCGTGGACGGCGGGCCCGCGCCCGCGGGCGTCCGCAGCGTGCCGATCGAGGCCCTGAAGCCCAATCCCGACCAGCCGCGGAAGATCTTCCTCAAGGAGGATCTGGACGAGCTGGCCGGCTCGATCCGCGACCGGGGCGTGCTGCAGCCGATCCTGGTCCGCCCGCATCCGGACGACGCCGGCTCATGGCAGATCGTGGCCGGCGAGCGGAGGTGGCGGGCGGCCCAGCAGGCGCGTCTTACCGAAGTGCCCATCGTGGAACGCCTGCTGGACGACGTGGCGGTGCTGGAAGTGGCCATCATCGAGAACGTCCAGCGCGCGGACCTGAATCCGTTGGAGGAGGCCGAAGCCTACCGCGTGCTGATGGACCGGTTCGGGCGGACCCAGGACGCCGTCGCCGGCGTCGTCGGCAAGAGCCGCAGCCACGTGGCCAACACCCTTCGCCTGCTGCAGTTGCCCGAAAAGGTGCTGGCCTATGTGAGGGACGGCAAGCTGTCCGCAGGGCATGCGCGGGCGCTGATCAACACCCCTGATCCGACCGGTCTGGCCGAGCGGGCCTTCATGGACGGGCTGAACGTCCGGCAGACCGAAGCCCTGGCCCGCCGGGCGACGGAGGGGGACCGGCCAGCCCCGGCCCGGTCGCGCGTCGTGCCGCTGGATGGCGACAGCGATCCGGACGTCGCGGCCCTGCAGCAGGATCTGGCCGACGCCTTGGGCCTGAAGGTGCAGCTGTCCGCGCGCCCGGGCGAAAAGGGCGAGCTGACTCTGCACTGGCGCAGCCTCGATCAGCTGGACGACCTGTGTCGGCGCCTGATGAAGGCGTGACGGCCGCCGCGGAGGAGATCGTCGATCTCTATTCCCGCCATGCCGACGTCTGGGCCATCACGCGGGGAGACGTCCTGCGCGGGTCGGAAGCGATGCATCTCGAACGGTTCATGGACGGCCTGCCGTCGGGCGGGACCGTGCTCGATCTCGGATGCGGATCGGGTCGGCCGATCGCCTCCACCCTGATCTCGCGGGGATTTCACGCGACGGGCGTGGATGCGTCACCCGGTCTGATCGACCTGTGCCGCACCGCCTTCCCTAATCATCGCTGGATCTGCGCGGACATGCGCGGACTGGACCTGGGTCGCCGGTTCGACGGCGTGCTGGCCTGGTACTCCAGCTTCCATCTGACCGCACAGGCGCAGACGGAGATGCCGGAGGTCTATGCGCGGCATCTGGAGCCGGGCGGCACGCTGATGTTCGTCGGCGGACCCCGCCGCGGCACGGCGATGGGCGAGTGGATGGGACGGCCGCTGCATCACGCCAGCCTCGATCCGCAGGAATACCGCGCGGGGCTCGCGGCAGCCGGGTTCGTCAGCGTCGAGGAACGGGTTCTGGACCCGGACCGGGACGAGGGCGCCCGGGTCTGGACGGCGCGGCGAAAGGCGTCAGACTGACGCCATGAACGACACCCCCTCCAATCCGACCGCCGAGGCCATGAAGAAGGCGCTGGCCGCCAAGAAGTCAGGCGCCCGGACGCCGGGCTCCGGCGGCTTCAAGCCCGGCCAGCATGTGGAGAAGACCGTCGAGCGCCAGAACGCCGCGCTCAACAAGCCGGCTTTCCGACGGGCGTCGAAGCGAGGCTAGAGCCCCAGCCGGCGGGCGCGGGCGGAGATTTCGAGGATCAGCCGCTCCGCGATCAGCTGATCGGGCGAGCCCGTCGAACGGCACGCCAGCTCCGCGGCGTTCAGGGAGTCCATGACGGCGTCGAGGGCGTCGGGCGTCCACGATTTCACCTGACGCAGCACCTCCGCCTCCTGCTTCCAGAAGACTCCCGCGGACTTGGCGGCTTCCTTTGCCCCGGCGCCCGCCCCCGTCAGGGTCTGGATCCGGATCAGGATCTGCAGCTGGCGGCCGACGGCGCGAAGTGCGGCCACGGCGCCTTCGCCCTCCAGAAAGGCGCGCCTGAGCCCCGACTGCGCCGGCGCCGCCTTGCCGCCGAACGCCTGCTGGGCGGCGTCCTGCAGGCTGGCGTCGGGTTCGACGCCCAGGTGCTGGTCCAGCTCGACGACGTCCAAGGTCCGCCCGCTGCCGGGTCCGATGAACAGGGCCAGACGCTCGATCTCCTGGCGCATCAGCCCCCGCTCGCGGGGCAGGCGGGCGACGAAGCGGTCCAGCGCCTCGCCCGTCAGGCTCACCTTGTCGGCGGCCAGGGCCTCGCGCGTCATGCGGGCGACGTCTCCGACCTCGTCCTCGTAGCAGGCGATGCCGACGGCGTTCGGACTGGCCTCAGCCGCCTTGCGCAGCGCGGAGTCCCGGCCCAGCGCCCCCGCCTCCACCACCAGCAGGGCCTCGGGGTTGAAGCCGCCCTCCGAATGCGTTTTCAAGGCGGCGGCCAGCGCCTTGTCCGTCGCCGCCTTCTCGCCGGACAGCCTGACGCGCACCAGACGGCGCCCGCCCATCAGGGACATGGCGGCCAGCGCGTCTTCCAGCCGGCCGTCGCCGGCATCGACGTCGCCGTCGGCCAGCAGGCTGACGTTGAAGGGATCGTTCAGGTCCGGCGTGACGGTCTTGCAGAGGACCTCGGACCGTTCAGCCACGCCCGACCGGTCGCGCCCATGGATCACCACGGCGCGCACTGCGGGATCAGGAGATTTCAGGAAGCGCTCGACCTCGGGGCGCTTGCTCAGAATCACGGCGTCAGCGTCCCGCGATCGCGGCCAGAACGTCCAGACGGGTTTCGCGGGCCAGTTCGGCGGCCGCGCGCACCTCCGCGTCCTCCTGGGCGGCGATGGCGGCGACCGGCTGGTCGGCGGAGGCGTAGGTCACGACCGCCGTCGTCTCGCCCGTCACGGGGCCCCCGCCCGCGGCGGGCGTCAGGGTCCAGCCCATGCGCACCGTCAATTCGTACCGGGCCGCGGTGTCGTCGATGCGACGGCCGATGGGACGGCGCGCCTGCTCGACCACGGTCTCGAGACGCCAGGCGGGCGGCACGCCCAGATCGGTTCCGAACGCATCCTCCAGCGCCTCGCGCAGCCGGTACCCGAAGCGGTCGTCCGGAGTGGTCACGGCGACGCGGGACAGCGCCGCGCCGGCGCCTTCGCCGTACAAGGGCGTGAAACCGCACCCCGACAGGCCCAGAGCCGCGGCGACGATCAGGGCGAGGCGGCGGATCACGCCACCACCAGATTGACGATGCGGTCCTTGACCACGACCACCTTCCTCACGGTCTGCCCCTCCAGCCGCGCAAGAACGTCGGCGTCGGCCATGACGATCGCCTCGACATCGGCCGGCTCAAGACCGCGGGGGACCCGAATCTCGCCGCGGCGCTTTCCGTTGACCTGAATGGGCAAGACCACCTCGTCGTCGGCCGCCAGCGCCGGATCGAAGACCGGCCAGGGCGCGTCGAGGATCATTCCGCCTTCGCCGAGTCGCGTCCAGCATTCCTCTGCGAGGTGCGGCACGAAGGGCGACATCAGGCGGGCAAAGGCCGACAGGGCCTCGCGACGCGCCTCCCCGCCGGCCGCGTCAAGCGTCTTCAGGGCTCCCAGAAATCCGTACAGTTTCGCGATCGCCGAATTGAAACGAAACTGTTCCACGCCTTCAGTCACGGCCTTGATCGTCTTGTGCGTCTCGCGGCGCAACGCGGCGTCGGCCGTCGCGTCGCCCGGTCCGGCTTCGCGGTCGAACTCGGCCCAGACGCGCTGCACGAACCGGCTCGCGCCTTCGACGCCGCCGGTCGTCCATTGGACGTCGCGCTCCGGCGGACTGTCGGACAGCACGAACAGCCGCCCGGCGTCCACGCCGTGCAGGTCGACGATCTCCTGCGGGGCGACGACGTTCTTCTTCGACTTGGACATCTTCTCGACGTCGCCGATGACGAGCGGCTCTCCGGTCGACAAGCGACGCGCAGAGCGTCTGCCCGCCTCGTTGGAGAGGTCGACGTCGGCGGGCTCGACCCACTGGCCGTCGGCGGTGCGATACGTCTCGTGGACGACCATGCCCTGGGTGAACAGCCCGGCGAACGGCTCCTTCACGCCCATCAGTCCCGCGTCGGACAGGGCGCGGCTGATGAAGCGGGCATAGAGCAGGTGCAGGACGGCGTGCTCGACGCCGCCGATGTACTGATCGACGGGCAGCCAGCGATTTGCGGCCCCGGCGTCGATCGGCGCATCGGCGTGCGGATTGGCGAAGCGCGCGAAGTACCAGCTGGAGTCCACGAAGGTGTCGAGCGTGTCCGTCTCGCGCGTCGCCGCCCCGCCGCAGGACGGGCAGTTGACGTGCTTCCACGTCGGATGACGGTCCAGCGGATTGCCCGGCACGTCGAACGTCACGTCCTCCGGCAGCACGACCGGCAGCTGGGCGGCCGGGACGGGCACGACGCCGCAGGCGCCGCAATGGATCACCGGAATCGGGCAGCCCCAGTAGCGCTGACGGCTGACGCCCCAGTCGCGCAGACGATAGACCGTGGCGCCCGTGCCCTGACCCATGGCCTCGATGCGGGCGATCGCCTCGGCCTTGGCCGGCTCCACATCCATGCCGTCGAGAAAGTCGGAATGGAACAGGCGCCCGGGCCCCACATAGGCCTCGTCCGTGACGTCGAAGTCGTCGCCGGCCCCGTCGGGACGGACCACGGGGATGACGGGCAGGTCGTACTTCCGCGCGAAGTCCAGGTCGCGCTGGTCGTGCGCCGGACAGCCGAAGATGGCCCCGGTCCCGTAGTCGGAAAGGATGAAGTTGGCGATCCACACCGGGACCGGGCGGCCGTCGAACGGGTGGACGACCTTCAGGCCCGTGTCCCGGCCGATTTTCTCGGCCTGCTCGATGTCGGCGGTGGAGGCTCCGCCCTTGCGGCATTCGGCGACGAAGGCGGCGACGGCGGGGTCCGCCGCGGCCAGTTGCTGCGAGATCGGATGATCGGGCGCCAGTCCAAGGAAACTGGCCCCGAACAGCGTGTCCGGACGGGTCGTGTAGACGGTGATCCCGTCCTCAAAGCCCTGCGGAGCCTGCCCGGCGAAACGCCAGGTCATCTCGAGACCCTTGGACCGGCCGATCCAGTTCTCCTGCATCAGCCGGACCTTGTCGGGCCAGCGGCCTTCAAGCGCCTTCAGGCCCTCGATCAGGTCGTCGGCATAGTCGGTGATGCGCAGGAACCACTGGTTCAGCTTGCGCTTCTCGACGACCGCGCCGGAGCGCCAGCCGCGGCCGTCGATCACCTGCTCATTGGCCAGGACCGTGGCGTCGACGGGATCCCAGTTGACCGTCCCCTCGCGGCGGTAGACCAGCCCGCGGCGGAACAGCTCCAGAAACCACGCCTGCTGCTTGCCGTAGTATTCCGGCTCGCAGGTCGCGAACTCTCGCGACCAGTCCAGCGACAGGCCCAACAGCTTCAGCTGGTCGCGCATGGCGGCGATGTTGGAGCGGGTCCAGGCGCCCGGATGCACGCCGCGTTCCATGGCCGCGTTCTCGGCCGGCATGCCGAAGGCGTCCCAGCCCATGGGATGCAGCACGTCGAAACCCTGCATCCGTTTCAGACGCGCCACCACGTCGCCCATGACGTAGTTGCGGGCGTGGCCCATGTGGATGTTCCCCGACGGATAGGGAAACATCTCCAGCACATAGTATTTGGGTCGGCCGGTCGGCGCGTCGGGCGCGCGGAAGGCGTCGGCGGCGGCCCAGCGCGCCTGCTGGCGGGGTTCGGCGGTCTTGGGATCGTAGCGGGCCACGGGTCGGCGGTTCCTGGGGGCGAGGGGCCCGTCAGGCTCGGCCTCGGGGCCCGGGATCAGTCGGGGAGGACTATGCGCCCGGCGAACCGGGCGCGGAGGTCAGCGGGCGTCGGCCAGGTTGAACTGGCGGGCCTTGGTCAGGATGGCGTTTTCCAGATCCGTCTCGGTCTGGGCGTCGACCGCGGCCGCCACCCACTGGCCCGAGGCGTCCTGCACCTGCTTGGTCAGGGACACGTTCAGGGCGTCGGCCCGAAGGCGCGTGTCGAGGATGAAGACCGTCGCCTTGAAACGCTCGTTCGGCGTGCGCGGGTCGGAATACCAGTCGTAGTTGATCACGCCGCCCCAGGGATCGGCGCTGGCCAGCGGCATGAAGCTGAGCGTGTCCAGGGTGGCGCGCCACAGATAGGCGTTCACCCCGATGCCCAGCTGCGCGCTCTCGGCCGCCGCGCGGGTCGTCGGGCCGCCGCCGAGGACGTCGCCCACGGTCGGGCCGAACGGGCGTTCCGCCGTGCAGGCGCCCAGCGCCAGGGTCGAGCCGATCAGGATGGTCGCGGCGCCGCGAGCAAACAGCATGTAGACACTCCGTCAGACGTCGGCGCGCGCGGCGCGCAGGCCCCCGAAGCGCGGGCAGGTCCGGCTCGGTCGGGCTCTATAGCACGGCGAAAAGGGGCGATGACAAGGCGAAGACGCGGCGGAACGGCGAACCGGGGCCCGAACGGCGCCGTTCGCGTGGCGGGCGATGGGCGAAGCGGCGCGTTCGCGTGACGCGCGCGCCACAAGCGGCGATGGAACGACGCGCGGGCTTCGCCGTTCGATTGACCGCAGTCGGCCCCGGCGCCTAGATCGACGACCGGGCCGAAGGACGAAAGCCGCAGATGACCGCGCAGATCGGACGCATGCAGGGACGAGGAGCCGCAGCCGCGGCCGTCTGCGCCCTCCTGCTCGCCGGCGCGGCCGGAACCGCCGCGGCCCAGACGGCCCAGCGTCCCGTGGTTTCGGCCGGCGAGGCGTCCCGCGCCGCCCAGCTGGCGCCCGCACGCCGCGGCCTTAGGGTCGACCGCTCGGGCCGCTGGAGCGTGGACTTCTCGCTCGATCCGTCGCTGAGCGATCCCGCCCGCGTCGGCGACGTGGGCGCGGGCGCCTACTATCGCGTCAATCCGCGACTGCGCGTCGGCGCCTCGGCCGGCCTCGTCGAAGGCCCCGAGAACCCGGGCCGGCCGGTTCAGAACACCCGCGACGCCGCGCCGCGGGTCCGGCTGGAATCGACCTTCCGCTTCTAGTGGCCGAACGCGGCCGACACGGCCGCCACCGCCGCGATCCCGACCGCGCCGCCGTCCGCCAGCGTGCGGGCGTTCGCCGGACCGATCCCGCCCAGGGCATAAGCCGGCACGCCCGCCGCGGCGATCATCGCCGCGAGGCCTTGCGGTCCCAGCGGGGGGCGCGCGGCGGAGGCGCCGCCCGCCGCGAACACGGGCGAGACCAGAACGGCGTCCAGCGCGCGCGGCGCGGACCGCGCCGGCGCATGCAGGGCGCCGGTCAGCAGCCAGTCCGGGCGCCGCGCCCTGAGGGGATCGGCGCGGTGCAGGTCGCGCTCCGGCAGATGCAGACCGTCCGCCCCGACGGAAAGGGCGAGCGCCTCGTCCGCGGCCACGAGCAGCCGGACGCCCGCCGTCCGCGTGGCGTCGCGCAGGCGGGCCACCTCGTCCGGGGCCTCCGGCCGTCCAAATCCCCGGTGGATCACGGCGGCGCCGGCGGGCAGGCGGGCGGCGGTCCGCCACGGGCGGGGCGTGCGGATCGGATCGGTCATGAAGATCAGCGGCGGCAGCCGGCCTGCACGGGGGTCGACCGCGGCGGCCGCGCGGTTTAGGGCCACGGCGATCCGCCAGATCTCGCCCGGGGGAACTCGTCCGTCCATGGCCGCCTCATCGCCCATGACGCCGCCGCCGTCCATCGCGGCCCGCATCGCTGACGCCCGGGCGCGCATCGCGGCTGCGGAAACGGCGGCCGGCCGCCCGGCCGGGTCCGTGACCCTGACCGTCGTCAGCAAGACCCAGCCGCACGAGGCGGTGAGCGGGGCGATCGCCGCCGGGGCCGACGTGTTCGGCGAGAACCGGGTGCAGGAGGCGCAGGCGCGCTGGGCCGAACTTCCCCGGCCGGCCGAGCTGAGACTGATCGGCGCCCTGCAGTCCAACAAGGTCGCGGCCGCCTGCGACCTGTTCGACGTCGTCGAGACCCTGGACCGCGACAGTCTGCTGACCGCGCTGGCGGCGCGGGCGCAGACGCGCGGCCGCGCGCCCCGCCTTCTGATACAGGTCAACACGGGCGAGGAGCCCCAGAAGGCCGGCGTCGTCCCCGCTGCGGCCGACGCCCTCATCGCCCGGGCACGAGCGGCCGATCTGCCCGTCGAGGGCCTGATGTGCATTCCGCCGGCGGACGTGGCGCCGGGTCCCCATTTCGCCCTGCTGGCCGACATCGCCGCGCGCAACGGGCTGGCGACGCTGTCGATGGGGATGAGCGACGACTTCGGAACCGCCATCCGCCACGGCGCCACCCACGTGCGGCTGGGATCTGCCCTGTTCGGCCCGCGTCCGACGCGCGCGGGGTGAAGCCGATCCGGTTTTCGGGCGTTCGGGGTTGGCGTTCCCGCACAGCGTCGCCATTCTGAGTTCATGCCCAGCGCCAAGACGATCCTGATCATCGACGACGACGACGACCTGCGCGAGGCGCTGGCCGAGCAGCTGGCCCTGCACGAGGAGTTCGCGCCGATCCAGGCCACCACCGCCGGCGAGGGCGTAAAACTGGGCCGGGAGTCGCGCGCCGACCTGATCCTGCTGGACGTCGACCTGCCGGACATGGACGGCCGGGAGGCCTGCCGCCTTCTGCGCAAGGACGGCCTGTCGACGCCGATCATCATGCTGACCGGGCAGACTTCGGACAGCGACACCATCCTGGGCCTGGACTCCGGCGCCAACGACTACATCACCAAGCCCTTCCGCTTCGCCGTCCTCCTGGCCCGCATCCGAGCCCATCTGCGCAGCCATGAGCAGTCGGAGGACGCGGTCTTCCGCATCGGCCCCTACGACTTCCGGCCGGCCTCCAAGGTTCTGATGGGCGACAAGGGCCGGAAAGTGCGGCTGACCGAGAAGGAAACCAACATCCTGAAGTACCTCTATCGCGCCGGAGCCAAGGCCGTGTCGCGCGAGGAGCTGCTGACGGAGGTCTGGGGTTACAACGCCGGCGTCACCACGCACACGCTGGAGACCCACATCTATCGCCTGCGTCAGAAGATCGAGTCCGAGCCCGGCCAGGCGCGCCTGCTGGTCACCGACCAGGGCGGATACCGGCTGCAGCCGTGATCAGGCGGGCCTCCGCTCGCTGAACCTCTCATCGAGGCGCCGCGGACTCCAGGATTGAAGTCGCCCACCCCCCGGGGGGCCGGCGCCACGATCGCCATTGACGGCGTCGCTAGACGTCGAGATCGACCGCCACCGGGGCGTGGTCGCTTGGACGGTCCCAGGCGCGGACGGGTTCATGGATGACGGCCGAGCCGGGCACGACCGCGGGCGTCAGACCCGGACTGGTCCAGACGTGATCCAGCCTCAGGCCCCGGTTCGTCTTGCGGAAATCGACGGCGCGATAGCTCCACCAGCTGGCCAGTTTGGTCGGCTCCGGCGTCTGGTCGCGGACCACGTCGGCGAAGCCGCCGGCGTCCTGCAGCCGGCGCAGCGTCTCCACCTCGATCGGCGTGTGACTGACGATCTTCGACATGTGGCGGTGGTTCCAGACGTCGTTCTCACCCGGCGCGATGTTGAAGTCGCCGGCCATCACCAGCGGCGCCTGCCGGTCGCGCCGCGCCACGTCGGCGGTCAGCCGCTCGTAGAAGTCCAGCTTGTGATCGAACTTGGGATTCAGCCCCCGGTCGGGCAGGTCGCCGCCGGCCGGGATGTAGAAGTTATGGAACTCGACGCCCGCGATCCGCCCGGCGACGCACCGGCCATGGCCCTCGCGGCAGGCCTCGATCCGGCTCGCGTCCTCGATCGGCAGGCGGCTGGCGATGGCGACGCCGTGCCAGCCCTTCTGGCCCGCCAGCCGCAGGTGCGGCAGACCCATCTCCTCGAAGGCGGCGCGGGGGAACTGATCCTCCGTGCATTTGATCTCCTGCAGCATCAGGACGTCGGGTCGCGCCTCGGCCACGAACCGCGCCACCTGATCGATGCGCAGGCGGACGGAGTTGATGTTCCAGGTGACGATACGAAGCATGGCCGGGGACTAGCAGGCGTCGGGTCGGCTTGCGACCGCCCTCAAGCAGCGAGCGCCCGCGGCGCGAGCGGCAGGGCGTCAAACAAAGAAACGCCCGGCCAGAGGACCAGCCGGGCGCGTCTCAGTTTTCGTCTCTCTTCGCCGCCGGGAGGGGGATGTTCCGCGGAGGTCAAACGGGCCGAAGCCCTGTTGCCTGTGTGCCACAGCCGAAGAAAAACGTCAACCGTGGCTCGGCCGACGGGACGCCGTGGCCGAACGGCCACGCTTCGCCCGCCTGGTGAAGTTAGCGGCGGCCGGGGCGGCGGGTGGGGTCGCGCAGCTGGAACAGGCTGGCGGACAGGCCGCTGGCCGGCGACAGGCTGGTCAACTGGGTGCGCGTGCGCGTCCCCTGCGCGTCGACCACCGTCCACTCCTGCAGGCGCATGGGGGAGCCGGCGAAGGCCAGGATCGCGTAGCCCTCGTTCGGACGGCGCGCGTCGCGCACGGTGACGGCGAAGGCGCCGGAGCTGCGCATCGTCACATCGTCGACGCGCACGCCCTGATCGAAGCTGACGTTGCGCGACAGGAAGGTGCTGAGCGGCGTCTGGCCCAGCGGCACCTGCTGGAAGGTGTTCAGGCGCGGGTCGTAGCGCATGACGTTGGAGCCGTCGGACACGACCAGCAGCCCCTGCGGGCTGCTGTATTCAAAGCGCATCTTGCCCGGGCGCTGCAGCCAGAAGCGGCCGCTGCGGCGCTGGCCGCCCGCGCCGGTCTCGGTGAAATTCCCCTGCGCCGAGGTCAGGCCGCGCAGATAGGCCTGCGCCCGGCCCAAGGCCTCGCGGTCGGCGGCCGACAGGCCGGCCTGCGCCCATGCGGGCGCCGCGGCGAGGGCCGCCAGGGTGCCGAGCGCGAAAGCGCGACGGGAAACGGTCATGGTCTTCTCCCTTGAGGGATTGTCGGTTCGGCCTTCATGCCGCCCGGCCTTGGCGCGCGAAGGGCGCCAGCCTGACCATATTCCGGCGGCGGGATGAAGGGTCGTTCAGGAACGCCGACCGGACGCGCCGGTTCACATCACCGGCGGCGGCCCCGCCAGCACCTCGCGCTTGCCGGCATGGTTGGCGGCGGTGATGACGCCTTCCTGCTCCATGCGCTCGATCAGGGTGGCCGCGCGGTTGTAACCGATCTGCAGCCGCCGCTGGACGTAGCTGGTCGAGACCTTGCGGTCGCGGGTCACCACGGCCACGGCCTGATCGTACAGGTCGTCGCCGGAGGACGAGTTCCCGCCCATGCCGCCGCCGTAGGGGCCGTCGTCGTCGCCGTCGCCGTCCGGGTCGTCGGTGATCAGGTCCAGATACTCCGGCTCGGCCTGCGCGCGCAGATGCTTGCACACCGCCTCGACTTCCTGATCGGTCACGAACGGTCCGTGCAGGCGGGTGATGCGGCCGCCGCCGGCCATGTAGAGCATGTCGCCCTGACCCAGCAGCTGCTCGCCGCCCTGCTCGCCCAGGATGGTGCGGCTGTCGATCTTGGAGGTGACCTGGAAGGAAATCCGGGTCGGGAAGTTGGCCTTGATGGTGCCGGTGATCACGTCCACCGACGGACGCTGGGTGGCCATGATCAGGTGGATGCCGGCGGCGCGGGCCATCTGGGCCAGACGCTGGACGGCGCCCTCGACGTCCTTGCCGGCGACCAGCATGAGATCGGCCATCTCGTCCATGACCACGACCAGATAGGGCATGGGCTCGGGCCGGATCTTCTCGCTCTCGTAGACGGGGCGGCCCTGCTCGTCGAAGCCGGTCTGGACGGTCCGCTCGAAATGCTCGCCCGACGCTTGCGCCTGCCGGGCGCGCTCGTTGTAGCTGGCGACGTTGCGCACCCCCAGCTTGGACATGCGGCGATAGCGGTCCTCCATCTCACGCACCGTCCACTTCAGGGCCACGACGGCCTTTTTCGGATCGGTGACGACGGGGGCCAGCAGGTGCGGGATGCCGTCATAGACCGACAGCTCCAGCATCTTGGGGTCGATCATGATGAAGCGGCAGTCCGCGGGACTGTGCCGGTACAGGATCGACAGGATCATGGCGTTGACCCCGACCGACTTGCCCGACCCGGTGGTGCCCGCGATCAGCAGGTGCGGCATGCGCGCCAGATCGGCGACGTAGGGTTCGCCGCCGATGGTTTCGCCCAGCGCCAGCGGCAGCAGGTGCGCCGGCTTGTCGAACTCGCCCGAGGCCAGGAGGTCGCGCAGATAGACGGTCTCGCGCCGGGCGTTGGGCAGCTCGATGCCGATGGCGTTGCGACCCTGCACCACGCTGATGCGGCAGGCGCGGGCCGACATGCTGCGGGCGATGTCGTCGGACAGCGCCACGACGCGGCCGTGCTTCACGCCGGGGGCCGGCGCGAGCTCGTAGAGGGTGACCACCGGCCCCGGGCGGATCTGGTCGATCACGCCCTTGACGCCGAACTCGGCCAGCACCTCCTCCAGCATGCGGGCGTTCTGCTTCAGCGCCTCCTCGTCGACGGCTGCGGCGCGCCTGGCCGGCTTGGCCAGCATGCCGAGCGGCGGCAGGTCGAAGGCGCCTTCCGGGCGCACGAAGTCGAAGCTGCCTTGGTCGTCGTCGACCCGCCTGGAGGCCTTGGCCGCCTTCGGCGCCGCCACCCGGGGCTCGGGCACCAGCGCCGGCTCCGGCGCGCGCGGCGCGGCCGGCTCGTCCCACGGGGGGGAGACGTCGGCGGGCTCCGCGTCCGAAAGACGCTGCGCGACCTCAGGCTCGGGACGGGGTCGGGGACGCGGCTTGCGCGCCGGCGGCGGGACCGCCGCGGCACGCGGACGGGCGCGTCCGCTCGCCCAGTCGATCGCGTCGCGGAGATCGGAGGTCTTCAGCCCCAGGGCCCGACCCACCATGAACAGGGCGGCGCCGAAGCACAGCACGCCCATGATCGCCCGCGCGCCGGGCACGCCCAGCGCCTTCAGGCCGCCGGCCGTCAGGCCCAGCACCGCGTCGCCCCAAAGGCCGCCCAGTCCGGCGGCGAGAGGCCAGGCTTTCGGCGCGGCCGGCGCCGACATGGCCGCGGCCAGCATCAGCACGCCGCCGAAGGCCAGCAGGGCGTTGAGCGGCGTCGGCCGCAAGCGCTGACGCACGGCGTCGCCGAGAGCCGTGGCCAGGCCGAAGGCGATCAGCAGCAGGGCGGCGGCGTGGGCCGCCAGCCCGAGCGACTGCATGAACAGGTCGGCGAACAGGGCACCCTGCGACCCCAGCCAGTTGGTCGGCTCGGCCCGGCTGACGACGTTCAGACTGGGATCGTCCCGGTTCCACGAGGCCAGGGCGAAGACCAGCAGGCCCGCCAGCAGCGCCTGCAGCACGCCCCGGAACCGCACGGCCGCCGGCGCCCGCCACAGGATGCGGGCCCCGATCCAGACTTGCTGACCGACGGCGTGGGCGGCGGACATGGGGCGGCGATCCTCCGAATGCAGGGGCGTTCGCGCCCACCCTCGCCCGCGCAGGGTTAAGGGCCTGTTTACCGCGACCATTCGGCGGTGGACGTTCCGGCCACTCCGCGCGACAAGCGGAGCATGAGCGATCGGGACAGGTTCGACGTCGTGGTCTCGGGCGGCGGCATGGCCGGAGCGGCCTTCGCCCTCGCCGCCGTGCAGGCGGGGCTGCGGGTCGCGGTGGTGGACGCCGCGCCGTTGACGGATCAGGTCGCGCCGACCTTCGACGGTCGGGCCACGGCCCTGTCCTTCTCCAGTTTTCGCATGCTCGAGGCACTGGGGTTGGGCGAGCAACTGCGACCCCGCGCCTGCCGGATGGACCGCATCCTCGTGACCGACGGGCGGCGGCCCGGGGCCGCCTCGCGTCCCGCCTCTTCGGCCTTTCTTCGATTCGAGGCGGAGGAGATCGCGGACCGGACAGGCGGCGAGCCGCTGGGGTGGATGGTCGAGAACCGCTGGATCCGGGCCGCTCTCGTCGCCGCGCTGGGCCGCAGCGGCGTGACCATCCTGGCGCCGGCGGCGGTCAAGGACGTGACGGTCGGGCCGGGCTCGGCCGAGGTCCTGCTGGCCGACGGCCGGCGACTGACCACGACGCTGGTCGTGGGCGCCGAGGGGCGCGGTTCGGCGGTGCGCCGGGCGGCGGGCATCGACACCCTGGGCTGGAGCTATGGTCAGTCGGGCGTCGTCGCGACCGTGCGGATGGAGCGCGACCACGGCAATGTGGCGCACGAGCATTTCCTGCCCGGCGGACCCTTCGCCATCCTGCCCCTGACCGACCGACGCGCCAGTCTGGTCTGGACCGAGACCACGCGTCGCGCCGAGGCGTTGAGGGCCGCGTCGGACGAGGCCTTCCACGCCCACCTGATGCGGCGTTTCGGCCCGTTCCTCGGCGAGGCGACGGTCGAGGGTCCGCGCTTCGTCTACCCCTTGTCCATGGAACTGGCCGAGCGGCTGTGCGCCCCACGCGTCGCCCTGATCGGCGACGCGGCGCACGCCGTGCATCCCGTGGCGGGGCAGGGGTTCAACATGGGCCTGCGCGGCGCCGCCGTGCTGGCCGAGGTGCTGGCGGAGGCCGTTTCGGTCGGCGAGGACATGGGGTCGGAGCTGGTGCTGCAGCGCTACGTCCGGTGGCGGCGGTTCGACGTCGCCGTGCTGGCCGCGGGCTTCGACGGGTTCGTTCGCCTGTTCTCCAACGACCTTCCGCCGCTTCGACTGGCGCGCGACCTTGGCATGGCCGCCGTCAACCGCATCGCGCCGTTGCGTCGGGCCTTCATGCACGAGGCAGGCGGCGCGACCGGCGATCTGCCGAAGCTGATGCGCGGAGTGCCGCTGGCCGCCTGAGGCTTTCGCCGCGCTGCCGCCCGCGCCGCGGCGCTAGTCGGCGAGGTCGCGGGCCTCTTCTGGCAGCAGGACCGGAACGCCGTCGCGGATGGGATAGGCCTTCTTCGCGCCGGGCGAGATCAGCTCGTGCGCTTCCCGGTCCCACGTCAGCCGGCCGCGCGTTATGGGGCAGACCAGAACCTCAAGCAGGCGCGGGTCGACGGAGGCGGGGGTGACGAAGGCGTCGCTCATGGGTTCGGCTACTGTCTCGTGGTCTCGGCATCGTCGTCGGGATCGGCGGCGTCGATGCTGAGGATGGCGGTCAGCGCCGTCAACCTGTCGGCGACGGTCGCCGCCTCAAGAAGCGCCTGCTTCTCGGCGATCTCGAATGGCAGGGCCATGGCCAGACTGTTGACCAGCGGCTCGGCCGGCGCTTCGCGGGCGGCGTCCCAGTCGACGTCCATTCCCCGCCGCTCCAGCCAGCGGTGCAGGGACTCCAGCAAGGCCGCGCGGTCTTCCGGATCTTCGACCGCGTCGTCCGGCGTCAGGTCGGCCTCGAAGGCGGCGAAGTCGGCCCGAACCTGCCGATACGGCGTCTGCACGGGCAGCTCGCTCGTCAGCCGCCAGCGGCTGACGCCGGTCAGTGTGATCAGATAGCGACCGTCGGAAGTCTCGGCGAAGCTGGTGATGCGCCCGACGCAGCCCACGGGCGACAGGGCCGGCAGACTGGGCGCCCCGCCCGACGGCTGGACCATGCCGATCAACCGGTCCCCGGCCATGGCGTCGTCGATCATGTTCAGATAGCGCGGCTCGAAGACGTTCAGGGGCAGCTGCCCCCGCGGCAGCAGGATGGCCCCCGCCAAGGGGAACACCGGAATCACCTGCGGCAGGTCGGCGGCCTTCACGTATCCCTGGGGCACCGCCCGCTCCCCCGGCCTAGGCGAACAGCAGGGAGGACAGGCGGCGTCGGCCCTCGCGGGCGACGTCAGAGCCCGAACCGGCGGCGTCGAACACGGTCAGCAGGGTCTTGCGCGCGGCCTGATCGTTCCACTCGCGATCGGCGCGCACGATCTCCAGCAGTTCGTCCACCGCCCCCTTGAAGTCGCCCTGCGCGGCCAGCGCCTGCGCCAGGTCGTGCCGGGCCTGGTGGTCGGAGGGGCTTGCCGCGACCCTGGCCCGGAGATCGGCGGTCGCGCCGTCGTCCTGCGCCGGGGCCGAGCCGAGCGCCAGCTGGGCGCGCACGCTCTGGACGTCGGGATCGGTCGAATCCTTCGGCGCCATGGCGATGGTCTGGACCGCCTGTTCGTGGTCGCCGGTGGCCAGGTAGACGCGCGCCATGCCGGCGACCGCCTTCACGTTTCCGGGATCGATCGAAAGCACCTCGGCGAAGGCCTGGGCCGCGCCGCCGATGTCTTCGAGTCCCAGCGATTCATTGCCAAGCGCCAGAAGGTTCTCGACGTCGGACACGGCGCCGTCTCCGGTCAGCCGCTCGATGAAGGCCTTGATCTGGCTTTCGGGGATCGCGCCTTGGAAGCCGTCGACCGGCTTGCCGTCCCTGAAGGCGTAGACGGTCGGAATCGACTGGACCCGCAACTGGCCCGCATAGGCGGGGTTCCGGTCGACGTCGATCTTGACCAGCTTCACCGCGCCTCCGGCGGCGCGCACGGCCTTTTCCAGCGACGGCGTCAGCTGGCGGCACGGTCCGCACCATGTGGCCCAGAAGTCGACGATCACCGGCTGGGTCTTCGACGCCTCCACCACGTCGGCCATGAAGCCGGCATCGGAGCCGTCCTTGATCAGGTCGTCGGCGGGGGTGGCGTCGGTCAGGGTCATCGGTCTCTCTAACTCCGGGGCGGTCGCTCGGCTCCGCAGATGGTCACGCGTGCGGCAATTGGCAAAGGGTGGGCCCGGCGAGGGGGTCCCAGAAGTCGATCACCAGCGGGTCGCGGCCAAGGCTGGAAAGGAAGCGTCTGAAGTCGGCCTGCGTCAGGGCCGTCGTCGCCGCGTTCGTCAGGGGGTGAAAGTTGACGAATTCGGCGTCCCACAGCGCCCGGTCGAGCACGAACGTCACGCGCCGGTCCGGATCGTTGATCAGCGCCAGGGCGGTGACGGAGCCCGGCCGCACGCCCAGCAGGTCCCACAACAGCTCCTCGCGCCCGAACGACAGCCGGTCCGATCCGACCGCGCGGGGCAGGCGCTTGAGGTCGACGACCGTGTCCTGACGCGCCGAGACCAGCCAGACGGCGCCCCTCTTGTCCTTGAGGAACAGGTTCTTGGTGTGGGCTCCCGGCAAGGAGGACTTGAGCTCCTGACCCTCCTCCACCCGGAACACCGGAGGGTGGTCATGCGTCCGCGGCGTCAGGCCCTGCGTCCTCATCCAGTCAAGCAGGCGGTCGCGGTCGTAGGGAGGCGTCATGAGGCTCTTGGCGAGGGGCGGCACGGGCGGTTAGGAGGAAACGTCCGCGTCAGTAACGCATCGGAGCCGCGCCTTGGAACTCGAATGCTTCCCCATGACCGCCCGGCCGCCGGACATGGTGCCGGGCCGCCAGCCGCGCGCCTGGATGGACGCCTTCACCTCGCGCCACCCCTATCGCTGCCTGCCCCTGAACATGGCCAACACCACGGGGTGGGAGATCCTGTGCCCCTACGGCTTCACGGCGGAATGGAACGGAGGGCCGCGGCAGGAGGACATCAAGATCACCGGCGACCGGCCGACTCCTGAGCTGGAGCATTTCGTCACCTCGCACTTCACCCAGGGCGTGCTGACGATGCACCCCCAGTACCTGTTCCGGACGCCGCCGGGCTGGGGCATGCTGGCCATGGGGGCGCCGAACCACATCAAGGACGGGATCCAGGCGCTGACCGGGCTGATCGAGACCGACTGGCTGCCCTTCCCCTTCACGATGAACTGGCTGTTCACGCGACCGGGGCGCGTCCGCTTCGAGCGGGGCGAGCCATTCTGCTTCGTCACCCTGCTGGAACACCGCAAGATGGAGCAGGTCGACCCGGTGGTGCGGCCGCTGGAGAGCAATGCGGTGATGCAGGGCCAGTTCGAGGCCTGGAACCGCCAGCGCACCGACTTCAACCGGCGGCTGGCCGGCGGCGACCCGGCCGCGGCCAAGGAGGCGTGGCAACGCTTCTATTTCAAGGGCGAGATGCCCGAGGACCTCGGCACGGCGCCCGAGACCCACACCAACAAGCGCCGGCTGCGCGCTCCGCGCATCGGCTGATCGAAAGAAAAAGCCCCGGCCGAGGCCGGGGCTTTTCCGTCACATGCGGACGCGGGGCCCGATGTTGTCGATGACCTCACGCGCGTCGAAGGCGTTCGGATCTCCGGCCGGCTTGGCGCCGCGGCCCATCACGATCTCCGCGGTGGCCTCGTAGCGGTCGACCTGACGGACGTCGTAGTCGTCCATCCAGTAGCGATCGAACGGGCTCCAGTAGCCGCGACGATAGAAGCGCCAGCGCGGGGACCAGTAGGGACCGTAGCGGTCGTAGTAGAAGGGGTCCGGCGTGGTGTAGAAGCGCGTGTCGCGGTCGGTGGCGCGCTCGACCGTCGAGAACCAGTCGTAGCCGCTCTGCACCGTCAGTTCGGCCGAGCGCAGCAACAGCGACATCTCGACCATGTCGCGCGAGGTGATCGAGTTGCCGGCGAAGGTGACGCGATAGCGGTCGTTCTGGATCCGCTGTTCGGAATAGCCGTAGCGGCCGCCGGGCTCGGCGGGGCCATAAGCGGTCGATGTGGCGCAAGCGCCCAGGGCAAGCGCCGCAACGCCCGCCAATGTCGCCAACCGCACAGATTTCATGTTGAGTTTCATGGGGTTCTCCATCTGCCGCAATTGGCGCTCAACGAAGCTGAACGAACGCTGAACGGCGAAGTTCCGTGGCGTCAGCGCAGCCCTATCAGCGCGGCCGCCGTCATCAGAAGCAGGCCGATGACGACGTCGAAGGCGCGGCGCACCGTGGGTTTCGTCATCGCCCGCGCGAGGGCCGCGCCGCCCAGGCCGTAGGCGGTCATCGTCACGAAATCCATGCCGACGGTGGCGAGGGCGAACAGCGCGAGTTGGGGTCCGGCGGACCTCGCGGGATCCATGAAGGGCGGCAGGACGGCGGTGAAGAACAGGATGGCCTTCGGGTTGGCGATCTGCACCAGGAAGCCGTCGCTGAAGGGACCTCGTCCCAGGCGGGGCGCCGGCGCCGCCGGCGTGGCCGCGGAGAGGGGCCGCACGCCCGACCACAGCGACTTCACGCCAAGCCAGGCGACGTACAGCGCGCCGGCCCAGGCCACGCCGCGAAAGACCTGCGGAAAGGCCGTGACCAGCGCGCCAAGACCCAGAGCGGCCGCGCCGAACCAGACCAGGGTCGCCGCGCTCATGCCCAGCACGGCCGGCAAGGCGGCGGCCCGGCCCCGCGCCATGCCGTTCGCCACCGAGAACAGGTTGGCGGGCCCGGGCGTCACGGCCATCACGGCCATGACCGTCAGGAAGGTCGCGTAGCGATGCGGATCGACGGGCAACTCCATGCTCCGCCCCGATGGCGCGACCCCGGGCCGGCGTCAATCGTCGACGGCGGCGAACGATTCGCCCGCGACCGGCGTTGACTCGCGGCGTCTGCACGAAGGAGTCGTCACATGGCCGCGCGTCCCACCTGGCAGGGCCATCTGAAGCTGTCGCTGGTGACCTGCCCGGTCGCCCTCTACACCGCGACCAGCAGTTCGGACCGGGTCAGCTTCCACCTGATAAATCCGGAGACGAACAACCGCATCCGCATGGTGCCGACTGACCCGGACGCGGGACCGGTGGAGCGGTCGGACCTGGTCAAGGGCTATGAGGTGGCCAAGGACGAGTATGTCCTCATGGACGACGCGGACTTCGAGAAGGTCAAGCTGGAGTCCACCCGGACCATCTCGATAGACCGCTTCGTGGACGCCCATGAGATCGACCGGATCTATTGGGACAGCCCGTTCTACGTCGTGCCGGACAAGGGACCGGGGGCGGAGGCCTTCGCCGTGATCCGCGAGGCCATGCGGTCGGCGGACAAGATCGCCATCGGCTGCCTCGTGCTGCGCAACCGCGAGCGACAGATCGCGCTGGAAGTGCGTGACAAGGGGCTGGTGGCGTGGTCGTTGCGGCCGCATGACGAGGTCCGCGACGCCGGCGACTTCTTCGACGACATCCCCTCGGTCAAGGCCGACAAGGACATGGTCGACATCGCCGAGCGGATCATCTCGCAGAAGGCGGCGGACTTCGATCCCTCGAAATTCGTCGACCGCTATGACGAGGCGCTGAAGGAGCTGATCAAGGCCAAGCAGAAGGGCGGCAAGAAGCTGGTGGAGGCGCCGGAGCCCGAGGACACCAACGTCGTCGACCTGATGGCGGCCCTGCGCGCCAGCCTGAAGGGATCGGCGTCGGGCGGCCGGGCGTCGTCCGGCCCCGCCGCAGGCAAGACCGCCGCGAAGAAGTCCGCCGCGAAGAAGTCCGCGCCCAGGAAGAAGGCGGCCTAGCGACCCCCGGCGCGGCGCCAGGCGTCGCGCACGGCGACCAGTCGGCCCGGCACCAGGCCTCGCAGCGTGGCGCCGTCGCCCGACCGCCTCAGACCGGCCTCCTGCCCCTTCTGCCACACCACGGCCACCGGGGTGGCGACGCCGCCGGGCACGTCGACGATCATGATCTCGCGGGGAAGGGCCGACGCCCGGTCCAGTCGGACGCGAAGTCCGGATGCGGATTGATCCACCAGCCGGCAGACCTGCTCCACGCCGGACCCGACCAGCAGGCCCCGGCCGTCGGCGGGCAGGCGGATTTCGCTGCGGCGGTCGGCGGTCATGCGCTGAAAGAGCCCGGGACGCGGTTTCGATCCAGCGGCACGATCACGTCCGCCCGCACGCCGCCCGCCAGCATCCGCCGCGTCACGCGCTCGAAATACTGGATGAAGTCCGCGAGCCGCGCGCGTTCGTCGAGGGGGAGGTCCTCCGGCGGCACGCCGAGCAGGTCGGCCTCCTGCTGCGACCGCCAGTCCAGCACGACCTCGAAACCCGGCGCGCGCAGGAACAGGATCGCGTCCAGCCCGGCCGCGAACCCGGCGTAGGCGCCGCCCACGAAGCCGTCGACGGACCGCCGCCACACGCCGTCGGGGTCGCGGTCGCGCTCAAGGGCGTTGATCGGCGTCTCCAGCGCCGCGTCGCCCTCGGGCAGGGCGCCGAGGCACCAGGCGTCGATCAGGATGGCCCGCGGCCGACCCGTGAACGCCCGCCAGCGGTCGGCGGGGACGCGATCGTCGCCGCGCTTGTCGAAATCCGGCAGCGGCGTCGCGTCCGTGGGCCCGGCTTCCGAAAGCCGGTCCATCAGCGCCTGCAGCATGCCGAGGTCGTGGGTGCCCGGCGGCCCGCGGGTGACGAAAAGCGGGTGCACGTCCCGCGCCATCGCCTCGCGCTCGGCCCGCGTCAGGTAGACGTCGTCGATCGACACCGGGACCGCGCCGTACTCCGCTGCGGCCGCGCGCGCGAGCGTGGTCTTGCCGGATCCCTGAGCGCCCACGACCGCGATGCGGGGCGGGCGATCGGACGGGCCGGTCTCGATCAGCCGCCCCACCAGGGCGACCATGTCCGGGTTCGCGCTCAGTGCTGACTTTCCGGCAGGCGCACGATCAGGCCGTCCAGATCGTCGGAGACGCGAATCTGACACGACAGGCGGCTGTTCGGCTGCACGTTCTCGGCGAAGTCCAGCATGGACTCCTCCATCGGCGAGGCGCGCCCCGTCTCCGCCAGAAAGGCCTCGTCGACGTAGACGTGACAGGTGGCGCAGGCGCAGGCGCCGCCGCAGTCGGCGTCGATCCCCGGGACGTTGTTGCGGATCGCGCCCTCCATGACGGACAGCCCGTTCTTCACCTCGACCACATGCTCGCGGCCGTCGTGTTCGACGTAGGTGATCTTCGCCACCTTACGCTTCGACCTTCGTCTTCTTGCGCGACGGCGACACCATCAGCTTCTTGGTTTCGGCGATCGCCTTGGCCGGGTTGAGCCCCTTCGGGCACACCTGGGCGCAGTTCATGATGGTGTGGCAGCGATAGAGTTTGAAGGGGTCCTCGAGGTCGTCGAGCCGCTGGTCCGTGGCGTCGTCGCGGCTGTCGGCGATCCAGCGATAGGCCTGCAGCAGCGCCGCCGGGCCGAGGTAGTCGGTCTGATTCCACCAGTAGCTGGGACAGCTGGTCGAGCAGCAGGCGCACAGGATGCACTCGTACAGGCCGTCCAGCTTCGCGCGGTCCTCGGGCGACTGCAGGCGTTCCTTCTCGGGATCCGGCTCATCCGACTGAAGATAGGGCTGGATCGAGTCGTACTGCGCGTAGAACAGCGACAGGTCCGTGACCAGGTCCTTGACCACGGGCTGGTGCGGCAGGGGCGCGACCGAGATGGTCGAAGACGAGCATTCGTCCCATCCCTTGGTGCAGGCCAGAGCGTTGCGGCCGTCGATGGTCATCGAACACGAGCCGCAGATGCCCTCGCGGCACGAGCGCCGGAAGGACAGGGTCGGATCGATGGTGTTCTTGATGTGGATCAGGGCGTCCAGCAGCATCGGCCCGTGGTCGTCGGCCGAGACCTCGTACACGTCCCAGCGCGGGTCGGCGTCGACCTCGGGGTCGTAACGGTAGACCTTGTAGGTCTTCACGTTCTGCGCGCCTGCGGGCGCCTTGTGGACCTTGCCGGTCGTGGGCTTCGAGCCCTTGGGGAGGGTGAGCTGGACCATCAGTAAACCCGCGCCTTGGGGGCGATGTATTCGATCTCGTCGGTCATGGTGTAGGCGTGCACAGGACGGTCATCCAGGACCACGCCCTCGCCCGGACGCTTCCACGCCAGGGTATGCTTCATCCAGTTCGCGTCGTCGCGGTCTGGGAAGTCCTCGCGGGCGTGGGCGCCGCGGGATTCCGTGCGGTTCAGGGCGCCTTCGATGGTGACCAGGGCCTGGGCGATCAGGTTGTCGTACTCCAGCGTCTCGACCAGATCGGTGTTCCAGATCATGCCGCGGTCGGTCGTGCGGATCGTGTCGCCCGCCGCGTCGATGGCGCGCAGCTTGTCCACGCCTTCCTGCAGCGTCCTGCCGGTGCGGAACACCGCGGCGTCGGACTGCATGGCGCGCTGCATCTGGATGCGCAGCTCTGCGGTCGGGGTCGATCCCGAGGCGTGGCGGAAGCGGTCGAAGCGCGTCAGATGGCCCTCGGTCGCCGCAGCCGGCGCGTCGGGCACGGCCGAGGCCTTGTCGACGATCTGACCGGCGCGCAGGCCGGCGGCGCGGCCGAACACGACCAGGTCGATCAGCGAGTTGGAGCCCAGCCGGTTGGCGCCGTGCACCGACACGCAGGCCGCCTCGCCCACCGCCATCAGGCCGGGCACCACGGCGTCGGGGTCCCCGTCACGCTTGGTCAGCACCTCGCCGTGATAGTTCGTGGGGATGCCGCCCATGTTGTAGTGCACGGTCGGCAGCACCGGGATCGGCTGTTTCGTCACGTCGACGCCGGCGAAGATCTTGGCGCTTTCCGAGATGCCGGGCAGGCGCTCGTGCAGGATCTTCGGGTCAAGGTGATCGAGGTGCAGGAAGATGTGGTCCTTGTTCGGACCCACGCCGCGGCCCTCGCGGATCTCCACCGTCATGGAACGCGAGACGACGTCCCGCGACGCCAGATCCTTGGCGGAGGGGGCGTAGCGTTCCATGAACCGCTCGCCTTCGGAGTTGGTCAGGTATCCGCCCTCGCCCCGCGCGCCCTCGGTGATCAGACAGCCGGCGCCGTAGATCCCCGTCGGGTGGAACTGGACGAACTCCATGTCCTGACACGGCAGGCCCGCGCGCAGCACCATGGCGTTGCCGTCGCCGGTGCAGGTGTGGGCGCTGGTGGCGCTGAAATAGGCGCGGCCGTAGCCGCCGGTGGCCAGGATCACCAGCTTGGCGCGGAAGCGGTGCAGCGTCCCGTCGTCCAGCTTCCACGCCGTCACGCCGGTGCAGGCGCCGTCCTGCATGATCAGGTCCAGCGCGAAATACTCGATGAAGAACTCGACCTCCCGACGGACCGACTGGCCGTACAGGGTGTGCAGCATGGCGTGGCCGGTGCGGTCGGCGGCGGCGCAGGTGCGCTGGACCGGACCCTCGCCGAAGTTACGGGTCATGCCGCCGAAGGCGCGCTGGTAGATCTTCCCTTCCTCGGTGCGCGAGAAGGGCACGCCCCAGTGCTCAAGCTCATAGACGGCCTTGGGCGCTTCGCGGACCAGGTATTCGATGGCGTCCTGGTCGCCCAGCCAGTCCGACCCCTTGACGGTGTCGTACATGTGCCACTGCCAGGAATCCTCGCCCATGTTGCCCAGACTGGCGGAGATGCCGCCCTGGGCCGCGACGGTGTGGCTGCGGGTGGGGAAGACCTTGGTCACGCAGGCGACCTTCAGGCCCTGCTGGGCCGCCCCCAGGGCCGCGCGCAGGCCGGAGCCGCCGGCTCCGACGACGACGACGTCATAGGCGTGATCGACGAACTGGTAGGCGCTCATCAGACGGTCAGATCCCGAAGCCGGCCGGCAGCGGGGCGGACCCCAGATGCAGGCGCACGATGAAGAAGACGGCGGTCGCGGTCAGCACCAGAAAGGTCAGGTTGGACAGCGCCATCAGGGCGGTCTTGCTGGACGTACGGTGGATGTAGTCCTCGATGATCACCTTCCACGCCAGACTGGCGTAGAGGCAGAAGATCATGATGGTGGCGGCCGACAGCACGGCGTTCAGCGGCTGACCGAACCACGCCAGCGTCGCCTCATGGTCGGCGCCGGCCAGGGCGAAGCCGCTGGCGGCGACCCACAGGCTGAGCGGCAGCAGGGCGACCAGGGCGATCCGTTCCGTGGTCCACTCCCGCGCGCCGTGACGCTCCGACACCTTCACGCCCTTGCGATACCGGTGGGCGCTCATGCCGACGCTCCCATCAACGCGGCCCAGAAGGCCACCGCCAGCACGACCGGACCGATCACCGAGATCCACGACAGCACGTTGGAGGTCTTCGGCGTCAGGCCGTTCCCGGTGTCGTTGATCGTGTGGCGCGTGCCGTTCAGGAAAAAGGAGAACAGAACCACCGTCAGGCCGAAGCCGATCAGCAGCCCGAGCGGCGAGGACAGAAAATCCGTCGCGGCGGCGTGCGCGTCAGGCCCGAAGGCGATGGCCCCCAGCCACGCGGTGATCAGGATCGCGCCCACGCTGGCGGCGCCGATGGTGACCCGGAACAGGATCGAGGCCGCCATGGTGACGTGCCAGCGCCAGATCTGCATGTGCGGCGACAGGGGGCGGGGGCGGCCGTTCGGCTGAACGACGAAGCGACCCGTCTGGTCCTCCGCCGCCGCGCCGTCCGGAAAGGGCTTCGACATGCGAACAATTCTCAGCTGGCGCGGGGGTTTGACGCGCATCAGACGGCCTTGGCTTTAGGTCATGCGCGCGCCGGGCGTCAACGAACGCTGCTGCGCTGCGGCAAGAATGCGCGCGGCGGGCGTGTGGGCTTGCCGATCCCCGGCGGCGCGCGGCAGCCTGCGGCCATGTTCGACGCCGTGACCGCCCTCACATTGTCGCTGGGCCTTGCCGTTCAGGACCCCCCGGCCGGCGCGCGGGACCAGCTCTACACGCCGCCGCCCGTTCGGCCGTTCGAGCCGCCGTCCGACTTCGGGCGCGCGGCGCCGGAGGGCGACGGCGTGGCCCGGCCGTTCCGCAGCTCCATCCCGGCGTCCGTGGCGGTCGGGGCCTACGCCGGACAGTACGAGGCCGAACCCACGGCCGACGAGGCGCAGTACGCGCAGGGCGTGGCCGCCGCCGAGCTGGCCATGGACGCCCTGGCCGGTCCGCTGGACGGCCGCTGGTCCGTGGTCGACGCCGATGGCCGCCCCCTGCTGCGCCTCGTGTTCGACGATCCCGGCCCCGGTCTGGCGATCGAGGGCGCCTGGCGGTCGGAACGGTCGCGGACGCGCGGGACGGCGACGTCCGGGGGGCGCTCGCCGGAGACCGTGGAGATCATGCTGGAGAACGGCGGCGCGTTGGCCCTGACCTCGGCGGGCGGGTCGTGGGAGGGCGTGCTTCGTCAGCCGGACGGTCGCCGGATCGCCATTCGCCTCGTCCGCTAGCCGGCGCGGACGATCCCGAGGGCGCGGGCGCGCGCCCCGTCGTCGAGGGGCGACGCCGTGCCGCGGCCCCAGACCGGATCAGGCCACAGGCCGTCGTCGCCGCGACGTCCGACGACGTGCTGGTGCAGTTGCCGCGTGACGTTGCCCAGCGCCGCCACGTTCAGCTTCTCGACCGGCAGGCCCCTGTCGGCCCCGAGCGCGCGCACGATCCTGCCGGCCCGCACGGTCTCCTCGGCCAGCATGGCGCGCTCGACCGCCGACAGGTCTTCCAGCTCAACCAGCCCCGTCCGGCGCGGGATCAGGATCAGCCACGGAAATCGTCCGTCCAGCTGCAGACGCACGTGGCACAGCGGCCAGTCGGCAGCCGCGGTCGAGCCGGCGAGGAAGGCGGGGTCGGGCATGAAGTCGGAACTCGGATCGGTCACGTCGAAGCCCCCCGGTCAGGCGGCGGCGCCGCCTTCCATCAGGAAGGCGTTCAGCTTGTTGCCGTCGGGATCGCGAAAATAGGCGGCGTAGAAGCCCTCGCCGCGCGGCCCGGGCGGCCCCTCGCACGCGCCCCCGTTCGCCAGCGCGGTTTCATGCAGACGGTGGACCTGCTCGCGGTCCTTCGCCTCCAACGCCACCATGACGCCGTTGCCGACGCTGGCGGCGTTTCCGTCGAACGGTTTCGTCAGTCCGATTCCCGGCGCGCCGCCGGGCGTGCCCCAGGCGATCGCGCCCGGCCACTCCATCATCCGCCCAATGCCCAACACCTTCGCAAGGGCGTCGTAGAAGCCCGCGCCCCGCTCCAGGTCATTGGTGCCCAGCGTCACATAACCGATCATTCCGCGTCCCTCCGTCCCCTACACGAAGCCATGAACAAAGCAGGAACGCAAGCGGAGTCTGGTCAGGTGGCGGCCGGCGTGGCCGCGGTGCGCAGCTGTTCCGCGAAGCGCGCGGTTCCCTCCAGCCAGACCACCGCCGGATCCGCCAGCTGCCCGACGCCCTGGCCGCTGACCAGGAGCACGTCGAACTGGACGAAGATCACCGGCTGCCCATTGACCTCGGTGGTGAAGGCCTTGAGCCAGCGCTGATCGCGGTTCCACGCGTTCACGGTCGCGGCCGACACGCCCGTGCCGTCGAAGACGGTGTTGAACTGCAGGTCGCCGCAACGGCCGTCGGCCTCGCATCCGTAGAAGAAGAGGAACCAGACCAGGCCGCCGTCGTCGACGCGGAAAAAGACGTCGCCGTCCTCGCGGGTGACCTCACCGGCCTGCGCCCCGGCGGCGACCAGCCAGCCCCGCACCGCCTCCGGGGTCAGGCCGACGAAGGTGGGCGCTGCGGCCGCGGCGTCCTGGGCGCGGGCGGCGCCCGGCGCGGCGAGGCCGAGGGCCAGGGCGGCCAAGGCGGCGAGCAGAAGCGGGCGGATCATGCGGTAACTCCGGGAACGGGATCGTCATCCTGACGCCCTGCAGGCGTTCTGGAAAGCCAGGCCGGGGCCGTCATCTCGTTCAGGCGCGACACCGTGCGCTCGAACTCGAAGGCTCCCGTGCCCCTGACGTACAGGGCCTCGGGCGAGGCTTCGGCCAGCACCACCAGCCGCGCCCCGGCTTCGTAGAGGGCGTCGATCAGGGTGACGAGGCGGCGCGCATGCATGTGACGCGCCGCGTCCAGCACCGGCACGTCCTCAAGGAAGAGGGTGTGGAACCGCCCGGCGAGGGCCAGCCAGTCCTGCGGACCCAGCGCGCTGCCGCACAGCGCTTCGAACCCGGCGCGCGCCACGCCGCCGACGGTCCTGTCGATCCGGACCTCGCGTCCGAGCACGGTCAGGCAGGTCGGGGCCTCTTCCGCATCGCCCTTCAGTTCGGCCCAGAGGGCCTCGAACTCCGGCCTCTGGTCGCGCAGGAACCAGGTCCGCGAGCGAGCGAGCCGGTCGATCCGCCAGTCCCTTTCGCCGGACACCACCACGGTTTCGCAGCGTTCGCGGATCAGACCGACGAAGGGCAGGAAGAGCTCGCGGTTGATCCCGTTCGGATACAACCGGTCCGGTGCGCGGTTGGAAGTCACGGCCAGCACGGTGCCGCGATCGAAAAGCGCCTGGAACAGCCGGCCGAGGATCAGGGCGTCGGCGATGTCGGTCACTTCCAGCTCGTCGAAGCACAGCAGGCGCGCGCGTCGCGAGATCAGGTCCGCGACGGGCGCCAGCGGATCGTCGCCCTTCGACTGGCCGAAGCGCGCCTGCCGCGCGGCCCGGTCGCCCTCGCGCCACTCCCGGATCAGACCGTGGACCTCCGCCATGAAGACGTGGAAGTGACGCCGCAGCTTCGGCTCTGGCGCACAGGCGTGGAACAGGTCCATCAGCATGGACTTTCCGCGTCCGGGCGGTCCGTGCAGGTAGACCCCGCGCACGTCCGGCCGCCGGCCGAACAGGCCGCGACGTTTGAGGTCCGCTTCAAGCCGCGACAAGGCGTCGATCGCCGCCGCCTGCCCCGGGTCGGCGGTCAGACGACCTTCGGCCAGACGTTTCTCATAAGCGGCGCGAATGCGTGACCCCATGAACTCGGGCTTAGCGGCGCGGACCGATGAGGAAAAGCGATTGCGTCCCCGGCACGAAGGACTATCTGCCGGAGTCCCAGATCATCCGCCCTGAAGCAGCGAGCGACCGCGTCGCGAGCGGCAGGGCGTCCGAAGGACACAAACAAAGATGGGCTATTCCGTCGCCGTCGTGGGCGCCACCGGGGCCGTGGGCCGCGAGATGCTGACCATCCTGGAAGAGCTGAACTTCCCGGTCGCCGAGCTGCATGCCGTGGCGTCGCGCAAGTCCAAGGGCGTCGAGGTCGCGTTCGGCGACCGCACGGTGAAGTGCGAGGACATCGAGCAGTTCGACTTCTCGAAGGTGGACCTGGTGCTGATGAGCGCCGGCGGCGACGTGTCCCGCGCCTGGTCCGAGAAGATCGGGAAGCTGGGTCCGATCGTGATCGACAATTCCTCGGCCTTCCGCGCCGACCCCGACGTGCCGCTGATCGTGCCGGAAGTGAACCCGGAGGCGGCGAAGCTGGCGCGGACGAAGAACATCGTCGCCAATCCCAACTGCTCGACCGCCCAGCTGGTCGTGGCTCTGAAGCCCCTGCACGACGCGGCGAAGATCACCCGCGCGGTGGTGTCGACCTACCAGTCCGTTTCCGGCGCCGGGAAGGAGGGGATGGACGAGCTGTGGAACCAGACCAAGGCCATCTACGGCCTGGGCGACGCCACGCCCAAGGTGTTTCCGAAGCAGATCGCCTTCAACGTCATCCCCTTCATCGGGTCGTTCCGCGACGACGGCTACACCGACGAGGAGGCCAAGATGTGGACCGAGACCCACAAGATCCTGGACCCCTCGATCCGCCTGACGGTCACGTGCGTGCGGGCGCCCGTGTTCGTCGGCCATTCCGAGGCGGTGACGCTGGAGTTCGAACGCCCGATCGCGCCGGACGAGGCCCGTGCCCTGCTGCGCGACGCGCCGGGCGTGCTCGTCGTCGACAAGCAGGAGGCCGACGGTTTCGTGACCCCCGTCGACGCCGCGGGCGAGTTCGCCGTCTACGTCAGCCGCATCCGCAAGGACCACTCGGTGGAGAACGGCCTGTCGCTGTGGGTGGTGTCCGACAACCTGCGCAAGGGCGCGGCCCTGAACGCCGTGCAGATCGCGCAGCTGCTGGACGAGCAGGGGGTGATCACGCCGAAGAGCGGCTACCGCTCGATCACGGTCTGAGGTGACGCGCCCTTCTGAGGCCCGCGCCGCCCTGATCGCGGGCGTCGGCTGCTACGCCATCTGGGGCTTCATCCCGCTGGTGTTCCAGTCGATGGGGGCGATCGGCGCGGACGCGTGGGAGATCATGGCCCACCGCATGGTGTGGTCTCTGCTGCTGGCGGCGGTGCTGGTGGCGGTCCTGCGTCAGTGGGATCAGGTCGTGGCGGCCCTGCGCGATCCGCGCACGCTCGGGTGGCTGGTCGTTTCCACCCTGCTGATCGCCGTCAACTGGACGACCTACGTCATGGCGGTGAACGGCGGCCGCACGCTGGACGCCAGCCTCGGCTACTACCTCAATCCCCTGCTGAACATGGCCGCGGGCGCGTGGCTGTTCCGGGAGCGGCTGAGCCGGACGGGCCTGATCGCCATCGGGCTGGCCGCCGTCGGGGTGGCGTTGCAGGCCGCGGCGCTGGGGCACCTGCCGTGGGTTTCGCTGCTGCTGGGCTTCTCCTTCTGCGCCTACGGCATCATCCGCAAGAAAATCAGCGTGGACGCCGGGCCCGGGCTGTTCGTGGAATGCCTGATCCTCGCCCTGCCCGGACTGGCCTGGGTGCTGTGGCTGACGGCGCAGGGCACGGGGCATTTCGGCCAGAGCGCGCCGGCCACCCTGTGGCTGCTGGCGGCCGGCCCCGCCACGGTCGTGCCGATGGCCATGTTCGCCTGGGCGGCGCGGCGCATGCCGTATTCGACCATGGGCTTCCTGCAGTTTCTGGCGCCGTCGATCGTCTTCGTGATCGGGACGCTGCAGGGCGAACCGCTGGGGGCGCTGCGGCTGGTCAGCTTCGGCTTCATCTGGGGTGGAGCGGTGGTCTTCGCGATCGGGGCCCTGACCCGGAAGCGGGACGAGGCGCCCGAAGCCGGGGTCGCGCCGGAGCCCGGCCTGACCGACGACCCCGCAGAGGATCGGGCCAGACCCTAGAGCGCGGCGTACAGCGCCTCGATCAGCCGCACGGCGCGGGGGTCCCCGATCAGATGCGGCGATTGCCGCGTCATGACGTAGCTCGCGGACAGGCCGCGATCCGGGTCGGCGAAGGCGCACGACCCGCCCCAGCCATAGTGGCCGACGGTCGCCCGCCCGGGACCGAAGACGTTCAGGCCGGCGTTGCGCGTGAAGCCCGCCGCCCAGCTCATCACGAAGGGCAGCACGCGGTCGGGGCCGTGCACGCGCTCGCGCCGGGCGGCGACCAGCGTCGCCGGAGACAGGACCTGTCGTCCCTCGAACCGCCCGTCGGCCATCACGGACATGAAGCGGGCCAGCCCTTCGGCCGTGCCGTGCATGTTGGACGAGGGGATCTGGGCCACGCGCCACTGCGTGGTCTCACGCGGACCGGGCGCGGCGCCGCGGTCGTAGAAGGCGGCCTTCTTGATGGGATCCAGCACCCCCAGGGCCGGTGCGGCGGAAGGCTTGCGCATCTGCGCCACGCGCCCGTGCTCGCTTTCGGGCAGGCCGATCCAGAGGTCGAGGCCCGGGAAGTCGGCGCGCAGGGCCTCGCCCATGGCGCGGCCGTCGACGCGCCGGAACAGCTCGTCGGCCAGCACGCCGACGGTGTTCGGGTGGTAGCCGCTGGCCGTGCCGGGCGGCCACATCGGCGCCTGTTCGCACAGGATTTTCAGGATCGCAGGCCGGTCGAACCACAGCGCCGGATCGACCGGTTCCGCGAAACCCGGCAGGCCGGCCTGATGGCTCATCAGCTGCGCCACGGTGACCGCGTCCTTGCCCGCCTGTCCGAACTCCGGCCAGTACGCCGAAACCGGCCGGTCATAGTCCAGCAGGCCGCGCTCCACGCAGGTCGCGATCAGCGTCGCCATCACGGCCTTGCCGGTCGAGAAGACCGGGACGAGCGCGTCGGCGGTGAAAGGCGAGGTCTTCGCCACGTCTGCGTGACCTGCCCACAGGTCCATCACCGTTTCGCCGCCGATGCAGGCGGTGAAGCGCGCTGCCAGCTCGTTCAGGCCCTCGGGCGCGTCGGCGAAATTGGCGGCGAAGGCGTCCTTCACGGCCCCGAAGCGGACGGGGCAGGTTCCGTGGATCTCGGTCATGCAGGCGTCCTATCGCGTCGTCCGCGGGCGCGCCATCGACGCGCCACTTTCCAGGGTTCTCGTCGTCACGGGGCGAGGAGGGAAGACATGAAGCGCATCGCGATGCTCGGCCTGCTGCTGGCGGCGGGCTGCACCCAGCCGGCCGATCCCCGGGGCGTCCGGCCCGACGAGGTTCTTCTGCAGGTGGCGGCCACGGGCCGGGCCGAGGCGGCGCCGGACGAGGCGCGCATCACCGTCGGGGTGTCGTCGAACGGGGCGACCGCGCAGGCGGCCAGCGCCGCGAACGCCCAGGCGATGTCCCGCGTCACGGCCGCCCTGGCCCGGCTGGGGGTCAAGGCCGAGGATGTGCAGACCCAAAACCTGTCGCTGGGCCGCATCGACTACGGACCGGGGCGCGGCGGCTATCGGGCCGAAAATCTGGTGGAGGTCCGCATCCGCGACGTGAGGCAGGCAGGGCCGGCGATCGCCGCGGCGACCGAGGCGGGCGGCAACGTGGTCTCGGGTCCGAACCTGCGGGCGTCCGACCCCGACGCCGTTCTGAACCGCGCCTACGCCGCCGCCTATCGCGCCGCCCGGGTGCGGGCCGAGGCCTATGCCGAGGCGGCGGACCTCGAGATCGCGCGCGTCGTGGCCATCCGGGACGGCGCCGGCCAGCCGCCGGTGCCCTATGGCGGGCGCTATGCGGTGGTCGAGGCGCAGGCCGCGAACGTGGCGCCGCCGGTCCAGGCGGGCAGCGACACCTATCAGGTTCAGGTGCATGTGGACTTCGCGCTGAAGCGCTAGGTCCGGAGCCTGTTCAGGACGCCGTCGGCGGCGACGGCGCCGGAGGCGAGGCAGGCCTGCAGCAGATAGCCGCCGGTGGGCGCTTCCCAGTCCAGCATCTCGCCGGCGACGAAGACGCCGGGCAGGGCGGTCAGCATCAGCGCCCCGTCGACCTGATCGAGACGCACGCCCCCGGCGGAGGAGATGGCGCGGTCCAGACCCTGCATGCCCGTCACCGTCAGGCGCACCGCCTTGATGCGGCGCGCCAGCTTGTCGGGTCCTGTCGGAACCTCGCCGGGAATCTCACGCAGCAGGCCGGCCGCCACGGGCGACAGCCCGGCGGCCTTGCGCAGCCAGTTCGAGACGCTGTCCTTCCCGCGCCCGTTCGCGAGGCGCGCCGCGAGCGCCTCGACGGACAGGTCCGGGCGCAGGTCCACGGTCAGCGTCGTCGTGCCCCGGGCGTCCAGCGCGCGGCGCAGGTCTGCGGACAGGGCATAGACGGCGCCGCCTTCCAGTCCGTAGCGGGCGACCATGCCCTCGCCCCGCACGCCACGGCCGGCGTGGGTCAACGTGACGTTCTTCAAGGGGTGGCCGGCGAAGCGGTCGGCGAAGACGGGCGACCAGTCGACGTTCACGCCGGCGTTGGCCGGGCGGAAGGGCGCGACCTCGACGCCCCTCGCCTGGAGCAGGTCGCGCCAGCCCCCGTCCGACCCCAGACGGGGCCAGGACGCGCCGCCCATGGCCAGCACGGTCGCGTTCGCGTCGACGCGCTTCGGGCCGTCGGGCGTGTCGAAGGTGGCGGCGTCGCCCTCCCAGCCGGTCCACGCCCAGCGCGTGTTCAGGGTCACGCCCAGCTCCGTGAGGCGGGAGAGCCAGGCGCGGAGCAGGGGCGAGGCCTTCATGGCCCGTGGGAAGACGCGGCCGCTGGAGCCGGTGAAGGTCGGCTGGCCCAGGCCTTCCGCCCACGCCGTCAGATCGCCGGGCGACAGACGGTCCAGCCAGGCGGAGACGCGCGGCGCCGCCTCGGCGTAGCGGGCGCGGAAGCGGTCCGGCGGCTCGGAGTGGGTCAGATTCAGGCCGCCGCGCCCGGCGATGAGGAATTTGCGCGCCGGCGAAGGCATGCGGTCGGCGACGGTGACCCGCAGCCCGGCCTGGGCCAGATGCTCGGCGGCGAACAGGCCCGCGGGGCCGGCGCCGACGATCAGGACGTGGGAAGGGGGCATCACGCCGGTCCAGCACGGCGGCCGGACCGGCGCAAGCGGGTCAGTCGGCGTCGTCCTGCGCCATTTCGGCCAGTTCGACTTCCAGCGCGGCCAGATCGGCCTCGAGGGCGGACAGGTCGACCTCGACGTCGTCGACCTGGCTCATCGCGTAATCGGCCATCAGGCCGTAGGTCGCCATGTGCTCCGGATCGTTGGAGGCCCAGGCCCCGTTGGCGGCGAAACCGCCCGCCATGGCCATGACGTCCACGTCCGCGTTCGACAGGGCGTCGGCGACCAGGGCGTCGACGTCGACCTCGGCCAGCGCCTGTTCGGCGATCAGGCCGGCGTTCTCGGACACCACACCGGTGAAGGCGTCCACTGCCGGCTGGTACTCCAGCCACAGCGCGGCGATGCGGGTCTCGCGCTCGTCCTCGCTCAGGGTCTCGTCCGCGGCGATCAGCTCGGCGCGTTCGCCGAACTCCTCCATGCGGGCCTCGAACACTTCGGCGGCGGCCTCGATGGAGGCCTCGGGGTCCGCCGGACTCTCCTGAGCGGAGGCGGCGGAGAGCGGCAGGATGGCCAGAGCGGCGGCGAGGGACAGGGCGCGGATCATGGCGTCAGGCTCCTGAAGGGTTGCGGGATCAGCCGCCCATGCCGGTGAACTCACCGGACTTGAGGGCGGCGGGCAGTTGGGCGAACTGGCTGCGGATCATGTCGACGACCATGTCGGTCTGGGCGGCGTCCATGCCTTCCGAGCCGGCTTCCTGACGGATGAAGGCTTCGAGGTAGTTCAGGAAGGCGTCGATCTCGGGCTGTTTGGCGGCGATCGCGGCGTCGATGCGGGCGCTCTTCTGCTCGTCCGACAGGGCGGCGTCGGCACGGATGGACGCGGCTTCCTCGGCCAGGGCCTCGATGACCACCTCGAACTCGGTGGCCCTGGCCTCGACGTCGGCCTCGGTGATCGGGTCCTGGGCCACGGCGATCACGGCCGGCGCGGCTGCAGCGGCGGGCAGGGCGACGCCCACGGTCAGGCCGGCGGCTACGGCGGCGGCGAGGGCGAACTTGCGGGACATGGCGAACTCACTGGAACGGGGGGAGGGGGCTTCTGCTCGAAGAGATGCGCTCCGCCCCTTATCCCCTCAAGTGAAATCGCGGACAGGAAGTTACAGCCGCGTCAGGATCAGCGCCGCTCCCGCTTTCCCAGCACCCGCAGGCGCAGCGCGTTGAGCTTGATGAAGCCCTCGGCGTCGTGGTGGTCATAGGCCTGCACGCCCTCTTCGAAGGTCACCAGATCCTGATCGTAGAGGCTGTCCGGGCTCTCACGGCCGATGACGGTCACATTGCCCTTGTAGAGCTTGACCCGCACCGTGCCGTTCACCCGGGTCTGGGACCAGTCGACGGCGGCCTGCAGCATCTCGCGCTCGGGCGAGAACCAGAAGCCGTTGTAGACCAGGTGGGCGTACTTGACGGCCAGTTCGTCCTTCAGGTGCATGGCGCCGCGATCCAGCGTGATGCTTTCGATGCCGCGGTGCGCCGCCAGCAGGATCGTTCCGCCGGGGGTCTCATAGACGCCGCGCGACTTCATGCCCACGAAGCGGTTCTCGACCAGGTCAAGCCGGCCGACGCCGTTGTCGTGACCGTACTGGTTCAGGGCGGTCAGCAGGGTCGCCGGGCTCATGGCCTCGCCGTTGATCGAGACGGCGTCGCCCTTCTCGAAGCCGATGGTGATGACCGTCGGCGCATCCGGCGCGTCCTCAGGTGAGATGGTGCGCTGATGGACGAACTCGGGCGCCTCGACGGACGGATCCTCAAGCACCTTGCCCTCCGAGGACGAGTGCAGAAGGTTGGCGTCGACGCTGAACGGGGCCTCGCCGCGCTTGTCCTTTGCGATCGGGATCTGGTGCTTTTCGGCGAAGTCCAGCAGCGCCTCGCGGGACCGGAACTCCCACTCGCGCCACGGTGCGATGACGCGGATGTCGGGCTCCAGGGCATAGTAGCCGAGCTCGAAGCGGACCTGATCGTTGCCCTTGCCGGTGGCGCCATGACAGACGGCGTCGGCGCCGACCATGCGGGCGATCTCGATCTGGCGCCTGGCGATCAGCGGCCGGGCGATCGAGGTGCCCAGCAGATACTGGCCCTCGTACACGGCGTTGGCGCGGAACATCGGGAAGACGAAGTCGCGCACGAACTCCTCGCGCAGGTCGTCGATGAAGATGTTCTCGGGCTTGATGCCCAGCTTCAGCGCCTTTTCCCTGGCGGGCGCCAGCTCCTCGCCCTGGCCCAGGTCGGCGGTGAAGGTCACCACCTCCGCGCCGTATTCGGTCTGCAGCCATTTCAGGATGATCGAGGTGTCCAGCCCGCCGGAATAGGCGAGGACGACCTTCTTCGGCGCGGTCTTGGCGGTCATGGACATATCCTTGAGCGAACGCGGGGAGGCGTGGCCGCGCTTAAAGGGCCGCCGGACCCGCGATGCAAGGGCGGGAATGGGGCGGGGCAAGCGGAAGCGCCCTGCGGCGGCGGCGGCAAGGTGGAAAGGGCGGGCGGAGCGCCGGGCGCGGAGCCCGGATGCTGTGATGTGTTACCGTTTCGGCTTCGCGACGACGCTCCGCGCGGTTCGTCTGATCGAAAGCTGTCCGAGGTGGAGAGGACCACCGCATAGGGCCGCTGACTTGGCGACTAACGGACGCGCCTTCGGCGGGCGGGCGGGAGACTTGCGAACCCCGTCCCCGGACGCGCGCCTTCCCGTGACGCGCCATGATCGCCGGCCTGATCCGGAGGCGTCTCATTGCCCCCGGCCCCCGCGCCGCCGCCCACCTCCGATGGCCACGACCTTGCAGGTTCACGCCGACGCCGGCCGGCCGTGAACATGTGAGCCCCCGGCGTCGACCCCCGCTCGAACCGCTTCCGCCGCGACAAGCTCGCAAGGCCTTGCGCCCTTCCCCCGCGACGGAACCAGGCGAAGGTTGGCACGACGCCGGACCGGTCACGACGGATAGGGTGAAGATTCCACGTGGCCGTTGAGATGGCGGAGGAAACCGGCGCGGGTCGTCGCAATGGGGCGGGGCGAGCCGACGGAACACAACCTCGGTGGACGTCACTCCGAGAGCGCAAGCCCGCCCGACTCCGCAGCGCCGAAGGCTCGGGCATCGAGGGCCCGCTTCATGCCGCAGCGTGATCGTCTGCTTCCGACCCGTTGCGGACCTCGCGTGGCCGGCTAACCTGAGGTTATGAGTGAACGTCCGGACTACTACTCAGCCCTGACAATCAACGAACGGCTAGCAGAGGCGAACCTGCTGGACGCATTCGATATCGCTGCGAAGGCGCGCGACCGCGAAGCCATGTTGCGCCTTCTGGCAAAGGTAGCCGTAGCCGACCCAGCTTCAACCGTTGATCCAATCCTCAAAGACCCGAAGCGTTACGGCTACTGACGTCCGCTCCCGACCCGTTGCGGACATTCCATGCCGGCGGTTTAAGGGTTGACGAGGGAGCAGACAGGATGAGCAGCAGCCCAAGGATCACCTTCAGCCGGACGAAGGACGGATCGCTCGAAATCTGGTTGAACCCGGCAGGCCGCGATC
>NZ_DASYWO010000007.1:0-71523 GCF_035935935.1 Brevundimonas sp.
CAGTCGTCCGACGTTTCGAACTCGAACTCCGGACCCGTGCCGTCGAACGCGAACGCCGAGACGTTCTCCGCCTTGTGCCAGCCCGCGTCGATCGCGCCGTACCAGCCCAGCGGATCCGCCGAAGCCGCGCCGGCCGACAGCGCCATGGCGGCGGCGGCGCCGGACGCCAGATAAATACCCTTGAGACGCATCGGAAATCCCTCAGCCCTGTTCACGATATGTGCGGCGGACATGCCGCCTCACGGGTTGCATAACAGCGCGAACGGCCACGGTCGAGCCAGAACGGCGCCGCTTCGGTTTAGGCGGGCGACCGTGGTTCCGCGGCCACGCTCACGCCTGCCGCGCGAGCAGGGCCGCCTCGCAGGCCGCGAACTCCTCGGCCGTGTCCACGTCCCACGCCCGGTCTGCGGGCAGATCGACCGCAAGACAGCCGGGTACGCGGAAGGTCCCGGCGGGCAGCACGACCTCGGGGCGCCCGACGTAGACGGCGCCGGTGATGATCCGCAGATTCCCGGCTTCGGCGCCGGCGTCTTCCAGCGTTCGGTCTCTGCGAACCCCATAGAAGCCGGCGGGTTTGGGCAGGGGCGAGACTGCGATCGCGGCCGGGGCGTCCGCGTCGCGACACGCCTGCACCACCCGATCGACGTCCTCCGCCGTGCGCAGCGGCGACGTCGGCTGCAGCAGGACGACCCGGCTCCAGCTTCCCCCCACGCCCTCCAGCGCGTGCGAGACGGCGTCCATGACCGAGGCGTCGGCGCCGCTGAGACCGGCCGGGCGCATGAACGGCGGCGGCAAACCCATGCCGGCGGCCACGGCCGCGACGGCCGGGTCGTCGGTGGACACCACGATGCGGTCCAGCGTCGTGGCCGCCAGCGCCGCCTCCAGCGTCCAGGCGACCATCGGCCGGCCGGCCATCGGCCGCACGTTCTTGCCCGGCAGTCGCGTGGAGCCCGCCCGGGCCGGTATGATCGCGATCGTTCCGCCGCTCATGTCGCTGACGTGCCCGGCGACCGGTCGCCCGTCAACGGCCGCTTGCGCGTGCCGACGCGGCCCCGCATCGTGCCGGCGTGAGTTCGGTGCGCGCCCTGCAGTCCCATTCCCGCGTCGTCGGCGCCCTGATGATGCGTGAACTCATCACCCGCTTCGGGCGGGACGGCCTCGGCTTCCTGTGGCTGGTGGGCGAGCCCCTGCTGTTCTGCCTCGGCGTCCTCGGCCTGTGGGCGCTGATCCGCCCGGAGTACGAGCATGGGGTGCGGCTGGGGCCGATGGTCATGACGGGCTACATGGCGCTCCTGCTGCTGCGGCATCAGATCGGCTGGAGCCTGAATGCGCTGTCCGCCAATCACGGGCTGCTGATGCACCGCGGCGTGGCCGTGCTGCACCTCTATGTGGCGCGCAACATGCTGGAGTTCGTCGGCGCGACCGCGGCCTTCGCCGTCGTCTACGTGTTGCTCGCCGCACTGGGTCAGGTCGGCGCGCCGCAGGACTGGGCGTTGCTCTACGGCGGCTGGGGTCTTCTGGGTCTGATGGGCTTCGGCCTGGCGCTGATCTTCGCGGGGCTGGCACAGCGGTTCGCGGTGATGGAGCGGATCGTCCCGCTGCTGACCTACGCCATGATCCCGGTCTCCGGCGCCTTCTTCATGGTGTCCTGGCTGCCGCCCGCGGTGCAGGAGGCCGTGCTCTGGATACCCCTGCCGCACGCGGTGGAGATGCTGCGCGCGGGCGTCTTCGGCGAATTCGTGGAAACCCACTGGAATCCCGTCTATGCCTCGGTCTGGAGCGGGATCCTGATCCTTCTGGGTCTGGCCCTCACCGCCGGCGCCCGCGACCGGCTCGAGACGGAGTAGGGCGCGGCCCTGATGGCGGACCCCATGAGCGACCCCGAACGCCCCGCCCCGGTGACCGGCCTGTTCCCGCGCATGGAGGCCGCGCGTCGCCGCGCGCGCCTGCCGTTCGCCGACCGCCCGCTTCCCTGGGGCTTCCTTGCGGTCGTGGTTCTGCCGACGCTGATCGCGGCGGTCTATTTTCTTCTGATCGCCTCGCCCCGCTACGTTTCTGAGGCACGCTTCATCGTGCGCGCGGGCCAGCAGCCGACGCCGGGCGCCGTCGGGCTGGCGCTTCAGGGCGTGGGGCTGGCGCCGGCCCAGACGGACGCGTTCGCCGTCCACGACTGGATGCGGTCGCGCGACGCCGTCGTCGAACTTCGCGACCGGGCACGGCTTGAGGCGGTGCTGGGCGCGCCGGGCGCCGACCCCTTCTCGCGCTGGCCGCGCCCGGGCGAGGGCCGCTCCGTCGAGGGCCTGCACAAGGCCTTCCGCCGGTTCGTGACCGTCGGCTACGACTCCACGACCGGCATCAGCGTGTTGCGCGTCGAGGCCTATCGCCCGGAAGATGCCCGGCGGCTGGCCGAAAGCCTGCTGGGCGGCGGCGAGCGGCTGGTCAACCGGCTGAACGAACGCGCCGCGGCCGACGCCGTGGCCGAGGCGACGCGCGCTGTGGACGAGGCCGAGGCCCGTCTGGCGCTGGCGTCCACCCGCCTGACGGGCTTCCGCAATCGCCAGCGCTTCATCGATCCGCAGGGGCAGGCCGAAGCGGGCGGCCAGGTCATCGTGGCCCTGACCACCCAGCTGGCCACCCTGCGCGCCGACCGCGCCCAGCTGGCCGCCGAGGCCCCGCAGAGTCCGCAGCTTCCCAGCCTCGACGGCCGCATCCGCGCGCTGGAGCGGCAGATCGCCGCCGAGCGCGCCAAGATCGCCGGCGCCGCCGACAGCCTCGCGCCACAGGTCTCGGCCTATGAGGATCTGGTCCTTGAGCGCCAGTTCGCCGATCGCCAGCTGGCCGAGGCGACCACCGCCCTCGTCGAGGCCCGGCAGGAGGCGCGACGCCAATCGCTGTATCTCGAACGGATCGCGGGACCGCTGGCGGCGGACGAGGCGACGCGGCCGCGTCGCTGGCGCTCCATCCTGATCGTCCTCCTGTCCGCCCTGCTGATCTGGGGCGTCGGCCGACTGCTGGTTCTGGGCCTGCGCGAGCACAGGCAGGCGGCATGAAGGCGGTCGCGACTTCTTCCGGTCTGTCGGTGCGCGGCCTTGCCAAGTCGTGGCCCAGGGCGACGCGGCCGGTGTTCGCCGATCTGGACTTCGATCTGGCGCGAAACGGCCGTCTGGCCGTGCTCGGCCGCAACGGTCAGGGCAAGTCCACGCTGATCCGCATCCTCGGCGGCGCATGGACCCCCACGCGCGGCACGGTCCGGTGGAACATGCGACCGTCATGGCCGATCGGCTTCGGCGGGGGGTTCCAGGGCAGCCTGTCGGGCATGGACAACGTCCGCTTCCTGTCGCGGCTGTACGACCGCCCCTTCGATCAGACCCTGGAACGGGTGGAGGCCTTCGCCGAGCTAGGCGTCGAGGCGATGCGGCGGCCGGTCAAGCACTGGTCCGACGGCATGCGGGCCCGGCTGGCGTTCGGCCTGTCGCTGGCCGTGGAGTTCGACTGCTACCTGATCGACGAGGTCGTGGCGGTGGGCGACGCCCGCTTCCAGGAGAAATGCCGGGTCGAGCTGTTCGACCGGCGCGCCGACCGCGCTTTCATCATGGCTTCGCACGACGACCGGCTGATCCGCGACCACTGCGACCGCGCTCTGGTCATCGAGGACGGCAAGGGGCGGGTGTTCGAGGACGTCGGCGAGGCGCTGGACGTCTACGCGTGGCTGAGGGCGGCGTGAGCGACGGGCTGGGCGACCGCATCGCGGCGGCCGACGCGGCCCGCGACGCCCGCGCCTGGAAGCGCGCCGCCCGGCTGTACGGCGCCGCGCTCGAGCTGGACCCGGCGCGGGACGACCTGTGGATCCAGCGCGGGCACGCGCTGAAGGAGTCCGGCGACTTCGACGCTGCGGAAGAGTCGTATCGCCGTGCCCTGGACCTGAGGCCGACCGTCGCCGACAGCTGGATGCAGCTGGGCCATCTGATGTCGCTCCGCGACCGCGTCGACGCGGCGGCCGAGGCCTATGCCCGGGCCGTGGCGCGGGACACGACGATGACCGACGCCGTGCAGGGTCTGCGCGCCGCCGTGGCGCGGGGCGCCGTTCTTCCGGACGAACTGCGACGCGAGACGGCCCGCGCCCTTCGGCCTCCGTCCCGGCGCACGCGGCTGATGTCGGCGGATGCGACGGCCCTCGCCCGCGTGTTCGGCGAGGCGCTGGACGCGCTCGGCGACGACGCGCCGAGCGACGCCGTCGAGGCGGTTCGCGCCGGGCTCGCGGCGCTGCCCGCACTCTCGCCCCCGGAGGCCGAAGGTCCCGTCGCGGTCTTCGACGTCTCGGACCTCATCGGCTACTTCGCCCATTCGCGCCTGCCCACGGGCATCCAGCGGGTCCAGATCGAGGTCCTGTCGGCGCTCCTGACGGACCCGGCCACCGAGCCGCGTTGCCGGGTCTGCGCCTTCGAGGAATCCCGGGACGCGTGGGTGGAAATCCCCCCGGATCTCTTTCTGGACGTCGCCGGAGCCGCGCTGGAGGGTGCCGATCTCGCCGAGGCGGGCTGGCGCGTGCGGCTGGACGCCGTGCGCACCGAGCTGACGCTGGCGCCGACGCTGGCTTTCCCGCCGGGCGCCTGGCTGATCAACCTCGGCACGTCGTGGTGGCTGCAGAACTACTTCCTGAAGGTCCGCGAGGCGAAGCGCCGCTTCGGCGTGCGCTACGTGCCCTTCGTCCACGACATGATTCCCGTCATGGCGCCGGAGCACTGCGTCCAGCCGCTGGTGCGCGATTTCGTCAGCTGGGCCCTCGGCGTCTTCGCCCACGCCGACGCCTTCCTGACCAACTCCGAGGCGTCGCGGGACGATCTCATGTCCGTCGCCGCCCGTCTTGGGGTCGACGTCACCGCGGATCGGGTCCGCGTCGTCCGTCTGGACGCCGACTTCCGCAAGGCCGGCGCCACTTCGGCGTCCGACGACGCGGTGCTGGAGCGCAATAGACTGACGCCGGGCGGCTTCATGCTTTTCGTTTCGACCCTCGAGTCGCGGAAGAACCACGTCGAGGTGCTGGCCGCCCTGCAGCGCATGCTGGCGAGCCATGGACCGCAGCGCACGCCGAAGCTCGTCTGCGTCGGCGGCAGGGGGTGGCTGAACGACGCCGTGTTCGCGCGCCTGCGGTCCGATCCGGCGCTCGCGCGTCACGTCGTCATCCTCTCGGGCGTGCCCGACGCGGACCTCGACCGGCTCTACCGCAGCTGCCTCTTCACCCTGTATCCCAGTCTCTACGAAGGCTGGGGCCTGCCAGTCACGGAAGCGCTGTGTCACGGCAAGGTCGTGCTGGCCTCCAACCGGTCGTCGGTGCCGGAAGCCGGCGGCGATCTGGCGGTCTATTTCCAGCCCGGCGATCTGAACGGCCTGACGGAGGCGATGGAGCGCCTGACCTTCGACGGCGACTGGCGCGAGCTGCTGGAGCGCCGGATCCGCGATCGTTTCCGTCCGCGACCGTGGGCGGAGCTGGGCGGGGACATGCTGGCGGCCGTGGACGGCTGGGCGACGGGCGACGACGCGGCGGGACAGGGCTGGCCGCTTGCCTTGGCCGGCCGTCTCCACCGTCTCGGACGGTCGATGGCGCTGGGCATCGGGCGTGGGGATCGCGCCGACGAAATCTTCCGCGAGGGGGCAGGCTGGGCCCCGCCCGAGCCGTGGGGCTGCCGCGCGCGCAGCGGCGCCGAACTGGTCTTCCGCATCGACCTGGCCGAGGGCACGCCCTTGCGCCTGCACGTCGGGCTGCATGCGCCGGGCGAGGGACGGGCCTGCGAACTTCGGCTGGCCGACGATCGTGCATGGGCGGGCCACGTGCTGGGCAGCGCGGTCCGCTGGGTGGTGCTGGAGGCGGCCGCGCCCGGCCCCGACAAGCCGATCCGCCTGAGTTTCGCCGCCGCGCCGGACGGGCGGCCGCCCCATCCCGGCGAGCGGGTCGACGTCGGCGTGATCGGCTTCATGGCCTGCGCCGCGGACGACCTGTCGGCGCGCGCCGACTTCCAGGCCGGAATTGCTTCGGGCGGCTGGGGTCTCCAGCCGCCCGAAGGGCTTCAGGCCTGATCCGTCGTCACTGGAAGGCGTCGTGGGCCGGCAGCTGATGCCAGCTGTCCTCGGCCTCGAAGCCGACCGGCTTCGACGGGTCCGGGGTCAGGGCGGCCAGCGCGTCCTGCAGGGCCAGTTCGGCGGGCGAGGCGCCGAAGAGGCCGTCGAGGTCCAGCCCGGCTTCGGTCGGCAGCACCTGCGGCCCTTCCGGCTTCAGCGTGAGCGGCAGGAAATCGTCCACGCCCAGGCCGACCGGTTCGGCGGCCAGTTCGACGCCGGCAAGACGCGCCGAAAGACCGGTCCACTCGCGCGTGGCTTCGGCCGCCGGCAGCGGCAGGAAGGCGTCGTCGTCCAGGGTCGGCAGGACCTGGGGGCCGGTCTCCTTGGCCGCGTCGGCGTCCGGCGTCGGTCCGGGCAGAACCTGCGGACCCGCCTCCTTGGCCGACGCGCCGTCGTCCTCCAGCGCCGGCAGGACCTGAGCCCCGTCGTCCTTCCCGCCGGAAGCTTCGACCTCCAGACCCGGCAGCACCTGCGGTCCGGCGTCCTTCCCGCCGCCGGCGTCGGCGTCGGCCGGCACGGTCTGGGGCGCGTCACCGTCGTCGTCCTTTGCGTCCGTAGCCGGCAGGACCTGCGGGCCGGCATCGTCCTGGACGGGAGATTCCTGCGGCGCCGCCGCCGGGCCCGAAGTCGTGATGCCCCCGACCAGCGACGGCAGCACGATCGCGCGGTGTTCGGCGGATTCCGAGAACTCGACGATCATCTGGGCGCGGGTGATGGTTCCCGCGTTAAGGCCGGAAACATAGGCGGCCAGCCCGCCCGCGTCGGAAGCGCGGTTCAGCGCGGTCTGGTACAGCTTCTCGACGAACTGGCTGTTCGTCAGGCCGCCGTACATCGCCTGGCCCTCGCTGGAGGCGAGGAAGGCGGTGGCGACCGCCAGCAGGCTGCTGGTGGTGCCGATCGCCGGCGCCCAGGTCGCCAGCTCGGACACGCTGGCGAAGCGGTTGAACACCGTGTCGGCCAGACGGGCCACGGCTTCCGCATTGTTGTCGCCGACCCAAAGGCCGTTCGACAGCGTCGACCAGCTGATCGCCCGGTGCTCCGCGGATTCGGCGAAGATCAGCATCAGAGCCTCGCGGCTGCCGCCGTTGTTGAGGAAGGCCAGCCAGTCGTTGATCTCGCTGTTGGACGGCGCGCGGTTCAGGGCGTTGGCGTACAGCCGCTGGACGTACTGCGTGTCGTTCAGCGCGCCGAAGCGGATGGTGAACTCGTCCGACTGGAGGAAGCGACGCGCCATTTCCGAGAAGGTCACGCCGCTCTCGATGGCGTCGAGCTGGATGTGGAAGCCCAGGGCGTCCGGCTCGCGGTCGAAGGCGGCCGAGTACAGGCGCATCAGCTGCGCGGCCTGGCTGTCGGCGTTGAACGTCACCAGACCGTCGACGAAGGCGGCCGCCTCGATGCCCGTCAGGGAGTCGGTGCCCTCGTTCGGGCTGACGACCGTCGTGGAGTTCACCGTCGCATAGGCCTTGCGCGCTCCGGCGTAGCCGGCGAGGTCGTAGCCGATGCCGCCACTGATGACGTCGTTGCCGGCGCCGCCCGTGATGACGTCGTTGCCGTCGCCGCCGTTCAGCGCGTCGACGCCGGTCCCGCCGAACAGCTGGTCGTCGCCCGCCTCGCCGTTCAGCGTGGAGCCGACCTGCGTCAGGGGAACCGCGGTGGCCTGCGGGTTGGAGACGTGCAGCGTGTAGGTCGAGCCTGCGGTCAGCGACTGATAGGTGAAGGTGCCGTCGGGCAGGTTCGAGGCCCAGCGCGCGACTTCGATGTAATAGGTCCCGCCCAGAGGCAGGTTCACGGTCAGCCCGGCCTCGAAATTGGAGCCCGCGTCCGTGGTGGAGTCGTCGTTCCGGGCGATCTCGTTGCCGAGAGAGTCCCGGATGATGAGGACGCTGTCGAAGCTGGCCGCGTCGATGTCGATCGTGACCTGACCGGCGTTGTTGACCGTGATGGCATAGAACTCGGTCGTGCCTCCGGACGCCGTCGCCACCACCGTGGCATGCGGCACGGTCGTGGAGTTCACGATGGCGGGGTTCGACATCAGGTCATAGGCCGTCGTCGAGGAGATCGCGACCGCCGCTCCGGTCGAGCTGTTGACCGTGGTCGAAGGCTTGGTGACGTCAGCTCCGCCGCCGCCGATGCCGGGCGCCCCCGCGTAGAGTCGGTCGTTCCCGCCGCCGCCGTTGAGCACGTCGACGCCGCCGCCGCCGCGGATGACGTCCGCGCCGCCCGAGCCGGTGAGCACGTCGGCGAAGGTGCTGCCTCGCACCTCCTCGATGCTGGTGAGGGTGTCGCTCCCCGCCGCGCCGCTCGCAGTGCCCGCCGCCAGCGACACGGTGACCGAGCCGGAGGCCCCGCCATAGTCGGCCACGTCCTGACCGTTGCCCCCGTTCAGCGCGTCGTCGCCTAGGCCGCCGACCAGCAGGTCGTCGCCTTCGCCACCGTTCAGGGCGTCGTTGCCGGACCCCCCGTCCAGATAGTCATTGCCGTCCAGACCGTTGATGGTGTCGTTGCCCGCCAGACCGCCCAGATTGTCCGCGAGCGCGGTCCCGGTCATGACGTCGTCGGTGGGGTCGCCCGCAACGGTCAGGCCGCCGGTCGGCGCGGCCGCGATCGTCTGGTCGGCGAACTGCAGGAACTCGACGTTGGTGATGGTGTCGGTCCCGTCAGGCCCGACGACCGTTCCGATCTGGCCGTTCCACGTGATGGTGTACTGGCTGCGATTGCCCGAGAACACGACCGTGTCGGAACCCAGACCGCCGTCGATCGCGTCGTTGCCGCCGCCGCCGGTGAGGCGATTGTTGGCCGAGTTGCCGCGAATCTGATCGGCGCCCGAGCCGCCCACCGCGTTTTCGATGACCGCGCCCATGCCGATCGCCACGTTGCCGATCAGGGCGCCGACGCTGGAGAACGCGCCCTGACGCAGGTCGATCACCTGGTTCTGCGAGTAGCCGGAGAAGTCGAACGTGTCCGTGCCGCCCGCGTCCCAGACGGCGAAGATCACGAGGCTGGCCGAGCTGGTGGCGCTGAACCAGGCGCGGTCGGCGTTCGAATTGAAGCCGTAGGTGGTGTCGCCCGTGCGGGTGGTCATGTTGGCGCCGTACAGCCGTTGGGCCGCCGCGATGTCGTCCAGAAGCGGGACGGCGGAATAGTAGCGCGTGCCCGTGCCGTTGACCCGGTGCTCGCCGCCGGTGAGTTCGGCATTGAAGTAGCTCATCAGCGAGTACTGGCGGCTGTCTTCGAAATAGATCGCGTGCTCGGCGTAGGTGATGGAAACCCCCGGCCCGGCGTTGTACGCCGCCGGGTGCGACAGTCCGATGGCGTGGCCTATCTCGTGCGTCAGGACCTGGTAGCCGTAGTTCAGCAGCACGGGGGTCGAGTTGTAGGACAAGCTGCTGTTCACCCAGACGTCGCCCTGCTGGTACTGCGACCCGCGCGCAAGGGTGCTCTGGGCGGCAGAAGCGGGCAGGTAGGCGAAGGCGGCCGCACCTTCCGAGCCCGTGGCGTAGTTTCCGAACAGGATGGCGGCATTGTTCGACGCCGAATACTCGCTGCCGACGTCCTGAACCCGCTGGAACACGATGTTGGCGACGTCGGACCACGACTGGAGCGCCAGCAGCGTCGCCGTGATCTGCGCGGCGTTGAAGTTGGAGTAGCCGGCCGTGTCGCTCGGCATCGTTTGGCTCGTGCCGTTCGTGCCCGGCTGCGAGCCGCGGAATGCGAAGGTCACCGTCGTGGCTTGGCCGATCGCCGCAGCCCAGGTGGTGTTGGAGCGGGTGATCTGGGCGCCGGCATCGGCCGGATTCAGGGATGGCTTGCCGTTCGGGCCCGATCCGCCGCGGTCGTCCGCGTTGACGATGACGCCCTGTGAGCCGTCGCCCGTGGCGTCGGTCGCGCCGTGGAACCGGCCGCAGCCTGCGCACAGGCCGTAGCTGGAAATCGCGCCGAACCCGTAGTCGGGCTGACCTTCGCCCTCCACGAACGGCGACGTGCGAACGGGGGCCTCACGGCCCGAGGAGAAGGCGTCGAACATGGTGACCCACCCGGCATGGAATTATGTCTGGAGAACACCGTATCCGAGAACGGCGGAACCACAAGCGAGACCGTTGCGGTTCCGCGCCTTCCTAAGGCCGCGCGGGTCCGCTATGGGCGCGCCATGGACGAGATCGAACGCCAGTCCGGAGAGCGGGGTTGGGCCACGGCCAGGACCCTGGCGGAGGCGCTGCCCTACATTCAGGTCTATGACCGCGAGACCGTGGTCATCAAATACGGCGGCCACGCCATGGGCGATTCCGCCGTGGCGAAGCAGTTCGCCGCCGACGTCGTCCTGCTGAAGCTGATGGGCGTGAACCCCGTCGTGGTCCACGGCGGCGGCCCGCAGATCAGCGCCATGCTGGACAAGGCGGGGGTGAAGTCCGCCTTCGTGGACGGGCTGCGGGTCACCGACGCCGACACCATGCAGGTCGCCGAAATGGTCCTGTCGGGCGCGGTCAACAAGGAGATCGCCCACTGGATCACCGTGGCGGGCAAGGAGGCCGACGTGCGCGGCATCGGCCTGTCCGGCAAGGACGCGGGCCTGCTGACGGTCGAGAAGACCCGCCGCACCAAGCGTGATCCCGACAGCATGATCGAGCACGAAGTCGATCTGGGCTACGTCGGCGAGCCGACCGAGGTGGACCCGAAACTGATCACGCGCCTGCTGGAATCCGACGCGGACTGGGTTCCCGTCGTGGCCCCGATCGGCGTGTCGGAGGACGGCCAGACCTACAACGTCAACGCCGACACCGTGGCCGGGGCGCTCGCGGGCCGGCTGGCGGCCAAGCGCATGCTGCTGCTGACCGACGTGGAGGGCGTCAAGGACGCGAACGGCGACATCATCCGCCAGATGACGATCGGCGAGGCGTCGCGCCTGATCGAGGAGGGCGTGGCCACCGGCGGCATGATCCCCAAGCTGCAGACCGCCATGGCCGCGGTTCGCGCAGGGGTCGAGGCGGTGGTCATCCTGGACGGCCGCCGTCCTCACGCCATGCTGGTCGAACTGTTCACCGAGACGGGCGCCGGCACCCTGGTGAAGGCCGGATGACCGATCTTCGTCAGGTCACGGCCTGGGTCTTCGACATGGACGACACCCTGTATCCGCGCGAGCAGGGCGTGATGCGGCTGGTGCAGGAGCGGATCAACGCCTTCATGATGGCCGCCGTGGGCCTGCCGCAGGACGAGGCGCGCGCGCTGCAGCTGCAGTTCCTGAACGAGCACGGCACGACGCTGGCCGGGCTGATGGCCAACTATGCGGTCGACCCCCAAGCCTTCTTGCAGGATGTGCACGACGTGCCTCTGGATACGCTGGAGCCCAGCCCGGAGCTGTGCGACCTGCTGACCCGTCTGCCGGGCCGCAAGTTCGTCCTGACGAACGGGGCCCGGATGCACGCGGACCGCGTGCTTGCCCGGATCGGCGTCTCCGCCTGTTTCGACGGCGTCTTCTGCATCGAGGACATGGATCTGGTGCCCAAGCCCGCGCCGGCCACCTTCCGCCGCTTCCTCGACGCCTTCGGGGTCGACCCGCACGCGGCCGCCTTCTTCGAGGACACGCCCCGCAATCTGATGCCGGCCAAGGCGCTGGGCATGACCACCGTCCTGATCGGCGACGGGCACGGTCATGAGGTCGGCGACTGGGTGGATCACCGCGCCGACCGCCTTCTGGACTTCCTCCGACCCCTCGCCCTCAGGGACGCCGCATGACCGACCATCTGGAATCCGTGATCGAAGCCGCGTGGGAGGACCGGGCCAACGTCTCGGCCGCCACCCACGGCGAGGTGCGCGATGCCGTCGACCAGGCGCTGGAGATGCTGGATTCCGGCCGCGCCCGCGTCGCCTCGCGCGGCGCCGACGGCGCGTGGACGACCCATCAGTGGCTGAAGAAGGCGGTGCTGCTGTCCTTCCGCCTCAACGACAACGTCCTTATGCGCGCCGGCGACCGCGGGCCGAACAGCGGGGCGCCGGGCGTCGGGCCCTACTGGGACAAGGTGCCCAACAAGTTCGGCGACATGACGCCGACGGAGTTCCAGCACGCCGGCTTCCGCGCCGTGCCGGGCGCGATCGTCCGCAGGGGCGCGCACATCGCGAAGAACGTCGTGCTGATGCCCAGCTTCGTGAACATCGGCGCCTTCGTCGACGAAGGCTCGATGGTGGACGCGTGGGCCACGGTCGGGTCCTGCGCCCAGATCGGCAAGAACGTGCACCTGTCCGGCGGCGCCGGGATCGGCGGGGTTCTGGAGCCGCTGCAGGCCAACCCGACCATCATCGAGGACGGCTGCTTCATCGGCGCCCGCGCGGAGGTGGCCGAGGGCGTCATCGTGCGTGAGGGCGCCGTGCTCGCCATGGGCGTCTATCTGTCGGGATCGACGAAAATCGTCGACCGCGCGACCGGCGAGGTCTTCCGCGGCGAGGTGCCCGCGTATTCGGTCGTCGTGCCGGGTTCTCTGCCCGATCCCAACGGCGGGCCGTCGCTCTATTGCGCGGTCATCGTCAAGCGCGTCGACGCCCAGACGCGGGCCAAGACCGGCGTCAACGAGCTGCTGCGCGACTGACGCCGGCGTGCGGCCTCAGGCCGCGACGGCCGAGGCCTTGCCGAAGTGCGGGTCCAGTTCGCCGGCGGCGTAGCGCCTGGCCATCTGGGCGGTCGACAGCGGCTTGATCCTGTCGGCCATGCCCTCGCAGCCGAACTCCTGGAAGCGCTGCATGCAGACCTTGCGCATGGCCTCCTTGGCGGGCTTCAGATAGGCGCGCGGGTCGAACTCGCCCGGCTTCTCGGCCAGCACCTTCCGGATGGCCCCGGTGATGGCCATGCGGTTGTCGGTGTCGATGTTGATCTTGCGCACGCCGTGCTTGATGCCGCGCTGGATCTCCTCGACCGGCACGCCCCAGGTCTGTGGCATCTGGCCGCCGTACTGGTTGATGATGTCCTGCAGGTCCTGCGGCACCGAGGACGAGCCGTGCATCACCAGATGGGTGTCCGGCAGGCGGCGGTGGATCTCCTCGATCACGTTCATGGCCAGCACGGCGCCGTCGGGCTTGCGTGAAAACTTGTAGGCGCCGTGGCTGGTGCCCATGGCGATCGCCAGGGCGTCGACCTTGGTCTCGCGCACGAAGTCGACCGCCTGATCCGGGTCGGTCAGCAGGGCGGAGTGATCCAGCTTGCCCTCGAAGCCGTGGCCGTCCTCGGCCTCGCCCATGCCGGTTTCCAGCGAGCCCAGCACGCCCAGCTCGCCCTCGACCGAGACGCCGCAGCTGTGCGCCATCTGGACCACGCGGCGGGTCACGTCGACGTTGTACTCATAGCTGGCGGGGGTCTTGGCGTCCTCTTCCAGCGAACCGTCCATCATCACCGAGGTGAAGCCGTACTGGATCGCCGTGGCGCAGGTCGCCGGGCCGTTGCCGTGGTCCTGGTGCATGCAAACCGGGATGTGCGGATACAGCTCCGTCAGGGCGTCGATCAGGCGGGCCAGCACCACGTCGTTGGCGTAGGACCGCGCCCCGCGCGAGGCCTGGATGATCACCGGCGCGTTGACGGCCTCGGCCGCCTCCATGATCGCCAGGCCCTGCTCCATGTTGTTGATGTTGTAGGCGGGCAGGCCGTAGTCGTTCTCGGCGGCGTGATCGAGCAACTGGCGCAGGGTGATGCGGGCCATCGCGGGCGTCTCCTGAAGTCTTGTTTTGCCCAGCCTCTAACGCCCTCGCGCGCCGAAGTCACGCAATGTAACACCCTTGGAACGGGGCAGCCGCCGGGTGTGGCCTCAGGCGCGCAGGGCCTCGACGCCCGGCAGGGCCTTGCCTTCCATCCATTCGAGGAAGGCGCCGCCGGCGGTTGAGACGAACGTCATGTCGTCCGCGACGCCCGCGTGGTTCAGCGCCGCGACGGTGTCGCCGCCGCCGCCGACGGCGGTCAGGGCGCCGGCCTTGGCGCGCCCGGCCACGTGCTTCGCCACGGCCACGGTCGCCGCGTCGAACGGCGGCACCTCGAACACGCCCAGCGGGCCGTTCCAGATCAGGGTTTTCGACGCGTCGATCGCGGCGGTCAGCCGGGCGACGGAGCCGGGGCCGGCGTCCAGAATCTTGTCTTCGTCCGACAGGGCGTCGCCTGCGTTGACCGTGCGGGCCTCGGCGCCCGGCTTCACCTCGGTCGCCACGACCAGATCGATGGGCAGCAGGATCTCGCAGCCCTTGGCCTCGGCCTCGGCCAGGATTTCGCGGGCCGTGTCGGCCATGTCGCGCTCGGCCAGGCTGCCGCCGACGTCCACGCCCTGCGCGAACAGGAAGGTGTTGGCCATCCCGCCGCCGATGGCCAGCCGGTCCAACTTGCCGACCAGGTTCTTCAGCAGGTCCAGCTTGGTCGAGACCTTGGCCCCGCCGACGATGCCGATCACCGGCTTGACCGGATTGCCCAGCGCCGCGTCCAGCGCCTCAAGCTCCCGCCGCATGCTTTCCCCGGCATAGGCGGACAGCAGGCGCGCCAGCCCTTCGGTCGAGGCGTGGGCGCGGTGCGCGGCCGAGAAGGCGTCGTTGACGTAGAGGTCGCCCACCTCCGCCAGCTGGGCGGCGAAGGCCGGATCGTTCGTCTCCTCGCCCGCGTGGAAGCGGACGTTCTCCAGCAGGATCACCCCGCCCGCGTCCAGCTCCGCGACCGCCGACTTCGCCGTGTCCCCCACGCAGTCGTCGGCGAACCGCACCGGCGCGCCCAGCAGGTCGGACAGCGGCTGCACGACGGGCTTCAGGCTCATCTCCGGCACGACCTTGCCCTTGGGCCGGTCGAAATGCGCCAGCAGCGCCACCCTGGCTCCCGCGTCCCGCAGCCGCTGGATCGTCGGCAGGGCCGCGCGCAGCCGCGTGTCGTCGGCGACCTTGCCTCCTTCCATCGGCACGTTGAAGTCCACCCGCACCAGCGCGGTCTTGCCGGCGAGATCGGAGGCGTCGTCGAGGGTGCGGAAGGTCATGCGTCGTGGCGCCTGTAGAGAGTGCTGGAATCTATTGGATCGACGACCTCGACGATCTCGCCGGTAAGCAGAAACTCGCTGGGTTCTGCGTCGAGGAAGGGGGAAATGTTTGTGCTTACGTGTTCCCACTCCGCGCCGATGTCGCGACCAGCAGCGACATTGAACGAGCGGTGCACGCGCCCATCTTCGAGTACCAAAAGAGTGAGCAGGCCATCACGCGCTTCAAGGAGCTTGACGAGTGCTGCGCCTCGACCGGGCACAAACGCGCCTTCGCCTTGCTCCTGATAGCGGTCGTCCGAAGTCACAGGAACTTCGCCATCTCCAGCGCGGTGTCGCTCATCCGCGTCGCGAAGCCCCATTCGTTGTCGTACCAGCTCAGCACGCGGGCCAGCTTGCCGTCGACGACCTGGGTCTGGGCCAGCGCCGCGGTGGACGAGGCGGAGACGTGGTTCAGGTCCATCGACACGACCGGGTCCAGGGTCGTGGCCAGAACGCCCTTCATCGGGCCGTCGGCGGCGGCCTGAAGCGCCTTGTTGATCTCGTCGGCGGTGACTTCGCGGCCGGCGACGACCTTCAGATCCACGACCGACACGTTCGGCGTCGGCACGCGGATGGACGATCCGTCCAGCTTGCCCTTCAGCTCCGGCAGCACCAGGCCCAGCGCCTTGGCGGCCCCCGTCGAGGTCGGGATCATGGACAGGCCGGCGGCGCGGGCGCGGTAGAGGTCCTTGTGCATCGTGTCCAGCGTCGGCTGGTCGCCGGTGTAGGCGTGGATCGTGGTCATGTAGCCGCGCTCGATCCCGAACAGGTCGTGCAGCACCTTGGCCACCGGGGCCAGCGCGTTGGTGGTGCAGCTGCCGTTCGACACGATCACGTCGTCGGCGGTCAGGGTCTCGTGGTTGACCTTGAAGACGATGGTCTTGTCGGCGTTCTCGCCGGGCGCCGAGATCAGCACGCGCTTTGCCCCGGCTTTCAGGTGCGCCTCGGCCTTGTCGCGCGCGGTGAAGATGCCGGTGCACTCGAACGCGATGTCCACGTTCAGGTCCCTGTGCGGCAGGTTCGCGGGATCGCGCTCGGCCGTGACCTTGATCTTGCCCAGGCCGACGTCGATCCAGTCCTCGCCCGAGGTGACCGTGCCGGGGAAGCGGCCGTGGACGCTGTCGTACTTCAGCAGGTGGGCGTTGGTGGCCACCGGACCCAGGTCGTTGATCGCCACCACCTCGACGTCGCGGCGGCCGTGCTCGACGATCGAGCGCAGGACGAGACGGCCGATGCGGCCGAAGCCGTTGATGGCGACGCGGACGGTCATGGTGGGGGCTCCCGAGGCTTGAGTGTTCGTTGGGCGCCTCAATGGAACCGGCGCGCCCGGGGATCAACCCCGGACGCGTAACAAGGCGTGATCGAGTGTTTCGCTCAGGGCGTTCGCCGGAAGCGCGGACCCGATCCGCCCGGACCCGCGACGTCGAAGCCGCCCACGCCGCCGTCCGCGTTGCGGAAAAAGGTCACCCGCGTGCCCGGATCGCCGGCTCGGCTGAACACGTCGTCGCCCAGCGGAACCAGCGTCAGGGGCGGCCGACGTCCGCGCGTCGCCAGCAGCCGCCCGTCCTGTGCCGTCACCGTCCACTCGCCGTAGCCGCCGACGTAGGGAGCCAGGTCGACGGCGACCGGCGCCGTCCGCAGGGCCTGCGCCGCCCATCGGGCATCGGTCCGCGCGGGGTCCTTCTGCACGATGGCGTCCAGCGCCAGCAGGTGCGCGGTCTCCAGCGCCCGGTCCCAGGGCGTCGCGACGTCCGGCACGACGCCGGTCCCTTCCCAGTTGCCGCCCGTCAGCGGGTTTCGGGGAGAGCCGCCGGAGACGAACACCGCGAACCGGCCGCCGACCGGCACCATGCCGCCGGGGTTGGCCGCGCCGCCCGAGGCCTCGCCTACGATCGTCGCCCGATCCGCCGCCTGCAGGGTGTAGGGGAAGGCTTCGCCCGCCGAGCCCGTCCGCCCGCTGGTCAGGACGTAGACCGGCACGTCCAGCCGCGGCGCGGGATGAAACGCCTCCGGCGCCTCGCGCTCCGTGCCGTCCCGGCTGTGGAAGACGTTGTACACGTCCCGGTCCGGCCCGACGAAGGCGCTGACCAGATAGCCGACCATCGACGGCGCACCGCCGCCGTTGTCGCGCAGGTCGATGATCACCGCGTCGGTCCCCGACAGGAAGTCCAGCACCGCATCCGCCCGCTTCCGCGCGGGATCGTCAGGGTCGCCGAAGAAGATGTCGGCGAACGACTTCATCTCCACATAGCCGACGTTGCCCGGAAGAATGCGCACGTCGGTGAAGCCGAAGTTGCCCCGCACCATGCCCGGCGGCGGCGTGCGCGGGCCGGACGGAGCGGGGCCCTGCGGCCCGCCCGTGCGGGGCAGAGGCGGCGCCGTCTCGGACGCCTGCGGGTTCCAGGTCACGTTGAAGTGGGCGTCCTCCGGTTTCAGCCGCACCGTCAACGCCGTGGCCAGATCGCGCGGATCGGTCAGGGCGTCGAAAGCGCCCGACGCGGCCTCGGCTTCCAGTGCGTCGGCGATGCGGTCGCCCTTGGCGGGATCGAAGTAGACCTCTCGCACCGCGTTCGCGACGGCGGCCACCGTCTGGCGCGGCGGCGGCGCCTCCTGGGCCAGCGCGGGGCCGCCCCACATCAGGGCGCAGGCGACGATCAGGGCGCGCATCAGGACATCTCCTCGGAAAGCGGAAGCGTCAGTTCGGCGGTCAGGCCGCCTTCGGGCCGGGTGATCAGGACCACCTCGCCGCCGTGGGCGCGGGCGGCCTGGCGGGCGACGGTCAGGCCCAGTCCCGCGCCGCCGGTCTGGCGATTGCGGCTGGGCTCTGCGCGGTGGAACGGCTCGAACACCGCCTGAAGCTGGTCGTCGGGCAGGCCCGGTCCGTCGTCCTCGACCCGCACCGCGGCGCGGCCGTCGACCGCCGCCGTCGAAACCCGGGCGGACCCCGCATACTTCAGGGCGTTGGCGACCAGATTGGCCACCGCGCGCCGCACCGCCGTCGGATCGGCCCGCACCCGCAGTTCCGGTCCCGCCGTGAACGTCACGCCTTCGCCGGTTTCGGAGAAGCCGCGCGCGCAGTCGCCGGCCAGCGCCGTCAGGTCGAACGTCTCCACCCGTTCCGGCGGCGCCTCGCCGCGAACATAGGCCATGGCCTGGGCGATCAGGGCGTCCATCTCCTCCACGTCGGCGGCCATCCGGTCGCGCAAGGCGTCGGGCGCCTGTTCGGCGCGGAAGCGCAGGCGCGTCAGCGGCGTGCGCAGGTCATGCGCGATCGCCGCCACGGTCTGCGTGCGGCGGCGCATGTGATCGCGCAGACTGGCCTGCATGTCGTTGAAGGCGTGGATGGCGGTGCGCACCTCCGAGGGGCCCGAGGGCGTCAGCGGTTCCGCGTCCGGGTCCGCGCCCAGCCGCTCGGCCGCCGCCGCGAACACACGGATCGGCCGCGTCAGCCGGCGCGCCATCCACCAGACCAATGGGGCCAGCAGCAGCAGCGAGATCGCAAGCGCCAGCAACAGCCGCGACTGCCAGGGCGACAGCAGGCCCCGCGGCGGCTCCACCGTCGCCCAGCGTCCGTCCTCCAGCCGCAACGACGCCGAGAATGGCGCGAAGGTCAGGCGGTCGGTCGTCACGGTGAACTGCCGCACGCCGGACTCGTTCACGACCACGCGGCCGGGCGCCGGAGCGGGCGGCGCATCGGGCGTCCTCAGGCGCAAATCCACGCCCGTCGGGAGCGGGGGAGGGGGCGGTTCCGGCGGCGGCGCGGGCGGCGCGACGGACGCGCCGGGCGTCATCACGTAGACCGTGCTCTCCTCGACGCGGGCGCGGACGGGCGCCGGGCCCGGCATCCGCCGGTTGAAGGCGTGCCGTTCGCCGTCGATGCGCACCCGCACCTCTGAGGGCGCCGCGTCCAGCCGGTTGGCCAGGGCGGCCGCAAGCCCGGCCTCCAGGGGATCCGCAGGCCGGTCGTCGCCGGCGGTGACCGGGCGCGCATCCACCCGTCGCTGCAGCCGCTTGCCGTCGCTGGTGCGCGCGGGCCGACCTTCCAGAGCCGTCGCCGCCGCCTCCAGGCTGAAGCCGGCCGGCGGCGGGTCGGGCGACAGCAGCACGACGGCGAACGCCACGGCGTGCGACAGCGCGACCGCCGTCGCCGCCAGCGCCGCCACCTGGACGAAGACGGGCAGGGTGCCGGGCCGCCTCATCGCCGCGTCACCTTCGCGTCGAACCGATATCCTTCGCCCCGAAGGGTCTGGATGAGCTCCAGTCCGGAACCGTCGTCCAGCTTGCGGCGCAGCCGGCTGATCGAGACGTCCACCGCCCGGTCGAACACGTCGGCGTCCTGCCCCCGCGCCTTTTCCAGCAGCTGGTCCCGCGTCAGCACGCGCCCGGCGGACTCGGCGAAGGCGCGCAGCAGGGCGAACTCCCCCGCCGACAGCACCACCTCCTGCCCGTCCGGTCGGGTCAGCGACCGTCGCATCAGGTCCAGCCGCCAGCCGGCGAAGCCCAGAGCCGGTCCCTCGTCGCCCGGCTCCGCCTCCCGCGGGCGCCGCAGCACGGCCCGGATGCGGGCCAGCAGCTCGCGCGGATTGCACGGCTTGGGCAGATAATCGTCGGCCCCCAGCTCCAGCCCCACGATCCGGTCGGTGTCCTCGCCCATCGCCGACAGCATGACGATCGGGGGTCCGTTTCCGGCGAGCCGCCGCACGACGGACAGGCCGTCCTCGCCGGGCATCATCACGTCCAGCACGATCAGGTCGGGCCGCCGCGCCTGCAGCGCGCGGTCCATCTCGGCGGCCGACGCCGCGCCCTCGGCCTCATAGCCGTGGCGGGACAGATATTCGATCAGCACCTCGCGGATGCCGGGGTCGTCGTCGACCACGAGGACGTGCGCGGAAACGTCGGTCATCGGCGTCATCATGGCGGGGCTTCGCGGCGACGTCATTTCACCGGTGAAACAAATCCGGCCGGGGATGAAACACGCGCGCAAGCGGCGCATGGTGACCTGCCCTCATCGCGAACGCTCTCAGGACCCGCCATGCTGATCTCCCTGCCCCTCGCCGCCGCCCTCACGCTGGCCGTGCAGGACCCGCCGCCGCCGCCCGCGCCCCCGGCCCCTCCGGAGCGGGTGATGATCCGCATGCACGGCGGCCCCGGTCTGGACAAGGACGGGGACGGCTTCGTCACGCGCGACGAGTTCGCCGCGCCCATGACCGACCATTTCGGGCAGCTCGACAAGGACGGCGACGGCCGGCTTTCGACGGACGAACTGCAGGCCGGCGGCCCCGGCGAGCACGACGTCATGATCCGCCACGGCGGTCCGATGGTCTGGACCGGCGGTCCGATCGTCACCGGCGACGGCGAACGTCGGCACGTTTACGTCATGGGCGGTCCGGAAGGCGGCGAGACGGCCACCTGGACCAGCGAGGACGGCCGCGAGGTCCGCGTGGAGACGCGGATCATGCGGGGCGCCCCCGGCGCGCCGCCCCCGCCGCCGCATCCGCCCCATCCGCCGCACGCGCCCGGCGCGCCCGGCGCCCCCCATGTCTTCGTCCACACCGTGGGCGGACCCGACGGCGCCCTCGACGGTCCGGGGGATCTCGACGCGAACGGCGACGGTCGGGTGACCGAGGACGAGTTCCTCGCCCCGATGCGCGAAGGCTTCCGCAAGATGGACGCCGACGGGTCCGGCGCGCTGGAGGAGGGCGAGCGCGGCGGCGCCGACGTCCGCGTCTTCACCCGTCGCGCCCCGGCGCCGGCGGCCCGGTGAAGCCGTCTGCGGTCCCGCTTGCGGGCGGGGCCGCGCCGACTCTATCGTCCGGGCCATGAAGACCGGACGTCACGCGAATTCCATGCTCGGCGCCGCCCTGCTCGGGGCGGCGCTTCTCTGCGCGCCGATGGTCGCCGCGCAGGACGTGGCGGTCACGGCCGTCGCGGCGGCGGACCGCGCGTCGAGCTCCGACCGCGAGCGGATGAACGCCCGCGTCTTCGACCGCGTCTGGACCGAGGTGCGACGCGACTACTACGACCCCGCGCTGAAGGGCGTCGACTGGGACGCCGCGCGCGAGACGTGGCGGCCGCAGGCCCTGGCCGCCGAGGACGACGGCCAGCTCTATGCGGCGATCAACGGCATGCTCGACCTGCTGGACGACGCCCATGCCGCCGCCGCCTCGCCCGCCTCGGTGCGGCGCGCCGACGCCCAGCATCGCGACCGCGCCGTCATCGGCGTCACCGTCTCGCGCGAGGACGACGGCGGCTATCGCGTCCAGTCCGTCCGCGAAGGCTCGGCCGCGGCCGACGCGGGGGTGCAGATCGGCTGGCGCCTGGCCACCGACGCCGGAGGCTGGACCCCGGACCACGACGTGGTGGAAGGGACTCCCGTGCACGTCGTCTTTCAGGACGGGGAGGCACGACGCGCGTTCGACCTGATGCCGCGGGTGATGCCGCCGATCCCGGTCTTCGTCGCGGACCGGTCGCGCCCCGGCGTGCTGATCCTCAGCGCGCGCGCCTTCGATCCCGGCATGGGGCGCTGGATGGGCGAGGAGCTGCGCGACCTGCCGCCCGACGTCGACGTGGTGCTGGACCTGCGCGCCAACGCCGGCGGTCGCCTGTGGGAGGCCGAGGCCGTGCTCGGCTGCTTCCTGCCGCAGGGCGTGCCGTGGGCCTGGCAGACCGGCCGCGAGGCGCCCCGCCGTCTGCTGACGACGCGCGCGCCGTGCGGTGGACTGACCGCGCCGGTTCCCAACGATCTGGCCGTCCTCGTCGGTCCGGGCAGCCGTTCCGCCGCGGAGCTGACGCCCGCCGCCCTACAGGAGTCCGGCCGCGCCGTCATCGTGGGCGCCCCCACGTCCGGCGCCGTCCTGATTTCCCGGGACACCGATCTGCCGGACGGCGGACGCCTGACGCTCAGCCGCGCCGACTTCGTCACCGTGTCCGGGGTCAGGCTCGAAAAGGCCGGCGTCCGCCCCGACGTCGTCACGCCCACGTCGGACGCAGCGCTGGAGGCGGCGCTGGCCGCCCTGGCCGATCCGCCCGAGGCCGCCGCGGCCGGCGCGCGCGAGGCCCCATGATGCTGCGGCGTCTCGCGCCGGTCCTCGGCGCGCTCCTCCTGCTGGCCGGCTGCGCGCCGAACCTGCCCTTCGCGGTGGACGGCGTGGTCCCGCCCCCTGTGGCGGTCGCCGACGGCTCCGCAGAGCGGCGCGCCCTGAACGCCAGGGTCTACGACGCGGCCGTCGATCACGTGGCGCGCCACTACTATGACGGCGATCATCGCGGGGTGAACTGGGCGGGCGAGGCGGCGGCGCGCCGCGAGGCGACGGTTTCGGCGCCGACCGAGACCGACTTCTACGCCCGCATGCATCCGCTGTTCGATCTGCTGGACGATCGCCACACCAGCGTGACCTCGCCGGCGCGCCGCGCCGAGCTCCAGGCGACGCGACTGGGTCAGTCGGGCGCCGGCTTCGGCCTGTCCGCGACGCGGATCGGCGACGACTGGATCGTCACCCGCGTGCGGGCCGAAGGTCCGGCCCTCGCCGCCGGCGTCCAGGTGGGCTGGCGCATCGTCAGCGTGAACGGCCGGTCGGAGCTCACCGCCGTGACCCCCTCGCTCGGCCAGACCTACGCCTTCGTCTTCGAGGACGAGAACGGCGCCGTTCAGGCGCTGGACGTCACGGCCGCCGAACTTCCCGCGCGTCCGGTGCACGAGGCGACGCGGCGCGACGACGGCATCGTCGTGCTGCGCTTCGACCGGTTCGACGACGCTTCCGTGGCCTGGCTTGACGACCAGATCGCCGCGATGCGGGCCGATCCCCCGCGCGGCGTCGTGCTGGACGTGCGCGACAACGGCGGCGGCTTGCTGGCCTCTCTCGGCGAGATCGTGGCCATGCTGCACGAGGGACAGGTGGCCTACGCCCGCCAGAAGGGACGCTTCATCGACACCGAATACGTCACGCGTCCGCGCGCGACGGTCTGGACCGGGCCGGTCGCCATCCTGATCGGTCCCGCGTCCGGCAGCGCGTCCGAGCTTCTGGCGGCGCATTTTCAGGAGTACGACCGCGGCCCGGTGGTCGGTCAGACCAGCGCGGGGGCGGTGATCGGCTCCCGTTACGTCGAGTTGCCGGACGGCGGCGTGCTCTCGCTCAGCCTCAACATCATCCTGACGCCGCGCGAGCGACGGGATCTCGAGGGCGCGGGCGTGGTTCCCGACGTGGCGGTCGAACCGACGCTCGCCGACCGGCGGGCCGGTCGCGACGTGGTTCTGGAAGCCGCGGTCGCGGCGCTGCCGGCGGACTAGCGCGCGACGACCCGCACCTTCGACGCCGCCTCGCGCGCCCGTTCGCGGGCCTGCTCAGTCGTCTCGCCGCGCGCCGTGGCCACGCCCATGCGCCGACGCTCGAACGCCTCGGGCTTGCCGAACAGGCGCAGGTCGGCGGACGGAACGGCCAGCGCGTCTGCGACGCCCTCATAGGCCACCCCGACCGCGTCCACGCCGCCATAGATGACCGCGCTGGCGCCCACGTCGCGCCGGGTCACATCGATTGGCAGGCCCAGGATGGCGCGGGCATGCAGGGCGAACTCCGACTGCACCTGCGTGGCCAGCGTCACCAGGCCGGTGTCGTGCGGACGCGGCGACACCTCGCTGAACCAGACCTGGTCACCCTTCACGAACAGCTCGACGCCGAACACGCCCAGCCCGCCCAGCGCCGCCGTCACCTTGCCCGCGATCTCCTGCGAGGCGGCCAGCGCCGCCGACGACATCGCCTGCGGCTGCCAGCTCTCGACGTAGTCGCCCTTCACCTGCCGGTGCCCGATCGGGTCGCAGAAGTCGGTGACCACCTGCCCGTCGCGCATCGACCGGACGGTGAGCAGGGTGATCTCGAAGTCGAAGTCGATCCGGCCCTCTACGATGACGCGGGCCGTGTCCACGCGCCCGCCGGACTGGGCGTACGTCCAGGCGTTGCCGGCGTCCTCCAGCGCGTCGATCATCGACTGCCCCTTGCCCGACGAGGACATGACCGGCTTCACGAAGACCGGCAGGCCGATCCGGCGCGCCGCCTCCCTCAACTCCTCCGCCGACCCGGCGAAGGCGTAGGGGCTGGTCGCCAGCCCCAGCTCCTCGGCCGCCAGCCGGCGGATGCCCTCCCGGTTCATGGTCAGCTGCGTCGCCCGCGCCGTAGGGATCACCCTCGCCAGGCCGGCCGCCTCGATGTCGGCCAGGACTTCCGTGGCGATTGCCTCGATCTCCGGCACGATGATGTGCGGCGCCTCGGCCAGGACGACGCCGTTGAGCACCTGGGGATCCGTCATCGGGATCACGTGGCTGCGATGCGCCACCTGCATGGCCGGGGCGTTGGGGTAGCGGTCGACGGCGATCACCTCAGCGCCCAGCCGCTGGAGCTCGATGGCCACCTCCTTGCCCAGCTCGCCCGCCCCCAGCAGCATGACGCGCACGGCGGTGTCGGACAGGGGGGTGCCGAGTTTCATCGTCGTCTCCGTCATTGGGGCGGCAACGCCATCCGCAGGATGACGGCGGGGCCGAAAAGGGTTTGCGTCGCTTCCGGGTCGCCGAAGCCGAACGCCTCATAGACCGCCACGGCGTCGGGCGCGCTGACGACCCGAAGGCCGGACGCGCCGCGTCGCCGCGCCGTGTCTGCGGCCGCCTCCAGCAGTCTGCGGCCGATCCCCCCTCGCTGGAAGTCGGCGTCGACGAACAGACCGTCCACCTCCGCCGCATCCTCTTCGCCCTGAACGACGGTGACGTAGCCGACGGCGCGCCCCTCGACCTCGGCCACGATCACCCCGCCGTCTGACAGCGCCTGCGTCGGAGCCTCGACGGCCTGCGGCCTCGCGCGGGCCTGATCGCCGTAGGCCGGGTGCGCGATCGTCAGTCGCCACGTCAGATCCCGAAGGACCGCCGCGTCATCCGGCCGTCCCGGCCGCAGCATGACGGCCGGGCCAGTCACGTCACAGCCGCGCCTTCACCGCCGCGACGACCGCCTCGGACGTGATGCCGAACTTCTCGTACAGCACCTCGGCCGGCGCGCTGGCGCCGAAGCGGCTCATGCCGACGAAGCCGCCGTCCTCGCCGATGAAGCGTTCCCAGCCCTGCTTGATGCCGGCCTCGACCGCCACGCGCACCGTGCCGCGCCCGATCACCGACGCCTGATAGGCGGCGTCCTGCTGCTCGAACAGGCCGAAGCAGGGGACCGAGACCACGCGTGTCGGCGTGCCGTCCGCTTCCAGCGTTTCCGCCGCCTTCAGCGCCACCGGCACCTCGGTGCCCGTGGCGAAGAGCGTCGCCTTCGCCTCGCCGTTCGCGGCGCGCAGCTCATACGCCCCCCGGGCCGACAGGTTTCCGGACGCGGGCGTCACGCGCACGGCGTCGGTCTTCTGACGCGACAGCGCCATGGCCGACGGCGCGGTCTTCGTCTCCAGCGCCACGCGCCAGCATTCGAACGCCTCGACCGTGTCGGCCGGGCGGAAGACCAGCAGGTTGGGGATGGCGCGCAGCGCGGCGAGGTGCTCGACCGGCTGATGCGTCGGCCCGTCCTCGCCCACGCCGATGCTGTCATGCGTCAGCACGTGGATCACCCGGATCCCCATCAGGGCGGCCAGTCGGATCGACGGGCGGCTGTAGTCCGAGAACACCATGAAGGTGCCGCCGTACGGGATCACCCCGCCGTGCAGCGCCATGCCGTTCATCGCCGCGGCCATGCCGTGCTCGCGGATGCCCCAGTTGACGTAGCGCCCCTCATAGGTCGGCGCGTCCAGGATCGGCGTGCCGGCCACGAAGGTGTTGTTCGACCCCGTCAGGTCCGCCGAGCCGCCGATCATCTCGGGCACGGCGGCGAACAGCTTGCCCAGCGCCGCACCCGACGACGCGCGCGTGGCCTGCGCCGGCTTCGTCTCGACCAGTTCGGCGATGCCGGCGTCCAGGGCCTCGAAGGCGTCGGCGGGCAGGTCGCCGCTCATGGCGCGGGTGAAGTCCGCGCCCTGCGGGTGGGCGGCCAACTTCGCCTCCCACGCCTTGCGCGCCTTGGCCCCACGACGGCCGACCTTCTTCCAGGCCGCCGCCACGTCGTCTGGCAGTTCGAACGGGTCATGCGTCCACGCCAGACCCAGCCGGGTGGCGGCGATCTCGGCCGCGCCCAGCGCCGCGCCGTGCGTCTTGTGGCTGCCTTCCATCGTCGCCGCGCCGCGGCCGATCTTCGTGCGGCAGGCGATCAGGGTCGGCCTGTCCTGCTTAACCGCCCACTTCATCGCCGCGCGGATGGCGTGCATGTCGTGACCGTCGACGGCCTTCACGGCCCAGCCGGCCGACTTGAACCGGCCCTTCTGGTCGGTGGCGTCCGACAGGCCGACCTTGCCGTCGATGGTGATCTCGTTGTCGTCCCACAGCACGGTCAGCTTGTTCAGGCGATAGCGACCCGCCAGCGTGATCGCCTCCTGGCTGATGCCCTCCATCAGGCAGCCGTCGCCGGCGATCACCCAGGTGCGGTGGTCGACCAGATCCGCGCCGTACCTCGCCGCCAGATGCCGCTCGGCCAAGGCGAAGCCGACGGCGTTGGCCAGACCCTGACCCAGCGGGCCGGTCGTGGTCTCCACGCCCGGCATGTGGCCGAACTCCGGGTGCCCCGCCGTCTTCGATCCCCACTGGCGGAAGTTCGAAAGCTCCTCCTTGGTCGCGGCCTTGTAGCCCGTCAGGTGCAGCAGGGCGTAGATCAGCATCGAGCCGTGGCCGGCCGACAGGATGAAGCGGTCGCGATCGGCCCAGTCCGGGCGGCTCGCGTCGAACTTCAGAAAGCGGCTGAACAGCACCGTGGCGACGTCGGCCATGCCCATGGGCATGCCCGGGTGACCCGACTTCGCCTTCTCGACCCCGTCCATGGCCAGGACGCGGATCGCGTCGGCCATCTGCTTCGGGGTCGCCTTGGGTGCGGGTTCGGGACCGGTCACGGGGAGGACCTTTCGTCGGAGGGCGGAAAAAAGGGAGGCGGCGGCGCTTTACCGCGCGGGCGTGGCGGGTTCTATACGGATTCTGAAAGGAGGGCACATGGCCGACGCCGCCGCCGCCGCCCGGGACCGGGTCGATCGCGCCCTGTCCCTGCTCGAGCGCAGGGTCCTGGACCTGAAAGCCCGCCCCGCCAGCGCCCGCCCCGTGTCCGACGACGACCTGTTCGCGCCGCGGGTCGATCCCGCGCGCACCGCCGAACTGGAAGCCGCCGGCCGCGAGGCGTCCGAGGCCCTCGCCATCGCCGCCCAGGCCATCCGTCAGGCCCTCGGCGAAGACGAAGCGGAGGCCGGCTGATGGCCACCGTCACCGTCGAGGTCAACGGCCGCCCCTACGCCGTCGGATGCGCCGACGGTCAGGAAGAGCGCGTCCGCATGCTGGCCCGCCAGTTCGACGACCACGTGCGCAACGTGGCGTCCGAGGTCGGTCACGTCGGCGACATCCGCCTGTTCCTGATGGCCGCGCTTCTTCTGGCCGACGAGCTGCACGAGGCGCGGCTTGCGGTCGGAACGGCGGCCCCGCCGCCCGCCGACGCTCCCGCCCCGGCCAACGACGGCGTCGCGGAAGCGTTGAACGCAGTCGCGGCCCGTCTCGAGAAACTGGCGCAGACGATCTGAGGTCAGCTGACCTTCAGCACGTGGGTCGCCAGCACCCGCTGAACGTCGTTGATGTCGACGCCGCGCCCGAATGTCTTGGCGAAGACCGTGCCACCGGACAGGGCCACCTTCAGCTCGGAGTCCATGTCCAGCGTTCCCGCCGTCTCGACGCTGAAGTGGCTGATCTTCGAGTAGGGGATCGAATGCAGCTCGATCTTCTTTCCGGTGATGCCCTGCTTGTCCACGAGGATCAGGCGTTCGTTGGTGAAGACGATCATGTCGCGGATCAATTTATAGGCGTGCTCAACCCGCTCACCCTCGACCAGAAACTGCGCCATCTCGGCTTGGGTGGCGGCCGCGTCCACGGCGTCGGCATTGCTCATGAGGGCGTTGAGCAGGCTCATGTCGATGGATCCTTTGTCGGAAGTGAACGTGACGCCTTGAGACTGCCACGCCCCGCGCCTACCTTGAACCCCGGCGGGTCGGCTGCGGCTCTCGTCGAAGGCAACACATCCCAGCGACCTTAATCGTCTCTAAGGGAGCTGTCCCTGTCCGGGCTCGTGGGCCTGGGCACTACGGCGCCCACCTGGTTCGCCAGGTCGAGGGGATTGAACCGTCCTTCACGGCCCTCGCGGCCCCCGCCACCCTCTCCTTTTTGATGCCCTGTCGCTCGCGCCGCGGGCGCTCGCTGCTTGAGGGTGGAGCCCGTCGTATGCGACGGGCGACGAAAACCACGCGCCCAGTTCTACCACCATCGTCCGGCAGGGCGTATGGCTCACCCGTGAACCCGCATCCGACCGACAAGCGCGAACTGCGCGCCGCCATGCGCGCCGAGCGCAAGCGGCTGGCCGGTCTGGACGCGACGGCGGCCTTCCGCGCGGTCGACCACGTCGGTGATCTGCCTCCCGCGACCGTCGTCGCCGTCTACCGCGCCATCGGAACCGAGCTGGACGCCGCGCCGCTCGCGGCCGCCCTCGCCGCCGCGGGGCGCGAGCTTTGCCTGCCGGTCGTGATCGAGGGCGATGGCCCGATGATCTTTCGCCGCTGGGCGCCGGGCGAGCCGCTGGAGCCCGATCTGGTCGGCGTGCCCGCCCCGCTGCCTCTGGCCGAGAGCGTCGAGCCCGACCTGATCGTCACGCCCTTGCTGGCCTTCGACGCGCGCGGCTGGCGGCTTGGACAGGGCGGGGGCCACTACGACCGCACCTTCGCCGCGGTGCCCGGCGCGACCCGCGTGGGCCTGGCCTATGCCGGGCAGGAGGTCGCGGGGCTGGAGGTCGAGGCGCACGACGTGCGCCTGCATGGCGTCCTGACCGAGATGGGCTATAGGCCCTTCGAATGAGACTGGCTTTCTTCGGCGACGTGGTCGGCAAATCGGGCAGGGACGGGATCACCGATCACCTGCCGGCGCTGAAACGCGATCTGAAGCTCGACTTCGTCGTGGTGAATGCGGAGAACGCGGCCGGCGGCTTCGGCATCACCGAGCACACGGCCAACGAGCTGTTCATGGCAGGCGCCGACTGCCTGACGCTGGGCAACCACAGCTGGGATCAGCGCGAGGCCCTGACCTACATCGTGCGCGAGCCGCGCCTGATCCGCCCGTTGAACTATCCGCGCCTGATGGACGCGCCCGGCGCCGGAGCCAACCTGTTCGAGACGCACTCCGGTCGGACCGTCCTCGTCATGAACGTGCTGGGCCGCGTCCACATGGACCCGATGGACGACCCCTTCAGCGCGGTGGAGAAGGAACTGGCCGCCTGTCCGCTCGGCATGGCGGCCGACGCCGTCATCGTCGACATGCACTGCGAGGCGACGTCCGAGAAGATGGCCATGGGCCACTTCTGCGACGGCCGCGCCAGCCTGGTCGTCGGCACCCACACCCATGTGCCCACCGCCGACTGCCAGATCCTGCCCGGCGGCACGGCCTACCAGACCGACGCCGGCGGCTGCTGCGACTACGACAGCGTCATCGGCAACGAGAAGGAAGAGCCCCTGCGGCGCTTCACCACCCGCATCTCCGGTGGCCGCTACAGCCCGGCTTCCGGACCGGCCACCATCTGCGGCGTCTACGTCGAGACCGACGATCGCACGGGGCTGGCGACGCGGGTCGAGCCGATCCGCGTCGGGGGGCGGCTGCGGCAGGCGGTGCCGGCCCTCTAGCCCGCCGTCACCCGCGCGTCGCCCGACTGAACGACCATCGTCGCCCGCGTCGACAGCGTGCCGCCCTTTTCGGACACCTTGTCCAGCACCTTGAACTCGGTCTTCCACGCGTCCGGCGTCACGTCGCAGACGACGTAGCCCCGCTGGGCGTTGTTGAACTTCAGGAACGGGTTGTCGGCCAGATAGCGCCGGCCGTCCGCGCGCTGGTCCTGTCCGTCGCCGGACGAACTGATGGACGTCGTCACGAACTCGCTGGCGATCGGCGCGCCCGTCGGCTCGGCGCCGTTCAGGAACAGCTCCCCAGCGTAGTTCTGGTGCTCGTCGCCGGTCAGGACCACGACGTTCTTCATGCGCCGGTCCTGGATCCGCTTCAGCAGCCGGTTGCGCGGAATGCGATACCCGGCCCAGGTGTCGAGGTTGTAGCCCGGCTCCGGCCCTTCCTTGCGGTCCAGATCCATCACCATGATCTGCTGCGCCAGCACATTCCACTGCGCGCGCGACTGGTCCAGACCCCGATACAGCCACTGCTCCTGCGCCTCGCCCAGGACCTGGGCCTCGGCGGCGTCCACGCCGGCGCAGGTGGTGGCCCACGCGTCGTCGCAGGGCTGGTCCGAGCGGTACTGGCGCGTGTCCAGCAGGTGCAGGTCCATCAGCCCGCCCCACGACGCCTTGCGATACAGCTGCAGCGCCGAGCCCTTCGGGAAGCTGGAGCGCCGCAGGGGCATGTGCTCGTAAAAGGCCTGCGCCGCGGCCTGCCGCCGCAGCATGAAGACGGCCGGGTCCGTCCCGTCCTGGTCCAGGGCGTCGACCCAGTTGTTGTCGATCTCGTGATCGTCCCACGTGCAGTACCACGCCGTCGAGGCGTGCGACGACTGCAGGTCGGAGTCGAGCTTGTACTGGGCATAGCGACGACGGTAGTCGTCCAGGCTGTAGACCTCGCCGCCCGCGTGCATGCGGGGGTTCTCGATGGTCCCGCCCGAGCCGGTGTAGGTGCGATTGCCCCGCCCCTCGTAGATGTAGTCGCCGTAGCAGTAGATGAAATCCAGCTCCTCGGCCGCGGCCTTTCGGTGCGCGGTGTAGAAGCCCTGCTCATACGCCTGACAGCCCAGTACGCCGAAGCGGGCCCGGTCCACCGTTGCGCCCGCCGCCGGTGCGGTCACGGCGCGGCCGTAGGGGGTGCGCTCCCGGCCCGACGCGAACCGATAGAAATACTCGCGGCCCGGCTGCAGACCTTCCACTTCGACGTGGACGGCGTGGCCCAGTTCGGGGCGGGCCACCGCCTCGCCGGAGCGGACGATCGTGCCGAAGCCGCGGTCGGACGCCACCTCCCACTTCACCGGCACGGGCGCCGAGGGCATGCCGTGGCCGATCTCCAGCGGGCGCGGCGCCAGTCGCGTCCAGATCACGAAGCCGTCCGACGTCGGATCTCCGGCCGCGATCCCCAGCTGGAACGGATACTCGGCCCACACCGGGTCGGCCAGCGCGCCCCGCGCCGGCCCCGTGGCGGCCACGCCGCCGCCCAGAGCCAGGATCAACGAACGACGCGAAGGGACGGGCAGGCGCATGGGACGGGTCTCCGATTCCGCTCCCCGATACCGGCCGATCGTGACGGTTCTGTCTAGGCCCGGGCCCGCAGCCGCAGGCGGATCGGCCGCGCGCTGCGCAGCGTGATCTGGTGCACGGGGCGGGGCTCGGAGGACTCGATCGGTTCGACGTCCGCGGACTTCAGGATCGTCGCCAGCGCGACCATGGCTTCGTTCATGGCGAAGGTCGCGCCGATGCACACGCGCGGGCCGGCGCTGAAGGGAATCCAGCTCCACCGGTCGATCGATTTCCGGTTCTCGGGCAGGAACCGCTCAGGGCGAAACGCGTCCGGCGCGTCCCAAAGGCTCTCGTGCCGGTGCAGCACCCAGGGCGAGATCAGCACCGTCGCGCCCGCCTTGATCTTCTGCCCGCCGACCTCGTCCGGGCCCAGGGCGCGGCGTGCAAGGGTCGGCGCCGGCGGAAACAGCCGCATCGCCTCCTCGATCACCGCCCGCGTCCACGGCAGGCGCTCGGCCCAGTCGTCCACCCCGGCGTCGAAGGCGTCGGCTTCGGCGCTCAGGCGCGCGGCCACGTCGGGCGTGCGGCTGACCAGATGCAGCGTCCAGCCCAGCGTCCTCGCGGTCGTCTCGTGCCCGGCCAGGATGAAGGTCAGGACGTTGGACGCCACCTCGTGATCCGACAGCCCCTCGCCGCCCTCCTCGTCGCGGGCGTTCAGAAGCGCCGTCAGCAGGTCGTCGGCGACCGGTTCGCCGGCCCCGATCTGCGCCCGCCTGCGCGCGACCAGAGCCGACACCCGGCGCTCGAAGAACCGCCCCGCGCCCGCTCCCGTGACGCGACCCAGCCGCGGGATCCAGTCCGGCGCGGCCAGAACGTCCAGCGGATCGATCCGCGCCGCCAACGAAAGATAGCTGTCCAGCGCCTTCTCGAAGCCGCCGGCGTCCCCGTCCAGCTGGTCGGAGAACAGGGTGGCCGACAGGATGTCGAAGGTCAGGCCCGACATCTCCGTGTCGAGGTTCAGCACCCGGGGGCCGAGGTCCAGTCGCCATCCGTCGACGCGTCGACGCGAGCGGTCGGCCATGCGCCCGGTCATGGTGGCCGTCCGCGCGGGGGTGAACAGCGGCGCCAGGATGCGCCTCACGCGCCGCCAGGCCTCGCCCTCGGTCAGCAGCAGGCCGTCGGCCAGCATCGGCCCCAGCACCCGGCGCTGCAGCGCGCCCTTTTCATAGTTGGCGGCATTGGCCGACAGGACGTGGCGCACGCCCTCCGGATGGCTGACCACCAGAATCTCGCCCAGAGCGGAATCGCCGTGCAGCTGCGGCTCGCGGAAATGCCGCTCGGACCACATGCCCAGCGGATCGCGCCAGCTGACCCACAGGAACGGCAGAAGTCCCAGCGGCTTCGTCCGTCGCCGCGGCGTCCAGGGGCGGAAGGCGGCGGAACCGTCGGCCATGGCGCGAACCTAGCCCCGTCGCCGGTCGGGCGTAAGGCGCCGCGTCAGTTCGCCGCCGGCCTCCATGCCCGCATCTCGGCGATCTCGCGCGTCTGGGCGTCGATCACGGCCTGCGCCATGCGACGGATTTCGGGGTCCCTGGAGTTCGCCAGCGCCACCTCGGCCATCTCCACCGCGCCCTCGTGGTGGGCGATCATCTTGGCGACGTAGGCCTCGTCGACGGTGGCGCCGGAGGCGGCCGCCATCTTCTCATGCATCGAGGCTTCCGACGCCGCGAAGGCCGCGTCGCCCGCCCCGGCCGCGGCCGTCCCGTGTCCGGCCGGGTGGGCCGTGGAGACCTCGCCATCCTTCATCGTCGCGGCATGCCGCTCGGCCGAGGCGTCGCGCATGGCCTGTTCGACGGGGTCGCCGCCGCCCTCGCAGGCGGCCAGCAGCAGGAAGGGCAGGGCGATCAGCAGGCGCGTCATGGCATCAGCTCCTCGGCGGCAGGGACGACGACTTCGTGCGGCCGTCGCGGTGCGTCACGGTGGTCGGCGCCCGCTCACTTCGCACGGGGATCAGGCCGGCGATGCGGCCATAGACCCGGTCCGTCGCGGACGCTCCGGCGGCCAGCACGCACAGGGTGCTCTCGCCCTCGCGTCCCCACGACGTCTCCGCGGCGTCCACGACGTCGTCGCTGCCCTCGACGAAGGCCAGGATCCGCGACTTCAACTCACCGTCCACGCCCATGGCGTAGCTGCCGAAGTCGACCTTCACGTCGCATCCGTCCCGGACGGCCGGCGGCTCCATCGTCTCGCAGCCGGTCAGCGTCAGGGCGGCGATGAGGGTGAGCGCGCGCATCATGCCCGGCCCTCGATCCAGGTCGGCAGCCAGCTCTCGTGCATCTCGCGCAGATGCGCCAGCGGGATGCGGAACAGCTCGCCCTTCTCGCCGGCCGAGGCGAAGTCGGTCCCCTTGGCGCGGCCGACGACCGAGGCGTGCAGTCCCGCCTGCTGCGCTCGGGCGATCAGCTCGACCGGGTCCGCCACGGCGGTCAGATACCGGGCCTGATCCTCGGCGAAGAGCAGCACGTGCGCATGCGCCGCGCTGGTGGCGTCCAGCTCCACGCCGCAGTCGCTGGCCAGAGCCATGTCCGCCGCCGCGCCGATCAGGCCGCCGTCCGACAGGTCATGGACGCAGGTCAGCTCGCCCGCCTCGATCAGGCCGCGCACGAAGTCGCCGGTCCGGCGCTCCAGCGCCAGATCCACGGGCGGCGGCGCGCCGTCCTCGCGGCCCAGCACCTCGCGCAGATAGATCGACGCCCCCAGCTCGCCGTGCGTCTCGCCGATCAGCACCAGCACGTCGCCCTCGACCATTCCGCCGAAGCCCACGACCACGTCGTAGTTGGGCAGCAGGCCGACCGCGCCGACGGTCGGCGTGGGCGGAATGGCCGCCCCGTTGGTCTCGTTGTACAGGCTGACGTTGCCGCTCACGACCGGGAAATCCAGCGCACGGCAGGCCTCGGCCATGCCGTCGATGGCGCGCACGATCTGGCCCATGATCTCGGGCCGCTGCGGGTTGCCGAAGTTCAGGTTGTCGGTGATGGCGACGGGCCGGCTTCCGACCGCGGTCAGGTTGCGCCACGCCTCGGCCACGGCCTGCTTGCCGCCCTCGTAGGGGTCGTTCTGGACGTAGCGCGGGGTCACGTCCGAGGTCATGGCCAGCCCCTTGTCGGTGCCGTGCACGCGCACGACGCCCGCGTCGGCGCCCGTCGCCGAGTCCTGCAGCGTGTCGGCCATGACGTGACGGTCGTACTGCTCCCAGATCCAGCGCTTGGACGCCATGTCGGGACAGCAGACCACGTTCAGCACGGCGTCCGGCCAGCTGTCGGGCGCCGGCACGTCCTGCGGGGACAGGCGCGGCTGCAGCTCCGGCTGGACCCAGGGCCGGTCGTACATGGGCGCGTCGTCGAACAGCGGGGCCAACGGCACGTCGCAGACCACCTCGCCGTGGTGCCTGAGCACCAGCCGGCCGGTGTCGGTGGTCACGCCGATGACCGCGGCGTCCAGCCCCCACTTGCGGAAGATGCGCTCGCCGTCGGCCTCGCGGCCCGGTTTCAGCACCGCCAGCATCCGCTCCTGGCTCTCGGACAGCATCATCTCATAGGCCGTCATGCCCTCTTCGCGCTGGGGGACGGCGTCCATGTTCAACTCGATGCCGACCCCGCCCTTGCCCGCCATCTCGACGGAGGACGAGGTCAGGCCCGCCGCGCCCATGTCCTGAATGGCGGCGACCGCTCCCGACGCCATCAGCTCCAGCGTCGCCTCGATCAGCAGCTTCTCGGCGAAGGGGTCGCCCACCTGGACCGTCGGGCGCTTCTCGTCCGAATCCTCGTCGAACTCCGCGCTCGCCATCGTCGCGCCGTGGATGCCGTCACGGCCGGTCTTGGAACCGAAGTAGACGACCGAATGCCCCGCCGCCGGCGCGGCCGAATAGAAGATGGCGTCCGACTTCGCCAGGCCCACGCACATGGCGTTGACCAGGATGTTGCCGTTGTAGCCGGCGTGGAAATTGGTCTCGCCCGCCACCGTCGGCACCCCGACGCAGTTGCCGTAACCGCCGATGCCCGACACCACGCCCGACACCAGACGCCGGGTCTTCTCGTGGCTGGGGTCGCCGAACCGCAGCGCGTTCAGCAGGGCCACCGGCCGCGCGCCCATGGTGAAGACGTCGCGCATGATGCCGCCCACCCCCGTCGCCGCGCCCTCATAGGGTTCGATGAAGCTGGGGTGGTTGTGGCTCTCCATCTTGAAGATGCAGGCGTCGCCGTCGTCGATGTCGATCACGCCCGCATTCTCGCCCGGCCCGCAGATCACGCGCTCGCCGGTGGTCGGGAACTTGCCCAGATGGATCTTCGACGACTTGTAGCTGCAGTGCTCCGACCACATGACCGAGAACACGCCCAGCTCGACCTGGTTGGGCTCGCGCCCCAGTCGGTCCAGCACGATCTGGTATTCGTTCGGAGCCAGGCCGTACTCGGCGGCCAGCTCGGCCATGGTCTTCTGCGGGGAGGCGCTCATGGGCGGGCCTTCTAGCCCGCGTCGGCTTTCCTGTCAGCCGTGCGCGCGCTCGACGCCGCGCTTCAGCCCGAACGTAAGGATCACCGCGCCGACCAGCACGACCGCCGCCGCGCCCAGGGCCGAAAACGCCAGCGTCGGGTTTCGCTCCTGCTCCGCCACGAAGGCCCCGACCAGACCCCAGGCGATCGGCAGACCGTACGCCAGCGTGCGAAGGCGCTCCGTCACGGCCAGCGCCGCCAGCGTGACCGCGCCCACGGCGATCAGCGCCCAGACCGTCGGCGACGGCGAGGCCGGCAGGTCGCCGTTGCCGGTGAGGACCGTCAGCAGGTTCACCGGCGCCGCCACCGTCAGCCAGCCGGCCAGCGCCGCCAGCGGCCAGACCACGGTCAGACGGTCGCGCGCGAACCGGTCCAGCGTCCGGATGCCCGCCGCATTCCTCAGCAGCGGGACCAGCAGCACGGCCAGGGTCGCGAAGATGATGACCACGGTCGCGGCCTCGGCGTCCCACGCCGCCGCCACCGTCCACCAGCCGACGCCCAGCAGCGCCAGCACGGAAGGCCAGCCCATGCGCCGGATCAGATCGCTTTCGCCCGTCTGCGGCAGCACCTGCCGGACCGCGTAGATCAGCAGGCCCAGAAAGATCGCGCCCCAGATGGAAAAGGCGTAGCTCGCCACCCGCAGCGTCTCGTCCGAATCCGCCGAGAATTCCGCCGGACTCTGGCCCCAGCCGAAGGCGTTGATCCCGTAGTTCACGGCGATGGCGAACAAGGTCGTCGCCAGCACGATCAGGCGACGCGTCTTCTGGGCGGCGGTGGGTCGGACGATCGAGGACATGAACGGCTCCGCTTTTCGGGGTCGGACCAGATACGCGCGGCGCCGCACGCGGGTTCAGATTTGTTTGCGGCGACGCTGGAACGGGGACGATCCGCCGCGGTTCAGCCGCAGAGGGCCGGACCCCGCCGGCCTCCAGCACAGGAACCTCCCCGATGGCCGAACCGCAGCAAGAACCGCAGAGCCGGACCCCGCAGCCGGGCGACGCCATGATCGCCGGCCAGGCCGACGACGCGACCCTGAACAGCCAGTACGACGACGACCAGACGTCGGGCCTCGACGAGACGGTCGAGGCCAATCGCGGCCGTGAGCAGGGCCTCGGCATGGGCGCCCGCGAACTGAACGCCCAGCAGGACGCGGGCGACGACGACTTCGACTCCGTCGAGGACGAAGACGAGGACGACGATCAGGACGAGATCCTCGACGAGAACGTCGCCGTTCAGGGTGACGACGAGGAAGAGGAAAACGGCGGCGGCGTCTGACGCCCGCACCGCCGGCTTCAGGAAACGGGCGGCCTTCGGGTCGCCCGTCTTCGCGTCAGGCGGCGTTCAGCACGCTCTGGAACAGCACGGCCCCGTCGGCCGATCCCAGTTCGGCCTCGAAGGCCCGGTCCGGGTGCGGCATCATCCCCAGCACGTTGCCGCGCGCGTTCTGGATGCCGGCGATGTCGGCGACCGAGCCGTTCGGATTGTCGACGTAGCGAAACACGACCTGTCCCTCGCCCTCCAGCCGGGCCAGGGTCTCCGCGTCGGCGAAATAGTTGCCGTCGCCGTTGCCCTGCGTCATCACCACCTCCCGGCGGCCCCGATAGCCGCTGGTGAAGCGCGTCTGGCCGTTCGACACCTGCAGCGTGATCGGCTTGCAGACGTACTTCAGCCCGGCGTTGCGCAGCAGGGCGCCCGGCAGCATCCCGGCCTCGCACAGGATCTGGAAGCCGTTGCAGATGCCGACCACGGCCACCCCGTCGTCGGCCGCCTTCTTCACGGCCTCCATGATGGGGGACTGCGCCGCCATGGCCCCGCAGCGCAGATAGTCGCCGTAGGAGAAGCCGCCCGGCAGGACGATCAGGTCGAGGCCCGAAGGCAGCGCGGTCTCGCCGTGCCAGACCATCTCCACCTTCTCGCCGGTGGACCGCTCGACGGCCACCTTGCAGTCGCGATCGCAGTTGGACCCGGGGAAGACGATGACGGCGGCGCTCATGGCGCGGGCCTTTAGCAGGGTTCGCCCCCGATGTCAGTCGGTCAGCCGATCCCCAGCATTCCGGCCGCGAACGGCTTCCACCCGGGCCAGACCAGCAAGCTGGCCGCCACGAATTGCGCCGCCACGGTGAAAGGCACGGCGATCAGCCAGACCCGATGCGGCCGCCCCCGGGTTGCCACGTCGAACGCGATCGCCAGCGCCATGATGACCCAGAGCGCGCCGTAGAGATTGACGAACATCTGCACCTGCGGCGCCCAGGGCGTGGGCGGCATGGCGTACAGGTCCATCCGTCCGAAGCCGGCGCCCAGCAGCTGGGTGGTTCCCAGCAGCATCAGGCGCTTGTGCGTCGACGCGTCCCGACGGCTGAAGGCGGCCCAGCCGATGAGCACGCTGAAGATCACCAGATCCATCAGGGGGACGGGCAGGAAACCCAGTCCGCGGTCGCTGCCCCGCTCCAGATGCCAGCCGGCCATTGTCACGGCCATCCACGCGCCGACGCCGACCATCGCCACGGCCAGGGCCAGACCGGCCCAGCCGAGCCGCCTGTGCATCGCCAGGTTTCCCCTGCGGACGAGGAAGACCTGCGTCGTCAGCAGGACGATCCAGCCGTAGAACAGCACGGCGTGCACGTGCACGGGAAAGGGCGGCCAGGCCCGTTCTCCCGAAAAGATCGTCGACAGTCTCGGAAGGAAGCCGCCGGCGACGGCCACGATCGCCACGGCGGCGAATGCCAGAAAGAAGGCCCGGTCCGCCGGGTGCCTGGCCGCGAACGGCTTCGCTGCGTCGCTCATGTGCGTCATCCCCCCGAATGAGGCCACGACGCTAGCCGGTCGTGATGGTCAGGACAACGCCGTTCGCCAGGCCTGAGAGGGTAGCCGACCTTTAACCGTCGTTCTCATAGGTCGCGGTGATCGACGCCTTGGCCAGGGTGTGGAAATGCAGGTTGAAGCCGTACTTGGCCCCGGAGTCCTCCGGTGTGACCGGCAGTTCGCCCACATCCACGGCGAACACCGTGAAGACGTACCGGTGCGGCCCGTGTCCGGGGGGCGGGGCGGCGCCGCCGAAGCCGGGCTCGCCATAGTCGGTGCGTCCCTCGACCGCGCCCTGCGGCACGGGGCCGCCGGTCGGAATCTCGCTGACCTCGGCCGGGATGTTCGCCACCGTCCAGTGCCAGAAGCCGCTGCCCGTCGGCGCGTCGGGATCGAAGCAGGTGATCGCGAACGACTTCGTCCCCTCGGGCGCGCCGGACCAGGCCAGATGCGGGCTGGTGTTTCCCTTCGCCTGCACCTGCGCGTCGGGCAACCCGCCGCCGTCGGTGAGGTCGTTGGAGGTCAGGGTGAAGGTCATGACGCGCTCCCGGTTCTGCGTGTCCGGGTTGAACGTGCCTCAGCCGATCTCGATGCGGTAGCTTTCGATCACCGTGTTGGCCAGCAGGGTCTCGCACATGCGCCTGATCTCGGCCTCGTCAGGCTCGGCCATGTCGAACTCGATCAGCTTGCCGACGCGGGCGTTGGAGACGCCGGTCCAGCCCAGGCCGTTCAGGGCGCCTTCGACGGCCTTGCCCTGCACGTCCAGCACGCCCGGCTTCAGGAAGACGTGGACACGAACCCTGGCCATCAATGCAGCCCTCCCTGAATCACCGTGGGCATGCCCTTCATGATCCCCAGCCGGCGCGCCACCTCGGTGTAGCTCTCGATCACGTCGCCCAGGTCGCGGCGGAAGCGGTCCTTGTCCAGCTTGTTGCCGGTCGCGGTGTCCCACAGACGGCAGCTGTCCGGGCTGATCTCGTCGGCCAGGATGATGCGGGCGTAGTCGTTCTCCCAGATGCGGCCGAACTCGATCTTGAAGTCCACCAGGGTGATGCCGACGCCCGCGAACAGGCCCGACAGATAGTCGTTCACCCGCACCGTCATGGCCAGGATGTCGTCCAGCTCCTGGGTGTTCGCCCAATTGAAGGCCGTGATGTGCTCTTCGGTGACCATCGGGTCGTTGAGCTCGTCCTTCTTGTAGTAGAACTCGATGATGGAGCGGGGCAGGGGCGTGCCCTCCTCGATGCCCAGGCGCTGGCTCATCGACCCGGCCACCACGTTGCGGCACACCACCTCCAGCGGAATGATCTCGCACTCGCGGATCAGCTGCTCGCGCAGGTTCAGCCGCTTGATGAAGTGGTTGGTGACGCCCATCCCGTTCAGCTTGCTCATGATGAACTCGCTGATCTGGTTGTTGATGACGCCCTTGCCTTCCAGCGTCGCCTTCTTCTGGGCGTTGAAGGCGGTCGCGTCGTCCTTGAAGTACTGGATCAGGGTGCCCGGCTCAGGACCCTCGTACAGGATCTTGGCCTTGCCCTCGTAGAGCTTCTTGCGTTTCACGTTCATGTCGGTCCCGATCGGACAGGTCGGCCCGGAAACGCGGATCGCGCGCCGTCTGCGAAAGGGCTGACGGGACGCGGGCGGATTCGGACGTCGGGGGAAGGATAGGTCGAGCGACCCCTTAAACGAAGCGTCCCTGCGACACAATTCCACGCTTTGCGGGGGACCCGCCGACTTCGGTTGCGTTGGAACAGAGAGGGGCTATAGACGCCTCACCGCGCGGCATGGTCGCGCCATGGGAGCTGTGCGTAAGCGATGACCACCTTCGACGATCGGGAAAAGGGCTTCGAGACCAAGTTCGCCCTCGATCAGGAGCAGGAGTTCAAGGCCATGGCCCGGCGCAACAAGCTGCTGGGTCTGTGGGCCGCGGAGAAGATGGGCCTGTCCACCGAGAGCGCCGAGGACTACGCCCGCGCCGTCGTGCGGGCCGACTTCGAACAGCCGGGCGACGAGGACGTCTTCCGCAAGCTGGATCAGGACTTCCGCGGGGCCGGGCTCAGCGTCTCCGAGGGCGAGATCCGTTCCAAGATGGACGAGCTGGCCTCCATCTCCCGCGACGAGATCCGCGCCGGGGCCTGACCCCTGCAAAGGGGCGAGACGGAAAAAGGCCGCGGTCGGCATGACCGCGGCCTTTTCCTTTGGCGCGAGGGAGCGTTCGCGCCTGGCCGGGACCACCCGAAGGGGCGGCCCCGGACGGCGTCGTCAGTTCGGCATGACCACGGTGTCGATGGCGTGGATGACGCCGTTGGTCGCCGCCACGTCGGTGGTCACGACGCGCGCCGTGTTCCCCTTGGCGTCGGTCAGGGTGACCGAGCCGTCGGCGCCGGCGCGGGCGGTCAGCGTGCCGCCCTGGACGGTCGTCAGCGTCGCGGAGCCGCCGCCCTGCTGGATCTGCTGCGTCAGCGCCGCGGCGTCCACCCGGCCCGGGACCACGTGATACGTCAGGATCTTCGTCAGGTCGGCCTTGCCGGCCGGAGCCATCAGGGCGTCGCGGGTGGCGGCCGGCACCTTTTCGAACGCCGCGTTCGTCGGTGCGAAAACGGTATACGGACCCGGGCCCGACAGGGTCTCGCCGAGGCCCGCGGCCGTCACGGCGGACACGAGCGTCGAAAAGTCGCCGTTGCCCTGTGCGACCTGCACCACGTTGCCGGTGGCGGCGGGCGCCTCGGTGGCGGCCGGCGTCTCCATCGGGGCGGCCGGTTCGGCCGGGGCGGTCTCTTCGGTGGACGGCGAGCAGGCGGCCGCCAGCAGGGCGGCGGCGGACACGGCGGCGAGGCCAGCGAAACGCATGGTCATGTTGAAATCTCCTGAGCGGCCGCGTTGATCGCGGCGTGCCCGGAGATACTGCTGAGCCGCGGAAAGGATGCGCGGCGCGACATGTGACCGCAGCCGGCTTCAGGCGTCTCCGAACACCCGCCGGAACACCGTGTCCACGTGCTTGGTGTGATAGCCGAGGTCGAACAGCGCCTCCAGTTCGCCGTGCGGCAGGGTCACGCGCGGATCGGCCTTGAGGAAGTCCAGGAAGACTCCCTCACCACGCCAGACTTTCATGGCGTTCTCCTGAACCGCGGCATAGGCGTCCTCCCGGCTCACCCCGGCCTGCGTCAGCGCCAGCATCACCCGCTGCGAGAACACCAGTCCGCCCAGACGGTCCAGGTTCTTCCGCATGGTCTCCGGATAGACGTTCAGCCGCTCGATCACGCCCGCCAGGCGGTGCAGGGCGAAGTCCAGATGGATGCTCGCGTCCGGGCCGATGCCGCGCTCAACCGAGGAATGGCTGATGTCCCGCTCGTGCCACAGGGCGACGTTCTCCATCGCCGGCACCACGGACGAGCGCACCAGCCGCGCCAGACCGGTCAGGTTTTCGGTCAGGATCGGGTTGCGCTTGTGCGGCATGGCCGAGCTGCCCTTCTGACCCTTGTCGAAGAACTCCTCGGCCTCCAGCACCTCGGTGCGCTGCAGGTGCCGGATTTCCGTCGCCAGCCGCTCGATGGAGCTGGCCACGACGCCCAAGGCCGCGAACCAGGCGGCGTGCCGGTCGCGCGGAATCACCTGCGTCGACACCGGCTCGACCTGCAGGCCCATCTTCTGCGCGACGTACTCCTCCACCGCCGGATCGACGTTGGCGAAGGTGCCCACCGCGCCCGAGATGGCGCAGGTGGCGATCTCTTCCCGCGCCGCGACCAGACGGCGCCGCGCCCGCTGGAACTCGGCGTGATAGCCGGCCAGCTTCAGGCCGAAGGTCACCGGCTCGGCGTGGATGCCGTGGCTGCGCCCGACCGTGACCGTGTCCTTGTGCTCCTTCGCCCGCGTCTCCAGCGCCTTCAGCACCCGGTCGACGCCGGCCAGCAGCAGGTCGGTCGACCGCGCCAGCTGCACCGCGAAGCAGGTGTCCAGCACGTCGGACGAGGTCATGCCCTGATGCAGGAAGCGCGCCTCCTCGCCCACCGTCTCCGACACGTGCGTCAGAAAGGCGATGACGTCGTGCTTGGTGGTGCGCTCGATCTCGTCGATGCGGTCGGCGTCCCAGACGACGTCCTTGCCCTTGGCCCAGATCGCCTCGGCCGCCTCGGCGGGGATCACGCCCAGCTCGGCCATCTTCGTCGCCGCATGCGCCTCGATCTCGAACCAGATCGAATACTTGGTCTCCTGCGACCAGATGGCGACGGCTTCGGGGCGGGAATAGCGGCTGATCATGGGCGCGGGGTGTCGGAGCCGGGGCCCCGCGAGTCAAGCGCCGCTTGTGGATCGCGTCGGCAATCTCGGGCGTGGGCGGCTGGCCGGGCGCCGCCGACGAAGCTATGCCGTCTCCACAAGTCAGCGGAGGCGGCCACCATGGAACTCATTCTCGGCAACCTGGAGTTCTCGACCTGGTCGCTGCGGCCCTGGCTGGTGCTGAAGCGCTGCGGCGCCGACTTCACCGTCACCGAGATCCCGCTCTACGGCGGCGACTGGAAGGAACGGCTGGCCGAGGTGTCCCCCTCCGGCAAGGTGCCGCTGCTCAAGGTCGACGGCGAGACCATCTGGGACTCCCTGTCCATCTGCGTCTGGGCGGCCGAACGCTTCCCCGAGGCGAAGCTGTGGCCGGCCGACCCCCATGCCCGCTGGCTGGCCCGGTCGGTGACCTGCGAGATGCATTCAGGATTCACCGCCCTGCGCAGCGACTGTGCGATGGGCCCGGACGACGCCGGCGTCATCCACACCATGGTCGGCCCCGACCGCGCGTCGCCGCCGACGGGCGAGGCCGTGGCCGCCGACGTCCGCCGTCTGGTCGAGATCTTCCGCACGATGCGTGCCCGCTTCGGCGCCGGCGGACCGTACCTGTTCGGCGAATGGTCGATCGCGGACGCCTTCTTCACCCCCGTCGCCGCCCGCATCCGCCATTACCAGATCGACCTGTGGGCCCATGGCGACGACGGCTCGGCGCGCGCCTACTGCGAGGCGCTGCTGGATCAGCCCGACTTCCACGAATGGGTCCGTCTGGCCACGGCCCCGCGTTAACCGCTTCGCCGAACGCCGTTTTAAGGGAACGGCCCCCACCATGCCGCATTGAGGGCGCGAGTTCGTCGCGTCCGCAGACAGGAGCCCGGCCCGTGCGCCAGCCGATCGATCCCCGCAGCGCTTCCCCAGCGGCTTCCGCCGGGATGAGCGTGTTCGTGGCGATCCTGGTCGCCTGCTGCCTGTCGGCGATCCTGCTGACCAGCCTGATCTAGAACCTCAGCGTCGGCTGCGCGGGCGGCGGCGTCTGCGCCGGCTGTCCGTCGCCCACGGGCGCGACCGGCACGACGGGTTCGGGCACGAAGTCCAGCGTCAGCGGCACGCCGTCCGCGCCGGATGCCAGCGCGTCAAGCGTGTTCAGCGGCCGTCCCTGGATTCGCTGATACACCCAGTATGCCGCAACCACCTTCTCGACGTAGTCGCGCGCCTGCGGCACGTCGATCGTCTCGATCAGCAGCAGCGGGTCCGCGTCGGGACCCAGCTTGCGGATCGCGCCCAGCATCGGACCCGGACCGGCGTTGTAGCTGGGCACAATGCGCAGCAGATCGCCCTCGAAGGCCGTCAAGCCCAGCATGCGCAGGATGTAGTTCTGGCCCAGCCGCAGATTGACCGGCGCCTCCCACAGGCGCTGGGGATCGGTGACGAAGCCCCGATCTCCGGTCATCTCGGCCGCGGTCGCCGGCATGACCTGCATCATGCCGTAGGCGCCGGCGCTGGAAACCGCGCGCGGATTGAAGCCCGTCTCCTTGCGCGCGATGGCGTAGACCAACGACCGCTCGATGGTGAAGCCGCCCTCGGGCAGGACGTCCGGGATCGGATAGCGGGCCGCGTCGATCCGCTCCGCCTCGCTGTTGCGGGGCGTCAGCTGCGGGGCCAGCACCCGACCCAGGCCTCGCCACATCAGCGCGTCGTCCGGCGTTCGCGCGTCGCGCCAGCCGCGGGCATACTCGACGCGAGCGTCGCCGTTGCGGCCGACCTCCACCAGGGCGACGGTGCGCCGCGCCTGCGGGTCGCGCTCCACGAACCGCTGCAGGGCCTCGACGGTCACCCCCTCCGGCAGACCCTCGAACTCCGGCGCCGACACCCGCTCGACGGCGTAGGGCTGCGGCGTGCCGCCCAGATTCTCGATCATCGGCTCCACGCCGAGCCGCCGCAGGGCGATCTGGCCGTAGAAGGTCGCCGGCCATCGCGCGGACAGGCGCAGCAGGGGCTGCACCATGTGCGGCCGGCCCGCCCGCTCGGCCGCGCGCGAGGCCCAGAAGGCCGCGCCGGCCCGGACCCACGCGTCCTCCACCGGATTCTCCGCCACCCGCTCGAAGGCCAGATAGGATTCCTCGTACCGGCCCAGCCGCCAGGCCGACAGGCCGGCGGTCCACCAGTCGCCGATCGCCACACCGGTCTGATAGGCGCCGGTCAGGTCTTCGGCGTTGAAGGCGATCCGCGCCGCCTTGCCGGCATCTGACGTCCCCTCCGATTCCACCCCCCTCGGCCGTCGCGGCTCGGGCGCGCCGTCGGGGCGGCGCCGCATCGCCAGGGCATAGGCGCGCGGCGCCTCCGGCAGGTCGGCATAGTCCTCGAGCCAGGCGCTCAGTTCCTCGAACGTCGCCACGTAGTCGGCGTGGAACAGCCGCTCGAACTCGATCGACCCCAGCAGGATGCGGTCGCCCGCGGCCCTCGCGGAATCGCGCGCGACGTCCAGATCGCCGCGCCGAAGCGCGTCATAGGCGGTGGTGTAGCTCAGCCGGTCCGACGGGGTCAGCGCGCTGATCTGCGCCGCGGCCGGCAGGGCGGGCAGAAGCGCGGCGGCCGAGAACAGGCCGGCGGCGAGTCGTCGGAACATGGCGGCCCTCCCCGAGCGGCGCCGCTCCCGGCGCTCCTCGCGAATTTCCGGCCCAATGGGGCGGTTTTGAGTCACGGCGCCGCGTCGAGCCGCGCGGCCACGTCCAGCAGATCGGCCCACGCCTCGCGCTTGGCTTGGGGCTGCCGCAGCAGGAAGGCGGGATGCAGCGTCGGCATGACGGGCGCCGCCACGTCGCCTTCCGCCAGACGCCACTCGGCCCAGACGCCGCGGGCGCGGGTGATGGCGTCGTCCGTCTTCAGCACCTGCCGCGCCGCGGCCGCGCCGAGGGTCAGCACGACCTTCGGCCGCAGCAGTTCGAACACGCGCTCCAGAAACGGCGCGCAGACGGCCTGTTCCTCCACCGTGGGCGTCCGGTTGCCCGGCGGCCGCCAATAGACGGTGTTGGTGATGAACGCCCGCTCCGACAACCCGGCCGCCTCCAGCATCCGGTCCAGCAACTGACCCGCCTTGCCCACGAACGGCTTGCCCTTCAGGTCCTCCTCCGCGCCCGGACCCTCGCCGACGATCAGCACGCCGCCGGTCGCATCGCCGCGCGCGAACACCGCCTGCCGCGCACCCATGCCTGACAGGGGGCACCCCTGAAACGCCGCGATCGCCGCTTCCAGCTGGTCCAGATCCAGCGCCGCGGCCGCCGCGCGCCGGGCCTCCGCGACGGCTTCGACGACGCCGCCGCTGGCGGCGGGCCGCACCGGCGGCGCGCCGGCGGGACGGACCAGGGCGGGCGGCGGCGGGGCCACGGGGCGCAGCCGGTCCACCGGCGCGTCCTCGAAACAAACCTCCACCCCGGCGTCGGCCCAGAAGGCCATCAGCGCTTCGACGGCGCGCGAGTCGGCGGCGGGGGCGAACATTGCGCTCAGGACTAGTCCTTGACCGTCCCTGCGTCACCTCCCGATAAGAGACCAAAGACCGATACGGCGACGAGGAAACCTCAGGAAATGACCGACCAGGAACGCGAAGGCGGCGCCCGGACCGCGTGGCAGGACGCGGTGATCGACCGGCTGCCGGCTCTGGAGGCCCTGACCGGCGTCGAGCGCGAGGTCATGGAGTACGACGTCGTCGTGGTCGGCGCCGGCCCGGCCGGCCTGTCCGCCGCCATCCGCCTGAAGCAGAAGGCCGCCGCCGACGGCAGGGAGATCAGCGTCGCCGTGCTGGAGAAGTCGGCCGAGATCGGCGGCCACATCCTGTCCGGCGCCGTGATCGACCCGAAGGCGCTGACCGAACTTTTCCCGGACTGGAAGGCCCGCGGCGCCCCGCTGGAGACGGCGGTGACCAAGGACCGGTTCCTGCTGCTGGGACCAGCCGGGCAGGCGGAGATCCCCATGCCGCTCCTGCCGCCGATCATGCACAACGACGGCTGCTACATCGCCTCTCTGGCCAACCTCACGCGGTGGCTGGGCGAGCAGGCCGAGGCCCTCGGCGTGGAAGTTTATCCGGGCATGGCCGCCAGCCACGTGGTCTGGGAGGCTGAGACCGGCCGGGTGAAGGGCGTCGTCGCCGGCGTCTTCGGCGTCGACCGCGAGGGCAGGCCGACGGGCGAGTTCCAGCCGGGACTGGAGCTGCATGGCAAGTACGTCTTCATCGCCGAGGGCGTGCGCGGCTCGCTGGCCAAGACCATCATGGCGAAGCACCACCTGTGCGACGCGTCCGAGCCGCAGAAGTTCGGCATCGGCCTGAAGGAGCTGTGGCAGGTCCCCGCCGAAAAGCACCGGCCCGGCCTCGTCCAGCACACCACCGGATGGCCGCTGGACGAGAACACCGGCGGCGGGTCGTTCCTGTATCACTTCGGAGACCGCTACGTGGCCGTCGGCTACGTCGTGCACCTCAACTACAAGAATCCGTGGCTCTCGCCGTTCGACGAGTTCCAGCGCTTCAAGCATCACCCCGCGATCGCCGAGCATCTGGAGGGCGGCACGCGCGTCTCCTACGGCGCGCGCGCGATCACCGAGGGCGGCTTCCAGTCGGTGCCGAAGCTGGCCTTCCCGGGCGGCGCGCTGATCGGCTGTTCCGCCGGCTTCGTGAACGTGCCGCGCATCAAGGGCAGCCACAACGCCATGAAGACCGGCATGATGGCCGCCGACGCCGCCTATGACGCCGTCATGGCCGGCCGGTCGGGCGACGTGCTGGACGCCTACCAGTCGGCCTATGACGCCAGCTGGGTGGCGAAAGAGCTGAAGCTCGTCCGCAACGCCAAGCCCTACCTGTCGAAGTTCGGCACCACGCTGGGCGGCGCGTTCGGGGTCGTGGAGATGTGGCTGGGGTCGCTGACCGGCCTGACCGTTCCCTGGACCATGACGCACGGCAAGACCGACGCCGCAGCCACGGGGCTGGCGAAGGACCACAAGCCGATCGCCTATCCGAAGCCGGACGGAAAGCTGTCGTTCGACAAGCTGTCGTCCGTGTTCGTGTCGAACACCAACCACGCCGAGGACCAGCCCGCGCACCTGAAGTTGCTGGATCCGTCGATCCCGATCCGCGTCAACCTGCCGAAGTACGGCGAGCCGGCGCGTCTCTACTGCCCGGCCGGCGTCTACGAGGTGGTCTATGGCGACGAGGCGGCGAAGACCGATCCGCGCTTCGTCATCAACGCCCAGAACTGCGTCCACTGCAAAACCTGCGACATCAAGGATCCGTCGCAGAACATCGTGTGGACGACGCCGGAAGGCGGCGGCGGTCCCAACTATCCGAACATGTGAGGGCGGGCGGCCGCGCGGCCTTGCGCGCGTCGCGGAAAGCCGGTTCCTTCGCGCCATGACCGCGCGCCTGCTCCTCGCCTTCGCCTCGACGCTCGCCTTCGCCGCTCCGGCGCTGGCTCAGGATCCCGTGCCGGGCCCCGGGGCGCCCGACGTGCGCGCGCCGGCGCCCCTCGCCGACGTTGAGCCGGAGCGGCCCCAGGCCATTCCTGAGGTCTGGGCGCCCGCGCCGACGGACGACCAGGGTCGGTCGGCCTACGGTCTGTTTCTCGCCGGCCGTCTGGCCGCGGCCCGCGGCGACGCCGGCGACGGCGCCGTCTACCTCCGCCAGACCCTGTGGCTCACGCCCGAGCAGCCCTCCGTCCGGGATCAGGCCTTCGCCACCAACCTGCTCGGCGGCGACCTCACCTTCGCCGGCCGCATCACGCCCCAGGGCGAGGGCGTGCCCGCCCTCGTCACCGAGGCCGGCCGGCTGGTCACGGTCGTTCAGGCGCTGGACCGCGGCGACGCCCGGGGCGCGCTGGCCCTCGTCGACGCGCGCGCCGTCGGACGTCCGCACGCCCGCGCCGGGCGCCTGCTGACGCCGTGGCTGGCCGCCGCCGCCGGCGACTGGGACCGTGCCCTGACCCCTTTGGCCGCCCTCGGGCCGGATTCCACCACCCTGTTCCTGCGCGCCGACCGGGCGCGTCTGCTCGAGATCCGTCGCCGCCATGACGAGGCCGCGGCGGAATGGGCGGTGGTGATGGGGACCGCACTCGGCCGACGCCTGTTCGCGCCCGACTACGGCGCCTTCCTCGAACGCCGCGGCCGGCGTGCCGAGGCCGTCGCGCTCTACGATGCGGAAATCGCCGGAGGTCAGGCGGACGGCCGGATCCCCGCCGCCCGCGCCCGCGCCGCCTCCCGCGGCCGCCCCCCGGCGATCGGCGACCTGCGCGCCGGCGCATCCGGCGCCCTGACGTCCGCCGCCCTGCAGGCCAGCGCCGAGGGCCAGCATGAATCGGCCGCGGTCTATCTGCGTCTGGCCCAGGACGTCGCGCCGTCCGACGTCACCCTGCTGAACCTCGGCGACGCCCTCATCCAGGCGGGTCTGGAAGGACCGGGCCGCGACGCCCTGTCCGGCATCTCGATCGCCGACCCGTCCCTCTATGCGTCCGCCCAGCTCACCATCGGCGAGAGCCTGGTCCGTGAAGGGGAGCACGAGGCCGCGCTCGTCCCGCTGGCCCGTGCGGTCGCGGCCGCGCCGTCCGATCCGGCGCCCGCCGTGGCTCTGGCCGAAAGGCTCAGCCACCTCGATCGTCACGCCGAGGCGCTGGAGGTGCTCTCCGGTCCGGCGTTCTCGGCGGGCGTTTCGTCGCCCCAGGCCTTGCGCGCCCGCGCCTTCGCGCTGCGCGCGGTCGGCCGCGACGCCGAGGCCACGACCGCGCTCGAGGCCGCTCTCGCCGCCGCGCCCGACGACGCCGACACCCTGGGCCTGCTCGGCGCGGTCTGGATCGATCAGGGCCGGGTGGAGGAGGGCGCCGCCCTCATCGCCCGGGCGGCCGCGGCCGACCCGGAGGACGTGGCCGTTCAGGGCGCGCTGGGCTGGTCCCAGTACCGCCGCGGCCTCTTCGACGACGCCGTGCTGACGCTGGAAGCTGCCGTCGACGCCCGTCCGGGCGACGCGGTGGTCAACGATCATCTCGGCGACGCCTACTGGCAGGTGGGCCGCCGACGCGAGGCCCGGTTCCAGTGGTCGCGCGCGCTGGTCCTGGACCCCGGCGCCGAGCTGGAAGCCGCCTTGCGTCAGAAGCTGGAGGTCGGCCTGCCCGACGCCGCCCCCGCCGGAAGCTGAGCCTGTGCGGCTGCGCGCCTTCGCCCCGGCCAAGGTCAACCTGTTCCTTCACGTCGCCCCGCCGCGCGCCGACGGCAAGCACCCCCTGTCCGGTCTCAGCGCCTTCGCCGACGTCGGCGATCGCCTGACGCTGGACGCGGACGGCCCGCCCGGCCTGCGCGTCGAGGGACCGCTGGCCGCGGGGGTGCCGACCGGCCCCGAAAACCTCGTGTCGCGCGCGCTGGCCGCCTTCTCGGCCGCGACCGGTCTCGACGCCCGCGGCCTGTCGATCGTGCTGGAGAAACATCTGCCGTCGGCGGCCGGCATCGGCGGCGGCACGTCCGACGCGGGCGCGGCCCTGCGGCTGGCCCGCGCCGCCCTTGCCCCCGACCTGCCGGACGCCGCCCTGCTCGAAATGGCGGCCACGCTGGGCGCGGACGGCCCCATGTGCCTCTTCCCGACCGTGTCGTGGACGTCGGGGCTCGGCGAGATTCTGACGCCGGAGCCGCGCCTGCCGCCCCTGCACGCCGTTCTGGTCAACCCCCGCGTGCCCGTGCCGACCGGCGCCGTGTTCGCCGCCTACGACGCCGGCCCGATGCGGCGAGCGGACACGCCCCCGCCGCCCGCCGACTGGTCATATGGGACGGTGACCGACTGGCTGGCGTCGCAGCGCAACGACTTGCAGCCCGCCGCCGAGAGCCTCTGCCCGGCCATCGCCCACGCGCGCCAACGCATCGCGGCGAGCCCGGAAATTCTGCTGACCCGCATGAGCGGATCGGGCGCGACCTTGTTCGGCCTCTGCCGCGACGCCGCCGCGGCGGCGAGGGCGGCCGCCGCGCTCGGCGGGCTAAATTCAGAATGGTGGGTCGTGCCCGTCAGACTTGACAGCGTGGATGCGGCCGTGAGCCAGAATCCGGCCGACTGAGGTCGGAACAACGGCCATTTTGCCGCGATCGGGTCCGGATCACGGCAAGCTCAAGGTCATGTCTTGCCGACGAATACTGGTCCGGAACTGAACCGGAAGTGAACGCATTCGGCGTTCAAGCTTCCTGGACTGGGGGCTGATCCAAGAGTTCCTCCCCTGAACCTTGGCTGTTCACTCTGGAAGGAGAACGACATGCTGAAGACCCGTCTCATGACGGCCGCCGCCGCCGTCGCCCTGTTCACCGCCCCGGCCGCCTTCGCGCAGGAAACCCCGTCGCCGCAGCCGCAGCCGACCACTCCGGCGCAGGATCCGGCACAGACGCCGCCGACCCTGCCGCCCGCGACGCCCACCGACGGCACCACCGCCGCCCCTGCGCCGACCGAGGCGCCGACCGCGACCATCACCGCCTCGGCGACCCAGCCCAACTCCGTGGTCGCCGTGCTGCGCGCCGACGGCCGTTTCACCACCCTGCTGTCGGCCCTGGACACCGCCGGCCTGACCGCCACGCTTGAGGCCCAGCCCGCCGTCTCGATCTTCGCCCCGACGGACGAGGCCTTTGCCGCCCTGCCGGAGACCGAGCGCGCCCGTCTGCTGGATCCGGCCAATCGTGAGGAGCTGCGGTCGCTGCTGCTCTACCACGTCATCGCCGCCGACGTTCAGTCCAGCCAGATCACCGGTGCGCGCGGCGGCGTTCCGACCGCGGGCGGCGCCCAGGTCCAGCTGGACGGCACGGGCGACGCCATCCGCATCGACTCCGCCACCGTGGTCCAGGCCGACATCGACGCGTCCAACGGCGCCGTCTTCGCCATCGACAAGGTGCTGACGCCGTCGGCCAGTCAGGCCGCCATGGGCGACGAGGAAGAGGTCGCCCCGGCTCAGCCCGCCACGCCGGCGACTCCGGCCACGCCCGCCGCGGACGGACGGCCCACCGAACCGGCCGTCCCCGCCGAGCCCGCCACGCCGGCGACCCCCGCCGAACGGCCCGTCGGCGTGACCCGGACCACCCCGACGCCGGCCGCCGATCAGGCCGACGAGGCGACCACGCCGGATCAGCCGATGGCTGAAGGTCAGGAGGCGGCGCCGGCCGCCGACGCCCCGGCGACCGATGAGACCGCCGCTCCGCCAGCGGGCGAGGGCGAGGAAGACGAGGAGCCGACCGACCCTCAGGCCTAAGTCCGCCTGAAGGCCCCTCGTCCTCGGGCCATCGGTTGAGTTGAGAGGCGGCGGGCCCTATCAGGGTCCGCCGTTTCCGCATGCCCGCTCCCCGAGGTTCCGTGGCCGCCGACAGACCCCTCTCGTTCCAGGATCTGATCCTGACGCTCCAGCGCTACTGGGGCGCGCAGGGCTGCGCCCTGCTGCAGCCCTATGACGTCGAGGTCGGCGCCGGCACCCTGCATCCCGCCACCGTCCTGCGCGCGCTCGGCCCGCGTCCGTGGAAGGCCGCCTACGTCCAGCCCAGCCGCCGGCCCGGCGACGGCCGCTATGGCGAAAACCCCAACCGGCTCCAGCACTACTACCAGTTCCAGGTCATCCTGAAGCCGAACCCGGAGAACCTGCAGGCGCTCTATCTCGGCTCGCTGGAAGCCATCGGCATCGACCCGAAACTGCACGACGTGCGCTTCGTCGAGGACGACTGGGAGAACCCCACCGTCGGCGCCTGGGGCCTGGGTTGGGAGGTCTGGTGCGACGGCATGGAGGTGACCCAGTTCACCTACTTCCAGGGCGTGGGCGGCATCGAGGTCGACGTCGTCTCCGGCGAGCTGACCTACGGGCTGGAGCGCCTGGCCATGTACGTTCAGGGCGTCGACAACGTCTACGACCTGCGCTTCAACGACGAGGGTCTGACCTACGGCGAGGTCTTCCTCGAGAACGAGCGCCAGCAGTCCGAGGCCAATTTCCACGGCTACGACGTCGACGGGCTGAAGCGCCGGTTCGAGGACATGGTGGCCGAGGTCGGCCGTCTGCTGGAGATGCGCGGCCCGCAGGACCAGAAGCTGGTCCTGCCCGCCTACGACCAGGTGCTGAAGGCGTCGCACCTGTTCAACCTGATGGACGCCCGCGGCGCCATCGCCGTCGCCGAACGCCAGAGCTACATCGGCCGCATCCGCGACCTGTGCAAAGCCTGCGCGACGGAGTGGGTCGAGCAGGAAAGGGCGCGCGCCTGATGCCCCAGCTGCTTCTTGAACTGTTCTCCGAAGAGATCCCCGCCCGCATGCAGGCGGGGGCCGCGCGCGATCTGGAGCGTATGGCGAGCGAGCGTCTGAAGGCCGCCGGGCTGTCGTTCGACGCCCTGACCACCTTCGCCGGCCCGCGCCGCCTGACGCTGGTCGTCGACGGCCTGCCCGCCGCCACCCCGGACCGCGAGGAAGAGCTGAAGGGGCCGAAGGCGTCGGCCCCTGGGCAGGCGCTGGAGGGTTTCCTGCGCAAGACCGGCCTGACCCGAGACCAGCTGGTCGAGCGCGACGGCGTCCTGTTCGCGGTCATCAGCCAGAAGGGCCGGGCCACCGCCGACCTGATCCCCGCCATGGTCGACGAGATCGTGCGCGGCTTCCCCTGGCCCAAGTCGATGCGCTGGGGCATGGGGGCCCTGCGCTGGGTCCGCCCGCTCAAGCGGATCGTCTGCCTGTTCGACGGCGCCGTCGTGCCCTTCGACGTGGACGGCATCGCGTCGGGCGACGTGACCGAGGGGCATCGCTTCCTCGGCTCCGGCGCACCCTTCGCGGTCAGGGACTTCGCCGACTATCGCCAGAAGCTGGAGCGCGAGCACGTCCTGCTGGACGTCGCCGACCGCAAGCTGCGCATCCTCGAGGGCGCCAAGGCCGCCTGCGCCGACCGCGGCCTGACCCTCGTCGACGACGACGGCCTGCTGGACGAGGTCGCCGGCCTGGCCGAATGGCCCACGCCGATCCTGGGCGACATGGACCCCGCCTTCCTCGACCTGCCGCCCGAGGTGGTGCGCCTGTCGATGAAGGTGCACCAGAAGTATTTCGCCGTGCGTGACCCCGCGCGCGACGGCCTGGCCCCGCACTTCGTCGTCGTCGCCAACGTCGAGGCCACCGACGGCGGCAAGGCTCTGGCCGCCGGCAACAGCCGGGTCCTGTCCGCCCGCCTGAACGACGCCCGCTTCTTCTGGGACGAGGACCGCAAGACCGGCTTCGACGCCTGGCTGAAGAAGCTGGAGGGCGTCACCTTCCACGCGAAGCTCGGCACCATGGCCGAGCGCGTCGACCGCATCGCGGCGCTCGCCCGCGAGATCGCGCCGCTGGTCGGCGCCGATCCGGATCAGGCCGAACGCGCCGCCCGCCTCGCCAAGGCCGATCTGGCCTCCGGCATGGTCGGCGAGTTTCCGGAACTGCAGGGGATCATGGGCGGCTACTACGCCCGCGCCGGACACGGCGACGCCGTCGCCGACGCGATCCGCGACCACTACCGGCCGCAGGGGCCCTCGGACGCCGTCCCGACCGCGCCGCTGACGGTCGCCGTGGCCCTGTCCGACAAGCTGGACACCCTCGTCGGCTTCTTCGCCATCGACGAAAAGCCGACGGGGTCGAAGGACCCCTTCGCCCTGCGCCGCGCCGCCTTGGGCGTGATCCGGCTGGTGCTGGAGAGCGGGGCACGCATGTCGCTCGCCGGCCTTTCTCGCCAAGCCAACGTGCAGCGGATGGTCGACAAGGCCTCGATCGCCAGTGAGGTCGCTGAGTTCTTCGCCGACCGCCTGAAAGTCCTCCTTCGCGATCAGGGCAAGCGCCACGACCTCGTCGACGCCGTGTTCGCGTTGGGCGACGACGACCTGGTCCGCATCGTGCGGCGGGTCGAGGCGCTGGACGCCTTCCTCGCCACCGACGACGGCGCCAACCTGCTGGCCGGGCATCGCCGCGCCTCGAACATCCTCAAGGCCGAGACGAAGAAGGCCAAAGAAACGGGAAATGTTGTCCCGACCGGCATGGTCCAGACCGGCCTGGCGAACCAGCCGCCCGAGGAGACCACGCTGGCCTTCGCCGCCGCCGCCGCGCAGACCGCCGTGGATCAGGCGCTGGAGGCCGAGGACTTCGCCGCCGCCATGCGCGCCCTGTCGGCGCTCCGCGCGCCCGTCGACGCCTTCTTCGAGGCCGTGCTGGTCAACTCCGACGTCCCCGCCGAACGCGACAACCGCCTGAAGCTGCTCGGCCAGATCCGCGCCGTCATGGGCCGCGTCGCCGACTTCGACCGGATTTCGGGGTAGTCCCGACGGCGTCCTTCTCCCCTTGCGGGAGAAGGTGGCTCGCGCAGCGAGACGGATGAGGGGTTACTCAGACGGGGCCGGTCAAGGACCGCCCGGTCGCGGCCAGAATCGCCGCGATGACCTCGTGCGCCCGGTTCTCGACTTGCGAGTTGGGAAAGCGAAGCACGCGGAAGTTCTGGGCGTTCAGCCACATGTCACGAGCCCGGTCGCGCTCAGCGCGGTCCGCATGATGCGGACCGTCGGCCTCGACGATCAGTCGATGCCTCATGCACGCGAAGTCCACGATGTAGCGGCCGATGACGACCTGACGCCGAAACTTCAGGCCGCCCAGCCGTCGACCGCGAAGCAGCTTCCAAAGCCGCCGCTCCTGCACCGAGGGCTCCCGGCGCATTTCCTTGGCCCGGTCCTGCAGCCAGTCGTCCGACACCGGTGCGACCCCTCATCCGTCGGCCTTCGGCCGCCACCTTCTCCCGCAGGGGGAGAAGGAAGCAAGCCGCGGACCTCAACGCTGGAGATCATAAACCCCGGTCACGTCGATCCGCACCGTCAGCTCGCCCGGCGAGACGGAGGTGGCGTCCATCGCCACGGCCGCGCCGCGCGCATACATCGGCATCGGCGGCATGGGCGGCGGCGCATAGCCGCCGCCTTCGGTCAGGTTGCGGATGCCGCCCAGCGGCACGCCCAGCGCCTGCGCATACAGCGCCGCCTTCTCCTGCAGCGCCCGCACGGCCAGCACGCGCGCCTCGTTCTCGGCGGCGGTCGGGTCCTTCAGGCCGAAGCCGATGCCGTCGATCTGGTTCACGCCGGCGGCGACGACGGCGTCCACGACCTGCCCGGTCCGGGCCAGATCCTCGACGCGCACCGTCACCCGGTTCGAGGCCTGATAGCCGCGCAGGCGGGGCGGGTTGTTCTCGACGTAGTCGTACTGCGCCGACAGGTTCAGGCCCGAGGTCTGGACCAGCCGCGGCTCGATGCCGGCGCGGCGCAGGGCGGCGGTCACCTCGGCCATGCGCGCGGCGTTCTGGGCCATGGCCTCCTGCGCGGTCGGCGCCTCGGTCACCACGCCGAAATTCACCGTCGCCATGTCGGGGGCCACCTTGACCTCGCCGTAGGCGGCCAGCGTCAGCGCCGGGCGGTCCACGACGGCCTGCACCGTGATGGGGGCGCCGCCTCCGGGCTGCGACTGGGCCAGGGCGGCGGGGGCGAAGGTCAGGGCGGCCAGGGCGGCGCCCAGGGCGAGGGATTTGCGCATCATGCGGAGAGCTCCGGAGAGAGAGTTTCGGACGACCGCACCTTGGCCGTCGCGTCCTGAACCGGAGCGTCGCGGAACTGTGCAGGTTCCGTTCATCGGCGTGAAATCGCCGAAGGATTCGCGGCCGCTTGGCGGCCGTTCCCGCGCCTGCTACGCCCACGGTCCCGCCCGGCGGGCCCGTAGCTCAATGGTTAGAGCCGACCGCTCATAACGGTCTGGTTGCAGGTTCGAGTCCTGCCGGGCCTACCGCCGCCGGCGCCCGTCGGACCAGCGCTCGTCGCCGTACAGGCTGCGGTCGTCCACATAGCCGCCCTCGCGGGTGTAGTAGCCGTAGCCCTGCTGGTAGCCGTCGTATCCCTGCAGGGAATAGCCCCAGTCCTCGTACGGCATGCCCAGCAGGGCGTCCTCTTCCTCGTACCAGGACTGCGGATAGCTGCCGTAGGTGCACTGCCAGCCCTGGCCGCCGGTCCAGTAGGGCTCGTAGCGGCCGCGATAGCGCTCGCGGAAGCGGGCGCGGCACACATGCTGCGACCACACCCGATTGCCCGACGCCTCCACCACGGCCCGCGGCTCGGCGTAGATGACCTCGCGCACGCCGCTGAAGACGTTGTCGGTGATCAGCGCCCGGCCCGACGCGGCGGCCACGCCCAGGGTGTCGGCGCCGATGCGGCTGTCCTTCAGAACCAGCTCGCCGTTGTACAGCACCACGCCCTTGTCGGTGCGGCAGATGCGGCTGTCCTCGATCTTCACCGAAGCGCCCTCGATCGCCACGCCCTCGACGTAACCGCAGATGGCCGTGTTGGTCACCTCGACCCGGCCGTAGTCGCGACCGGAGCGGACCACCATGCCGATGCTGCGCGGCCCGAAGTTGTTGGGCACGCCCACGCCCTTGAAGGTCGAGGTCGAGATGGTGACCGTCTGGCCCGCGCCCGGCGTGACCTCCAGACCGGACTGCGCGCCGAACACCACCATGTCGTAGGCCGTCATGGAGGCGCCGTCGGCGATGATGGCCGGGCTGACCGTCTGGGCGTCGATCACGGCGTTGCGGACGTCCAGCAGACCGCCGTCCATGTAGATCGCCGCCTCGTCGCCGACGTGGCGGAAGCCGACGCGGTTCATCTCGATCTGCGCGTCATAGCCGATAACGCACGCCGCTTCGCCGGCGTGGGGAGAGGTGAAGACCACGTCCCGCACGGACACGCGGACGCCGGCGGCCACCGTCATGCACGGCAGCCCGTCGGGCGCCTGCAGGGTGATGGAAGGATTGCGGTCCCAGTCACGGGGGTCGAACCCGCCTTCGCCCAGGATGGTCAGCGGCTTGTCGACGTTCAGCCAGCCGACGCACGGGCCGCCGCGCGCGCGCAGGATCAACGTGCCGCCGGGGCGGACGCGGCGCACCGCGTCCTCGACGGCGCCTGTGCCCGGATTGCCGCCGCAGTCGACCAGGACGACCTCTTCCTGACCGCCCGGGCGGATCGGCCCGGGATAGGCCGGGCCGGGGTGACCGTAGCCGTGGCCGGGCCGGCTCCAGCGCCGGTGGGAGCCACGACGCGACGCGGTGCGGGTCGGCGGGTCCAGCAGGATGCCGAAGTTGGGGCGCGTCGTGCTTTCGACGCGCGCGGCGTCCTGGGCGACGGCGGCGTCGGGCGCCAGCGAGGCGCCCAGGCCGGCGGCCATCAGGGCCGAGGCGGCGACCAGTCCGTGGCGGAGGGTTTTGCGGGTCATGGGGCGCCCTCCTATCGGCGCTGCTGCGAGCGGGACACCTGGGCCAGGACGGCCTGCAGGCGCGCGGCGGACGGCGCGAAGCCGGCCAGGGCGGAATCGATCCTCAGCACCACGGCCTCGGCCTTGTCCTGATCGGCGACGCCGGCCACGCCCAGGGCGAAGTAGGACGACAGGGCGAACTTGGCCTCGGGGCTGCCCTGACGCGCCGCCTCCTCGAACCAGTGGAAGCTGCGGGCGTAGTCGATCGGCACGCCGATGCCCTCGGCGTACATCACCGCCAGGACCAGCTGCGCCTCCGAGGAGCCGTTCACGGCCGCCAGCTGGATCGCGCGCACGCGCTCAAGCAGCGACGGCCGCCCGTCCATGGGATGGCCCAGCACGGCTTCCAGCGTCTCCACCTCGCGCTTCGACAGCTGGGTCGGCTGGGACGCGGCGATCTCGGAGATGCCGAGATAGCGCAGGGCCCGTCCCACGTGGATGAAGGGGAGTTCGCTGATGCGGCTGGTGGCGTATTCCCAGGAGTCGCCGCGCGGACGGCTCTCGTCCGAGAAGGGCACGCCCGAGGCCGGGGCCTTGTTCGGATAGAACTCGAACGGCGGCACCCATTGCCGCGCCTTGGCCTCCACGAAACGGCCGTACTGGGTCCGGTTCGGCGACGAGCGCTCGAAGTCCTTGAGCAGCACGTAGGAGCCGACGTCGCCGGTCTGCACGGCGAGGTAGTTGTACAGATAGGCGTCCACGTCGTTGCGGCGGAACAGGCCGGTCGCAGCCTGCAGGCCGTCGCGACCGCCGCCCCGCCGTCCCCACGCCTCGCGGCCCTGCGGGTTGTCCTGCGGCTCGCCGAACGGGCCGTACAGGCCGTCGTGCAGCCGGGCCAGGGTGCGGAAGCCCGGGGCGTCCTGCGTCGCCAGGATGTAGATGACCCGGTCGCGGACGGCCTCCTGCTCCTCCAGCGTCATCCGCGACAGGGTGCGGTTCAGCCGGCGATAGGCCGACGACCGCTCGTTGGCGCGGCAGTCGTCGTAGCGCGACAGCGGCCGCCAGCCGCCGAACGGCCCGCGGTTGACCCGGTTGATCGGCGCGAAGCCCTGCTCGTTGGCCAGCGCCATGGCCAGCCAGGTCGCGCTCTCGATCGGGTCCTCGATGTTCTTGTCGGTCGCCCGCTCCGCGGCGTAGCGCGAGCCCAGCTCCAGCTGGGCGAAGAAGTCGCCGCGGAAGGCGGCCTTGCGCAGCACGCGCAGGCCGCGCTCCTGATCGTTGAACTCGGCGCCGGTCAGGGCGGCCGGACGCGGGCAGCCCTCGTCGGCGGCGCCGCCCACGCGGCGGAAGAACTGCGGCGTCTGTTCGCCGCACGCGGCCATGGCCAGCAGGGCGGCGATCAGCAGAACGGCGACCAGCGCCATGGCGATGGCGCGCCCCGGTCCCCGCCGGCCGCGCTCGCGATCATAGGCGCCGCGCTCGGACATGTTCCCCTCATCCCCCACGCCACGACGACCAGCGGCCGTTAACCATTTCCCAAAGCGGGCCGCCGGTCCAGTGAACTTGACGATATGGTTAACGCCGAAAAACGCCAAAGCGTTGCCGCAGCAAGGCCGCAATGTGTCCAGAGGCGCGGAAATCGCCGCGGAAGCGAGGCCGTTCGCCTGCCGGGCGAGGCTGGCGCCGGCGGATCGGCGGCTCCATATGGCCGGCGTCGCCCGAATCAGGAGCCCGTCTTGGCCTACGTCGCCCGCACCGACCGCCCCGCCGAAAAGGCCGCCCGCTACGCCGAAGTCGAGCAGGAGATCCTGGCCGTTCTGGACGGTGAGCCGAACCTGACGGCGCGGATGGCCACCGTCGCCTCCATGCTGGCGGACGCCTTCGACGACTACTTCTGGACCGGCTTCTACGTCGTGGATCCGGCGAAGCCGACGGAGCTGGTGGTCGGGCCCTATCAGGGCACGCTCGGCTGCCTGCGCATTCCCTTCGGCCGCGGCGTCTGCGGCGCGGCCGCGGCGACGGGAGAGACGCAGGTCGTCCCCGACGTGCACGCCTTCCCGGGGCACATCGCCTGCGATTCGCGCTCGGCCAGCGAGATCGTCGTGCCCGTGCGCGACGCGACCGGCGCCCTCATCGCCGTCCTCGACGTCGACGCGACCATCCCGGCCGCCTTCGACGCCGTGGACGCCGAGGGTCTCGGGCGGATTCTCGGCAAGGTGTTCGCGGGCGCTTGAAAAAAAAGGGGGCCCCGACGCGTCGCGCCGGGGCCCATGCCGACGTCTTGGGGGAACGCCGCAGTCAGAAGCGCGCGGTCACCGTGAGTCGGAACGCGTGATAGTTGAACTCGTCCGACCCGCGGCGCGTGTCGGTGCCCGCCGGGTTGACGATCCGGAACGGGTTGGTCGCCGGCGCCGTGCCGGGGCCCACCCGCACGACCAGCGGCTCGTTCACGTCCAGCGCCGTGTACAGATATTCGGCGCCGAGGCTGATCCGGTCGTTCACCGCGTACTCAAGCCCGCCGCCGACCTGGAAGCCGTCCGCGTCGGTCGTGTTGGTCGTCGGGGTGAAGCTGTTGGCGGTGTTGCTGGTGGCGTAGCTCTCCTCGACGTCCGCCATCGCATAGCCGGCCGTGACGTAGGGCATCCAGCGGCCCATCGGCGAGCCGGCGCGCGCCCTCAGCGCATAGACGGGGCCGTCGATGCCGCGCGCGAACTGATAGCTGGCGGGCGTGGTGCTGAAGGCGGTCGCGTGATCGCGCGACTGGACGCTCGCCGCTTCACCCAGCACGCCGAACACGAAGCCGCCCATGCCGAAGTCCCAGCCGATGCGGCCGGCGACGCCGCCCTCCAGCTGGTCGTCGTCCTGACAGCCGGCGCCGAAATTGTTGCCCGTGGCCTTGCCGCCGCAGAAGCCGGCGGCCTGCGTCGGGGTCGAGGCGAAGGCGTCCAGGCCGCCGCTGGTGCGCACCGTGTCGCCGAACGTCCCGCCCAGATCGGTGTCGAACAGGGTGATCTCGTCGTCCTCGTCGTCGACGAAGTCGCCTCCGACGGCGAGGCTGACGTAAGGGCCGGTCCAGTCCTGGGCCGTGGCCGCGCCTGCGGCGAAGAGGGTCGCCGCCGCGGCGGCGGAGAGGATGATCTGACGTCTCACGTGGGGTGTCCTTCCATGTTCCACCCGGGACCTACGCCCCGGCCGAACGGCGGGATGCGGAACAGGGCGAAAAAATGTCGAAACATGGCGGAGCGGCCACGGGGCTGGCGCGGGTGGCCGACGTCGGCCAGAAACGCAGCATGGAGGCACACATGAACCAGGGCGTCGTCGTCATCACGGGGGGACAGGGGGCGCTGGGCTCGGCGACGGCCGATCTGGCGCTTCAGCGCGGCTGGCGCGTCGCCCTGATCGATCACGCGCCGGGCGACGAGACCGCGCCCGACGAACTTACGGTCGGCGGCGTGGATCTGACCGACCCGACGCAGGCGCAGGCGGCGATGGACCGCGTCGCGGGTCATTTCGGCCGGATCGACGCCCTCCTGAACGTGGCGGGCGGCTTCGTCTGGCAGACCACCGAGGCCGACGCGCCGGCGCATGAGAAGATGTTCCGCCTGAACGTGCTGACCTGTCTCAACGCCGCCCGCGCCGCCCTGCCGCATCTGAAACGCTCGCCAGAGGGCCGCATCGTCAACGTCGGGGCCGCCGGCGCGCTGAAGGCCGACGCCGGCATGGGCGCCTACGCCGCCTCCAAGGCCGGCGTGCATCGCCTGACGGAGGCCCTGGCGCGCGAGTTGAAGGACACGACCGTCACCGTCAACGCCGTCCTGCCGTCGATCCTCGACACGGCGCAGAACCGCGCCGACATGCCCGACGCCGACCCGGAGGACTGGGTCGCCCCGGGCGATCTGGCGGCGGTGATGCTGTTCCTGGCCTCGCCGGAATCGCGCGCCCTGCGCGGCGCCCTGATCCCCGTCACGGGCCGCGTCTGACCATGCGGGCGCGCAGCGTCCTGTTTCTGCCGGCGTCCAGTCCGCGGGCGATGGAAAAGGCGCGGACGCTGGACTGCGACGTGGCCGTGCTCGACCTCGAGGACGCCGTCGCCCCCGACCGGAAGGAAGACGCCCGCGCCGCCGCCGTGGACGCCGTTCGCTCCGGAGGCTTGGCGCCGCGTCTCGGCGTCCGCGTCAACGGAGCGGGCACGCCCTGGCACGCCGACGACCTCGCCGCGCTCGCCGCCGCCGGATGCGACCTGATCGTCCTGCCGAAGGTGGAGGACGCCGCGACCGCGGTCCGCGCCGCCGGCGCCGTGCCCCAGGCTCGTCTGATCGCCATGATCGAGACCCCCGTGGCGCTGTTCCGCCTGACGGAGATCGCCGGCGCTCACGCCGCGCTCGACGCCCTCATGTTCGGCGTCAACGACCTCGCCGCCGCCCTCGGCACGGGGGCGAGCGACGACCGCGAGCCGCTCAAGCCCTGGCTGGCGGCCACCGTCGCCGCCGCCCGGGCATGCGGCGTCGCCGCAATCGACGGGGTCTACAACCGCCATCAGGACGACGACGGCTTCGGCCGCGAATGCGCTCAGGGCGCCCTTTACGGCTTCGACGGCAAGAGCCTGATCCATCCGCGCCAGATCGCCGCCGCCAACGCCGCCTTCAGCCCGTCGCCCGACGCGGTGTCCCGTGCCCGTGCGGTCGTCGCCGCCTTCGACGCGCCGGGCGCGCAGGGCAGGGGGGCGATCTCCCTGGACGGCGAAATGCTCGAGCGCCTCCACCTCGAGGCCGCTCGCCGGACGCTGGCGAAAGCCGGAAAGTGAGCGGGGCCGTCCCCGCCTGGGCCTGCACGCCGGGCCTGTTGCGCCTGCCGCATCGCCGCGCCTTGCTGCCGGAATACGCTTTCCGCGCCTTGCCCGGGCCCGACGTGAAGGCCGTGCTGGGGTGGGGGCACAAGCCCTCCTCGCACGCCGGCGGCCTGTGGTCGAAGCTGACCGGTCTGCCCTATGTGGCGCTCGAGGACGGCTTCCTGCGATCGGTCGGACTGGGTGAGGCGGGCACGCCGTCGACATCCCTGATCGTCGACCATCTGGGCGCCTACTACGACTGCTTCCTCGGCTCCCAGGTCGAGGGGACGATCGCCGGAACCGCCACCCGCGCCCAGCGCCTGCGCGCCCGCGCCCTCATGGAAAGCGTGGTGGCGCATGGTCTGTCCAAGACCAATCTCGGCCGACCTCTGGATCCCTCAATCCTCCGTCCGGGACGCCGCATACTGATTGCGGACCAGACGTCCGGCGACGCGTCGATCCCGCTGGGGTTCGCCGGCGACTGGAGCTTCGCGCGCATGCTGGCGGCCGCCCGGCAGGACGAGCCCGAGGCCCAGTTGATCGTCAAGCGCCACCCCGCCGTGGCCGCCGGGCTGAAGCGGGGATGTCTCGACCTGTCGGACTCCCGTGACCTGACGATCGTCGACGACGTCCGGGCCGCGGACCTGCTCGACGCCGTCGACGCCGTCTACGTGGTGACCAGCGGGCTTGGGTTCGAAGCCCTGTGGCGGCGGCTGCCGGTGCGCGTCTTCGGCGCGCCCTTTTACGCCGGCTGGGACCTGACGCAGGACGACATGAAGCCGCCAAGGCGCGGCGTCCCTCGCGCGATTGAGGATGTGGTCCATGCCACCTTCGTCGCCTGCGCGCGCTGGGTCGATCCGGTCACGGGGGAAGCCTGCTCGCCGGAGGAGGCCGTGGAGCGTCTGGCGGCTCTGACCCGCCGCGCGCGCCGGCTGGAGGGGCGCTGGCATGCCGCCGGCTTCACCCCGCCCAAGCGGGGAGCCACGGCGCGTCTGATGAACGCCCCGCAGGCGCAGCTGACCCACCACTCCTCCACCGAAGGCGCGATCGCCGCGGCCGCCGCCGGCGGCGGCCGTCTGCTCGTCTGGGCGGGGCGGGAGCCGGAGTCCCTCGCCGACGAGGCCGCCACCGCCGACGTCCCCCTGTTCCGGATGGAGGACGGCTTCATCCGCTCCCGCGGTCTCGGCTCGGACTTCGTTCCTGCGCTCTCCGCCGTGCTGGACGGCAAGGGCGTGCACTACGACCCGTCGCGCCCCTCGGACCTCGAAACCCTGATCCAGTCCGGCGTGTCCGAGACCGACAGGGCCCGCGGCGCCGCCTTGCGCCGCCGCATCGTCGAGGCCGATCTCAGCAAGTACAATCTGGCGGGCGAGCCTCCGCCCGACTGGCCCTCCGAGCGCGAGCGCATCCTCGTCATGGGCCAAGTCGAGGATGACCGCTCCGTGCTGCTCGGCTGCGGGAACGTCCGCACTAACGCCGCCCTGCTGGCCGAGGTGCGGCGCCGGAATCCCGACGCCTTCCTGATCTGGCGGGACCATCCGGACGTTCGCGCCGGAAACCGTCTCGGCGCCCTGCCGGCCGAAGCCGCGGCGCTGGCAGACGCCCGTGCCGACGATCTGGACGTGAGCGCATGCATCGAGGCCGCCGACGTCGTGGCCGTCATGACCTCGACCGCGGGATTCGAGGCCCTGCTGCGCGACCGCCGCGTCCTGACCTTCGGGCGACCCTTCTACGCGGGCTGGGGCCTGACGGAGGACGCCCTGACGATCCCCCGCCGGACGGCCCGACCGACCGTCGACGATCTGGTCGCCGCCGCCCTGATCCTGCACCCGCTTTACGTCGCCCCGAACGGCATGCCGTGCGAGGCCGAGGACGTCGTCGCCGCGCTGGAGGCCGCGCCCGCGCCGCGCCGTCGGTCGCGGATCGCGCGGGCGCTCACCGCTGCCCTCGACCGCAGTTCGCCTCCGGCCTATTGATCCGTCCCTCAAGCAGCGAGGGACCGCGTCCCGAGCGATAGGGGCGCCGGATCGTCGTCCCTCAAGCAGCGAGGGACCGCGTCCCGAGCGATAGGGACGAAGAAAAGTGTCTGACGCCGTCATCGCCGCCACCGGCCTGTTCACGCCGGACCAGTCCATCACCAATGAAGAGCTGGTGACCGCCTACAACGCCTGGGCAGAACGCTGGAACGCGGAACATGCCGACCAGATCGTCTCGGGCGAGCTGGAGGCGCTGACCCCGTCGTCGGTCGAGTTCATCGAGAAGGCGTCGGGTATCAAGCGCCGTTTCGTGCTCGACAAGACCGGCATCCTCGATCCCGCGCGGATGGTCCCGCATCTGCCGGAGCGGTCGAACGACGAGCTGTCGGTCCTCGCGGAAATGGCGGTCAAGGCGGCGCAACAGGCCATCGCCGCCTGGGGCAAGCCGGTCGGCGAGATCGGTGCGGTGATTTGCGCCGCGTCGAACATGCAGCGCCCCTATCCCGCCATGGCCATCGAGGTGCAGCAGGCGTTGGGCATCGAGGGTTTCGCCTTCGACATGAACGTGGCGTGTTCCAGCGCCACCTTCGGCATCAAGACCGCGGCGGACTTCATCGCCTCCGGCTCGGCGAAGGCCGTGTTGATGGTCAATCCGGAAATCTGCTCGGCCCACCTGAACTTCATGGACCGCGACAGCCACTTCATCTTCGGCGACGTGGCCACGGCGGTGATCGTGGAAAGTGCCGGGACCGCGGGGCCGGGCGGCTGGGAAATCCTCGGCACGCGGCTGAAGACCGTCTTCTCGAACAACATCCGCAACAATTTCGGCTTCCTGAACCGCGCCGCCCGCGCCGACGCCCAGGCCGTCTCGGATCCGTCGCCGCTGAACGACGGCAGGACCGACAAGATGTTCGTCCAGCAGGGCCGCAAGGTCTTCAAGGACGTCGTGCCCATGGTGTCGGACATGATCGTCGCCCACGCCCGCGATCTGGGGCTGGACCCGCAGGGTCTCAAGCGCCTCTGGCTGCACCAGGCCAACATCAACATGAACGAGATGATCGGCCGCAAGGTGCTGGGCCGCGACCCGTCGCCGGACGAGAACGTCATCATCCTGGACGACTACGCCAACACCTCGTCCGCCGGTTCCATCATCGCCTTTCACCTGCACCAGCAGGACATGGCGCCGGGCGACGTCGGCCTCATCTGCAGCTTCGGCGCAGGCTACTCGGCGGGGACGGTCTTCGTCCGAAAGCGCTGAGCGGCGCCGTAAGTCGGTTTGCGTTCACATTTTCGCGCTGACGCTTGCACCTCACAGGCGTTTTTGCGAACCGTTCCGGGTCGAGAGAACAAGGGGGAACCCGAATGGCTCAGACCCACGGCAAAACGCCCGTGAAGGACCCGCTGGTGTGGGACATGGCCGCAGTGCTCAAGCGCTTCGGCGGTTCGGCGCATCAGACCGTCGTGATCGACTGCGTCGTGGCCATGTGCCGGCAGCGCGGCGAGCAGATCGCCAAGTCCGAGCTCGCCGCTCGCATCGTCGAGCTGCTGGAAACCTGCCGAGACGTCTTCGTCCGCCCCTTCGGCGAGGGCTCGCAGCGCTGGGCCCTGGCGCCCGGGCTCGCCGTCTGAAACCTCGCCCATGAAGAAAGGGCGCGCCCTTGCGAGCGCGCCCTCCTGACGATCCCGGATCGTGCGATCAGAACTTGCGCACGTAGCCCAGCGACCAGACGTCGGCTTCGCCGGCGTCGTCGCGGAAGTCCCGGCGCGTCCAGTCGGCGCGGATGCCGTTCTGGCCGTCGAAGTAGTAGTTGGCGCCCACGCCGTAGTTCCAGCTCTCGGCGTTCTCGGTGCTCGACAGGCCGGCGGCCGAGGCCTTCAGCCGGGTGGTGCCGTAGCCGCCGCGCGCGAACACTTCGAAGTTCGGGCTGACCGGCAGGATGCCGACCGCATAGGCGGCCGCATCGTATTTGTGCTCGACGCGGCCTTCCACGCCCCCGCCCAGATCGAACGTCTCGTCCTTCACGCCGAACGAGCCTTCGCCTTCGATCGCGAAGTTGGGAGAGAACTGATAGCCGACGCGGCCGTAGATCGCGCCCAGGTCGCCGTCGTCGGCGTCGAGGTGGGAATAGGCGACCGAGCCGTAGACCGGCTGGGCGACCTGCGCCATGGCTGCGGGTGCGGCGAACAGCGCCGTGGCGGCCACGGTATAAAGAAAGACGTTACGCATTGTTTCATCACTCCTTGGATGCGGCGACTTCTGCGGTCGCCGGCCCCATCCAGCGAGACCTAAATAGGAAAAGGTCCGCGCCGTTCCACATCGTCCCGGATACATGCAGAGGGATGTTGAAAACTTGGCACAGTCGGCGTTACGCCAACTCCGGCCAGATGTTGTCCAAACCGGGGCGGGCGCTTAGCTTGCGCTCATCCCGACAGCCGGAGCTCGCCATGACCCGCCGCCTCGCCGCCCTGCTCGCCGTCCCCGCCCTCACGCTCGCCGCCTGCCAGCAGCCGGCGCAGGAGCCCGCGTCGGCCCCGACGGACACCGCGGTGACGCCGGGCGCCGAAGCGCCGCCCGCGGCTTCGCCCACGCCGGCCTCGACCCGGGTCGTCGGTCTGGACCCCGAGGGCCTGCGGCTCATCGACCGCGAGTCCGGGTCGACCGCCAGCCTGGCCTTCGGTCAGCCGGCCGAGCAGGTGGTGGCGCTGGTCGGCGCATCGCGCGGCGCGCCCCGCGAACGCGGCACGAACTCCGAATGCGGGGCCGGCCCGCTCGACTTCGCCTCATGGGATGACGGCCTGACCCTGTGGTTCCAGAACGGAAGCTTCGCCGGCTGGGCGACGAACCGCCAGGGCGCCACCCTGATGACCGGCGTCGGCGTCGGCTCCTCCCGCGCGGACCTCGAGGGCGCGCACGCCATCACGGTTCAGGAGACCAGCCTCGGGACCGAATTCACCTTCGGCGGCGTCTCCGGCCTGCTCGAGAACGGCCGCGTCTCGAACATGTGGGCCGGCGTCAGCTGCAACTTCCGCTGACTGGAAACCGGCCGCACAAGGTCAAACGACTGTCCAGGCTTGTGCAGTCCGATCGTCCAGGGGTGTCCAGGTGATCAGCGGTCCTTCTCGCGCGCCTCGCCGCCGCGGGCCACCAGCGCCGCCTGCGCCGCCGCCAGCCGGGCGATCGGCACGCGATAGGGGCTGCAGCTGACGTAATCCAGCCCGGCCTCCTCGCAGAAGGCGATGGAGGCGGGATCGCCGCCATGCTCGCCGCAGATGCCCAGCTTCACGTCGCCCCGCTGGGCCCGGCCCCGTTCCGCGGCGATGCGGATCAGGTCGCCCACGCCCTCCTGGTCAAGCCGCACGAAGGGATCGGCCTCGAAGATGCCCTTGTCGAGATAGGCTTGCAGGAACCGTCCGCTGTCGTCCCGGCTGATGCCGAACGTCGTCTGCGTCAGGTCGTTGGTGCCGAAGCTGAAGAACTGGGCGTGCTGCGCCAGGTCGCCTGCCCGCAGCGCCGCGCGTGGAAGCTCGATCATGGTGCCGACCAGATACTCCACCCGGTCGCCGCTCTCGGCGAACACCGCCTCGGCCGTGCGGTCGGTCAGCTCCCTGAGGAACTTCATCTCCAGCCCCAGGGCGACCAGCGGGTGCATGATTTCGGGCACCGGCGCCTGACCTGAGGCGGCCTTCACCGCCAGCGCCGCCTCCAGCACCGCCCGCACCTGCATCTCATAGATCTCGGGATAGGCCACCCCCAGTCGGCAACCCCGATGGCCCAGCATGGGGTTGGTCTCCTGCAGGTCGCGGGCGCGCTTCTTCAGCTTGGCCGCGTCCAGTCCCTGCGTCGCGGCCAGGGCGTCGATCTCCGCCTCCGTGTGGGGAATGAACTCGTGCAGCGGCGGGTCCAGCAGGCGCACCGTCACCGGCAGGCCGGCCATGATGGTGAAGAGCTCGACGAAGTCGGCCTTCTGGAACGGCGCGATCTTCGCCAGCGCCGCGCGCCGTCCGGCCTCGTCGTCGGCCAGGATCATCTCGCGCACCGCCGCGATCCGCGTGTCGTCGAAGAACATGTGCTCGGTGCGGCACAGGCCGATGCCCTCGGCGCCGAATCCGCGCGCCGTCCGCGCGTCCAGCGGCGTCTCGGCATTGGCGCGCACCTTCAGGCGGCGCACCTGATCGGCCCACCCCATCAGGGTCTGGAAGTCGCCGGTCAGCTCCGGCTCGATCATGGGGACCGCGCCCTCCATGACCTCGCCCTTCGATCCGTCGATGGTGATGATTTCCCCGGCGCGGAAGGTGCGGCCGCGCGCGGTGAAGGCGCCCGCCTTCTCGTCGATGTGGATTTCCCCGGCGCCCGACACGCATGGCCGCCCCATGCCCCGGGCCACGACGGCCGCGTGGCTGGTCATGCCGCCACGCGCGGTGACGATGCCGCGCGCCGCGTGCATGCCGTGGATGTCCTCCGGCGACGTCTCCTCCCGCACAAGGATGACGGCCTCGCCCAGCTGGCTCATGCGCTCGGCCTCGTCGGCGTCGAACACGACCTTGCCGGTCGCCGCGCCGGGGCTGGCCGGCAGGCCCGCCGCCACGACCTTGCGCTCGGCCTTGGGGTCCAGCGTCGGGTGCAGCAGCTGGTCCAGCGCCGCGGGCTCCACGCGCGACACCGCCTCGTCCCGCGAGATCACGCCCTCGGCCGCCAGATCGACCGCGACCTTCAGCGCGGACTTCGCCGTCCGCTTGCCGTTGCGCGTCTGCAGCATCCACAGCCGGCCCTGCTCGACCGTGAACTCGATGTCCTGCATGTCCCGGTAGTGGCTTTCCAGCCGCCCGACGACGTCGACGAATTGTCCGAACACCTCCGGCATCGCCTCTTCCATCGACGGCTTCGTCTCGCCCATCTCCTCGCGGCCCGCGCGGGTCAGCGACTGCGGCGTGCGGATGCCGGCGACCACGTCCTCGCCCTGGGCATTGATCAGAAACTCGCCATACAGCTTCGCTTCGCCCGTCGACGGATTGCGCGTGAAGGCCACGCCCGTGGCCGAGGTCTCGCCCATGTTGCCGAACACCATCGACTGGACGTTGACCGCCGTGCCCCAGCTTTCCGGAATGTCGTGCATCCGGCGATAGAACTTCGCCCGGTCGTTCATCCAGCTGGCGAAGACCGCGCCCACGGCCCCCCACAGCTGGGCGTGCGGATCCTGCGGGAAGGGCCGCCCCAGCCGGTCCTCCACCACGCGCTTGTAGTCGGCGACCACCTTCTCCCAGTCCCCGGCCGCCAGATCGGTGTCGATCGTGACGCCCAGCCGGTCCTTGTGATCGTCGAGCACCTCTTCGAAATCGTCGTGGCTCAGGCCCAGCACGACGTTCGAATACATGGTGATGAAGCGGCGATAGCTGTCGAAGGCGAAACGCCGGTCGCCCGACAGCGCCGCCAGACCCTCCACCGTCTCGTCGTTGAGGCCCAGATTCAGGACCGTGTCCATCATCCCCGGCATCGACGCACGCGCGCCCGACCGCACCGACACCAGCAGCGGGTTCTTCGCGTCTCCGAACGTCTTGCCGACGATCCGCTCGACCGCGCCCAGCCCGGCCTTCACCTGATCCGCCAGATCGGCCGGATAGGTCTGCCCGTTCGAATAGTAGTGGACGCAGGCCTCGGTCGTGATGGTGAAGCCCGGCGGCACCGGCAGGCCCAGCGACGACATCTCCGCCAGGTTGGCGCCCTTGCCGCCCAGCAGGTTCTTCATCGACGCGTCGCCGTCGGCGGATCCCCCGCCGAAGCCGTAGACCCACTTCGTCATCCGTCAGCCCCTGAGCTTGTCCGTACAGGCCCTGCCTAACGCGCGTCGCGTTGGAAAGGTAGCGCGCCGATGAAACATTCCGTGACCAACGCCCCGCAGCGCGGGCGGAAACGAACGTCGCCCCGCACATCCCGTCTCCGGCTGCGTCGGTCGACGGCACGACGTCGCGATGATCGGCGCCGGATTTCACTGACGTTTCAGACGGCGCGGGAGGGATTGAACCTTTCTTCCGACGTCGCTCCGGACCTGACCCACCCTTCCTTCGTCCCGTCGCACCGGAGGGCTCGTGAGGCCTGCGACCTTGCGGCGGCGGGAGCGTGTGGAGCGGGGCTCGCCGCCTTCGGGCGGCGGGGCCGACGGGTCTCACCAAGAGATGAGGTCCGGCAAGGGTCGAGGGGAATACTCGGACCGATCCGGGACCGTCCGCAGGGACGTCGCCGCCCGCCGGAGGCGACCGCGGTAAGGCGTGAACAGCGCCACCCGACGCGGGCTTCCGGAAAACCACGCGCGCGGAGCGTCACGCGAAGCCGAAACGGTATTTTCTTTCTGCATCCGGGCTTCGCGCCCGGCGCTCCGCCCGCCCTCCAACTCCGCGCGAAAGCGACGGGGCG
>NZ_DASYWO010000008.1:0-151305 GCF_035935935.1 Brevundimonas sp.
GGTTCGCAAGTCTCCCGCCCGCCCGCCGAAGGCGCGTCCGTTAGTCGCCAAGCAGCGGCCCTATGCGGTGGTCCTCTCCACCTCGGACAGCTTTCGATCAGACGGACCGCGCGGAGCGTCGTCGCGAAGCCGAAACGGTAATCACATCAGCATCCGGGCTCCGCGCCCGGCGCTCCGCCCGCCCTTTCCAACTCCGCGTGACAACGACGGAGCGTCCGATCGTGCCTTCACCCCATCCACGCCGCCCGCTCGACCCGCACCGGCCGACCGTCCACCGTCAGCGGCCCGTCGATGCGGTCCAGCCTCAACAGGGCCATGGCCCGGCCGTCGCGCCCGGTCAGCACCTGCCCGGCGCGCAGATCGGCCTCGGTCAGCACCTCGGCGCCTTCGGCGGGCGGCGCGCCGTCGAAGGCGATCGGCAGCATGCGGGTCTTGATCGCCCCGCGTCGCTTCATGCGCGAGGTCGTCTCCTGACCGACGAAACAGCCCTTCTGGAAGTCGATGCCGTTCAGCAGGTCGAAGTTCGCCTCGAGCGGATAGGTGCGGTCCATGCCGCCGTCGCGGTCCGGGTCCGGCACGCCCAGCGCCAGGCGATGCGCCTGCCAGTCGTCGGCCGTGGCGTTCGCCTGCGCCTCTCCCAGCCGCCGCCCCCCCACTGCCGCCAGCCGGGGATCGGGCACGAAGCCCTCGGCCGCGCCGTCCCAGCAGACGAAGACCGGCGTGTCTTCCGCCGCGATCGTCACCTGGGCCCGCAGGCGGTGCAGGGTCAGCTTCGCCACCAGCGCGTCTCGCCGGTCGGCGGCGACGTCCAGCCTCACGCCGTCGTCAGCGCCCCACAGGAACAGGTCCCACATCAGTCGCCCGGGCGGCGACAGGAAGGCCCCGAACCGCACCTGTCCGGCCTGCAGAGTCAGCACGTCCTGCGTCAGCAGCCCATGCAGGAACGACCGGGCGTCCGGCCCCGTCACGGCGACGACGGCGCGATCCTCAAGTCGGGCGATCTTCGGGCTCATGCGTCCCCAGATAGTCGCTCGCCCGTCCCCGTGAAACCGCGAGAATCCGTATACGGTCGACCGATGGCGGGCTTTCCCATCCTCTATGTCGCCGAGGCCGATCCCACCGAGGCCGTGCTCTCCTCGGGCGCCCTGGCCCATGTGGTCGAGGCCATGCCGGGCGCCCGCGTCACCGTGGTCGGCTCGCCGCAGTCCGCGCCGCTCTTCGCCGACCTGCCCGGCCTCGACCGCCTGATCGTGCTGGAGCGGGAAGGGCGCCTCGACTGGCTCAAGCTCTGGGGCCAGGTCCGCGATCGCCGGTGGGGGCTGGTCGTCGACATGCGCGGCACGGAGCTGTCTGCCCGGCTGAAGCGACAGAAGCGCGCCGTCCGCGTGAAGCCCGAACCCGGCGAGCACGCCGCCACGACCGCCGCCCGCACCCTGCAGCTGGACGAGACGCCGCGTCCCCGCCTCTTCCTCTCCGCCGAAACCCGCGCCGCCGCCGACGCCCTGCTGGCCAGGGGGGAGGGGCCGATCCTGGCCGTCGCGCCCACCGCCGACTGGATCGGCAAGGTCTGGCCGGCCGACCGCTACGTGAAGGTCGCGACCCGCCTGCTGGCCGCCGACGGGCCGCTGGCCGGCGGCCGCCTGCTGATCGTCGGCGACGATCTGGACGGCGAGACGCGCACCGCCCTGCGCATGGCCGCGCCGCTGAAACGCACCATCGAGACCCGCCATCTGACCCGGCTCCAGACCTGCGCCGCCCTGTCCCGCGCCGCGCTGGTGCTGGGCGGAGACAGCCTCTGGACCCAGCTGGCCGTGGCCGCCGGCGCGCCTGTGGTCGCGGCGTTCGGTCCCTCGGACGACGCGGTCCGCGGCCCCTTCGGCGAAGTCGTCTGCCGCGGCCCGCGCACGATGGACGAATACCGCGCGATCGACCCCCGTCTGGACCAGGCCATCGAGCATCTGCTGGACCTGCCCGCCGACAGGGTGTTCAAGGCCGCCGTGAAGCGGCTGGAGCGCGCCTGATGACCCAGACCTACGACCTGATCGTCCGCGGCGGCGAGGTGGCGAACCATGCCGGGCGCGGCATGGCCGACGTCGGGGTGCGCGACGGCAGGATCGTCTTCATCGGCGACCTGTCCCGGGCCTCGGCCGGCGAGACGGTGGACGCCTCCGGCCTGACCGTCCTGCCCGGCGTCATCGACACCCAGGTCCACTTCCGTGAGCCGGGTCTGGAGTGGAAGGAAGACCTCGAGACCGGCAGCCGCGCCGCAGCGCTCGGCGGCGTGGTCGCGGTGTTCGAAATGCCGAACACCAATCCCAACACCACCGACCCGGACACGCTCGCCGACAAGCTGGCCCGCGCCCGGGACCGGATGTGGACCGACCACGCCTTCTACGTCGGCGGCACCCACGCCAACGCCGACCACCTGAACGAGCTGGAGCGCCTGCCCGGCTGCTGCGGGGTCAAGGTCTTCATGGGCGCCTCGACCGGCGACCTGCTGATCGCCGACGACGACGGCGTGCGTCAGGTCCTGTCGAACGTGCGCCGCCGCGCCACCTTCCACTCCGAGGACGAGTATCGTCTGGCCGAGCGCCGGGAGCTGGCGCGCACCGGCGACTGGACCAGCCACCCGGAGGTGCGCGACGCCCAGTCCGCGATCCAGTCGACCGAGCGTCTGGTCCGGCTGGCGCGCGAAACCGGCGCCCGCATCCACGTCCTGCACGTCTCCACCGCGCAGGAAATCGAGTTTCTCGCCCGTCACCGCGACGTGGCCACGGTGGAGGTCACGCCCCAGCATCTGACGATCGACGGCGACGAGGCCTATGCGCGGCTGAAGGCCTTCGCCCAGATGAACCCGCCGATCCGCAACCGCCCGCACATCGACGGCCTGTGGCGCGGCGTCCGGCAGGGCGTCGTCGACGTCCTGGGCTCCGACCACGCTCCGCACACGCTGGAGGAGAAGGCGCGTCCCTATCCCGCCTCGCCGTCGGGGATGCCGGGGGTGCAGACCCTTGTGCCGGTCATGCTGACGCACGTCGCCGAAGGCCGCATGACGCTGGAGCGGTTCATCGACCTGACCAGCGCCGGCGCCCAGCGCGTCTTCGGCACGGCCGGCAAGGGCCGCATGGCCGAGGGCTACGACGCCGACCTGACGATCGTCGATCTGAAGGCGCGCCGCACCATCACCCACGACCAGCAGGCCAGCCGCTGCGGCTGGACCCCCTTCGACGGCTTCGAGGCCAGGGGCTGGCCCATGGCCACCATCGTCCGCGGCCGTCAGGTCATGCGCGACGGCCAGCTTCTGGGCACGGCCCACGGCCGACCCGTCCGCTTCATGGAAACGCTCAGCGCGGGCCGAGGATGAACGCCGCCACGTCCTCGACCACGCCCCCGGCCAGCGGAAGGTCCGGGTTCGAATAGGTCGCCACGTTCGCCGCCCGCTCGGCCGGCGCGACCTTCAGCAGGTGGTTCACGCCCTCCCAGACCCGCAGGGTCGCCGCCGGCTGCGCCGCCTTCAGCGCCTCGGCGTCCGTCACCGTGGTCTGGAAATCGGTCGAGCCCTGACCGATGAATATCGGCCCCCGATAGGCCGCCGCCAGCGCCGCCGGATCCAGACGCAGCCAGCTGATCAGATACGGCTGCAGCGACGGCCGGAACAGCGCCGCCAGCTGCGGCGGCGCGTCGGGCGCCAGCTCGCCGGCCTCCAGCGTCGCCAGCGCCTTGAACGCCTGCGTCCGCAACGGCTCCGGCAGCTGCGGCCCCAGCTGCTCCTCCAGCACGGCCCGCGCCTTCCGCCCCGCGCCGGACAGCAGCACCAGGCCGCAAATCCCTTCGCCGCCGCGGTCCACGGCAGCCAGCGCCACCAGCGCGCCCTCCGAATGCCCGATCAGCCAGACGCAGTCCCGCCCCGTCCGCTCCCGCGCCAGCGCCGCGAACGCCAGCGCGTCGTCGACCATGTCGTCGAACCGCAGGTCCTCCTCGGAGCCGAGCGCGAACATGCTCATGCCCACGCCGCGCTTGTCGTAGCGCAGCGTGGCGACGCCCCGCTGCGCCAGTCCCTCGGCCAGCAGGCGGTAGGTCCCGGCGCTGACGCCGATCGGGCTGTTGCCGTCGCGATCGGTCGGGCCGCTGCCCGCGATGATCACGGCCGCCGCCCGCGTTTCGCCGGGGGTCAGCAGCGTCCCGTGCAGCGGCGCGACCTCGCTTGCGACCTGCACCGGCACGCCGACCGGATCCTGAAGCGCCAGGGCGACGGCGAGGGCGAGGCTCAGCATGGGTCACTCATCAGTCAGTCACGAGGTGGTTCCGACTTGTGCCACGCACGACGCCCCCTGACCACGCGCATGCCCATCCCGCCCATGATCAGGAGCGCGAGGACAACGATCGCGAGCGGCACCGGCGCGGAGAGGTTGAGCACGCCGTTCAGACTGGCCGTCGCCCACAGGAAAGCGGCCATGGACGCTATCGTAACCCACCCCGTCTGGGCCAGGCGGACGCGGCGCCTGTCCACCGGGTCGGACGCCGTCCGCGCAGCCAGACCCAGGCCCGCCCCGAGCAGCAGAACGACGACGGCGGCGCAGCCCAGAAGCAGCGCGGCGGCTTCCCTCGACGCGAAGACCTCAGCCATGCCGTGCCAGCCCCAGGCGACCGGCAGCGAGCGGGTCGGGCCGATCGCGGCGATCAGAACCGCCGCCGAGGCCATGGCGACCACGACCAGCCCCGTCGCGGCGTCCGCGGGATGCGGGCGGAAGCGCGCCATGCGGTCAGATCGAAAAGCTGACGCCGCAGCCGCAGCTGGAGGCCGCGTTGGGGTTGCGCACCACGAACTGCGCGCCGCTCAGGTCGTCGACGAAGTCCACCGCCGACCCGACGAGGAAGGGCAGGGACACGGGATCGACCAACGCCGCCCGACCGTCGGTCTCGATCCGCAGGTCATCGGCCTCGGCGGCCTCGACCAGCTCGAACCGGTACTGGAAGCCCGAGCACCCGCCCCCGTCCACGGCGACCCGCAGCATCAGCCGGCGCCCCTGCTGCGCCGACAGCGCCGCGAGCCGCGCGGCGGCCGCTGAGGTCAGCGTCAGCTCCGGACCTGAGGTGCGGGCGGACTCGATGCGGAACTCGGTGGATTGGACGATGCTCACGCCGGTCTATATGAGGCGTGGGCGGGCGTTCGCAAAGGCCCGCCGTCATTGGCGCAGACCCGTTGAGCACCCCAGACCGCCGCCTGGCCCCCTATGCCGAGAACGTGGCCGCTTCGCGCGGCCGCCTGGTGCCGGAGCCGATCAGCCGCACCCGCACCGCCTTCGCCCGCGACCGCGACCGCATCATTCACTGCACAGCCTTTCGCCGACTGAAGGAGAAGACGCAGGTCTTCGTGGCGCACGAAGGCGATCATTATCGCACCCGCCTGACCCATAGTCTGGAGGTGGCCCAGATCGCGCGGTCGCTGGCGCATGCCTTGAAGCTAGACGTCGACCTGGCCGAGACCGTCGCCCTGGCCCACGACCTCGGTCATCCGCCCTTCGGTCACGCTGGAGAAGACGAGCTGCAGGTGCGGATGGCGCCGTTCGGCGGCTTCGACCACAACGTCCAGACCTTCCGCGTCGTGACCAAGCTGGAAGAGCGCTATCCCGCCTTCAAGGGCCTGAACCTGTCGTGGGAGACGGTTGAGGGCGTCATCAAGCACAACGGTCCCATCGCCCATAGGCTGGACGAGCCGGCGTGGGCGCCCATCCGCGAGTACCACCGGCAGTGGGACGTGGAACCCGCCGGCTTCGCCTCGCTGGAGGCGCAGGCCGCCGCGATCGCCGACGACATCGCCTACAACAATCATGACGTGGACGACGGAGTGCAGGCCGGCCTGCTCAGTCTCGCCGAGCTGGAAACGGTGCCGCTCATTGGACCGCAGCTCCTCGCCACACGCCGTGACTGGCCCGACTGCGACGATCGCATGGTCCGCCTCGAGGCGGTTCGCCGCATGATCGGCGTCATGGTCGAGGACGTGCTGGCGGAAACCGAGGCCCGGCTGGCGTCCGACGGCATCGTGACGGTCGACGACGTGCGTGCGGCGCGCCGTACCTTGGTGTCCTTCTCGCCGGCCATGCTGGCCGACCTCGCCGTGCTGCGGAAACACCTCTTCGAGCGGATGTACCGGCACTACCGCGTCAACCGCACCCGCAGCCAGGCGCGACGCATCCTTGCGGAAATGTTCCAGCTGTTCATGGCCGAGCCGGAGGTCATGCCGCCCGAGTGGTCGGACAAGGCGCTGGGCGGCGACGAGTCGAGGAAGGCGCGCGCCGTCTGCGACTACATCGCCGGCATGACCGACCGTTATGCGATCGAGGAGCACAAGCGCCTGTTCAGCCTCGATCTGGCCCTCGATCTGTGATGCGAAGGACGACCGCGCGGCGCTAGAATGAGCGTCCGCGCATTCGATTCGCCCGGACCGCCAGCGAGGCCGCCATGTCGCATGAAGATCCGCACCGCCAGGACCGGGGGGCCTACACGCCGCCGACCGACGACGACCTGGCCTTTCGCCGCGGCGGCTATGACCCGCGCCCGCGCGGTGGAGGCGGCGGCGGCGGCAAGGCTCCGCCGGTGACCCTTCTGGTCAGCGCCGGCGTCCTGCTGGTGCTGATCATCGCGGTGATCCTCTATTACCGCGCCGGCCCGCGCGGCTCGCAGGACGCGCCGCCCACGGTCGGCACGCCTGTGGGTGAGCTGAAGGTCGAGGCTCCGGCCGACGCCCAGCCGATCGATCCGGCCGCCGGCATCGACGTCTACGATGAGGCGGTGGCTCCGGACACGGCGCCGACCTTCGCGCCGCCGCCCGAGCCGGTGCGCCCACGGCCCGAGCCGAAGACCGAAACCCCGCCTCCCGCCAAGGAGGCGCCTCCGGCGAAGGAAACGCCCGCGCCGCCGCCCGCCGGCGGCACGGCCGCCGTCCAGATCGGGGCCTTTTCCACGCCCGGGCAGGCGGACCAGCAGTGGGCCGCCACCGTGGGCCGCTATCCGCAACTGACGGGCGGCGCCGGCAAGCGGGTTCAGGAGGTGACGTCGTCGTCCGGCTCGACGCTGTACCGCACCTCGATCACCGGGCTCACGCCGGACAACGCCCGTGCCCTGTGCGGCGGCATCCGCGCCGCCGGCGGCGACTGCATCGTGCGCTGAGGCCGGATGGCCAGCGCGGCGATCTATGGACTGGCCGGAACGGAGCTGACCGGGGAGGAGGCGCGGTTCTTCGCCGACGTCGACCCATGGGGCTTCATCCTGTTCCGCCGCAACGTCCAGTCGCCGGAACAGGTGCGCCGTCTGACCGACGCCCTTCGCCAGGCCGTCGGCCGCGACGCGCCGGTCCTGATCGATCAGGAGGGCGGGCGCGTCCAGCGCATGGGCCCGCCCCACTGGCCCAAGTATCCGCCGGCCGACGCCTGGCTGAAGGCGACCAACGATCCGTTCGCCGCACGTGAGCTCGTGCGGCTGGGCGCGCGTCTGATGGCGCATGATCTGCGGGCGGTCGGCATCAACGTCGATTGCGTGCCGGTGCTCGACGTGCCGGTGCAGGGGGCGCACGACATCATCGGCGACCGGGCCTATGCGCGCGATCCGGCGACCGTGGCCCAGCTCGGCCGCGCGGCGGCCGAGGGCTTGCTGGCCGGCGGCGTCCTGCCGGTGGTCAAGCACATGCCGGGTCACGGCCGCGCCTTCGCCGACACGCACAAGGAACTGCCGACCGTCCACGCCGATCTGGAGACGCTGGAGGCGTGGGACTGGGCTCCGTTCCGGGTCCTGTCCGACATGCCGATCGGCATGACCGCCCACATCGTCTTCACCGCCATCGACGCCAGGCGTCCGGCCACCCAGTCGAAAAAGGCGATCCGCCTGATCCGCGAGCGACTGGGCTTCGGCGGCCTGCTGCTGTCCGACGACCTCGTCATGAACGCGCTCTCCGGCTCGCTGACGGAGCGGGCGGAAAAGTCGCTGAAGGCCGGGTGCGACGTCGTCATCCACTGGAACGGCGACATGGCCGAGATGCGTCAGGTGGCGGAGGGGACCGGCAAACTGAGGGGAGGGGCGGCGCGCCGCGCCGCGGCCGCCCTTGCCCGCATCTCGCGCGACGTCGAGCCGCTGGACGAGCGCGAGGCCCGGGCCCGGCTGAACGCGGCCATGGCGGGACGGCTCGACGCCGCCAGGGGCCCTGACGTGGCGGAGGCCTGATGACCGAGGCCTTTCAGCCGAATCTGGACTTCTCGGCGGTCGAGCAGGCCGACGCGGCCGACGCCTTCGTCGTGGATCTCGAGGGCTACGAAGGGCCGCTGCACGTCCTGCTGGCGCTGGCCCGCGCGCAGAAGGTCGACCTGCTGAAGCTCTCCATCACGACGCTGGCCGAACAGTACCTGGCGTTCGTGCAGGAGGCCCGGCGGCGCAACTTCGCCCTGGCCGCCGACTATCTGGTCATGGCCAGCTGGCTGGCCTTCCTGAAGTCCAGGCTGCTGATCCCGCGCGCGGAGAAGGAAAAGGAGGGCGAGGTTCCGGCCGAGGAACTGGCCGCGGCCCTGGCCTTTCGCCTGCGCAAGCTCGAGGCGATGCGGAAGGCCGGCGAAACCCTGACCCAGCGTCCCGTTCTGGGGCGCGAAATCTTCATGAGGGGCGACCCGGAGGCGACCGTGATCGTCCCGTCGGACCGCATCGACGCCGACCTTTACGGCCTGATGAGCGCCTATGTCTCGCAGCGGCGCCGCGAGGCGCGGCGTCAGTACACGCCGGGTCAGCGCGTCGAGGCGTTTCCGCTGGAGGCCGCGCGCGACTGGCTGCGGGCCCGCTTGCCGACCGTGCAGACCTGGACCCCGCTGACCGCCGTCGCGCCGGACGCCGATCCGGACGACCCCGATGGTCCGACCCGCGCCAGCTATCTGGCCTCGACCCTCTCGGCCGGGCTGGAACTGGTGAAGGAGGGAGCGATGGACGTTCGGCAGGAGGCGGTCTTCGCCGACCTGTACGTGAAGCGGCGCGGCAAGGGGCTTCCGCTGGAGCTGACGCCGTGACCGACCTGAGGTTCCAGCCCGACGAGGCGGAGGTCGAGCGCCGCGTCGAGGCCCTGCTGTTCGCCGCCGCCGCGCCCCTGTCCGCCGCCGATCTGGCGCGTCGACTGCCGGACGGCGCCGACGTCACCGCCGCCCTGATGGCGCTGAAGGACCGTTACGGCGACCGGGGCGTGCGTCTGGAGTGCGTGGCCGACCGCTGGCGTTTCGCAACCGCCCCCGACCTCGCCTTCCTGATGACCGAGGAGCGCGACGAGCCGCGCAAGCTGTCGCGCGCGGCGCTGGAGACCTTGGCCATCATCGCCTACCACCAGCCCTGCACCCGCGCCGAAATCGAAAGCGTGCGCGGCGTCTCGCTTTCGAAGGGGACGCTCGACCTGCTGCTGGAGATGGGCTTCGTCCGTCTGCGCGGTCGTCGCCGCACTCCCGGCCGCCCGGTCACCTACGGCACGGCCGACCGCTTTCTGGAGCATTTCGGCCTGGCCAGCCTGGCCGACCTGCCGGGCCTGCAGGACATGAAGGCGGCGGGCCTCCTCGACTTCGCCATCCCGGCCGGCTTCGAAGTTCCGCAGCCCGGCGCCAATGAGGACGCCGAGGACCTGCTGGACCTCGAGGACGCGGCGCCGGAATTCGCCCAGGACTTCGTCGGGCGCGACGAAGGCTAGACGCCGAGGATCCAGCCCTCTTCGCCCTCGACCTGCGCGATCAGGTCCTCGGCCGCGCCCTTTGGCGGCGCGAAAGCGGTCGACAGCGTGCCCGCCTCGTCCATCTGCGCCAGGGTCTCGGCGGTGACCCGGACCTGGGCCTGATCCTTGAACTCGCCCGGGTTCGGCCTGGCGTCCCACATCGACGGCCACACCTCGACGACCAGCGTCGACAGCGGCTCGACGTCTGCGACGTCCAGCTTGCGCCAGCCGGTTCCGAAGGGCCACACGGCGGCGCTTTCGCCCAGCTTCTCCATCAAGCGTCGCACGGCGGCGATGCCGACCAGGGTCTGACCGCCCACCGCGCCCGCGCCGTGCATCTGCCACACGCTCTTCGGCTGCAGCCTGCCGTTGCGGACGGCCAGCTCGGTGGCGCGGAACTCGGGCATGCCGCCCGTGCCCTCCGGCGGCTTGGTCGCCGTCAGCCAGCGCTGCGTCTGCTTCGCCGGCGCGCCCCAGAAGGGCCAGGCCGCGTCGGTCATCAACCGGTTCATCTTGGCGGCGACCTGATAGCGGTTGTTCGTGTTGTCGGCCTTGTCGACCACGTTGGAAGCGACGAACCTCCACATCGCGGACCACGGCGTGCCCTCCAGACCGAGCCGCTTCGCCGTCCCGGCCGGATAACCCAGGTTGAAGTCGAACCCCAGCAGCACCCGGTCGCCGCGCCTGCGATGGTCGGTCAGCAGGTCGGCGATCAGCTGCTCGCCCTCGGCCCGCGTGGCCACGTTGTGCGTCTCGGAATACAGGCGGAAGCGCACGTCGCGCTTGGCTACGCCGATCCAGACGGAGTTGTCGCCCAGCTTCTTGCCCTCGGCGGCGGTCCAGTCGGCGATGATGTAGGCGTCGAACAGGCGGGCCACGGGACTTCTCGGAAGGGGAGGCGGAAGGGAAGCGCGCTTCTAGCCCCCGCCGTTCCTCGGCTCAACCGCGCAGCAACGCCTCAAGATGCGACAGCCAGCGCCGGCCCAGCCGCAACGCCTCGGCCGGCGACCCCGTCTGCGTCGGCGACGTCACGTTCCAGAGATCCAGCTCGAACTCGGGGTGGCGCGCGTCCGCGAACATCAGGCGCAGCACGACCTGCTCCGCATCTGGCGCGGGAACGTCCAGCGATCGACGTTGCTCTCCGCGTCGGACGCGCGCCAGCACATGCCCGTCCACGATGACCTCGCCGCCCTCGATCTCCTCGAAGGCGTAGACCAGTCCCGATCCGCCGCGGTCCCACAGCACGGCGACCTGTCCGCCTTCGAAGTCCAGTCCGGCCGCGCGTCCCTCCGCGGCGGAGTAGGCGTCGGTCTCGGCCGGCGCCCCCAGCGATTTCAGCATGGCGCGGCGCATCCGCCGCTCCGGCTCCATCCACCACGCCAGGCCCAGCACCGCCGTGGTGCCCGCCGCCGCGACGAGGGCGACCAGCAGGAACAGCCGGATCGCCTCGCCCACGGCTCAGTCCTCCAGCTCGACGACGACCGGCACATGGTCCGACGGCTTGTCCATGTCGCGGGCGTCGCGATGGGTTTCGACGCCGCGAAACCTGTCGGCGGCCTGCGGCGACAACAGGTGGAAGTCTATGCGGATGCCGTGATCGCGTTGCCAGGCGCCTGCCTGATAATCCCAGAAGGTGTAGGTCCCCGGCGGCTGCCGGCCCAGCTCGCCAGCCTCGTACAGGCCCAGTCCCTTCAAGGCCCGGAACGCAGCGCGGCTCTCGGGCTGGAACAGGGCGTCGGTGACCCAGGCCGCAGGATTCTTGGCGTCCTCCGGCGTGGGAATGACGTTGTAGTCGCCCATCAGGGTGAAGGCCTCTTCCTGCTTCAGCAGGTCCGCCGCATGCGCGTGCAGTCGCTGGAACCAGTCCAGCTTGTAGGCGAACTTCGGACTTTCGACCGGATTGCCGTTGGGCAGATAGATGCACCCCACCCGCACCGGCCGGGGCGCCTCGACGACGGCCTCGATGTAGCGGGCCTGCGGCCCGTCCACCTCGACGCCCGATGCGTCCTCTCCCGGCAGGCCGCGACGGACGTCGGACACCGGAAATTTCGAAAGCAGGGCGACGCCGTTGTAGGTCTTCTGCCCGTTGGTCTCGACGTTGTAGCCGAGCGATTCAAACGCCTCGCGCGGAAACTTCTCGTCGATGCACTTGATCTCCTGAAAGCCGACGACGTCCGGCTGCGCGGCTTCCAGCCATGCCAGCACGGTCTGCAGGCGGGCGTTGACCGAGTTCACGTTCCAGGTGGCGATGCGCATGAGAGCCGACGCTAACGCGCGTCGCCCTCTGCCGGAAGTGGTCGATCAGGGCTTGATCACGCTTCTGGAGCGGAAAGACTGCAGGGCTTCCGGAAAATGCGCGGGGCCTCCGAGCACGGGAAGGTGCGTTGGGTCGCCCCGTCCTTGAACTGGACCAAAAACCCGTCGCCCGTGCTGCAGCGCACCTCGTAAAAGGCGCCCCGCTGAGCGTTGTCGCCCATCCAGGCCACGGCGTCGGGAACACATCCCGACACGTCCGTTCCCACGACCAGACCCGGCCACTGGGCGCGGGCATCCGCTTCTCCGGAAAAGCGGCAGGTCGCGTCCGATCTCAGACGAAACTCCCAGCATGACGTCGTCTTCCACGCGCTTCCACGTCGCTCCAGCCGCCAGCCGTCGCGATCGGAGCACCCAATCTCGTAGACGTTCTCCGCCGTCGCCAGCGCCTCGTCGACGTCGCACTGGACGCCCGCTTCCCGGCCGTACCCGGCGATCACGTCCACCGGATCCGGATTTGCGGCCAGATTGCACAACTGGGACTCGTCGAACGGCTGCCCCTCGCGGCGGCCCAGTTCCGCGGCGCTCCACTGCAACACGCAGTCCTGCGCACGGGCGCCCGACCTCAAATCCTCGATCAGATAGCCCGGGCCTCCGTCGCAGGCGACCTCGTACAATCTGGTTCCATCTTCCCGGGTCACGCGCAGCGCGGCGTCGACGAGAGCGCAATCCAGCCCGGCCGCCGCAACGAGACGCTCGGCGGCTTCCCTGACCTGCGGAGGCGCCGCGGCGGTCGCTTCGTCGCTGCGTCGACGGTCGCGCCGCCGCGAGGCCCACGTGTCCCTGGTCACGGACACCCTGTTGGGGTCGACGTTTGATCCGATCGGGATGCCCCCGCCGTATTCCGGGTTGGAGGGCGGGCCGGCGGCCGAGGGCTGAAGCGGCCCGAGGCTCTGCGCCTCGGCGGGGACGGCGCCCGCGACGCAGAGTGAGGCGATGATCAGACCCAGCTTCCACATAGCCGCACCCTCCGCGTGAGACGGCATTGGGTATGGCCGTTACGCGAGAGTCAAGCGGTCGAGGACCGCAGCACTCGGCAGAGAAGTCAGGCGCGACCGCCGGTCGCGGCGGCCGGCGTCAGCGTGCACTCCTTGCGGAAGATCTGGGGAGCGTCGAGGCATGAATAGGTCTGCTGCGCGGCATCATCCTTGAAGCGGACGATGATGCCCTCACCTGACTGGCACTTGATTTCGTAGAAGGAACCACGATCCGCATTGTCTCCCATCCACGCGACGTCGACGGGAACGCAGGCGGCGGCATCCGAACCCGCCACCAGTCTGGGCCAGACGGCCCGGCTCTCGTCCTCCGAGGAGAAGTTGCAGACTGCGTCGCTGCGAAGCTGGAGGTCCCAGCACGGAGACGACTTCCACGAGGCGCCGACCTTCTCCAGCCGCCAGCCGTCCCGCCCGGCGCAACCCACTTCATATACGTCGACGGCAAGCGCCCGGGCCTGATCCACCTGACAATCCAGTCCCGCTTCACGGCCGTAGGTGGCGATCACCTGCATCGGGTTCTGATTGCCGGGCAGGCTGCACTGCAGTCCGACGTCGGCGGCGGGATCCGCGTCGCGCGCCATCTCGCCGTAGCTCCACTGCAGCACGCAGTCGTTGGCCTTCGGACCTGCCGCCATGTCTTCGAGGAGGTAGCCGGGTCCCGACGCGCAAGCGACCTCATAAAGCTTGGTGCCGTCCTCACGGGCGCCCCGCAACGCAGCCTCCGTCACCTGGCATGCCGGAGCGGCGGCTGCGGCAAGAGGACGCGCCGCGGCCATGACCTCTTCAGCCGTAGGGGCTTGAGGCTGGCGCGCCCGGCGATCGTCGCGAACACGCGAAGCCGACGTCTCACGACGCATGTCCACCGGCTGTTCGTCGCCGGGCTGGACGTTGCGCCCGCCGTAATCCGGATTGGAAGACTGGGCCGAAGCCGCGCCGGCCGCGAAAAACCCGACGGCGAGCGCCAAAGCGAGGGATTTGAGCATCGGAAACGCCTTCCTGAACAAGATCGGGAAGTCATGGAGGCCCATCTGGGCAGGGTCAAGGCAGCCTTCCGACTATGGACGAGAAGCTCTGCATTCGCTTAAGTTCGCAAGTTGTTTTTGGAGACGGACCTTGGGCGACGGCGGCCAGGCACGACCGGGTACGGGCGGACTGTCATATCCCTTTTCGGGTTGGCCTGAGCCCGGCGCGGCGGTGGAAGCGGCTCCCGGCGTGCTGTGGATGCGCCTGCCCCTCCCCATGGCGCTGGACCACGTCAACGTGTGGGCGATCGCCGACGGGGAGGGATGGGTCGTCGTCGACGCCGGCCTCCGCACGCCGGCCTCGATCGACGCGTGGGAGACGGCCCTGGCCGGTTCGCTCGGGGGGCGGCCCGTCACCCGCGTCATCTGCACCCACATGCACCCGGATCACATCGGGCTCGCGGGCTGGCTGTGCCGCAGGTTCGACGCGCCGCTGCTGATGTCGCGGCTCGAGTATGTGACCGGACGCATGCTGATCGCCGACGTCGGACCGGCGCCGGACCAAGGCGCCGCCTTCTATCGGCGGGCGGGCTGGAGCGACGACCAGATCGAGACGTGGCGCAAGGGCTATGGTCGGTTCGGCTCCGCGGTGGAGCCGCTGCCCCCGACCTACGTCCGGCTGTCCGAGGGCGACGTGGTGGAGATCGGCGGCGACGTCTGGCGGGTCGTGGTCGGCGACGGCCACAGCCCCGAGCACGTCTGTCTCTGGCGGGAGCGGGACGGCGTGTTCATCGCCGGCGACCAGATATTGCCGCGCATCTCTTCCAACGTGTCCGTCTGGCCGACCGAACCGGCGGCAGATCCCCTGGGGGATTGGCTGAGGTCGATCGCGAAGCTGAGGGCGCTTCTGCCGGCCGATCTGCTGATCCTCCCTTCGCACGGCGAGCCGTTCCGGGGCGTGCACGCGCGTCTCGACGCGCTTGCGCGGGGCCATGCCACGTCCCTGACGCGACTCGAGCGCCGGTTGCGGGACCCGGCGCGCGCGGTCGACGTCTTCGCAACCCTGTTCGGACGTCCCGTCGGCGAGGGCCTGCTGGGCATGGCGACCGGCGAGGCGATCGCTCATCTCAACCATCTCGAGCGGCAGGGCCGCGTCCGGCGCATGCCGGGCGACGACGGCGCCGACCGCTGGACCGCCATTGGAGACATCTCGTGACCGACCACGTCCGCACCGACCTGACCGACGGCGTCCTGACCGTGACCCTCGCCCGTCCGGAGAAGAAGAACGCCATCACCCAGGCCATGTATGCCGCGCTGGCCGAGGCCACGCGGCGCGCCCGCGACGACGCGGCGGTGCGCGTCATCCTGTTCCGCGGCGAGGGCGACAGCTTCTCGGCCGGCAACGACATCGCGGACTTCATCGCCATCGGCGGCGCGGGCGAAGGTCAGCTGACCGACGCTCCGGTCTTCCACTTCCTCAAGGCGCTGGCCGACCTCGACAAGCCCGCCGTGGCCGCCGTGCGGGGCCGGGCCGTCGGCATTGGCCTGACGCTGCTCCTGCACTGCGACATGGTCGTCGTGGCGGAAGATGCGCTGCTGTCGGCCCCCTTCGTCAATCTGGCGCTGGCGCCCGAGGCCGCCTCGTCGATGCTGTTGCCGCATGTTCTCGGTCATCAGCGGGCGTTCGAGATCTTCGCGCTCGGCGAGCCGATCGACGGACGGACGGCGCTGGCGTGGGGACTGGCGAACCGGGCGGCGCCGGCCGACCAGGTCGACGCTCTCGCGGCCGACGTCGCCGCCAGGCTGGCGTCGCGTGCGCCGAACTCGATCCGGAAGACCAAGGTCCTGATGCGCGATGCGGAGCGCTTGTGGACGCTGATGCAGGCCGAGGGCGAGGCCTTCGGTTCGCAGATGCGCAGCCCCGAGGCCATGGAGGCCTTCATGGCCTTCAGCCAGAAGCGTGCGCCCAACTTCGGCTGACCGATTGCGGCGCGCGCGCCGCGGGCGTAAAGGCGCGCGCCCATGTCCGCCATGCCCGCGCCCCTGAACCCGATCTCAGTGGAACCCGAGACCGCCGCCGACGGCGCGGAGGTGCTTGCCTTGGTCGACGCCGCCTTCGGTCCGGGGCGCCTCGCGAAGACTGCTGAACGCCTTCGGGAAGCGTCTTCCGCAGCCTGCGGTTTCGTCGTCCGTGAGGGCGGTCGGGTGATCGCCTCGGTTCGGCTTTGGCGCATCGACGTCGGCGCGACGCCCGCGCTGTTTCTCGGTCCGATCGCCGTGGAAGCTCAGGCGCGAAAGGCCGGTCTTGGGACGGCCCTCATCGAAGCCGCCCTGCAGTGCGCGGTCGGCGAAGGCGCCGGCGGGGTGCTGCTCGTCGGAGACCTGCCCTACTTCCAGCGCTTTGGCTTCGACGCGATTTCCGGCGTCGCCTTGCCGGGGCCCGTCGACCCGCGACGCGTGCTCTGGCGACCGCTCGGGGTCGCCGCGCCGGTCGGCGCCGTCATGGGCGTGCGTGACTGACGGTTTGCACCGGGCGCGACAGCGCCTAGCTTTCGCGAATGACGGACCGCGCTCCCCCTGACGCCCTGAGCCGGATCGCCGCGGCGACGCCGCGCGGCCTGCCCCCCGTCCACCTGTGGAATCCCCCGCATTGCGGCCGGATCGACATCGTCATCCGCGCGGACGGCGCCTGGCTGCACGAGGGCTCACCCATCCGCCGGCCTGAGCTGGTGCGCCTGTTTTCCACCGTCCTGCGCAAGGACGCCGACGGCTACTGTCTGGTGACGCCGGTCGAGAAGTTGACGATCGAGGTGGAGGATCTGCCGTTTCGCGCCGTGACGGTCGATCGCCGCGACGCGCTCCGCTTCACCACCGACATGGGCGACGTCGTCGACGTGGACGCCGACCACCCGCTGGTGGTGGATCACGGGCCTGACGGGCAGCCGGCGCCGCGCGTGCGCGTGCGGGGCGATCTCTGGGCGCGGGTCGTCCGGGCCGTCTTCTACGAACTGGTCGACGCCGCGGAGGTCGAACACGGCCGGCTGGTCCTGAACGTCGGCGAGGCGCGCCATGACCTCGGCGCGGTGGGGGACCCGGCGTGACTCCGGACGGCCTCGCCGCGGCCTTGCTGCCGCTGTCCAGCTGGCGCGCGGCCGACGAGCCGCGGGCTTCCGACTTCGATCTCAATCCCGGACTGATCCCGCCGTCGGAACCGCCCTCGGAAGCCGCGGTTCTGGTCGCCTTCACGCCGCGCGAACAGGGACCGACCCTGACGTTGACGCGCCGTGCCGACACCCTGGCGCGTCATACGGGGCAGATCGCCTTTCCTGGCGGCCGTCTGGACCCGGGTGAAGGTCCCGGCGAGGCTGCCATCCGTGAGGCGATGGAAGAGATCGGCCTGCCGCCCGGCGCCGTCCGGCTGCTTGGAACCGGCGACCGCTACCGGACGGGCACCGGCTATCTGGTGACGCCGGTGGTCGCCTGGGTCGACACCCTGCCGCGATTGACCGCCTCACCCGCCGAGGTCGCGGAGATATTCCACGTGCCGTGGGATTTCCTCTCCGATCCGAACAACCGACGACAGGACCATTACGATCTGGAGGGCGTGCGCCGGCAGTTCTGGTCGATCGACTGGCGGGAGCGGCGCATTTGGGGCGCGACTGCGGGCATGATCGTCGGGCTGGCGGAACGGTTGGGAAGAGCTGCGGCGGGGCGGGCGGCATGACGCGCGTCGACGCGCCATGGCTGCGTGATCCGGCCGCCTTGGCCGTCGTCGACGCCCTGACGGCGCAGGGCGGGGCGGACGGCGTGCGCTTCGTGGGCGGCTGCGTGCGCGACGCCCTGATGGGGCGGGACGGCGGCGACGTCGATCTGGCCACGACGCTGGAGCCGCCCCAGGTGATCGCGGCGCTCGGGACGGCCGGTCTGAAGGCCGTGCCGACGGGCGTGGAGCACGGCACGGTAACGGCCGTCAGCGCCGGTCGGCCATTCGAGATCACCACCTTGCGGCGCGACGTGGCGACCGACGGCCGGCGGGCCGTGGTCGCCTTCACGACGGACTGGGACGAAGACGCGCGCCGCCGCGATTTCCGGCTGAACGCCCTTTACGCCGATCGGAACGGAGCGGTCTTCGATCCTACCAAGGAGGGTGTCGCCGACGCTCTGGCGGGGCGCATCGTCTTCGTCGGCGACGCGCGTCGACGGATCGCGGAGGATCATCTTCGCATTCTCCGCTTCTTCCGTTTCTTCGCGTGGTTTGGTCGCGGCGTTCCGGATCCCGAGGGACTCGCCGCCTGTGCCGACATGGCCGAGGGGGTCGAACGACTGTCGGCGGAGCGGATCTCCGCGGAATTGGTCAAGCTGCTGGCCGCACCGGACCCTGTGCCGGCCGTGCGGGCCATGGCCGAGGCCGGGATCCTGAGCCGGGTTCTGGGCACGGAGGCCGACGTCGCGCGTCTGGCTCGCGTGCAGCCCCTGAGCGCAGATCCGCTGGTTCGCCTGTCCGCCCTCTGGCCGGACGACCGGGCGTTGGTGGCCGAAGCCGCCCGCCGGCTCCGCCTTCCGCGCGCCGCATGGAAGCGGCTGGAGGACGCGGCCGAAACCCTTCCCGCCGACGCCGCCGATCCGTCCGCCGCCCGCCGGCTCGTCTACCGGGTCGGGGCCCAGGCCGGGTGTGATCGCGCCCTGAAGTCGGCCGACCTGACGGCACGCGACAGCGTGCTGGACGTCGCCCGCAGCTGGACGCCGCCGCGCATGCCCGTGAGTGGCAGGGACGTGGCGCGCCTGGGCGTGGCTCCGGGGCCCGACACCGGCGCCGTGCTGCGCGCCTTCGAGAGCTCCTGGATGGCCGACGACTTCCCGCCCGGAGACGTCGACGCACGTCTGGCCGCCGCCGTCAGCGCCGTGCGCGGGTCAGCACCGTGATCACCGGCCGGTGGTCGGAGCCGTTCGGGGCGCCCACCTTCCGCGACGCCACCGCCACGTCGGGGCTGAGCCAGACGTTGTCGATGCCGATCCCGAGCCATGACGGCAGCGTCGACGGCCACGTGCCGGGAAACGCCGGCGCGGGGGCCATGCCGCTGCGGGCGGCGAACGATCGGCCGATGCGGGCGTCCGTCACGCTGTTGAAGTCGCCGGCGACGACCCGCGCCGCGCCGGGATGCGCCGCGACCGCCTCGCCGAGCGCCTCGATCTGCCGGATCTGCTCCCACTGAATCTGGTACGGCCACGGCCGCGTCAGATGCACGGCGGTCACGCGCAGCGGTCCCAGCGGCGAACGTACCGTCGTGGTCTGGGCGTGGACGCCGGCTTCCTCACGCAGCGGCGTGAGCGGCCAGCGGGACGCCACCACGGTGCGGGCGCCCCTTCCGCGCCAGTCGATGCGCGGCGAGGCCACGCGGTGGGGCAGGTCCGGCGTCAGCTCCGCGATCGCGCCGTAGGGCACGTCGCTGGTCTCGATCAGGATAACGACGTCGGGTTTTGCCTGCGCGATGCTGTCGCGGATGGCCGCGACGTCGTCGTTCCCTACCCAGAGGTTGGCGGAATAGAGCCGCACCGTCGGTGCGCCGGCCTGCGGCTCCGTCCGGGGCGGGAAAGCCTGGGGCGCCGCGGCGAGGGCGCAGGCCGCCGTCACGACCGCGCCTGCAATCAAGCTGCGGCGCCGGCGAAGCAGGCACAGCAGAAGCGTCACGGCCAGCGCCGCCACGGCCGCGGGGGCGGAAAACTGCGCCGCGAGGTCGAACCATCGGTGGCCGACGCCGGCCAGATCGGCGGCCGCGATCGCCGCCGGCGGGGACAGGGCCGCGGTCGTGGCCAGTCCGGCCACCACGGTCTGCGCGCGAACGGGAAAACGTGACATGGTGAACGGCGCTTGAGCTTGGGCGTTACGGCCGGCGGGCAGGGAGACCGGACGCATGGCGCGCCGCAGCATCGCCGATATCGAGAAGATCTGGCTGAATGTCGACCGTCTGAAGAAGACGTCCGACCGTGTCGTGGGCTTCGGTCCGTTCGGCATCGGGCTGGACGGCCTGCTGACGTGGATACCGGTCGTCGGCACCGCCTACACCGTCGGCGCGGCGGGATGGCTGCTGATGCAGGCGGTGAAGGCGAAGGCCCCGGCCGGCACGGTCGTCCAGATGCTGGGCTATCTGGGCCTCGACAGCGCCACGACGGCCATCGGCGAGGTGCCTTTTCTGGACTTCGTGCCCAGCGTGGTCGACGTCCTGTTCCCGGGCCACCTGCTGGCGGCGAAGGCGCTCCAGAACCACATCGAGACCACCCACTGGGTCGAAGGTTCCTATGCCGACGCACGCGCCAGCGGGGAGCACGACCGCCACGTCGAGAAGGTGCGCGGCGACCGCAAACTGAAGCGGATCGTCTATCTTCACGACTGACCGCGGCTTGACGGGCGCCCTCTGGAGCGGCCAAGTCGCGGCAGGGCCGCCAGCGTCCGCAGGGGATTGATTTTGAACGTCAGCCTGACCCGTGACGAACTGAGCGCGGCGCTTTCCCGCGTGGGCCAGGGAGATCGCGCCGCCTTTCGTCGCGTCTATGAATCCACCTCCGCGAAGCTGATGGGCGTCTGCCTGCGTATCTTGTCCGACAGGCAGCTCGCCGAGGACGTCTTGCAGGAAACCTACGTCGCCGTGTGGAACAAGGCCGGGGCTTTCGACGCCTCGCGCGCCAGCCCCATCACATGGCTGGTGACCATCGCCCGCAACCGCTCGATCGACCGCCTGCGCTCGGGCGCGGCGATCCGCAAATCGGTGCCCGTCGACGAGGCTTTCGGCCTTGCTGACGACGGCGCCCCGGCAGACGCCCTCGTCGAGGGCAAACAGCAGGCCGTGCGTCTCGCCGGCTGTCTGGATGAGCTGGACGTCCGTACGTCCGCCGCCATCCGGACCGCCTTCTTCCAGGGCGCGACCTATGAGCAGCTGGCTGCCGCCGAGGGCACGCCCCTCGGCACGATGAAAAGCTGGATCCGTCGCGGTCTGCTTCGGCTCAGGGCCTGTCTGGAAAGATGAGCGACCTTCCCCTGACCCCCGCCGAGGATGAGGACGCGCTGGCCGCGGAACTGTCGCTGCGCGTCCTGTCGGAGGCCGAGGAGGCCGCCGCCCGTGCGCGCGCCGGCGCGGACCCGGCCTTCGCGCGTCGGGTCGAGGACTGGGACGAGCGCTTCGGCGTGCTGGCGGACGAGATCGCGCCGGCAGCACCGGGCCAAATGGTGTGGCCGCGCGTGGATTCCGTCACGGGGGCGGCGAACGACCCGCGTCCGGCCCTGCGCTTCTGGCGCCGCTGGGCCGTGGGCTCGACCGCGCTGCTGGCCGCCAGCCTGGCGGCGGTCGTCTTCCTCGTTCTGCGTCCTGAGCCTGTCACGCCCGCGCCTGCCGTCGGTCCCATCACCCGGGTGGCGACCCTGACGCTGGAGGACGGCGGCGTGGCCATGACCCTGGCCTATGATCCGGCGACCGGGGAGCTGTACCTCGCGCCGACCGACAAGATGCAGGGTGACCCTCGCGTGCCGCACTTGTGGCTGCTGCTGCCGGAAGGCGGAGTGCGGCTGGTCGGGGCCATCGACGGCTCCGCGACCTCCCGCCACACGCTCAGCGGCGTCGTGCACGACCTCGCAGGTCAGGCCGCGCAGGTGGCCGTGTCGATGGAGCAGCCCGGGCATACCCCCGAGGTCGATTCGCCCGACGGTCCCGTGGTCGCCAGCGGCAGTCTGCAACAGCTCTGACGCGCGCATCCGGCGTCACGACGTCCTCGTAGTTGCGGCGACGGACCCGTCGGTCGTCTCCCTTCGGGCGCCGCCGGGGACCGTCTGACGGGGAGGCCGGTCCAAGCCCTTCCTCGGTCTCCCCGTCGCCCATGCGCGCGAAAACCCGCCGTCGTTATGACGACCCGCGCCGAAATCCGCATTTGCAACAAGGGGCGTCCGACGATTTCGCGGCGCACGCCGTCGTCGCTCGCCTCACGAAGCAGCCTGCTCCCGACATCAGAACGGGAGCCCACGCATGTCCGACGATTTTTCCGCCCGCCTGGGCCTGCCGTTTCTGGCGGGCGGGCAGTTGCAGAAGCACGTCACCCTGAACGCGGCCCTGTCGCGTCTCGACGCGCTGGTCCACCTCGCCGTGCACAGCCGGACGATTTCGACCCAGCCGGAAGACGCGGTCGACGGCGACGCCTGGCTGCTGCCGTCGGGCGCGACCGGCAGCGCGTGGGGTCTCATGGCCGAGGGCGCCGTCGCGGCTTTCCAGGACGGCGGCTGGGTGCGTCTGGATCCGCCGCCGGGCGCCCTCGTCCTGATCTCCGACGAGGGAAGCGCGGTGATCCGGACGGAGGCGGGATGGGCGGCGCTGGGAGAGGTGCTGGGCGCGCTGGACCAGCTCGATGGCCTGGGCGTCGGCACGGCCGCGGACGACCTCAACCGTCTCGCCGCGCGGCTGAACGGCGCCCTGTTCACCGCGCTGACCGTCGGGGACGGCGGCACGGGCGACGTCCGTCTGTCCGTCAACAGGGAGGCGGACGGCGACGTGGCTTCCGTCGTCTTCCAGTCGGCCTATTCGGGACGCGCGGAGATCGGACTGGTCGGAGACGACCGGCTGTCGCTGAAGGTCAGCGCCGACGGCATGACGTGGCACGAGGCACTGGGCGTCGATCCCTCCGACGGGCGCGTGGCTTTTCCGCTGGGGGCCGGCCGGCATGAGACGACGGTCCTGACGACGTCCGGAACCTACCTGCCGCCCGCATGGGCCCGCGAGATCAGGGCCGTGGCCATCGGCGGCGGCGGCGGCGGTGGCGGCGGTCAGGGAGGGCCGGCATCCACGCTTCGCATGGGTGGCGGCGGGGGCGGCGCGGGCGGCCAGGCCGACGGGACCTGGCCTGCGGCGGCGCTGGCCGGCTCACTGTCGGTCACGGTCGGCGCCGGAGGCGAAGGGGGCGCAGCCGGCCTTGCCGGCGGACATGGCGGCCAAAGCTCGGTCATGGTCGCCGGCGCGGTCGTCCTGCGGGCGTTCGGCGGCGGCGGCGGATCGGCCGACGGCGTCGGCGGCGACGGCGGCCTGGCGGTTCGGCCGGCCAACGGCGGCGGACCCAGCTATCCGTCGGCCCCCGCCAGCAACGGCATCTCGTCCGTCAACTGGGAGGGGCCCGGCGGCGGCGCGGGCGGCGGAGCCGTCGGCGCCTCGAACGTGGCCCAGCCGGGAGGCGGCGGCGGGACCGGCGCGGTGATGTCGGTGAACGCCTCCGGCGGAGACGGCGGAGCAGGAGCCGCGGGGACGCCGGGCGCGGACGCACCCGCGCCGGATCTGTGTCGCGCGGGAGGCGGCGGCGGAGGCGGGGGGGGCGAGGCCGCCGCCACGGGGCGGGCAGGCGGCTCCGGCGGCTTGTGGGGCGGCGGTGGCGGCGGAGGCGGCGGCGGGCTGTCGACCGGCGGGACCGGCGGCGCCGGCGCGGCGGGCGTCGTCGTCATCACGGCGGTGGGGTGAGCCATGGACGCGACCGCATCTCGCGACCCCCTCGGCGTCCCTGACCCCGAGCTCTGGGAGCTGCCGGATCACCTGACGTGGGAAGAATGTCTGGAAGAGACGTCCTTCCCCGCCCGGCGCCCGGATCGTTCCGAAGACGGGGAGTCGTCGCTTTGAGCCCGCTTTCCGAAACGGTCCCGCCGCTGGCGGAAGGTCGCTGGCTGTGGCGTCGGCTGTTCGTCTTCCTGACGGCCGCCGGACTCCTCCGTCTGCTGGAGCGCGTCCTCGACCGCATGGACGCCGCGACGGCCGCCCGCGCGGCGGATGGCGTGCTGATGCTGCTCGGCCTCACCGTGGTGCTCTACCTCGTCGCGCCCACGGCCCAACAGCTGATCGCCTTCGTCGCGCAGCTGCGACGGGGGATGCGCGCATGAGCTTCCGTCTGTCGGAACGATCCCGAAGCCGCCTCGTCGGCGTGCACCCGGACCTGGTCGGCGTGGTGGTCGAGGCGTTGGCACACACCCCCGTCGACTTCATGGTGACCGAGGGCCTCCGCTCGCCGCGACGTCAGGCGGAGCTGGTGCGGGCGGGCGCCAGCCGCACGTTGAACTCGCGGCACCTGACGGGACACGCCGTGGATCTGGCCGCCTTCGTCGACGGGCAGGTGCGGTGGGACTGGCCGCTCTATCCCCGCATCGCCGGCGCCATGAAGGCCGCCGCACGTCGACGGGGCGTGAGCCTGATCTGGGGCGGCGACTGGCCGCGCCTGCGCGACGGGCCGCATTTCGAACTCGACCGGAAGGTCTACCCATGACGCCCGCCTCGCTTCGACGCCTTCTTCTGTCCGGGGGCGCGCTGGCCCTCGCAGGAGTCGTCACGGTGCTGCTGGTGGCGCCCGCCCTCGGCTTCCGCTGGGATCCGTTCAACCGCGCGGACCGCCGCATCTCCGAACTCGAGGCTCGCCTTCAGCGGGCCGAGGCCGCCGCTTCGGCGGCCGCCCGGCTCGCGGCCGAGGAGGCGGCCCAAGGCGCGCGCCTGGAAACCCACTACCGCACCAAGGCGGACGCGGACCGCGTGGTCGCCGATCTCGCCGTCATGTCCACGGAGGCTTCAGATGCCCGGCAACCCCTGTCCCCTGATCGCGCCGCTCGCCTTCGCGACGCTGACCGCCGCCTGTGCGGCCTCGCCCCCGAGCTCTGCAGGCCCACACCTCAGCCTCCCGGCCGCCATCACGACGCCGTGCCGCCTGCCGGTTCTCCCTGACGCACCGACCCACGGCGATCTGGAGAGGGTCTATGTGGAGCGCGGCGCGGCCATCGTCGCCTGCGACGGCGCACGGAGGCTGGCCGTCGACGCCCTGGAGGCCGAGCGTGCGCTGACGCGCCCCTGACCGGGCAAATTCTGCCCGCCGTCCCGGCAGAATATGCCGGCCTCGACCCCACGCCCGGCACAAGTTGCCGGGCGTTCGACGTGGTGAATCAGAAGTACCGCAGCAAATACAACGACAACCCGGACGCCGCCGAATCGGTCCGCTGGCCCCGACCTTGCTGCGAAGACTGCCGAGCAAAACGCTCCCGGCAGCCAAAATGGCGTCGGACACCTTGAAAGAAGGACTACGTGCCATGTCGCTGAACAGCGTCAACACGAACGTGGGCGCCATGATCGCCCTGCAGAACCTGCAAACGACCAACTCCGAACTCGGCGTCGTTCAGGCTCGCATCAACACCGGCAAGAAGATCGCCTCGGCCAAGGACAACGGCGCCATCTGGGCCATCGCCCAGGGCCAGCGTTCGGAAATCGGGGCCCTGAACGCCGTCAAGGACAGCCTTCAGCGCGGCCAGTCGGCCACGGACGTGGCCATCGCCGCCGGCGAATCGGTCTCGGACCTGCTGGTTCAGCTGAAGGAGAAGGCGCTGTCGGCCACCGACACGTCGCTGACCACCTCGGCCCGCAAGGCGCTGAACGAGGACTTCAAGTCCATCCGCGACCAGATCGCCACGGTCGTCAGCAATGCGTCGTTCAACGGCGTCAACCTGCTGAACAACTCGACGGGCACGAACGGGTTCAAGGCCCTGTCGAACGCCACCGGTTCGACCATCAAGGTGGCGGGTGAAAACCTGTCGCTGGGCGGCGCCAACGTGACCCTGGCCGCCACGGCGACCATCGGCACCTCGACGCTGGCCACCTCGGCCCTGACCACGATCAACACCTCGATCAACAACGTGTCGGCCGCCCTGGCTCGCCTGGGCACCGGCTCGAACTCGCTGGGCACTCACCTGAAGTTCGTGAGCAAGCTGCAGGACACGATCGAGACCGGCGTGGGCAACCTCGTCGACGCCGACCTGGCCAAGGAAAGCGCTCGGCTCCAGGCGCTGCAGACGAAGCAGCAGCTGGGCGTGCAGGCGCTGTCCATCGCCAACTCGTCGACGTCGATGCTGCTCGGACTCTTCCGCTAAGGGCAGACCCAAGACGTACGGCGGGCGGTTCCTTCGGGATCCGCCCGCCGGCACGTCCGGAAAGCCCTCCAGAAGGAGGCGCCGGCCCGACCGGCCGGTAAGGAGAGATGGATACAAATGCCAAGGTAGCCCGCATCGCCCCGGTCGCCGCCCCCTCGGGCGCCGCGACGTCGGGCGACTTCGACCGCTCGCCGGCTTCGCAACAGGCTGACGACGCGGCCCGGTACAGGCTTGTGATCGAGGAGGGCCCCAGCGCCGGCTCCTACATCTACAAGACCTTGGACCGGTTGACCGGAGAGGTCGTGCGGCAGCTGCCGCGCGAGAAGGTCGTCGAACTGATGCAGGGCCCGCACTACGCCTCAGGCTCGGTGATCGACACCAGCGCCTGACGCGCCGGGATCCTCCGATCCGCCGCCGCGCCGCCTGCCGGGCCGCGCGGGTTTCGTCGTGGTGAATCGACGTTAACCATACGCACACGACTCGCCCCATAGCCTTGAGCCGAACTCAAAGAGGCTCGGGGCCGGATGACGAACAGCGTCCACACCAACACCGCCGCTCAGATCGCGCTGCAGAACCTGTCGCGCACCAACGACCGGCTGGGCGACGTCCAGGGGCGCGTCTCAACCGGGCTGAAGGTCCAGGGCGCCAAGGACAACGCCGCCATCTGGGCCATCGCCCAGGGCCAGCGCGCGGACATCTCCTCGCTGGGCGCGGTGAAGCAGAGCCTCGACCGCGCCACCGCCATCTCGGACGTCGCGCTGGCGGCGGGCGAAAGCATCTCGGACCTGCTGAACCAGCTGCGCGAAAAGGTCGTGGCGGCCAAGGACCAGTCTCTGGGCACCCAGTCCCGCCAGCTGCTGAACAACGACTTCCAGGCGCTGCTGCGGGCCATCAACTCGGCGATTCAGAACGCCACCTTCGACGGCGCCAACATCTTCAACAACACGGTCACCGGCGGAATCCGCTTCCTCGCCAACTCCGACGCGACCCAGACCGTGACGCTGTCGGCCAAGAACCTGACGCTGGGCGGCGCGATCATCGAGGTGTCCCTGTCCAACTCGCTGCTGACCATCACCGGCGCGACGTCGGCGCTGAACAGGCTGGATGACTCGATCACCCAGCTGAATTCAGCGCTGGGCGACATCGGCGCGCAATCCAAGCAGATCGCGGCTCACGCCAAGTTCGTCAGCAAGCTGTCGGACACGCTGGAGTCGGGCGTGGGCAATCTCGTCGACGCCGACCTGGCGAAGGAGAGCGCGCGGCTTCAGGCCCTGCAGGTGCAGCAGCAGCTGGGCGCGCAGGCGCTGTCGATCGCCAACCAGGCGCCGCAGGTCATCCTGTCGCTGTTCCGCGGCTAGGTCAGCGGCGCGAGGCGTAGGTCAGCCCGCCTGACCGGGCGCCGATCTGGATCGGCCCGGGCCTTGCGCGCGGGCCGGGTTTGGCGGCGAGGCCGTACAGGGACAGCAGGGCGGCGAAAAGCGAACGCGGACGGATCATCGCATCATACCTTTCGGCGGTGGTGACGGATCGGCGGCGTCTTAACGAATCGGTGCGAACACCGTTCCGCAGGCGGACGTTAACGCGTCGTCAGCACCGATCGAAGACCCTGAACGCAGGCGTCCACATGATCGACAACACCTATCTTCTGGGCCTCTTCGGCGGGACGTCGTCGTCCTCCGGCTTCGGCGCGTCCGGCGCGCCGGTGGTGAAGAAGCGTCAGCCGACCGCTCCGTGGTCGACCGGCGCCGTCGTGCCCCAGGCCGACGAGCGGGTTCGCGCCGCCCTGGGCGGCCGCAGGGTCGTAGACGAGGACGCCTATGCGCTCGACGCGACGGATGCGTCAGGCGACTACAAACGGCTGTTCGCGTTGTACCAAGGCCTCGAAACCCTGACCGCGCTCACCAACCGCGCCTCGGTCAAGGGAATCTCCACCTCCGAACTGGCCCTGCTGCAGAAGCGCTTCGGCTCCGGCCTGTCTGAGATCGGGACGTGGCTCGGGGGCGCGGAATTCCAGGACGTGCGCATGGTCCAGGGCACGACCGCCGCGACCTCGAAGACCACGACGGCCGTGCGCCGCGACTCCGCCGTGTCGATCACCGCGCCGATCCACGAGGGCGCCGCCGATCAGGTCGTGGCCGCCTTTCAGGGCGACGTCGCCTTCACCATCGGCGTCCGTAAGACCGTGGGCGCGACCACGACCACGACGCCGATCCAGATCGACCTGGCCGACATGGGCGCGACGCCCCGCACGCTCGACGCGGTCCTGAAGCACGTCAACGACGCGCTTCAGGCCGCCGGCGTCGAAACACGGCTCGGACGCGAGGCGATCAAGGCGGAGCCGAAGACAGTGACCGTCAACGGCAAGGCCGTGACCCTTCCGGCGGGACCCGATCGCTGGGCGCTGGCCGTCCGGGGCACGCCGTCCGAGACCGTCTCCTTCTCCGAGGCCGCGCCCCGCGACGCCGTTTACGTGGTGCAGGCTTCGGGCAAGGGCGGCCTGCATGAAGTTCTGAAGTTCCAGTCGGACCAGGGCGGCGGCGCGCCGGCCACGTCGGCCCGGGTCGGCGAGACCCAGTGGGTCGACGGCCGCGTCTCCCAGACGGCCCTGCCCGAAGGCTACTCGGCCGTCCGCGCCTCGGCCGCCACTTCCGACGGCGGTCTCTGGCTGGTGGCGGACGTCGACGGGGCCGTCGCGGACCAGGCGATCAAGGGTGCGTCCGACGTTGCGCTGGTGAAGCTGGATTCGGCCGGGCGGGTGGTGTCGACGCGCACATTGGGTGCGGCCGGCAAGGCCAACGGCTACGCCCTGTCCGTGGCGCCTGACGGCCGGGTGGCGGTGGCGGGCTCGGTGGTCGGCGCCCTGGAGCCCGGCAAGTCGGGAGACGTGCCGACGGACGCCGACAGTTTCGTCACCATCTTCGACGCCGCGGGCGTGGAACAGTGGAGCCAGCGCCGCGGCGCCCGGGCCGCGGACGAGGCGACGTCCGTCTCCTTCGCCGCCGACGGGACCGTCGTGGTCGCCGGTCGGGCGAAGTCGGCCATGACCGGCGGGGCGTCCCTTGGCGGCTGGGACGGCTACGTCCAGAGCTTCCGCGCCACCCAGCCCTATCCGGGCGCGGCCTTCGCCGCCGCCCCGGTGGGCGTCGCCCAGTTCGGCACCTCCGCGGAGGACTCCGTCTCCGCGTCAGTGGCCGTGGGTCAGGACGTCTTCACCACGGGCGTCGAGGATGGGCGCCTGATCGTGCGCAAATGGACCCTCGACGCGGCGGGCAAGCCTGCCCTGGCCGCCCGGCGCGATCTTGGCGTGGCCGGCGGCCAGCCGGCCGGGATCGCCGTCGAGGGCGGGCGCGTCGTCGTCTCTGGAACGACCCACAACGCCGCGCTCGACGCCGGAACGCCACTGAACGCCCATTCCGGCGGGACCGACGCCTATCTCTTGACGATGGGGTCGGACCTGGCGCCCGGGACGAACGATCGGCTCACCTATTTCGGAGGGTCCGGCAACGACGACGTCGCCGACGTAAAGGTGCACGACGGCAAGGTGTGGATCACCGGGGTCTCCGATCGACCGGCGGACGCGAAGGCGGAGGCGCCGACGCGCGGATATCTGGCCCGCCTCGACGCCTTGACGGGCGTCGTGGAATGGACCCGCGACTGGGCAGGGGAGGGCGATCAGGCCAGGCCCGCGACCCTCGCCGTGGCCGCCGGCGCCGCCGGCGTGCTGGACCGGCTGGGCCTGCCCCGCGGCGATGTGGTCCAGTCGGATTCGAAGCGTCTGGTCGAGGCGACGTCCCTCCGGCCCGGAGATCGCTTCTACGTGAGCCCGCCCGGCGGCGGCCGCACGGTGGCCGTCACCATCGACGCTCGCGACACCCTGCAGACGCTCGCCCGCAAGATCGAGGGGGCGGCGCTCGGCAGGCTCAAGGTCACCGTCGCCTCCGACGCCGCCAAGGCGGACGGGGCCCCCGGGCTGGACGCCACCTTCGCGGGGCTGCAGCGCCTTTCGATCATGGCCCGCGACGGCCGCGAAGGCGCCGTCTTCACGGCGGGAGAGCCGGGCCGCGACGCGCTGGCCGGTCTTGGACTGTCCGCGGGCTTCGTCGGGCCGACCGCGCAGGAGGGCGAGGCGAAGACGTTCGGGCTGAACCTCCCCCGCACGCTTTCGCTGGGCGACGCCGACGCCGTGAAGGCCGCCGGCGAACGGCTGCAGGCCGCCATGAAGGCCGTGCGCGACGCCTATCGCGCCCTGAACCCAACCACGACGACGTCCTCGTCGTCAGGCGCCGTTCCGGCCTATCTGAGCAATCAGCTGGCCAACTACCAGGCCGCCCTGGCCCGTCTCGGCGGCTGACCGGCGGTCGGCGGGGTTGCGGTTGACGCCCCCCGCGTCGGCGGGTCATTGAGGGGCAAGCCTCCGCGAGCGAACCCATGGCCACGCCGTCCGACAACCGAGTCTTCCTGATCGCCGGCGGCGCCGCCGTGCTGGTCGTGGCCGTCTCGCTGGCTCTTTGGTTCGGCCGGGGCCCGGCCCAGACCGAGGCGCCCCCGGCCGCTCAGGGCGGCCTGACCGTCGACGTCGCCGACGCGCCGTCGCTTGAGAGCACCCGCGAACTTCGCTGCTTCGTGGCCGGCCGCTTCGTGGGCATGGCCACCCTGGCCCAGTGCGCCGAGCGCAACGGCCTCGCCACCGACGCGCTGGACGTCGGCATCGACGAGACCGGGGCCCTCGCGGCCGCGCCCACGGCCTCGCTCGCGCCGCCCCCGGTCGAGCCGACCGAACTGATCGATCAGGAGCCGCTGCCGGACCTGCCGCCGGTGACCGACGCCGGTCAGCCCGTCGCCCCGGCGGGCGAAAGCTGCCTGCGCCATGTCGGCGGCGACTGGCGTGCCGTGTCCTCAAGCATGAGCCTGTCGGCCTGCGTGCAGGCCCTGTATTCCGGCACCTGCGTGCGCCCGGGCGACGCCCTCTACGGACGCTGGGGCAACACCACGCTGCGCCTCGTCCCGGGCCGCGTCGAACGGTCGGAGAACAACGCCGACTTCCGCACGTTGGTCGAGCAGGACCGCCGCTGCAATCTGGGCCCGATCAACTGATGCGCCTGATCCCTCCGGCCGCCGCGGCGGCGCTGACCGTCCTCGCCGCCGCCTGCTCCAGCGCCGTCGAGGCGCCCTACGATCCGGGCGTCTGCTACTACGTCGTGCCGGACGAGGCGGCGGAAAACGGGCTTCGCTTCAACGTCGTCGCCCGCGACCAGCCGCAGATGGAGCACTGCGCCGCACGTCTCGAGGAGATGCGCCTGCGCTTCGTCGGTCTCGGCGGCTCGAACCGCGAGATCATGGGCTCGTATCAGGGCAAGTTCATCTTCATCGACGCCACCGGGGTGAAGGTCGGCGACACGCTGACGGGCGGGCGGTACTTCTTCCTGGCACGGGCGCCGGGCGGGCAGCTGGCCATCCCGGGCGCGATCCAGCGCGACATCGACGGCCGGCCGATCGGCGTCATCGCGCCGCCGCCCGAGCCCGCGGCGAACTGATCGGAACAAAGTTGGAACATCCGGCGCGCTGCGCTATGGGTTCCGGGTACTTCAGAACGAGGAGCGTCCCATGGCGGGCAGCGTCAACAAGGTCATTCTGGTCGGCAATCTGGGCAAGGATCCGGAAATCCGCTCGCTGAACAACGGCGACCGCGTCGCCAACCTGTCGCTCGCGACCTCCGAGACGTGGCGCGACAAGTCGTCGGGCGAGCGCAAGGAAAAGACCGAGTGGCACCGCGTGGTGATCTTCAACGACAACATCGTGAAGGTCTGCGAGAACTACCTGAAGAAGGGCTCGACGGTGTATGTCGAGGGCTCGCTCCAGACCCGGAAGTACGAGCAGAACGGCGTCGAGAAATACACCACCGAGGTCGTGATCCAGCGCTTCAACGGCAACCTGACCATGCTGGGCGGCCGCGCCGAGGGCGGCTCGATGGGCGGCGGTCGGTCCGACGACGACTACGGCTTCTCCGGCGGTCCCGCGGCCAAGTCGTCGGGGCCCAAGGAAAGCTACGACCTGAACGACGACATCCCGTTCTGATCGATCCGTGGGGCGGGGGATGCAGCGCCGCGTCCTGATCCTCGGCGCGGGCGGCTTCATCGGGGCGCAGGTCGCCGCCGCCTTCGACCGCGCCGGCTGGCGGGTGCGCGCTTCGGCACGACGACCGGCGGCGTCGTCCCTGCGCGCGCCGGGGTTCGAATGGGTGGCGCTGGACTTCGCCGATCCGGGGGCCGAGTGGGCCGGAGCCCTCGCCGGCGTGGACGCCGTGATCAACTGCGTCGGCGCGCTTCAGGACGGGGCCGATGACAGCCTGACCGCCGCCCACGTGGACGGCCCCGGTCGGATGATCGCGGCCATGCATGCCGCCGGCGTGCGTCGACTCGTCCACGTGTCCGCCGTCGGCGCCGACGACGCGGCCGACACCGACTACGCCCGCACCAAGGTGGAGACCGAGCGCATGGTCGTCGCTTCCGGGCTGCAGTGGGTCATCCTGCGGCCCTCGCTGGTGATCGGGCGGGGCGCGTTCGGCGGCACCGGCCTGATCCGCGCCCTGGCGGCCTTCCCGCTCGTCATTCCCGTGGTCGGCGGGCAGCAGGTGTTCCGACCGATCTTTGTGGAGGAGCTGGCGCAGGCGATCGTCGCCGCGACCGACGCGCCCGCCGGCCTGACCGCCGACCTCGGCGGCCCGCAGGCGGTGACGCAGGCCGAGCTGCTGCGGAAACTTCGCGCGTGGCTCGGGCTGCGCCCGGCCCCCGTCTGGCGCGTGCCGCTCACGCTCGCCCGCCCTGCGCTGGCCGTCGGCGACGTTCTGGGCCGCCTCGGCTGGGCCTCGCCGCTTCGCACCACGTCGCTGGCGCAGATGGCCCATGACGTCGCCGGCCGCGACGCGCCCTGGCCCGCCGCGTTTGGCGCACCGCCGCGCGGCCTTGACGCCGTGCTGCGCCAGAACCCCGCCTCGGTGCAGGACGTGCACCATGCCCGGCTGTGGTTCCTGCGCCCCGTCGCGATCGTCACGCTCAGCCTGTTCTGGATCGCTTCCGGCCTGATCACCTTCGGACCCGGCTGGCAGGCCTCCGTCGCCACGCTGCAGGCCGGCGGCTTCGGCGCCCTGTCGCCCGCCATCGCCGGCGGCGGCGCGGTCGTGGACGTCCTGCTCGGCGTGGCCGTGCTGAAACGCTCATGGACCTCGCGCGCGGCCGTCGGCATGGCTTTGGTCTCGATCGGCTATCTGATCGCAGGCACGCTCAGCCTGCCGCACCTCTGGCTGGATCCGCTGGGCCCATGGCTGAAGGTCCTGCCGGGGGTCATGCTGGCCCTCTACGTCGCCGCCACCGAGGCCCGTCGCTGATGGACCTCTACTTCGCGGTGAAGATGATCCACATCCTGTCGGGCGCGGTCCTGTTCGGCACCGGCCTGGGAATCGCCTTCTTCATGGTCTGGGCCAACCGGGCGCGTGATCCTGCGGCCGTGGCCCACGTGGCCGGCACGGTCGTGGTGGCCGACGCCCTTTTCACCGCCGTCGCCGTGCTCGTGCAGCCGGTCAGCGGCCTGATCCTGATCCGGCTTCAGGGCCACGCCCTGACCGAGCCTTGGCTGGTGTGGGCCTATGGGCTCTACGTCCTGACCGGCGCGTGCTGGCTGCCTGTGGTGGCGATCCAGATGCGCCTGCGCGACCTCGCCCGCGTTGCCGCCGCCGCCGGCGAACCCCTGCCGGAGCCCTACCACCGGCTTTACCGCATCTGGCTGGCCCTCGGTTTTCCGGCCTTCGGCGCCGTGCTGGGCATCTACTGGCTCATGATCGCCAAGCCCGGCTGACGTAACCGTTCGTCACCCGGTTTGACGCGCACGACGCGCACGCGCGTGCCATAGCCGGACGGTGACACAGCCTGCCTCGCATCGCCTGACCGCCCTCGAAATCGGGGCCATCGTCCTGATCGTGGTCATCTGGGGCGCGAACAACGCGGCGGCCAAGGTCGCCACGGAACAACTGCCGCCATTGTTCGCCGCCGCGCTCCGTTTCGGCCTCGCCGGACTGTGTCTGCTGCCTTTCGTGCGGCCGCCGTTCCCGAACTGGAAGAGCCTGCTGGTCATCGTGCTGATGGGGGGGCCCGTGCACTATGGTCTGATCTATCTCGGATTCTCTCTCGCGCATGACGTCAGTCCCGCCTCCGTCGCCACGCAACTGTGGATTCCGTTCACAGCCCTGTTCGCCTTCCTGATACTCGGCGAGCGTCTGACGGTGCTGGCGCTGTCAGGCCTCGTCGTGGCCTTCCTCGGCATCGCCTGGATGGCCGCCGACCCGCACGCGCTCGAGGACTGGAAAGCCATCGTCATCGTCGTCGGCGCCAGCGCGGCGTGGGCGCTGACGACGGTGGTCGCGCGCCGGACGACCTCCATCCCGCCGCTGAAGATGCAGGGCCTGCTGGCCCTGACCTGCGTGCCCACCCTGGCGGCCGGTTCCGCCCTGTGGGAGCGAGGTCAGTTTGAGGCCGCCGCTCAGGCGACGCCGCTGGTCTGGGGCACCGTTCTCTGGTCCGGACTGGCGTCGTCGATCGTGGCGACGACCCTGATGTTCTGGCTGGTCCAGCGGCGCGAGGCCGGACGCGTCACGCCCTACCTCCTCGCCACCCCGGTGGTCTCGATCCTGATCGGTGCGGTCTGGCTCGGCGACGTCCTGACCGTTCAGATCCTCACGGGCGCGGCCCTGACCATCGCCGGCGTCGGCGTGGTGGCCCTGGCCGAGCGCGGCCTGCGCGCCGGCGCGGCCAAGGCCTGAGCGTCAGCCCGCGGCCAGTATCCCGCACGCCACCCGGTCGCCGGCGCCGCCGATCGGCTGGGTGGTGTGATCGTCGGCGCTGGCGTGGATCACGATCGACGAGCCGTCCTCGTCCCAAAGCCACGCGCCCGGTCCGGTCGCCGAAATGCGCGCCCGCGGGGTGAAGACCTCGGCCATCACGCGGCCCTGGGCGTCGGCGTGGACGTTCGGCAGATCGCCGTCGTCAGGACCGGCTGCGTTCAGCAGGCCGTGCGGCTTGCCGCCTTCACCGCCGTGGATGTGCCCGCCGGCGCTGGTGAAGGCGCCTTCGCATTCGGCCTTCTGGTGCAGGTGGATGCCGTGCCAGCCCGGCGCCAGCCCCGTCGCCTCGACGCGGATCAGCAGACCCGTCGGCCCCTGCGTCAGGACCGCGCGGCCGACCCGCGCGCCCTGGGCGTTGACCAGCGTGGCCTCGCCGAAGTCGCCCAGCGGCGCCCGCTCCGCCGTCCCCATGGAGGCGCAGGCGCCCAGCGGCGCGGCGAGGCTGACGGCGAGGGCGGCGAGGGTCTGGCGACGCATGATTTTCTCCGTGGACGGCGGGCTCCGGACCGGCCCTTCGACTTGGCCTCAAAGGCCGATGAATGCTAGAAACCGGGGGCGCGGAACACGTTCCGATTCCGCCGGACGAAAGCCCGAATTCCTTGACCGACATCACTCCTGAGAACGGCGCCCCGCGGGGCGGCGACGTCGCCTCCATCACCATCGAGGACGAGCTCCGCAAGTCGTACCTCGACTATGCGATGAGCGTCATCGTCAGCCGTGCCTTGCCGGACGCGCGCGACGGCCTGAAGCCGGTGCATCGTCGCATCCTCTATTCTATGCACGACCTCAACATGTCGCCGGACCGCGCCTATTCGAAGTGCGCGCGCGTCGTCGGCGACGTGCTGGGCCGCTTCCACCCGCACGGCGACGCCTCGGTCTACATGGCGCTGGTGCGCATGGCACAGCCGTTCTCGATGGGGCTGATGCTGGTCGACGGCCAGGGCAACTTCGGCTCCGTCGACGGGGACATGCCCGCGTCCATGCGATACACCGAGTGCCGCATGGCCTCGGCGGCCACGGCCCTGATGGCCGACATCGACAAGGACACCGTCGACTTCCAGCCGAACTACGACGAGAAGGAACTGGAGCCGGTCGTCCTGCCGACCCGCATCCCGAACCTTCTGGTCAACGGCGCGGGCGGCATCGCCGTCGGCATGGCCACGAACATCCCGCCGCACAACCTGGGCGAGGTCGTCGACGCCTGTCTGGCGCTGCTGGACGATCCGCACATCGGCGACGACGCCCTGCTGGACATCGTGCCGGGCCCCGACTTCCCCACGGGCGGCGAGATCATGGGCCGCACCGCGCCGCGCAATGCCCTGCGCGACGGCCGCGGCTCGGTGGTCGTGCGCGGCAAGGCCTCGATCGAGACCATCCGCAAGGACCGCGAGGCCATCGTGGTCACCGAGCTGCCGTACCAGGTCAACAAGCAGAGCCTGATCGAGCGCATCGCCGAACTGGTCCGCGAGAAGAAGATCGAGGGCGTTTCCGACGTCCGCGACGAATCCGACCGCCACGGCATGCGCATGGTCGTGGAGTTGAAGCGCGACGCGTCCGGCGACGTGGTGCTGAACCAGCTGTGGCGCTTCACGGCCATGCAGAGCTCGTTCGGCGTCAACATGCTGGCGCTGAACCGCGGCCGTCCCGAGCAGATGGGTCTTCGCGCCCTGCTGGAGGCCTTCCTCGACTTCCGCGAGGAAGTGGTCGTCCGCCGCATCAAGTTCGAGCTGGCCAAGGCCCGTGACCGCGGCCACGTGCTGGTCGGTCTGGCCGTCGCCGTGGCCAACATCGACGAGGTCATCCACATCATCCGCTCGTCGGCCGACCCGTCGGAGGCGCGCGAGCGGCTGCAGGCCAAATCCTGGCCCGTCGGCGACATGATCGCCCTCGTCGAACTGATCGCCGACCCGCGCTCCATGCTGATCGACGGCGACAAGCTGAACCTGACGGACGAGCAGGCGCGGGCCATCCTGGCCCTGACCCTGTCCCGCCTGACCGGCCTCGGCCGCGACGACATCTTCGGCGAGGCGCGCGAGCTGGCCGGCACGATTCAGGGCCACCTGACCCTGCTCAGCGACCGCGCCAACATCCTGGGCGTCATCCGCGAGGAGCTGCAGGAGGTGAGGGACCGCTTCGCCGTCCCGCGTCGCACCCTGATCGGCGAGGGCGACGGGGAGATGGAGGACGAGGACCTGATCCCGCGCGAGGACATGGTCGTCACCGTCACTCACGGCGGCTACGTCAAGCGCGTCGCCCTGAACGCCTACCGGACCCAGCACCGGGGCGGGAAAGGCCGCAGCGGCGTGGCGATGAAGGAGGACGACGCCGTCGTCGGCGTCTTCTCGGCCTCGACCCACACGCCGGTGCTGTTCTTCGCCACCAACGGCAAGGCCTACAAGCTGAAGACCTGGCGCCTGCCGCTGGGCAATCCCCAGTCGCGTGGCAAGGCCTTCGTCAATCTGCTGCCGATAGAGCCGGGCGACACCATCATGAACGTCCTGCCGCTGCCGGAGGACGAGGCGACGTGGGGCGATTATGACATCATGTTCGCCACGCGCTCCGGCGACGTGCGCCGCAACAAGCTGTCGGACTTCGCCACCGTCAATCGCGCCGGCAAGATCGCCATGAAGCTGGAGGACGGCGATCACATGATCGGCGTCGGCCTCTGCACCGGCGAGGACGACGTCATGCTCACGACCGCGCTGGGTCAGGCCATCCGGTTCAAGGCCGACGACGTGCGCGTGTTCAAGGGCCGCGACTCGACCGGCGTGCGCGGCGTGCGTCTGGCGGAGGGCGACGAGGTCATCTCCATGGCCATCCTCGGCCGCGTCGATGCCACGCCGGAAGAGCGGGCGGCTTACGTCAAGCATTCCAACGCCATGCGCCGCGCGGCGAATGGGGAAGGTGAAGATGAGGTCGTCGTGGAGCAGGATGAGGACGCCGTGGCCGACGCCGTCCTGTCTGTCGAGCGGATCGCCCAGCTCGGCGCCGCCGAGCAGTTCATCCTGACCGTCACCGAGACCGGCTTCGGCAAGCGGTCTTCGGCCTATGAATACCGGCGCACGGGTCGCGGCGGCAAAGGACTGACGGCCCACGGTCTGGGCGGGCGCGCCGGCACGAGGCTGGCCGCCGCTTTCCCGGTCGAGGAGACCGACGACCTGCTGCTGGTCACCTCGGGCGGCCAGATGATCCGCACCCGAATGGACCAGGTGCGCATCGTCGGCCGCGCCAGTCAGGGCGTCACCATCTTCCGCACGGCGGAAGGCGAGAAGGTCGTCTCGGTCGAACGTCTGCCGGACTCGGGCGGCGACGAAGTCCCCTCGGACGTCGGCGAGGCGGGGGAGGGGGAGGGCTGACGCCCGCCCTCTTCATCGACGGCGTCCCCGCCACGGCGGAGGCCCTGACCCATCCCGCGCTGGTCAACCACGGCGCCTACACCTCGTTTCGTGTTCAGGCAGGCGGCATCAGGGGGCTGGACCTGCACCTGGCGCGGCTGGAGGCGGCGTCGATCGAGCTGTTCGGCGCGTCGGTCGGCGAAGACCGTCTGCGCGGCCTGATGCGCGACGCGCTGGGCGACCGGGTCGACGCCTTCGTGCGGATCAGCCTGTTCGCGCCCGAGATCACGCATCGGACCGTGACCTGGACCGGGCGCCCGCGGGTCATGGTCGGCGCGTTTGCGCCCCCGCCGCCCTTGGGCCCCGACGTCCGGGTCATGCCGCTGACCTACCTTCGGGAGGCCCCCCACCTGAAGCACGTCGCCACGTTCGGCCTGATCCGCGCCCGTCGCGCCGCGGCCCGGGCCGGCTTCGACGACGCCCTGTTCACCGACGCGGACGGCCGCGTTCTGGAGGGCACGTTGTGGAACGTCGGCTTCGTTCGCGGCGACGAGGTGACGTGGCCCGACGGCCCGAAACTGGAGGGCGTGACCCGCGCGCTCATCGCACAGGGTCTGGCGCACGTGGGCCTTTGCCAGAGGACGGCGACCGTCATGCTCGACGATCTGGACGGCTTCGATCACGCCTTCCTTTGCAACAGCGCCACGCCGGCCGCCGCCCTCGTCGCGATCGGCGACCGCGTCCTCGCGCCTGCTCCGGAGTTGATCGCGCGGCTGACGGCCGCGTGGTCGGAGTCGCCGCTGCAAAAAATCTGATAGGCCCGGCCCGAACGACCACGTGACCAAGCCCCGCGACGCCTGCTAGATCATGACGGAGCGGCACAGGGGACACCGCATGCGCATCGGGCTCTATCCCGGCACCTTCGATCCGATCACCAACGGCCACCTCGACATCATCGGCCGGGCCGTGAAGCTGGTGGACCGGCTGGTCATCGGCGTCGCCCGCAACGACGACAAGGCGCCGCTGTTCAACACGGACGAGCGGGTCGCCATGGTCCGCGCCGAGGTGGCCCACTTCGCCGACGTGGTGGAGGTTCGCCCCTTTGACAGCCTGCTGATGCATTTCGCCGAAGAACTGGATGCGACCGTCATCGTCCGCGGCCTGCGCGCCGTCGCCGACTTCGAGTACGAGTTCCAGATGACGGCGATGAACCAGCGCCTCAATGACGACATCGAGACCGTGTTCCTGATGGCCGATCCGCGGCACCAGGCCATCGCCAGCCGGCTGGTCAAGGAAATCGCCCGGCTGGACGGCGCGATCGACAGCTTCGTCAGCCCTGGCGTCGCCGCCGCCGTCCGGGCCAAGGTCAACATCGGGAAATGAGAATGAAGCTCGCCGCCTGCCTTTCCGTCGCCGCCGCCCTCACCGCCGGGGCGGCCTCGGCCCAGGACGTCTGGCGCACCGTCGATCCGGCCAACCTGCTGGTGATCGACACGGTTCATGGTCGCATCCTGGTCGAGATGGAGCCGCGGATGGCGCCGAACCACGTCGAGCGCGTGCGCACCCTGGCCGACAGGGGCTTCTACGACGGCGTGGCCTTCCACCGCGTCATCCCCGACTTCATGGCCCAGACCGGCGATCCCACGGGGACCGGCGCCGGCGGCAGCGACCTTCCGGACGTCAAGGCCGAGTTCGCCTTCCGTCGGGGCGCGGCGGACGGCTTCGTCGCTGTTCCGAACGCGGGCGCCGGCCTGGTGGGCCTGATGGGCTCCATGCCGGTGTCCAGCCAGCCCGACGCCCAGATGATGTTCACCGTGGACAAGCAGACGCCGGCCACCGGCCTCTTCTGCCCCGCGGTCGTGGGCATGGCCCGCTCGGGTCCGGTCGACAGCGCCAACAGCCAGTTCTACCTCATGACGGGGCGCAACGATCGGCTCAACGGGGCCTACACGCCGTTCGGGCGGGTGCTTCAGGGCATGGACGCCGTTCGCGCGCTGAAGGCGGGGGACGACGCCCGCGACGGCGCCGTCCAGGGCGAACCGGACCGCATGGTCCGCGTCCGCACCGCCGCCGCCCTGCCGGAAGGCGAACGCCCGGCGATCCGCGTGATGGAGCCCGCCAGCCCCACCTATCAGGCGTCCATCGAAACCGTCCGTACCGCCCGGGGGCCGGCGTTCAATGTCTGCGATCTCATGCCCACGGTTGAGGTGATCTCGTGAAGTCCCTGACGCTTCTCGCCGCTTCGGCAGCCCTCATCGCCTTCGGCGGAAACGCGAGGGCTCAGGATCCACGTCTGGGCGCCGCGCCCGGGCCGTCGGTCGCCGCGGTCGACGAAGCCGGCTGGCGTCGCGTGGCGCCGGAGAACCTGCTCCTGATCGACACCACGAAGGGCCGCATCATCCTGGAACTGATGCCCGAGGCGGCGCCCCAGCATGTGGAGCGCATCCGGCTCCTCTCCCGGCTCGGCATCTACGACGGGCTCGTCTGGCATCGCGTGATCGACTGGTTCATGGCCCAGACGGGCGATCCGCTGGGCACGGGTGAGGGGCAGAGCGCGTATCCCGACCTGGCGGGCGAGTTCACCTTCCGCCGCGGTTCCGACCTGCCGTTCACCGCCGCCTCAGCCCCCACCGGCGCGGTTCTCGGCTTCATGAACAGCCTGCCGGTGCAGACCCAGCCCGACGCCCTGATGGCGGGCACCTCGGACGGCAAGGTCCACGCCTGGGGTCTTTACTGCCCCGGCGTCGCCGGGATGGCCCGCGACGAGGACCCCGACACCGCCAACAGCCAGTTCTTCATCATGCGGCAGGCCTATCCCTCGCTGGACAAGCGCTACACCATCTGGGGCATGACGCTGGAAGGGCTGGACGTGGTCCGCGCGCTGAAGGCCGGGACCGATCCTTCCGGCGTGGTGACCGAGCCGGACCGCATGATCCGCGCCCGCGTCGTCGCCGACTTGCCAGAGAGCGAGCGGCCGGTGGTGCATGTGATGCGGGCCGACAACCCGGCCTTCGGCGGAATGGTCGCGCAGATGCGGACAGACCGGGGGGCCGACTTCTCGGTTTGCGACCTGAACCTGCCCGTTCAGATCTCCCCGCCGCCTCCGCCCCCGCCGCCGGCCGGCTGACCGCCGCGGCGGCGACGTCGACGCTTCGAACGGCCGCCCTGTCGGTCCGCGCGCATGCGCTGCAGGAGCAGGCCCTCGCGCAGGCCACGGTCGGCGACGCGCACACGCTCGCTGGGCCAGCCGCGCTGCACCGCTTCCAGAATGGCCGCGCCGGCCATGACGAGGTCGGCGCGATCCTGCCCGATGCAGCCGTCGGCCGCCCGGCCCTGCGGGCCCAGCCGCAGCAGGCGGGTCGCCGCGGCCTCGCAGTCGCCGCGCGTCATCCACAGTCCGTCGACCAGGTCGCGGCGATAGCGCTTCAGACCCAGATGCACGCCCGCCAGACTGGTGATGGCGCCCGAGGTCCCGATCAGATGGCCCCGGCCGTCATGAAACAGGGCGGCCAGATCCTCAGGACATGTCGCGGCCTCCAGCGCCCGCGTCATCGTGGCGACCATGGCCTCGAACCAGTCGTCCAGTCCGGCGTCCGGCTCGGGATGCGCCTCGGCCAGGGTCACGACCCCGACGGGCGCGCTCATCCACGCCACGGTGCGGAAGCCGCGCCCCTCGGCGCGCATCCACGACAGCTCCGTGGATCCGCCGCCGACGTCGATGACCAGAGCCGCGGCGTGCCGGGCGTCCAGCAGGTTGCGGCAACCCTCGACGGACAGCGCCGCCTCTTCCTCCGCCCCGATGATGCGCAGTTTCAGGCCTGTGCCCTCGCGCACCCGCTCCACGAACGCCGCACCGTTCGCCGACTGACGGCAGGCCTGCGTCGCGACGGCGCTCAGCCGCGTGCCGTCCATGCCGTGCCGGGCCAGCCGCTCGGCGCACTGGTCCAGCGCCTCGTAGGCGCGGTCCATGGCGGCCTCGTCCAGCCGGCCGTTGCGGGACACGCCCTCGCCCAGGCGCACGATGCGGCTGAAGCTGTCCACGACGCGGAACCCCTCGCGCGCCGGACGCGCGATCAGCAGGCGGCAGTTGTTGGTCCCCAGGTCGAGCGCGCCGTACAGGGGCGCGTCACGACCGTCGCCGTCGCGGCGAGGGGACCGGGCGTCGCGCTTCCGGGGCGCGCCGTCGATCTCCGGCATGGCCGAGCTTTCTTTGGGCGGTCCGAAGGCGACCCCCGTCGCGCACGACGATAGCGCGACGAACCGTCCGCGCAATGCCGAGGCTGTCGGGAAGATGAACGGCGCGCTCGGCTCCGGTTCGGCGCGGACGACGTATCCCGGCCTCATGACCCAGTTCCCCGTCGCCCGTTTTCGACTCGGCCAGACCGTCCGCCATCGCGACCACGCCTTCGCGGGCGTGGTGGTGGACGTGGATGCGGCCTACGCCGGCATGCCCGCCGACGTGGGCGAGATCGACGCGGCCCAGCCTTATTATCGGGTCCTCGCCGTCGGCGACGAGGGCGGCTTCGTGGCCTATGCGGCCGAGGACGTGCTGACCCCGGCGGGCGCGGAGGCGATCGACCTGCCCGCGGGCTGGCTGCGCAAGGACGTTTCGGGCCGGATGACGCCGGCCGCGCACAGACTTCAGTGACGCTGGCGCCGACGCGCGTCGACGCCTAGGTTTGCCGCCAGCGCGCCGCAGAGCGCGGAACGGCAGGAAAGAGCGTCCCATGTCCGACTTCGAACACGTCTTCGACAAGCCGCCGGAAGGCGCGGCCGAGGACTGGACGATCCCCCAGAACTGGGGCGCCTATACCCCGGTCGAGCACGAGACGTGGAACACGCTTTACGCGCGGCAGATGAAGATCCTGCCCGGTCGCGCCGCCGACGTCTTCCTGAAAGGACTGGACGCGCTGGACCTGAACACCGGCGGCATCCCGGACTTTGAGGTGATGAACCCCAAGCTTCGGGCCCTGACCGGCTGGACCGTCGTCTGCGTGCCGGGCCTAGTCCCGGACGAGGTCTTCTTCGACCATCTGGCCAACCGGCGTTTCCCCTCGGGCCAGTTCATCCGCAAGCCCGACCAGCTGGACTACCTGCAGGAGCCGGACATCTTCCACGACGTGTTCGGTCACGTGCCGATGCTGACGGACCCCGACTTCGCCGACTACATGGAGGCCTACGGCAAGGGCGGGCAGCGCGCCGCCGGACTGGGCATGCTGCCGAACCTCGCGCGCCTGTACTGGTACACGGTCGAGTTCGGCCTGATGCAGGATCCGGGCGGCCTCCGGATTTACGGGGCCGGCATCGTCTCGTCGGCCACCGAGAGCGTCTTCGCCGTCGAGGACCCGTCGCCGAACCGGATCGGCTTCGATCTGGAGCGGGTGATGCGCACCCTCTACCGCATCGACGACTTCCAGCAGGTTTACTTCGTCATCGATTCGATCGAACGCCTGAAGCGCGAGACGCTGCAGGACTTCGGCCCGATCTACGCCCGGCTCAGGGACGCCGAGACCATCCCGATCGACGCCGTGCTGGACCACGACGAGGTCTTCACCCACGGTACCCAGGCCTATGCGGCCAAGGGCGGACGCTTCGCGGCCTAGGGGCGCTGGAAGGGGTAGAAGGCCCCGCCCAGATCCAGGATGCCCGTCAGCTCGTCCAGCGCGCCCCGGCTCTCCACAAGCAGTTTCGGATCCGCAAGGTCGGCGGTGCGCAGCTCGTCGCGATAATGCCGCCCGGCCCAGTCGATCAGCCGCCCGTGCAACGCCGGCGTCAACCGCATCGACGGATTGGTCGCCGCCAGCTCGGCGTCGGTCAGCACGACGCGCAGGCGCAGACAGGCGGGGCCGCCGCCGTTGCGCATTGACTGGCGCACGTCGACGAAGCGAACCTCGCCGATCGGACCGTTGGAGGCGACCAGCCGCTCCGTGACCGCGCGGCTGCGCGCATTCTCCTGCGTCTCCGTCGGGCAGATCAGCGTCAGCCGGTCCTGCCCGGGAATCTGGATCAGCATGGAGTTGAACAGATAGCTGGAGATGGCGTCGCCCAGCGGCAGGTCGGCGTCGGCCACCTCGACGAAAACCGGCTCGAACCGGCCGTCGGCGGCGCGGCGGATGGCCTCGTGCGTCGCGGCCGTGTCCTCGAAGGCCAGCTCATGGTGGAACAGCACGTTCAGCGCGCCGACGCAGACCACGTCGTTGTGGAAGGTCCCTCCGGCGATGGCGTCGCGCGATTGCCGCGCCAGCACCGCGCCGCTCGCGCCGTGCCGGCGCATGATCGCGTCCGACGCCTCGCGCGTCTGGCGGACAGGGAAGGGACCGCTCCAGCCCTCCCACGCTTCGCGGCCCCAGACCATCAGGTTGACGCCCGGCGCGCCGTGCTCGGCGCACAGGCGCACGTGGTTGGCCGCGCCCTCGTCGGCCAGATGGGCGACGGGGCGCAGGGCGTCGTGGACGGCGAACCGGTCGGGATCGGGAAACAGGGCGTCCAGGGCCCGCGTCGTCTGCCGGTGCTCCAGCGAGCGGTGCAGGTTGGTCACCAGATTGGCGGGGGTGAAATGCACCCGTCCGTCTGCGCTGTCGGCGCTGGGCGTCACCGTCGCGGCGTTGGCGGCCCACATGGCCGAGGCGGAGCAGGCGGCGGCGGCGAACGCGGGGGCGTCGCGCCACGCCTCCTCCAGCACCCGCGCGTCCGACCCGACGAAGCCCAGCGAGCGCAAGAAACCGATGTCCGGCCGCTCCTGCGGCGGCAGCACGAACTGCGGCAGGCCCAGATCGGCCAGCAGCCGCATCTTCTCCAGCCCCTGCAGCACCGCCGCCTTCGGATTCGAAGCCAGACCCCGGTTCCGGTCCGACGCCAGATTCCCCGGCGACAGTCCCGCATAGGAATGCGTCGGCCCGATCAGCCCATCGGCGTTGGCTTCCACGGCGCGGGTGATCACGCCCGCAGCCCCTTCATCTCGCCCTCGATGTTGCGGACCTCGCCGGCCTCGAAGCTGGCGACCGGATAGGCGCAGTAGTCGGCGGCGTAATAGGCGCTGGGCCGGTGGTTGCCGCTTGAGCCCAGGCCGCCGAACGGCATGTCGCCCGCCGCGCCGGTGGTCGGACGGTTGAAGTTCACCACGCCGGCGCGGATGCGGGTGACGAACCGGTCCCACTTCGCCGGGTCATCGCTGATCAGACCGGCGGACAGGCCGTATTTGGTCCGGTTCGCCGCTTCGATCGCCTCGTCGAAGATCGGCACGCGCTGGACAGACAGGAAGGGGGCGAAGATCTCCTCGTCCGGGACGCTAACGTCGGTGACGTCGATCAGGGCCGGCTTCACAAAGGCGTCCGACAGCCCGTCGACCGGGCCCGTGTCGCGGATCACGCGCGCGCCCCTGTCGATCCGCGCCTGCAGCGCCTCGCGCGCCTGCGACGCCGCTCGGGCCGAGATCAGGGGCCCGCCGAACGGCTCGGGAGTCGCGTTCCAAGGCGCATAGATCAGCCGGTCCATGATCGCCGCAACGGCCTCGATCACAGCGTCGCCCCTGGGTCCCACCTCGACGATCAGGCGGCGCGCGCAGGAGCACCGTTGGCCGGTGGTGACGAAGGCGCTCATGGCGACGATGCCGGCGACGGCCTCGGCGTCCTTCGCGTCCCAGACCACCAGCGGATTGTTGCCGCCCAGCTCCAGCGCCAGGATGACGTGCGGGTTCTCGGCGAACTGGCGCTTGAAGTGCGCCCCCGCCGCTCCCGAGCCGGTGAACATCAGGGCGTCGATGTCCTGGCTCAGCAGGGCCTGCCCCACCTCGCGTCCGCCCTGCACGACGTTGACCACGCCCTCGGGCAGGTCGGCCTCGCGCAGGCACTCCATCATCAGCTGCCCGGTCAGGGGCGCTTCCTCGGAAGGCTTGAACACCACCGTGTCCCCCGCGAGCAGGGCCGGCACGATGTGGCCGTTGGGCAGATGGCCGGGGAAGTTGAACGGCCCCAGCACCGCCGCCACGCCGTGTGGCCGGTGGCGCAGCACGGCGCGGCCGAAGCCGGTCGTCGTCTCGCGTTCTCCCGTCCGCTCGTCATAGGCGCGGATGGAGATGTCCACCTTGCCCTGCATGGCCGCCAGCTCGGCGGTGGTCTCCCACAGGGCCTTGCCGGTCTCGCGACTGATGGCCTCGGCGATCTCCGGCGCCCGGGCCTTCAGCGCCGCCTGATACCGCTTCAGCGCCTCGATCCGGAACTGCCGCGGCCGGGCGGCCCAGTCGGGAAAGGCGCGCCGGGCCGCGGCCGCAGCCCGCTCGACGTCGGCCGCCGACGCCGCCTCGCCTTCCCAGACGGTCTCACCGGTCGCGGGGTCGGTGGAAATCAGTCGGGTCATGTCGTCAGCTCTTCACGCGGATCAGGTCGCCGTCGCGGATCTTGAGAGCCGCGGCGGTTTCGGCGTCGATATGGGCATGGTCGCCGCTGACCGCCGCCTTCTGCCGAACGGCACGAAAGGCGGCGACCCCGGCCGTCGAGATCAGCGCGGGCAGCTCCGCCTCCGGCGCGTCGACGATCCGCGCCTTCAGGGGCCGGGCGTCGCGCACCGTGCGGATGTCGTCCCGGCGACAGGTGACCGTCGGTCCCGCGTCGAAGATGTCCACCAGCCCGTTGGGTCGGAACCCCTCCGATTCCAGCAAGGCCATGGCCGGCACGCCCTGCGGATGAACCTTGCCGATCACCGCCCGCGCCGGCTCGGGCAGCAGCTCGACGTAGATCGGCTCGCGCGGCGCCAGATCCAGGATGAACTGCTTGTCGGTGGACCCGGTCATGCGGTCCGCTTCGTCGAAGTCCATCGGGAAGAACTTGTGCGCCACGTGATCCCAGAAGGGGCAGGCGCCGTCGGGCGTGAAGACGCCGCGCAGCTCGGCCAGCACGTTTTCGGCGAACAGATCCGGCTGGGCCCCGATCAGCATGTAGCGCGACTGGCTGAGCAGGCGCCCGGCGCCGCCCTTGCGCCGGTCGGCCTTCAGGAACAGCGAGCCCACCTCGGTCCAGCCGGTGCACTCGTTGACGATCTTCAGGGTCTGATGATCCAGCCGCACGCCCAGGCTGGGCGAGGACTGCACATGGTTCTGCAGGCGGAAGCTGAAGAAGGGGCGCTTCAGGCCGACCGTGGCCTTGACCGACCCCACCCCGTCGACGTCGCCGGTGTCGGTCTCCTCGAGCATCAGAGTGTACCAGGCCTGCTCCTTCGGCACGGCGGCCGCGAAGCTGTCGCGGCTCAGATCCAGACGCTCGCTGAGCTGATCCGGGTCCTCCGGCAGGCTGGTGAAGCCGGGTCCCGAAAGGATGGCCAGTTCCAGCAGGTAGTCCAGGTCGGCGGGGCCGGCGGGGCGAACGACGAGCATGCGGGTTACGCGGTCTCCAGACGAAGGCGTTTCAGGCGCGCCGCGTCGATCTCTCCGGACGCGACCCTGCACAGGATCAGGGCGCTGAGGCGGGCGCGGTCCGCGAAGCTGTCCGGCCAGGCGAATTCCTGATCCGAATGGATGTCTCCGCCGACGACGCCCAGGGTGTCGACGTTGGGCAGGCCCGCGGCATGCAGGTTGTTTCCCTCGCACACGCCGCCCGACGGCTTCCACGCGATCGTCTGCCCCAGCAGGGCGCCGGCTTGGCGTACGGCTTCGAACAGCTCGGTCTGGGCCGCGTCCATGGGCTTGGGCGCCCGCGTCATGCCGCCGTGCAGATGCAGCGAAAGCCCGGGCAGGGGAGGGGCGGCGGCGATCTCGCCGATCGCGTCGGTGACCCATGCGGCGGACTGACTGTCCGGGACCCGGACGTTGAAGCGCACCACCGCACGGTCGGCCACGACGTTCAGGGCGCCGCCGCCCGAAATCTTCGCCACATTGACCGTCACGCGCTCGCGTCGGCCGTTCAGCTCATGCAGCCGCGTCGCCACCACCGCCGCGCCGGCGACGGCGTTGGCGCCCTCGTGAAAGGCGCGCCCCGCGTGCGCCGCCTTGCCGTGCACCACCAGATGGAAATTGCCGCTGCCCTTGCGCGCGCCCGCCAGCGTCCCGTCCGGCAGCGACGGCTCGTACGTCAGGCCCAGATGGCCCCGCGCGCCCAGCTCGGCCAGCAGGGGCGCCGAGCCCGGCGATCCGATCTCCTCGTCCGGCGACAACAGCACCGTCCATCCCACGCGCTCGCGGGCGGGATGCGTCTCGAACGCCTCCAGCGCGCCCAGCATCACCGAGATGCCGCCCTTCATGTCGGCCATGCCCGGCCCGTTCAGGGCGCCGTCGGCGCGGGTCACGACCGTCTGGAACGGCGATTCGACGGGGAAGACGGTGTCGTAATGTCCCGTCAGAACCACCTGAAGCGGCGCCTCGGGCCGGCAGGTCAGCCGCAGGGCGGGAGCATGTGCCCGGGCGGTCACCTCGCCCTGTTCGCCGACGGTGATCGAATCGGCCGTGGCGACGCGCTCGACCGCGCAGGGCAGGCGGCTCGCCTCCGTCTCCAGCAGGTCCAGCATCCGCGCCAACCCGGCCGCGTTGCCGCTGCCGGAGTTCACGCCCGCCCATGCCACCGCCCGATCGACCAGACGTGGAGCTTCGGCCGCGACGCGATCCAGCACGGCCTTTTCGGGGGGCGGCAACGACATGCGTCCGGCTTAGCCGTCCCCGCCCGAAAGGTGAAGGCGACCGCGATTTCGTTCACGGCCGGACCGGGGATAGCATTCGCAGGGAATCGCAGGGGAGACGGTGCCGATGTCGCGATGGACCTATCTGATCAACCCCCTCGCGCCCTTGCGCGGGGAGGGCGAGGCCCGGGCTGCCGCGGGCGCGTCGAGCGTGGCCTTGGTGATCTCCGGGGCCATGTCGGCCGTCGGGGCCGTGCTGATGAGCCAGCACGTCGACGCCATGCGGATGGCGGCGTCAGAGGAAGCGCGGCGCTTCGCGGAGCAGTCGCCCCAGACCTCAGCCATCCTCCAGGGCATGGTCGAGAACGGCATGGTCGAGATGGGCGTCGTCATCGTGGCCGCCTGGGCGGTTCTACAGGTGCTCGCCGCCGCCCTGCACTGGCGCCGGCCGGGCAGCTTCATCCCGATCGTCTTCCTCGTGTTGCTGGTCTACCGCCTCGGCGACCGCCTGCTGGAGCTTGTGCTCAAACCTGCCGAGGCGAGCGCTTGGACGCTGATCGGCGTGCCGCTGCTGGCGCTGTGCATCCTGCTGCACGCCGTGGCGCTTCGGGGCGTATCGCGGATGGCCCAGTTGCGGCGCGAAGCCTGACCTAGTCGGCGTCGCGCTCCCGGTTGGGACGCCGGTCGCGCCGGCCGTCGGTGCGGCCGCTTTCGCGTCGCCAGCGGATGGACAGGCTGGCCTCGCCCTGACCGCCGAACTTCGACTGGACCGCCAGGTTGCGGCGCGGCTGCCACTCGACGCTCACCGCCGCCCCGCCTTCGCCGCCGCCGATGATCTCCAGATAGACGTCATCCGAGATGTAGCGCCCGCCGGCGATGGTCAGGCCGGACGCCTCGGCCCCGAACGACAGCCGATCCAGCCCGGCAAGTTCGCGCAGACTGCCGAACACGTCGAACCCGCCGCCGCCCGCCAGCGAGGCCACGCCCGACGCCAGCTGCGCCGCCTCGACCGCCGAGAGCTGCGAGGCCGATCGGCCGAACAGCACCTGCGACAGGATTTCGTCCTGAGGCAGGGCGGGCGTCGAGGTCAGGGCGATGACGGGCTTCGCCGCCGTCCCCGTGACCCGGATTGTGGCTGTCAGGGCCGGGTCGTCGCGCGTCGCCTCCAGGTTCAGGCGGATCTGGGACGGATCGGTCGACAGCACGATGCGGCCGTCCTCGTCGAAGACGAACCGCTTGCCGGCGAACTCGTAATCTCCCCGCACCACGCGGGCGACGCCCGTAAGGATCGGCCGGCTGACCGTGCCGCGCACCTCGGCATTGACGTTCAGCTCGACGTTCAGGCCGCGGCCCACGACGCGCACGTCGCCCCCGGGCGACCGGATCTGGATGGCCAGCCCGATCTGCGGCCCGGCGGGCGCGGCTTCGTCAGCTTCGTCGTCGGGCGCGCCGCCGGGGCGATTCACCTCGACGACGTCCATCGCGACGATGCCCCGTGACCCGGGCAGGTTCGGTTCGATGCGCGCTTCGTCCACGTCCAGGCGCCCGGCCAGAGTGATGTTGCCGTCCGTTCGCCGCTCCACCGTCAGCGGGCCGGAGGCGCGCGCGTTGGCCAGATCGTTGTCGATGACGCGGAAATTCGCCAGCTGCAGGCGGAAGCTGGAGGCGCTGCCCTGACGCAGACCCAAGCGGCCGTCTCCGGACACGGTTCCGCCGTCGCCGTCGGAAGCCGAGAAGGTCTCGATCAGCGCGGTTTCGTCGTCGAATCTGACCGCCAGACCGAGGTCCTCCAGCCGCAGACCGGACGAACCATCGCGGAACGCGCCGTTCGTCAGATCCATGCGACCGGTCAGGCGCAGCTCGTTCAGGCTTCCGCCCAGCTGGGCGCGTGCCTGGACCTGGCCCGACAGCGACCGCTCGCCGCCCAGGAACAGGTCCCAGATCGGCCGGATCTCGCCCTGCGCGAAGACTTCGCCCGACAGGGGCCGCGTCCGGTCGATCGCCAGACGCAGCGGGGCGGCCGACGCCACGACCGGCAGGGTGACGTCGGCCGACGCCTCGACCGCTCCCTCGTCGCGCGCCTGAGCGACCAGCCTGAGGCGGTCGTCGATCAGCGTGGCGTTCAGAACGCCGTCCACCGACACGTCGCGCGGGGCGTCCACGCTCCGCACGCCTTCGAGATTCAGCTGCGCCGAGCCGTTCAGTTCCGACCCGGTTCCCCGCAGGGACACGGTGCCCGTCGCGCGACCTCGCAGGTCGGAGAGAAGAGATCCCAGCTCGACGCTGGTCAGATCCGCCTGGATGAACGTGGCCCGCGCGTCGGACCGGTATTCGCCGATCAGCACGCCGCCACCGACCGCGACGTCGGCCCGCACGACGCGGCCGTCTTCCGCCATGGCGAACACCAGCGGCCTGCGCGTGGCGAAGGCGATTTCGCGCACGCGTCCGTCGCCGTTCAGCGTGACGGTCTGTGCGCCGCCCGTGCGCGCATAGACGCCATCGCCCTGGAACTGGATCGGCGTGCCGCCGCCGACGTCCACCGAGGCGGTGAAGGGCAGGTTGGCCAGCGAGCCGGCGCCCTGCAGCTCCAGCGTGCGGATCGACAGGTTCGAGCCGGCGAAGGTCACGTTGCGCCCGCTCACGTCAAGCACGGCGCTTTCCGTGGCTGCGCCGTCGGTCAGGCGCACGCGCCCGTCCAGCGTGCCGGAGCGCAGGAACGCCCCCGGGCGCGCCGCGAACGTCAGGTCCGCGCTGGACGGGAAACCGCGCGACAGCGTGACGTCGCCCTGGGCCGTCACGCCGCCGGCGTTGAGGTCCAGACCCGTCAGCCGCGTCCGGTTCTGCGCCAGCGAGAACGCCGCCACCGCGCGCGCCGGACCGTACGGCGATCCCGCCGTGACCGCGATGCGGCCGTCCGTTTCGTTCGGGCCTTTGGCGAAGGTCAGGGTCATCCTCGCCTCGGTCAGGGCCAGCGCCCCGATCTCAACCCGGTCGAATGCCGCGCGCAGGTCGGCGCGGGGCTGGGCGAAGGTGCCCGTCAGCCCCCCGTCGCCGCGCATGCCCCCTGCGATCTCCACCGGCCCGACGCCGAACGGGCCTTCCGCCTGCCACGCCAGCGCCAGGCGCATGGACCCGTCGAAGCCGACGATCCCCTTGGTGGTGGCGGAGCCCTCGGCGCCTGTCAGCGCGGCCGTGTCGATCAGGACGCGCGTCCCGTCGATCGTGCCCGCGGCCTGCAGACGCGGCTGCGGCCCCAGCAGCCGGTCCACTTCCCCGACGCCGGTGGCCAGTCGGCGACCGCGGCCGTCGAAGGCGATGCGCCACTGCCCGCCTGCGGCCGGCGCCGTCGCCGTGATCGGCCCGCCGAAGGCTCCCGAGCCCCCGGGCCGGATGCGGCCGACGTCGGTGATCTCCGCGCGACCGCGGAAGGCCAGCGCGCCGGTCAGGCCGCGCGAGCCCTGACCTTCGATCTTCACGCCCTGACCCGTCAGGTCGATTCGGCGCAGCAGCACCGCGCCGGCGGGTTCGCGGGTCGCCGCCAGTTCCATGTAGGCGGACCGCCCCAGAAGGCCGCCCACCAGGCCGGCGCTGGATCCGCCCGTGGCGTTCAGACGGCCCTCCAGATCCATGCGGCCTCCGGCCACCTTCAGCTCGACGGGGCCGGCCACGCGCGCCGCGCGCCAGCTGGCGACGTCGGCGTTCAGCACGCTGACCTGGCCGTCGAAGCTCCAGTCGTCCGGCTCACCGGAATAGCGTCCGAGGATGGCGGCGCCGCCGCCCATCGACGTGCCGGTCAGCCGTGCCAGGTTGGGCGTGACCACGCGCAGGTCCAGTCCGTCGGGCACGGCCTGGTCCTTCAGGCGCAGATAGCCGCGCGCCTGGGTCTGGATGTTCTCCGCGCGCAGGTCCCACGCCACGCCATGCACGCCGTCCCGATCCCGATCGGGAACGCTCGCCACGCCGAACCGCGCGGTCCGTCCCAACCTCTCGGCGAACGGCGCCAGCAGGTCCGACCCGCCGAAGTCGACGTAGCCGGACAGCTTGGAGCCTTCGAGCCCAAAGTTGCCGACGACGCGCAGCGGCACGAAGGTCCCGCTGACCACCCGTGCGTTGACCACCGAGTCCGTCACGACCGCCACGGCGCTGAACGGCCGGTCCGGCGAATATCCCATGGCGCCGGCCAGCGGGCCGCCCTGCGCCTCCTGCGCGCGCAGGTTCAGACGCAGATCGGCCAGCCTGTCGCCCAGGGTGAAGCGGGCGTTCAGATAGTCTCCGGGCCGCGACAGGCTGGTCGCGGCCAGCGTCCCTTCCTTCGGGCCCACCCGCGGCACGGCGGCGTCGCCCGACAGGCGCCAGCGGCCGTACTCCTTGCTGAAGCCCTCCAGCAGCTCGACCTCGGCGCGGAAGGCGTCGACGTTTACGTCGAGCGGCATGGGGCGGGGCGGATCGGTGGACGGCTCCACTTCGGGCCGGCGCAGCAGGCGGATCCGCCGCGCACTGATCTCGTCGGCGTGGAACCGCCGCATGATCAGCGGCAGATAGCTCCAGTCGACGCGGACCTCGGTGGCCTCCAGCCAGACGCCCTGACGGTCGGTGACCGTCACCCGACCGATGGTGAAGTCGTCGAACAGGTCGCCGCGCACGTCGTACACGTTGATGCGGCCGTACCGTCCGATTTTCTTGCCCGCCACGAAGCTTGTCACAAGCTCGCGCCCGGGGCCCGACAGCAGGTAAAGCCGCCCGCCGACGAGGGCGACGATCAGCAGCGCCAGAAGGGCGGCCAGACCCATGCCGCCGAAGAAGGCGATCGCCTGCAACCGCGTGCGCTTCTTCTTCTCCTCGACCACCGCGGGCGGGTCTTCCGTCTCCGGAGCTTGCGGTGTGTCGACCATCAGAAGGCCTGGCCGATGCTGACGTAGATCTGGAAGTCGGCGTCGCCGTCGCGCTTGTCCAGCGGAAAGGCGATGTCCGCCCGGATGGGGCCGAACGGCAGGTCGTAGCGCACGCCGACGCCCGCGCCGAAGCGCAGGTCTCCGAAGTCCGGGTACTCCTCGAAGCCGACCGCGCCGGCATCGACGAAGACGGCCGCGCCCAGCGCGCCGCGAAGCTTGTGGCGCGCCTCGATGGACGTCTCGAACAGGGAGATGCCGCCGCGCGGCGTGTTGTCGGGCAGCCTCGGACCCACCCCCTGATAGCTGTAGCCCCGCACCGATCCCCCGCCGCCGGAGTAGAACAGGCGATCGGACGGCACGGTCAGTTCGTCGCCGCCCAGGATGGAGCCGAGGCGCACGCGGCCGGCCAGCACCGTCCGCGCGTCGTCCTGGATCGGCAGATAGGCGCTCACCTGCGCTTCGGCGCGCACGAACAGCACCGTGTCTTCGCCGGCCACGGCCGTCGGCTGCGCCGACACGAACAGCCGCCAGCCCCGGGTCGGGTCCAGCGGATCGTTCGACGCGTCCGTGTAGGCGCTGCCGCGGGCGGTCAGGATCACCAGATCCCGGTCGAAGCTGACCGGCAGCTGCGTCAGAGGATCGAACCGGTTCTCTTGATACTGACCCGCGTCCAGCCCGACGCCGTAAGTGAAATAGGAGGTCCGGCCGATGCGCTGGCGCAGGTCCGCGGAGGCCGTCAGCGCAGTGCGGACATAGGCGTCGGTGTCCTCGTTCACCACGGCCCCGGAAAGCGTCAGGGTCCGTCCCGGGCGCCGCCAGTGCGGCAGGCTCAGGTCCGCCCCGATGCGGCTGTCGATGTTCGCGATCCGCGCCTGATATCGCAGCGTGTCGGCGCGACCGAACCGGTTGTGGTGCGTCCAGATGGCGTCGATGCCGGCGCCCTCGCCGGTCGAGATGGTGGCGCCCACCTCAAGAATCCGGCGGGGTCGGTCGGTCAGGGTGACGATCACGGGACGATGGCCGTTGGCCGTCACCTGCTCCGCCGGCGCCAGCGCCACGCCGACGCCGTCATAGACGCCCGTCTCCAGCAGCCGGCGCTCAAGCTCCGCGACTTGCTCGGCGTCATAGACGTCGCCTTCTTCCCATGGACGCAGATAATCGACCCAGTCGGGATTGGTGCGGCCACGGGTTTCCAGCCGCACGCCGTTCAGCCGCACCAGCGGTCCGGCGTCGATGCGATACTCCGGTTCCACAGTCTGGGTGGCATGATCGACCACCACCCTGCGCGGCGTAGCGCGGGCGTCGGCGTGGCCGCGGCGGCTCAGGGCCGCGACCAGTCGGCCTTCGGCGCCGATGACGTCGATCGCCCGACCCGGTTCGCCCGCCGTCAGGTCCAGCTCGCCGCGCGCCGCCTGATCGATCTCCGGAGAGGGCACCTCGTCGGTCCAGGTCACGGTGGGGGTGGCCAGCAGGAAGCGCGGCCCCAGCACCACGACGACGACGGCTACCGGCGTCTCCTCGCCTTCGACGTCGTCCTGAACCGTGGCCTGATAGTACCCCTCCGAACGCAGCAGGGCGGTCGCGTTCTCGGCGGCCGACCGGGCGCGCCGCCGCGCCTCGAACCGGTTCGAGGGCGGGCCTTCGGACTCGCCGACGGCGCGCACCAGTTGTGCGCGCAGTTCGTCCGGCATCTCGCCGCGGATGTCGGCCGTGGGGTCGGCCCAAGCCACGGCGGCGCCGGCGGCCCAGGCCGCCAGACCCAGGCCGAGTCTCTGCAAAAGGGATGTCAAACGCGCGCCTGTTCCAGCGGGGCGCCTGAGCGCCGCGGGGTCGTCAGTAGAAGAGGGTTTCGCTTTCCGGCTGCACCGTCTCTTCGGACGTGCGCTTGTCGTCGGGCAGGGCGGTGGTGTCTGTCGGCGGCGTCGGTGTCGGCGCGGTCTCGGCGGGCGGCGGCGTCTCGGCCGGGGGCGGCGCGACCTCGATCGGAGGGCTGGGCTCCAGACCTTCGTCGGTCGGCTCCGGACGGTCGCAGGCGGCGACGGCCAGCGCGGCGCCCATGGCCGCAAGGGTCAGAATTCGTTTCATGGTCGGCTCCCCCAGGCATGGATTCAGACGGGCCAACGCCCGGCAGGCTTGACCGTTCCATAGCGAGGTTCCCCGGACGCGTCACGCCGTCTCCGGGCAACCCTTCCTTTGCACTTTCCGAGCGAAAGTTGACGCTGAGGGAGGGCGTGCATGTCCGGTTCTGGTTTCGCCTTCGTGGCCCGCGTCCGGCGCCGGGAGCTGCCGACGCGCATTGCCCTGGCGGCCTTCATCGGCGGCACGGCATGGGCCATCGAGCAGTCGACGTGGCCGCTTTGGTGGTTCGGCGCCGTGGCCCTGACCCAGGCGATCGACTGGGCCGTGTTCCGTCCGCTGGCGCGCGAGGGGGCGGCGGAACCGGAGGGCGCGCACAAGGCGGCCTGTCTGGCGTCCGCCGCGCTGACCACCACGGTGTACTCGGCGATCGCGGCCTATCTCTGGTTCGAGGGCGGGACGCTGGGCCAGCAGTTCGCCATGGTCCAGATCGCCGGCGCCCTGCTGCACGTCAGCCTGCACATGCACCACAAGAGGTCGCTGCTGATCGCCGCGGTCGTGCCGCACGGCCTGTATTTCCTCGGCCTGCCGCTGGTCAGCGCGATCCTTGAGCGCAACTGGACGGTGCTTCTCGTCGGCATCGCCTGCCTGCTCTACGTCGCTCACCTGGTCGCGGCGGTCCGCCAGACCTCGGCCACGACGCGCTCACTGCGGGAAGCGAACGCCGTCGCCCAGGCGGAACGCGGCCGGGCCCAGGTGGCCAGCGCCGCCAAGTCGGACTTTCTGGCCACCATCAGCCACGAGATCCGCACGCCCATGAATGCCGTCCTTTCCGCGGCGACGCTGCTGCGGCGCACGCGACTGGACGCGCGCCAGCGCGAACACGTCGACATGCTGGCCGACGCCGGCGACGTGCTGATGGGGCTGCTCAACGACGTGCTCGACTTCTCGAAGATCGAGGCCGGCAAGATGGAGCTTGAGGACGCCGAGATGGACGTCCGCGAGCGCATCTCCGCCGTCTCCCGCATCTGGTCGGCCCGGGCGCAGGCGGAGGGCGTCCGTCTGCGCGTCACGGTCGCTGACGACGTGCCGGAATGCGTCCGGACCGATCCGCTTCGCTTCCAGCAGATCCTGTTCAACCTGCTGTCCAACGCCGTGAAGTTCACCCGGGACGGGGAAATCCACGTGCGCGTCGCATGGGCCGGGCCGGCCTCGACGCTCAGCGTGGCGGTCGAGGACACGGGCATCGGCATTCCCAAGGCGAAGCTGGCCGGCGTCTTCAACAGCTTCGAGCAGGTCGAGGCCGGCACCACCCGGCGCTATGGCGGAACCGGGCTGGGCCTCGCCATCTGCCGCCGGCTGGCGGAGTTGATGGGCGGTTTGCTGGAGGTCGACAGCGAGGAGGGCGTGGGCTCGACCTTCACCCTGATCCTCCCGGTGGCTGCGGTCGGCAGGCCCGCCGTGACGCAGGACGCCCGCGTCGACGAGGGACCCGTTCTGAAAGGGCGCGTGATCCTCGCCGCCGACGACCATGAGGTGAACCGGCGCATCCTCGCCCTTCTGCTGGAACCGCACGGCTGCCGGCTTGTCAGCGTCGAGAACGGGGCCGAGGCGGTCGACGCCGCGGCGGTGGAACGCTTCGACGCCATCCTGATGGACATGCAGATGCCGGTGATGGACGGACTGCAGGCGACCCGCGCGATCCGCTTGGGCGGCGCCAATGCGCGCACCCCGGTCATCGCCCTGACCGCCAACGCGCTCGACGTTCACCGCGCCGCCTGGGCCGACGCCGGCGTGGAGCGGTATCTGACCAAGCCGATCGAGCCGGCGCTGCTGATCGCCGCACTGGCCGAGGCCTGTCGCGAAAGCGCGGACGCCCGCGTCGCCGCCTAGCCTCGCCAGGCCGCCGCGGCGTCTTCCAGACTGAGGGTGTCCGCAGGTCGCGGTCCGGCGCGCCGACCGTCGAACACCGGCGCGGGCGCCGGGAACCCGCGGTCGTCGAACGTTTCCCGGGCGACGTTGTGGGGATGGATGCGCGCCTCCGTCGGCGTCAGAACCGGGGTGACGCAGGCCTCCGTCCCGGCGAAGCGCGTCGCCCAGTCGTCCCGGTCTGCGCTGGCGAACACGGCCGCGAACCGGTCGTGGAGTCGGGGCCAGCCGGCGGGATCGTGCTGCGGAGCTTCTTCGGCCGGGATGCCCAGGCCGGCGAGCAGCGCCGCATAGAATCGCGGCTCCAGCGCCCCGACCGCCACAAACCGGCCGTCGCGGCAGGCGTAGCAGCGATAAAACGGCGCGCCTCCGTCCAGCAGATTGGCGCCCCGCGTCTCGCTCCACAGCCCGCGCGCCGTCAGCCCGGCGAACAGCCCCGCCAGCTGCGCGGCCCCGTCCGTCATGGCGGAATCGACGACCCGCCCGACGCCGGTCCTGCGCGCCTCCAGCACGCCCGCCAGCAGACCGATGACCAGTCCCTGCGCCCCGGCGGCATAGTCTCCGATCAGGTTCAGCGGCGGGCGGGGAGGGCGGTCGGGCTCACCCAGCGCATGCAGGACGCCGGACAGCGCAAGATAGTTGATGTCATGGCCGACCTGATCGGCCATCGGGCCCCACTGGCCCCAGCCCGTCACACGCCCATAAACCAGCGCAGGCGCCCTCGCGGCCACCTCGACCGGCCCGAGCCCCAGCCGCTCCATCACGGCCGGGCGGAAGCCTTCGATCAGCGCGTCGGCGCCCGCCAGCAGGTCCAGCACGCGGTCGCGATCATGCGGCGACTTCAGGTCGACGGCCACCGCCGCCCGGCCCCGGTGCAGGACCGCGCCGCCCACCTCCTCGAACACCGCGGCTCCCGCCGTCGCGGCGCGCGTCAGGCGGATCACCTGCGCGCCCATGTCGGCCAGCAGCATGCCGGCGAACGTCACCGGTCCCAGGCCGTCGAATTCGATGATGCGCAGGTCGGAAAGCGGTCCCATGTCCAAGGGGTAGGCGAGGCCGCGTCGGGACGGAAGGCCTCCGTGGACGCCGACCCATCCGGCGTGCCAGCTTCGGATCAGGGCTTCAGGGAACAGGACGCATGCGCAGGATCATCGTCGCGGCCGCCGTCGGCGCCGCTCTCGCCGTTTCGGGCTGCGCCCCGCTCAGGGACGCCCAGACCGAGGCGGCGCTGGAAACGTTGCGCGTCGCGACGGGCGACGACGTCGGCGGGTTGCGCGCGCGTGCCGAGGCCGGCGACGCGCGGGCCCAGCACGCCTGGGCGGTCGTGCTCCAGTACGGGCTTCACGGAGTGGCCGCTGACCCCGCCGGCGCCGACCTGTGGCGCGCGCGGGCCATGGCGCAGCGCGGGACCATGCCGATCAGCCAGTACACGCCGGCGTTCAACGGACAGCCGTCGCGGGTGAACCTGATTTACGTCCCGCGTTACGACATGAACCTGCACGATATCCGCATCGTCTCGGCCTGCGCGGCGGCGCTGGACTCCGGCTCGCCGGGCGCCGCGTGCGGCGACGCGGGGACGGCGGTCGAACTCGCCCTCGCCTGGGCCGCCGCCTCGCAGTGAGCCTCGCCCTTGACCCGGCGCGGCGAATGACTCAAAGAACGCGCCGCACGGCGAACCGGGGCGAACCCCGGCCGTTCGATGCGATGTGCGTGCGTCCTTAGCTCAGTTGGTTAGAGCATCTGACTTTTAATCAGAGGGTCCTCGGTTCGAGCCCGAGAGGACGTACCACTCGCTCCCGCCCGGATCAGCCCGGGCCTCCCGATCCGGTGTTGAAGTCGAACGCGGGCTCCTGACGACGCGGGCCGCCGCCGAAGTTCCACGTCAGACCGACGAAGAAGGCCGGCTCCTGGAAGCGCACGGTCACGCGGTCGCTGAACGCCGGCGTGTCGACGACGATCTTCTGTTCGGCGCTGTCCAGCACGTTCACGCCGGTCAGCGTCAGGCTCAGATCGTCCGTCAACTTGCGGCGATAGCCCAGGTTCAGGATGCCGAACGCCTCGCGATAGCCCTGCGCCTGCAGCTGCTCTCCGTTGTAGAAGCCGTTGACCTGGAAGAAGTCGTCCGGCGTGGGCTGCCAGTTGATCGAGGCGCGCACGCTGGAGCTCGTGCCGCTGCGGTCGGCGCCGGCCACGCCCGGCACGAAGATGTCGTTGCGGAACACCGTGCCCGACACGTTGTAGCTCAGGCCATGGGGCAGCTGGCCGTTGGCGATGAACTCCACGCCCATGCGCTGCGCCTCGCCCAGGTTCTCGCGGGTGGTCAGCACCACCCCGTTGCCGAGATCCTGCACCACGTCGGTCACGCCGCCGGAGCTGTCGCGATAGAAGGCGGTGGCCGAGTAGAAGGTGCGGCCCGCGCGCATCTGCCAGCCCAGCTCGAAGCTGTCGGTGATCTCCGGCTCCAGATCCGGATTGCCGCGACGCAGGTTCTGCGGGTCGATGTAGACCGTGAACGGGTTCAGGTCCTGCGGAGACGGGCGCGCGATCCGGCGGCTGTATCCGCCACGCAGGCGCTGGCTCTCGGTCAGCTGATAGCCGAAGTTCAGGGTCGGATAGGCGCGGAAATAGTCGCGCTCGACCTGCACGTTCTGCGTGACCTGATCCAGTTCGAACTCGACCTGCTCCAGGCGCAGGCCGACCTGCACGTCCCAGTCGCCGAACGGGCGGTCATAGGTGCCGTAAGCGGCGTGAATGGTCTCGTCGTAGCGGAACAGGCTGTTCAGGCCGGCGACCGGCGCCAGGCTGGCGAAGGTCGGGCCGCGGAATCCGAAGTTGTCGAACTCGTTCTCCTCGACGTCCAGCTCATAGCCGACCTTCAGGATGCGGCGTTCGCCCATGGGTCGGGTGTAGTCGACCTTGGCGCCCCACTCGTCCGACGTGGTGCTGCCGCCGATCCTCTCCGCCGAATCCGACCCGCCGCCGGCCGTCACGTCCGTGAAGGCCTCGGTCAGGCGCTCGTTGTCGTTCGAGCCGTACTCGAGATCGACGACCAGCTCGTGCTGCTCACCGTATTTGCGGCGGAACGAGGTGCGGGCGTTCACGCCCTCGTTGCCGAACTCGGCCGTGCCGTCGCGCGAATAGGCGTCCAGCAGCACGCCCGTGCCGGAGCGGCGGGTGAAGGTGTCCACGCCTTCGCCGTTGACGCTGAAGTCGCGCCACCCCAGTTCGCCGCTGACGCGGTCGCGGTCGTTCAGGTCGTAGTCCGCGCTGACGCGGGCGTTCATGGCCTCGAACCGGCCTTCGTTCAGGCCCTCGTTCACCTCCACGCGCTCGTCCGCCGGCGTCGGACCGGGGCGGAAGCGGGTGCGGCTGGATTCCTGCTCGTTCGCCTGAACCCGGTAGCCCACGTCGCCGGCCAGGGTCAGGGCGCCGTCGCGGCGGCTGCCGCTGACCGAGACATTGTAGCGGTCGTCGCCGCCGTAACCGAGGCGCAGGGTCCCGGACTGCGTGGCCTGGGTCGTCTTCTTTGTCACCAGGTTGATGACGCCGCCCGAGCCCTCCGGGCTGAAGGCCGCGGACGGATTGGTGATCACCTCGACGCGTTCCAGCGTGCCGCCCGACATGGCCTGCAGCGCGTCGGCCCGGCTTCCGCCGCTGAACATCGCGGACGGCCGCCCGTCGATCAGGATGGTCACGTTCCCGTCGCCGCGCAGGCTGACGTTGCCTTGCAGATCCACCTCGACGCCCGGCACGTTGCGCAGCACGTCGGCGACGGAGCCCGACTGGGCCTGCAGATCATTTCCGACGTTGTAGCTCATGCGGTCGGCCTGGGTCAGGATGTCGGGCCGCACGCCCTGCACCACGACTTCCTCGACCTCGGTGTCCTGCTCGGCGCGCTCGGCCTCTTCCTCGCTGCGCGGATTCTGCGGGCGGTCCTGCGCGAAAGCGGCGCCCGCGGGCAGGGCGAGCATCAGCACGAGCGCGGTGGACGCCAGAAGCTTGCGGGAAGACATGGGTTCGGCCTTTGAGAGAGACGCGTTCGATGATGATCTTGTCGTGGGCGGACATACGGCGCGCGGGCGCGCTTCGCCGCTTAAATTTCGGCAATCCTCCAACAGCTTGGCCGTATTTCGACCATGATTGGCGACGGCTCGTGCGGACATTGCGATCTCTCCTGCTGACGGAAGGCGGGTCTGCAGGCCCTGGCGAGGAACGCCATGATCAGGAGGTGAGCGTTCGCTGAAATCGCCTTGCGCCCCTTCCGCCGGCCGCTAAGGTCCGCCGCGATTTCGACGATTTTCCCGAACGGAGCACGACGATGCGGCTGAAACTGTTGATGGTGGCCGCGTCCGGCCTGGCGCTTCTCGCCTCGGCCGCCCAGGCCCAGGTCAGCGTCGGCGCCGCCGACCAGTCGAAGGGCGAATACGAGGACGCCTTCCGTCAGTTCGAGGGCGAGGACTGGCCGACGCCGAACGTCTATCGCGCCGCCACCGGCCAGCCGGGGCCGGCCTACTGGCAGCAGAAGGTCGACTACGTCATCGACGTGCGTCTGGACGAGGCCGGCCGCAGCCTGACCGGCAGCCAGCGCGTGACCTACCACAACAACTCGCCGCACGAGCTGACCTACCTCTGGCTGCTGCTGGACCAGAACGGCTTCAAGCGGAACTCGATGGACCGGGTCACCTCCACGTCGAACGACGAGGGCACGTTCGGCATGTTCGACGTCGTCCAGGTTCTGGCCGCCCAGGACTGGGAAGGCGGCTTCAGCAACCTGGCGGTCACCGACGCGCGGGGCCGGCCGCTGCCCTTCCTCGTCAACGACGCCCTGATGCGGATCGACCTGCCGGCGCCGCTCAAGCCGGGCCAGAGCGTCACGTTCAACATGGGCTACACCCTCGCCATCGGCGACGGCGACCTGACCGGCGGCCGCTCGGGCTATGAATGCTTCCGCGCCTCCGACGGCCAGTCGGACTGCATCTTCCAGCTGGCCCAGTGGTTCCCGCGTCTGGCGGCCTTCTCCGACTATGAGGGCTGGCACCAGCTGCCCTATCTCGGGTCGGAGTTCCCGCTCGAGTTCGGCGACTACGACGTCTCCATCACCGTGCCGGCGGATCACGTGGTGGCCGCCTCGGGCGTGCTGCGCAACGACAACGTCCTGACCGCCGAACAGCGCCGCCGCATGGCCGCGGCCCGTACGGCCGCCGACCCCGTCTACATCGTCAACCCGGCCGAGGCCGCGGCCGCCGAGCTGGGCTCGGTCGACGGCACGCGCACCTGGACCTTCCGCGCCGAGAACGTGCGCGACTTCGCCTGGGCCAGCTCGCGCAAGTTCGTGTGGGACGCCATGGGCGTGCCCAACGGCGATCCCGACATGCCGGTCGTCATGGCCATGTCCTTCTATCCGGGGGAGGCGCGCCCGCTGTGGGATCAGGTTTCGACCCGCGCCGTGGCGCATGCGCTCGAAGTGTATGGCGAGGCGACCTTCCCCTATCCCTATCCCACGGCCCAATCGGTCAACGGGCCGGTCGGCGGGATGGAATATCCGATGATCACCTTCAACGGCGCGCGTCCGATTCGCGCCGCCGACGGCACGCCCCAGCGCGTCGACGACGTGAAGTATGCGCTGGCCGGCGTCATCATCCACGAGATCGGCCACATCTGGTTCCCGATGGTGGTCAACTCCGACGAGCGACAGTGGGTCTGGATGGACGAGGGCATCAACACCTTCGTTGAGTTCCAGGCTTCCAAGCTGTGGGACGCCGACTTCGACGCCTCCGGGGAGCCTCGCGGCGGCATCATCCGGCACATGCTGTCCGAGAACCAGCAGCCGCTGATGACCAACGCCCAGAGCCTGACCAACTACGGCTATGAGGGCTATGTGAAGCCGGGCGTAGCCCTGACCGTGCTGCGTGAGACGGTCATGGGCCGCGAGCTGTTCGACCGCGCCTTCGCCGAGTACGGCCGTCGCTGGAAGTTCAAGCGCGCCACGCCCTACGACTTCTTCCGCACCATGGAAGAGGTGTCGGGCATGGACCTCGACTGGTTCTGGCGCGGCTGGTTCTATTCGACGGATCACGTCGACATTTCGCTCGACGACGTCGTCGTCGCCACCATGGCCCAGCCGAACGCGGGCGGCGGTCAGCAGCAGCAGGGGCCGGCCGCGCCGCCGGCGCCCGAGCCGCCGTCGGTCACCGTGCTTGCGGATCGCGCCGAGGGCCGCGTGCCGCTGGTCGAGCGCATCCCCGCCCTTGACGCCCCGTCGGATCAGGGCTCGGCGGAGTTCCCGGTCACGGACGAGCAACGCCGCGTCTGGGCCGCGTCCAAGAACGGCCAGTTCGACGACCTGATCGCCCGCGCCCGCGCCTATGACGGCAAGCTGTATCGCCTGACCTTCTCGAACGTCGGCGGCGTGGTCATGCCGATCATCGTCCAGTTCACCTACTCGGACGGCACGACCGAGACGGTGAAGATTCCGGCCGAGATCTGGCGGACCAACAACCGCACGGTCACGTGGCAGCACGCGACGACGAAAACGGTGACCTCTGTCATGGTCGATCCGATGCAGCAGACCGCCGACGCCGACGTCGCCAACAACGCCTGGCCGCGTGCGGCGGCCGCGGCGGAGTAGGTCAGTGACGGGCGGGCGGCGTCGGCTTGGGCCGCGTCGCCCGCTTCTCGCGCTCCGCCCTCAGGCGCGCGATCAGCTCGGAGGCCGGGAGCAGCAATATCATGAGGCGCCTCCGCTTGCGAACGGTTCTCACTCTGCGAGCGACTCGCAAATGATGCAAGCGCGGCCGTGAAGGACTGCGGCGACTGCGGCCTGTGCTGCAAGCTGATGGGCGTGACCGAGCTCGCCAAGCCGGCGGGCAGATGGTGCGGCCACTTCCGCCGGACGGTGGGATGCGACGCCTATGACGCCCGGCCCGCCTCCTGCCGCGCCTTCAACTGCACCTGGCTTTTGACCGACGCCTTGAATGAAGGCTGGAAGCCCTCCGTCTGCGGCTTCCTGATGCACTCGGACGCGGGCCGCCTGATCGTGGAGTGCGATCCTTCCCGACCGCAGGCGTGGCGTGCCGCGCCCTATCGGGAGACGCTGGAGCGTTGGGCGGTGAGAGGACAGGAAGTGCTGATCTTCGCCGGCCGTCGCGGCCTGCGCCTCAACCCCGACGCCACGACCACGGCGCTGAGGCGGCGGTGATAAGCGGGCGGCGGCGCCGTCAGACTAACGCGAACACGTCTCCAGCCACGACCTGCCTGCCGTCTCGAAGCAGGCGGCTGCGAGGGGCTGGCAAGCCTTGGAGCTCCGACGAACCCGTCATCTCCATCAGGCTCGTCATGACCTCTCCGCAGACGCGGGCGGGGGAGGCGTGATTCCCGTCCAGAAGCCGTTCAGGAGCAGCTTCGGCGTCAAGCCGGGCGGCGAGCGGTCGGGCGATCAACCGAACCAGGCCGACATGGAAGATCTCCCGGGGGGGTCAGCCTGATGCAGCGCTGGCGGGTCGTCGCTGGCGGAAATCGAACCGGTCCCCTCTGGCGAGCACATGCATGCGGACGTCGAACATCGACAGAGCCTCTTCGGCGCTGGCCTCGGCGATGTTGGAATGCGAGGCCGCCTCGCCGTCGACGACGTAAACGGCGCCGGCCCCGATGACCGTGCCGGCATCCCCCTCGACAACCAGCGCGGTGTTTTCGTCGATGCCGACGCCCAGCAGTCGCGGATTGTGGGCGACCGCGCCGAGAAGCCTGCCGTAGCGACCGCGTTCCGCGAAATGCTGGTCGATGATGACGTCCTTCATCAGGCCCAGGCCGGGCGCCATGTGCAGTTCGCCGATGCGGTAGGACTCCGCGCTGGGTCCCTTGACCAGCATGGTCTCGCTCATGACCGAGGCGCCGGCCGAAGTTCCGGCGATGAATGCCCCGGAACGATGGAGATCAAGGATGCGCCGTTCCACCGGCGTGTCGCCGATCTGGCTGGAGATCCGCAGCTGGTCGCCGCCCGTGAAGAACACGCCGGCGGCGCCGTCCAGTTTCGAGAGCACGTCCTGATCGCCGCCGTCGCAGCGCTCGCGGACGTACAACTGGACCAGATCGGTGACGCCCAGGCGCGCGAACGCTGTGGAATAGGCCTCGAAATACTCCTCCGGCTCCTCGGAAGCGACGGTGGCGAGCACCAGCCTCCCTCCCGCCACTCGGCTCGCGATCTCCTTCAGGATGACGCAGTCGCCCTCCTTGTCCTCATGCCCCCCGACGATGATCAGGGCTCCGCGAGGGTCATCCATGCGCCGGCTCCAGCAGCGGTTCGCGCGGGTCGCGGAACGCGCCCTTCGGACGATGGTCCAGCACCAGCCGCCACACCTGTTCCACCCGCGTCGGCATCAGCACGACGACGTCCCCGGGCCGCGCGAGATCCAGCGCCAGGCGCGCGGCGTCGTCCTCCTCCCTGACGCAGTGGATGCGCGACGGGTCGCCGCCCGCGGAAACGGCGCCCGCCTTCATCAGACGAATGACCTCCCCGGCGGGGCGGCCCCGATTGTCGGGGGTCTCGCGGAAGACCAGTTCGTCGAAATGTTCGGCGCCGATCTCGCCCATGGCGCGGATCTCCTCCTCGCGTCGGTCGCCGGGGATGCTGACCATGGCGATGCTGCGGGCGCCCGCGGGCGTGGCGCGGCGGATCATCTCGCCCAGCGCCCGCAGCGCCTCCGGATTGTGGGCGTAGTCCAGCACGACGCGAAAGCCGTGCGCGTCGTGCATGTTCATGCGGCCCGGATTCTGCGCGAAGTCGGATGTGAAACTCGCCAGGGCCTCGGCCGCACGGGCGGGCGCCGCACCGGCGGCGACGGCCATGGCGATGGCCGCCATGGCGTTCTGGACGTTGAAGGCCGCCAGGCCGTTCCACGTCGCGGGGATGGCGTCCGCGGGGCAGAGGGTGTGACGCTCGCCCCGGTCGTGCAGCGAGATCATGCCGTCCGCCGGATCGTGCAGCACCGCCATCCCGCCCTCCGCCACGTGCTTCAGCACGAAGCCGGGCGCGTCGCGGCCGCCACGCATGGAGAACCAGCACACGCGACCGCCGGCGTGGCGGGCCATGCGAATGGTCTGCGGATCGTCCGCGTTCAGCACGGACACCCCACGCCGCGACACGCTTTCCGTGACGACCGACTTCACGCGCGCCAGGTCCTCCAGCGTGTCGATGCCCTTCAGCCCCAGGTGATCCGGCGCCACGTTCAACACGGCCCCCACGTCGCATCGGTCGAAGGCCAGCCCCTCCCGCAGGATGCCGCCGCGGGCGCACTCCAGCACGGCGACGTCGACCGTGGGGTCGCGCAGAACCATACGTGCGCTCCTCGGGCCGCTGGAGTCGCCCGTCGCCACCCGCTCGTCGCCGACGTAGACGCCGCTGGTGTTCGTCAGGCCGACGACCTTTCCCTCCTCGCGGAAGATGTGCGCCACCATGCGGCCGACGGTCGACTTGCCGTTGGTGCCGGTGATCGCCAGCACCGGAATGCGGGCGCGCGATCCGGGCGGATACATCATGTCGATGATCGGCTTGGCCACGTCCCGCGGCCGCCCCTCCGACGGGGCCAGATGCATGCGCAGGCCGGGTGCGGCGTTGACTTCCACCACGCCGCCGCCGGTCTCGCGGATCGATTTCGTGATGTCGGGCGCCATCAGGTCGACGCCCGCCACGTCCAGCCCCACGGCCAACGCGGCGCGGCGCGCGATCGCCGCGTTGTCGGGATGGATCTCGTCCGTCCTGTCGATCGCGACGCCGCCGGACGACAGGTTGCCGTTGGTGCGCAGGAAGACGGCCACGCCCGCCGACGGGACGGAATCGAGGTCCAGGCCCTGCCGCGCGAGCACTTCCGCGGTCGCGGCGTCCAGGCGGACGCGGGTCATGACCGCCTCGTGTCCCACGCCGCGCCGGGGGTCGCGGTTCAGCTCCTCGACCAGCTCGCGGACGGTCCGCCCGCCGTCGCCGGTGACTCGCGGCGGGACGCGCTCGGCCACCGCGACGACCTTTCCGTCGACCACCAGAACGCGGTGGTCGCGACCAGGCAGATGCTCCTCGACCACGATCCTGCGGCCGTGCGGGGCCGCCAGATCGAAGGCCACACGGACGGCCGCTTCCGCCTCCAGGCCCGTGGAGACCCCACGCCCGTGATTGCCGTCCAGCGGCTTGAGCACCCACGGTTTCCGCAGTCGTTTCGTGGCGGCGACCGCCTGATCCGCCGTCGTCACGACCTCGCCGCGCGCGACGGGGATGCCCAGGGCGGCCAGCAAGGCCTTGGTCTCGGCCTTGTCGCCCGCGCTTTCGGCCGCGACCAGTCCCGTACGGTCGGTCACGGTGGCGCGCAGACGGCGCTGACGCGCGCCCCAGCCCAGCTGTATGAGGCTGTGCGCGTTCAGTCGCTCCACCGGGATGCCGCGACGCCGCGCGGCCTCGACCAGGGCCGCCGTGGACGGCCCGAAGGCGGCGCGGCGCAAGGCGACGCGGACCGCCTCGACCGCGGCCCCGATCCCGTCGCCGGCGGCAGCCGGCGCGAGGCGGTCGAGGCCGTCCACGCCCCTCAGATCCGCGGGAAGAAGAGCCTGCACCGTCTCGATGGCCAGACGGCCCGCCAGCAGCGCGGCGTCCGCGTCCTCATAGGCGTACATGACGTCGTAGACGCGCGGGCGCCCCTTCACGGAGCGGGTCTTGCCGCGCGTGACCCGGGCGCCCGCCATCGACTGCAGCTCCAGGGCGACGTGCTCGATCACATGGCCCAGCCACGTGCCTTCCTTCAGGCGTTCCACGAAGCCGCCCGGCCGCCCCAGCGAACAATGGTGACGGCCGAGGCCCGGCAGAAGGTCCGTCAACGCCTCGGCGAAGCCCGGCAGGCGATCCGTAGGCCACGCCTCGAGCTCGCCGAGGTCCAGCTGAATGCGCACCATGCGGCGGTGGCTGTACAGGTGGGGTCCGCGATAGACCGCCTTTTCCAGCACGCGCAGACCCGACCTGGCGTCCATCACCGGCTCCAGACCGCCTGATCGCCCAGCACGCTCTGGGACATGAACCGCGCCAGACAGGCGGCGCCTTCTGCGCGCGATTTCGCGAACCCCTCGGCGACCACGATCCCCTCGTCCCGACCGAGTGCGGCCCAGCGCCAGCGATCGCCTTCCGGCCGCAGGCTCCATTTGAATCCGGCGTGGTTCATCGAGTCCTCCTCAGAGGCCGGTGAACTCACGGCCGCGGCCCCGGTTCCTATGTCGGAAAGCGACACAGTAAGGCCCGCAAGCATCTGATTTCGCCGGATATAATGTCGGATTGCGGAGTGGGAACCAGTTCATCCCGGATGCGTATTCGCGGCCTGACCTTCCGATCGGAACCCGCCATGCGAAACGTCGACACGCCCACGCCGCTGCGTCCCGAACGCGCCAATCCTTCGGCCTTCCAGCAGCGGCTGTCGCGCTGGAATCACCGGCGCCTGCAACCGGCCGTTCCGCACGCCGACTGGGCGACGGACGCGCAGGAAGACGCCGAGATGATCTTGATCGAAGGCGCCTGGGTCGAGCGCCTGCGCGCGGAAGCGCAGCCCTGGCTGGCCGATCTGCCGGAGGATCCGGCCCGCTTCGTCGACTGGTTCGAGGCCCTGCAGGGCGCCGGCCCCGGCGAGAACGACCCGCTGTTTCCGTGGCTGGCCGAAGAGGCCGACCTGGGACAGATGCGCTGGTTCCTGCAGCAGGAGGTCGCGGGGGAGGCCGGGTTCGACGATCTGGTCGCCATGGCGCAGGTCAAGATGCCCGACCGGCCCAAACTGGAGCTGGCCCGCAACTACTGGGACGAGATGGGTCGCGGCAACATGGGCGGCATGCACGGACCGATGCTGGGCAAGCTGGCAGACCATCTGCGGCTGACCCCCACGATCGAGGGGACGGTGTGGCCGTCGCTGGCGCTCGGAAACGTGCTGGTCGCCTTCTCCACGACCCGCCGCTACGCCTACCACGCGCTGGGCGCGCTCGGCGTCGTGGAGCTCACGGCGCCCTGGCGCGCCGGCCATGTGGCGGCGGGTCTGAAGCGGCTGGGCGTCGGCCCCGAGCGCAAATACTACGCCCTGCATGCGACGCTGGACGTCGAGCATTCGCGGACGTGGAACGACGAGGTGCTGACGCCCCTGGCGCAGGACCATCCCGAAACCATCCGCAGTCTGGCCGAAGGCGCGGTCATCCGCATGATGGCGGGCGCCGCCTGCTTCGACGCCTATCGCGACCATCTGTGGGGTCCGCAGATGGAAGCCCGCTCGGCGTGAGCGCGGGCTGGGCGGTCGCCCTGCACGGCGGCGCGGGGGTCCACGCCGGGAGATCCTATGCGCGGGCCGAGGCCTGTCTGGCCGAACTCGTGCGGGCCGCTTCCGACCAGTTGTCGGACGGCGCTCCGGCGCTGGACGTCGTCGAACGCGCGGTCGCGGCGATGGAGGCTTCGGGCCTGTTCGTCGCCGGCCGCGGGTCCGCACCCAACCGCCTGGGAGACGTCGAGCTGGACGCCGCCATCATGGACGGCGCGACGCATCGCGCGGGGGCGGTCGCGGCGCTTCAGGGCGTCGCCAGCCCGGTCACGGCCGCCCGGCGGGTCATGGACGCGACCTCGCACGTGCTCCTCGTCGGACAGGGCGCCACGCTGTTCGCGGGCCAGCAAGGCCTTGAGCCGATCCTCGATCTGGAAACATGGCTGACCACGCCCGAAGGATTCCGCGACGGCGACCTCGACGAGGGCCATGGCACGGTCGGCGCCGTCGCGCGCGACGGGAAAGGGCGGCTCGCGGCGGCCACGTCGACCGGCGGAACCTACGGCGCCTCGCCGGGCCGGGTGGGCGACTCCCCACTGATCGGGGCCGGCACGTGGGCGGACGATCTGGTCGCGGTCTCCTGCACCGGGGTGGGCGAGGCGTTCATTCGGGCGGCGGCCGCGCACGATCTCGCCGCCCGCGTCCGATACGGGGGAGCAAGGCTGGAAACGGCGACCGACGCCGTGCTGCGCCGCGCGCTGGAACTGGGCGGCGACGGCGGGGTCATCGCCCTGTCGCGCGAGGGCCCTGCGGTGGCCCGGTTCAACACCGACGGGATGAAGCGCGCATGGGCGCAGGAAGGCGCGGGTGCCTTTGTGGGCTCGGTCGGAGACGACGTGCGCCGGGTGGGCTGAGGCTCAGGACGGCGCCTGAAGCACCGCGCCGATCGCGGCGATGCGTTCGACCTCCGCATAGGCCTCGCGCTTCAACGTGCCGCCGAACACGTCCGGATCCAGTTCCTCGTACGCCAGCGTCCCGCCTATGCGTCCGGCGAGTTCGGCCATCGCATCCTGCACGGAATCGCGCCCATCGACGATCGGACTGCCGGTATAGAGCACGATCCGTCCCCCGGGGCGCAGCCGGTCGACGGCTTCGCGCATCCATTCCAGCGCCAGCCGGGTGCCCAGATCGTCGCCGCCGTCCCGATAGGTCCGGCCCCCGGAGCCGGCGATGTAGGGCGGGTTGGCGACGATCAGGTCGAAATCCCCCTGGACGGCGGTCAAACCGGGGCCGAGCGCCGCCTGCACCCGCAGGCCTGCCGCGCGGGCGTTGATCCGCACCAGCCGCAGCGCGCCCGGGTTCACGTCGCCGGCGACGACCTCGGCGCCCGGATGCATGCCGGCCAGGGTCAGGGCGCCGACGCCGGCTCCCGTTCCGACGTCCATGAAGCGCCCGCGCCGGGGGACATCCTTCGCCGCCGTGCGAAGCAGACGCGCGAACCGGTAGCTGTCGGGCCCGAGAAACACCTCGTCGGGGCCGGACCCGCTGGCCGAGTGGAGGTAGAGGCGATCGTCCAGGCTGCTGACGCGCACCCGTGAGCGGACGCGCCCCTCGTCGACGGCCTCCAGTGCCCCTGCCTGCGCCAGGAGCCGCCAAAGGTTCGCGTCCAGATCGGCCTCGCGGAACGGGCGTCGCCAGCCGAAGACGTCCCGCAGATCGCCGGGCGCCGCCTCGGAACGTCGCGCTGCCACCAGCCGGTGAGTCGCCGGCGTCGGAGTGACAAAGCGGTACCCGCCGTCTCCGAGTGCCTTGAGCAGGTTCTCGAGCGCGACGTCGATCCCTGCGTCGTCCTGCAATCGGTCGAACATCGCGCTCCCGCCGCTTCCGCCTCGATCGCCAGGCCACGCTTCAAGGCGACACGGGGGTCATGGGTTCCCGAATGTCCTTTAGGGTCGGCTGCACGACATAGGAACGGGCGTCGTTTCAGGGGGTTGGCCAATCCTGTTCGACAGGAGTGCAAACATGAGCGGATCCAGGCGGGTGCTGGTGACCGGCGGGGCCGGCTACATCGGATCGCACACGGCCAAGGCGTTGGCGGCGGCCGGACACGTGCCCGTGGTCTTCGACGATCTGAGCAACGGTCACGCGGAGGCGGTGCGATGGGGCCCGCTGGTGGTCGGCGACGTCCGGGACCGTGCCGCGCTCGAACGGTGCATGCGCACCCACCGGATCGACGCCGTCATCAACTTCGCCGGCTTGATCGAGGTGGGGCGGTCCATGACGGAGCCGGCGGCGTTCTGGGACGTGAACCTGGGCGGCATGGCGACGATCCTGGACGCGATGCGTGCTGCGGGGGTCGAGCGTCTGGTCTTCTCCTCGACCGCGGCGGTCTACGGACAGCCCGACGTCGGCTCGCTGGCGCCCTTGCGGGAGACGTTGCCGACGCTGCCGATCAATCCGTACGGCGACAGCAAGCTGGCGGCCGAGCGGCTGATCGCGGCCTCGGCGCGCGCCTATGGCCTGAAGGCGGTGGCGCTGCGCTACTTCAACGCCTGCGGGGCCGATCCCGACGGCGAAATCGGCGAGGCTCACGAGCCTGAAAGCCACCTGATCCCGCTGGCCGTCGAGGCCGCGCTCGGGCTGGGGCCGGCGCTGACGGTCTTCGGCACGGATTTTCCGACGCTGGACGGCTCCTGCGTGCGCGACTACGTCCACGTGTGCGATCTCGCCCGTGCCCATGTGCTGGCCCTGAGCGCGGAGTGCGGCCCGCAAGGTTTCCTGGCGGCGAACCTGGGCACGGGCAGGGGGGCCTCCGTTCTGGAGATCGTGGAGGCGGTGGGCCGCGCGGTCGGTCGCGCCGTCCCCCACACCTTCGGAGCGCGTCGCGCGGGCGATCCCGCCAGTCTGGTGGCCGATCCGGGTCGGGCCCGCGACGCCCTCGGCTGGACCGCGGCCTGCAGCGATCTGGAAACCATCGTCGGAAGCGCCGTGGCCTGGCGTCGGGCGCCGGCGTTCGGACGCCGCCTGCTGGGCGGTCTGAAGGCGGTGGCGTGAACGCGCCGGAGCTGTGGGGCGGGCATGAATGCACCGTCGTCCGGGTCGGCGACCGCTGGCTGGACCAGTCGCGCCTGTCCGGGCACCACGACCGCATCGAGGATCTGGACCGCTTCGCCGAGCTCGGGCTCAAGGCGTTGCGCTACCCGCTCCTCTGGGAGCGGACGGAGATCGAACCCGGCCACTGGGACTGGGCTTGGGCCGACGCACGACTGACGCACATCCGCCAGCTGGGCATGCGCCCGATCGCAGGCCTCATCCACCACGGCTCCGGACCGGCGTGGACGAACCTCCTGGACCCGGGTTTCGCGCCCGGTCTCGCAAGGCACGCGGCCGAAACCGCCGCCCGCTACCCGTGGATCGAGGACTGGACTCCCGTGAACGAGCCCCTGACCACGGCGCGTTTTTCGGCCCTGTACGGGCATTGGTATCCGCATGCCCGCGACGAGCCGTCGTTCTGGACCGCCCTGCTGAACCAGATCGATGGGGTCAGGCTGGCCATGCGAGAGATCCGTGCCGTCAATCCGCGCGCGCGCCTGATCCAGACCGAGGACTTCGGCCGCACCTGGTCGACGGAGCCGTGCGCGGACCAGGCGCGATTCGAGAACGACCGGCGGCTGATGACGTGGGATCTCCTGACGGGCCGCGTCACCCCCGGTCACCCCTTGTGGCTGCGGCTGGAGCGCCTGGGCTTCGGCGCACGTCTGGACGCGATCGCCGAGTCGCCCTGTCCGCCGGACGTGCTGGGCCTCAACCACTATGTCACCAGCGACCGGTTTCTCGATCACCGCGTCGACCGCTATCCGGAGCAGGTGCGGGGTGGAAACGACCGCCTCGCCTACGCCGACGTCGAGGCCGTGCGCGTGATGTCGGACTACGGCCCGGGCTGGCGCCGGTCGTTCGACCGGTTGGGGCGGCGCTATCGCCTGCCGATCGCCGTGACGGAATGTCATCTCGGATGTTCCGTGGACGAACAGATGCGGTGGCTTGCGGACTGCTGGCAGGCGGCGACCGCGGCGCGGGAAAGCGGTGTGGACGTGCGCGCGGTCACCGTCTGGGCCCTGCTGGGCAGTCATGACTGGGACAGCCTGCTGACGCGCTGGGCGGGCGCCTACGAACCGGGCGCCTTCGACGTCTCGCTCGGGCGGCCCCTTGCGACCGACCTCGCCGGGTGCGTCGCGCGGCTGGCACGGGGGGACGTGACGGCGGACGCTGCCGCCGCCTGGTGGGAACGGCCGGACCGGTTGGTTCACCGCGCATGGCCCGACGCGGACCAAATGTCGGACGCCCGACATTGAAAAGTCAGAAAACGACGTAAAAACAGTAACATGCAACCAATTTGGTCGGGTTCCGTTGGCCTGCGGCACCCCTCTTCCGAAAGTTGCTCATGGCCCAAGTCATCTCCTCCATCGCCGGCGCCGAAGTCATCGCCCTGGGCAAGCTGAAGGAGCGAACCGATCCCATCGTCTGCCTGTCGCACCTGCGGTGGGACTTCGTCTTCCAGCGGCCGCAGCATTTGCTGTCGCGGTTTGCCGCGACGCGCACGGTGCTGGTGTTCGAGGAGCCTTTGCCCGCTGAGCGAGGGGCGGCCATGGGTCTGGACATGCGGACCTGCGCCGAAAGCGGCGTCGTCATCGCCACGCCGCGACTTCCGGAAGGTCTGGAGGGGGCGTGCCGACATGCCGTCCTGCGGCAACTGCTGGACGAGGCCATCGCCGCCCATGCGATCGAACGACCGGTGGTCTGGTACTACACCCCGATGATGCTGCCGGTCGCGCAGCACCTCGACGCGGCCGCCGTCGTCTACGATTGCATGGACGAGCTGTCGGCGTTCCGGTTCGCTCCGCCGGAGTTGGTGAGCCTGGAACGCGAGCTGCTGGCCGCGGCCGACGTCGTCTTCACAGGCGGGCACAGCCTCTATGAGGCCAAGCGCGACCTGCATCCGAACATCCACCCGTTCCCGTCCAGCGTGGATCGTGGCCACTTCGGCCAGGCGCGCGTGCTGCCGAAGGCGATCAGGGGCGACCGGCCGCGCTTCGGCTTCTACGGCGTGATCGACGAGCGGATGGACCTCGAACTGATCGACGCGGTCGCGGCTGCCCGGCCGCAGTGGGACTTCGAGATCGTCGGTCCGGTGGTCAAGATCGATCCCGCCTCGCTGCCGCAGCGGGACAACATCCTGTGGCCGGGCCAGGCCGCCTACGACCAGTTGCCCGGCCTTCTGGCCAACTGGGACGTCGCCCTGATGCCGTTCGCCATCAACGAGTCGACGCGCTTCATCAGCCCGACGAAGACGCCGGAGTATCTGTCGGGCGGTCGGCCCGTGGTGTCCACGCCGATCCGCGACGTCGTGCGTCACTACGGCGAGCTGGACGCCGTCCTGATCGCCGACACGGCCGAGTCGTTCGTCGCCGCCTGCGAGCAGGCGCTGGCTCTCGCCCAGGGCGAGGATCGCGCCTGGCTCGACGAGGTGGACGACGCGCTGGCCACCCTGTCGTGGGACCAGACGCAGCTGCGCCTGTCGGCGCTGATCGACGCCTCGGTGACGCGGCGGGCGGGTGGCTTGCTGCGTCAGCCGGCCCCCGCGATCAAACCGTCGAACCGCACGCCCCACTACGACGCGCTGGTGGTCGGCGCGGGGTTCGCGGGCTCCGTCACGGCCGAGCGCCTGGCCTCGAGCGGACGCAAGGTGATGGTGGTCGACCGCCGCCCGCACATTGCGGGAAACGCCTTCGACCGGCTGGATGCGGCGGGCCTGCTGATCCACCAGTACGGCCCGCACATCTTCCACACCAACTCGGCCGAGATCTTCGACTACCTGTCGCGCTTCACCGACTGGCGCCCCTACGAGCATCGGGTGCTGGCGCAAGTGGGCGAAAAGCTGGTGCCGATGCCGATCAACCGCACCACCTTGAACGCCCTCTACGGCCTGGACCTGCGGTCGGACGAGCAGGCCGAGGCCTGGCTGGCCTCGCGCGCGGAGCCGGTCGAGCGCATCCGCACTTCAGAGGATGTGGTGGTGAACGCCATCGGCCGCGAGCTCTACGAGACGTTCTTCCGCGGCTACACCCGCAAGCAGTGGGGACTGGACCCGTCCGAGCTGGACAGGTCCGTCACCGCGCGGGTGCCCACTCGCAGCAACACCGACGACCGCTACTTCACCGACGCCTTTCAGGCCATGCCGCTGCACGGCTACACCCGCATGTTCGAGAACATGCTCGATCATCCCAACATCCGGGTCGAGACGGGCGTGGAGTACCGCGACGTGGTCGACGACGTGGATCACGAGCGGCTGGTCTTCACCGGTCCCATCGACGAGTTCTTCGATCATCGGCACGGCAAGCTGCCGTACCGCTCGCTGACGTTCCGGCACGAGACGCTGGATCAGGAGCGGTTCCAGCCGGTCGCCACGGTCAACTATCCGGACGAGGCGACGCCGCACACGCGGATCACCGAATACAAGCATCTGACCGGCCAGGCGCACCCGAAGACCAGCATCACCTACGAATACCCGGCGTCCGAGGGCGACCCTTACTATCCGATCCCGCGGGCGGAAAACCAGGAGCTGTTCAAGACGTACGAGGCCATGGCCGCGGCGCGGCCGGACGTGACGTTCGTGGGACGTCTGGCCACCTACCGCTACTACAACATGGACCAGGTGACGGGGCAGGCGCTGGCCACCTTCCGGCGACTGGGCGCGGCCTCGCGCCCGGCGCAGGTTCAGGGAGGCGTGGCGGCGGCCGCGACCTGAGGTGGTCTACGAGTTCCGCTTCTTCTTCAGCGGCTCGGAGTTTCCGGCCCGGGAACGGCACGCCTTCGCCGGCGACGGCGAGGCGCGCGCCCGTGCGGCCGGGGACCTGCTGAGGATGCCCAGCCGGCGCGCGGTCACCGTCTGGTGCGGCGACCGCCTGGTGTGGTCGCGCGCCCGCGGCGCCGAAGCGCCCCCTGCGTGATGGACTCCTCGCAGGGCCGGCGTCCACGCGTCGTGATCGTCGGCGCCGGCTTCGGCGGTCTGGCGGCGGCCAGGGCCTTGAGGAGGGCCGAGGCCGAGATCTTTCTGATCGACCGCACCAATCACCATCTGTTCCAGCCGCTGCTGTACCAGGTGGCGACGGCGGTGCTATCCCCCGCGGACGTCGCCACCGCCGTGCGGCCCCTGCTGCGTCCCCAGCGCAACACGACCATGCTGATGGCCGAGGTGACGCGCGTGGACACGGAGGCGCGGCTGGTCCGGCTCGCCGGCGACGCGACCCTGCCCTACGACTGGCTGATCCTGGCGACCGGCGCCGACTACAGCTTTTTCGGCAGGCCCGAGCTCGCGCAGCACGTCCACGTGCTCAAGACGCTGTCCGATGCGCTGACGGTCCGTGAGAAGCTGCTGACCGCCTTCGAGCAGGCCGAGTTGGCCCCGGACGAAGACGCCGTCCGCCGCCTGACCACCTTCGTCGTCGTCGGCGGCGGCCCCACGGGGGTCGAGATCGCCGGCACGGTGGCGGAGATGGTCCGGACGACCCTGCGCTGCGACTTCCGGCGCATCGACCCGACGCGGTCGCGGGTCCTCCTGTTCGAGGAAGGCCCCCGGGTGCTGTCGGCCTTTCCGCAGCACCTGTCGGACTATGCCTGCCGCGCGCTGTCGGATCTGGGCGTGGAGGTGCGCCCCGGGACCGCCGTCGAGACGATCGGCGACGGGTGGGTGCAGGTCGGCGGAGAGCGCATCGAGGCCGCTCTGACCTTCTGGTGCGCCGGCGTGCAGGCGCGCCCCGCCGCGCGGTGGCTGGGCGTGCCCCAGGCCCGGAACGGCGGCGTCGTGGTGGGGCCGGACTGTTCCGCGCCGGGCCTGCCGGAGGTGTTCGTCGTCGGCGACGTGTCCCACCATGCCCACGAGGGCGGCCCGTTGCCGGCCTTGGCGCCCGTGGCCAGACAGCAAGGTCGCTGGGTCGGACGCCTGATCGCCCGCCGCATCGCCGGTCGGCCCGATCCCGTGCCGTTCCGCTATCGCGACTGGGGGACGATGGCGGTGATAGGCCGGTCGCGCGCGGTGGCCCTGCTGGGCGGGCGTCGGCTGAAGGGGGTCCCGGCGTGGCTGACGTGGTCGCTGGTCCACCTGATGCTGCTGATCGACTTCCGCAGCCGCGCGACCGTCTACGTTAACTGGACATGGGCCTGGTTCACGCGGGGCGGGGGGCCCGGCTGATCTCACGCGGTCACGGCGTGGGCTGAGACGTCGCGGCGCGCGACCGGTCACGGCAACGCTTTGAGCATTCGTTTGTCGAAACTCACCTTGGGCTAACCCAAGTGAATGATCGCGAACGTCGTTCCCCGCCATATGACCGGGATGACCTTTGAACCTGCACAACAACCTCGCCAGCGCTTCCCTCTCTCCCCGTCGCCGCTGTTCGGAAACAGCCTGCTTGGCCTCCTCGAGGACCGCTGGAGTGAAGTATCTGCGGACCTGAGAACAGTTCAGCTTGTCGCCGGCGAGGACTTGCGGCCCGCGGGCTCGATGATCTTTCCGTCCTCGGCGGTCGTCGGTTTGAGCCTGTCGGACGGGGACGGGCATGGCGTGGACGTGGAGCTGGTGGGGAGGGACGGCATGATCGAACCCACGATCCGCGCCGGAGCACGCTGGATCGTGCGGATCAGCGGCATGGCCCATGCGTTGGACGCCCGCCTGTTCGAGGCGGCGGCCGAGCGCTCCCCCGCGCTGGAGGAGGCGCTCGCCCGCCGGCGGGCGGATCGGATCACCGAGCTGCAGAACGCGGCCCTGTGCGGCCGGGCCCATCATCAGGAGGGGCGTCTGGCCGGCCTTCTGCTTCGTCTGCAGGAGCAGTCCGGGCGCTCCGAACTGGATCTGTCGCAAGAACATCTGGCGGACATGCTGGGCGTGCAGCGGACCACGATCACCGCGGTCGCCTCGTCCTTCAAGAAAGCGGGCGCGATCCGCTACAGCCGTGGGCGGATCACCGTCCTGAGCGACGAGACCCTGGCCCGGAAGGCTTGCGCCTGTTCGCAGGACGCGCTCGCCGCGCGACGCCTCGACGGCTAGCGCGTCAGCCGGTCCAGCGGGATCACGGCCTGGTAGCGCACGCCGTCCCTCCGGAAGTCGAGCGAGGTCTTCGCCGCCAGTTCGTAGGCCACGAGGTTCTCCAGGAGCTCCGTCCCGACGCCGCGCCGGGACGGGGGCGCCGTCTCGGCCGACGATCGTTCGTCCCAGGCGAACGTCAGCATGTCTTCCGTCGCCGACCAGCTGACCGCCAATCGTCCCCCTTCGGCGCCCAGCACGCCGTATTTGACCGCGTTGGTGGCCAGTTCGTGAACGGCCAGACCGAACACTTCGGCCGCCTTGGGCTTCAACGTGACGGGCGGACCTTCAAGCGTCACGGCGTGGCCTTCCCGCGCGGCATGGGCCTCCAGTTCCGCCGAGACGATCTCGGCCAGATCCACTCCCGAGGTCGGATCGCGCGTCACCGCCGCCTGGGTGCGCGAGAAGGCGGTGAGCCGCCCGTCGAGGTGGGCGGCCAGACCCTCGACCGTCTCGGAGGTCGCGGCCGTCCTGCGGGCGATCGACCGGACGACGGAAAGGGTGTTGCGGACCCGGTGCTGCAGTTCCTCCAGCAGCATCCGCTGATGCGCCTCCGACCGGCGCCGCTCGGTGACGTCTTCCATCACGCCGATCATCCGGTAGGGCACACCCGTCGCGTCGCGGAAGAAGTGGCCTCGCGCAGACGCCCAGCGCACGGTCCCGTCGGGCAGCAGCATGCGAAATTCATGCGCGTAGACGCCCCCATGGTCGCGCGCCGCCTCGGTGAGGCCGACCGCCGTCTCGCGATCGTCGGGATGGACCCGGGCCAGCCACGCCTCGAAACTGGGCGGCACCTCTCCGACCTCGTACCCCTGCGCCAGAAAGTGCCGATCGTTCCAGGTCACGTTCCCTGTGGCCAGATCCCAGTCCCAGGTCGCCAGTCCGCCGACCTCTACGGCGAGACTCAGCCGTTCCTCACTCTCGCGCAGGGCGATCTCCGCGCGCTTGCGCGCGTCGATGTCCAGATTCGTGCTGGCCCATTTGCTGACGTTTCCGTCCGCATCGAACACCGGGACGGCGCGGACGTTCGTCCACCGCCAGCCTCCGCTCGGCGCCGAGAGCCGAAACTCGGCGTCCACGATCTCGCGGGCTGCGACGGCCTCACGCCATTGTCGCTCGGCATAGGCGCGGTCGTCCGGATGGACGGCGTTCAGCCAGCCGTAGCCCAGCCAGTCATCCCGCGTCTGTCCGGTGTAGGCGCGCCAGCTGGGACTGTCGGTGACGACGACGCCGTGGGCGTCGGCCTCCCACATCGCCTGCACTCCGACGAGAAAGCGCAGCTGCGCCTCCCGATCGGCCGCGGCGGCTTCACGCAGGACCGCCTCGGCGAGCCTGGCCTCCGCCGTCTCTCGCGCGGTCATGTCCTGGTACGAGAGGAACTGATGGAGCGTGCCCCCATCGGGGCCCTTGAAGGCGCTCAGGAGCACGGAGGCGAGAAAGCGGGATCCGTCCTTCCGGTACTGCGCGCTCTCCAGCACCACGTCGCGATCCTGCTCCAGCGCCTCGCGGAACCGACGGGCGTCCTCCGGGTCGGTTCCCGCGCCGTTCATGAAATGCGGCTGCTGGCCCAGCACTTCGTCCATCGAATAGCCGGACAGCGCCAGGAAGGCGTCGTTGGCGAAGACGATGGGATTGCCGGGCAGGGCCGGATCGGTGATCGCCATGGGCATGCGCGTGGCGCGCACCGCCTCCACGAAGACGCCGCCTTCCAGCCTCAGCCGTTCGATCGCGCCCTCGGCCGCCGTGCGGTCCGCCGTGCCCGGCTGGTCGGCCCGGAAGTCGTTGTGCGGCGGTTCGGGCACGTCGGTCACCGCGCCTCACCAGTCATTGGCGTCGTAGATGTCGCCTTCATTGTCCAGATGCAGATAGTTGGGATTGAACATGCCCACATTCTGCAACGCACGAAGGTTCGGAATCGTCAGGCGTTTGCCCTTCCAGACGATCAACCCCGACGCGCGCAGGTCCTGAACGGTCCGGTTGACGTGCACGGACGACAGGCCCGTGGCGTCTGCCAGATCCACCTGCGTCATGGGCAGGTCGCAGGATTGGCCGTCCGTCAGGCCCACGGCGCGAAGACGCAGGAACAGCTCGCACAGCAGGTGGGCCATCCGCTCCACGGCCGAACGCTGGCCGACGTTCAGGATCCATTCCCGCGCGATCGCCTCCTCGACCATGGTCGCCCACCACATGGCCTGGGCTATCCGGGGGGATTCCGACGTCACGGCGATCATGGCCTCGCCGCCGACCTCGGCGATGGTCAGCGGACCGACGCTGGCGATGGAGTGGTCCATCTGTTTCAGGATGAAGACGCGCGGGTCGCAGATGTCGCCGGGCATGAAGAAGCCCACGATCTGGCGGCGGCCGTCCTCCAGCGTCTTGTAGCGGCAGGCGAAGCCGTCCAGCACGATGTTGACCACGCGGGGCCGGTCGCCTTCCCGGACCACGTCCTCGCGCGGGCGCAGGCTGCGCACGCCCAGGGCGCCCAGCCGCTGCAGGGCGGCCTTCTCCGACGGCGACAGGCGCGCGTACCGTTCCAGCTTGCGGATGAGATAGGTCGCCACGTGGGCCGACTCATTTTTTTCGCCCGTCATGCGGGCATCTGGACAGACGCGGGGCCGCGCTGAACTTAAGCAGGTTAAGCGGAACGCGCGGCTTTGCCGTGAGTTCGAATTCAATTGGCGACGGACGCTTGCGGGGCCTTTCGCGGCCGCCGGGGCCGAGGTCGCCGGATCGACGGACTGACATGCCTGACCTTCGGAACCGACGCGTGCTGATCGTGGAAGACGAGTTCTTCCAGGCCGACGACGTGGCCGACGTCCTGACGCGCGAGGGGGCGGTGATCGTGGGGCCCTGCCGCGACGCCGACGCGGCGCTGCGGGAACTGGACGCCGCTCCGATCGATCTGGCGGTTCTCGACATCAATCTGGGCGGCGGCCCCGGCTTCACCGTCGCCGACGCGCTCAAGGCCCGCGGCGTGCCCTTCGTCTTCGCCACCGGCTATGGCGCCGCCACCGTGCCCGACCGCTTTGCGGACCATGCCCGGTACGAAAAGCCATACGACCCCCGGGATCTCGCGCGGCTGCTGACCGAACTCAGTTGAGAGGGGCGTTCTTTGCGGGACAGGCGTTATGGGGCAAGTGGCGACGTTTGCCGGGGCCAACAGCGGCCGCCTGCGTTGCGAAACTTGCAGGCTGCACAGCGTCAGCCGCCGCTCATCGCGAACCGTACAACCCAGCTGTCGTGCTCGCGACGCAATTAAACGAACACTCCATTTGATAACAGCATATCATGTCCAGTTGGGGGCAGTTTGCTCGATGTGTATATCGATCGCATAAAAGATTCCACCAATGTAGGTGATCTGCTGGTGCGATACGGAACCTTAGCATCTTTTATTTCATCAAATTTTCTGATTGGTCTGCCAGCGACGTCCTCAATCATCGGTACTCCGTGAACGTTCACTCTGTATATAGGACGGAGTGGCGCTTTCAGGGGCGCGCGCTGTGGACCAATCCACCTCTTCCTGTGCAGCTCCCCATCGGTAGTCCAAGCACCCATGACGGGGCTCTTAAGATCTTCAGTGTTTATATTTAAGTTCGTTCTGTAAACTTCATACAAAACAATATAAAAAACTATTCCTGGATGCTGAACTTGAGCAATAGAGTAAAGGTCATCGCTGACAGGAATTCCGATGAGGTCGCCCCGCTCGACAGGGTTCAATTTTTGCTTCATTGTAGGTCTACCATAATCTCGGCCCAGTACGAGGTGGTAAAAAATGTTGAGGAAGGCGGGAAGGGGCTATTTCGTTTCGGCGGTTCTCTAGAGCTGCGGGGCGACCTGGCCGACTTGGACCTCCGCGGCCGTCGATTGCCCGTTGCTCAGCTTGCCGGAGTGGCATGCCCGGCTCCGCCCTGTCGATAATGGTGAACTCGTATTCCACCCCGCCTTGACGGTTATGATCACGCTGACGTCTCTCATAATTTGCCTGATTGTTACATCTTCCCACGTAACACCTTCCAGATTGCGGATTAACGCGAAGATATACAATCCCCGAAGCTTCTTCCGTAGCCAATCTCACGGCGCGCCGAGCGGTAATTGCTGCAATCGCTTCCCCAGAAGGGATCGTTGCGATGTCAAAAGCTATCAGACCTACATCAACCGCTAGGCCGATCGGGTCCTCCCGCCATTCGTCTTGAATCCATTTGCCCGCGGCCCGGAAGGGCTCAAGAAGATCTGGATCTTGGATCGATCTGTCCTCGCCGACGCTCCACGCGTCCACCCCGATCCCGCCCGACTTAAGCATCCCCGTCGGATCCGCGGCATTGAACGGGTCGTTTCCGACGTATTGGTATAGGTTCAGACTATCCTCGTAGCCGATGGGGTCCGTTTGCAGGAACCGGCCGATGCTAGGGTCGTAGGCGCGCGCCTTATAGTGCCAAAGCGGCACCGTGGCCACGAGCGCGGTCTGGCCGGTGTAGCGGAACCGCGGCCCGGCGAAGCCGTGCGCGGCATCGGGACGGCCATAGGGATCGTAGGTGTAAGGGCCGCCGACGAAGACGCCGTAGCCATCCGTTTCGGCGGCGATCGAGCCCTGATGATCCGCAAGGTACCAGGCGCGGGGAATGGTCCGCCATTCGGCCAGCGGCTCGTCCGGGCCGGGGCCATGGGCATAGCGGGCGGTCAGGACGTTCGAGCCGTCGTACTCGGCGGCCAGCCGGTCGCCGTCCCAGAGGTATTGCACGACGCCGGCCGGCGCGCTGGTCCGCTTGATGCGGCCGAGGGGGTCGTAGGCCACGTCCAGCTGGAGGACGCCCCCCTGATATACCGACACCAAGCGGTTCTCGACGTCGTAGCCGTAGGCCCGCACGCCGTCCGACGTCAGATTGCCTCGGGCATCGTGGGTGAACGCCGTCCCGGCGACGGAATCGTACTGGTTCAGACCGTCGCGGACATAGGGCGTGGCCGACTGCGTTGGCATGGCGAACTGCCAGGCGGCGTTCGACACGTCGCGGCTGACCGCCTGACCGGCCGGATTGACGACAAAGGCGTAGGACACGTCGCCCACGGGCCCGCCCAATAGGTCGTGCGTCATCGACCAGTCGCGGCTGTTCGCGACGTAGGCCCAACTCGTCGTCACCGCGTTGCCGCGGGTGAGCGCGACGCGCCGCCCCAGGGCGTCGTACTGAAAGGCCCCGAACAGGTCCGAGCCCACCGGCGCCTGCGAAATACGCCAGACCAGCGTCATGCGGTTCGCCAGGTCCCAGTCGTAAGACAGACCGTCGCCGGCAAACACCAGCGCCGTCCGTCGTCCCGCCAGATCGTAGGACGACGTCAGGGTACGGCCATAGGCCGTCTCCGTTAGGGGGCGACCGAGCGCATCCCACGTCCAGGCGACGCCGTCCGAGGTCGAGCCGGAGGCGACGAAGGTCGCGGTCAGCCGCCGGTCCAGAAGGTCGTAGGTCGTGAACACGTCGTCCGCCGTGCCGAGACCCGGCACGGTCTTGGTGGTCTCTCGGTTCAGGGCGTCGAAGGCGTAGGTGATCGTCTGCCCATCGCGCAGCCGACGCGACGTGACGTTGCCCGCGGCGTCGTAGCCGTACTGCTCGTAGTCGCCGGCGTTGGACGCATGGGCGCCGACGGCGGCGGCGGGGAACTGCAGCTGGCCGATGCGGTCGAAGCCGTCATAAACGTAGGTCGAACGATTGCCGTTGGCGTCCTCGACCCAGTTCACCTGGCCGTTCGGCGTCCAGTTCTGGCGGCGCGACACCTGCTCGGCGGACGTTCCGAGGGCGGAGGTCACGGTCACCAGCCTGTCCGCGGCGTCGTAGGCGTTGCGCGTGATCCGATCCTCTCCGAACGCGCCGGGCGACGTGGGCAGGGTGCAGGCGGATGCAGGCAGCGCCGAAAAGGCCGTCGGGTCCATCCTCTGGGCCGTGCAGAGCAGGCGGCCCTCGTCGTCAAAGGCATACTGCGTGACTCCGATCGTGCCGGTGCCCAGAACCTGGACGTCCTTCGCCTTGCGTCCTTGCGCATCGTAGGCGGTGACGATCTCACTCAGCACCGTCATGGCCGCAAACGCGGCGTCGGACTGCCCCGTGGCCGAACCTTGCTCGACCTCCGTCGCCTGGCCGTCGGCGTTGAAGCGCGTCCGGGTCGCCGGAAAGGGCAGGGGACCAGCGCCGTCCGGATCCGGTCCGATCACCCCGACCTGCCGGCGCAGCGCGTCGTAAGCGTACCAGGTGGTGTCGGCCGTCCCGGGAAGGGGGCCGTCCACGGTGAGCTGATCGCCTTTGGCGTTCCACGTCGTGGAGGTGGTGGCCAGCAGAGAACCGTCGCCTGCGCCTGACGCGACCGAGACCGGCAGGAGGTTCGAGCCTTGGGTAGCGCTCCCGACCTGGTAGCTGGTCGTGGTCCTCACCTCCTGCGCGGTGCCCACGCAGGTGGATGCCGTGCCCGAGGCGCAGCTCGAGACCTGAACCGGCAGCGTCACCGCAGGCGCGGCGACCTGCGTGGTGGACGCGCTGGTGCGTCGCCACGCCTGGAGCGACTGATAGGCGTAACGCGTCTGCGGTCTGTCCTGCCCAGGCGCCGCAGCCGGGCGGGTCGCCGTCAGCAAGCCGCCGTGTGCAGAGTCGTAAGTATAGTCGGTGACCGCACCCCTTTCGTCAGTTGACGTAAGAGGCTGATTGCAGACCCGTCGGTTGGCCGCCGTGCATGTAGAGGCGTAGGTCCAGTAGGTGTTGATGTCTGCGGCCGGCGCAGACGGTTTGGCGGTTCGCTGAATCCGCTCGATGTTGCCGCGTCCGCCGCGGTGGTAAATGATCTTATTGCCTTCAGGATACGTGATCTCGTTGAGCCGTTCCTCCGTGTCGTAGCGGAGAAGGGTCGTTCCCCCTGTGGCGTCGATTATCGCGCCGAGGCGCTGCATCCGTTTGTAGCGCCCATCGGCCCCGGCGCGGGGCCAAATCGAATCCGAGTTCTATACTGTGTCTGGGCCGAGTTCGGGTCTGTGACGGTAACCCACCGAAAGGCGGGAGATGGGTGGCTGTATTGGTAGAGCCAAGTGCCTCTGCCGTCCGAGTATGTTTCTACCCGCGGCTCCTCGTCAAAATATGTGTACGTCAGCGTAATGTCAGATCGGCCCGGCTCTGGGAAGTCGAGTATTGCTAGACCGCCGCCGCTGAATATGTATTTTGTGGTCTCATTGAGTAGATTTGTTACAGAGTAACCGCCCGGAACGGCAGCATACTGGACCTGCGGCCATGATTGCGAGAGATTGCCGCACGTATCGGCGGTCGGATCGCACCAGTCCACGGCGTTGTTGATGCCGATGGTCTTGGCGAGGGTCCGGAACGCGAGGAGCTCTGCGTCAGACGTTGGCGTAGCGTTATAGGCGTACTCAAATTTGATTTGGTAGCCGAGGGTGCTGGTGACCGACTGGATGCGGTAAACAGGCAGGTTGGTGCCGTAGGCAGCCGAGCGATAGTACCAGTCCCACTGCTCGCCGTTTGGCTTGACCAACTGAACAATGCGTCCCCCATCGCCTGCCGGCGGAGAAATGCCGGGAGGTCCCGCTGGCGGGTACGCCATGCTCGTCGAGAAAGTCCGAACCGTGCCGTCTCTGGCCGTGTGCACATACGAGGATGGCGAGACATACTCGAGCGTAGATCCGTCGCCTTCCTCTGCGCTCATGAGCGTTGAGCCCGACGACCTGAAGAGGCTGCTCTCGGGTCCGATGCCCACGGTGTACAACCACTCGAAGACTCCGGGTGAGGGCTCGCCGATGAACTCCACCGTAATCAAGCCATCGAACGTGCTTCGTTCTGATGAGCCTGAGATCGTGCGCGTGTAGGACAGACCCGAAGTCTCGGATCCAATAGCGACATCGGTGACCGAGGTTACGTGAAAGCCCCGGACGACGTCGACGTTGTTGGCGTCAACGGTGTAGTTTTCAGGTGGCTGCGGCCCCGCCGCCGTCTGGGCTCATGCTGCTGACGCGGCGCTGCAAGTGATGGCGACAGCTCCCGCAACCGCAACAAAGCGAGTGATGGCGTCAGCTGACATCGATCGACACCGTGATGTTGGCCGAATAGGCGATCGTCGAAGCCGCGTCCGTCACGCGGCAGCGCCAGGTCGAAGCCTTGATCCAGGGAAAGCCGGGGTTGCCCGTGAAGACCCAGCCGCTGGCGGTCGAGCTCGGATGCGTGGCTTGAGTGGCCTGGTTCCCGGAGACGCGCTGCCACAGGTAGGCATAGGGCGGGACCCCGCCGCTCGCTGACGCGACGATGGGCGGATCCTCGCCGTTGGGACCGCTCTGCCAAGTGGTCGCGGTGATCGCGACGGCCAGCGGCGCAGGCGGCGGCGGAGGTGGCGGGGGAGGGGGTGGCGGCGGTCCCGAGCCTGCCCACACCTGCGTGCGGTTGCCGGCGGCGTCGTACGTGTAGGTGATCGTCACGCCGTTCGGATAGGTGGCCGACGTGAGCCGGCCCAAGGCGTCATAGGTGTAGACGACTGGATCAGCGGCGAACGCACTTCGAGGTAGAAGCGCCAGAAGCGCGCCTCCCGCCAGAAGCCGGCCAAGCGTGGTTCGACGATCGTGCGACAAGAGCCCCCTCCAATCCCGCGTCAGCCTACATGGGCACACGGACGGCAGAGAGCGTCAACTAACACCGATATGCGCCAGGATCGGTCGCAGGAGCTGACTCGCTATAAGCTTCGCTGGCGAGCTGATCTAGCCCCCAATCAACCTCAAACTACATGAGATGATAGGGGGTAGCTGTTAGCGGGTAGTTTGGTGCGATCAAGAAAGTAAGTGGCCGGATCGAGTCTAAGGAACCTATTTTGGTGATTGGATCGGACGCGGCCATGGAGAAATGCTCATTCGTGCTGACTTCACGTCCCCACAAGTGAGAAACACGTTATTCCTGATCTTTAAGCTGCTCACCACCGCGGTATCGCGGTTCACATTCCTCCATATCGCGAGAAGGTGACGGGATAGGCGCTGGCGGCCTTTCGGCGACTCCGCGCCGCTTCGCGCCCGGAGCAAGGTTCAGGAAGGCGCTGGGGGCCGCCGCGACCTGAGCGTGGTCCACGAGCTCCGGTTTTTTCTCAACCGTCGGACTTTCCCGGCCGGGGACGGCACGCTTTGGCGCGGGACGGTGACGCCGGGCGGATTTCGGCGCGCAGGAGTTTGTGTTGTTTCGGAGATTGCAGCAGCTGTTTGATTGCTTGCAGAACATCGGTAACCATCAGCGCCGCATGGGCGCCTCGTTGAGTCGCGTGCGCACGGGGTCAGTTGCTTCCGACATGTTGGCGATCACGCTGAAAGAGCGACTGCTTGCGCGGTCGGACACGGCCGTCGTGACCATATGCGGGACCGAAAGCGGCCGCCGCGACCATGACCTCACGGGCGGCTGCCTTGATGCCGCCGCCCGGGCCCGGGCGGCGTCCCTGCTGGCCGCTTTTGACCCGGCGGCCGGGCCTCTGGCGGTGGTGATGCCGTGCGGGACGGAGTTTTTGGAAACGCTGTTCGCCTGCATCTACGCGGGGCTGACCGTCGCGCCGATGGCCCCGCCCCGGGGGCCGGCCCAGACCTCCCGCTTCAACGCCATGGTGGAGGACTGCAGGCCCGTCGCCATCCTGTGCGCCTCCGCGACCAGGGGGGCCGTGGAGACGGCGACGGCCGGGCAGCGGGCGCGTGTCCCGGTCATGGAGGCGTCGGAGCTGCCGGCCCGCCCCCCGCTTCTCGCGTCGCCGGCGGCCGACGCGTCGCGGCCGGCCGTGCTTCAGTACACCTCCGGATCCACCCGCGCCCCGCGCGGCGTCATGCTGTCCGGCGACGCGCTGCTGGCGAACGCCGCGCTCGTGTCGCGCACATGGGGCCAGGGACCTGATGGCCGGATGGGCAGCTGGCTGCCGCACTTCCACGACATGGGCCTGATGTCGATCCTGTATCCGATGCTCAACGGCGGCGTGACCTTCCTCATGGATCCCCTGCACATGATCCAGCGCCCCGTGCGCTGGCTGCGGATGATTTCGGAGCGGCGGATCACGGACAGCGGAGGCCCGGCCTTCGCCTTCGCGCACGTGCTGAACGAAGTGACGCCCGAGCAGAGCGAGGGGCTGGACCTGTCGTGCTGGTCGGACGCGTTTTGCGGGGCGGAGCCGGTCGCCGCGGAGCTGATGGCGGCTTTCAGGACCCGCTTCGCGGCGAACGGACTGGCCCCGCATGCGGTTCACGCCAGCTACGGGCTGGCGGAGTACGCGCTGATGGCCTGCGGCGGACAAGGCAGGCCCGACGAACGTCGCCCGGACGCGCCGCCGGGCTGCGAGCGGGTTGAGCCCTGCCGCATCGCCGGCGAGATGAGCGACCTGATCCGCATCGTCGACCCGGACACCGGAGCGCCCCTGCCGGACGGGGCCCCGGGCGAGATCTGGTTGAGCGGCCCGTCAAAGGCCGACGGTTACCTCGGCGACGCGGGTGCGACGGACCGGCTGTTCCACGCGCGCCTTCCGGGCGACGAAAGCGGCGCGTCCTGGCTGCGGACCGGGGATCTGGGCGTGCGGCGCGAGGCGGATCTCTATGTGACGGGTCGCCTGAAGGACGTGCTTTTCGCCAATGGACGAAAGATCCCGGCCCCCGACGTCGAGTCGCTCGCCGCGCGACAGGATCCCGCGCTCAACGAGATGGCCGCGGCCGCCTTCATGGCCGACGACCTCGTCAGCGGCCGGGCGGTCCTGCTCATCGAAATGAAGCGCCGTGCCAGGCTGACGGACGAGGCGGCGACGCGGGACCGCATCCGGCGGGCCGTGATGGGCGCCTGGTCCCTTGACCTCGTCGAGGTGAGGTTTCTGGCGCCCGGCAGCCTGCCGCGCACCAGCAGCGGCAAGGTGCAGCGCCGGCTGGCGGCTCGATCGCATCCGGTTCAATCGATGGCGCCCGCAGCGTGACGACCGTGACCTCCGCCTTTGAGCCGATGCGGCGCAGGACCGCCGGCGCCCGCCCCGGTCGCGGCCTCGTCACCGTCGACGACGCCGAAACGGCCGCGGCCGTCTTTCGCGACAGGGCGTGGGGCGTCGCGGCGATCCTGCCGCACATCCAGGCGCTCGGCCGCGAGGGCGGGGCGGACCTTTCGGGTCTGGAAGGCGCGGCGCGGTGCTCGCTCGTCTACCAGTCGGGCCGCGATCACCTGCTGACCCGTCGCGCCATGGCGTCCTTTCTCAGCGCAGGCGGCGTCGACCGCTGGCGACCGGTGGTGGACGCGCACGTCGCGGCCATGATGGATGGGCTGGAGGCGGCCGCGCAGCCCGATCTGGTCAGGGATTTCTCGCGCCCGCTGTTCGCCGCCTGCGTCCGCGACGTCTTCGGTCTGCGGATCGAGGACGACGAGGCTGCCTTCTTCACCGACGTCGAGCATGCGCGTCGGTTCACCGAGCCGCTTCTGCGTCTGCGGGAGCTGGTCGCCGTGCAGGCGGCCTACGAACGCTTGCGGCAGCGCGTTCCGGACCCGGATGGGCCGTCGAGCGAGGATCTGCCGCCCCCTTTGGCCGCGGCGCTCTTCGCGGCGGACCTGCCGCCGGGCGTCGACCCCGCCACGCTGCTGGTCTCCCTTTGCGTCGCGGCGCACACGGCCGCGGAGACCCTCGCCTTCGCCCTGTGGGGGCTGCTGAAGGACGGGGCGCCCCGGTGGGCCGACGTCGGCGCCGAAGGCTGGGCCGGGGCGGAGCTGGAGCGCGTGTTGCGGGACTGGCCCTCGACCCTGCGCCTGTATCGGCTGGCGCAGGAGGCCACGAGCCTGCAGGGCGAGCCGATCGCGCCAGGCGATCTGGCGATGATCGACGTGCCGGCGGTCAACGCCTCGCTCTGTCCCCATGCCGACGTCCGGACGGGTCAGTCGTTCTCGTTTGGCGACGGCGTGCACAAGTGCCCCGGCGCCGCATTCGCGCGCCTGCTGATCTCGCGCGCCTTGCCCGCTCTCGCCCGGCGGTTTCCTGATCTGCGCGTGGTCGAAGCAGAGGCGAGGATCGAGCGGACCCAGATGGTTCAGGCTCCGGTGGCCTTGCCGTGCCGGCTGCGGCCTGCCGCCCGCCGCGCGACGATGCGACAGTGGGACGTGGTCGATCCCGTCGTGGCGCGCGCCATCGCCACCGACGACGTCCGCTTCGGGCCGCCCGACATGGCCCGACACCTCACCGCCCTGCAGGAGGCGAGCGGACACGACTTGTCGACCGTGATCCGCATCGCGCGCAACGCCCCCTTCTTCCTGTCCGGCCCCCGGCACGCCCGCATCCGCCTCTCGGCCTTCGAGGTTCTGGGGAGCAACCGGGTGGCTGCATGGGGCGGGTTCGTGGACGACGCCGTCGCGAGCGCGCTGGATCGGCTCGAACGCGTCGAGGCTCCGGATCTGGTTCGCGACTATTGCGAGCCGCTGTTCCGGACGGTGTGCGGGGCCGTGCTGGGCATCCATCCGCGCGATCCGGCGTCGTTCGACGCCCTCGCGTCCCGCCTGCAGGTCGTGCTGGAACCCCTGCGCTCACTGCGCGCGATCGTGAGCGCGCAGGAGGTGTTCGACGGACTGCTGTCGCTTTTCGATCCGTCGGACATCCCGGTCCACGTCGACCGCCCCGCGTCGCTGCTCGAACATCTGGCTCACGGCGACCCGGAGGACCTCGATGCCGAGGATCGGAAGGCCGTCGTCCTGATCATGTACGGCGCAAGCTTCAACGTCGCGCACACGTTGGCCAACGCCGTGGAGCGGTTGGCGGGCGAACCGCGGGAAAGGCGAAGCGAACTGATCGAGCCCGCGGCGATCGCGGCGCGACTCGACGCGCACATCGTGCCGCAGGCGGCTTCGCCCCGCTTCATCTACCGGATCGCTCACTGCGACGGCGAGGTGGAGGGACTGAGGTTCGCGGCCGGCGACACGATGCGATTGAGACTTTCGGCCATCAACCGAGACCTGGGCGCCGGACATTTGGCGTTCGGCCACGGCCTGCATCGATGCACCGGCGCCGCCCTGTCGCGGATGATGATCCGCAAGGCCCTGCCGGCCCTGTTCGCCCGCCACCCCGATCTGACCCTGCTCGACCCGGCGCCGCGATACGCCGACAACTCGCAGACCGTCATTCTGACGGCCCTGCCTTGCCGCCTCCGACCTTTGCCCGAAAGCCGTTGCGTATGACCGCCTCCACCAAAGCCGACGTCGCCGCCTTCCTTCGCGACCACATCAGCAAGCGCACCCGGACGCCGCCGGAGCAGATCTCCGGCTCGACGGTGCTGGTGGACACCGGACTGGAGTCGATCGACGCCGTCCTGATCTCGGGACACGTCGAGGACGCGTTCGGGATCGAGGTCGAGCCGTCCCTGATGTTCGAATTCCAGACGCTGGATGAGGTCGCGGACGCGGTGTTCGCGCTGATCCGCGCCCGATGAGCCGCTGGCATCTGGGGCTGTCGACCTCCGGCCACGACCCCGCGCTGGCGCTGGTCGACGCGGAAGGCCGCATCCGGTTTGCCGAAGCCACGGAGCGTCACCTGCAGGACAAGCGGGCGTGGGGCGCGGCTCCGGACCATTTCGGTCATCTGTCGTCTGCCCTGGCCGCGGCCGGCTTCGACCCCGCCGCCGATGAACTGGTGGTCGCGTCCAGCTGGGCGCGGGTGAAGGCCGATCTGCCGGTTGCCGTGTCGAACGCGCTGCTTCCGGGCTCCGACGGCCTGTGGTTGCGCGGCCTGCAGGCGCACGCCCAGGCGGAGGCGGGGGCCTCGCTGCTGCGTCTCGGACTGACGACCGCGATGCCCGAGGTTCGCCGCTTCGACCACCATCTCTGCCACGCGGCCGCCGCCTGCGTCAGCGCGCCGTTTAGGGATGGCGTCTGCCTGATCATCGACGGCGAGGGCGAGGTGGGCGCCGCCAGCCTGTTCCGGCTGCGCAATGGCCGGCTGGAGCGCCTGTGGCGGTCATGGGGGCCGGGAAGCCTGGGCACCTGGTACGCCTGGCTGACCGGCGCATGCGGGTTCGACTGGCGGGCGGGCGAGGAGTGGAAGGTCATGGGGCTGGCGGCGTTCGGCACGCCGGATCCGGCCCTCGTCGACGCGCTGGAGACCATGCTGGAGATCGAGGACGGTCGGCCGCGGCTGCCGGAGCCGGGCGTACTCGACGCCGCCAGGTCGCACGCGGCGCCGTTCATGCGGACGGCCGATCAGGACGTCGACCGCGGGGCCGTGCTGGCGGCCAGCGGTCAGGCGGCGTACGGCCGGCTGGTCGACCGGATGCTGGCCGCATGTCTTGGCCCCGAGGACCGCAATCTCGTGCTGGGCGGCGGCTGCGCGCTGAACTCATCCTACAACGGCACGGTCCTGAGCCGCTTCGGGCTTGAGCGGGTTCACGTGCCCAGTGCCCCTGCAGACGACGGCAACGCCGTGGGGGCCGCCCTGCTGTCATGGATGCAGGACGCGGAGACCGGCGCGGCGCCTCCCGCGCAGGCCTCGCCGTTTCTGGGCTCACGGGTGGACCCGAGGGAGGTGGCGCGGGCCGCGGCGACCTGCGGTCACGCGTCAGTGACCGCCTGCGCAGGTGCGGAAGGGCCCGCCGCCCTGGCGCGCCGGCTGGCGGCCGGCAAAATCATCGGGGTCATGCGCGGAGCGGCGGAGTACGGGCCCCGCGCGCTGGGGGGGCGATCCATCCTCGCCGACCCGCGCGGAGCCGACATGAAGGATCGACTGAACAGGTCCGTGAAGGGACGCGAGCCGTATCGCCCCTTCGCCCCGGTGGTGCCCGCGGACCGGGTCGGCGAGTGGTTCGACCGGCCTCAGCCGTCCCCCTACATGAGCTTCACCCTGCCGTGGAAGCCTTCGGTCCGGGACTCGGTGCCGGCCGTCGTGCACGCCGACGGAACGGGCAGGCTGCAGACCGTGGACGGCCTTGCGGACCCGTGGATGCGCGACCTGCTGAGCGCCTTCGAGGCCGAGACCGGCGTGCCGATCGTGCTCAACACCAGCTTCAACGTGATGGGCAAGCCGATCGTCCACAGCGTGCAGGACGCCATGGCGGTGCTGTCCACGACCGGCCTCGACGGCGTGCTGCTCGAGGACGTGCTGATCGAGAAGACGGCATGATGGACCTCGCCACGCGGGCTGGAGCGCAGCCATCTCCGTCCTGAGCCTGGAATTTCTGCTGGTCTGGCTGCCGGCGGTCGTCGCCGCCTTTCTGGTGGTGCGCCGGGTCGCGCCCGCGCTGACGCCGCATCTGCTGGTGCTCGTGGCGGCCGTCTTCTGCCTCTCGGCAGGTCCGTGGTCGCTGGCGTTCCTGGCGGGCTCGCTCGTGGGCAACTACCTCGTGGTGAGACGGCTCCGCGCCCTTGACCCGGCGTCGGCGGGCCACAAATTTCTCCTGGCGTGCGCGATCCTGGTCAACGTGGGGACGCTGGCGACCTTCAAGCTGGCTCAGGAGTGGGCCGACGGCGCCCCGGGCGCGGCGGCGGTCGTGCTGCCCTTGGGCCTGGCCTTCTACACCCTGCAGCAGATCACCTTTCTGGTCGACGCGCGACGGCGGGAGGTTCCCATGATGGGGTTCGTCCATCACGCCGCATGGGGCAGTTTCTTCGCCCAGCTGACGGCTGGCCCCATCGGCGCCTGGCGTCGCACGGCCCCCCAGTACGCCCGCCTCGGCGAGCGGGCGCCGGCCCCGGCGGACGTGGCGCGGGGCGCGGCTCTGGTGCTGCTGGGGTTCAACAAGAAGCTCTGGCTGGCGGATCCCGTCGGCCGGATCGTCGACCCCATCGTGACGGGGGCCGCCCTCGGCGCGGTCTCGCCTCTGGAGGCGTGGACGGCGGCCTGGGGCTACATGCTGCAGCTGTATTTCGACTTCTCGGCCTATTCCGACATCGCCATCGGGGCGGGGCTTTGCCTGGGGCTGCTGCTCCCGGTCAATTTCAACTCGCCGCTGAAGTCGGCGACTCCCGGTCAGTATGTGATGCGGTGGCACATGAGCCTGATGGCCTTCGTCCGGGACTATGTGTTCGAGCCCGTCTTCAGGCTGGCGCGGAGACTTCCTCTCCAGCCCATGGAGGTGCGCTATTCCGCGGCCTGGGCCGTCGCGACCCTGCTGTCGTATCTGGCCGTCGCCGCATGGCACACCGTGGCCATCGTTCCGCTTCTGCAGGGTCTGGCGGTCGCCGTCCTGCTGATCGCTCTGCAGATGTTTCGACAGGCGTCGGCGAAGAAGCCCCGCACGGCGAACCGGGCCACGCGGGCCGCGCGGCGCGTCGGAGGCCAGCTCCTGCTTCTGGTCGGCGTGTCCATCTTCGCCCTGATGCTGCGGACGCGCGGCGAAGGCGCCTTGGCGCAGATCCTGCCGGCGTTGGTCGACACGGGCGGCATGGCCGAGCTGTGGACCGCCGTGACGACGCGCCTCCACGACGTCGCGGCGGGTGACGCTTCGCAGGCCTGGCCCGGCCTCTATCCGCACGCCCGCCTCTCCGCCCTGCCCACCTTGGCGGTGATGTCCATCGCCACGGGGGTGGCCCTTGCGCTGCCCAACAGCATGCAGATCATGCGGGTGGTCCCGCCGCCGCCCGGAGCCGGAGGAATCGCCTGGCGCCCGTCCGCGGCGTGGGGGGCGACGACGACCTTACTGCTCTTCGCGGCCGTGGTCGGCCTGACCCGGCCGCACGGAGCCGACGGTTTCATATATGCCCAGTTCTGATCCTCCGCCGTCCCTCGGTCGGGCCTACTGGACCGGTCTGCTCGCCATGCTGACGCCGGTTTCGATCGTGGTCGCCTTCAACGTGCTGACGGATCCGACGGGAGAGTTCGGGCAATCCGGGCGATACGCCTTCAACCGCAGCCCGCCCCAGGCGGTGCTCGCCCGCGGCAGGGCAGGGGGCAATCCCGCCTTCCACACGCGCGCGCTGAGGGAAACCGGGGCCACGCGCTTCCTCGTCGGCGCCTCCAGGACGTCTTTCGGCTTCGACACCTGCGGCCGGCCGGACGTCCTGAAGGTGGCCGGTGCGGCGTGGGCGACGCCGGAGTATCGACAGGCGCTGAAACTGATCCTCGCCGGCAGGCGGGACCCCGTCGGCGTCTACTTCGAGGTGGGAATGCCGACGACGACCCCGCCGGTCGTGGGGGACCCCCTGCGCGCCGCCGTGTCGGCGGCCCTCTCGCCGCGGACCACGCTCGACGGCGTCCGGACGATCGCGCACAGCCTGTCGTCGCGCGGGACCGCCCCCGCCTACGTTGCGTGCATCGGGTCCGCCCGCGCTCCGGACTGGCCCGCGGCCGACCTGCTGGCTCGTCAGGCCACAGCGCTCCTCGACCTCTCCAGCGAGGCCCTGAAGCGCGACGAGCGCGAGCTGCTGCGCATCGCGGACCTCGCGGATGCGACCTGCGCCCGCGCCGGCGTTCGCCATGAGGTGGTTTTCTATGCCTTGCCCAGCTCGCCGGCGACGGCGCTGACGGCGGCGCAGTCGGACCTCTTCGACCGCCACGCCCGTCGCCTGGCGCGCGTCTTCGCCGACCGTGCCGCGGCGCCGGAGGGCTGCCGCATCCTGTTCGTCGATCTGGCCAACCATCCGCCGGGCGGCCCCGACGGCCCGGGATCCTGGCAGGAGCGGAGGCACTGGAACGACCACACCCACTTCTCCCCCCGGCTCGGCGCATACGCGCTGGAGGCGCTGCTGGATGCGCCTCACCCCGTCGACGCCGACCCTTCAGGCAGGACCGCAGCGTGACCCTCAGGTCGACGCCCGGCGCGACATGACGCCGGCTCGGGCGCGGGCGTTCAGTACGTCATGCGTCCCGTCGGAACCACGCCATGAACAGGCGGAACAGCCAGCTGCCCTGGCGGTCGTCGGCGCGCACATGCGCACGGCGGCCACGGCCCTTGTAGTCCTTCACCAACATGAAAAACCCTCATTTCAGAGAAGCTGAACCCGGGAAGTGAGGGTCGGTTCCGAGGTTTTCAGGCGCGCCGCCCCGATCGTCTCCCGCTGGCGGGATCCACCCAGATCTGTGAGGGCGCGAACGACGCGCCGCCCCGACGCCCGGCACCCGGTGCGCCCGGTCCCGGGGGCGGGCGGAATGCGACCCATCAGGTAGCGATTGCCCCCGAATGCCCGGACCGCGTCAGAGCCGCTGGCGGAGCCGGCTAACGGGAATGACGGTGGCGGAGAGGGGGGGATTCGAACCCCCGGTACCCGTAAAGGCACGCCGCATTTCGAGTGCGGTACATTCAACCACTCTGCCACCTCTCCGCGGCGCCGAAGCTTCGGTTGAAGGACGGCTTCTCTAGTCGGCGCCGCGCCGGGCCGCAAGGCCGTTTTCGTCAGCGCAGGGTCGGCAGCGGCAGGCCGGGCGCCTGGCCGTCGGCGGGGGTCAGGCCCGTGGCGCGGAACAGGGCCGCGGGACGCCCGCCGGTTCCCGTCGAGGCGGCCCCGGTCGCGGCGACCAGGCCCGTGCGCTCCACGCCGCGGCGGAAGTTCTGCTTGTGCAGGGCGACGCCCGCGACGGCCTCGGCCGCCGCCTGCAGCTGAGACAGGGTGAAGGCGTCGGGCATCAGGTCGAACAGCACCGGTCGATAGCGCAGCTTGGACCGCAGACGTCCCAGACCGGTGGCCAGGATGCGGCGGTGATCCGACGCCATGGCCCGGCCCGGCGCCGTGGTGGGCGGCGGACGGTCGGCGTCGCGGGCGGCTTCGGCCACGACGCCTGCCTCATACAGCAGCTCATAACGCTCCAGAACGCGCCCTTCGGCCCAGCGCGCCTCGCCCCCGGCGAACAGCGATCCCGCCCGGCTGCGGCGAACGGGATCGGATCCGGCCCATGCGGCCAGCGCCGCGTCGATCGCCTCCTGTGCGGCCGGCGGTCCGCCGCGACGGTCCTCCCACGGGAAGAAGTCCAGCACGGGCGTCCAGCGCGCGTCGCTGCCCGGCGGGTCGGCCGCCTCGGACGTCAGGGCCAGATAGCCGATCGAGACCTCGCGCGCGCCCGTCGGACCGGGCGTCGCCCGCGGGCTGTCGCGCCCGGCGTCGCCGAAGGTGTAGAGCTGTTCCACAAAGCCGAGCCGGAAGCCCGTCTGCGCCGTCACGAAATCGCGCAGGGCCCGCTCGAACGTGCGGTCGTGGACGGGATCGAACGGTCCGAAGGGCAGGGCGGCCGGCCCGTCGTCCGCGCTGGTGGTCAGCACGCAGGCCCGCCCGTCGCGGATCGCCATGATCACGGCGGACAGGCCGATGCGCACGCCCTGACCCGCCATGCTCACTCCGTGTGCCAGGCGTCCGCGCCCGCGACCGTTCCCATGGCCTCCGCCAGGGTGCGGTAGCGTTCGACGTAGCGCGCCTGCGCCTCTGGCGCGCTCAGCGGGGTGATGTGCAGGTCGTATGCCGGCGGCGGGGCGCCGAAGAAGCCCAGCGCCTCCTCCTCTGAAAAGCCCGCCAGCTGGGTCGCCTCGAAGAAGGCGCACGCCTTGTCCGCTTCCTTGATCAGCTTCTTGATCTCGACCGGGTTCTTCGCCGGCAGGCCGAAGCGGATGTGAATGGCGTGCTCCAGACGCGCCTCGAAATCCTTGTAGCTGACGCCCAGCGCCGCCTTGAACGGCGAGATCATGTCGCCGATCACGTATTCGGAGGCGTCGTGCAGCAGGGCGGCCAGCCGCCATTTCGGCGCGATGCCGGGGCGGATGTGCGCGACGATCTCCTCCACCACCACGCTGTGCTGCGCCACGGAGAAAGCGTGCTCGCCGATCGTCTGGCCGTTCCAGCGCGCCACGCGCGCCAGGCCGTGGGCGATGTCCTCGATCTCGATGTCGAAGGGCGAGGGGTCCAGCAGGTCCAGCCGGCGGCCGGACAGCATGCGCTGCCAGGCGCGGGCCTGCGGCTTGCGCGGCGGTCTGGGGACGGACTTCGGATTGGCGGGGGCGCGGGTGGGCAAGGCGGCTCCTGACGTCGGCGGGTCAGGTGACGCAATGCGGCGCGCGGATCAATCCCCGACGTTCAGCGACACCAGCGCCTCGGCGTCCTCGAAGGCCGCTTCCTTGTCGTCGTTCTTGGAGCGCACCAGCGCGGCCACAAGCGGTCCGCCTTGTGGCCCGCGGGCCTCATAGCCGACCAGTCTCCAGCCGGTCGCGGCGTCGTCGCCGTCCGTCAGGATCCACTTGGCGCGCGTCGCGTCGCCCTGGGCGCGCACGCGGACCTCGGCCCCGCCTTCGTCGGCGCGCACGCTGACGCTGTCGTCCGACGCGGACGCCGCCGCACCGGCCGTCGCGCCCGGGGAATCGTTTTTCGCCTCGATGCGGAAGCCGCCGATCCGGACGTCGGCGTTTTCGCCTTCGGCGTCCACACTGACGCCCGGCAGGCGGACGGAGGCGCGGTCGCCGTCGGCGTTCACCGCGACCTGCGGGCCCTCGCCGGTGGGGCCGCCCGAGATGTCGCGACGCAGCTCGCTTTCAAGACCCTCCAGAACGGACGTCGGGTCGCCGTCCAGCCGGATCAGGCGAAGCTGCACCGAAGAGCCGCGCGGCCCGACGTACCAGCAGGTCGTGCCGCCGTCCGTGGCCGCGCCCTTGCGCGTCAGTTCGCCCTGGACCTCCGGACACTGCAGCGTTTCGACCACCTTCAGCACGCCGCGCGGCTTGTCCCCGGAATCGCCGGTCGAGATGCTGACCGAGCGCTGCCCGTCGCAGGCGGCCACGCCGAAGACGGCCACGGCGAGCAGGGGAAGCAGGGGGGTGCGAAGGCGCATGATGAAGTCTTCCTTTGAGCGCATCCTGCGCCGATCGCGCGGCATATCCAGTGAAATCGGGGTAATCGCCGTGTCGCTCAGGCGCCCGGACGGCGCCCCTCGCCTCGGGCCAGAAAGGCCAGGCGTTCGAACAGGTGCACGTCCTGCTCGTTCTTCAGCAGGGCGCCGTGCAGCGGCGGGATCAGCTTGCCGGGCGTCTTTTCCCGCAGGGTCTCGGGCGCCACGTCGTCCACCAGCAGCAGCTTCAGCCAGTCCAGCAGTTCCGAGGTCGACGGCTTCTTCTTCAGGCCCGGCGTCTCGCGGATCTCGTAGAAGGTCTTCAGCGCCTCGGCCACCAGCCGCTTCTTGATGCCGGGGAAGTGCACCTCGACGATCGCCTCCATCGTCGCGGCGTCCGGGAAGCGGATGTAGTGGAAGAAGCAGCGGCGCAGGAAAGCGTCCGGCAGCTCCTTTTCGTTGTTCGACGTGATGATGACGATGGGCCGGACCTCGGCGCGGATCGTCTCGTCCGTCTCCTGCACGTAGAACTCCATCCGGTCGAGTTCCTGCAGCAGGTCGTTCGGGAACTCGATGTCCGCCTTGTCGATCTCGTCGATCAAGAGCACCGGCCGTACGGGGGAGGTGAAGGCCTCCCACAGCTTGCCCTTCCTGAGATAGTTGCGGACGTCGTGGACGCGCGCCTCCCCCAGCTGGCTGTCGCGCAGGCGGCTGACGGCGTCGTATTCATACAGGCCGTTGTGCGCCTTGGTCGTCGACTTGACGTGCCAGGTGATCAGCGGCGCGTCCAGCGCGCCGGCGATCTCGTACGCCAGCACCGTCTTGCCGGTGCCGGGCTCGCCCTTGATGAGCAGCGGCCGCTCCAGCGCGACGGCGGCGTCGACCGCCATCCGCAGGTCGTCTGTCGCGACGTAGTTGGACGTGCCTTCGAAACGGCGGCGTTCGGCCATGCGGCGGGCTCTCCCTGATGCGGGATCAGGACTAGCCCGTAACGCGGGAGGTTAACAGCGTTCAGGTGATGCGCTTGGGGCTCACCGGATCACTTGCGGGGAAGGTCTCCTCGATGCCTTCGTCGATCAGCGCCTCCTGACGGTCCTCGGCATCCTTCAGGTGCGGCTTCAGCTGATCGGGCTTCTTGTGGTCCTCGGGGCGCGCGTCGCTCATCGGGGCATCTCCTGAACGGGTTGATCGTCGGGCGCATAGCCCAGGTCGGCGATGTCGTCGTCCGCCAGTCGCCGCGACTCCCAGTGCGCCGCGCTCGCCTGGGCGCCGCGCTCGTCCTCCATCAGGCCTGAGTAGACCAGCTCCACTTCGTCGGGCGCGGTGTCCGGCTCGCCGTCGTCGTCGCCTTCGCTCTCGCCTTCGGCCAGCAGGGCGTCGGCCTCGGCCTCCAGGCTTTCGCGCGTCTGCAGGCCCTCATCGTCCTCGTCCAGATCGTCGTCGTCGACGTCGGGGTCGTCGGAATCGTCCTCGTCCTCATCGGCGTCGCCGTCGGCCTGGGTGGCGTCGAACACGGGATCCAGCTCGTCGAGCAACATCTCCGTCTCGCCGTCGTCGTCGAGATGGGTCTCGTCGAAGACCTCGGCCTGATCCTGTTCGTCGATGTCCGGCATGTCGTTCTCCTGTCGGGGAGAACAACGGGTCGCGTCAGGCGGCGTTCCCGCCGCGCTTCGCCACTTCGACGTCCAGCGCCGCCCGCACCTCCGCTATGCACGCCGGCCAGCCGTCGAACGCGCGTTTGAACAGCCGCGTCCGCGGATAGAAGGGGTACCGGTCCGTGTTCAGCAGATGCCAGTCGTCCGGCGCCGTCAGCATCCAAACGTTCGCGCCCACGGCCGAGGCGATGTTCGTCCCTGCGATGCCGGGTCCGACCACCAGGTCCAGGGCGCACGACATGGCCGCCAGATCCTCCAGGTCGTCCTTCAGGTCGAACGGCGGGGTCCAGATCCGCACGCCCGCCGCCTCCGCCAGCGCCAGATCGGCGCTCACGTCGCCGCACTGCAGATTGACCATCACCGTCCCCGGCGTCTCCAGCACCGGGCGCCACCGGTCGAAGCTGGAGAAGTAGCGTCCGCGCGATCCGCTCAGGATCAGGCTCTTCCAGTGCAGGCCGACCTTCAGGCCCGGGCTGAGCGCCCGCAGTTCCGCCTTCCATCCCGCGACCCGCTCAGGGTCGGGCGTCAGATAGCCGGCGCGGTCGGGAAAGCTGTCGACCGACGGGCGGAACTCCGCCAGCAGGGTCGCCATCGGCGTCCAGAAGTCGATCGGCCTGGCGTCGTCGGGGCGCTCGTCCACCTCCGGCACTATGCGGTGCAGGCGGCCGTTGATGCGCACGGTGCGGTGCCCGACGACCTTCGCGGTCGGAAAGCTGCGCTGGAAAAGGCTCACCAGCCGCGGCTCGACGGCGATGTGGACCTCGCCGTCCGGTCCCACGGCCTCGATCACGTCGCCGACGCAGCCGCCGAAAACCATCTCGTCCGCCAGGCCCTGTTCGCCGACGATCAGGATCGACCGCCCCGCAAGCGGCTCACCGGCGCGCCGCGGTGATCCGGTGACCACGTGCATGGCGTCCGGCATCTCCGGATCCAGCCGCACCTCGTATTCGTGGAAGCCCTCGGGAATGCGGCCGACGCCCATCAGGGTCATGGCCCGCGCCATGCGCATCATGGCGGTCTCATAGCCGGGCTCGGCGCCCTTCAGACCCGCCTCGAAATCCTCCAGCGCCCCGGCCAGATCGCCCAGCGGCTGGCGGGCGTTGGCGCGGTTGTACCGCGCCTTGGCCATGTCCGGCTCCAGCCGCAGCGCCTCCTCGAAGAAGGGCAAGCTCTCGGCCATCCGTCCCTGATCGCTCAGCACCGTGCCCAGGGTGTTCCACAGCAGGGCGCTGCCGGGCTCCACCTGAATCATGCCGCGCAGCAGATCGACGGCCTCGTCGTAGCGGTTCTGCTCGCGCAGCACGCAGGCCAGGTTGTTGGTCCCGTCGATGTGACCGGGCTCGGCCGCGAGGAATTTCTGCAGCAGCTTTTCGGCGATCTCCAGATGACCCAGCCGCTGCGCCAGCCGGCTGAGGTCGTGCGCGATCGCGGGGTCCTCGGGCAGCAGGGCCAGCGCCGCCTCATAGGCCTGTATGGCCTCGACGAACCGTCCCGCCTTCTCCTGACAGATCGCCAGCACGTGCCACGCCAGACCCGACTGCTCGTCGACCCGCAGCGCCTCCAGAGCCCGGTTTGCGCCGACGTCGAACTGGCGCAGGCGCATCGCCGCCACGGCGGCCTTCAGCAGCTCCATCAGCCGCTTCTGCTTCTTCAGCGCGCCGCCGCCGGCCAGATTGCGCGACAGCCGCCGGATGGCCTCGGCCGAGGCCGAATCGCCCGCCGTGCCCTGCGCCACGGGCGCGGGCGCATGGACCAGCGGCTGGTCGGTGACGTCCTGAACGGCGGTGGGGGCGGTCATGTCGGGCTCGCGCGGGAATCGAGGTGCGGTCCGCCCACGGTGCCCTGCCGCTTCACAAGACATGGTTAACCACGTCCGTTCATCCTGCGTGGACCGCGCCGCGCCTAGCGTGAGACCGCGCGGGCCGGGGAGAGCCGCACATGCCGCTGAAACTGTCGCTGAAACCGGGCGAGAAGTTCGTCCTGAACGGCGCCGTCGTCCAGAACGGCGACCGCCGCGGCGTGCTGATCCTGCAGAACAAGGCCAGCGTGCTGCGCGAGAAGGACATCATGCAGGTCGAGGACGTGAAGACCCCGGCCAGCCGCGTCTACTTCCCCGTCATGATGATGTATCTGGACGAGGCCGCCGCGCCGAAGGTCTACGACGAGTTCGCACGCCGCCTGACCGAGTTCATGAGCGCCACGCGCAACCCGGAAATCCTGAGCGAATGCGTCGCCGCCTCGCGACACGTGATGGCGCGGGAATACTACAAGGCCCTGATGTCGGCCCGGAAACTGGTGGATTACGAGGAACAGCTGTCGAATGTCGCTGCAGGCGTACAAGACCGCGGCCACGCGGGCTGAATCCCCGCGAGAGCTGGAATACCGGCTGTTCGGACAGGTCACGCGCGCGCTGATGCACGCCGCGACGGTTCCGGCTGAGGACATCGCCACCCGGATCGACGCGCTGGACTGGAACCGGCGCCTCTGGTCGACGCTGGCCACCGACTGCTCGGACCCGGACAACTCGCTGAACAATCCGCTGAAGGCCCAGATCATCTCCATCAGCCTGTTCGTCAGCCGTCACTCCTCCGCGGTGATGCGGGGTGAGGAAGATTTCGAGCCGCTGATCGACATCAACCGCATGGTGATGCAGGGCCTCGCCCCGACCGCTGAGGCGGCCTGATCCCTTCCTGACCGGGGAAGAATTGCCGGGCGGCATCGTCGCGCGGCTCCATGCTCAATGAAATCAACGTCCTGAGGCGGCATCCGTCTTGCGTCGTGCGCGGGCGAACCAGAACCGGTTCAGCGGCCAGAAGGCCGCCAGACCCCCCGACCAGAATGGAAGGACCCGACCATGAGCAACTCGGTCAACACCAACGTGGGCGCGCTCATCGCGCTCCAGAACCTGAACGCCACCAACGCCGAACTGGCGACGACCCAAGGCCGCATCAACACCGGCAAGAGGATCGCCAGCGTGAAGGACAACGGCGCCATCTGGGCCATCGCTCAGGGGCAACGTGCCGACATCGGCGCCCTGGGGGCGGTCAAACAGTCGCTCGACCGGGGCGTGGCCGCGGTCGACGTCGCATTGGCGGCGGGCGAGACGGTCTCCGACCTCTTGCTCCAGCTGAAGGAGAAGGCACTGGCGGCGACCGACGCGTCGCTGAAGACGGCGGCCCGGGCCGCGCTGAACGAGGACTTCAAGGCCATTCGCGACCAGATCGCGACGGTGACCAACAACGCCGAATTCAACGGGGTCAACCTGCTGAAGACCGGCGCCACGGGTTTCAGGGCCCTGGCGAACGCCCAAGGCAACGCCTCCATCACGGTGGCCGCCGAGGTGATGTCGCTGGGAGGCGCCATCGTCAGCGTCGCCACGACCCAGGCGATCGACACCCTGACCAAGGCGTCCAACGCCCTGACCGCGGTGAACAACTCGATCGACGCGGTGTCCGGCGCCCTGGCGCGTCTGGGCACCAAGTCCAAGGCCCTGACCACCCATCTGACGTTCGTCGGCAAGCTGACGGACTCGCTGGAGTCGGGCGTGGGCAACCTGGTGGACGCCGATCTGGCGAAGGAAAGCGCCAAGCTCCAGGCGCTGCAGACGAAGCAGCAGCTTGGGGTTCAGGCCCTGTCCATCGCCAACCAGACTCCGCAGCTGGTGCTGTCGCTGTTCCGGGGCTGACGCCCACGTGATCGGAAGGCCGGAGGGTTCGCCCTCCGGCCTTTTCGTCAGAACACGCGGACGATCATCTCCCACGTCGCCGTCAGGACGCGGCTGACGGTTTCCCAGACGATCCAGGTGAATGTCGCCATACCGGCCGACCCCACCCAGCCGACCAGCATCACCACACCGTCCTTCTGCATCAGGCCGAACCCGAACGCGGCGACGATCAGCGACGGCACCAGATTGAAACCGATCAGCGGCAGCATCAGCACGGCCGCCCAGATCACGCACATCAGGCCGATGAGCGCCTCCGACAGGTCGCCGCTCATGAAGCCCAGGCGCGGCCGGCTGAACCGTTCGACCCGCTCCAGCCGCGACTTCACCTTGGCCGCCGCCTCGGCGAAGGCGGGCCGCGGGATGTCGCGCTTCAGGATCCATCCGGGCAGCCACAGCTCGTCGCGGCGAAACAGCAGCTGCACGCCGATGATCAGGATCGGGATGCCCAGCAGGGTCGTCGTTCCCGGGATCACCCCGATCACCGCGCTGAGCAGGCCCAGGATCAGCAACAGCGCGCCGAACCCCCGCTCCCCGAACGTTCCGACCAGCTCGTGCATCGGCAGAACGGGATCGTTCACCGCGCCCACGTCGACCAGCACCTGCGAGAAGGGCCGCGCGCTGAAGGAGTTGGAGTGGTCGTTCATGGGGCCGCCGGCGAACAGGGTCGTCCGTCTCTAGGCGCGTCCCCGGTCGCCGCGCCACTTAAGAAATGGACAGGCGGTCAAAACAGGGCGGTCGCCCAGTCCAGACCGACGCGGGCGCTGGCGACGATCAGCCGCCACGCCACGATCAGCACCCCCACCGTCGCCGCCGTCAGCAGCCAGCCGACCAGCACCGCCAGCCCGTCCCGCTGCATCACGCCCAGCGCGAAGAAGCCGATCGCCACCGCCGGCAACAGGTTGGCGCCCCACACCGGCAGCACCAGCACGATCGCCAGGAACAGGCAGGCCAGGCCGATCAGGCCCTGACCGAACCCTCCGGTCAGAAAGAACATCCGGGGCCGCGACAGTCCCTCCGTGAACCGCACCGCCTTCATGACGCGCCGCGACAGCTTGCGGAAGGTCGCGCGCGAGACCGATGCCCGCTCCATCCACTCCGGCAGCCAGATCGCGTCCCGGCCCGACGCCAGTTCCAGCGACAGGAACAGCAGGGGGACGCCGGTCAGCGTGGTCCCGCCCGGTGGCCACGGCAGCATGTTGACGACGGCGAACAGAAGCATGACCGCCCCGAACGCCCGCTCGCCGAACGCCTCAACCACCTCGCCCAGCGCCAGCCGTTCGCGTTCGCGTGTGCCGATGCGCTCGATGACGTCGGAAAACGCCCTGGGCCGGCCGGTGGAGCTCTCGCACTGCCTCATGCGGCCAGACTAACGCCGGTCGTCGGCGCGCGTCAGTCCAGTTCACGTCCCATGTAGACGGCGCCGGCCCCGTAGCGCGCGACCTTGACGCGGAGGCTCTCCGGCAGCGGGCCGACCGGGCTCCACCCCAGCCGCGTCCAGAACGGCCCGGCGCCGTCGACCGCGATAAGCTCCGACCGCCGTGCCCGGGGATGAGCCTTGCGGCAGGCTTCGAGCAGCGCGCGCCCGACGCCCGTTCCGCGAGCGTGGGGCGCGACCGACAGGTCGTGGATGTACCAGACCGGCCCCTCGGCGACGGTCAACGTCACGTCCGGCGCCGGCGGGGCCGTGGAGGTCCACGGGTGGCTCAGCAGGTACCCGTCCAGCCGCCCGTCGGTCTCCGCGACCCGGCACCAGTCGGGCGCCACGCGGACGCGGCTGGCGAACGCCGCCTCGCCGTCGTGCAGATGCTCGGGATACCCCACGGCCTGAAGCGCGAGGGCGGCGGGCAGGTCGTCGACCCTGAAAGGGCGGATCACGCCCCCAGCAACTCGCGTCCGATCAGAAACCGCCGGATCTCGTTGGTGCCCGCGCCGATGTCGTACAGCTTGGCGTCGCGGACCAGCCGCTCGACCGGCCATTCCCTGGTGTAGCCCGCCCCGCCCAGCGCCTGGACCGCCTCCAGCGACACCTTCACGGCGTTCTCGCTGGCCAGCAGGATGGCGCCCGCGGCGTCGTATCGCGTCGTCTTGCCCTGATCGCAGGCACGCGCCACCGCATAGACGTAGGCCCGGGCGCTGTTCAGGGCCACGTACATGTCGGCCACTTTGGCCTGCATCAGCTGGAAGCTGCCGATCGGCTTGCCGAACTGCTTGCGGTCGCGGACGTAGGGCAGGACCACGTCCAGCGCCGCCTGCATGATCCCCAGCGGCCCGCCCGACAGAACCGCGCGCTCATAGTCCAGGCCGCTCATCAGCACGGCCGCGCCGCGCCCCTCGCCGCCCATGACGTTCTCTTCCGGAACCTCGCAGTCCTCGAACACCAGCTCCGCCGTGTCCGACCCGCGCATGCCCATCTTGTCCAGCTTCTTCGAGACGCTGAATCCCTTCATGGCCTTCTCGATCAGGAAAGCCGTGACCCCGCCGTTCCCGTCGCCGGTCCGGGCGTAGACGACCAGGGTCTCGGCGGTCGGGGAGTTGGTGATCCAGAACTTGGTGCCGTTCAGGACGTAGCGGTCGCCCTTCCGCTCGGCGCGCGTGCGCATCGACATGACGTCCGATCCGGAACCGGCCTCCGACATGGCCAGCGAGCCCAGATGCTCGCCGGAGATCAACTTTGGCAGATATTTCGCCTTCTGCTCGGGCGTGCCCCAGCGGCGGATCTGGTTGACGCACAGGTTGGAGTGGGCGCCGTAGCTCAGACCGATCGAGGCCGAGGCGCGCGACACCTCCTCCATCGCCACCACGTGCTCCAGATAGCCCATGCCCAGTCCGCCGAACTCTTCCTCGACGGTTATCCCGTGCAGGCCCAGCTCGCCCATCTCGGGCCACAGGTCGCGCGCGAACTCGTTCTTCTCGTCGATCTCGGCGGCGCGGGGGGCCAGCCTGTCGGCGGCCCAGCGGGCAGTGGTCTCCCGGATGGCGTCGGCGTTCTCGCCGAGGCCGAATTCCATGGATTGGGGCGCGAAAGGAATGCTCATGCCGCGCGGCGTAGCACCCTTCAGAACAGGCGTCAGCCCTTCCGTCGGGCGACCCGCACCCACAGGTGCCACGACGCCGCGCCGACGCAGACCGCGCCGATGACGGCCAGCGTCCAGGCCACCGCGGTGGTCTCGCCCATCGGCGACGGATCCTCCACCGCCACCCGGAAAGCGGCGGCCGAGACGGCGCAGGACACCAGCCCCAGCCCGCCCATGATCACGTACATGCCCGTCTCGCTCCAGTCGAAGCGGCGCGGCTCGGCGGGCTCCGCCTCGTGGCGCAGGATGGACGTCTGCGACGGTGCGTCGACGAACAGGGGGTCCTGCGCGGCGACGGGCGCCGGACGTTCCTCGTCGCCCCAGACCGGGCGGACCGGCGCTCCGTCGCTCTCGGGCGCGGGCGTCAGAACCAGCGGCTCGACCGCGGTCGTGGGGAAAGGCGACGCGGCCGGCTGCGGCCACGTTTCCGCGACCGGCTCCGCGGCGGGCGGCGCCTCGACCGCCACATCCGCAGGCGGCAGCGGCGCGGGCTTCATGTCCGTGGCCGGGGCGGGCGCGGAGCTCGCGGGTCCGAAACCGGGCAGGGGTCCCGTCACTGCGACGCCATAGGCCTGGCTCCACCGCGCGATGGGCGGTGGCGCGACGCGCTCGGCCGCCGGGGTCGGAGGCGGCGCTTCCGCGGCGGGCGGCGCTTCCGGCGCGAACGTCGGCATGACGACGTCGGGCGCGGATCCGGGCGCGGCGGCCTCCTCGGCCGGCGCACTGACGTCCGCTTCGCCCAGCAGGGCCGCGACCGCCGCCGCTCGCGCGTCGCCGGCGCCGGCGGGATCCGCCGTCGGCAGGGGGGCGGACAGCAGGTCGGCCAGAGCCACGGGTCGCTCAGGATCGGCCAGGAACAGGGCGCGTTCGGCGGCGCGGCGGCGCAGACCTGCCACCGCCGGTGACGGCTCGCTCCAGGCCAGCAGGGCCTCGGCCGCGGCGTCGAGCCGGCCCTCGGCCAGCCGCGCGTGCACGTCGGACGCCGTGAAACGTTCCGGCCCGACCGAGAAGGCGAAGCTGGCCAGGGCGTCGAACTGGTGAGTGTTCAGGTGGACGGGCAGGGCGTTCAGCGCCTGCACCACGGGCATCAGATCGTATTGCAGCAGCAGCTCGGCGTCGGCCTCGCCGACCGACAGGCCCTCGCGTGCCGACCTGCGGTGGCCATAACCGATGACCCAGCCGTCGCCGTCCCGCTCGGCCCGCGCGCGGAAGCCTTCGAAGCTCTTCAGCAGCACGACTCCCTCACGGGAGACCTTGCGGCGGGCGTTGGCGGCGGGCTCGGACACGGGGTGTTCCAGATCGGGACGACGGGTTTCGCTCACAAGGCGACGGAGCAAGCCCCGGGCCGGATCAGAGCAGCACCGCCGTCGCCAGCCCGAGGAAGATCAGGAAGCCGAAGAAATCCGTCGTCGCTGTGACGAACACCGCCGAGGACACCGCCGGATCCTGCTTCATCCTCGACAGGGTCAGCGGGGTCAGCACGCCCACCGACGCGGCGATGGCCAGATTCAGGATCATCGCCGCCGCGATCACGCCGCCGATGCGCCAGTCGCCCGACCACCACCCGGCCGCCACCCCGATCAACGGCGCCAGCACCAGCCCGTTGGCCAGCCCCACGGCCAGTTCGCGCAGGAACGTGCGGCGGGCGTTGGAGCTGTTCAGCTCGCGCGTCGCCAGCGCGCGCACCGTCACGGTCAGCGCCTGCGTCCCCGCATTGCCGCCGATGGCCGAGACGATCGGCATCAGCGCAGCCAGCGACACGATCTGCTCGATCGTCCCGCCGAAGAAGGCGATGACCGCCGCCCCCAGCGAGGCCGTCACCAGATTGATCGCCAGCCAGGGCACGCGGCCGCGCACGATCTCCGGCACCGTCGATCCGCGATCCTCGTCCGACACGCCGGCCAGACGCAGGATGTCCTCGCGGTTCTCCTCCTGAATGATGTTGACGATGTCGTCGACGGTGATCTGGCCCACCAGCCGTCCCGCCGCGTCGATCACGGGGGCCGAGATCAGGTGGTACTTCTCGAAGATGTAGGCGACCTCTTCCTGGTCCTGGTCGACGGTGATCTCATTCACCGGCTCCATGATGTCGGCCAGCGCGGTGGCGCGCGGCATGCGCAGCAGGCCGCTCACCGACACGCCGCCGACCGGACGGTTCAGCGGGTCGACCACATAGATGTCGAAGAACAGCTCCGGCAGATCCTCGCCCTGGGCGCGGATGTGGTCGATCGTGTCGCCGACGTTCCAGAACTGCGGCGCGGCCATCACCTCGCGCTGCATCAGGCGGCCCGCCGAATCCTCAGCATAGCCCAGCGAGCTTTCGATGGCCGCCCGCTCGACCTCGGGCATGGCGGCCAGCACCTTCTCGCGCTGATCCTCCTCCAGATCCTCGACGACCGCCGCCGCGTCGTCCGAATCCAGCTCCTGCAGCGCCTCTGCCAGCGTCAGGTGCGGAACGCGCTCCAGCACCTCCTCGCGAATGCCGTCGTCCAGCTCCGGCAGGGTCTCGGCCAGCAGTTCCGGGGGCAGCCATTGCACGACCACGGCGCGATGCTCGGCCGTCAGGAAACCCATGAGGTCGGCCACGTCGGCCGGGTGCAGATCCTCGGTCAGGTCTCGCAGGCGCAGGCCGTCGCCGTCGTCGGCGGCGTCGACCACCTTCTCCACGAAGACGGGCGTGAGGACGTAATCCTCGTCCAGCGGCTCGTGATCGACGTCGGGCGCAGGGAGGGCGATGGCGTCGGTGCTCACGCGTCGTCCTCCCGTTATGAATCAGCTCTCAGCCGATGTGCGTCCTCAAGAAAGTCGATGGTGCGGTCGAGAAGACTCGAACTTCCACTCCGGTTAGGGAACAGCGACCTCAACGCTGCGCGTCTACCAATTCCGCCACGACCGCTCGCATCGGAGCGGGGGCGATAGCCGAAAGGCGGGCGGAAGGGAAGGCCCGGGAACGTCGTCCGCCGGACATACGTTTGTTGCCCTCGAAGGAGATCGACATGCGTGACTTCCTGATGATCACCGCCGTGGCCGCCGCGGCGCTTGCGATGCCCGCCGCGGCGATCGCACAGAACGGCAACGGCAACGGCAAGGGCGGCGGAAACGGCGCTGGGCGTGGCCAGGCCGAGCGTGGCCCGGACCGCGACGGCGACGACCGCGGGCGCGGACGCGGCCAGGAGCGCGCCGAGCGCCGGGACGACGATCGCGGCCGCCGGGGCGACGATCGGCGCTGGGAGCGCGCCGAGGTGCGCGTCCAGCCCGGGGCGCGCGTAAGGGATCGCGACGACGACCGCCGCTGGGACGAGCGGGAGGTCCGCCGCGCGGTGCGGGACGGCGTGCCCGTGGTCGTCCTGCGCGACGCGCCCCGCAACGTCTACATCCAGGGGTGCCCGCCCGGGCTGGCGAAGAAGAACAACGGCTGTCTGCCTCCCGGTCAGGCGCGCCAGGTCGTCCGCGACGGCCGTGACTGGGACGACTGGTACTGGAGCCGCACGCGCGACGACGGCCGCTGGCGCTACGACGACGGCTACGTCTATCGCATATCGGACAACGGCGGCGTCGCCGGCTGGCTGCCGGTGCTCGGCGGGGCCCTCGGCCTGGGCTCGATCTGGCCGCAGCAGTACCAGTACGCGCCGGCGCCCCAGTACTACACTGACTACTGGCGCCTGAACGATCCCTACGACTACCGCTACGCCGACGGCGTGGTGTACGGCGTGGATCCGCAGAACCAGGCCATCAGCTCCGTCGTCGCCCTGCTGACCGGCCAGCAGTGGAACGTCGGTCAGCGCATGCCCGCCGGCTACGACGTCTACAACGTGCCTTACGCCTACCGGGGCCAATACGCGGACACGGCGGACAGCTGGTACCGCTACAACGACGGCTATGTGTACCAGGTCGATCCGACGACCCAGCTGGTGCAGGCCGTCATCCAGCTGCTGACCTGAGGGGGATGGACATGATCCGCATCTCGACCGCCGCCGCTCTGGCCGCCGTGTCGCTGGCCGCCTGCAATCCGGCGCCCGAGGCCGAGGCCGACGGAGGAACCGCCGCCCCGTCCTCGCGCACCCTCGCAGCCGAGCTGAGGTCCGTCGACCAGCTGAACACGCTCGAAGGCATTCTCGGCAACTCGGGACTCGAGCGCGTGCTCGACGGCGTAGGCCCGTACACCGTCTTCGCGCCGGTGGACGCCGCCTTCACCGGCGCCTCCGCCTTCGACTTCCGCGACGACGCGGAGAAAGCCCAGGCCGCCGCCCTGCTGCGCTCGCATATGGTGCCCGGGTCCGTGACCCGCGCGGACGTCTCGGCGGCGCTCGGCCGGGCCCAGGACGGCAAGGTCGAAATGCGGACGCTGGACAACGGCCTGATCACCTTCACGCGTGAGGGCGAAACGATCGTGGCGACGCTGGAAGACGGCGGTCGTGGAGTGCTGACGGGCGAGGAGGTCGTCGCCTCCAACGGCGTCGTCCAGCCCATCGACGGCGTGCTGCTGAAGGCGCCCGCCGCCTGATCCGTCAGGCGGCGCCGGCCATGTAGTCGTAGACGTCGGCCGCGCGCGTCACCGTGATCGAGATCCGGTCTTCGCTGATCGAGATCTCGCCACGGGCGACGGGATGATTGTTGGCCAGAATCCAGACCTCGTCGTGCTCGGAGGCGTCCAGCGGGATCACCGCGCCGCGCCCCATCTTCAGCAGCTGGGCCATGGGCAGCACGGATCGCCCCAGCACGACCGAGATCTCCACGTCGACGGCTTCGATCTGGCTCATGGGGGACGCGAACTCGTACTGGTTGGCGGCGACAGGGTGTTGCATGGCGCTCCGACGCCCCACATTGCTGCGGCCATGCTTTCCCAGTCCTTAAATTCCGGCGATTCGCGGCTGCTTCGCGCCGACGGCGCCGCGGTGGAATGGGTCGTCTCGCCGGGACGCGTCGATCACCCCCAGGCCGTCGCGGAAATGGAAGCCCGCGTCGCCGCCATCGCCGGGGGGCGCGCCCCGGAGCGCGTCTGGCTGCTGGAGCATCCCCCGCTCTACACGGCCGGCGTGACCTCGCGGGAAGAGGACCTCCTCGACCCCCGCTTCCCCGTCCACCGCACCGGTCGCGGCGGACAGTTCACCTATCACGGGCCCGGCCAGCGGGTGGCCTACGTCATGCTGGACCTGAACGCGCGCGGCCGCGACGTGCGCGCCTTCGTGCGTGGCCTGGAGCGGTGGCTGATCGGCGCCCTGGACCGCTTCGGGGTCGAGGCCGGCGTCAGGGATGGCCGCGTAGGCGTGTGGGTCGAAAGGAAGGGCCCCGGCTGGTCGCGTGAGGACAAGATCGCGGCCATCGGCGTGAAGGTCCGCAAATGGGTCAGCTTCCACGGCGTCAGCCTGAACGTCGAACCGGACCTGACGCATTTCGGCGGCATCGTGCCTTGCGGCATCACCGAGCACGGCGTGACCAGCCTGGTCGACCTCGGCGTGGCGGCCACGATGGACGAGGCTGACGGGGCGCTGAGGACGTCGTTCCAGGAGGTGTTCGGTCCCGTACAGATTGTGCCGGCGCGGTGACTTGGCCTTGTGCGACTGCTAGCCTCCGCGCGTGAAGATCAGTCCCGTCCATGCGGCCCTGCGCGACGCCACGGCAGGCCGGCACGCCCGTCTGGAGGTCGACGCCGACGTCGAGGCGCGCCTTCGCGACCCGGCGCGGCGCGGCGACGCCGTCGCCGGCCTGCACGCCTTTCACGCCGAGGCGGACCGGAAGACCGCCCGCTTCGCCGCGGGGCTGATGATGGGCGGTCGTGAACCCGCCCTGGCCTCCGCTCTCGACGTTCTTCAGACGCCCGCCCGCCCCGCCACGGTCGGCGAGGCGACGGGCGACCTCTCGGTCGCCTTGGGCTGGACGTATGTCGCCGAAGGTTCGGCGCTGGGCGGTCGGGTCATGCGCAAGGCCATGATCCGCGACGGCGTCGATCTGACCGGCCTTGATTTTCTGGATCCTCACGGCGACGCCACGGGACCGCGGTGGCTCCGGTTCCTCGACCATATGGACGCCGCGGTCTCTGACGGCCGCGCCGACCTCGACGCCGTCGTGGAGGCCGCCGCCGAAGCTTTCGATCGCGCGCGCGCCGCGCTCGTCCCCTTTGCCTCAGAGAGCCGTGCCCCGTGACCGACATCGAGCCCGAGGCCCACGCCGCGCTCAACGACTGCGACCGTGAGCCCATCCATGTGCCGGAAGCCATCCAGCCCCACGGCCTGCTGTTCCTGCTCGACCGGGACCACCTCCGGGTCGTCCGCGAGGCGGGACGGATGGAGGCGCTGACGGGTCGTTCCTCATGGCTCGGACGGACCGCCAATGAGATCGTGGGCGACACGCTGGCTCAGAGGCTCAAGGCCGTCGCCAGCGTCGAGGAGGGTTTCGCAGGCCGCTGGCGCGCCGCGAACGGACTGGACTACGACGTCATCGTCCGACCGAACGCCGCCGGTCTGGTGCTGGAGATCGAGCAGAGCAGTCAGGGCGCGCAGCTGGGCGTGGAGCTGATCAGCCGTCTGGATGCGGCCGCCGCCGCCCTCGAGCGCGCCGTCACCGTCCGGGACGTATGCGAGCGGGCGGCCCAGACATTCCGCGGCCTGACCGGCTACGATCGCATCATGATCTACCGCTTCCTCGACGACGCCGCGGGTCAGGTCATCGCCGAAAGCCGATCCCCCGAGGTCGACAGTTTCGACAACCACCACTTTCCGGCGACCGACATCCCGCGGCAGGCCCGGGCCCTCTACGTGCGCAATCCTGTCCGGGTCATCCCGGATTCCCACTACGAGCCCCAGCCGCTGCTTCCCGCAGCGGACGAACCTCTGGACATGAGCGACTGCGGCCTGCGCAGCGTCTCACCGGTCCATCTTCAATATCTGCGCAACATGGGCGTCCGCGCGTCCGCCTCGGTTTCGATCATCGTCGACGGGGAGTTGTGGGGCCTCGTCGCCTGTCATTCCTCCCGACCGCAGATCCTGCCGCTGGAACAGCGCATGGCCGCGACCAATCTCGCGCGGTCCCTGGCCCGCCAGATCAAGGCCAAGAGCGACGCCGAGCTCTACCGGGAGCGCACGCGCCTCCGGCAGCTCGAGCACGAGCTGGTCGGCCGCATCCCCGCCGACCGACCGCTGGCCGACAGCCTCGCCGCGAACGGGCGCGATCTGGCCGACCTGGTCGATGCGGACGGGGTCGCCGTCGTCGGGCCGGACGGCGTCGCCCGCTTCGGGGTCACGCCCGCCGATTCCGCCGTGGCCGAACTGGCCGCCTGGGTCTCCGAACAGCCGAGCCTCCGACCGTTGGCCACCCACGTGCTGGCGCAGCGTCATCCCCCTGCGGCGCAATGGACCACCGAGGCCAGCGGGCTGCTGGCCGTGCGGCTTCCGGGCGAGCAGCCGCTGACCCTGCTCTGGTTCCGGGCCGAGATCGTCGAGACCGTCCGCTGGGCGGGCAATCCGGCGACGGCGATCAAGGACGGCCCCTCCGGCCTGCTGACGCCGCGCGCCAGCTTCGAGGGCTGGTCCGAGACCGTGCGCGGCCGATCGCGCCGCTGGACGCCCGCCCAGATCGAGTCCGTCGGCCGTCTGCGCGACGCCCTGCTCGACGTGGCCGCCGTGGGACAGCTGCGCAGCCTGAACCGTTCGCTGCAGGCGTCGCTGACCGAGCGGGATCTGCGGCTCGAGCAGCAGGGCTTCCTCGTCCGCGAGGTGAATCATCGGGTTCAGAACAGCCTGACGCTGGTGTCTTCCTTCCTCGGGCTGCAGGCCCGGCATGCCGACCCGGCGGCCGCCGAGCAGCTCAACGAGGCCCGCCGTCGCGTCCGTGCCGTCAGCATGGTGCACAGCCGACTGTACCGCGCCGAAACTGGCGCCAGCGTCGTTATGGCCCGCTACTTCGCCGAACTGATCGAGGATCTCGGCGGCTCCATGGGCGCCGACTGGCAGGCCCGCATGACGTCGGATCTGGCGCCGCTGATGATGGACGCCGGCCGGGCCGTCACCGTCGGCCTGATCCTGACCGAGCTGATCATCAACGCCCAGAAGTACGCGTATGACGGGCGGCCGGGCCCGATCCACGTCAATCTCGAGGAGGATCCCGACGTCTTCCGGCTGACGGTCGAGGATCAGGGCAAGGGCGGCCACGCGGTCGGCGGCGGCTTCGGCTCGCTGATGATCCAGAGCCTGGTCGGCCAGCTTGGCGGCGAACTGACCTACCGCGACGCCTCGCCGGGGCTGCGCGTCGTGCTCAAGGCGCCGATCGGCGGCTGACGAACACGCCTGCGACGGGCGCCAGCGTCGCCACGCCCAGCATCGCCGCGCCCAGCCCGTCCCACGCGCCGTCCCACAGCAGCGCCCCGACAAGGCCGATCAGGCTGACCCCCGCGATGACCGCAGGCCACAGGAAGGTGCGCGGCGCGCCGTGACGGGCGGGGCTCACGCCGGCTTCCTCCGCCGGGGCCACCACAGGTACAGACCGGAGCCCAGCACCACTATCGTCGCCACGTCCAGCAAGGCCCAGACGATCTTCAGGCCCAGCCCGCCATAGTCGCCGAAGTGCAGCGGCTGCGACAGCGACAGGGTCGACACGTACCACGGCGGCCGCGCCACCGCCGTCAGCTCGCCCGTCCGCGCGTCGATCAGGGCCGGCGTGATCAGATGTTCCGTCACCGGCGTGTCCCCATGGAAGAAGACGGCATAGTGCCGGTCGGTGGTGTAATCGGTGCCGGGAAAGGCCACGAACTGCAGCGTCTGGCCGGGCAGGGCGGCCTGCGCGTCGCGCACCGCCTGATCCAGCGAGGCCCGGTTGGCCGGATCGAACGGCCGCGTGTCCTCGCCGTCCACCAGCGCCATCAGCGCCGTGTCCTTCCAGTGCGTCGTGATCGGCACGGCCAGGGTGTTGACGATGCCCGTCACGCCCACCACCAGCACCCACGCCACCGTGACGATGCCCAGAAGATTGTGCCAGTCCAGCCAGCGCGTCCGCGCCGCCTTCTCACGCCGCACCGTGCCGAACTCCATGCGCCGCATGAAGGGCGCGTACAGGACCACGCCCGACGCGACGGCGATGACCATCAGCAGGCCCATCCCGCCGAGGAACAGCATGCCCGGCAGGCCCAGAAACATGTCGGTGTGCAGCTGCAGCAGGAATTCCACCAGCGGGTGGCCGGCCACCGGCGGCGCGACCTCGCCGCTGGTCGCGTCGATGGGCTGGAAATTATAGGTCCCGGCCGGCGCGTCCGGCGCCCGGCTGGTGACGTTCACCACCGGCCGCTCGACGTCGAAGCTCATGAAGGCCGGCACGTCGCCCGGATGGTTCGCCAGCGCCCTGTCCAGCACGGCGTCCAGGCTGATGCGCTCGCGTCCCGCAGGCTCCCAGTCCTGCTGCAGCAGGGCGTCGTTGATCTCGTGGCTGAACACCAGCGGCAGACCGGTGACGCACAGCATCAGCAGAAAGGCGGTCGAGACCAGGCTCGACCACCGATGCGCCCACGCCCAGCCCCGGATCGCCGCCGGCGTCATCCCGGTCAGAACTCCGCCGACAGCTGCACGCTGAACGTCCGCGGCGCGCCCAGCGTCAGGTAGTTGGCGCCCGGATAGCCGCCGACCGCGACCCACTGGTCCTCGTCCATCACGTTCTCGACCCGCGCCCGCAGCGTCAGCGGCTTGCCGGCCGCGTCGAAGCTCCAGCGCGCGCCGGCGTCCAGACGGGTCCAGCTGTCCAGCTCGACGGTGTTGGTCGCGTTCACCTGCTGCGTGCCGGTGTGCACGACGCGGCCCTCGACCGTCAGCCCGGCGACCATCGGCAGGTCCCATTCGACGTTCACGTTGGCCTGGAACTCCGGCACGCCGATCGCGGTGTTCCCGTCCAGTGTCCCGCCCGCCGTGCGCCGCAGCTCGGCGTCGATCAGCGTCCACCCGCCTAGGATGCGCAGGCCGTCGCGCGGCTCTCCGAACCACGTCACCTCCAGCCCCTGGTTGCGCTGCTCGCCGTTCGTGCCGAACACGCCGCCCTCGACGAAGGCGCTGGGCAGGGTGGTGGAGAACAGGCTGACCGTCCCGCCGAACCGGCCGACGTCGTACTTGAACCCGACCTCCGCCTGCTCGCCGCGGAACGGCGACAGCACTTCGCCGGCGTTGGTCACCGGCACGCCGCCGCTGGTCGCCGGGGCGATCTGGCCGGGGATCAGCGCTTCGGCATAGTTGGCGTAGATCGAGATCCAGTCGTTGGGCTTGTAGACCGCGGCGAACGCCGGCGTGACCGCGTCCCCGTCGTAGGCCGAGCCCAGGGCGCCGGTGTTGTAGTCATAGGTGCGCGTGCGGATGTCCTGCCAGCGCGCGCCCGCCGTCAGCAGCAGCCGCCCCTCCATCAGCGTGACCATGTCCGCCACCGCGAACGAGGAGTTCCGCACCCGCTCCGTGACCAGCGGCGCGTCCAGATCGCCGCCGACGAAGAAGGTCGCCGCCGGGGGCGCCACGTCGACCGGGTCGTACAGATTCGACGCGAAGCCCGCGAAGTTCGAGAAGGCATAGGCGTTGCGCGACTTCGACATGACCGACGAGGCCGAGGCCACCAGACGGTGCTCCACCGATCCGGTGGTCACGTCCGCGCGCACGCCGACGTCGCCCGACCACACCGTGTCCTCGCGCGAATTGTCGAAGCGATAGGCCGACAGCGTGCCGTCCGGCTGCGCCGTCGGATTGGCCAGCACGTTGGCTTCGCGGCCGTCCCGTCCACCGATCGCGGCCCAGGCGGTGACGTCGGGGGCCAGATCGAACTCGCCGCGCGCCGCCCCGAACAGCTGGCGCTCGTCGGTGTAGGTCCACGGCTGGGCGAAGTTGCCGTTCGCGTCCGGCGGGGTCGGCACGGCGCCGGCCGGCGTCACGGTGGGGCGCGGCGCGTCGATGCGGTGATCCTGGAAGCCCAGATCGGCCGAAAACCGCGCTCCGGCGCCCCGGCGATCCACGCCCAGCCCGACGACGTCCAGAGTCCGCTCCTGCCGGTCGATCGACGACTCGCCGTCACGCCGCACCAGGTTAAGCCGCAGGCCCCAGTCCCGCTCTGCGCCGAAGCGGCGAGACACGTCGGCCGCCCCGTACAGCTCGCCGCCGCCTTCGACGCCGGCGGTCAGGCGCGTCAGGTCGGCGCCCGCGCGCTTGGGAACCAGATTGAACGCGCCCCCCACGCCCGACCCGCCCGGCGCCGCGCCGTTCAGGAAGGCCGTGGCGCCGCGGAACACCTCGACCCGCTCCAGCAGCTCGGCGGCCACGAACTGGCGCGGCAGCACGCCGTACAGACCGTTGTAGGTCATGTCGTCCGAGTACACGGGGAAGCCGCGCACCACATACAGCTCCTGGAAGTTGCCGAAGCCCTTGGTCACGCGCACCACCGGATCGTTCTGCAGCACGTCGCCGACGCTCCGCGCCTGCTGGTTCCGTGCCAGCTCCTCGGTGTAGTTCGCCGTGGCGAACGGCGTGTCCATCACGTCCAGCGCGCCGAACAGGCCTACGCGCCCGCCCGTCGCCACCTGCCCGCCGGCATAGGCGGGGCTGATCGCCACCTGCGACCCGGTGACGATCACGTCGTCGACGCGCGTCTCCTGCTCTTGGGCCGCGGCGGGCAGGGCGCAGATCAGGGTCAGGGCGGTGGAGGCGAGCAGCAGCGGGAAGAGGCGCACGGGCGGGCATTCCAGTTTGAAAATAAGAATGCGTCGCAATATGTGTGCAGGCGCCGCTTGTAAACGGCCTGACACGACTTCGCGCCTAAAAACGCCGAGCCTGATGAACGGGCACGTGACGGCCGCGTGGATCAGGCCTTGGGAGACGGCCCGAACCGGTTCGGGCCCGGCGTGCCGTCCAGGAATCCGAACACGACCAGGGTCCCGAGCGAGATCGTGAGATTCAGCAGCGCCAATCCGGCAAAGGTCAGGGCCATGCTCTGGTCCGACTCGGACGGCACGGGGAAAAGCTGGAGTGCGGCGGCGTATCCAAACGACCAGACCAGCACCGCGATGGCCACCACCGCGCCCAGGTTCCGGTCGTGGCCGCGCTTGATGTACACCGCAGCCCAAGGCCAGATGAGCAGCAAGCTGACCCCGAGGTTCAGCAGTCCGGCCCGTGGCTCCGCCATCGCCAGCCAAGCCGCCCATCCCCCCGTGACGATGGAATAGTTCGGTCCCAGGAGCGCGTATCTCAGAACGTCGCCGGCCACGAAGCTTACGATCGCCAGCCCGATGCTCAGCAGCCACCAGTCGCGCCGCCGCAAGCGGCCTTCAAACGAAAAAAGCTTCTGTGCGAGCGTCATCCGTCACTTCCCGAAGATGCTGTCCGGATACCAGCTCGGCCGCTCGTCGGCATTGGCGACGCGAAGCGCCAGCGCCGTGATGAAGTCGTGCAGCCGGATCTCGTCCGCCACCCGCAGCGGCGTGGTGTCCACCTCGTCCGACGGCTTGTGGTAGTGGGTCTCGTTGAACGTCCGGATGGTCGCGGCCTCCGGAGTGTTCGCCGCGAAGCCGAACTTGAACGCCACCGCCGGAATGCCGGCGGCGATGAACGAATACTGGTCCGAGCGGATGAAGCGGTTCTCGGCCGGGAAGGGATCGGGCGTCAGCGGCAGGCCCATCGCCTCGCTCACCGCCTTCGCATGGTCGCCGAACGTGCTCTCGGTCGCCCCCAGCACGTTCACGCCCGTCAGAGGAATGATCGGCAAGGCCATGTCGTAGTTCAGGTTTCCGACAATGCTCTCGCGCGGCACCGTGGGATTGGCGACGAAGGCCTTCGACCCCAGCAGCCCCTTCTCCTCGCCCGTGACGATGACGAACAGCACCGACCGGCGGGGCCTTGCCGCGATCAACTGCTCGGCGATGTCCAGCTGCGCCGCGACGCCCGAGGCGTTGTCCAGGGCCCCGTTGTAGATGCCGTCGCCGTCGACCGGCTCGCCCACGCCATAGCCGTCCAGGTGCGAGGTCATGACCACGTACTCGTCCGCCAGATCCGGGTCCGATCCGGGCAGCAGGCCGACGACGTTGGGCGAGATCACCGATGTGCCCGTGGCCGCGAACCGGCCGCCCAGCCGCGCGTCCAGCGCGAACGACGTCTGTCGCGCCCCGGCGCGCGCGTCGGCGGTGATCTGCTCCAGCGACTTCGGCGCGCCGCCGAACAGGCCGGCGACCTGATCGGGGTGCAGCATCACCTCCAGGAAGGGGGCCGCCGACGGGTCCTCGGCGAAGAAGCCCGGCTCGGCGGCCGCGTCGGTGACGTTGCCCCAGAACGCCGGATTGTTCTGTGGAGGCACAAGGGTGATCGCCCCGACGACGCCCCGGGCCTTCAGGTTCGCCGTCCGCTGGGCCCGCGCGTGCGTCAGGCTCAGGCTCGGCATGCCCGTCGGCGCGCCGTTGACGAACACGGCGATCTTGCCCGTCAGATCGACCCCGTCGAGGTCGCTGTAGCCGGACGACGGCATGTGAAGGCCATAGCCCACGAACACCAGCTCCGCGTCGATCGTCGCCGGCAGCGGACCGTCCGGCCAGACCACGGCGTCCGTCGGCAGGGCCAGAGTCCTCGTCGCACTTCCCGTCGTCAGGCTCAGGCTCGTGGCGCCCGCGTCCAGCGTCTGCTCGATGAACCGGACCGGCTGGTACCAGGTCCCGTCCACCCCCGCGGGCTTCAGCCCAAGCGCCTCCATTTCGGAGACCACGTAGGCGGCAGCGCGGTCATACCCCGGCGTCCCCACCTCGCGCCCCTCCATCCCGTCGCCGGAGATGACCGCGATCCGCTCCATCCAGCGCGCGCCCCGGTCGGCGGTCTGCGCCAGCACGGGCGAGGACAGGGCCGCCAGCGACAGGGCGGCGGCGGAGACGGCGAGTATGCGGCGCATGAGGACTCCTTCAGGCTTCGCCGCCAGTCAGCACGACAAGGCGGGGAAGGGGAAGCCCGTCAGGCGAACTCCACCAGCACGTCGTCCGCCGCCACGGGGTCGCCGGCCCTGGCCGAGACCGCCTTCACGGTCCCGTCGCGCTCGGCCTTGAGGATGTTCTGCATCTTCATGGCCTCGATGATGGCCACGGTCTCGCCGGCCTTGACCTCCTGACCGACGGCGACGGGCACCGCGACGACCAGACCCGGCATGGGGCTCAGCACCAGCTTCGACGTGTCCGCCGCCTGCTTCTCCGGCAGGCGGGCGTAAAGCTCCGCAACGCGCGGGGTCAGGACCCGCACCCGGGCCCGCGCGGCGCCCGAGCGGATCGAGAAGCCGTCAGGCACGCGGGCCACCTCGGCGGTAAAGGGCACGTCGTCCAGCACAGCCCGGAACTGGCCCAGTCCCGGCCGCCAGTCGATGTCCGACAGCCGCAGCGACCGGTCCTCGCCCGCCAGCTCCAGCGTCAGGGCCTCCTCGTCGTCGTATCCCAGCGAGACGCCGTGCGCTTCGCGGTCGATCAGCACGATCCAGTCGGTGCGGTCGGACGGATCGCCGGCCTGTTCGGCCAGGATCTCGTTCATCGCTGTGGCGGCGGCGATCATCACGTCCCGGCGGCCGCGGTCGGGGGCCAGGCCGTGGAAGCCGTCCGGGAACTCGTCCTTGATGTAGCTGGTCGACAGCTGGCCCGACCGGAACCGCTCCTGCTCCATGACCGCGGCGAGGAAGGGCACGTTGTGGCCCAGCCCCGCCAGATGCGTGTCCTCCAGCGCCCGCGCCATGCCGTCGATGGCGCCCTCGCGCGTGGGGGCCCAGGCGCACAGCTTGGCGATCATGGGGTCGTAGAACATGCTGATCTCGTCGCCCTCCCGGACGCCGGAATCGTTGCGGACCACGTAACCGTCGCGCTCGCCTTCCTCGGGCTGCTCGTACCGGACCAGCCGCCCGATCGACGGCAGGAAGCCGCGATAGGGGTCCTCGGCATAGATGCGGCTCTCGATGGCCCAGCCGTCGATCCTCAGGTCCTTCTGCGCGAAGGCCAGTTTCTCGCCCCATGCCGACCGGATCATCTGCTCCACCAGATCGACCCCGGTGATCAGCTCCGTCACCGGATGTTCGACCTGAAGACGCGTGTTCATCTCGAGGAAATAAAAAGACTTGTCCTGCCCGGCGACGAACTCGACCGTGCCCGCGCTGTCGTAGTTCACGGCCCTTGCCAAGGCCACGGCCTGCGCCCCCATGGCCATCCGGGTGGCGTCGTCCAGCAGGGGCGAGGGGGCCTCCTCGATCACCTTCTGGTTCCGCCGCTGGATCGAGCACTCGCGCTCGAACAGGTGGACGACGTTGCCGTGCTTGTCGCCCAGCACCTGGATCTCGATGTGCCGCGGATCGACGATGAACTTCTCCAGGAACACGCGGTCGTCGCCGAAGGCCGCCATCGCCTCCGCCTTCACGGCGGCGAAGCCCTCGGCCATGTCGGCGTCGCCCTCGGCCACGCGGATGCCCTTGCCGCCCCCGCCGGCCGACGCCTTGATCATCACCGGATAGCCGATCTCACGGGCGATCTTCACCGCCTCTTCCGGCGTCTCGATCAGACCCATGTGTCCCGGCACCGTCGACACGCCCGCTTCGGCGGCGAACTTCTTCGACGTGATCTTGTCGCCCATGGCCTCGATGGCCTCGGGGTTCGGGCCGATGAAGGCGATGCCTTCGTCACGCAGCCGGCGCGCGAAGCCGGCGTTCTCGCTCAGGAAGCCGAAGCCGGGATGCACCGCCTCGGCGCCCGTCGCCCTGACCGCCTCGATGATCCGGTCCGCGAGCAGATAGGACTGCGCCGCCGGCGCCGGCCCGATCAGCACCGCCTCGTCGGCCATCTCCACCGCCAGCGAGCCGGCGTCCGCCTCCGAGTAAACCTGCACGGTCGCGATGCCCATCTTCCGGCAGGTCTTGATGATGCGCACCGCGATCTCGCCGCGGTTGGCGATCAGGATCTTCTTGAACATGGGCTGAAAACGCCGGTCGCTGGGCTGAAATGATTGTGATCGTCCGGCCCCGATTAGGCCGCGAGCGGCTGCGAGTAAACCGGATCGGGCTCGCCCGAGCGGCGTCCGGGCTTGGCAAGCCCGATCGCTGACGCTTTAACGTCGCCCGCGCTTCTTCCCCCGGCTTGAACGGTTTCCCGGAGTTCCCGATGTCCCTTCGCCTGCTGACCGCCGCGTCCGCCCTCGTCATGACCCTGAGCGCCGCCGCGGCCCACGCGCAGGACTTCCGCGCTCTGGCCCAGCAGGATCTGGCCAGGGCCGAGGAGGAAATCCGCCAGAACCATCCGGCCCTCACCACGCCCGGCGTCGCCAGCGACGCCTTCCGCGCCTGGCTGGACGGGGGTCTGGCCCAGGCCCAGGGCTTCACCGGCCGCGTCAACTCCGGCGACAGCCACGCCTACCTGATGCGCTACTACGCCAACGGCTTCCGCGACCCCAGCGTCCGCATCGACCCGACCTTCGACCTGCTGGGGCCCTACTTCGCCACCTCGTGGGCGGGCGTGACCACCGGCTGGCGCGACGGCAAGTACGTCGTCACCCACGTCCAGCCGGGAACCCGCCGCGCGCCGCAGGTCGGCTCGGTCGTCACCGAGTGCAACGGCATTCCGATCGAGGAATTCGCCAAGCAGAAGCTGGACCTGTGGGAAGGCGACCTGAACACCGAGGCCGGCCGCGTCTACTCCGCGCCGTACCTGCTGTGGAACCGCAACAATCCGTTCACGCGCGGCGTGCCCCAGACCTGCAAGTTCCAGCAGGGCCGCGGCCGTCCGCGGGACGTCACGCTCGAGATTCAGCCGGTCAGCCCGCCGGCGATGGAGGCCGCCTATCGCGCCACCGTCTTCATGCCGGGCGCCCAGCCCCTGGCCGTCGAGGACGCCGGCGGCCGCCCCTGGATCCGCGTCAACACCCTGGCCGACGAGGCCGACTGGCGCACCTTCAACGCCCAGCTCGAGGGCGCGGTCGAAAGCCTGCGCGGCCCCACCGGCTTCGTGCTGGATCTGCGCGCCGCCAGCCAAGACGAATACACCTCGCTGCGTCGCGCCTACGGCGTCGCCAACCGCATCTGGTCGCCTGAATACACCGTCAGCCGCCAGCCGGCCGCCGAATCGATCACCTACCGCGCCACCGCCGACAACCGCGCCTGGTTCGCCGACACGCTCGGCCGGATGGAAGGCGACGCCGCCTTCGCCGCGGAAAACCCCACCGTGATCGAGGAGACGCGCGCCGTCGTGGCCGCCTTCGACGCCGCCCTGGCGGCCGGTCAGGACACCTTCAGCCTGCAGGGCCGTCCGGCCCCGGCCGACACCGGCGCCGCCAACCCGGTTCAGGGTCCGGTCGTCGTCCTGGTCGACCAGGGCTGCGCCGGCGCCTGCCTGGATTTGCTGGACCTCCTGGTGCAGCTGCCGAACGTCCGCATCGTCGGCACGCCGACCTCGGGCGGTTCCATCTTCGTGGAGCCGACCACCCTGCGCCTGCCGTCGAACTACGCGGACCTGGAATACGGTCACAAGGCGTGGACCGGACGCTCGCGGGGCCACCTGCAGCCCGTCACGCCGACCGTCGCCTACACCGGCAACCCGGCCGACGAGGCCGCGGTCAAGGCCTGGGTCGCCTCGCTGTTTTAAGCCTTTCCTGAGCGACGGGCGTCGCCGGCGGGGCCGGGAGGGGGTGAAACCTCTTCCGGCCCTTCCCATTTCAGGGTCATGACCACGTCCGCCTCCGGCTTCGACCTCACCCCGCCCTCCGACGGCCAGCGCGTGGCGCTGGAAGCCGACCTGTCCGGCGAGGAGAAGCGCGTCCTGCTGGCCCACGGCACCGAGGCGCCCTTCTGCGGCGTCCTGCTGGGGGAGAAGCGCCCGGGCGTCTTCTGCTGCCGCGAATGCGGCCTGCCGCTGTTCCGCGCGGGCACGAAGTTTGAAAGCGGCACCGGCTGGCCCAGCTTCACCCAGCCGGTCGACGAGGCCCACGTGCGCGCCGTCGAGGACCGCAGCTACGGCATGGTGCGGGTCGAGACCCGCTGCGCCCGCTGCGATTCGCATCAGGGGCACGTCTTCCCCGACGGCCCGCCTCCCACCGGCCTCCGCTACTGCATCAACTCGGTGGCGCTGACGTTCGTGCCCGAGGGACAGCCGCTGCCGGACCCCTTGGGCCGCGGCGACGGCGTCGCCTGACCTTGGCCGCAATCGAGGCTAGTCTGGCCGGCGAACCGGAGACGCCCCGATGCTGATCGCCGCCCTGGCCCTGCTGCTGGACCCGACCGGACGTCCCCAGGATCCGCCGCCGCCCCCCGATCCCGTGGTCCGCATCGACCCGCAGATCCAGGCGTGGCTCGATCGCAGTCCTTCCCGCGGCGACGCCGCGCCCGGTCCGGTCTGGGACGAGAGCCGCACGTTCGGCGAGGTTTCGGTGGCGGTGGGAACCGGCGGCTACCGGTCCTGGGGCGGCTCCCTGTCCACGCCGGTGGGCCGCGGCGGCCGCCTGACGCTGCATTACATGGACTCGGAGGGCGAGCGTCGCAGTCCGTACGACTACGGCCGCGGCTACGACCCGACCTATTGGGGAGGAGGGCTCAGCGCCGACGACCGGCCCCTGCGCGGGTCCGATCGCCGGCTCGAGAGTGGTGCCGCCGGGCAGGATTGAACTGCCGACCTCAGCCTTACCAAGGATGCGCTCTACCACTGAGCTACGGCGGCGGAAACCTGAGGAAGCGGCCGTATAGCGAAGCGGCCGGGCGGGGGGAAGCCCTCAATTGGGTCGATTTGCGATCCGTAATCGGCGAGGCTGGCGACCATGTCTCAGGATGACGCGCGCGCCGCGCCCACGCCGCCGAAACCCGTCCTCACGGAGCGCGAAGCCCGCCTCGCCCAGGCCCTGCGCGCCAACCTTCGTCGCCGCAAGGTCTCGGCGGGGTCGGCGCCTGAAAGCGACGGCAACGGAAGTTCATCCTGATCGGCCGCCCGCCGCCCTTTCGCGGCGCACCACGCTCGCGCTAGAGAGACCGACCGGCCGGGCGTGATCCCGGCGCGACAGGATCGACATGGACCGCATCGCCATCCAGGGCGGCGCCCGGCTGAACGGAAGCATTCCGGTCAGCGGCGCCAAGAACTCCGCGCTCAAGCTGATGGCCGCGTCGATCCTGACCGACCAGCCGCTGCGCCTGACGAACATGCCCCGTCTGGCCGACACCAAATTCCTCGGCCGCCTGCTGCAGGCGCTGGGCGTCGAGGTCACCGAGAGCGGCGACGGCGCGGACCAGCAGACCCTGTTCCACGCGCGCGAGATCACCTCGACCTTCGCGCCGTATGATCTGGTCCGCCAGATGCGGGCCAGCTTCAACGTGCTGGGCCCGCTGCTGGCGCGCACCGGCCACGCCCGCGTCTCGCTGCCGGGCGGCTGCACCATCGGCGCGCGTCCCGTCGATCTCCATCTGGACGCGCTCAGCCGTCTGGGCGCGGCCATCCAGCTGGAGGAGGGGTACGTCTCCGCCGTCGCCCCCGGCGGCCTGCGGGGCGCCGAGATCGAGTTTCCGTTCGTCTCCGTCGGGGCCACGGAGCACGCCATGCTCGCGGCGGTGATGGCGCAGGGCACGACGGTGCTCCGTCGCGCGGCCATGGAGCCCGAGATCGGCGATCTGGCCCGCTGCCTGACGGCCATGGGCGCGAAGATCGAGGGCGTCGACACGGACGTCCTGACCATCACCGGCGTGACGTCGCTGGGCGGCGCGGACTGGCCGGTCATCCCCGACCGCATCGAGATGGGCAGCTTCGCCGTCGCGGCGGCCATGGCGGGCGGCGACGTGCGCCTGACGCGCGCCCGCGCCGACCTGATGACGGCCCTGTCGGACAAGATGATCCAGGCCGGGGTCGAGGTCACGCCCACCGACGACGGCGTGCGGGTCCGGCGCGATCCGGCCGTCCGGCTGCGCGCCGTGGACGTCGAGACCGAGGTCTATCCCGGCTTCGCCACCGACCTGCAGGCCCAGTTCATGACGCTGATGACCCTGGCCGAGGGCGAAAGCCGCATCCGTGAGACCATCTTCGAGAACCGCTTCATGCACGCCCCGGAGCTCAGTCGCCTGGGCGCCGACATCCACGTCCACGCCGGCGAGGCGGTGGTGAAGGGCGTCGATCATCTGATCGGCGCGCCGGTCATGGCCACCGACCTGCGCGCCTCCGTCAGTCTCGTGATCGCCGGACTGGCGGCCGAGGGCAGGACGGTGGTCGACCGCGTCTATCATCTGGATCGCGGCTTCGAGCGGCTGGAAGAGAAGCTCACCGCCTGCGGCGCGACGATCACCCGGTTGAAGGAGGGCGAATGACCGAAGCGCCCGCGCCCGAACCGCTGCGCCTTCTGGCCCACGACGAGGATGACCTGCAGATCATTTCCGCGGCCCTCCAGGACGCCATCCTGCGGCCACGCGACGTCGTGTGGGAAAAAGCCGCCCGCCGACTGACGGTGACGCTCAGTCGCTTCTGCTGGGAATGCGGCGGCACGCGGGTCCTGTCGGCCCTGCAGCTCGGCGACGTGCAGGCGGTGCGCAGCCGACAGCTCCCCCGCGGCCCGGACGCCGCGCTGGAACTGCTGGCCCTCCATTTCGTGCCCGGCGAGGCGCCGGGCGGACAGGTCCTGCTGATGTTCGCGGGCGGAGGCGACCTGTCGGTCCAGGTCGAGTGTCTCGACGCCGTCGTCGCCGATCTGACGCCCCGCTGGAAGGCCCAGGCCCTGCCGGCCCATCCGGCGGCGGACGACGCCGCCGAAGGGCCGGAGCCCCGGCCGTGACCGATCACCGTCTGGCCTCCGTGGATCTCGACGCCGACAGCCTCGGGCCGGCCACCGCCGAAATGGAGCATGAGCGTCGTGTCGCCATCTTCGATCTGGTGGAAAAGAACCACTTCGTCCCGGCCGGGGCCTCCGGCGGACCCTACGCCCTGAAGCTTTCGACCCTGGACGGCCGGCTGGTGCTCGACGTGTCGGGGCCGGACTACGCCCGCGCCCACGGCCTTTCCCTGACCCCGCTGAAAGGGGTCATCCGCGACTACGCCCGCATCTGCGACAGTTATTACGAGGCGCTGCGCGGCACCTCGCCCCAGCAGATCGAGGCCGTCGACATGGGCCGCCGGGGTCTGCATAACGAGGGCGCCGAAGCGCTCAAGGCCCGTCTCGACGGCAAGATCGAGATCGACCACGAAACGGCGCGGCGCCTGTTCACTCTCGTGTGCGCCCTGTTCCGCCGGGCGTGAGGCGCGGGCCGCGCCTCGACTTTCCCGCCGTAATCGTGCATACGCCCGCGCCTTGAAGCGCGGTCCGCCCGACGCGCCGCATGTACCCCGGGCGAGAGAGGCCGCATGGCTAAGGAAGAACTGCTCGAGTTTCCCGGCGTGGTCAGCGAACTGCTGCCCAATGCCACGTTCCGCGTGCTGCTCGAGGGGAATGACCACGAGATCATCGCCCACACGGCGGGCAAGATGCGCAAGAACCGCATTCGCGTGCTGGCCGGGGACAAGGTGCTGGTCGAGATGACGCCCTACGACCTGACCAAGGGCCGCATCACCTACCGCTTCAAGTAAGGGTCACGCCCTTGCGCCCCCTGCTGGTCCTCGCTTCGGCCAGCCCGCGCCGGCTGGAGCTGCTGGCCCAGATCGGCGTCGTGCCCGATCGCGTCGATCCCGCCGACGTCGACGAGACTCCGCAGAAATCAGAGACGCCGCCCCGACTGGCCGAACGGCTGGCGCGTTCCAAGGCGCGCGTGGTCGCCGACCGCGCGCCCGAGGCCGTCGTCCTGGCCGCCGACACCGTGGTGGCCGTCGGTCGCCGTCTGCTGGAAAAGCCTGCCGACGCGGCGGAAGCCGAACGGTTTCTGCGTCTGCTTTCGGGCCGCAATCACCGCGTCTTCACCGGCGTCGCCGTGGCGCGCGGCGAGCGCCTGTCGACCCGCGTGGTCGAGACGCGCGTGTCCCTCAAGCCGCTGAGCGACGGCGAGATCGTCCGCTACCTCGCCACCGGCGACTGGCGCGGCAAGGCCGGCGGCTATGCCATCCAGGGGCCCGCGGGCGCCTTCGTCCGTCGCATCGTCGGCAGCCACCCGGCCGTGATGGGCCTGCCCCTGTATGAGACGATGCAACTTCTGACCGGCGTCGGCTGGACGCGCCCGTGAGCGACGTCGAGGCCTGGCTGGACGAGACGCCGGGCGAGACTCGCGGCTGCGTCGCCCGCGAAGGCCGTTTCATCCACCTGCTGATCGACCGCGAGGGCACGCCGCCGCAGCATCGCCTCGGCGCCCGTGTCGTCGGGCGGGTCATCGAGCGCGCACGCGGCCTTGACGCCGCCTTCGTCGACCTCGGCTGCGACGGACCTCACGGCTTCCTTCCCGGCAAGGCCGGCGCCGTCGGCGAACGGCTGGAGCTCGAGGTGGTCGCCGAGCCGCGCGAGGCCAAGGGTCCGACCCTCCGTCGCCTGGGCGCGGGGGAGGGGGCTCCGCGCCTTCTGGCGCCCGGCCCGACCGTCCGCGACCTGCTCGCGGCCGCGGCGCCCGGCGTCGCGCCGGTCGAAGGGGCGGACGCGATCCACGCCGTCATGGAGGCCGAGCAGGAGGCCCTGTCTGACCGCGTCGTGGTGGGCGACCTCGGGCTCGACCTCGTCGTTCAGCGCACCCGCGCCCTGATCGCCGTCGATCTGGATCTGTCCGCCGACGCGCCCCGCGCCGCGCGCGACCGCGCGAATCGCCGGGGACTGGCCGAGGCCGCCCGTCTCATCGGACTGAAAGGGTGGGCCGGTCTGGTCGTCGTCGACCTGATCGGCGGGGCCCAGGACGGCGAAAGGATCATGGCCGCCGCGCGCGCGGCCTTCGACGGTCCGCAGGTCGCCTTCGGGCCCCTCAGCCGGTTCGGCCTGCTGCAGCTCAGTCTGCCATGGTCCCGGACGCCGGTGGAGGAGGCGCTGCGGCGCGACGGACCCGCCCTGCGCGGCGCGCTGGCGGGCGTGCGGGCGCTTCGACTCGCCCTTCTCCAGGACCGGGCCGCCCCGCGGCTGGAGCTGCACCTGTCTCCGGAAGAGGCGTCCGTCGCGGCTCCGCTGGTGGCGCGGCTCGGACCTCGCGCCGTCCTGCGCCCGGATGCGGACCGCGCCCCCGGCGCCCATATGGTCGCCGAGGACCGATCATGAGCGACTGCCCCATCTGCCGCCGCGCGCCGGCGGACCCGAAATACCGCCCCTTCTGCTCGCGCCGGTGCGCCGACGTGGACCTGCAGCGTTGGCTGGGCGGGGTCTACGCCGTCCCCGGCGAGCCCGTGGAAGAGGCCGCCCCGACGGAGTCGCCGGAGGACTGAAATCACGCGCTGGACAAGCCCGCCGGGCCTCGCTACAGACCCCGCTCCCCGCGCGGATCGCCCGGGCCTGGGTAGCTCAGTTGGTAGAGCAGCGGATTGAAAATCCGCGTGTCGGTGGTTCGAATCCGCCCCCAGGCACCACCCCTCCCGTCGTCGCCTCCGCGGTTCCGTTCACCATCACGAAATTGTCGCTTTCTGCGACCACCGTTCGGCCTGAACCGCCGTCCTCCCGTGCCGGGAGAAAAGCGGGAACGCGGTCTTGACGGGCTGTTATGGCTTCGTCAAAGCAGCTTGGCCCTGACCGGCCCGGATCGAGCCCCGCTCGGACGGCAACCGGTTACGGTCGGACGCGTTGCAACCTTGGCCGAAGGCGAGGGGAACGACGCTCAGGTTTCACGGAACGCCGGATTTCCGGGGTTTCATTGGTTTTCACGGGTCAGACCAACGCAGGAACTGGCGAAAAATGCTCGATAGCAAGAAGACGAACATCCTCCTCGCCATGGCCGGCGCCGCCGCCCTCATGGCGGCCACGCCCGCGCTGGCCCAGGACCCCGCCGCTCCGGCTCCGGCCACGGGCGCCGCCGCGACCGCCACGCCGGCCGCTCCGCCGACCACGGCTCCGGCGACCGACGCCGCCGCCACCACCACCGCGGAAGATCCGGCCGAGCCGGGCGCCGTCGGCGGCGAACAACATGGCAAGCTGACCGTCGTCGGCATGTTCATGGAAGCCGACATCGTCGTTAAGGTCGTGATGATCGGCCTGCTGCTGGCCTCGGTCTTCTCGTGGGCCCTGCTGCTTATCAAGCTGTTCGAGTTCGGCGCGCTGAACTCCAAGACCGACCGCTTCCTCGAAGCGTTCCGCGGCGCCCGCACCATCGCCGACATGCGCCGCATCGCCACCTCGGACGAGTTCGAGGGCAACCCCTTCGCCGACATGGCCGCCGCGGCAACCGAGGAGATCGAGCTGTCGCGTTCGGCCGGCCTCAGCGTCGCCGGCGACCACCGCGACTCGGCCCTGACGCGCGCCTCGGCCGCCGTGGCCGCCGTCCAGTCGGGTCTGTCGAAGCGCCTGTCGGGCGGTCAGCAGTTCCTCGCCTCGGTCGGCTCGACCGGTCCGTTCATCGGTCTGTTCGGCACCGTGTACGGGATCATGAACTCGTTCATCGGCATCGCGAACACCAACACGACCAACCTGGCCGTCGTCGCCCCCGGCATCGCCGAGGCCCTGCTGGCCACTGGCATCGGTCTGTTCGCGGCCATCCCGGCGGTTATCTTCTACAACTACTTCAACACCCGCATCGCTTCGTACGGCACCCGCTCGGACGGCTTCCAGGCTGAACTGCTGAACGCCATCTCGCGTCAGCTCGACAAGGGGGCGTAATCGGCATGGCCGCCAAACTTTCAGGCGGTGGGGGCGGCAAGTACCAGATCGAACAGAACAGCGAGATCAACGTCACGCCGTTCGTCGACATCATGCTGGTGCTGCTGATCATCTTCATGGTGGCGGCTCCGCTCGCCACCGTGTCGGTGGAGGTCGCGCTGCCCAAGGCCGTCGCCAAGCCTGCCCAGAACCCGCCGAAGCCGGTCTACATCTCCATCCAGGAGAACGGGAACGTCTACATCGGCGACTTCCGGACCAGCGTCGGCGAACTGGGCACGGAGCTGCAGACGCAGCTCCCGAACCGGAACCCGGCGGACGAGCGGATCTTCATCCGCGCCGACCAGCAGACCCGCTACGGCGACTTCATGCAGGTCATGAACGCGCTGCAGGACAACGGATTCTACTCCGTGGCCCTGGTGGGCGAAGACGCGAACGAGCAGTGAGGGGAGCAAGGACAGCACCATGACCGACACTCCCGTCACGCCACGCCGCAATCCGCTGCTGGATCCGCCGAAGTCCAAGGGCTTCCTGGGCGTGCCCCTGCCGGTCCTGATCGGCATCGGCATCTTCATCCTGGCGCTCCACGCTCTGATGTTCGCCTGGCTGGCGGCGCAGAAGTTCAAGCTCAAGGAGTTCAACTACGTCGACGAGTCCGTCGAGGTGGAGCTCATCGAGCCGGTTCCTCCGCCGCCTCCGCCGCCGCCTCCGCCGCCTCCGCCGCCGGACACGCCTCCGCCGCCGAAGCTGCAGATCCGCGAGCCGGTGCTCAACACCCAGGCCCCGCCGCCGCCGGTGACGATCAACATCGAGCCGACCAAGAAGGAAGACCGCGTCGAATACACCGCGCCGCCGGTCATCGTTCCCGGTCCGCCGCCGCCGCCGGCCCCGCCGGCTCCGGCCCGCCCGTCGGTGATCACCAACCCGCAGTGGTCGCGTCGTCCGACCCCGACCGAGCGGGACATTCCGGACCGCGCCCTCCAGTCGGGCACCAGCGGCCAGGCTTCGGTTCGCTGCACGGTTCCGAGCAGCGGGCGTCCGACCAACTGCCAGGTCGTGTCGGAAAGCCCGTCGGGATACGGCTTCGGACGCGCCGCCGTCCGCATCGTGGAACGCGGCCAGCTGTCGCCGCGGACCGTCGACGGCGCAGCGGAGAACGCCTCGATCGTGGTCAATGTGCCGTTCCGCATCGCGGAGCAGTGACCCGATCCGACTGACGTCGATGAACGCCCCGCGGTTCGCGCCGCGGGGCGTTTTTCTTTGCCCGCCGTCCGCGCGAACCACCTTCGCCGTTCCGCGTTTCTCCCGGGTTCAGAATCCACTGGGAGAGCCGCCATGCGCCGCCTGTTCCGTCCCGTTCCGATGGCCCTCGCGGCCTGCGCCGCCGCCCTGTCCGTGGGCGCCTGCGCCTACAATGAGGCGCTGGGCCGCAACCAGCTGCTGATCGTCGACGACTCGGCCCTTCAGCAGCAGGCCGACGCCGCCTGGGCCCAGACGCTGCGCACACAGCCCGTGTCCCGCGACGCCGCGCTGAACGCCCGCGTCCGCAACGTCGGCGGCAAGATCGTTCAGGCCGCCGGTCTGACCGGCCGCGGCTGGGAATACGCCGTCTTCGTGTCGGACAAGCCCAACGCCTTCGTCCTGCCGTCCGGCAAGATCGGCGTCACCACCTCCCTTCTGTCGCTGGTCCGCAACGACGACCAGCTGGCCGCCGTGCTCGGCCATGAGGTCGGTCACGTCGTCGCCCAGCACGCGGCCGAGCGCTATTCCTCCACCGCCCTGACCTCCATCGGCATCCAGGCCGCGCAGGGCGTGGCCGGCGACTACGGCCAGGCGGTCGGCGCGCTGGGCGGCTTCGGGGCCCAGCTGGGCGTGCTGCTGCCCTTCTCGCGCCGCGACGAGCTGGAGGCCGATCGTCTCGGCGTCGACTACATGGTCCGCGCCGGTTACCGCGCCTCGGAATCGGTCGCCCTGTGGCGTCTGATGGCGGCCCAGCGCCAGACCGCCACGCCGGAGTTCGCCTCCACCCACCCGTCTGACTCCACCCGCATCGCGGAGCTGGAAGCCTACATCCGCGAGCGCGGCTACGCCTGACGATCGTCGCTTGATCGCGGGGGGGAAGGCCGCTACATCCGCCCCCTCGCGATGTCGCGCCGCCTTAGCTCAGTTGGTTAGAGCGCCGGTTTGTGGAGCCGGAGGTCCTCAGTTCAAGCCTGAGAGGCGGTACCATCCTCCCCGGGGGACCAGCGCATGACCGCCGCCCCCGAAGGTCCGCCGTGGGATCCCGCCCGGTACGACCGCTTCGAAGCCGAGCGCGACCGCGCCGCGCTTGATCTGCTCGTCCGACTGCCTGCCGGTTTCGAACCGCGCACGATCCACGACCTCGGCTGCGGCACGGGGCGTCACGCCGCCCTGCTGAAGCGCCGCTGGTCGGAGGCGCAGGTCCACGGCCTCGACCGAGATCTCGCGATGCTGGACGTGTGCCGCGCCCGGCCCGAAGCCGTGATGTGGGAGCAGGGCGACGTCTCGACGTGGGCGCCCGAAGGTCGCGTCGATCTGATCTTCGCCAACGCCTCGCTGCACTGGGCGGCCGACCACGCGGCCCTGTTCCCCCGTCTTGCGGGCTTCCTGTCCGAAGGTGGCGTGCTGGCCGTGCAGATGCCCATCCAGTCCGGCACGCGTCATCATCAGGTGGTCGCCGACGTCGCCGCCGACGGTCCATGGGCGCCACGTCTCTCAAACCTGGCCCGCGCACCCCGTCCGATGCTGGCGCCCGAGGCGTATCACGACCTCCTGTCCCCCGCGTGCGGCGAGATCGACCTCTGGTCGACGACCTATCTGCATGTGCTGCACGGCGCCGACCCCATTCTCCAGTGGCTGATGGGCGCCGGACTGCGGCCGCATCTCGCGGCGCTGGCCGACGATCCGGACCTCAGCCGGGGCTTCCTGTCGCGGTTGCGCGCGGCGCTTTCCGACGCCTTCCCGGCACGAGCCTCCGGCGCGGTGCTGCTGCCGTTCCCGCGTCTGTTCCTGGTGGCGCGTCGGGGCTGACCCGCGGGCGGCGCAGATGGGTGACCGGCCCCTCCAGTTCCGCCAGCACCTGCTCGGTGGCCTGCCGCCCCGCCTTCACGGCCACGTCGAACGCCTTCCAGTCGCGGATGTCCATGCCTTCAGGCTCCGGCTGGATCAGCAGGTCGGCCCGCGCCCGCGCGTGCTCCAGCTCGGCGTCCGTGGTCAGGGTCGCCGCCCGCATCAGGACGCCGACGATCGGCGGCCCGCGCTTCCAGGCGCCCGTGGTCACCCATTTCCACCACGACGGGGGGTTCTTCAGCCCCTGCGGATCGACGCCGCGGGCCTGGCTCATGTCCACGCCGACGATCGGCCCGGCGTTGAACTGGCGCATCACGGCCGTGGGGAAGTTGTCGATCACCGCGCCGTCGACCAGCACCTGACCGTCCTGCACGACCGGCGGCATCACCCCGGGAATGCTGATCGTGGCCCGCATGGCGCGCTTCAGCGACCCCTGCCGGTGCACCTCGATCCCGCCGCGCGTCAGGTTCGTCGACACCGCGAAGAAGGGCAGGGGCATGTTCGACATCTCGACGTCGCCATAGGCCTCCTCCAGCAGCCGCTCGACCTTCCGCGACCGCGTCATGGCCACGATCGGGAAGGTGATGTCCGACAGCGGGTCGGAGTCCACGAAGGCCTTCTTCAGCCGCGCCTCCAGCTCCGCCTGGCTCCAGCCCAGCGCCGGCCCCGCCGCCACGATGGCGCCCATCGAGGCGCCGCCGACGAAGTCGAACGGCACGCCCGCCTTCCGCAGGGCGTCGATCGCGCCGACGTGGGCATAGGCTCGCGCCCCGCCGCCGGAGAGCACCAGGCCGACCGAGGTCGCCGTCACCACCCGCGCCAGCCGCTCTGCGTCGTTGGCGTCCCCGTCCTGGGCGTGGAACCAGCGTCCGGGATTCACCGCCTTCAGCCAGACCGGCGTGTTGGCGGGCCGCGGCATGCGCGCGTCGCGCAGCAGCAGCAGGTCGGTCCGGCGCCGCGCCTCCAGCTGCGGATTATGCGGGATCTTCGACACGTCCGGCGCCATCAACGGATCGCCGACGACGAACAGGCGATCCACCTGCCGCGCGCACAGGCCCGCCCACGCCGGCTCGTCCGCCTCGGCTACGTACAGGACGTAGTCGTGCGCGTCCTCCACCCGCGTGAACCACTCGGCCACGCTCGACAGGGCGGAGTGATCCACGACCTTGCAGCTGAAGCCCATCATCTCGATCGCGGCGCACAGACGCTCGACGAAGGCCCGGATCGGCCGGGGGCGGGCCGAGATGAAGCCGAACACGCTGGGCTCGGCCACCGCGCTCTTCTGGTCCCGCGCCCGGCGGATCATCAGGCGCGACAGCTCGACCATCAGGTCCGGATGGCTGCGGGCGGTGTCGAAGAAGGCGTCGCGGGGCAGGGCCAGGATTTCGGAATCCCGCAGGGCCACGACCTCGGCCGTATGGGCGGTGCCGGCCAGCATGGCCATCTCGCCCACCGGCTCTCCGGGCCGAACCACGCCCAGGAACTGCGGCGTCTCTCCGTCGCCGCCGAAGACGCCCAGTCGCCCGGCGCGCAGCAGATACAGGGTGTCCGCCGGGTCGCCCTCGCCGAACAGCCGTTCGCCGCCGGTCAGGGCGAACCAGCTGGCCCGGCTCTCCGCCTCGCGCGCGAACAGGTCGTGCAGGGCGGCGTCCAGCGTGTCGCGGCGAGCGGGGCTCATGCGCCTCACTATTGCAGATTCCTCGGCCCGGTCACGAACGGTCAGGCTTGCGCCGGGATCGATGCGTGTAGGGTGCGCAGGACAACGGAGGGAAAGCCATGCGGTTCATCGGCATCGTCGCCACGGGCGCCGTGGCCCTGTCGGCCTGCGCCACGCCGGCTCCGCAGCCGCCCGTCATGCCCATGGCCGCCGACGACGGGTGCACGCAGACCCAGGGCTATCTCGTGCTCACGGTCAGCCCGGCGCTCGCCCGGCAGGGCGCGCCCCTCACGGTCGGGGCCGCCGTCTCGCCCGCGCCGTGGTCGTCGGAGACTTTGCCCTCGCACTGCCTGTCGTCGCTGGAGGCCTCCCCCGCCGCCGTCGTGTCGATCGCGCCGGGCCGGGACGCGGTCACCATCTCCCCCGACGCCGCGCCGGGCACGGAAGTCACCCTGACTGGCCGCTATCGTCAGGACACGGGCAGCGTCCGCTTTCGCGTCGTCGGCCGCGACGAGGTCGTCCTGACCGGCACATGGCGGCAGGACCGCGTAAAATGCGATCCCGGCCACGTCCCCGGCCAGCCGCTGGCGGAACTGAAGTTCACCGACGACGGCAAATTCGGCGCGACCTGGCAGCCCTTCGAAAGCTACGTCGACTACTGGGGCTCGATTGCCTTCGATCCGGGCACAGGCGCCGTCACCCTGACGCCGACGGGCGGCAACTTCGTTCCGCCCCTGCTGGACGTGGAAGGCACGGCCCGGCTGGACGGCGACCGCCGCCTGATTCTGGAGGGCGTCTATCTCGGCGACCGCAACGAGCGGAACCTCGAACCGCGCGTCGACCCCGCGACTGGCCAGTTCGTCGTCAATCCCGACGGCAGCCTGATCGTCGACCGCCCCGTCTGCACCTACGAGTTCGTGCGCTAGGCTTGGCGGGCGACGCGGCCCCGCCTAAACCCGGTCCATGCCCAGGCTGACCTCGTCCGTCGACACGTCCTCTCCCGCCTTCAGGGCGCTTGACGCCCACAACCGCGCCCTGCGCGACGAATTGCGCGCCCGCGTGGCCACGGCCGCCCGCGGCGGCTCGGACAAGGCGCGGGATCGCCACACCTCGCGCGGCAAGCTGCTCCCCCGCGACCGGGTCGAGCGCCTGCTGGACCCCGGCTCGCCCTTCCTGGAGATTGGCCAGCTGGCCGCCTTCGGCATGTATGCGGACGAGGCCCCCGGCGCCGGCATGATCTGCGGCATCGGTCGCGTCTCGGGCCGCGAGGTCATGATCGTCGCCAACGATCCGACGGTGAAGGGCGGCGCCTACTTCCCCATGACGGTCAAGAAGCACCTGCGCGCCCAGGAGATCGCCGAACAGAACCGTCTGCCCTGCGTCTATCTGGTCGACTCCGGCGGCGCCAACCTGCCGCACCAGGCCGAGGTCTTCCCCGACCGCGACCACTTCGGCCGCATCTTCTTCAACCAGGCCCGCATGTCGGCCCGCGACATCCCCCAGATCGCCTGCGTGATGGGGTCCTGCACCGCCGGCGGCGCCTACGTCCCGGCCATGTCCGACGAGACGGTCATCGTCCGCAACCAGGGCACCATCTTCCTGGCCGGCCCGCCGCTGGTGAAGGCGGCCACCGGCGAGGTCATCTCGGCCGAGGAGCTGGGCGGCGCCGAGACCCACGGCCGCCGCTCGGGCGTCGTCGACCACGTGGCCGAGAACGACGAGCACGCGCTGGAGATCGTGCGGGCGATCGTCGCCAATCTGAACACGGTCAAGGACGTGCCGCTGGACGTGCGCGAGCCGCGCCCGCCGGCCCTGTCGGCCGAGGACCTGTACGGCATCATCCCCGACGACGTCCGCGCCCCCTATGACGTGCGCGAGGTCATCGCCCGCACCGTCGACGGCTCCGACTTCGACGAGTTCAAGCGCGACTACGGCACGACGCTGGTCTGCGGCTTCGCCCGCATCTGGGGTTATCCGGTCGCCATCCTGGCCAACAACGGCGTGCTGTTCTCCGAAAGCGCGCTGAAGGGCGCCCACTTCATCCAGCTGGCCTGCAAGCGGAAGATCCCGCTGGTCTTCCTGCAGAACATCTCCGGCTTCATGGTCGGCGGAAAGTACGAGGCCGAGGGCATCGCCAAGAACGGCGCCAAGCTGGTCACCGCCGTCGCCTCGGCCGAGGTGCCGAAGTTCACCGTCCTGATCGGCGGCAGCTTCGGCGCCGGCAACTACGGCATGTGCGGCCGCGCCTATTCTCCTCGCTTCCTCTTCACCTGGCCCAACAGCCGCATCAGCGTCATGGGCGGCGAACAGGCCGCCTCGGTGCTGGCGACGGTGCACCGCGACGCCGAGACCTGGTCGGCCGAGGACGCCGAGGCCTTCAAGTCCCCGATCCGCCAGAAGTACGAGGACGAGGGAAACCCCTACTACGCCACCGCCCGCCTCTGGGACGACGGCGTCATCGACCCCGTCCAGACGCGCGACGTGCTGGGCCTGGCGATCTCGGCGAGCCTCAATGCGCCCATCCCGGAGACGGACTTCGGCGTGTTCCGGATGTGAAGCACAGTGGCAGGACGGGCATGAACAGCATGCATCCACCGCCTGAGACTGACCATGTCGGCTGAACGAGTATTCTTGATTGTCTGGGGCGTCGGCTTGCTGCTGACGTGGCCGCCTTGGATCGCGTGGGCAATCCTGAGTCGGCAGAAAGCGGGATTCCCCTTGCTTCCTCGCGCGCCCGCGGACGCTCGTTACGTGGACAAAGCCGCCTCCGGCACGGAGCGCGGCAAGTGGCTTCCCGCCTCGAGGTGCCTCATTGTGGCGGTCACACGCAGCGAACTGTGCGTGACGCTGACGTTCCCCTTCCTCATGATTGCGCCGGTGCCGATTGCGGGCTTCGCACATCGTGTGGCGCTCAAGTACGTATCAGCCGAGCCGCATCAGGATTGGAATGGCAGCAACGTGCGGCTGGTGATCAGCGGCAGTCGCCCAGCGGTGCTGCAGTTGCGCGTGCGCGACGCTGAGCGGCTGCTGGAGGCCCTCCGAGAGCATCCCGGTCCTCGCTAAGCGACAAGGTCGTTGGCCTGGCGCAACAATGGCGCCGTCCCGCTCATCACCCCACCCGCAGCACCTTCTCCATCGCCTTCCCCTTGCCGACCTCGTCGACCAGTTTGTCCAGGCGCCGCAGCTCCTGCATGAACGGGTCTTCGATCTCCTCGACCCGATGGCCGCAGATCACGCCGGTGATCAGCACCCGGTTCGGGTTCATCGCCGGCGCGCGGTCGAAGAAATCCTGAAACGTCGTCCCGTCGGCCAGCAGGGCGTCCAGCTGCGCCTGCGAATAGCCCGTCAGCCAGCGGATCACCTGATCCACCTCCGCCCGCCCGCGCCCCGCCTTCGCGGCCTTGTTCACGTAATGCACGTGCACGCTGGCCACGCTGGTCCTGCGGACGCGTTCCTCGGCCTTCGTCGCCATGGCGAAGCTTCCCTGTCCCCTTCGGCCCTCCGCGCGTTATAGGCGACGCACCGCAGGAGACGAACATGGTCCACCCCACCGAAGACGCCGCCGACAATGCCATCGCCCATCCGCTGGTGCTGGACGCCGCGCCCGACGCGAACGACGACCTGGTCCGCATCGACGCCGGCGCCGACGGGACCGTCTTCGTCACGATCAACCGGCCGCAGAAGAGGAACGCCTTCGACGCCGCCACCATCGCCGCCCTGCACGAGGCCTTCGTCACCCTGCACGGGTCCGACGGAATCCGCGTGGTCTTCCTGCGCGGCGCGGGCGGAACCTTCTGCGCCGGCGCAGACCTCGAATGGATGCGCGACGCGGTGGACTGGTCCGAGGGCGACAACCGCGACGATGCCATGGGTCTGGCGAAGATGCTCAAGGCGCTGCACGACGTCCCGGCCCTGACCGTGGCCCTGGTCGAGGGCGCGGCCATGGGCGGGGGCGCGGGCCTGGTCGCCGCCTGCGACATGGCCGTGGCGGTCAAGGGCGCGAAGTTCGCCTTCAGCGAGGTCAGGCTGGGCCTGATCCCCGCCACCATCGCGCCCTACGTCGTCGAGGCCGTCGGGCCCCGCAAGGCGCGCCAGCTGTTCCTCACCGCCAATGTGTTCGACGCCGACTACGCGGCCCACATCGGCCTGATCGACATGGTCCTGCCCGACGCCGCCGCGCTGGACGGCATGATCGGCACGCTGAGCGACTCCCTGCGCGCCAACGCGCCCGGCGCGATGGGCGAGTCGAAGCGTCTGGTCCACCACGTGGCCGGCAAGCATGTCGACTCCTCCCTGATGGACGACACGGCCCGCCGCATCGCCCGCGCCCGCGTCTCCGACGAGGGTCAGGAAGGCGTCCGCGCCTTCCTCGACAAGCGCAAGCCCCACTGGGCGGAGTGACGGTGGCGCGTTCCCGGCGGCCACGCTAGGAACGCGACATGTTCAAGTCCGTCCTGGTCGCCAACCGCGGCGAGATCGCCTGCCGCGTCTTCCGCACCGCCCGCCGCATGGGCCTCCGCACCATCGCGGTCCACTCGGAGGCCGACGCCGACGCCCTGCACGTGGGCGAGGCGGATCAGGCCGTCCTGATCGGTCCGGCCCCGGCGCGCGACAGCTATCTGGACGCCGTCAAGGTGCTGCAGGCGGCGAAAGACACCGGCGCCGAGGCCATCCACCCCGGCTACGGCTTCCTGTCGGAAAACGCCGACTTCGCAGAGGCGGTCGAGGCAGCGGGCCTGATCTGGATCGGCCCCAAGCCCCACTCCATCCGCGCCATGGGCCTGAAGGACGCGGCCAAGAAGCTGATGATCGAGGCCGGCGTGCCCGTCACCCCCGGCTATCAGGGCGAGGATCAGTCCATAGAAACCCTGACGGCTGAGGCGCAGCGCATCGGCTTCCCCGTCCTGATCAAGGCGGTCGCCGGCGGCGGCGGCAAGGGCATGAAGCTGGTCGAACGCGCCGAGGATTTCGCCGACGGCCTGGCCTCCGCCCAGCGCGAGGGCCAGTCCTCCTTCGGCGACCCGCGCGTCCTGATCGAGAGCTACATCACCCGCCCGCGCCACATCGAGGTGCAGGTCTTCGGCGACGGCAGGGGCGAGGTCGTCCACCTGTTCGAACGCGACTGCTCCCTGCAACGCCGCCACCAGAAGGTGATCGAGGAGGCCCCGGCCCCCGGCATGGACGCCGCGACGCGCGACGCCGTCACCGCCGCCGCCGTCCGCGCGGCCAAGGCCGTCGACTACCGCGGCGCCGGCACCATCGAGTTCATCGCCGACGCTTCCGACGGCCTGCGCGCCGACCGCATCTGGTTCATGGAGATGAACACCCGCCTGCAGGTCGAACACCCGGTCACCGAAGCCATCACCGGCGTCGACCTGGTCGAATGGCAGTTCCGCGTCGCCGCGGGCGAACCGATCCCGCTGAAGCAGGAGGAACTGTCGATCAAAGGCTGGGCCATGGAGGCCCGCCTCTACGCCGAAGACCCCGCGACCGGCTTCCTGCCCAGCATCGGCAAGCTGGAGCATTTCATCCTCCCCCGCGCAGCGGGGGAGGGGGACCGCGAAGCGGTGGAGGGGGCGGCTACGCGCTCCGTCCGCGTCGACACCGGCGCCTATGAGGGCGGCGAGGTCAGCCAATTCTACGACCCCATGATCGCCAAGCTGATCGTGCATGAGGACACCCGCGAGGCCGCGGCCCAGGCCCTCGCCGACGCCTGCGCCCAGGTCGAGGTCTGGCCCGTCCGCACCAACGCCGGCTTCCTCGTGCGGTGCCTGGAACACCCCCGCTTCGTCTCCGGCGACGTCGACACCGGCTTCATCGCGGCGGAGGGGGAGGGGCTTATGCCGACAAGCAGCCCGGAACGCGCGCTCGCGGCTGTCGGGCTCTATGCTGAGAAGCATTACGAACCGGGTTCCGAGCCGCGCCACAATGACTACGGAGCGTGGGACGCGACCACCGGAGCGCTCGGGTTTCGTCTCAACGCTGAGCCGCGCGGCCTGTGGGTTCTAGAGATGGACGGCGAGCGCGTCGAGCGCGACGCTATTTCGGCTCAGTCCCACGACTCGACCTGGCTGGTCCAAGTGAACGGCAAGCGCGTCCCCGTCCGCTACGACTGTGGGAACTGGGGCCACGGCTCCGTCTTCGTCGGCGACCGCACGTTCGGCCAGAACATGGTCGGCGACGATCTGGTGCTGTTCGATCGGGGGCAGGCCGTACGCATCACGCCGCCCCAGGTCTCCGGGGCGAGCGGCTCCGCCGCCGCCTCCGACGGCGCCCTGCGCGCCCCCATGCCGGGCAAGATCGTCTCCGTCCCGATCAAGGCCGGCGACGCGGTGACCAAGGGTCAGCCCGTCGTGGCGCTCGAGGCCATGAAGATGGAACACGCCCTGACCGCCCCCTTCGACGGCACGGTCGAGGCCATCAACGTGACCGCAGGCGACCAGGTCGCCGCCGACGCCGTGCTGGCGGTGGTGAAGGCGAAGGACTGATCCTTCTCTTGCAAGGAGAGACGGATTCCGTCGGCCGGCGCCGCCGAACTGCGATGACCCACACCGTTTTCTCCAGCGGGATCAGCGCCCCCTCGAAAACTTCGACGTCGGCGTCGACGTCGCTCCGGACCTGACCCACCCTCCTTTCGTCCCGTCGCACCGGAGGGCTCGTGAGGCCTGCGACCTTGCGGCGGCGGGAGCGTGTGGAGCGGGGCTCGCCGCCTTCGGGCGGCGGGGCCGACGGGTCTCACCAAGAGATGAGATCCGGCAAGGGTCGAGGGGGATACTCGGACCGATCCGGCAGACGTCGCAGGACGTCGCCGCCCGCCGGAGGCGACCGCGGTAAGGCGTGAACAGCGCCACCCGACGCGGGCTTCCGGAAAACCATGCGCGCGGAGCGTCACGCGAAGCCGAAACGGTAAAACTTATCTTCTCCGGGCTTCGCGCCCGGCGCTCCGCCCGCCCTCCAACCTCGCCGTCTCGCGGCGGGGCGCTCAGCCGTGCCCGGCGGGCGCGCCCAGTCCCACGCCGCCGACGGGCGTCGTCGTCACCGCGTCGGAGAAGTCGGCGATCAGCGGCCGGCCCTTCTGGATCGCCGCCCTGACCTCCGGCGTCTGCAGCGAGGCCTGATGCGACGCCGCGTCGGTCCAGACCTCGGTCACCCAGATGGCGTCCGCGTCCTCCGGGTCGTGCGCGACGACGTAGCTCAGACAGCCGGGCATGCGGCCCAGTCCTTCCAGAAGGACGGCGGTCAGCTCGTCCCGTCTGCCCGCATGGGCCGTCATCTTGCCGATCAGTCCGTACATCGTGCCCTCCGCGCGCGCCGGCGGGGCCAGTCCGAGGACCGCCAGGCCCGCCGCCCCCGCCAGAAATCCGCGCCTGCCCGTCATCGGCGCACGATAGCGCATCCGGCCCCTTGGCGCCGGAGGAAATCGGGGCCAGATGCGCCCTCCCATGTCGTCCCTCCACCTCATCAAACTGTGCGTCGGCGTCTCCGACGTCGACTGGCTGGAGCGCCGCGCCGCCGGCGGCGCGCCTCTCGTGGTGCACACCCGCATGACGCCCAAGCGCGCCCAGGAGGTCGAGGAGGGCGGCTCCCTTTACTGGGTGATCAAGGGCACGGTCGCCTGTCGCCAGCCCATCCGCGAGATCGTCACACGCGGCGAGGGCAAGGCGTCGCGCTGCGAGATCCTGCTGGAGCCGCAGGTGATCCGCACCGCGCCGCTGGGCCGCCGCCCCTTCCAGGGCTGGCGCTACCTCGACCCGCGCGACGCCCCCGCCGACCTGACCTCGGCCGGCGTCACCGACCTGCCCGACGATCTGGTGCGCGAGCTGCGCGATCTGGGGGCGTGGTGAGCGCATGACCGGCCTCAGCCCCGAAACCCGCACGGCGACGCGCGATCTGGCCCGGCTGGCCTGGCCGGTCGTCATGGCGCGCCTCGGCGTCATGACCATGGGCCTGACCGACGCCATCGTCGTCGGCAACTTCGCCAGCCGCGAACTGGCCTTCCATTCGCTGGCCTGGGCCCCGACCTCCGTCGTCCTGACCACCGCCGTCGGTCTGATGATGGGCGTGCAGGTCATGGCCGCCCGCATGCTGGGCGAGGGCCGGCCTCACGACGTCGGCGCGGTGCTGCGCCGGGGGATCGTGTTCGCCCTGCAGATCGGCCTCGGCTCGGCCCTGCTGCTGATCCTGCTGGGCCCGATCGGCCTGCGCGCCGCGGGGCTGGAGGCCGGTCTGGCGGAGGGCGCCTCGCCGGCCCTGATCGTGTTCTCGCTGTCGCTGCCCTTCTACCTGCTCTCGGCCACGGCCCAGCTGTTCATCGAGGCGCTGGGCAAGCCGAAGATGAGCATGGCCGCCATCTGGGTCGCCAATGTCGTAAACCTCGCGCTGAACCTGCTGCTGGTGCCGGACCTGATGGGGCTGGGCGTCGACGGCGCGGTCGCCTCCGCCTGGGCCACCTTCGGCGCCCGCGCGGCGCTGGCCGCCTTCCTCCTGATCTACATCCTGCGCCTGCCGGAGGCGCAGGCACTGGGCATATTCTCGAAGCCCCGCCCCGATCCGGCCGCCGCGCGCGATCAGCTGAAGATCGGCGCCGGCGCGGGCTCCAGCTACTTCATCGAGGTGTCGGCCTTCGCCGCCATGACCCTGTTCGCCGGCCGGCTCGGCGCCGACGAGACCGCCGCCTGGGCCGTCGTCATCAACGTCTCGGCCATCGTCTTCATGGTGCCGATGGGCCTGTCCTCGGCCACCGCCGTGCTGGTGGGACGCGCGTACGGCGCCTCCGACGGCCGCGGCGTGATGCGGGCGGGGCTGGTGGGCGTCGGCGTGGTCTCCGCCGTGACCCTGATGATCGCCCTTATCGTCTGGCCCGGCGCCGGTCTGGTCGTCGGGGCCTACGGTCGGGACCCGGCGCTGCTGGCCATCGCCGTCCCGGCCCTGATCCTCGCCACCCTGTTCTTCGTGGCCGACGGCATCCAGGTCGTGGCCGCCTCGGCCAACCGCGCCGCCGGCGACGTCTGGTGGCCCACCATCATGCACTTCACCGCCTACGGCGCGATCATGATGCCCCTGGGCTGGTGGCTGGCGCCGCGCCTCGGCGTCGACGGTCTAGTCTGGGCCGTGATCGTCGCCAGTCTGATCTCCGCCAGCCTGCTGACCGGCCGCTTCGTCCGCATCGCCCGGCGGCTGGCCTAGCGTTGGGTGAAGCGCAGCACATTGCCGTCGGGATCGTCGGCGTAGAATTCGCGGGTCCCCCAGGTCTGGTTCAAGGGCCCTTGGTGCACCGGCGAATCCGGCTTGCCCGAGGGGTCGAGCCCCCGAGCACGGAAGCCCGCGAACAGGGCGTCGACGTCCGCGACTTCGACCACCACCGCCTGGCCCGGAACGCCGTCCCCCGCATGACTGGAAAGATTGATCACGTGCCCCTCCCGCTCCAGCCAGGCGAACCCGGGGTCTGTCAGAACCGACCATTCCTCCCGGACCCGAAAGTCCAGGATCTCGGTGTAGAACTTCACGGACGTCGCGATCCGCGCGCATTTCACGGTGGGGATGATGGCCATCTTCGACCTCCTGAGGCGGGGCGGGTGACGGCTTGGCCTCACCCCTCTATATGCCACACCTTCCCCCAATCTCCCCGGACGTCATGGCCCGCATCCTCGTCACCTCGGCGCTGCCCTACATCAACGGCATCAAGCATCTGGGGAACCTGGCGGGCTCGATGCTGCCCGCCGACGTCTGGAGCCGGTTCAAGCGGGCGCAGGGGCACGACGTCCTCTACATCTGCGCCACCGACGAGCACGGCACGCCCGCCGAACTGGCCGCCGCCGCCGCCGGCCAGGACGTGCGGACCTACTGCGACGAGCAGCACGAGATCCAGAAGCGGGCGGGCGAGGCCTTCGGGCTCAGCTACGACTGGTTCGGCCGCAGCTCCAACGCGCCCAACCGCCGCCTGACCCAGCACTTCGCGAACATTCTGGAGGCCAACGGCTACATAGAGGAACGCGTCGACCGGATGATCTACTCCGTCGACGACGCCCGCTTCCTGCCCGACCGCTACGTCGAGGGGACCTGTCCCCATTGCGGCCACGTGGGGGCCCGCGGGGACCAGTGCGACAACTGCGGCCGCCTGCTGGACCCGACTGACCTGATCGACCCCTATTCGGCGGTGTCCGGCAGCCGGAATCTCGAGGTCCGCGACACCCGCCACCTCTATCTGCTGCAGACGAAGCTGGAGGGCGCCATCCGCGACTGGATCGGCTCCAAGTCGGGCTGGCAGACGCTGGCGAAGTCCATCGCGCTGAAGCACCTCGACGAGGGCCTGATCGACCGCGGCATCACCCGCGACCTGAAGTGGGGCGTCCCCGTGGTCGGCCACGACGGCGCCCCGCGCCCCGGCATGGAAGGGAAGGTGTTCTACGTCTGGTTCGACGCCCCCATCGAATACGTGGGCGCCACCGAGGAGTGGGCCGACGCCACCGGCGGCGACTGGAAATCCTGGTGGCGGCTGGACGCGGGCGCGGACGACGTCCGCTACGTCCAGTTCATGGGCAAGGACAACGTCGCCTTCCACACCGTCAGTTTCCCGGCCACCATTCTGGGCTCTGGCGAGCCGTGGAAGACGGTCGACCAGCTCAAGGCCTTCAACTGGCTGAACTGGTATGGCGGCAAGTTCTCGACCAGCCAGAAACGCGGCGTCTTCATGGACCAGGCGCTGGAACTGCTGCCGGCGGACTACTGGCGCTGGCATCTGACCGCCTATGGTCCCGAGCACTCCGACACCGCCTTCACCTGGGAGCAGTTCCAGGCCGCCGTGAACAAGGATCTGGCCGACGTGCTGGGCAATTTCGTCAACCGCATCGTCAAGTTCACGGAGTCGAAGTTCGACGGCGTGGTGCCCGACGGCGGTGAGCCGGGCCCCGTCGAGGCGCAGCTCGAGACTGACCTGCGCGCCGCGATCGCCGAGGCGACGGAGCAGTTCGAGGCCATGGAGTTCCGCAAGGCCGCCGCCGCCGTCCGCGCCGCCTGGGTTCTCGGCAACGAGTACCTGCAGGTCGCGGCCCCGTGGACCGCGCTGAAGACCGACCGCGACGCCGCCGCCGTCGGCGTTCGCACCGGCCTGAACCTGGTCGCCCTGTTCGCCCGCCTGGCCGCGCCGATCCTGCCGTTCGCGGCGGAGAGGATCGCGACCTCCGTGGGCGCGACCGACCTCACCTGGCCCGCCGCGGACGAGGCGTGGCTGACCGCCGTGCCCGCCGGCCGACCGGTCGCGCATCAGGGCGTGCTGTTCGCCAAGATCGAGGACGCCCAGGTCGCGGAGTGGTCCGCCCGCTTCGGCGGCGCCGCATAGGGAAAAGGGCCCGGATCGCTCCGGGCCCCCTTCGATCACTGCGCCGGGACCTCGACCGGCGGCGGCGCGTCGCCCGGTCGGGTCGGCGTCGGCGGTCCGGGCAGCGCGCTGTCCTCGCTGCGCATCCCCTTCAGGTGCTTGGCCACCTCCTTTTCGGGAATCTCGAGGAAGCCGGGCGCCGAGGCGTTGTAGGCCTCGAGGTTGCCCGTCCGGACCACCACCGAACGGTAGCCGTCCCAGATCATGTGCAGGGCGACGTACAGGACGATGACCAGACCGACGTAAGCGATCCAGCGATGGCGGTTCAGCATCTTGGCGATGAAGGTCGCCGCCACGCCCATCAGGGCGATCGACAGGATCAGGCCGAAGACCATGATCCAGGGATGCGCATGCGCCGCGCCGGCCACGGCCAGCACGTTGTCCAGACTCATCGTCACGTCGGCGATCATGATCTGCAGCAGCGCGGCGCCGAAGCTCTTGCGCTTCAGGCCCAGCTCCTCGGGCGACGGGCCCTTGCCGTGCTCGATCTGCATGGCCAGCTCCAGCTCGTGCTCGGCCTCGGCCTGATCGTGCGTGGCCTGCTCCCGCAGCTCGCGCCACATCTTCCAGCACACCCAGAGCAGCAGGAAGCCCCCCGCCAGCAGCAGGCCGACGATCGCCAGCAGCTGCACGGTGATCAGGGCGAAGCCGATGCGCATGACCACCGCTGCGGCCAGACCGATCAGGATGGCCTTGCGGCGCTGCTCCGCCGGCAGGGCCGCGGCGGCCAGCCCCACGGCCACGGCGTTGTCGCCGGCCAGGACGAGATCGATCATCAGCACCTGACCGAGCGCGGTCAGGGCGGCGGGGGTGAAGAGCTCGGCGAATTCCATGGGCGGCCTCTAGGGCAGGGGAGGGCAGTCAGGCAAGCCGTGGCGCCGCGTCAGGTTCCGCGGCGAGGACGGGTCGCCTCATACAGCGCCACCGCCGCGGCGTTCGACACGTTCAGACTCTCGAACCCGCCAGGCATCGGAATGCGCGCCAGCACGTCGCAGTGCTCGGCCACCAGCCGGCGGATGCCGTCGCCTTCGGATCCCATGATCAGCACCGTCGGACCTCCGTCCAGCGCGTCGGCCAGATCCACGTCCGTCGACCCGTCCAGCCCCACGGCGCGCCAGCCGGCTTCGGCCAGGGTCTCCAGCGCCCGGCTGAGGTTGGTCACCCGGGCATGGAGCAACCGCTCCGTGGCGCCCACGGCGGCCTTGGCCAGCGCGCCCGCCAGCGCCGGCGAATGCCGGTCCTGCACCACGACGCCGCGCGCGCCGAAGGCCAGCGCCGAGCGGAAGATCGCGCCGACGTTCTGGGGGTCGGTGATCTGGTCCAGCATGACGATCACGCCCTGGGCCGGATCGGCCAGCTCGGACAGCGGCACGCCCTCCAGCGGCGCGACCTTGAAGACGAATCCCTGGTGCACCGCGCCCGGCGGCAGCATCCGCGCGATCTCGGCGCCGTCCATCACCTCGGCGCGGTGGCCGTGCGGTGCCAGACCACCGTCCTCGATCTCGGCGGCGCGTTCCGGCGTCGCGATCAGCCGGCCCATCCCCCTGCGCGCCGGATTCGCCAGCGCCGCCAGAACCGGATGCCGACCCCACAGCAAATGGTCGGGATCGACCCTGCCCCGCGCCGCCCTGTCGCCGTCCGCGCGGCGCGTCCTGCCCGCGTCCGGGCCCGTGGCGGCGGCCTTCTGAGGTCCGTGCGGCGGGCCTTTCGGCCGGCCTGAAAAGGCCCTTTTCCGGTCGTTGCGTTCGCGTTTCGACGACACTATAAGACGCGCTCCGATTTGGGGCCCCTAGGGTTTTCCGGGTCCGGCGCCCCTCTAAACCAGGCGTCGCGGGATGCCGAGGCCTTTCGTCCGACGCCGAACAAGCGCCGGGCGCCCGATGAGGTTTCATGACGCGCGCTGGGGGAATGTCCCGAGCGGCAAAGGGGGGGGACTGTAAATCCCCTGCGTAAGCTTCGCAGGTTCGAGTCCTGCTTCCCCCACCACGCGCGTCGCGAAACCCGTCTGGAGGCGCTCCGAAGCGAATGCGGGTATAGCACAATGGTAGTGCAGCAGCCTTCCAAGCTGAGGATGTCGGTTCGATCCCGTCTACCCGCTCCAGATTTTGAACGCTGACAACCGCCCACCTTCCGGGCCGCAGGAGTTTTGGCCATGGCCAAGGAAAAGTTCGAACGCACGAAGCCGCACTGCAACATCGGCACGATCGGTCACGTGGATCACGGCAAGACGACGCTGACGGCGGCGATCACGATGACGCTGGCGAAGTCGGGCGGCGCGACGGCGAAGAAGTAC
>NZ_DASYWO010000009.1:0-339895 GCF_035935935.1 Brevundimonas sp.
GCCGGACGAAGGACGGATCGCTCGAAATCTGGTTGAACCCGGCAGGCCGCGATCTGTTGGTCAGCGAACTTCAGAGACTGAGCGAGCAGAGCGATCATTTCCACATCATGCCGGAAGAAATGGAGCCTGAACTGCCGACACGTAGCCAGCCGTACGAGGACGGCGACGAAGTGATTCAGTGGGGCAAGGTGCTCTTCCGTACAGACGAATGGGACAATGGAGCATTTCCCTCATGTGTTGGGCGGCACCGCCCAAGATGTCAGCTAATGGCTTCCGCTCGGCAGTCCGCTCCCGACCCGTTGCGGACCTTGCTCCTCCGACTTGCGCTGCGCATGTTGTCACTATGTCCAGCCTGTTCTCAGAGATAATGGTCACTGCAACGGTGCTGGGACTTTCCGGCTGTCGGACGGTTTCGGACTGGGGGCCGTCCGCAGGGATCGCGGGCCCCTCTGGCGACGTCATTGTGATCGGTCGACTGCAAAACCTGAGCAGCGAGTCCGTCTATGACCCCGACGATCTGCTCGGCCACAGCTGGTTCTCCGCCAACCTCCACGTCTCGCGAGTCGAGTCGGGCGAACTCCCCGGCAGGATCGTGCCGGTCCGCTACTTTGCGCACACGACGCTCCGAGAGGACGTCACTTTTCGCTTTCGCCTGCGGGGCCACGAAGGTGGCGGATACTTGATCTGCAAGCGACCCGGATCCGGCAGCGGGCTGAACTGTGACGGGCAGAGCGGACTATAGGACACGCCGGGCACCATAGCTGCGGTCCGCTGACAACCCTCGCGCGACGGACCGCTCCCGACCCGTTGCGGACCTTGCGAGAATGCAGCCTTCACGGTCAGGATGCGGGTCGGCGACCGCTCCAGCGAGCAGGAGGCATGATGCGCTATCTTGGAGCGGCTATCGGCTTTTGCGTCATTACGGCGGCCTTTTACACCGCAGCCGTAGTGGTTCTCGGGTCCTTGGTCATGGCCCATTGCGTCCTGAGCGACGCGCAGATCGACGCTGGCGTGACCTGCACCCAGCCCGCTGACCTATTCTTCTGGCCGACACTGATCGCGGCTGTGGTGGGCTTCGTAGGCTCGCAATGGGTCTTCCTGCGCTGGGCTCTTCGCAAACGAACTAGTGGCCGTCCGCTTCCCAGCCATGGGCGGCGGTCTGCTGCCGACCCATAGCGGGCGCGGCGCCGTGGGATATGCTTGGGCATGGACCACCAGCTCGATATTTTGAAACGCGCGCTGACCAACCTCGCGCTGCCCGCCGATAGACAGGCCGAGTATCTCGATGCCCTACTGGGACCCCAAGCTGTCGCTTACGGCACTGACGAACTGGCTCTCGAACTAGACGACGCCTTCGCGCCCCACTTGGCGATGCACGCGCAAGGGCTGATGTCAGAGCGTCAGATCGCTGCCGTCCGAATTGTGGACGAGATGCTGGCGGACTTAAGCGGAAAGGCACACGCCTCCTTCTGGACCCGCGAGGCGCTGACTTCAGATCCTCGGTGGGATCAGGTTCGACTTGTCGCTCAGGCCGCGCTCGGCACGTTCTGATCGGTCCGCATCTCGCCCCTCTGCTCAGGTCCGCTTTCCACCCGTTGCGGACGTGGCCCAGGCTCTGCATTTTCATGCGATGAAGCCTCTCACGGCCTACTCTTTCCGCGACCCCACGTTCAGTCCTGACGGGGACACCCTTGTCTGCGTCGTCGAGCGAGGTGCGCTCTCGAAGTTCATGGGCGTCAGGGAACTGCATAGGGCGTTCAGCGGCACAGTCTTTTATCGACGTGGCTTATGGAGCTGCTACGTCGGCGTCTGGGGGCGTCGAAATGGAAAGCGCCTTCGCCGGTTTCTTGAGGAGAGGGGCGCGACTGTGGTCATCGAGCGGTCGAAGCCTGCCCGTGCACACTTGTCGCTTTGGTCAACACAGTCCGTGCGCGCAAAAATCCGCCAGCTCGAACCCGAGGTCCGCTAACCACCCCTCACCGGTGTGGGGCGCGTCCGCATTCCGGCGCGGAGGCCGCGCCTACTGCGCGGTCCAGCCGCCGTCGATGGAGAAGCTGGCGCCGGTGGCGGAGGCGCCGAGGTCGCTGACGAGGTAGAGGAACAGGCCGGTCAGCTCGTCGGGCGTGACGAAGCGTTTGGTCGGCTGTTTGGCGAGGATGACCTCGTCGACGACGCGCTCCTTCGAGATGCCGTGGGTGCGGGCCTGGTCGGCGATCTGCTGTTCGACGATGGGGGTTTCGACGAAGCCCGGGCAGATGGCGTTGCAGGTGATGCCGTCACGGGCCGTCTCCAGCGCCACGGTCTTGGTCAGGCCGATGACGCCGTGCTTGGCGGCGACGTAGGCCGACTTGTAGGGGCTGGCGCGCAGGCCGTGGGCGGAGGCCACGTTGACGATCCGGCCGCGGCCCTGGGCCTTCATGATCGGGACGGCCGCGCGGATGGCGTAGAAGGCCGACGACAGGTTGATGGCGAGGATCTGGTCCCATTTCTCGGACGGGAATTTCTCGATCGCCTCGACGTGCTGGACCCCGGCGTTGTTGACCAGGATGTCGAGTCGGCCGAGTTCGTGCCGGGCGAAGGCGACCAGATCGGCGACTTCCTCGCCCCGGCGCATGTCGGCGGCGTGGTAGCGGACGCGGACGCCGCAGGCGGCCTCGATGCCCGCGCGGGTGCGCTCGATCTCGGAGGGGTCGCCGAGGCCGTTCAGGACCACGTCGCCGCCGCGCGCGGCCACGGCGCGGGCGAGGGCCAGGCCGATGCCGGAGGTGGAGCCGGTGATGACCGCCACCTGGCCCGACAGGTCGTTCATGTCGCGGGGCGCGGCGGGGGCGGACTCGCCGGGCGCGGCGCCGCGCTTGGGCCAATGCAGCATGGTCGTCTCGTCTCCTGCGCGCCGTTTTCGGCGTCTTGCCCCAGCCTAGCCGTTCGCAGGCGCGAAGGCGACCGCGAGGATATTCCCTATCGGGTGAATATCCAGTCCGAATCCGTGGATGCGGCCTTGTCGAAGGCGTAGCCGTCGGTCGCGAAGTCCTTGAGCCCCGCCGCGCGGTCGATCCGGCCCTCCACGGCGAAGCGCGCCATGGCGCCGCGCGCCTTCTTGGCGAAGAAGGAGACGATGCGGGTCTCGCCGCCCCCGTCCCTGACGCCCTCGCGGAAATGGCAGGTGACGACGGGGATCCTCAGGGCGCGGGCGTCGACGGCCCCGAAATATTCCTGGCTGGCGAGGTTGATCAGCGTCGGGTCGTCATGGCCGTCCGCGTCGGCGTTGAGCGCCTTCGAGATGCGATCGCCCCAGAAATCGTAGAGGCCGGCGCCGCGGCGGGTCTTGAGGCGCGTGCCCATCTCGAGACGGTAGGGCTGGATGCGATCGAGCGGGCGCAGCAGGCCGTAGAGGCCGGAAAGGATGCGCAGCCGGTCCTGCGCCCACGTCAGGTCGGCGCGGGACATCGAACGGGCGTCGAGGCCCTGGTAGACGTCGCCGGCGAAGGCGAGGACGGCCTGAAGCCCCTCGTCGGACGCGGGGTCGAAGGCCTTGAAGCGCTGCTGGTTGAGCTTGGCCAGATCGTCGGAGATGCCCATGAGCCGGCGCAGCTCGGCCTGGGTCTGGCGGCGCGCGGTGACCGACAGGGTGCTGACGTCGTCCTCGAACCTGTGCCGGGTGGCCGGCAGGTCGGCGGGCGTCCCGGCGAAGTCGAGACGCTTGGCGGGGGAAAGGACGATCAGCATGGGCGCCAGATAGGCCGCTTCGCCGCCGATTTGAACCGCAAGGCTAGAACAGCACCGCCGGATTCATGATGCGGTGGGGGTCCAGCGCGGCGCGGATCGCGCGCATGGCCTGCACTTCGACGTCGGACTTGTAACGCCGGGCCTCTTCGGTCTTGAGGCGGCCCAGACCGTGCTCGGCGCTGATCGAGCCGTCGAAGGCGGCGACGAGGTCGTGGACGACCCTTGAGCCCTCCGGCTGGCGCGCCATGAAGGCCGTCGGGTCCGCGTCGAGAGGTCGCATGACGTCGTAGTGGAGATTGCCGTCGCCGACATGGCCGAAGGCGCTGATGCGGGCCCTGGGCTCGAACGCCAGCACGGCGGCTTCGGCCGCCTCGATGAACTCGGCGATGCGCGAGACGGGGACGGACACGTCGTGCTTCCAGCCGGGGCCCTCGGGCTTCTGGGCGGCCGACTGTTCCTCGCGCAGCTTCCAGAAGGCGGCGCGCTGGGCGTCGCTGGTCGCGACGGCGGCGTCGACGATCAGGCCCTGGTCGAAGGCGGCTTCCAGCAGGCGCTGAAGCGCGGCGTCGGCGGCCCCGACCTCTCCGGACGCCAGTTCGATCAGCGCGAGCCAGGGCGTGACGGTCTCCAGCGGCTCGCGCACGCCGGGGATGTTGCGCACGGCCATCTCGACGCCGACGCGGCGCATCAGCTCGAAAGCCTCGACCCCGCCGCCCGTCTCGGCCCTGGCGCGGGAGAGCAGCTCTACGGCGTCGGCGGCGGCGGGCAGGCCGACGATGGCCGTCGCGCGGGAGCGGAGGAGGGGAAACAGCTTCAGGGTGGCGGAGGTGACGACGCCCAGCGTGCCCTCCGCGCCGATCAGAAGCTGCTTGAGGTCGTAGCCGGTGTTGTCCTTGCGCAGGGTCTTGAGCCCGTCGAAGACGCGGCCGTCGGGCATGACCGCCTCGATGCCGAGGACGAGGTCGCGCATCATGCCGTAGCGCAGGACCTGGACGCCGCCGGCGTTGGTGGAGATCACGCCGCCGATCGTGGCCGTGCCTTCGGCGGCGAGGCTGAGCGGGAAGCGGCGACCGGCGGCGAGAGCGGCGTCCTGCGCTTCCTTCAGCGTCACCCCGGCCTCGACGGTCAGGGCGTCGTCGAGCGGGGACACGGCGCGGACCGCGCGCAGTTTCCGGAGCGACAGCAGCACCTCGCCGAAGGGCACCTGTCCGCCGACCAGGCCGGTGGCGCCGCCCTGGGGCACGATCGGAATGCGGCGGCGGGCGCAGATGGCGACGGCCTTCGCCACCTCGTCCGTGGAGCGGGGCGTCAGCATCAGCGGCGTGTGCCCGTGCCAGCGGTCGCGCCATTCCCTGAGCCAAGGGGCGATCGCCTGCGGGTCGTCGGTCCAGCCCCCGGGGCCCAGCGCGGCCTTCAGCTCGGCGAGGCCGTCGGACAGGCCGTCGAGCGCGGTCTTGAGGCGGTCCGGGGGCAGGGGCAGGGCGCGATCCATGCCGTCTTGTCCCAGAGGCTTGCCGGAGTGGGAAGGGGAGAGCTAGCGAAGGCCATGAGCCTGCCCGCCCCCGTGCCCGCCGTCGGCGTGATCTGTTTTCGCGGACACGACGTCCTGCTGATCCGTCGCGGCAAGCCGCCGCGCATGGGACAATGGAGCATCCCCGGCGGCCGGGTGGAGCCGGGCGAGCGGGCGGTGGAGACGGCGCTGCGCGAGCTGCGCGAGGAAACCGGCGTGGAGGCGGAACTGCTGGGGCTGGTCGACGTGATCGACGGCATCTGGCCGGAGCACGGGCGGCACTACGTCCTGATCGATCATGCGGCGCGGTGGATCGCGGGGGAGCCGGTGGCCGGAGACGACGCGGCGGCGGCCGAGTTCGTGCCGATCGAGGAGGCCTGCGCGCGCGTCGACTGGGACGAGACGCGGCGGGTGATCCGGCTGGCGGCGGCGCGGTTTCTTACGCCGAAGTAATCTTTCGCGTCCGGTTTCGATGGATGCGGGGCAAGCGGCGCCTTAGCCTGTCCGGGACAGGAGGATGCCGATGGAACTGCCGACTATCTTCGTTCTGGTGCTGGTCGCCTTCGCGATCGTGCTGCTGTTCAGCGTGGTGAAGATCGTGCCCCAAGGACGCGAGTTCACGGTCGAGCGCTTCGGCAAATACACCAAGACCCTAGCCCCGGGCATCCACATCCTGACACCGTTCGTAGAGAGAATTGGCCGTCGGATGAACATGATGGAGCAGGTTCTGGACGTGCCGACGCAGGAGGTCATCACCAAGGACAACGCCATGGTGAAGGTCGACGGCATCGTCTTCATCCAGGTGATGGACGCCGCGCGGGCCGCCTATCGGGTCGATGACCTGCAGTACGCGATCGCCCAGCTGTGCATGACCAACCTGCGGACGGTGGTCGGCTCCATGGAGCTGGACGAGGTGCTGAGCCAGCGCGACGCCATCAACACCCGTCTGCTGCACGTGATCGACGCGGCGACCGAACCGTGGGGCGTCAAGGCCAACCGGATCGAGATCAAGGACCTGACCCCGCCGACCGACATCACCAACGCCATGGCGCGCCAGATGAAGGCCGAGCGCGAGCGCCGCGCCGTGATCACCGAGGCCGACGGCGAGAAACAGGCCGCGATCGCCCGCGCCGAAGGCGCCAAACAGGCGGCCATCCTGGAGGCCGAGGGGCGCAAGGAAGCCGCCTTCCGCGACGCCGAGGCCCGCGAGCGGGAAGCCGAGGCCGAAGCCCGCGCCACCGCCATGGTGTCGGAAGCCATCGCCCGCGGCGACGTGAACGCCATCAACTATTTCGTGGCCCAGAAATACGTCGAGGCCTTCGCCCAGCTGGCCAACAGCCCCCAGCAGAAGACGGTCATCGTGCCCGCAGAGATGGGCGCGCTGGTCGGCTCCATCGCAGGTATCGGCGAGCTGGTGGGCTTGGCGGGCCGGCAACAGTCGGGCGGATCGACCCCGCCGCCGGCGCCGCGCCAGACCCCGCCGACGGCGCCGCGCCCGCCGCGGCGTCCGGCCGGTTCGGTCCCCGTGACGGAGTAGGACCATGGACGCGATCCTGAGCCTGCACGCCTCGCAGCCGTGGTGGATCTGGCTGGCGATCGGCGTGGCCCTGCTGGCCGTGGAGGCCGCCATCTCCAGCGAATGGCTGTTGTGGCCGGCCGTGGCCGCGGGCGTGGTGGCGGTGCTGACGGCGCTGGGCCTGAGGCTGGGCCTGACGGCGGAGGTCGCCATCTTCGCCCTGCTGACGGCGGCGATGACCCTGTTGTCGCGACGGCTGATCCAGCGGGTGAATCCGAACGACGCGGCGGACGTCAACGACCGGTCCTCGCGGCTGGTCGGCCAGCAGGCGCGCGTGGTGGAGCCGTTCGTCGCGGGCCGCGGCCGGGTGTTCGTCTCGGGCGCGGAATGGGCGGCGGAGATCAACGCGGGCGAGGCCCCGGTCGGGACCTATGTGACCGTCGTCGACGCGTCGGGCGCGACGCTGAAGGTGACGACGGGCTAGCTCCGCCGTTCCTCGATCCACCTGTTCGACAAAGCGTCGGCGCGTTCGTTCAGGGCATGCCCGGCGTGGCCCTTGACCCAGTGCCACTTGACCTGGTGCGGGGCGCGGGCCGCGTCGAGGCGTTTCCACAGGTCGTCGTTCTTGACGGGCTTCCTGTCGGCGGTCAGCCAACCGCGCGACTTCCAGCCGGGCATCCATTTGGTGATGCCGTCCATGACGTAGCGGCTGTCGGTGTGCAGATCCACGCGGCAGGGGCGGTTCAGGGCCTCCAGCGCCATGATGGCGGCGGTAAGTTCCATGCGGTTGTTGGTGGTCAGGGGTTCGCCGCCCCACAGCTCCTTCTCATGACCGCCGCCGGTCTGCAGCACCGCGCCCCAGCCGCCGGGGCCGGGATTGCCCTTGCAGGCGCCGTCGGTGTGGATGATGACGTGACTCATTGGCGCCGTGACTACAGGTCCGCTTGGCTTGGCGCCACCGGAGCGCCTATATGCGGCGCTAGAAGACGGGGCCGACGAACCGGTCCGCATGAGGAGAGTACGCCGTGGGCGCGATCAGCATCTGGCATTGGCTTCTGGTCATCGTCGTCGTCGCCCTGCTGTTCGGCGGGCGCGGCAAGCTGTCGGGCCTGATGGGCGACGCGGCCAAGGGCATCCGCGCCTTCAAGGACGGCCTGAAGGACGACGACAAGAAGGACGGTCCGGCCGAGGGCGTGAGCAGCCTGCCGCGCACGGACGCCGAAAAAGACCAGCTGAACCGCTGACCGCCAACCTGCGTCGGAGACCCTGACGGATGGGTGGCCTGGGCCCCGGGATCGGCGGCTTTGAAATTCTGGTGATCGGACTTGTGGCCCTGCTGGTGGTGGGGCCCCGGGACCTGCCCGTGATGATGCGCAAGCTGGGCAAGGCGATGGCGCGTGCGCGGGCCATGGCCAACGACTTCCGCGCCAGCTTCGACGAGATGGCGCGCCAGTCCGAGCTGGACGAACTGCGCCGTGAGGTCGACGCCCTGCGCCGCACGCAGATGGCGCCGCTGGGCGCCGAGGCGGAAGCGACCTTCCGCGCGATCAACGCCGACCTGAACCGGCCGGTCGAAGCGCCGGCGCCCGCGCCCCAGCCGCTGCTGACGGGACCGGAGGAGTTCGCCGATCCGGGGCCGACGCCTGTGGAGCCGGCCGAGGCGGCGCCGGTGGAGACAAGGGCGCCGAAGGCTCGCACGAAGACGACCGCGCCCAAGGCGACGAAGGCCGCCGCCCCGACCGCCAAGCCTGGCCCCAAGGCGGCCACGAAGCCTGCTTCCGGCAAGGCCAGGGCGTCCGCCGCCAAGCCGAAGGTCGCGCGCAGGAAGGCGGTCGACCTGTGAGCCGGACCGAGCAGGACGAGGCCGAGATCGAGGCGTCGCGCGCGCCGCTGATGGATCACCTGATCGAGCTGCGCGGACGCCTGCTGGTGTGCGTGGTCGCCTTCGTGATCGCCTTCATCGTCTGCTTCACCTTCGCGGCGCAGATCCAGCTGGTCCTGATCCACCCGTTCCAGGCGGCCGCGGCGATGCACGCGGCGCAGGGGCATCAGGTGAACCCCTTCGACCTGATCGCGGTGACGGCCGGGTTTCAGCCCGTGCCGGACGGGGGGCAGGAGGTCGTCCAGCTGATCGCCACCGCGCCGCTGGAGCAGCTGTTCACCAAGATGAAGATCGCCGGCTTCGGCGCCGTGGTGCTGGCCTTTCCGGTGCTGGCCTTTCAGCTGTACCGGTTCGTCGCCCCGGGGCTGTACCGCAACGAGAAGGGCGCCTTCCTGCCGTTCCTGCTGGCCGCGCCCCTGCTGTTCCTGCTGGGTGGGGCGCTGGTCTATTTCGTCATGCTGCCGTTCGTCATGTGGTTCTCGCTGGGGCAGCAGGTGGTGGGCGACGGGGTGTCCGTGGCGCTGCTGCCCAAGATCTCGGAATACCTGAACCTGGTGACCGCGCTGCTGCTGGCGTTCGGCCTGTGCTTCCAGTTGCCGGTGGTGATGACCCTGTTGGGGCTGGCGGGACTGATCTCGTCGAAATTCATGGCCGAGGGGCGGCGTTATGCCATCGTCGCCGTGGTCGTGGTCGCCGCGGTGGTGACGCCCCCGGATCCGATCAGCCAGCTGATGCTGGCCGTGCCGCTGGTGCTGCTCTACGAAATCTCGATCTGGTGCGTGCGGCTGATCGAGCTGCGGCGGAAGAAGGCGGACGACGCAGACGCGCTCGCCGCAACTTGACCCCGCGTGACCTTGGCAGGGCGGTGAGCGCGCGCTAGGCCGGTGGCCACAACCGTTCCCAAGGAGAGACGACCATGGCCGACCTGCCTTCCGTCACCGAACACATCCGCGGCGCCGTGGGCGACAACTCCGGTCTGGGCAAGACCGTGAAGATCGACCTGGGCGACACCGGAAAGATCTACATCGACGGCGCCTCGGTCCCGAACTCGGTGACCAACGAGGACAAGCCGGCCGACGCGACCGTGACGATGTCGTGGGACGACTTCATCGCCCTGTCGGAAGGCAGGCTGGACCCGATGATGGCCTTCATGCAGGGCAAGCTGAAGGTGGCGGGCGACATGATGATCGCCCAGCGCCTAGCCCCGCTGCTGAAGCGCTGAGCCCGGCCCCGCACTGAGTTTTCAGACGGCGCGGTTCCCGACGGGGCCGCGCCGTTTCGCCATCAGGAGGCGTCCATGGACTTCCGTCATTCCGACCGCGGCCTCCACTGGCAGGAGCGGGTCGCGCGCTTCATCGAGGCCAACGTCGTCCCGCGCGAGGCCGAGTACTGGGCGCAGGTTCATGAGGACCCGAAGCGCCAGCCGCCGATCATGGAGACCATGAAGGCCGAGGCGCGCGAGGCGGGGCTGTGGAACATGTTCCTGCCCGGAGAGCACGGGGCGGGGCTGACCAACCTGGAATATGCGCCGCTGGCCGAGATGATGGGGCGCCGGCTGTGGTCGGCCGAGGTGTTCAACTGCAATGCGCCGGACACCGGCAACATGGAGGTGCTGCACCTCTATGGGAACGCGGAGCAGCAGGCGCGCTGGCTGAAGCCGCTGATGGCGGGGGAGATCCGCTCGGCGTTCCTGATGACCGAGCCGGCGGTCGCCAGTTCGGACGCGACGAACATCGAGACGCGCATCGAGCGCGACGGCGACCACTACGTCATCAACGGCCGCAAGTGGTGGTCGACCAACATGGCGCACCCGAACGTCGCCATCACCATCGTCATGGGCAAGACCGATTTCGGGGCCGCCACGCACCAGCAGCAGAGCCAGATCCTGGTGCCGGTGGACACGCCCGGGTTCCGCGTCGAGCGGATGCTGTCGGTGTTCGGGTACCAGGAGCTGCCGATCGGGCACGCCGAGGTGGTGCTGGAGAACGTGCGCGTGCCGGTCGAAAACCTGATCGCCGGCGAAGGCCGGGGATTCGAGATCGCCCAGGGCCGGCTGGGGCCGGGACGCATCCACCACTGCATGCGCGTGATCGGTGCGGCCGAGCGGGCGCTGGACCTGATGGTCGAGCGGCTGCTGGGCCGGACCGCCTTCAGGAAGGCCATCGCCGAGCATTCCGTCTGGGAGCAGCGCGTCGCGGAGGCGCGGACGAACATCGAGATGTGCCGCCTGCTGGTGCTGAAGGCCGCCTGGATGATGGACGAGGCGGGGGCCAAGAACGCCAAGAGCGAGATCGCCCAGATCAAGGTGGCGGCGCCGCGCATGGCGCTGAAGGTCATCGACGACGCCATCCAGGCGTTCGGCGGCGCGGGCGTGTCGGGCGACTTCCCCCTGGCGGAGCTGTACGCCACGGTGCGGACCCTGCGCATCGCCGACGGGCCCGACGAGGTGCACAACCGCACCATCGCGCGGCTGGAGTATGCGAAGCACGGCGGCCGGCCGGTCCGCTGACGGACTGCTGACACGGCGTGGCAGCTTGGCCGTTTCTTCGCCCTTGCAGGCAACGTACGGCATGCCGAGGTGTTCTGTGCAGGGTGGCCGACATCGGGGCGGCGCCCGCGACAGGAGCCTTCCATGAAAGCGTCAGCCAAGGCCGCGCGCGGCGCAGGCGACGATGTGGCGCGCTATCGCCACGTGCGGGCGCGCATGCCGGCGCTCGCCGCGGGGCTGACCGCGGAGGACCTGCAGGCGCAGTCGATGCCGGACGCCAGCCCGGGAAAGTGGCACCTGGGACACGTCAGCTGGTTCTTCGAGACGATGCTGCTGGGCCGGCGCGAGGGCCATGAGCCCGTCGACGCGCAACTGAAGCTGGTGCTGAACAGCTATTACGAGGCGCTGGGCGAGCGGGTGGCGCGGTCGGAGCGGGGGCTGATGACCCGGCCGTCGCTGGACGAGATCCTGGCGTATCGCGCCGAGGTGGATCGGCGGATGGAGGCCTTTCTGGCCGACGGGCTGCAGGACGAGCACGAGCGCTATCTGTTCGATCTTGGCCTGGCCCACGAGGAGCAGCACTGCGAGCTGTTCCTGATGGACCTGCTGCACCTGATGAGCCGGTCGCCGCTGGAGCCGGCGGCATACGACGCCGAGCCGCGGCAGACGCCGGCGCCGGAGGCCGGGCAGGGGTTCGCGCGCGTCGAGGGAGGTCTGGTCGAGATCGGCGCGGCGCCGGGGAGCTTCGCGTTCGACAACGAGACGCCGCGGCACCAGACCTTCGTGGAGCCGTTCGCGATCGCCCGCGGTCTGGCGACGAACGGGCGCTGGCTGACCTTCATCGAGGACGGCGGCTACGAGCGGCCGGAACTGTGGCTGTCGGACGGCTGGGCGACGGTGCAGGCCGAGGGCTGGAAGGCGCCGATGTACTGGCGGCGCGAGGCGGACGGGCTGTGGACGACGATGACGCTGACCGGCCGTCGGGCGGTGGACCCGTCCGAACCGGTGCGGCACGTCAGCTTCTATGAGGCCGACGCCTTCGCGCGCTGGGCGGGCAAGCGCCTGCCGACCGAGGCGGAGTGGGAGGTCGCGGCGGAGGCGGGCCTTCTGGCCGACGCGTTCGGCGAGGTCTGGCAGTGGACCGCCAGCGCCTATCTGGCCTATCCCCGCTTTCATCCGACGCCGGGCACGGCGTCGGAGTACAACGGCAAGTTCATGAGCGGTCAGCAGGTGCTGCGGGGATCGTCGTGGGCGACGCCGGAGGGCCATGCGCGGACGACGTATCGCAACTTCTTCGCGCCCCGGTGCCGCTGGGCGTTATCGGGCATCCGGTTGGCCGACGAGCCGTCGATCGCGGAGCGGGCGCTGGAGCCCGTGCAGACCCAGGCGTTCCGTGAGGCGCTGATCGAGGGGCTGAGCCGTCCGCGCAAGGCGACCTCGCCCAAGTGGTTCTACGACGCGCGCGGAAGCGAGCTGTTCGAGGACATCACGCGCCTGGAGGCGTATTATCCGACGCGGCAGGAGGCGGCGCTGCTGGAGCGGACGGCCCCCCGGCTGGCCGAGGCGTTCGGACCGGGCGCGGTGCTGGTGGAGTTCGGATCCGGCGCCAGCGAGAAGACGCGCAAGGTGCTGGACGCCGCAGGCGATCTGGCGGCCTACGTGGCGGTCGACATCAGCGCCGATGCGTTGAGGGAGGCCAAGGCGCGTCTGGAAGCGGCCTATCCGGACCTGACGATTCACACGGTGGCCGGGGACTTTCTGTCGCCGCTGACGCTGCCGGCCGATCTGCCGCCGGGACGTCGGGTGGGCTTCTTCCCGGGATCCACCATCGGCAATCTGGAGCCGGAGGAGGCGGTGCGGTTCCTGCGCGGGGCGCGTGAACTGCTGGGGCCGGACGCCCTGTTCGTGCTGGGCGTCGACATGATCAAGGACGCCGCCGTGCTGGAGCGGGCCTACGACGATCCGGAGGGGGTCACGGCGGCGTTCAACCTGAACCTACTCGCTAGGGCCAACCGCGAGCTGAAGGCGGATTTCGATCTGGGCGCCTTCCGCCACCGGGCGATCTGGAACCCGGCGCGGTCGGCCGTGGAGATGCATCTGGAATCGATGCGGCCGCAGACGGTTCGCGTCGGCGGCCGCAGCTTCGGCTTCGAGGCCGGCGAAACGATCCACACCGAAAGCTCGCGCAAGTTCAGCGAGGCGACCCTGCGCGACACGGCGTCGGCGGCCGGCTGGGAACTGGTGCGACTGGACGTGAGCCCCGATCCGTCCGTCGCCCTGGCCCTGCTGGCGGCCTGAAGCCTCAGTTCACGCGGGGAACGGGCTCACCGGGCTTGCGGCTGCCGTGGGAGGCTTCGCCGCCCTTGCGGCCGGCCTTGGCGGCCAGGCTGCGGTCCTGGGAGAAGGAACGCTTCTCGCTGGGCACGCTGGCGCCGCCCTTGCGGGCGATCTCACGCTGACGCTCGGGGTCCATGGAAGCGAAGCCGCGCTTGGAGACTCCGGACGCTTTGGGGGGCTGAAGAGACATGGGGCGGTCCATCCTCACTGTGGCGTTTGGGTTGCAGTCACAATCCGTGTGGGGGGCTTACGTTCCCGGTCGCCGGTAACAGGCGCGCGAGCCGCAAACCGCTGACTTATGAGCGAATCAGCTCATGCGGCGGGGCGGCCGGGGTTTCCCGGCTCCGGCATGGGCGGGCCGTCCGGCGAGGGCTGCGGCGGATCGATCTCGGGCCCCGGAGGCGCCGTGTCGGGCACCTCTGGCGGCGAGACGGGTTCGGGCATGGGGTCGTGCATGGGGGGCTCCTGACGAGGTTCAGGAAGCCAACGTCCCGCGAACGGCTCCGTTCAGCCGCGGCCCAGCGCCGCGTCGGACACGAAGGGATTGGTCCGCCGCTCGGCGCCGAAGGTGGATCCAGGGCCGTGGCCGGGCACGAACTGGACGTCGTCGCCCAGCGGCCAGAGCTTTTCGGTGACGGACGAGATCAGCGTCTGCAGGTCGCCGCGCGGAAAGTCGGTGCGGCCGATCGAGCCCTGGAAAAGGACGTCGCCGACCTGGGCGAAGCGCGCGGCGCGGCAAAAGAAGATGACGTGCCCCGGCGTGTGGCCGGGGGTGTGGAAGACCTCCCAGGTCGTCTCGCCCAGCGTCAGGACGTCGCCCTCGTCCAGCCAGCGCGTCGGGGCGAAGCTGCGCATCGGCTCCAGCCCGTACTGCGCCGCCTGGGCCGGGATGCCGTCGATCCAGAACTGGTCCTCCGGGTGCGGGCCGATGATGGGGGCCCCGGACTTCTCCGACATCTCGGCGGCGCCGCCGGCGTGGTCCAGGTGACCGTGGGTGATCCAGATCTGGTCCAGCGTCAGCCCGCGCCGGGCGATCTCGGCGAGGATCGGACCGACGCCGCTGCCGGGGTCGATGACGGCCGCCCTGTTCGTCTTCGTGCACCAGACGGTGGTGCAGTTCTGCTGGAAGGCGGTCACCGGCGCGACGAACAGGCCGAGGGGGGAGGAGGCGTCGGTCATGCGTGCAGAGATAGGCGTGCCGCGCCGATCAGCATAGGCTGGCCGGATGATGCATCGACGCGGCCTTTTGGCGGGACTGGCTTGTGGCGCGGCGGCGGCCGTGCCGGCCGCAGCCGGGGATCGGCCGCGGCTGGCCGTCACGATCGACGATTTTCGATTTGACGACGGGCCGCTGGTCAGCGCGGACACACGCCATCACGGCATCCTCGACGCGCTTTACTTCGAACGGATCAAGGCGGCGGGGTTCGTGACGGGCAAGCACGTCGAGACCGTCGAAGCCCGCGCGCACCTGCAGAGCTGGGCGGAGTCCGGTCATTTCGTCGCCAACCACACCTACAGCCACGCCTACTATGGCGGGGCGGCCCCCGGCGATCTAGGGGCGGACGTCGACCGCGCCGCCGCCCTGATCGTCGACCTGCCGACCTGGCGGCCGTGGTTCCGGTTTCCTTATCTGGCCGAGGGGCGGACCGCCGAAAGCCGGGACCGGATGCGCGAGGTTCTGCATACCCGCGGCCTGATGAACGGGCATGTGACCGTCGACGCCTCTGACTGGTACGTGAACCAGCGCCTGCTGGCCCGGCTCGAAAAGGAGCCAGGCGCGGACGTCATGCCGTACGGCGCGTATCTCGTGCGACATCTGCTGGACCGCGCCGCCTTCTACGATGGTCTGGCCCGGGCCGTGCTGGGCCGGTCGCCGGCCCACACGCTGCTGATTCATCACAATCTCACGACGGCCCTGTTCCTGCCGATGGTGCTCAAGGCGTTTCGGGACGCGGGCTGGTCCCTGATCGACGCCGACGAAGCGTTTGCAGACCCCGTGTTCGCGGCTCGCCCCAACATCGCGCCGTGCGGGCACAGTCTGATTCACCAGCTGGCGACGGAGGCGGGCGGATTCGCCGATCGGCTGCGCACACCGGGCGAGGATGGCCCCTATGAAGCGCCGGCGATGGATGCGCTGGGGCTGTAGCCGCCCGCGTTGACCTTTTCCCCCCGCCTCGACATAAGGGCGGGCTTCGAGGCGCCGCCCTGACCAAGGGCGGCCCTTCTTGCTTTTCCCATCGCGCGTCCGCCCGTCCGTCCGCGCCCCAGAGCGTCAGATCGTCCCGCCCATGCAAGTCGTCGAAAAGTCGAACGAAGGTCTCAGCCGCACGATCGCGGTGACCATCCCCGCCGCCGAGCTGAACGAGAAGCTGGACGCCAAGATCAAGGAAGTCTCGCCGCAGATGAAGCTCAAGGGCTTTCGTCCCGGCAAGGTGCCCGCCGCGCACGTGAAGAAGACCTACGGGCGCGACCTGATGGGCGAGATCGTCAACGAGGCGCTGAACACGTCCAGCCAGAAGGCGCTGGACGAGGCCAAGCTGCGTCCCGCCGCGCCGGCCGAGATGAAGCTGGTCAGCGACATGGACAAGGTGGTCGCCGGTCAGGAGGACCTGACCTATGAGATGTCGCTGGAGGTCATGCCGGAATTCACGCCGGTCGACGTCAAGACGCTGAAGCTGGAGCGTCCCGTCTATGAGGCGACCGACGCCGATCTGGACGAGGCGCTGAAGGATCTGGCCGGTCAGGCCAAGACCTATGAGGACAAGACCGGCAAGACGGTGAAGGCGGCCGAGGGCGACCAGGTCACCATCGATTTCGTCGGCAAGGTCGACGGCGAGGTCTTTGAAGGCGGCTCGGCCACCGACGCGGATCTGGTGATCGGATCGAACCGCTTCATCCCCGGCTTCGAGGAGCAGCTGAAGGGCGTGAAGGTCGGCGACGAGAAGACGCTGAACGTCACCTTCCCCGCCGACTACGGCGCGGGGCACCTGGCCGGCAAGGCGGCGACGTTCGACGTCACCGTGAAGGCGATCAAGGCCGAGGCGGAGGCCAAGATCGACGACGCGTTCGCCACGCGCCTGGGTCTGGAGTCGCTGGACAAGCTGAAGGACCTGCTGCGCCAGAACCTGAACCAGCAGTACGCGGGCGCCGCCCGCTTCAAGCTGAAGCGCGGCCTGCTGGACCAGCTGGACGCGCAGCACAGCTTCGACCTGCCGCCGAAGATGGTCGAGCAGGAGTTCGACGGCATCTGGCGCCAGGTGCAGGCCGACAAGGACGCCGGCCGCCTGGACGCGGAGGACGCCAAGAAGTCCGAGAAGGCGCTGAAGGAAGAGTACCGCAAGATCGCCGAGCGCCGCGTGCGCCTGGGGCTGGTGCTGGCGGAGATCGGCCGGGCCAACAACGTGCAGGTCACGGATCAGGAGCTGAACAACGCCATCATGGCCGAGGCGCGCAACTATCCGGGGCAGGAGCGTCAGGTGCTGGACTTCTATCGCCAGAACCCGAACGCCGCGGCCCAGATGCGCGCGCCGGTCTATGAGGAGAAGGTCTGCGAGCTGATCTTCGGCCAGGCCGAGGTCAAGGACGCGCCGATCAGCAAGGAAGACCTGCTGAAGGACGAAGACGAGGGCTGAGCCGCGCGTCGGCGGGCTTTGCAGGGACCGCCGTCTGAGGCAGGTTGAGTCGTCCGATTCCGGACGTGCCCGGGAGCGTCGCCATGCTGGCCACCGTCATTTCGTTGGCCATGCTCATGGCCGCGCAACAGGATCCGCCGCTTCAGGACCCGCCGCGGCAGGACCCGCCGGAAACGCGGGTCGACGACATCGTCGTCGACGGGCGGCCGCTCCGTGCCGTGGCCGACGAGTTCGTGGAGAACGTCGGTGAGGCGCCGCGCGGCCGCGGACTGGCGCGGTGGTATCGGCCGCTCTGCGTCGGCGCCGTCAACCTGAACCCCGATGTCGCCCAGCCGCTGCTCGATCACATCGCCCGCGTGGCGGAGGACCTGGGGGTCCAGTCCGGCGACGTGGGATGCAGACCCAACGTCATCATGGTGTTCACCGACGATCCGCGCGCCGTCGCGGGCGCCATGATCGAGGCCGATCCGAAAGGGTTCCGCCTGGGCGGCCGGACGTATCACCTGAGCTCCGACTTTCGCGACGAGTTCGTGGAGGGCGACCGTCCGGTTCGTTGGTGGACCACCAGCGTGCCCGTCGACTCCGAAACCGGCCAGCGCGCCACGCGACTGCCCGGCGACGTGGACGCGGAGGGCAATCCCGCGGCGCCCTACATTTTCAGCACCTCCGCCTCGCGGTTGAACAGTCAGGTTCGGGACGATCTGGCCCGCGTCTACATCATCGTGGACGTCAATCAGGTCAGCGGGGTCAGCACCCGACAGTTGGCCGACTATCTCGCCTTCGTGGCCCTGGCGCAGGTCGATCCGCGGGGCGACGTTTCGCGACAGGCCAGCGTCCTGAACGTGTTCGCGGATCCGGCGTCCAGCCCCGGGTTCAGCGATTGGGACCTCGCCTACCTGCGGGCGCTGTACCGTCCGGGCGCTCCGATGCGGACCGCCCAGGGGGCGGTGGCCGAAGGCGTCGCCGCCGAGGTCGCCCGCACGATCAGGAACGCGCCGGCCGAGTGAGGCCCGACCGCCGCCTTGCGTCGCGGGCGGCGGAACGCGATATCCAAAGCCACGAAGGGCGCGTTCGAGTCGCGCCCCGCATCCCGAGAAGGCCCCGAATGCGCGATCCGATCGATCTCATGAACATGAACCTGGTTCCCATGGTGGTGGAGCAGTCCAGCCGGGGCGAGCGGGCCTTCGACATCTTCTCGCGCCTGCTGCGCGAGCGGATCATCTTCCTGACGGGCCCCTTCGAGGACGGCATGGCCAGCCTGATCTGCGCCCAGCTGCTGTTCCTGGAATCGGAGAACCCGAAGAAGGAAATCAGCATGTACATCAACAGCCCCGGCGGCCAGGTCTCGTCGGCGCTCGCGATCTACGACACCATGCAGTACATCAAGAGCCCGGTCTCGACCGTGGTCATGGGCATGGCCGCGTCGGCCGGCTCGCTGATCCTGACGGCGGGCGCCGCGGGTCAGCGGGTGGCCCTGCCGAACGCGCGCATCATGGTTCACCAGCCCTCCGGCGGTTTCCGCGGCCAGGCGTCCGACATCGAACGCCACGCCGAGGACATCCGCTACACCAAGCGCCGCCTGAACGAGATCTACGTCCACCATACCGGCCGGACCTATGAGGAGGTCGAGCGCACTCTGGACCGCGACCACTTCATGTCGGCCGAGGAGGCCAAGGCCTGGGGCATCGTCGATCACGTCTACGACCGGCGCGAACAGGCGGACGGCGACGGCGTCAAGACGGTCTGACGCAGTTGACGCCGGCAGCTCCCGCGCGCCTCATGCGCACGGGAGGCCACGTCATGCGCAATCGGATCACCGTCGCGTTGAGCGGCGCTCTTCTGGGTCTGGCGGCCACGGCGGCGACGGCGCAGGAGATCGGCGAGATTTATCGCGTCGAGGACGTCGTGGTCGTAGGGCGGCGGCTCGACGAGGCGGCGACGCGGTTCGTGGCGGAGGTGGCCGCCCCGGCGGGGAACCGTGGCACGGCGCGGTGGGACGAGGGGGTCTGCGTCGGCGCGGCCAACTTCACCCCTGAGGTGGCGCAATACCTGGTCGACCGCGTTTCGGACATGGTTCGGGATCTGGGTCTGCGCGCCCATGAGCCGCCCTGTCACCCCTCGATCCTGATCATCGGCACGACGGATGGGGCCGCATTCGCCTCCGACCTGGTCTCACGCCGTCCCAAGCTGTTCGTCGTCGGCGGCTCGGGCATGGATCAGGGCTACGACGATCTGGCCGTCTTTCAGCGGAGCGACGCGCCCGTGCGCTGGTGGCACGTCAGCGCGCCCGTGGACGACGAGACGGGGCTGATCGCCGTGCGCCTGCCCGGAATGCATTCGGTCGTGCCCACGACCGATCCGGAAAACCTCATGTTGGAAAATCATGCGCCCACGGTGACGCGCAACTTCGCGTCGCGGCTGCGCCAGCCGCTGCGCGACGTGATGAAGCGGTCCATCGTGATCGTCGACGTGGACAGGCTGGACGGGACGTCGCTGGAACAGCTGGCGGACTATGTGACCTTCGTGTCCCTTGCCCAGGTGGACCCTGAGGCGGACCTCAGCCGGTTCGATTCGATCCTCAACCTCTTCGAGCCCGGTCGGGCGCCGCCCGGCCTTTCGGCCTGGGACCTTGCGTATCTCGAGGGGCTGTACTCGGTGCGGCAGGGCTATGTCGGACGCAATGCGCATGCGTCGGCGCTCGCCCGATCGATTCTCGAGGCCTATGAGGCGCGCGTGCCGCGCGAATGAGGCTCAGGGGCGGCCGGTGAAGACGCGGAAGCCCGGCTGGTCGGCGATCTGGAGCATTTCGCGGTCGCCGGAGGTGTCGCCGTAGGCGGCGGCCAGCCGGAGATCGGGGCCGAAGACGCCGTGCAGGCGACGGACCTTCTCCTCGCCGCGGCAGTTGGGCGTGGCGAAGGCGCCGGCGACGCGTCCCCGGCCGTCGAACGCCAGCTGCGTGCCCAGCAGCATCTCCGCCCCCAGCCGCCGCGCGAAGGGCGCGACGGTGGTCTCGGGGCTGGCGGTCACGATGACGCGCAGGGCGCCTCGGCGGCCCCAGTCGTGCCAGACGGCGAGGGCGTCGGGCCGCATGAAGCGGTCCCAGACGCCCGCGGCGAAGGCTTCGGCCTCGGCCTCCAGCCTCTCGCGCGGCAGGCCGAGCAGGAACTCGCGGACCGAAGCCGCCTTGAGGGCGCCGCGATCGCGGTCGCGCGCATAGGCGGCGATCGCCGGCGACAGGCGCAGAAGGCCCGCCGTCCAGCCGCGACGGCCGGCGCGGCGGCGCAGAAAGGCGGTGAAGCTGTCGCGGACGGTCAGCGTGCCGTCGAAGTCGAAGGCGACGACGGGGCGCCCGCCGGCCGACTGGCGCGTTCCTTGCTGCATCCCCATGTCAGACATTCGCCACCGTGATCCCGCATGCCATCCTGATCGCCTGTTCCTCCGAGTCGAGCCCGCGCGGGGGTTGTGACCCGGTTCGGGATGGGGGATTGTCATTTTTTGAAGACCTTCGCGCCCATCGTTCGGGAATCAAACGCGCAGGAGACGCGTTGAGTCCCGTCAGGGACGGACGCGAGAGTGAGAAGGGTCGATGACCAAAGCCGCCGGAACCGACGCCAAGAGCACGCTGTACTGCTCCTTCTGCGGAAAGAGCCAGCATGAGGTGCGCAAGCTGATCGCCGGACCGACCGTGTTCATCTGCGACGAATGCGTCGAGCTGTGCATGGACATCATCCGCGAGGAGCACAAGATCGGCTTCGTGAAGGCGAAGGACGGGGTGCCGACGCCGAAGGAAATCCGCGAGGTCCTGGACGACTACGTGATCGGTCAGGCGCACGCCAAGAAGGTGCTGAGCGTCGCGGTCCACAACCACTACAAGCGCCTGAACCACGCCACGAAGTCCAACGACGTCGAACTGGCCAAGTCGAACATCATGCTGATCGGGCCGACGGGCTCGGGCAAGACGCTGCTGGCCCAGACGCTGGCGCGCATCATCGACGTGCCGTTCACCATGGCGGACGCGACGACGCTGACCGAGGCCGGCTACGTCGGCGAGGACGTCGAGAACATCATCCTGAAGCTGCTGCAGGCCAGCGACTACAACGTCGAGCGGGCGCAGCGCGGCATCGTCTACATCGACGAGATCGACAAGATTTCGCGCAAGTCGGACAACCCCTCGATCACCCGCGACGTGTCGGGCGAGGGCGTGCAGCAGGCCCTGCTGAAGATCATGGAAGGCACCGTCGCGTCGGTGCCGCCGCAGGGCGGGCGCAAGCATCCGCAGCAGGAGTTCCTGCAGGTCGACACGGCCAACATCCTGTTCATCGTCGGCGGCGCCTTCGCGGGGCTGGAGAAGGTGATCTCCGCGCGCGGCGAAGGGGCCTCGATCGGCTTCGGCGCCAAGGTCAAGGAAGTGGACGAGCGCCGCACGGGCGACATCCTGAAGAACGTCGAGCCCGACGACCTGATGCGCTTCGGCCTGATCCCCGAGTTCATCGGCCGTCTGCCGGTCCTGGCCACGCTGGAGGACCTGGACGAGGTGGCGCTGGTCAAGATCCTGACCGAGCCCAAGAACGCCCTGGTCAAGCAGTACAAGCGCCTGTTCGAGATGGAGAACGTCGAGCTGACGTTCACCGACGACGCCCTGTCGGCGGTGGCGAAGAAGGCCATCACGCGCAAGACCGGCGCGCGGGGGCTGCGCTCCATTCTGGAAGGCATCCTGCTGGAGACCATGTTCGAGCTGCCGACGTTCGAGGGCGTCGAGGAGGTCGTGGTCAACGCCGAGGTGATCGAGGGCAAGGCGCAGCCGCTGCTGATCTATTCCGAGGCGGGCAAGAAGAAGGCCGACGGCGCGGCCTGACGACGCCGGGCTTGTGACGCGGGCTTGTTAGGCGGATGGGGGCGGCGCTAGAAGCGTCGCCATGAAACAATCCGTGAAGCTGATCGCCGGCAACTGGAAGATGAACGGCCTCGCCGCCTCCCTGGCGGAGGCCAAGGCCCTGCGTGAGGCGCTGGACGACGCGCCGTCCGCCGCGCGCGTGGCCCTGTGTCCCCCCGCGACGCTGATCGCCCAGATGGCCTGGGCGCTGAAGGGCGGGCCGGTCGAGATCGGCGGTCAGGACTGCCACGTGCAGGCTTCGGGGGCCTTCACGGGGTCCGTGTCGGCGGCGATGCTGAAGGACGCGGGCGCGGGGCTGGTCATCGTCGGCCATTCGGAGCGGCGGCAGGGGTTCCGCGAGACCGACGCCGACGTGGCGGCCAAGGCGGACGCGGCGATCGCGGCCGGACTGGAGCCGATCGTCTGCGTCGGAGAGACGCTGCAGCAGCGGGAGGCCGGGCAGGCCGTCGAGGTGGTGCGGGCGCAGGTGCTGGGGTCGCTGCCGGACGCGGCGGGGACGGCGCGGTTCGCCGTGGCCTATGAGCCGGTCTGGGCCATCGGAACGGGCCTGACGCCAAGGCTGGAGCAGATCGAGGAAGTTCACCGGGCGGTGCGCGCGGCGATGATCGAACGACTGGGGCAGGGCGGGGCGACGGCGCCGATCCTGTACGGCGGTTCGGTCAAGCCGGACAACGCGAAAGACATCCTCGCCGTGCCCGAAGTCGGCGGGGCGCTGGTGGGCGGCGCGTCACTGAAGGCGGCGGATTTGCTGGGCATCGTCCGGGCGGCGTGATCCGTTTGCCGCAGGTCGACAAGGGTGCTAACAGCCGCCGCTTGATCGGCGCGCCCCTGCGCCACATCTGAATGCGGCCATGCTCCAGACCATTCTCCTCGTCGCCATGATCCTGATCTCGCTGTCGCTGACGGCGGTCGTGCTGCTGCAGCGCTCCGAGGGCGGCGCCCTGGGCATGGGCGGCGGGCCTTCGGGCATGATGACCGCGCGCGGCGCGGGCAACCTGCTGACGACGACGACGTGGTGGCTGGCGGGTCTGGGCATCGTCTGCGCCATCAGCCTGACCATCGTCGGCAACATGAGCCGCGGCTCGGGCTCGATCATCGACGCCGACGCCGTGGGCGCGCTGGCCGCGCCGACGACCCCGGCCGCCGAAGCCGGAGCCGAAGGCGCCGCGGCCGAGGCGGGCGCGACCCCCGCCGCGCCGGCGGCCACGCCTTCGCTGGGCGATCTGGAGGCCGACCTGGCCTCGCCGGCCCCGGCGACGACGCCGGCCAATCCCGCGCCGGCCAACTGAGGATGCGCGGGGAGATTTTTCCCCGCCTTCCTCGCCCGCCCTCAAAGTCTCCGCCGCCCGGCGGGCCGAATCAGCAGTAGGTTGGTCCCCCGTGGCCAAGTATGTCTTCATCACGGGCGGCGTCGTCTCTTCCCTCGGGAAGGGCCTCGCCTCGGCGGCGCTGGGCGCCCTTCTGCAGGCGCGCGGATACAAGGTCCGCCTGCGCAAGCTCGACCCCTATCTGAACGTCGATCCGGGCACGATGAGCCCGTACCAGCACGGCGAGGTCTTCGTCACCGACGACGGCGCGGAGACCGATCTGGATCTCGGCCACTATGAGCGGTTCACAGGGGTGTCGGCGGCGAAGTCCGACAACATCACCACGGGCCGGATCTACCAGACCATCCTCGAGAAGGAGCGTCGCGGGGACTATCTGGGCGCGACCGTCCAGGTCATTCCGCACGTCACCGACCAGATCAAGCAGTTCTGCCTGTCCAAGGCCCTGACCGACGACGGGCAGGACGTCGACTTCGTGCTGGTCGAGATCGGCGGCACCGTGGGCGACATCGAGGGCCTGCCGTTCTTCGAGGCCATCCGCCAGCTGGGACAGGACCTGCCGCGCGGTCAGTCCTGCTTCGTGCATCTGACGCTGCTGCCCTTCATCCCCACCGCGGGCGAGATGAAGACGAAGCCGACGCAGCACTCCGTCAAGGAGCTGCGGTCCATCGGCATCCAGCCCGACATCCTGCTGTGCCGCTGCGAATATCCGATCCCGGCCGAGGAGAAGCGCAAGATCGGTCTGTTCTGCAACGTGCGCGAAAGCGGCGTCATCCAGGCCATGGACAGCGCCGACATCTATGCCGTGCCGCTGGACTATCACCGCGAAGGGCTGGACCGCGAGGTGCTGGCGCACTTCGGGATGACCGACGCGCCGGAGCCGGATCTGGCGGGCTGGGAAGAGATCGTCGACCGTCGCCTGCGGCCGGACGGGGAAGTCACCGTGGCCGTGGTCGGCAAGTACACGGTGCTGAAGGACGCCTACAAATCCCTGATCGAGGCGCTGCATCACGGCGGCGTGGCGAACCGGGTGAAGGTGAACATCGACTGGGTGGAGGCCGAGACCTTCGAGGGCGACCGCGAGGCGTGCAGCGCCCGCCTGCAGGGCGCCCACGCGATCCTGGTGCCGGGAGGCTTCGGCGAACGGGGCTCGGAGGGCAAGATCGAGGCGGCGCGGTTCGCGCGCGAGAACGCCATCCCCTATTTCGGAATTTGCTTCGGCATGCAGATGGCGGTGATCGAGGCGGCGCGGAATCTGGCCGGCTATCCGAAGGCCTCGTCGACGGAGTTCGGGCCGACGGACGAGCCGGTGGTCGGCCTGATGACCGAGTGGACCCAGGGCAACGAACGGGTGAAGCGCCTCGCCGGGGGCGATCTTGGCGGGACGATGCGGCTGGGCGCCTATGACTCGGTGCTGAAGCCGGGGTCGAAGGTCGCCGAGGCCTATGGCTCCACGACCATCAGCGAGCGGCATCGCCACCGCTATGAGGTCAACATCAACTATCGCGAGGCGATCGAGGACAAGGGGCTGGTCTTCGCCGGTCTGTCGCCCGACGGCGTGCTGCCGGAGACGGTTGAGCGGACGGACCACCCGTGGTTCATCGGGGTGCAGTACCACCCGGAACTGAAGAGCCGTCCGTTCGCGCCGCACCCGCTGTTCGCCAGCTTCATCGGCGCGGCGGTGGTGCAGAGCCGGCTGGTCTGAGGGCGAGCGGAACGGGCGAACGGCCTGGCCGTTTCAGCTTCACCATTCACCCGAGGAGGCCCAGATGGCCCGTTCGATCCTGACCCTTGCCGCCGTGAGCGGCGTCGCCCTGATGGCCGCGGCCTGCCAGCCGGCCGCCGAGGAGCCGGCCGAAACCACCACGGTGGTCGAGACCCCCGCGCCCGTGGTCGTCGAAAAGCAGGCGCCGCCGGTCGTGGTCGAAACCCCGGCCCCGACGACGACCCCGCCGGTCGTCGTGCAGAAGGACGGCGACAGCACCACGGTGCGCGCGGGCCGCGACGGCATCGAGGTCGAGACGACCAACAACTGACTTCGCCCCACCGAAGAAGAAGGCCCCGGACGGTTTCCCGCCCGGGGCCTTTTTCGTGACGTCAGCCGCCGGTCAGCAGCTGTAGTACATGTCGAACTCGACCGGGTGGGGATGCAGCTGCAGGCGCATCACCTCTTCCATCTTCAGCTCGATGTAGCTGTCGATGAAGTCGTCATCCATGACGCCGCCCTTCTTGAGGAAGGCGCGGTCCTTGTCGAGGTTCTCGAGCGCCTCGCGCAGGGAGCCGCAGACCTCGGGGATGTTGCCGCGCTCTTCCGGCGGCAGGTCGTAGAGGTTCTTGTCGGCGGCGGCGCCCGGGTCGATGCGGTTCTCGATGCCGTCGAGGCCGGCCATCAGCAGAGCCACGAAGGTCAGGTAGGGGTTGCCCATCGGGTCGGGGAAGCGCGCCTCGATGCGCTTGGCCTTGGGCGAGTTCACCCACGGAATCCGGATCGAGGCGGAACGGTTGCGGGCCGAATAGGCCAGCTTGACCGGCGCTTCATAGCCGGGGACGAGGCGCTTGTAGGAGTTGGTGGTGGAGTTGGCGAAGGCGTTGATCGCCTTGGCGTGCTTGATGATGCCGCCGATGTACCACAGGCACATGTCGGACAGGCCGGCGTACTTGTCGCCGGCGAACAGGGGCTTGCCGTCGCGCCAGATCGACTGGTGCACGTGCATGCCCGAGCCGTTGTCGCCGAAAGTCGGCTTGGCCATGAAGGTGGCCGACTTGCCGTAGGCCGCGGCGACGTTGTGGATCACGTACTTATAGAGCTGAAGGCGGTCGGCCATGGTCAGCAGGTCGCTGAACTTCAGGCCCAGTTCGTGCTGCGCCGGAGCCACTTCGTGGTGGTGCTTCTCGGGCTGCATGCCCAGGTCGCGCATGACCGACAGCATCTCGCCGCGCAGGTCCTGGGCGCTGTCGGTCGGGTTGACCGGAAAATAGCCGCCCTTGTGCCCCGGACGGTGACCCATGTTGCCTTCCGAGTACTCGGCGCCCGTGTTGGCCGGCAGCTCGATGGAGTCGTAGGTGTAGCCGGTGTCGTGCGGCTGGGTGGACCAGCGAACGTCGTCGAAGATGAAGAACTCGGCTTCCGGGCCGAAGAAGACGGTGTCCCCGACGCCGGACGACTGGACGTAGGCCAGCGCCTTCTTGGCCATCGAGCGGCTGTCGCGGTTGTAGGGCTCGCCGGTGTCCGGGTTCAGCACGTCGCAGAACAGGAACAGGGTCGTCTGCTGGTAGAAGGGGTCGATCCAGAAGCCGTCCAGATCGGGCTTCAGGAGCATGTCGCTCTCGTTGATCGCCTTCCAGCCGGCGATCGACGAGCCGTCGAACATGGTGCCCTCCTCGAGGAACTCCTCGTCGACCAGGTCGATGTCGAAGGTGACGTGCTGCATCCGCCCCTTGGTGTCGGTGAAGCGGAGGTCGACGTACTGGACGTCCTTGTCCTTGATCTCCGCGAGGATCTTCTTCGCGCTCATTCTCTCGATGTCCGTTTCTTGGGGAGGAGGAAAGGAAACGGCCGCCCGAAGGCGGCCGCGGTGTGGAGGTGATCAGACGGCCTGGGGGCCGGTCTCGCCGGTGCGGATGCGGATGACGTCGGAGACGTCCGACACGAAGATCTTGCCGTCGCCGATCTTGCCGGTCCTGGCCGAACCGACGATGGCGTCCACGACGGATTGGGCCATGTCGTCGGGCACGACGACCTCGATCTTGATCTTGGGCAGGAAGTCGATGACGTACTCGGCCCCGCGATAGAGCTCGGAGTGGCCCTTCTGGCGGCCGTAGCCCTTGGCCTCAAGCACGGTCATGCCCTGGACCCCGACGTCCTGAAGGGCCTCCTTCACCTCGTCGAGCTTGAAGGGTTTGATGATCGCTTCGATCTTCTTCATGGTGTCCCCGAGGCGGCGAAAAGCGCCCACGCGTCGGGCGCGCATGGGACAGTGCATTGCAGCATAAGGCAAGCGACTTTTGGCTTTCGTTCCGCTCCGTGACCGGATTTTCTTAATGCAGGTGAACGGCCCCGAGCTGTGGGCCCCGGTGTTCCCGTGGCCGGCCGACGACGCGCACAAGCATGCGCGCGGGCGGCTGGGCGTGGTGTCGGGGCCGGCGCACAGGACGGGCGCGGCGCGGCTGGCGGCGCGGGCGGGGCTGCGGGTGGGCGCCGGTCTGGTGCGGGTGCTGTGCCCGCCCTCGGCGACCGGCGTGCTGGCGGCGTCGCTGGAGGCGGTCATGGTCGATCCGTTCGAGGGGCCGTCCGCCCTGCGGCGGCTGGCCGAGCCTCTGGACGCGGCGGTGATCGGGCCGGCGACAGGGGTCGACGAGGGCACGGTGGACGCGCTGGACGTGCTGGCGGAAAGCGGGGCCGCGCTGGTGGTCGACGCCGACGCCCTGACGGTGTTCGAAGGGCGTTCGGAGACCCTGTTCGCCCATCTGGACAGGGACGACGTGCTGACGCCGCACGAGGGGGAGTTCGAGCGCGTCTTTCCCGGACTGCTGGCCGGGGGGCGGGAGGCGGCGGCGGCCGAGGCGGCGCGGCGGGCCGACGCCATCGTGCTGCTGAAGGGCCGTGAGACCGTGATCGCCGCGCCCGACGGCCGTGCGGCGATCAACCCGCCGGCGCCGGCGTGGCTGGCGACCGCAGGATCGGGCGACGTCCTGGCGGGTCTGATCGGCGGCCTGCTGGCGCAGCGCATGCCCAGCTTCGAGGCGGCCTGCTGCGCGGCGTGGGTGCACGCGCAGGCCGCGGCGCTGCATGGGCCGGGGCTGATCGCCGAGGATCTGCCCGACCTGATCCCGGAAGTGCTGGGCGACCTCTATGCGATCAGGCCAGGCCCGACTTCCTGAGCGTCTTCCACGCCTTGATGACGCGTTGAAGCCGGGCCTCGGCGCCGCGGTCGCCGCCGTTGGTGTCGGGATGAAAGCGCTTCAGCAGCAGGTGATACTGCACCTTGATCGCCGCCTTGTCGGCGCCCGGCTCCAGATCCAGGTCGGCCAGGGCGGCCCGTTCCAGCTTGCCGATGCGCCGATCCTCGGCCACCGGTCCGGCCTGCGGGTTCACCTTGCGCCCGAAGAGGCCGAAGGCGTCGCGCCACGAGCCGGCGCCCTCGGTGTTCCCCGTGCCGAACTTCGCGGCGAAGGCGGCGGCCTCGCGGCTCTTGGGGCCGGCCTTCATCTCCCACGTCGGGCGACCGCCCGTCATGGCCTCGTTTTCCTGCGCGGCGCGGATCTCGCCCTCGCTCATGCCGGCGTAGAAGTTCCAGCCCTTGTTGTATTCGGCGGCGTGGCCCTGACAGAAGTCGTAGAAGTCGTTCAGCCGCTCCCGCGACTTCGGCGCGCGGGCGGTGGCGGCGCGGCGGCAGTCGGGCCACTGGCAGGGCTTCTCGCCGGGTTTGAGGTGCAGGACGTCGGCGGCCGCCGCCTCTTCCTCGGGCTTGGGCGGCTTCACCCGGATGTCGGTGAAGCGGGGCCTGTATTGAAACGCGGCGGGCATGGACCGAAGTGTAGGGTCGAATTGGTCCGCATCAAGGAAGCCCCATGCCGGAAGGCCCCGTCGCCGCAGAAATTCGTCGCAAGCTGACCGCAGCCCTGTCGCCGCAGCGGCTGGAGATCGACGACGACAGCTGGCGTCACGCCGGCCATCACCACGAGGGCGGCATGGACGCCAGGCCCGGCGGCGAGAGCCATTTCAACCTGCTGGTGGTGTCGACGGCCTTCGAAGGGCAGGGCAGGCTGGCGCGCCAGAGGGCTGTGAACGCGCTGCTGTCGGAAGAAATGGCGGGGCCGGTCCACGCGCTGTCGATCCGGGCCCTCACGCCCGCCGAGGCTGAGGATCTGCCGTAGCGGCGTTCATCTCGTCTTAGAACCTTCCCCAATAGCGTTCCGGCCGGGTTGAGGAGAGGCAGGGGGCGCCGTCTTGGTTGAATCGGACGCGAACGGCGAGACTCAGGCTCCGGGCGAGGCCGCCGCGGCCCTCCGCGCGATCCTGCAGACGCAGTACCTGCGCTATCTGATCATCGGCGCCTGGGCGCTAGGCCTGTTCTCCATTCTGGATCCACTGATCGCGGGCGCCTGGTTCGCCGGAACGATCGGCGCGGGCGCGGTGCGGGGCGAGTTCGAGCGCCGCATCAGCCAGCGCGTGGGCGCCGGCTGGGGCATGCTGTTCCCGGCCGTGGCCACCGCCACGACGGCGGTGTGGGCCGCCGCGCCGCTGCTGGCGTGGTTCTCGGGCGCGGCCTTCGGTCAGCCGATGGCCATGATGCTGCTGGTGTCGGGCTATGTGCTGGTCTTCGCCCAGCTTCGGTCGTCACCGCGGCAGGCCATGGTCATCTCGTCGCCCTACAGCCTGGTGGCGCTGATCATCACCGGAAGCCTGTGGGGCAGCGAGAGCTTCATCCCCTTCCTGGCGTCCATCCCGTTCGCGGCCGCGGGCCTGTTCGTGCTGGTCATGATGACGATGCTGCGCGAGGAGCGCATCCGCGCCTTTCAGGAGCACCAGTCGCACCTGATCGAGGAGCTGGAGGCGGCCCGCGACAAGGCGAACGCCGCCAACGACGCGAAATCGAACTTCCTGGGCGTCATCTCCCACGAACTGCGGACGCCGATGAACGGCGTGCTGGGCGCGGCCCAGCTGCTGGGCGCGACGCGGCTGGAGCCGACGCAGCGGGAGTACCTGTCGATCATCCGGACCTCGGGCGACAATCTGCTGAGCCTGCTGAACGACATTCTGGACATGACAAAGATCGAGGCGGGCAAGATGACGTTCGACGTCGTCGACGTGTCGATCGACGACCTGCATCGCCGCGTGGTCGGTCCCTTCCAGGCCCAGGCCGAGGCCAAGGGGCTGGACTTCGAGGCCCGGTTCGAGGGCGAGACGCCGGCCGTGGTGCGCGGCGACCCCCTGCGCGTCTGTCAGGTGATCCACAACCTGCTGTCCAACGCGGTGAAATTCACGGACCAGGGCAAGGTCAGCTACGTCGTCCGCTCGACCCGGACCGGGGAGGCGCGGGTGCGGTTCGACTTCCAGGTCAGCGACAGCGGCGCGGGGATCGCCGAAGCGGACGTGCAGCGGCTGTTCCAGCCCTTCACCCAGGTCGACGCCTCCTCGACGCGCAGGTTCGGCGGAACCGGGCTGGGGCTGACCATCTCGCGACGCCTGGCCAACATCATGAACGGCGACATCACGCTGAAGTCGAAGCTGGGCGAAGGCTCGACCTTCACCTTCACGGTCGAAGCCGACGTGGTGGCGTGGGAAACGGCCGCGCAGGCGGAAGCCATGGAGGCCGACGAAGAGGCGGCGGGCAGCCTGAACGTGCTGGTGGTCGAGGACCATCCGGTCAACCGGATGATCCTGGAGGCGTGGATGAGCTCGGCCGGTCACGCCTCGGCCAGTGCCGAGAACGGCCAGATCGCCGTCGAGATGACGCAGGATCAGCCGTTCGACCTGATCATCATGGACGTGAACATGCCGGTCATGGACGGTCTGAGCGCGACCCGCGCCATCCGCGCGGGCGGCGGCGCCAACGCCGAGACGCCGATCGTGGTGCTGTCGGCCTCTGCGCGCATCGAGGATCACGAGGCGGGCATCGACGCCGGCGCTGACGCCTATCTGAACAAGCCGATCGACTTCGCGGCCCTGGCCCGGGTGATGGGCGCGGTGGGGCAGGGACGTTCCGGCGTCCGGGCGATGGACGATCTGGTCCGTCCGGCGATGGCGGCAGCCTGAGCGGGCTCGCGCGCGGGGCCGCCAGTCCCTAGATCGAAGGCATGCGGGCCTTCGCCGAGCTTCTGGACAGACTGTCGCTGACGGCGTCGCGCAACGCGAAGCTGACCCTGCTGCGCGACTACCTGCGCGCGACGCCCGACCCGGACCGGGGATGGGCGCTGGCGGCGATCACGGGCGACCTCAGCTTCGACGCCGCCAAGCCGGCGATGATCCGCGCGGCGGTGGAACGCCGGGTCGATCCCCTGCTGTTCCGGTGGTCCTACGACTACGTCGGCGATCTCGCCGAGACGGTGGCGCTGATCTGGCCGGCCGACCCCACCCGGCGCGCGAACCGGGAGCCGCAGCTGTCGGAGGTGGTCGAAACCCTGAAGACGGCCGGGCGATCGGAGGTGCCGGCGCTGATCGAGCGGTGGATGGACGATCTGGCGCCGAAGGGGCGCTGGGCGCTGCTGAAGCTGATGACGGGCGCGCTGCGGGTCGGCATGTCCGCGCGGCTGGCCAAGACGGCGGCGGCGCGCGTGGCCCCCGACGACGACCCCCGCGGCATCGACGCGTCGGACGTCGAGGAACTGTGGCAGGGGATCGACGCGCCCTACGGCGATCTGTTCGCTTGGCTTGAAGGCCGCTCGGAGCGGCCGGCGGCCGACGCCCCTGGCAGGTTCAGGCCGGTGATGCTGTCCGTCGCCCTCGACGAGGCCGTCGACCTGCCGCGGGTGACGCCGGAGGCCTGGATCGCGGAGTGGAAGTGGGACGGCATCCGCGTGCAGGCGGTGCGCGAGGCGGGTGTGGCCCGCCTGTGGTCCCGCACCGGGGACGAGATCTCGCGCGCGTTTCCGGACCTGATGGCGGCGCTTGAGTTCGACGGGGCCGTCGACGGCGAACTGGTCGTGCTGCGCGACGGCCAGGTGGCGCCGTTCGGCGATCTGCAGCAGCGACTGAACCGCAAGACGGTCGATCCGAAGATGGTCGCCAGCCATCCTGCCGCGCTGATCGCCTATGATCTGCTGGCCGAGGCGGGTGAGGATCTGCGCCCCCTGCCGCTGGTCGAGCGACGGACCCGTCTGGCGGCGATGATCGACCGGGTGGGATCGGAGCGGATGATCCTGTCGCCGGACGTGGCGTTCGCCGACGTGGCGCAGTTGACGGCGTTGCGCGCCGATCCGCCGGTGGGCGCGTCTGCCGAAGGCCTGATGCTGAAGCGGCGGGACAGCGTTTACGTCGCCGGGCGGCCGAAGGGGCCCTGGTTCAAATGGAAGCGCGATCCGCACGTGATCGACGCCGTGCTGATGTACGCGCAGCGGGGGTCGGGAAAGCGATCCAGCTTCTATTCCGACTACACCTTCGGAGTCTGGACGGACGACGGGACGCTGGCGCCGGTCGGCAAGGCCTATTTCGGGTTCACCGACGAGGAGCTGAAGCAGCTCGACAAGTTCGTGCGCGACAACACGGTCGAGCGCTTCGGGCCGGTGCGGTCGGTGACGGCCAGCCGGGAGCATGGCCTGGTTCTGGAGATCGCGTTCGAAGGGCTGCAGCGGTCGTCGCGACACAAGTCGGGCGTGGCCATGCGGTTCCCGCGCGTCAGCCGCATCCGCTGGGACAAGCCGCCTGCGGAGGCGGACACGCTGGGAAACGTGCTGGCGCTGCTGGACGCGCTGGAGCGGGAGGGCGGGAGATTGGCGGCAGCTGCGCCGTGAACCCGAATCGCCCGGCCGCATTACGTCGGGCATGGAACTCTCGATCTCACAACGACGGCTGGCGGTCGCGGCGGGCGTCGGCGTGCTGGCTCTGGGCCTGGCGGCCGGAGTGGCCACGATGGGACCGCGCGACGCGGCGAGGGCGGACGGTCCGGCGTTGCAGATCGCCCTGTTCACCCCGCCGCCGCCGGTGATCGAGCCCGGAACGACCATGGAGGTCGGCGAGCTGACCGACGGCTACGTCCACCGGCCCGCGCCGCGGCCCGAGCCGATCGAGTGGGTCGAGTTCGACGAAGGCTGGTGGGACGCCTCGGTTCAGGATCCGCCGCCGGCGGCGTCGTGGACGCCGGCCGCAGAAGCCCCGCCCGTCGACCCGACGGTCGAGCCGGCGCCCGAGACGCGGCGGGACTCGATGGGCTTCGGATTCGATACCCGGGAAGAGGCCGAGAAGCGGGTCATGCGGTCCGCGCCGCCGGAACGTCGTCCCTTGCCGCAAGGCGGAGAGGCGCCGCCGCGCGTCATGGTGTCGGGCGAACGTCAGGCCGTCTTCTACTGATCCCGGGGTTCCATTGCCTGACCAAGGCGCTAGACCCTAGGGCATGGCTTCCCTTCCTGAACTGGTGACCGGCGCCGTCGCGGCCGGCGAACGCGCGACCGCCGTGGACGCGGCGCTGGTCGCCAAGCTGACAGACATGGCGGGCGATCTGGCGGTGAACCTGCTGGTCGCGGCGCTGATCCTGGGCGTGACGATCGTCGCGGCGAAATGGGCGGGCCGCGTCGTTCGCCGGGCCGCCGGCCGGATCGGCGGGCTGCGGCACGATCCCACGGTCGTCAGCTTCATCGCTCAGGTGGTTCGCGTCGCCGTCTACGTGATCGGCTTCATCGCCGTGCTGCAGCGGCTGGGGGTGCAGACGACCTCCATCATCGCCGTGCTGGGGGCTGCGTCGCTGGCCGTGGGCCTGGCGCTGCAGGGAACGCTGGCCAACGTGGCGGCGGGCGTCGTCCTGCTGATCCTGCGGCCCTATCGCGTCGGCGACGTGATCGAGGTGGGGGGCGCCTCCGGTTCGGTGCAGCGGCTGGATCTGTTCGTCACCCAGATCTCGAACGCCAACAATCACAAGATCGTCGTGCCGAACGGAAAGGTGCTGGGCGACGTCATCATCAACCTGTCGGGGCAGGGGACGCGCCGCATCGAAATCCACTTCACGGTGGGCTACGGCTCGAACCTGAAACAGGCGCGCCACGTGATCGCGACCACCGCGGCGGCCAATGAAAAGGTACTGGGCGACCCCGTGCCGTGGGCCGGGGTCACGGCCCTGCTGGACAATGCGGTGCAGGTGACGCTGCATGCCTGGGTGAAGTCGGACGACTGGTACCAGACCCAGTCGGACCTGCACGAAGAGGTCAAGGTGGCGCTGGACGCGGCCAACATCGAGATCCCGTTCCCGCATCAGGTGGCGGTCGACTATGCGCCGCCTGCGCGCGGGCCGGATCCGGCGACGCCGTTCCCGCAGCCGCCCGAGCCTGTGACGCCGCCGAAACCGCGGGCGAAGCGTGGGCCCCGGTTGCCGCATCTGAAGAAGGCGTGAGCATGCGGTTCGACTTCGCCTCCGACAACGTGGCCGGCATGGCGCCCGAGGCGCTCGAGGCGCTCGCCCGACACAACGACGGCTATGCCCGCGCCTACGGCGGCGACGACCCTGCGCGGCAGGCGGCGGAGCTGATCCGGCAAAGGCTGGACGCCGACGTCGAGGTCCGCTTCGTGTTCAGCGGGACGGCGGCCAACGCCATTTCGCTGTCCATGCTGGCCTTTCCCTTCGAGGCGGTGCTGGCGCACCACGCGGCCCATGTCTGCACGGACGAGACGGGGGCGCCGGGATTTTTCGGCCAGGGCGTCGGCCTGATCGGCCTGCCGGGACACTCGGGGAAGATCGATCCGGCGGCGCTCAAGGCGGCGCTGTCGGAGCCCGACATGGGACATCGGCAGCCGGCGGCGGCCCTTTCGTTGACCCAGGCCACGGAATACGGCGCGGTCTACTCCGTCGAGGAACTGGCAGACCTGGTGGCTCCGGCCAAGGCCAGGGGGCTGGGGGTGCATCTCGACGGGGCCCGCCTTGCCAACGCCGCGGCGGCGGGGTTCGACCTGACGGCCGTCGGCCGGATGGGCGTGGACGTGTTGGTCATGGGCGGCGCCAAGGCCGGCGGTCTGTGCACGGAGGCCTTGGTGATGTTCGACCGGTCGCTGGCGCGCCGCGTGGACAACCGGCTGAAGCAGGCGGGACAGATGGCGTCCAAGGGGCGGTTCCTGAGCGCCCCCTTCCTCGGCCTGCTGGAGACGGGCGCGTGGGAACGGCGCGCCGCGCACGCCAACGCCATGGCGAGCCGACTGGCGGACGCGGTGGAGGCCCGCACGCCGTGGGTGCTGGCCCATCCCGTGGACGCCAACGCCGTGTTCGTCCGCATGCCGGCGGACGCGCACGCACGGCTGAACGCCGCCGGTTGGGCCTGCCACCGGTTCGACGACGGTTCGGTGCGGCTGGTCTGTTCGTGGGCCACCACGGCCGAGGCTGTGGACGAGGTCGCCGAGGCGATGACCCGTCTGTCCTAAACGCTTTGCGTGCGCTCCGACGCGGGCCATATGAGGCCCATGGCGATGCGCGGCGAGCGCTCCGGCCGCCGGCGCGCAGACCCCGCGGTCAAGGCGCTGGGCGCGGAGCCGATCAATCCGGAAGACGAGCCCATCGGCGCCTGGACGGCGCTGAAGGATCTGGCGGGCGTCGTGGGGCGGTCCGGCGCGCCGCAGCTGCATGCACGCGTGATCGGCGCCCTTGGCCTCACCCTCGCCGGCAAGGGACTGGGCGTTCTCGCGCCGCTGGCGCTCGGTGCGGCGGTGAACCGCCTCTCCGAAGGGCAGTCGACCGGCGCCACGGTCGGGCTGTCCTTCATGGCGCTGGCGGTCGGGTGGGCGCTGATCCGGTTCCTGTCGGCGGCCACGCCGCAGCTGTCGGACGTCGTCTTCGCCCCCGTTCGCGCGGCCGCGCAGCGACGCACGGCGGCCGAGACCTTCGCCCACGCCCTGAACCTCTCGCTGGACTTCCATCAGACCAAGCGCTCGGGCGCCCTGTCGCGCACCATGGACCGCGGTTCGCGCGCGGTGGATTTCCTGCTGCGCATCATCGCCTTCAACCTGGGGCCGACGGCGGTGGAGCTGGTGCTGGCCGCGGGCGTTCTGGGCGGGCTGTACGACTGGCGGTTCGGCGCGCTGGCGGTCGCGGTGGTGGCCATCTACGCGGTCGCCACTTTCGGCATGGCCAACTGGCGGCTGGAACACCGTCGGGCGATGAACGCCGCCGACACCGAGGCGGCCGGTCTGTCGGTGGACGCCCTGTTGAACTACGAGACGGTCAAGTCGTTCGGAGCCGAGCGGCGCGCGGCGGAAAGCTATGACCGGGCGCTGGAGACCTACGTATCGGCCGCGCTGAAGGCCAACGGGTCACTGGCGGCGCTGAACCTGATCCAGGCCGCGATCATGAACTTGGGCCTGGGCGTCATGGCGGTGATGGCCGGCTTCGAGGCCGCGGCCGGGCGCATGGGGCCGGGCGACGTCACCGCCGCGGTCCTGATCCTGATCAGCCTGTATCAGCCGCTGAACATTCTTGGCTTTGCCTATCGAGAAATCCGCCAGTCCTTCATCGACATGGAAGAGATGCTGAAGGTGACGCGTCAGACGCCGCAGGTGGCCGACGCAGCCCACGCCCGCGCGTTGACGCGGCCCGCCGACGCGCGGGGAGCCTCATTGGGGTTCGAGGGCGTGGGGTATCGGCACGACGCGCGGGCCAACGGACTTGAGGACGTCGACTTCGTCGCGGCCCCCGGCACCACGACCGCGCTGGTGGGCCCGTCCGGGTCGGGGAAGTCCACGATCGTGAAGCTGGCGCTCAGGCTGCTCGACCCGCAGGCGGGGCGTGTGCTGATCGACGGTCAGGACGCGCGGGACGTTTCGCAGGAGAGCCTGCGCCGCGCCGTGGCGCTGGTGCCGCAGGACGTGGCGCTGTTCAACGACAGCATCCGGGCCAACATCGCCTTCGCGCGGCCGGACGCCGAGGAAGAGGAAATCTGGGCGGCGGCCGAGGCGGCGGAGCTGGCGGCCTTCATCCGGGCGCTGCCGAACGGCATGGACACCAAGGTCGGCGAGCGGGGGTTGAAGCTGTCGGGCGGCGAGCGTCAGCGCGTCGGCATCGCGCGGGCGTTGCTGGCCGATCCCTGCATCCTGATCCTGGACGAGGCGACGAGCGCGCTGGACAGCCGCACCGAGGCGGCCATCCAGAAGACGCTGCGGAAGGCCCGGGCCGGGCGCACGACGCTGGTGGTGGCGCACCGGCTCTCCACCGTGGCGGACGCGGACCAGATCCTGGTGCTGAAAGCCGGCCGGGTGGTCGAACGCGGCGCGCACCATGAACTGGTGGCGCGCGTCGGAGGCGAGTACGCGGCCCTGTGGCGCAAGCAGACCCGGGGCGCGCGGAGCCGCCCGGAGGTCTAGGCCGTCTTCGAGGCGATCAGTTCGTCGAGATGCGCTCTGACCGCAGCGCGCGCCGGCGCCTGACGGTCCAGCTTCAGCATCATGGCCAGCGAGCTGGAAAAGACCTGCGGCACGCGCCAGTCGAAGGGGCGTTCGGCGCCGGAGGCGTCGATCAGGTCACAGAGGCCGCGCACGACGGCGCACACGTCGTCGAGGTCGAACGGTCCCGCCGCGTCGATGATGGTGGTGCAGGCCAGGTAGAGGTGATTGAGCGCGTCGTCCTCGTCGGCGCCCGTCGACGTCGCCGGCGGGACGATCGTGGCCATCAGTTCCGCCTGGCGCGCGACCTCGGCGAGGCTCGGCGGCTTCAACGCTTCCAGATTCTTGTTCGCGGCGGCGAGGGCGCGCAGAACGCTGACGCCGCCGGCCGCGTCGATCATCGTGCCCAGCCGGGACTTGCGGCGGGCGTGGGTGACGACGGCCATGTCAGGACTTCTCCGCGCGTTCGGCTTCAAGCTGGGCGAGGCGCAGGCGGTCGAGGCGGCGCTCGACGTCCGGGGGGTCGTCCCGGAAACGACGATCCGGTCCGAAATAGTCGCCGACCTCCAGGAAGGGCCGCTCGTCCTTCGCCACCCAGACGATGCGCTCAAGCAGGTTCTTCGCGCTGAAGGGCTTGGTGATCATGAAGTTGGCCCCGCAGTCGCGAGCGTCCAGCACACGCGAGCGGCGCACGTGCGCGGCCGTCATGATGACCGGGACGAAGGCGTTGGGCTGGCTCTTCGTGCGGCGCAGCCAGCGGACCAGCTCGTAGCCGTCCATGTCAGGCATGTCGCAGTCGACGACGAGCAGGTCGATGGGCGTTTCGCTCAGGATTTCCACCGCGTCGGTCGGGCGGGTGATCGCGTGGCGCGTGCGGATGCCGAAGCCGAGAAGGCAGGCGGTGGTCAGCTGGAGCGAGAACTGGGAGTCGTCGACGACCATCGTCGCCGCGTTGGACAGGTTCACGACGGCGGTGTCGCGCAGTCCCTCCATTCCCCGACTCCACTGAAACGCCGGTTTGGGATGTAACCGGTTTCCCGACTTGGGGCGCGACTCGTGAGGGAAGGGTTAAGCCCCTGCGCTCAGCCCGGACGGCCTATGGCGTAGAAGCGGTCGGCGCGCGCCTTGCGCAGGGCATCGGGCGTCAATCCGGCGAGAGCGGCCAGTTCGTCGGCCAGCGCCTCGCCCACGCCCGCGACGGCGGCTTCGCGCGCGACGTGCGCGCCGCCGACGGGTTCCGGGATGATGCGGTCGACGATCTTCAGCTCGATCAGATCGGGCGCCGTGATCTTCATGGCCATGGCGGCGTCCTTCGCCCGTGCGCCGTCACGCCACAGGATCCCCGCGGCGCCTTCGGGCGAGATCACCGAATAGATCGAGTGCTCCAGCATCAGGACGCGGCTGGCGGCGGCGATGGCGATGGCGCCGCCGGAGCCGCCCTCGCCGGTGATGACCGCGATCGAGGGCACGCCCAGCGTCAGGCCGCGCTCGGTCGAGCGGGCGATGGCCTCGGCCTGGCCGCGCTCCTCGGCGCCCAGGCCCGGATAGGCCCCCGCGGTGTCGACGAAGCTGATCACCGGCAGGCCGAAGCGGTCGGCCAGATCCATGAGGCGGGCCGCCTTGCGATAGCCCTCGGGCCGCGCCATGCCGAAATTATGGGTCAGGCGGGTGGCGGTGTCGTGCCCCTTCTCCTGTCCCATGACGACGACGGGATCGCCGTTGAACCGCGCCAGGCCGCCGATGATGGCCTGATCGTCGCCGAACTGGCGGTCGCCGCGCAGTTCGACGAAATCCTCGAACAGGCCCGCGACGTAGTCGACGAAGTGGGGTCGGTTGGGGTGACGCGCGACCTGGGTCTTCATCCACGGGTCGAGCGAGGCGTAGGTCTTGCGCCGGAGCTGGTCGGCCTTCTTGCGCAGGCCCTCGATCTCGGAGTCGAAGGAACCGGCCGAGGCGGAGGCGGACAGGAGCGACAGCTCCTCGATCTTGCCCTCCAGGTCGGCGATCGGCTTTTCGAAGTCGAGGTAGTGGGCGGCCATCAGGCGATCCGGGCGACGGGGCGGGAAAGCCCCTGCGAAAGGCGGCGGAAACTAGTCAGGTCGGTCGTGCGGGGCAAGCGGCGTCAAGCTTCGCCTCTCCGCCCCAACGGATGGCGGGTGCGGACGGTTTCGGCCAGGGCGTCCTGCGTCACGTGGGTGTAGATCTGGGTGGTGCCGAGGTCGGCATGTCCAAGCAGCGTCTGAACGATCCTGAGATCGGCGCCGCCCTCCAGCAGGTGGGTGGCGAAGGCGTGGCGCAGGACGTGCGGGCTGACGCGCGACGGATCGATGCCGGCGTCCACGGCCGCCTGATCGAGCAGCTGGGCGAATCGGCGCGGCGTCAGTCTTCCGGCGCGGGCGCTCGCAGAGGGAAACAACCACGGTGAGTCGGGCGTCTCCGGCTTCCGCGCCTCCTCGCGCGCGGTCAGCCACTCGGCGACGGCCGCCCGGGCGGGGGCGTTCAGGGGGGCCAGACGCTCCTTGCCGCCCTTGCCGCGCACGATCAGGTGGGTGGGATCGCGACGAACGGCCTCGACCCGCAGGGCGAGAAGCTCCGACACCCGCATGCCGGACGCGTAGGCGAGCTCGATCAGCGCCTTCAGGCGCAGTCCCGCGGCCCCGTCCCGCCGGGCGGCCGCGTCGACCAGACGGGTCATCTCATCCCGGGACAGCACGCGGGGCAGGGGGCGGCCGCGACGTGGCGCGTCGAGGCGGGCCGAAGGGTCGTCCGGACGCCAGCCCTCGGCCAGGGCGAAGCGGCAGAACTGCCGCACCGCCGAGCGCCGCCGCGACTGGGTCGCGGGCGACAGGCCACGCTCCGACAGGCCTGAGTACCAGTCCTCCACCGCCTCACGCGTCGCCGTCATCAGCCCGCCCGTGCCCGACTCGGCGTCCGCGAGGTCGCGGGCATAGGCCGACAGGGTGTGCGGCGAGGCGTCCCGCTCCACCGCCATCATCTCCAGGAAGGCCTCGATCTGGGGCGTCATGATGTTATGGACGAGGCTTCCATGCCGAAGCCCCCGGACTCCGCGATTCCGTCGATAGACCGCACCATAGCCCTGGTCGGCCTGATGGGCGTGGGCAAATCCACGGTCGGGCGGCGGCTGGCCAGACGCCTTGGACGCGATTTCGTCGACGCCGACGCCGAAATCGAGGCGGCGGCCGCCATGACGGTGTCGGACATCTTCGCGCAGCTGGGCGAGCCCGAGTTCCGTGCGGGCGAGGCGCGGGTCATCCGCCGTCTGCTGGACGGAGCGCCGAAAGTTCTGGCGACGGGCGGCGGCGCCATGATGAACCCCGACACACGCGCGCTGCTGAAGGCACGGACCGTGACCGTATGGCTCAGGGCGGATCTGGACGTAGTGGCCCAGAGGGTGGGGCGTCGCGACACGCGACCGCTGCTGCGGGGCAAGGATCCGAAGGCGACGCTGGCCGCGCTGGCGGAGGCCCGCTACCCGATCTATGCGGAGGCCGACCTGACGGTCGACGTCGGCGCTGGGTCTCACGCCCAGGCCGTCGAGGCGGTGGTGGCCGCGTTGAGGGCCGTCCCCTTGAGGAAGGACGACGCATGACACGGACCGTTCGTGTCGAGGGTGGCGGCTTCGCCGGTTACGACGTCGTCGTCGGCGAAGGCCTGATCGCCGAGGCCGGGGCCCGCATCGCCGACCTGGGATTTTCGCGTGTCTTCGTCGTCGCGGACGCGACGGTCGACGACCTGCACGGCGATCGGCTGCGCGCGGGGCTGGACTCGGCCGGCGTCTCTCACGCGGGCATGCGCCTGGCTTCCGGCGAGGCGAGCAAGAGCTTCGACGGGCTGCGCGAGACGCTTGCGGCGATGGCGCATGCCGGGCTGGACCGGAAGTCCGCGGTGATCGCGTTTGGCGGCGGGGTGACGGGAGATCTAGCCGGGCTGACCGCGGCGCTCTGGATGCGCGGCGTCGCCCTGATCCAGATCCCCACGACCCTGCTGGCGCAGGTGGATTCCTCGGTCGGCGGAAAGACGGCCATCGACCTGCCGCAGGGCAAGAACCTGGTGGGCGCCTTTCATCAGCCGCGACTCGTGCTGGCGGACGTCGCTGCGCTCGCCACCTTGCCGGCGCGTCAGCTGCGGTCGGGATGGGCCGAGGCTCTGAAGCACGGGCTGATCTGCGACCCCGACTATTTCGAGGCCCTGACGGGAGTCGACGGTGCGGCCCTGACCGGAGACGGGACCGCGCTGGCCCGGGTCGTGGCGCGCTCGGTCGAGATCAAGGCGGAGATCGTGGGGCGCGACGAGCGCGAGGCGGGGGCGCGCGCCCTGCTGAACCTCGGCCACACCTTCGGTCATGCGATCGAGGCGGAGCTCGGCTTCGACGACGAGGTGCTGACGCACGGAGAGGCCGTGGCGCTGGGTTGCTGTCTGGCGTTCCGGTTCTCGGAGCGGCAGGGGCTGTGCGACGCCGGCACGGCCGCGCGGGTCGAGGCGGCGTTCGCCGGGTCGGGGCTGCCGACCGGGCTGGACGGCGGCTGGGGCCTTTCGGCGCGAGCCCTGCTGACGCGGATGGCCGGCGACAAGAAGGCTGAGGGCGGTCGCCTGACGCTGGTCCTCGCCCGGGGCGTGGGGGCGGCGTTCGTCGCGAAGGACGTCGACGCCGGCGAGGTGGAAGCCTTGCTGAAGGCCGAGGGCGCGGCCTAGTCGACCGCGCGGCAATCGGTCGGCGGCGAGCCCTCGACCGACCAGGTCGCGAACTGGCCGCGTCCGCGCAGGTCGTGGCCGCTGGCGCGGTACCAGATGCCCTCGGGCGCGCGTTCCATGAACAGGTCGATGGCGTCGCCCAGGGAGGTGCGGGCGGTGGCCATTTCGCGGGCGTTGTCGAAATCGACCGAAAGGCGCTCGCCGTTGTCGCACAGGTAGACGGTGCGGACGACGCGATGAAGGGCGCGCTCCTGGATCTCGGCGCCCGTCCGGCGGCGTGCGGTCTGCGCCTCCTGCGCCCGCTGCTGGACCGCCTCCGCATCGTCCGTGACGGGGGTCGGCTCGCCGCAGGCCACCACGCCGGCGGTCAAGGCGATCAGGATCACTGACGTGGTCGTCGGACGCATGCGGCATTCCCCTCGGCTCGACGCCGAACGCGCCATGTCAGACCGGCGTTCCGCGCCGTGCACGGAAGAACGTCCGCAAGGCGAGCGCGGCGTCCTCGGCGAGCGGACCGCGCTCCGCCACGGGGCGCCAGTGCAGGGTCGGCTGCTCGAACAGCTTCGGGCCGTGGACGATCGCTCCGCCCTTGGGGTCGTCGGCGGCCCAGACGACGCGGCCGATGCGGGCGTGCGACATGGCCCCTGCGCACATCGCGCAGGGCTCCAGCGTGACGTAGAGGGTGAGGCCCGTCAGGCGATAGTTGCCGGTCGCGGCGGCCGCGGCCCGCAGGGCCACGATCTCCGCATGAGCGGTCGGGTCATGGCCGGCGACGGGGGCGTTGGCGCCGGTTCCGACCACCTGACCGGCGGCTTCGTCGACCACGACGGCGCCCACGGGCACCTCTCCGGCCGCAGCCGCCGCTTGCGCGAGGTCCAGCGCCATGCGCATGAACCGCTCATCATGGTCCGCCATACCGACGACAACGACAAGAAGCCCCGCCCGCGTCAAGCCGGCGGCAGGTCCGACGACCGCAAGCCCGGTCCCCGCTCCGGCAAGCCGGGCGGCAAGCCCGGCGCCGGGAAGCCGGAGGAGGCTCCCAAGCGCAGCGAACGCATAGCCAAGGCGATGGCGCGCGCCGGGATCGCCAGCCGCCGCGAGGTCGAGCGGCTGATCGGCCTGGGCAAGGTCGCCGTGAACGGCAAGATCCTGGACACGCCGGCCGTGCTGGTCACGCGCGACGACGTGATCACGGTGGACGGCAAGCCGATCGGCTCGGCACAGGCGACGCGCGTCTGGCGCTATCACAAGCCGGCGGGTCTGGTGACCAGCCACAACGACCCGCAGGGACGACCGACGGTGTTCGACGCCCTGCCGAACGGCCTGCCGCGCGTGATTTCGGTGGGACGGCTGGACCTGAACACCGAGGGACTGCTGCTGCTGACCAACGACGGCGAGCTGAGCCGGGCGCTGGAGCTGCCGTCGACGGAACTGGTGCGTCAGTACCGGGCGCGCGCTCGGGGGCGGGTGACGCAGGAGAAGCTGGACGGGCTGAAGCACGGCGTCACCGTGGACGGCGTGCGGTACGGGCCGATCGAGGCGACGCTGGACAAGGCCAAGGATGCGGCCGACGGCGACGGGCGGGGTCCGGCCAATCTGTGGATCAGCGTGGCGATCACCGAGGGCAAGAACCGTGAGGTCCGCAAGGTCCTGGAGAGCCTCGGCCTGACCGTGAACCGGCTGATCCGGCTGGCGTACGGACCGTTCCAACTGGGCACGTTGCCCGTGGGCGCGGTCGAGGAGGTGGGGCCGCGCGTGATCCGCGAGCTGCTGTCCGGACACATCCGGCCGGAGAACCTGCCGACCGGAAACACGGTCGAGACGCCCGCGCCGATCCCGGGCCGGCGCAGCGCGGCGCCGATCGTCAAGGGCAAGTCGGGTTCGGCCATGTCCGACCCGTCGCGCAAGCCCAGCCGCGTGCGCGCGGCCGAGGCGGCGCAGACCGAAGCCGTCGAGCGCCGCTCAAGGCCGCCGAAGAAACAGGGCTGGGCCAAGGCGGCGCCGAAGTTCGAGCACAAGAAGACCTTCAAGCCCCGCGCGCGCCCGGAAGGGGCCGAGGCGGCGGAAGGCGAGCGGCCGAAACGCGCCTTCAAGCCGCGCGAGGACAAGGTGATCGGCCCGAAGTCCGAGACGTGGGCGCGCGACCGCAAGCCGGCGGGCCGGGCCGGGCCGAAGAAGGATTTCGCGTCCCGTTCCGGCGATGCGCCGAAGCGGGACTTCAAGCCCCGGTCGGGCGCCGACGGACCGCCGCGGGGAGGGAAACCGGGAGGCGCGAAACCTCGTCCGGGCGGGTCACGCGGCGGGCGCTGAGCCTTTCAGACGCGCCGCGAGACGGGCCGTCCGGCGCAGCACGGTGGCGGCCGCCAGCAGGACGACGGTCGCCAGCGCCAGCCACAGGACGGCGCGATCCCAGTCGGGGAGGACCACGGCGCCGATCGCCGAAAGGACGCAGCCCGCGGTCAGCACGGCCATGCGGTGCGGCTTGGCCCCCGGGCCGCAGAAGTCGACCGTTTGCGTCAGGGCGTGGCCCAGTTCGCGCACATAGGCCGTCATGACGGCCAGGACCGCCGCGGCCCAGCCGAGCGCGGGACCAAAGGCGGGATCGTAAACCCGCAGCGCATAGCCGGCCCCGACCAGGAACAGCGCGTCGGCGACGCGGTCCGGAAGCTCGTTCCAGATCGGTCCCAAGGCGCCGCCCCGGCCGTGTTCGACCGCCACCATGCCGTCCAGAAGATTGGCCAGCAGGCGCAACTGGACGCAGAGGCCGGCGAGCAGCAGCCAGGTCGCCCGGGCCGAATCGCTCGCGTCGGCCGACTGCCAGAAGGCCCAGAAGCCCACGGCCGCGAACAGCAGGCTGGACGCCGAGATGACGTCCGGCGTGGCGCCGATGCGGGCAAGGCCGGCCGCGGCGGCGCGGGCCCAGCCGGTTCCCCGCGACTTCAGGGGGCGTCGGGACTCGATCATTTCCGCTCCAGGCTGAGGGCATAGGCGAAGGCGTAGAGGGTGGAGACGGTCCAGGGCACGGCGACGGTGGCCAGGACCTCGGGCGTGCCGACGGCCGTGTGCACGCCGGTCAGGAGCGCCGCGACGGTCGCACAGCTGGCCAGCGGCGGCAGGAGGGGCGCCGCCGGGCCGCGAAGGCGGGCATGCGCCCATTCGAGCCAGCGCTTGATCAGCAAGGTGATGAGACCGGACAGCAGCCCCTGCGCGGCGAAGGCGAGGCCCATGGCCTGAAGGCCGTGATCCCGGTTGGCGAAGGCCGCCCAGCCGCCCATCGCCACGACCGCGAAGGCGACGTGTCCGACTGTGGCGCGCAGGGGGTGCGTCGGGGAGGGCGGCTGGGCCATACTGGGTGCGGACCTGATTCCGGGAGCAGTCTAGGCCATGGGCGACCTGCTGACAGCGGGATTGGGAGAGGTCCGGCCGCCCCTGCTGTGGGGCTTCGCCGCGCTGGCCGTCGTGCTGGTTCTGGCGTCGCTGGCGGTGCTGTTCCTGCAGCGGACGAAGCCCGGCAAGGACTGGACCGAACTGCGACTGCGGGTGCAGTCCTGGTGGGTGATGATCGCGGTCGTCGCCCTGGCGCTGGCTCTGGGGTGGGCGGCGATGACGGTGCTCTTCGCCGCCATCTCGTTCGTCGCCCTGAGGGAGATCCTGTCGCTGGCGCCGCTGAGGCGCGAAGACCGGCTGATCGTGCTGTGGGCCTATCTGACGGTGCCGCTGACCTATGGTCTGGTCGCGCTGGATCAGTACCGCATCCATCTGGTAGCCATTCCGGTCTGGTTCTTCCTGGTGACGCCGTTCCTGATGGCGATCGCGGGCCAGACGCGGGCCTATCTGGCGACGACGGCGACGATCACATGGGCCGTCATCGTCTGCGTCTACAATCTGGCGGTCCTGCCGCTGCTGATGAAGGTTCCTGCAGAGGAGGCGCCGGCCGGAGCGGCGGGGCTGGTCTTCCTGCTGCTGGTGGCGACGGAGGCCAACGACGTCTTCCAGTTCATCTGCGGCAAGGCGTTCGGGCGGCGCAAGATCCTGCCCACCGTCAGCCCGAACAAGACCTGGGAGGGGTTCGTCGGCGGCTGGATCCTGACGGCGGGCGCCTTCTGGTTGCTGGCGCCGGTCTTCACGCCCCTGAACGCGTGGCAGGCGGCGGTCGTGGCGGGGGTGCTGCCGGTGGCGGGCTTCGCCGGGGACGTGACCATGAGCGCGGTCAAGCGCGACCTGGGCGTCAAGGACACCAGCCGCCTGATCCCCGGGCACGGCGGCCTGCTGGACCGGATCGACAGCCTGACCTTCACGGCGCCGTTGTTCTTCCACCTCGTGGCCTACTATGCCCTCACCCCGTACTGAGCCCGCAGAGGCGGCGCGGTCCCACAGCTGGCTGCGTCAGGCGTTTCTGACGGCGCTCGCCGTGCCGGCCGTGCGGTTCCTGACGGGCATGGACGTGATCGGACGCGAGCGGCTGCCGCAGACCGGGCCTGCCATCGTGGCCGCCAACCACGCCAGTCACATGGACGCCTTCATGCTGCTGAGCCTGTTTCCGGCCAAGACGCTGGCCAAGGTGCGGCCCGTGGCGGCGGCGGACTACTTCCTGGCCAATCCGGCCATCAGCTGGGTGTCGCTGAACCTGATCGGCATCAGCCCGATCTCGCGCAAGGTGAAGCGGGGCGAGGACGTGCTGGCCCCGGCGCGCCGGGCGCTGGAGCGGGGCGAGATCATTCTGGTCTTCCCCGAAGGCACGCGCGGCTCGGGTCAGGGCATGGGCGACCTGAAAGGCGGCGTCGCGCGACTGGCGGAAGCGTACCCGGCGGCGCCGGTCATCCCGATCTGGATACAGGGCGCCGACCGGGTGCTGCCGAAGGGCGCGCGGACGCCTGTGCCGATGAACTGCACGGCGCTGGTGGGCGAGCCCCTGGTCTGGGCCGAGCGTCAGGACCGCCCGGGGTTCACCGCGGCGCTGCGCGAGAGTCTGGAAGCGCTGGCGGCCGCGGCGCCGCCGCAGAAGTGGAGTTGAGATGCGGATCGTCGCGGGATCGTTGAAGGGCCGGGCCATCGTCGCGCCGGAGGGGCAGGGCACCCGCCCGACCAGCGACCGGGCGCGGCAGGCGATCTTCAACATCCTGGAGCACGCCCCGTGGGCGGAGGGCCTGACGGGCGCGCGGGTGATCGACCTGTACGCGGGCTCGGGCGCCCTGGGGTACGAGGCGCTGTCGCGGGGCGCGGCCTTCTGCCTGTTCGTGGAGACGGACGACGGCGCGCGCGGCGCCATCCGCGAGAACATGGACGCCTATGGTCTGTTCGGGCGCACGCGGGTGCATCGCAGGAGCGCGACCGATCTGGGGCCACGGCCGGGGTCGGCGGGCGAGGCCTTCACGCTGGCGTTTCTGGACCCGCCTTACCGGCAGGGATTGGGCGAGCAGACGCTGGCGCGGCTGCTGGAGGGCGGCTGGCTGGCGCCCGACGCGATCGTGGTCTTCGAGCGCGGCGTCGACGAGCCGGAGATCGAGACGCCCGGCTATGTGCGGCTGGACGCGCGCGACTGGGGGGCCGCGCGCGTCCTGTTCCTGCGGGTCCTACCAGCGACGGGCTGAGACCCTGTTGTCCAGCTGGGCCCGCATGCGGGCGAGGCCGTCGCGGTTGACGCGATAGGGGCCGCCGCCGAGGCTGGCGATCAACCCCTTGGTCTTCAGCTTCTTCCAGACCGAAAGGGTGCAGTCGGTCAGGAGGAAGCCGTCGCGCGTGTAGCAAAGGGCCGCCAGCACGCGGCCGTCGGGGTCGCGTTCCAGCACGATGCCGCCGCCTTGGGCGAGGCAGTGGAGCGTGCGCTGTTCCGCACGGGAGATGTTCATTTGGGTGATGTCCGAAAGGCGTGACGGGACGCTCCGGCACGACGACCGGAGGGCGGGTCAGAGGCTCTTCACAGCGGGCGCCGCGAGGCCTCAGGCCTGTCGCGCAATCTCGGACATGGACTTCCTGACCGGGCGGAATGCCCAGGGACGACGGCGCATATGGCACAGGTCGCGGTTTCGGGCCAGTCTGGGCCCCATGACCCAGCTTGATCGCCGCGCCCTGATCGCCTCCGCCGCCGCACTCGGGGCGTGTTCCAGCCTGCCAAGGGAGGCGGCCCCCGACGGGGCGGCCGTCGCGCCGCAGGACCGCGCCGTTGAGTGGTGGACGTGGCCGGCGATGCCGTGGGCGGTTCAGGAAATCTATGCCGCCGTGTGGATGGGGCGCATCGCGACGGCGGGCGGTCTCAGGTCCTTGCCGGGACAGCCGTTGCTCATCGAGAACCGCGTGGCGCTGTTCCATCCTGCAACCAACCGGTGGGACGAGGGGCCGATGTTGCCCGCGCCGCGGCACCATCCGATGATGGTCGCGCCGGGCCCGACGCTGTGGGCCATCGGAGGCTACGGCCGGTCCGACGCGGGCGACTGGACGAACGCCACCGAGGTGTGGTCGCTGACCCCCGGTGCGACGGAATGGGCGCCCGGCCCGGCTCTCCCCTTGCCGCAGGCCGAGGCGGTCGGGCTGGTGCACGACGGGCGGGTTCACCTGATCACCGGACGCAGTCCCGGCGGCGCGGCCAACGGAAACTGGAACGATCAGGGGGACGTCGACCGGCATCTGGTCCTTTCCGGCGGCCGGTGGGAGACGGCGCGGCCGTGCCCCATGGCCCGCAACAGCGCGGCGGGCGCCGTGCTGGGCGAGGCGCTGTTCATCGCCGGCGGACGCACGGTCGGCGGCGGCGGCACGGGGCGGCTGGATCGCTACGACTCCCTGATGGACCGGTGGGAGACGCTGGCCCCCATCCCGCCCTCGGCGGAGACGGGGCAGCAGGTAGGCGGCGGCCTGGCCATGGTCGCGGTGGACGGGAAGCTGATCGCGTTCGGCGGCGAGTGGTTCCGCCCGCGCGCCGACGGCGGCGGCGGCGGCGTGTTCCGCGAGACCTGGGTCTATGATCCCAACCACGACGTCTGGGAGCGCGGTCCGGACATGCGGACGCCGCGACACGGGTTGGCGGCGGTGGTCATGGACGGCGTCGTCGTGGCCATCGGCGGCGGCGACGTGGTGTCCGGCGGCAATGCGACGGGGGTGGTGGAGGCGTGGACGCCGGCGCTGTGGTCCTAGCCGCCGTGCTGGCGGATCATCTCGGCCACGTACGACCCGGTGCAGGCCTCGCCGTTCGGCGGCGGAAGACTTGCGTTTTCTGACGACGAGCCGGGCAAGCGGGCGCGAGCGTCAGCCTCCGGCGGCTTTCAGGGCCGGCATGGCCGCCCGCAGCGCCGACAGGGTCGGGCCGGGATCACGACCGCGACGGCGGCGCTCGGCGAAGGCGAGGGCGGCGCGGGCGAACTGAAGCCGCGAGGGCGTGACGCCAAGGGGCTCCGGCGGGCCCTCGGAATCGCCCATGTGGTCCAGGTGTTCGCGGCTGATCTCCACGCCCCAGCGCCGCCGGCCGGACGGCGTCAGGAAGCGGTCGTCCAGAAGGACGGACCGCGCCCACAGGCGGGGCCCGCCGCGTTCGAGATCGGCCAGCCGGATCTTCATCGGGTCGGGGTGACCCAACGCCAGCGCGAGGGCCGCGCGCGGCAGGTCCTCATCGACCCACATCATGTCGACGAAGCCTTCGACCTCCACCACGCGCCCGCCGAAGTCGACGATCAGGAAGTAGAAGAAGGTCGCGTCCTCGAAGCGGACGTCGAACGCCACGTCGGCGGGCTCGGTCGGGTCGGGCGCGTCGGGTTCGGACATGTGTGAACCAGAGACCACCGGGCGCGCCGGGGCAAGGCGGGTCCGGCTTGACGAACGCCGTCCTCCGAAGTCTGCTTCGCCCCGGGACGAGGGAGGCCACCATGCGACGGATGCTGTTTGCGGCGGCGTGTCTGGGCGCGGCCGCCGGTCTGGCAAGCTGCGGGGCGGCCGAGCGCACGGCGAAGGGCGCCGACGCCGGCGCCGGGCCGCGCGTCACGGCCGCCGGCGACGTTGAGGCGGGGCGGTATCTGGTCAGGATCGGCGGCTGCAACGACTGCCACACGCCGCGCTACGCCATGACCAACGGCGCCGAGCCGCCGGAGTCCGAATGGCTGAAGGGCTCGAACGAGCCGCACACCGGGCCATGGGGCGTCAGCTATGGCAAGAACCTGCGCCTGACGACGCGGCGGCTGACCGAGGACGAATGGGTCCGGCTGATGGACGAGGGGACCGGCCTGCCGCCCATGCCGTGGCCCAGCGTGCGGGCCATGTCGGAGGCCGACCGGCGGGCGATCTATCGCTACATCCGCCAGCTGCCGGGCGACCCGGAGCAGCAATCGCCGGAGCCGCGCCCGGCGGGCGGGCCGCCGCCGGCGGCGGGCTGAGGGCGGTGAGAGTCGGCGAAAAAAGACTCTCATTTCCATCACCGCCTGAAAGTCTCGTGAGATCAGGGTTATGGCGTCGTCGTCTGATGCGGCGTGGTGAGAGTTCCATCACGCCGGACTCTCATCAAGCACCCGGACGGTGGCCCGAACCCAAGCCCGGCCTCCAACATATAGGAAGATCGTCCTAATTGCAAGGGCGTCCTGCGGCGGTGTCTGAGGGGATGGCCAGCGCGTCGACGATGGCGCGGGCGGCGGCGGAGACGTCGGTCCAGGTCGTTTCGAACCCGGCCTGGTCGCCGAACCAGGGGTCGGCCACGGCCTGACCCGCGCGGCCGGGGACACAGTCGAGCAGCAGGCTGAGCCGGGCCGTCGCGTCGGCGGGGGCCAGCGCGCGCAGGTCGGCCAGGTTTTCGTGATCCATCGCGATCACATGATCGAAGCGGCGGAAGTCGTCGGACGTCACCTGCCGGGCGCGCAGGCCGGACACGTCCACCCCATGCCGCCGCGCCGTCGCCTGCGCCCGCCAATCCGGCGCCTCGCCCGCGTGCCAGTCGCCCGTGCCGGCGGAGTCGACGGTCAGTGCCAACCCCCGCCGCGCCGCCTCGGCGCGCAGCGCGCCCTCCGCGAGGGGCGAGCGACAAATGTTGTCGAGGCAGACGAAGAGGAGGGAGGGCATCTATCTTGACTTGGGACAATAGTGAGATGTCAGTATAAGCTTATCCATCAAGGCGGGAACTTGGAGAGGGTTTTTGGCACACTGTACCGTGCAGTATCGGCAGCTTAAGACCGATGACCTGCCTGGCACCCCTAATCTGAAGGCCATGATCGTCGCTGCCATGCGGACGGCTCGCGCTGGAGGGCGACTGGGAGATAGCGCCAGAGCAAGGATTTTGGATCTCGATCAGGATGGCAGCTACGTCATTCTGAACAAAATTCCCGAGCCAGATACTTGGGACAATCAGCTTTTTGCTGGCCAGCTAATCCACCTTCAAAGCGGCGCAGACGTTGCAGCCGTGATGCAATCTCTTGATGAGGATGCTGAAGAATTTCTCGTCGAACAGGTCAACCTGGGAGACGCGCGCGTCGCTAAAGGCATTCTGTACTTCGCGACGATCGAAAATCATGTCGGATTAATTGAGGGGCAACAGGTTAAGGGACGCACGCTGGAACGATACCTAACAGCGCTCCTGCAGAGCGTTGGTTCGTTGGAGGTCGGAACGCCGATCATTCTGAACGGAAGCTTTCGTGCCAGTGACGGGAAGGAACTGACGGAGGCGTCGGAGATCACCATTCAGGCCGAGCGGAACGAGGGAGACATGCTCGCCGCTGGCTCAGCGATCATTGACGAAGTCTTGGAAAAAGAAGCAGCACGGCTGCGTCGCGACGGAGCGACCGTTTTCGACGTCCTTCGGACCCTTAACTGGAGTGACGAGGCGATCACGCGGCTAGCAGCTGAAATTCCTGACGACGGATGGATTGAAGGGTTCTTCAAGGTCTTCATCAAACAGCGCAATCGCCGGAAGAAAAACATCGGTCGGGCAGCGATTAACGAAGCTCTGCGCAACATAGACCCGGCAGACATTGGGCTGGACGGTGAAGGCCGAGAAAGGGGCGGCATTGTAAAGCTGTCGACGCGTCAGCGAGTCCAAATGATTGGATCGCTCCTTGACCCTGCCGATGCGGTGGAACAGATTGTGAACTCTCTTAAGGGTTGGGCCTCTGCCGGGAAAATCGATTGCACCTTCGACCCGTAGAATGGCGGACTTGTTTGATCGCCTTCCTCATCGGCGCTTCGTTGCCCCCTGGGGTCTTCGGCGGTGAGGCGGGACGCCTTCTCACAACCTTTCTAGGCTTTGTGACCGCAAGCATCTTGCCGACGATCTCGTTGATCGTCGGCGGGATGGTCGTCGGCGGGCAGTCCGTTCAACATCTTGACGATCTCGGGAAAGAGCTAAGTTCGACCGTAGACGCGCTTTTCGGTGTGTTCGGGCTAATCGGGCTGGCCGTCATAATTCTCATGACGCTGGCGATACCGACCCCGGCCTCGGAGTACATTCCCAACGTTGCGAAGGCTTTACCGTCCAGAGGCGGGCAAGGACTTGTATGTTTTGTGGGCGCTCTAGCAATCGCGCGCTCAGGCACAGTGCCTGGCGCAATCAGGCGTTCCCTGACTTTGCGCACCTCTATTGCTGTCGATGATGCACGCAAGAAGACTGAGGAGCGAGGCGATGCTGCAAAGGCCAAGGTACGGGCCGGCTTCGCGACCAAGGACGGATTCGGACGCACGACCAAGTTAGCCGACATTCAACGCCCGGGTCGGGACGAGCGTTAAAACCCGCCGGCCGGGACGACCTCACCGCCTCCCGAACAGCCGCTCCAGATCGGCCAGCTTCAGCTCCACATAGGTCGGACGACCGTGGTTGCATTGGCCGCTGTGCGGGGTGGCTTCCATCTGGCGCAGCAGGGCGTTCATCTCGGGCGCGGAGAGCACCCGGCCGGCGCGGACGGAGCCGTGGCAGGCCATGGTGCCGCAGACCTCCGCCATGCGCTCCTTCAGACTGAGCGCCGCGCCGTGTTCGGCCAGGTCGTCGGCGATGTCGCGGATCAACCCTTGCACGTCCGTGTCGCCCAGCAGGGCGGGGGTCTCGCGCACCAGCACGGCGCCGCCGCCGAAGGGTTCGACGATCAGGCCCAGCTCGGCCAGTTCGTCGGCGCGGGCGACGACGCGGTCGGCCTCGACGGGGTCCAGCTCGACCACCTCGGGCGTCAGCAGGGCCTGACGGGTCACGGCGCCGGTCGCCATCTGGGCCTTCATCCGCTCATAGACCAGCCGCTCATGCGCGGCGTGCTGGTCGACGACGACCAGGCCGTCGCGGGTCTGGGCGACGATGTAGGTGCCGTGCAGCTGGGCGCGGGCGGCGCCCAGCGGATGGTCGATCTCGGAGGGGTAGGCGGCAGGGGCAGGCTGCAGGGAGGCCTGATCCGGTTCGACGCGGGCGCTCCGCTCCTCCAGGCCGGGGATGATTTGTGGAGCGGGGCGGGCGGCGTCCCAGCCCGTCCAGCCGCTGAAGCCCGACGCGCTCGCGCCGCTTCCCCCTGAGCCCCAAGCCCTGGGCCCCAAGCCCTCGGACCCGCCCCCGGGCCGGAAGCCGGCGAGGGCGTCGGCCGCCACGGTCGTGCTGGCCCGGTGGCCGGCGCCGGCGAGGGCGTGGCGCAGGGCGCCGACGATCAGGCCGCGGACCAGGGCGGGGTCGCGGAAGCGGACCTCGGCCTTGGCGGGGTGGACGTTGACGTCGACCTGCAGCGGATCGAGGTCCAGGAACAGGGCGGCGGCCGGGTGTCGGTCGCGGGCCAGGAAGTCGGCGTAGGCGCCCCGGATGGCGCCGTGCAGCAGCCGGTCCTTCACCGGCCGGCCGTTGACGAACAGGAACTGGTGCGCCGCGTTGCCCCGCGAATAGGTGGGCAGGCCGGCGTAGCCGGACAGGCGCAGGCCCTCGCGCGTCTGGTCGATCAGCAGGGCATTGGCCTCGAAGTCGCGGCCCAGCAGGGCGGCGAGGCGACGCAGGCGGCCCTCGTCGCCTCCAGCTTCGGCGGGCAGGCGCAGCACGGCGCGGCCGTCCAGCAGCAGGGTGAAGGCGACGGCCTCATGCGCCATGGCCTGACGCTTGATCTCTTCGGTGATCGCCATGGCCTCGGCGCGGGCCGACTTCATGAACTTCAGCCGCGCGGGGGTGGCGTAGAACAGGTCGCGCACCTCGACCCGCGCGCCGTGCGGGGCGGGGAAGGGGGCGGGCGCCGGCCCGACGGCGGCGCCGCCGTTGACCTGCATGGCCCAGGCCTCCTCTCCCGCCGTGCGGGCGGTCAGCGACAGGCGGGCGACGGAGCCTATGGAGGGCAGGGCCTCGCCCCGGAAGCCCAGGGTGAAGATGCGAAGCAGGTCGACGTCGCCGGCGTCGTCGGCCTCGAGCTTCGAGGTCGCGTGACGCTCGACGGCCAGCGGGAGTTCGTCGCGCGGGATGCCCTTGCCGTCGTCGGCCACGAGAATCCGCGACAGGCCGCCGCCGTCGGCGTGGATCTCGATGGCGGTGGCGCCGCCGTCGATGGCGTTCTCGACCAGCTCCTTCACCGCGCCGGCCGGGCGGTCGATCACCTCGCCGGCGGCGATGCGGTTGACGGTCTCGGGCGAGAGGCGGCGGATGGGCATGGGACGCCCAAGATAGGCGCGTCGCGGCGGATTCGTCAGTGCGGCCGGATCAGGCCTCGGCCAGCGCCGCCTTGCGCGCCTCGCGCCGGGCCTCGATGCGGCTCCAGACGCGATCGTGCACCGTGAAGAAAACCGTCTGGACCAAGGGCTCGATCACGCCGATGGCCAGCGCCGTGGCGAGGTTTTGCGTCAGGGCGTAGGCGACGGCCACGGCCACGGTGAAGTGCATGAGACCGTAGGTGACGGTCTTGAAGGCGATCTGTTTGAAGGACGTGGGCAGGGCGTGGCTATGCCCGTGGTGGGCGCGCCGCTGCTCCTCGATCGACATGACCTCGAGGCGGGCCGTGAAGGCTTCCGACGCCTCCTCCAGCGAGGACAGGCGACGTCGGCGCTCGATGCGGTGCCAGACGCGGTCGTGGACCGAGTAGGCGATGGTCTGGAAGAAGGGCTCGACCAGTCCGACGGCCAGCGCCAGACGCCAGTCGCGCGTGATGGCGAAGGCGACCAAAATGGCCACCACCAGGTGCATCACGCCGTAGCTCGCGATCTTGAGCGCGAGATTGCGGGCCGTGCTGATCAGCAACTTGACCATTCAGTTCCGAAAATCGTGTCGCGACCGCCGCCGCGCAAGGCAATTTTTCTTGTCGGACAGATAGCTCGCCCGGGGCCCTTGCGGTTCCACCACCCCGGCGGTTATACGCGGCCCGCAAAACGGAGGCTCCTCATGGAGATTCGCGAAGGGCTCACCTTCGACGATGTTTTGCTCGAACCCGGCCCGTCCGAGATCATGCCCGCCGAGGCGGACGTCTCGACGCGCCTGACCCGCGACATCAAACTGAACATCCCGCTGCTGTCGTCCGCCATGGACACGGTGACAGAGGCGCGGCTGGCCATCGCCATGGCGCAGGCCGGCGGCCTGGGCGTCATCCACCGCAACCTGAGCGTGGACGAGCAGGCCGATCAGGTCCGGCAGGTCAAGCGCTACGAAAGCGGCATGGTGGTGAACCCGGTGACGGTGCACCCCGACACGACGCTGGGCGAGGTGCGCCAGATCGTGGTCGCCAAGAAGATCAGCGGCTTCCCGGTGGTCGACCGGACGACGGGCAAGCTGGTCGGCATGCTGACCAACCGCGACATGCGGTTCGAGAACGACCCGAACCGCAAGGCCGCCGAGCTGATGACCACCGGCGAGCTGGTCACCCTGCGCGAGGGCGCGGGCAAGGAGGCGGCGCGGGAGCTGCTGCGGACGCGCAAGATCGAGCGGGTCATCGTGGTGGACGAGGATCAGCGCGCCGTCGGCCTGATCACCATGAAGGACATTGAGAAGGCCCAGGCCTTCCCCAGCGCGGCGAAGGACGAGCAGGGCCGCCTGCTGGTGGGCGCGGCCTCGACCGTGGGCGACAGCGGCTTCGAGCGCGCCATGGCCCTGGCCGACGCCGGCGCGGACGTGGTGGTGATCGACACCGCCCACGGCCACTCGGCCCAGGTGGCGCGGGTGGTGGAGCGCATCAAGCGCGAGAACAACCGACTGCAGATCGTCGCCGGCAACATCGCCACCTATGACGCCGCGCGTGCCCTGATCGACGCGGGCGCCGACGCGGTGAAGGTGGGAATCGGGCCGGGCAGCATCTGCACCACCCGCATCGTCGCCGGCGTGGGCGTGCCCCAGCTGACGGCCGTCATGGAGGCGGCGCGCGCGGCGAAGGACTCGGGCGCGCCGGTCATCGCCGACGGCGGCATCAAGTATTCGGGCGATCTGGCCAAGGCCATCGCGGCGGGCGCCAGCGTCGCCATGATGGGCTCGATGTTCGCCGGCACGGACGAGGCGCCGGGCGAGGTCTTCCTGTACCAGGGGCGCAGCTACAAGAGCTATCGCGGCATGGGTTCGGTGGGGGCGATGGGCGCGGGCAGCGCCGACCGCTACTTCCAGAAGGAGGTCGAGACCCAGAAGCTGGTGCCCGAGGGCATCGAGGGTCAGACCCCCTACAAGGGACCGATCGCGCCGGTGCTGCACCAGATGGTGGGCGGCCTGCGCGCGGCCATGGGCTACGTCGGCGCCGGCACCATTCCGGAGCTGCAGGATCGGGCGCGGTTCGTGCGCATCACCGGCGCGGGCCTGCGCGAAAGCCATGTGCACGACGTGATGATCACGCGTGAGGCGCCGAACTATCGGCAGGGCTAGAAGGGCGGGGAGGCCCGGAACGTCATGGACATGCATCCCGACCTGATCATGGTCGCCTTCACCCTGATCCTGGCCCTGGTCCAGATCGGCTTGGCCGGCATGGCGCGCACCGCCGAACTGGGCGGCAAGTGGAACGCCGGGCCGCGCGACGGCGAAACGCCGCCGCCGGGCAAGATGGCCGGTCGGTTGCTGCGGGCGCAGGCGAACCTGTTCGAGACCCTGCCGCTGTTCATCGGCGCGGTGTTGATCAGCCAGATCGCGGACAAGTCCGGCCCCCTGACGATGTGGGGGGCGCACCTCTATCTGTTCGGACGGGTGCTCTATGTGCCGCTGTACGCCTTCGGCGTGCCCTATCTCCGCTCGCTGGTCTGGCTGGTCGCCACGGCGGGACTGGTGATGGTCATCGCCGCCCTGTTCGTCTGATCGGAGACCCGTGACCCCTTCCGCCCGACTCGCCGCCGCCGCCTCCGTCCTGGACTCCATCGCCCAGGGCCGCCAGCCGGCCGAGGCCGTGCTGAAAGCGTGGGGCGCGGCCAACCGCTATGCCGGGTCCAAGGACCGCCGGGCCATCGCCGACCGGGTCTACAAGGTGCTGCGCGCGCGGGGCCGGCTGAGCTGGATCATGGGCGGGCGCGAGGATGGGCGGGCGCTGGTGATCGGCTCGCTGGCGGCGCTGGACGGGCTGCCGCTGGAAGAGATCGAGGCGCTGCATTCCGGCGAAGGCTACGGGCCGCGCCCGCTGTCGAAGCAGGAGCGCAGCCGGATCACGGCGGGGCAGGACGAACTGCCGGGCTGGGTCGCGGCGGGCCTGCCGGAGTTCGTGGTCGAGGACTTCAAGGCCACCTTCGGCGATCGCTGGACCGAGGAGGCGCGCGAGCTGATGCAGCCGCGCGCGCCGATCGACCTGCGGGTCAATCCGGCCAGGGCGACGGTGGACTTGGTCGAGGCCGAACTGCGCGAGGCGGGGCTGGAGCCCGAGCGGACGGCGGGATCGCCGGTCGGCCTGAGGCTGGCGTCCGAGCCGCCGCCGAACGTGCAGGCGCTGGAGGCCTTCAAGTCGGGCCGCATCGAAATCCAGGACGAGGGCAGCCAGATCGTCTGCGCCCTGGCCGGGGCGGCGCCGGGCATGACGGTAGTCGACTATTGCGCCGGCGGCGGCGGCAAGACGCTGGGGCTGGCGGCGGCGATGCAGGGGCAGGGGACGCTGGTCGCCTCGGACGTCGTGGCCAAACGGCTCGAAAACATCCGGCCCCGACTGGTCCGCGCGGGGGTTGAGGCGGAGCTGCGGCTGATCGGGCAGAACGGCGGCGGGATGGAGGATCTGAACGGCGCGGCCGATCTGGTCTTCGTCGACGCGCCGTGCAGCGGGTCGGGAACCTGGCGGCGCCGGCCCGAGGACGCGTGGCGGCTGACGGCCGAGGAGGTCGAGCGGCTGCATGCGCTGCAGGTGCGGATCCTGGGACAGGCGGCGAAGCTGGTGAAGCCGGGCGGGCGTCTGGCCTACGTCACCTGTTCGATGCTGGGCCGCGAGAACGAGGCCAGCGCCGACGCCTTCGAGGGCGCGCATCCCGAGTTCGCGCCGGTGGGCGGGCGCCGCCGTCTGTCGCCGGCCTCGACGAACACCGACGGCTTCTTCTTCGCCCTGTACGAACGGACCGCATGACCGAGCACCAGAAAGTTCTGATCGTCGATTTCGGCAGCCAGGTGACGCAGCTGATCGCGCGGCGGCTGCGCGAGGCGAAGGTCTATTGCGAGATTCATCCGTACGCGAAGGCCGAGGCCGCGATGTCGGCGATGAAGCCCGCCGCGATCATCCTGTCGGGCGGGCCGGAGAGCGTGCACGAGGCGGGCAGCCCCCGCGCGCCGGACGCCGTCTTCACCGCGGGCGTGCCGGTCCTGGGCATCTGCTACGGCGAGATGACCATGTGCGAGCAGCTGGGCGGCAGGGTCGAGGGCGGCCATCATCGCGAGTTCGGCCGTGCGGCGATCACCGTGCAAAAAGCCTCGCCGCTGCTGGAAGGTCTGGCGGGCGTCGGCGAGGACGAGCCGGTGTGGATGAGTCACGGCGACAAGATCACCGCCATCCCCGAGGGCTTCGACGTCATCGCGACCTCTCCCGGGTCGCCCTATGCCGTCATCGGCGACGAGACGCGGCGTTTCTACGGCATCCAGTTCCACCCCGAAGTCATGCACACGCCGCGCGGCGACCGTATGCTGATGAACTTCACCCACGGCATCGCGGGGCTGAAGGGCGACTGGACCATGGCCGCCTATCGCGAGGAGAAGATCGCCCAGATCCGCGCGCAGGTCGGCGACGCGAAGGTTATCTGCGGCCTGTCGGGCGGGGTCGACAGCTCGGTGGCGGCGGTGCTGATCCACGAGGCGATCGGCGACCAGCTGACCTGCGTGTTCGTGGACACCGGCCTGCTGCGCAAGGACGAGGCGACGCAGGTCACGACCCTGTTCCGCGATCACTACAACATCCCGCTGATCCACGTTGACGCCTCGAAGGAATTCCTTGGCGCGCTGGCAGGTCAGTCGGACCCGGAGACCAAGCGCAAGACCATCGGCCGGGTCTTCATCGAGGTGTTCGACCGCGAGGCCTCGAAGATCGAGGGCGCGGAGTTCCTGGCCCAGGGGACGCTGTATCCCGACGTGATCGAGAGCGTGTCGTCGTCCAGCGGCAAGGCGCACGTCATCAAGAGCCATCACAACGTCGGCGGCCTGCCGGACTACATGAAGCTGAAGCTGGTCGAGCCGCTGCGCGAGCTGTTCAAGGACGAGGTGCGGGCCCTGGGCCGCGAGCTGGGGCTGACCGACGCCTTCGTGGGACGGCACCCGTTCCCGGGGCCGGGTCTGGCAATCCGCATCCCCGGCGAGATCACCCCGGACGCGGTCGCGACCCTGCAGGAGGCGGACGCCATCTATCTGGAGGAGATCCGCAAGGCGGGCCTGTACGACCAGATCTGGCAGGCGTTCGCCGTGCTGCTGCCGGTCAGGACGGTCGGCGTCATGGGAGACGCCCGAACCTATGAGAAGGTGCTGGCCCTGCGCGCGGTGACCTCGACCGACGGCATGACGGCGGACTTCTTCGAGTTCCCGTGGGACGTGCTGGGCAGGACGGCCACGCGCATCGTCAACGAGGTGCGCGGCGTGAACCGCGTGGTCTACGACGTGACGTCGAAGCCGCCGGGCACGATCGAGTGGGAATGACGGCGTGATCCTTTACGGCATTCCCAACTGCGACACCGTGAAGAAGGCGCGCGTCTGGCTGGACGGGCGGGGCACGGCCTACGCCTTTCACGACTACAAGAAGCAGGGCGTCGACGAACCGGCCCTGCGGGGATGGGTGGCCGAACACGGCTGGGAGGCGGTGCTGAACCGAAAGGGCACGACCTTCAGGGCGGTGCCGGACACGGAGAAGGCCGGGCTGGACGGGGAGAAGGCGATCAAGCTGATGCTGGCGCAGCCGTCGATGATCAAACGGCCGGTTCTGGCGCTCGACGACGGGCGGACGCTGGTGGGCTTTCAGCCCGCCGGGTGGGACGCGGCGCTGGGCTAGCCCTCGACGTCGGTGTCCGGGCGGTCGGAGCCGTCGGCGCGTTCGGTGACCCAGCGGCCGTCCGCGGTCTCATACTCGATCCAGGCGGTGCGGTCGGCGACGCGCTGTTCGCGGGCGGCGCGCTCGGCGGCGGCGCGGGCCGCATCGTGGTTGGGGAAGGTCTCCGAGAAGGTGTCGCCGAGGCGGTAGGCCCAGCCGCCGTCGTGCTCGACGATGCGATAGGTGACTTCGGTCATGATGGGCTCCGGGCTCAGGATTTCAGGCGGACGACGGCTTCGACGGCATAATGATCCGAGGGCCAGACGCCGTCGACGTCCGCCGTGCCGCTGACGCGTGCGGAGACGACGTCGAAGCCGTCGCGCTGCACGAAGATGTGGTCGATGACGCGCGGCTGGTGGCCTTCGTTCGTGTTCAGGGTCGTCGGTACGGCGCCGGCGGGCAGGGCGGTGACGAAGCGGGGCGAGGCCGCCAGGCCGGCCAGACCGGCGTCCTCCAGCGGGGCGTTGAAGTCGCCCATGACGATCAGGGGCGCGTCGCCCTCGCCGATCCAGGCCAGCAGATCGGCCGCCTGGCGCGCGCGGATGGAGGCGCCTTCCGAGGTGTGGTGAAAGTGAGTGTTCACGACGTCGATCGGCCGACCGTCGAAATCGACGCGGACCCGCAGGGCGGTGCGGTAATCGTCCAGCGGCTCCAGCTTGCGGGTCCGGGTTTCGAGGATGGGAAGGCGGCTGAGGATGGCGTTGCCGTAGCGCCGCGGCGCCCCCTCGGCGTCGGTGGACGTGAATCGCACCTCGTAGCCGCCCAGGGCCGCCGCGAGGGTGTCGGCCTGGTTCGGCAGGCCGGTCGCGGCGTCCTCCAGCACCTCCTGCAGGGCGATGACGTCGGCGTCGGCGGCGCGCAGGGTCTCGACGATGAGCGGCAGGCGCTTCGGCCAATCCTCGCGGTCGTGCCAGATGTTGAAGGTGGCCAGACGCAGCGGGCGCGACGAGCCGGGCAGGGTCGCGCAGGCGGCAACCGGGGCGGCGGCGAAGGCGGACAGGAGGGCGCGGCGATGCATCATGCAGGGCCGTTCTAGTCCCGCCCGCCGCCTTACGAAAGTTTCACCCGCCGATCCGCATCCGTAAGGCCGCCCGGGCGCCTCTTGTGATCAGAAGGCCGGCGCATCAGGCTGCCGGTCGGGAGAGACAAGGGGATTTCCAATGGACGAAGGTTTCGTCGGCGTCATCGCCATCCTGGCCGTTTTCGGCACCATCACCGCCATCATCGTCGGGCCCAGCTGGCTGAAGTCGCGCGAGAAGCGCGAGATGCAGGAGACGGTGCGCCGCGCCATCGACAAGGGCCAGGACCTGCCGCCCGAGCTGATCGACGCCATGACGAAGGACGTGCAGAAGAACCTGCCGTCCCGGACACGCGACCTGCGCAAGGGCATCATCTGGACCGCCGTGGGCATCGGCATCTCGGCCTTCAGCGTGGTCAGCAGCATGGGCGAGCGCCACTGGGCCGGCGACAATCTGGACAACGGCCTGCTGGGCATCGCCTGCATTCCGCTGACCGTCGGCCTGGCCTTCATCGTCCTGAGCTTCTTCAACAAGAACAAGGACTGAGTCGGCACGGGCAGGGGGATCGTCATGACCCAGTCTCTGATCGACCGGCACGACGTGGAGCTGGCGGCCCAGGCGGCCGCCGGCGGCCGGCGGGAGTTCGGCGAGCTGGTCCGTCGCCACGGATCGGCCGTCCGGGCCCTGCTGCGCCGGATGGGGGCCCAGCCCTCGACCGCGGACGACGTGGCGCAGGACGCCTTCATCCAGGCGTTCGAGCGCTGCGCGGAGTTTCGCGGCGAGGGCACGTTCGCGGCCTGGGTCAAGCGGATCGCGGCCCGTCTCTACCTCAAGCGGGTCGCCAAGGAAGCCCGCTACGTCGCGGAACTGGAAGACGATTCGACGGCTCCGGCCGTCGAGCACGGGGACCGCGTCGATCTGGACGAGGCCCTGAAGTCCCTGAGCGAGGCGGAGCGCCTCTGCGTCAGCCTGTGCCACGGCGCGGGCATGGCGCATCCGGAGATCGCGGCCGCCCTGAATTTGCCACTCGGCACGGTGAAGTCTCATGTCAAACGTGGTCTGGATAAACTCCGCGCGCGGCTCCAGCCCGGCGGCTCCATGGGGAGGGCGCAGCATGTCGGCTGACGAATTCGACCCCGAGATCGAGCGTCTGTTCGGACGCACGCCGCACATGCCCGACGCGACGCTGTTCACCGCGCAGGTGGAGAAGCGTCTGGAACAGGGTTCGCGTGTGCGCTTCCTGGCCCTGTCGCTGGCCGGCGTCATCGGCGGCGCCGTGGCGCTGCGCGAGGCGGTGACCGTCAACCTGAACCTTGGCGACGGCTCCGGCGTGGTGGCGGGCGCGGCGGTGAACCAAGGCGTCAGGACGGTGTCGACGCAGGCGCAGGGGCTGGCGCAGGGCGCGCTGGACGCCGTCGGCCTGAGCGGAATGGAAATCGGCTCGCTGGGCGCGATGCAACTGTTCTGGATCGCGGCGGCGGCTCTGGTCGCGGTGGCGGCGGCCGGGGCGATGCGGCTGGCCCAAGACGTGTGATGACGTGGGGGCTCCGAGCCCCTATCTAGACCTCGCATCGAGGAGGTCGTGATGTCCGCGCAAAAGCAGGAAACCGTCCGACGTCTGGCGGCACCCGACATCCGCGCCCGCAAGGGCGGCGAGCCGCTGGTCTGCCTGACCGCCTATGACGCGCCGACTGCGGAGATTCTGGATCCGCACTGCGACCTGCTGCTGGTCGGGGACAGCGTCGGGATGGTCGTTCACGGCCTGCCCAACACGGTCGGCGTCACCCTCGACATGATGATCCTGCACGGTCAGGCCGTGATGCGCGGCTCGAAGCGGGCCATGGTCGTGATCGACATGCCGTTCGGGAGCTACGAGGGCGGGAAGGAAGTCGCCTACGACAACTGCGCCCGGGTGATGAAGGAGACCGGCGCCCAGGGCGTGAAGCTGGAAAGCGGGCCGACGGTGCCGGAAACGATCGCCTATCTGGTCCAGCGGGGCATACCGGTGATGGGGCACGTGGGCCTCAGGCCCCAGGCGGTGCTGACCGACGGCGCCTTCAAGGCCAAGGGTCGGACGGAGGAGGAGCGGCTGCGCGTCCTGGCCGAGGCCGAGGCCACCGCCGACGCCGGCGCCTTCGCCGTCGTTGTGGAGGGCGTGGCGGAAGGGCTGGCCCGGGAGGTCACGGCCGCGATCGACAAGCCGACGGTCGGCATCGGCGCGTCGGCGGCCTGCGACGGGCAGATCCTGGTGGTGTCCGACATGCTGGGCCTGTTCGACTGGACGCCGAAGTTCGTGCGCCGGTACGCCGATCTGCGCGGCGAGATCGATCGAGCGGTCGCCGGCTATGCCGCGGACGTCCGTGCCCGCCGTTTTCCTGCCGAAGTCGAAACATACTTCTCCAAAAAGCCCGCTTCGGCCTGAGGCCGCGTTGCGGGGGTGACGGCGAGGCTCTAGGGTCGCGCCGGTTTCAATTCAGCGGGTCGTGAACCCCGCTTCGTGGGGGCGACGCATCCGTGACTGACGTCTTCGAACAGGTCGAAGAGGAGCTGCGCTCCGAACGCTGGAAGCGGCTGGCCCGCAAATGGGGCCCCGTGGTCGGCGCCGTGCTGGCGCTGGCGCTGGTCGCGGCCCTGGCCTTCTGGGGCTGGGACAGCTTCAAGACCTCGCAGGGCGAGAAGGCCGCCGTCGCCTATGACCGCGGCATGGACGCGCTGCAGGCCAACGACGCGGCGGCCGCCGAGGTCGCCTTCGCCGAGGCGCAGAAGGTCGGCAACTCGGCCTACAAGGCGCTGGCCCTGAACCAGCGCGCGGGTCTGGCCCTGCAGCGCGGCGACGCCGACCAGGCGGTGGAGCTGCTGGATGAGGCGGCTCGCGCCGACCGCGACCCGATCCTGGCCGATCAGGCCGCGCTGAAGGCCGTGTGGATCCTGATGGATGAAGGCGCCACGCTGGAAGACGTCGAGGGACGTCTGGAGCCCCTGATCAGGGAAGGCCGGCCGCAGCGCGTGCTGGCGCTGGAAACCCAGGCCATGGCCCGCCTGCAGTTCGGCAAGACCGCCGAGGCGCGCCAGACCTTCGTGCAGCTGCAGCTGGGTCAGGACGTGCCGGATTCGGTGCGCCAGCGCGCCCAGATCGGCATCGCGGCCATCGACAACGGCACGGCGGCCGCCATCCCGAACGTGTTGCGTCAGCCCGTTCCCGCCGCGCAGCCCGCCCCGGCGCCTGCCGGCGCGGCGTCGGCCCCGGCTCCGGCCGCTTCCGCCCAGCCGGCGCCGGCCCAACGATGACTTTCGAGAGCATGCCCATGGATCGCCTGTTCAAGGTCGGCGCGGTCGCCGGTCTGGCCCTCGTCGTCGCCGGCTGCGGCACGGTTCAGCGGGTCCTGCCCTTCAACCTCGGGCGCAGCCCCGAGGCGGAAAGCGTCGCCAGCGCCGGCGAGCGCATTCCGGTCATCGAGTTCGATCAGGCCCTGGCCCCGTCCGCGGCGCTCGCCGGCCGCGACTTCTTCCTGCCCGGGCCGCAGGCCGTCGCGTCGTGGCCCAATCCGGGCGGTACGGCCGACAGTGCGGTCGAGCACGTCATCGCCGCCCAGAATTTCCAGATCGCCTGGCGCCGCGACATCGGCGCGGGCGCCGGTCGGACCAGCCAGGTCATGGCCCCGCCCGTCGCCGAGGGCGGCCGCATCTTCGTCATGGACGGCGAGACGGTCGTGTCGGCGGTCGACGCGCGCAACGGCGGCCAGATCTGGCGGGTGAACCTGCGTCCGGAAGGGCGTGAACGCGGCGGCTTCGGCGGCGGCGTGGCCACGGTCGGCGGCAGGGTGTTCGTCTCCTCCGGTTATCGCACTATGACGGCGCTGGACGCCGCGACCGGCGCGGTGGTCTGGCAGTCCCGCGTCGACGTGCCGATCCATGGCGCGCCGACCGTCGCCGGGGGCCGGGTCTACGTCGTCGACGTGGACAACCAGATCATCGCCTTCGACGCCAACACCGGCCAGCAGACGTGGTCGTATCGCGGCATCGTCGAACCGGCGCGCATCATGCTGGCGTCGGCGCCGGCGGTGACGGGCGACACGGTCGTGGCTCCGTTCTCGTCGGGCGAGCTGCTGGCCCTGCGCGCCTCCAACGGCCAGCCGCTGTGGCAGCGCGAACTGTCGCGCACCAGCCGCACCAGCGCCCTGTCGGAAGTACGCGACATCGCGGGTCGGCCGGTGATCTCGCGCGGTTTCGTCTACGCCGTCAGCCACTCGGGCATCCTCGGATCGCTGGACGCACGGTCGGGTCAGCCGCGCTGGCAGCTGCCGATCGGCGGCGTGCAGGCCCCCCTGCCGGTCGGCGACGTGGTCTACGTCGTGTCGAAGGCGGGCCAGCTGACGGTGATCAACCGCGAGAGCGGTCAGGTCTACTGGACGCGCGACCTGAACGAGGGGCGCGTGCGTCAGGTGGGCGGCTTCCTGGGCTTCTGGGACCGCACCGTCCGTCCGTCGTGGGCGGGGCCGATCCTGGCGTCGAACCGGCTGGTGCTGGTCAACTCGGACGGCGAGGCCGTGGCGCTCAACCCGAAGACGGGCGCGACCGAGGGCACGCTGCGTCTGGGTTCGCCCGCCTACGTCGCGCCGATCGCCTATGACGGCGCCCTGATCGTGGTCACGGACAGCGGCGAGCTGGTCAGCATCCGCTGATCCGGCTTCGCCTCGCGTCCAAACGGGTTTAGATCGGCGTCATGGCCATCAAAGTCGCCATCGTCGGTCGGCCCAACGTGGGCAAGTCGACCCTATTCAACCGGCTGGTGGGCAAGCGTCTGGCGCTGGTCGACGACCGGCCGGGGGTCACCCGCGACCGCCGCTATGCCCAAGGGAACATCGGCGACATCGATCTGACCCTGATCGACACCGCCGGGTACGAGGACGTCACCGACGAGAGTCTGGAAGCCCGGATGCGCGAGCAGACCGAGCTGGCGATCGACGACGCGGACCTGATCCTGTTCATGATGGACGCGCGCGAGGGCGTGACGCAGCTGGACCGCATCTTCGCCGACCGCCTGAGGAAGGTGCACAAGCCGGTCGTCCTGCTGGCCAACAAGTCCGAGAGCCGGGAGAGCGGCGGCGGGGTGGGCGAGGCGCACGCGCTGGGCTTCGGCGAGCCGGTGGCCCTGTCGGCCGAGCACGGCGAGGGCATGGCGGACCTGTACGCCGCCGTTCTGGCCGCCTCCGCCGACGTCTTCGTCGAGGAAGAGGAAGAGGCCGACAAGCCGATCCGCATCGCCGTCATCGGCCGGCCGAACGCGGGCAAGTCGACGCTGGTGAACCGTCTGCTGGGCGAGGACCGTCTGCTGGTCGGGCCCGAGGCGGGCATCACGCGCGACTCGATCTCGGTGGACTGGGAGTGGGAAGGCCGTCCGATCCGTTTCGTCGACACCGCCGGCATGCGCCGCAAGGCCCGGGTGCAGGAGAAGCTGGAGAAGCTGTCGGTCGCAGACACCCTTCGGGCGCTGACCTTCGCCGAGGTCGTGGTCCTGATGATGGACAAGGACAACGCCTTCGACATTCAGGACCTGCAACTGGCCGATCTGGTCGAGCGCGAGGGCCGGGCGCTGGTCTACGTGGCGTCCAAGTGGGATCTTGAGGAAGAGCCGCAGGCGAAGCTGGCCGAGCTGAAGCGGCTGGCCGAGGAGAAGCTGCCGCAGCTGCGCGGCACGCCGTTCGTGGCCCTGTCGGCGCACAACGGGCGCGGGGTCGACCGATTGATGCCGGCGATCATCCAGGCCTATGAGACCTGGTCGGTGAAGGTGAAGACCCGCGACCTGAACGACTGGCTGGCCATGGCGACCCAGCGCCATCCGCCGCCCGCCGTCGACGGCAAGCGCATCAAGCCGAAGTACATCGCGCAGACCAAGGCGCGCCCGCCGACGTTCGTGATGTTCTCCAGTCGCGCGTCGTCCATGCCGGACACCTACAAGCGCTATCTGATCAACTCGATCCGCGAGAGCTTCGACCTGGCCGGCACGCCGATCCGGCTGACCGTCAAGTCGGGCAGCGCCAATCCCTATGCCGAGGGCGGCGCCAAGTCGGGCCCGGAGCGGTTCAAGGGCGACGCGAAGACGGCGCCGCGCAAGGTGAAGAAGGCCGAGAAGGCCGAAGCGGCGTCGAAGCTGCCGGGCAAGGCGCTGGAAGCCAGGGTCAAGGCCGGCGCCAAGCCGAAGGTGAAGCCGCTGGGCGGGCTGAAGGCCAGCGCGTCGAAGAAGGCAGGGGCGGGCGTCTTCGTCGGCAAGGGCGTCCGCGGCGGTGCGCGCCAGGTGTCGCGGTCGGGAAGGGTTCGGACGGGGCAGAAGGGCGGAAGCCGGAGGTAGCGATGGCGGCGCCGCGCGGACTGGTCGTGGTGCTGTTTCTGATCGTGCTGGCGTTCGCTCTTTTCGCCGGCTGGTGGAGCAATCGGCGGACGGAATACTTTCCCGTGGGTCTGGCCGATGAAATGGCCGACTGCATCGTTCACGGGATTGAGCGGCCTGCCATGGGGCCGGACGAGGCGGAGGGGTTCGCCGATGCGTTGGCGGACTTCCGTGAGCCTTCGCTCTTTCGAAGGCCGGAACGGGCGGGGCGGTCGGTGCGGCTGACCTACCTGCCGAGCCTGATTGGGGATGATGTGGTGGTGCGGATCGATGCCCTGCCCGACGGTCGACAGCACATGATCGCAAAGCGCAAAACGTCCGGAGGGGACGAGATGATCGATCGGGTTCTAAGTCCTGCGGAAGCGGCGAACCTGGAACAGGTGCTGCAACGCACGGACTTCTTTTCGCTTCCACCCAGCGGCTGCTCGCCATTTCCCGACGGCGTTCAATGGATCCTGGAGGGATGGAGCCCCGCGACGGGCTATGCCTATCGGCAGAGACAGTCTCCGGAGCCCGGGGTCGAACGCACCTTGGGTCTCCACCTTGCGGGGCTGACGGGATGGACCTTGGAGCCCGTGTTCTGACCAACGGGAGGATCGACGGGAGCGACTAAACCAGCGCGCTGGCCGTCGGGCCGTCGCGCCAGTCCTTGAAGCTCAGGGTCAGCGGCGGCTCGCGGGTGGGATCGGCCAGGTCGACGATCAGGGGACCGATCTCGGACGGGTGGGGCAGGGTTTGCGGATCCTCACCCGGAAAGGCCTGGGCCCGCATCTGGGTGCGCATCGCGCCGGGATTAAGCACGCAGATGCGAATGGGCATGGTCTCGGTCTCGTCCGCCCAGCACTTCATCAGCACCTCGGCGCCCGCCTTGGTCGCGGCATAGGCGCCCCAGAAGGCCCGCGGGGCCGTCGCGACGGAAGTGGTCAGGTGGATCACCCGCGCGGCCGTCGACTGTTTCAGCAGCGGCTCCAGCGATCGGATCAGGCGGTACACGGAGGTGAAGTTCACCTTCTCGACCTTGGCGAACTGACGGGGGTCGGCGTGGCTGACCGGGGACAGGCCTTCGGCGCCGAGCGTGGCGGCCGCGTTGACCCAGACGTCCAGCCGGCCGAACCGCTCGAACAGGGCGCCGCCGAGGCGGTCGATGGCGCCGCCGTCCACCAGGTCGAACGGGATCAGGGTGGCGTGCCGGCCGGTCGCGGCGAAGACGGCGTCGTCCAGTTCTTCCAGCGCGCCCTGGGTGCGGGCGGCGGCGACGACATGGGCGCCGGCCCTGGCGAGGGCGAGAGCCGCCTCGAAACCGATGCCGCGCGACGCGCCGACGACCAGGGCGACGCGATCTTTGAGAGGGAGGTCGGAAGTCATGCGGGCTGATAGCCGCCCGCGACGCGGATCGCCAGCGTCAGAAGCCGGCCCTGGGCTGCCACAGGCTGACCCCCACGCCCTGGTCGTCGACGATCGACACCGAGAGGCCCGTCGAACTTTCCGACGGCACTTCGGCCTTGCCGCCGAGTTCGACGACCCGCTTGCACAGGTCGGCGACGTCCTCGACGCGGAAGTACAGGTGGGTGAAGACCTTGCACTGGCCCACGCGGATGCCGAAGGGCGGATCGCTGTCGGCGACGTGGGCGTAGGTGGCGTGCGAGGCCGCCTCGTCGAACGTCCAGCCGAACAGCGCGCCGTAGAAGGCGCGCGCCTTGTCGAGGTCGGGCGTGTCGAGCGTGAAATAGCCGAGCTGGATCATGCCAGCTTAAGCGCTGACCAGCAGGGAAAGTTGCCGCCCGGATTCTTCGCGCCCGCCTTCCTCGATCTCGCGATCCAGCAGGCGTGTGGGGTAGTCGCCGGTGAAGTAGTGGTCCGTGAACTGCGGGTTCTTCGCGTCGCGCGGCCCGGCTTCCATGGCCTCATACAGACCGTCGACCGACAGGAAGCCCAGCGAGTCGACCTCCAGATACTTCGTCATCTCCTCCAGCGACATGCGGGCGGCGATGAGCTGGTCCCGCTCGGGCATGTCGATGCCGTAGAAGTCGGGCCACAGGATCGGAGGGCTGGCGGAACGCAGGTGGACCTCGGCGGCGCCGGCGGCGCGGACGGCCCGAACCAGCTTCACCGAGGTGGTGCCGCGCACGATGGAGTCGTCGATCAGCACGACCCGCTTGCCCTCCAGCACCGCGCGATTGGGGCTGTGCTTCATGCGCACGCCCTTTTGCCGCGCGCCCTGGCTGGGCTGGATGAAGGTCCGGCCCAGGTAGTGGCTGCGGATGATGCCCATCTCGTAGGGGATGCCGCTTTCCTGCGCGTATCCCAGCGCGGCGGGCACGCCGGAGTCCGGGACCGGGACGACGAGGTCGGCCTCGACCCTGTGTTCGCGGGCCAGACCGGCGCCCATGCGCTTGCGCACCCCGTAGACGGACTTGCCGTTCACGATGCTGTCGGGGCGCGAGAAGTAGACGTATTCGAACAGGCAGGGGCGGGCGGGGCGGGCCGGGAAGGGCTTGAGCGACCGCAGGCCCTCGTGGTCGATGACGATGACCTCGCCGTTCTCGACGTCGCGGACGAACTCGGCGCCGATGGCGTCCAGCGCGCAGGTCTCCGACGCCAGCACCCATCCGTCGCCGACCTTGCCCAGCACCAGCGGGCGAATGCCCAGCGGATCGCGGGCGCCGATCATCTTGGTGCGGGTCAGGCAGACGAGGGCGTAGCCGCCTTCGATGCGTGAGACGGCGTCGATGAAGCGGTCGACGATCTTCGCCTTCCGGCTGCGGGCGATGAGGTGGAGGATGACCTCACTGTCCGACGTCGACTGGAAGATGGCGCCTTCGCCGACCAGCTGGCGGTGCAGGAAATGGAAGTTGGTCAGGTTGCCGTTGTGGGCGATGGCGATGCCGCCCTGGTCCAGATCGGCGAACATCGGCTGGATGTTGCGCAGGAAGCTGCCGCCGGCGGTGGAATAGCGGGTGTGGCCCACGGCGGCCGACCCGGGGAGCCGCTCCGCCAGATTGGCGCCGCCGAACGCCTCGCCCACCAGTCCCATGTGGCGTTCGGTGTGGAAGCGCTGGTCGTGGACGCTGGCGATGCCGCAGGCTTCCTGTCCGCGGTGCTGCAGGGCGTGCAGGCCGAGGGCGACGACGGAGGAGCCTTCGTCCCGGTCCGCGCCCCAGACGCCGCAGACCCCACATTCCAGCCTGAGCTGATCGTCGTCGGCTTCGCGCCAGTGGGGCCGGTGGACGACGGGATCGGCGATCGCATGCGACATCGTCGGGGCTCCGATGGCGGCGGAAACTACTTGGGGGCGGCAGGGCGCGAGGTATTGCCGGAATCTGTCCGGGGCAAGGCGTCGTCGCCGGAAAAACCTTGGCGCACGGACGAATTGACCACCGGCGTGACCGCGTCGAGACCGGCCCCGATGCCGGGCAGGACGATCTGGATCAGCCGCGCGGCGCCGGCGCTGACCGGCCAGGTCGCCGCCTTGCCCAGCCAGCCCGGCGTGCGCTCGCCCGGCATGGCGGCGACGATGACGAGATGCACGGCGCCGACCAGCACGAGGCCGCGCGCCGCGCCGACCAGCACGCCGAGGGCGCGGTCGACGCCGCCCAGATGAGGGTGCGCCTGCGCGCGCTTCGACAGGGTCGACCCGAAGATGCGGATGCCGAAGTAGACGATCAGGAAGCCGATCAGGGCCGCGAAGATCACGCCGGCCCAGTCCGGATCCACAAGGCCACGGCCGATCGGCGCCGTCAGCGGCAGGGCGATCAGGGTGACGAAGGCGGCCAGAACGAAGCTGAGCAGGGTGATCAGCTCACGCGTGGCCCCGCGCACGCCTCCGGCGGCCGCTGAGGCGATCAGGACGAGCAGGACGAAGACGTCGTATCCGGTCACGCGGCGCTCCGCCTTGGGTGTCGCGGCATCAATAGCGTCTCTGCGAGATTCGTTCGACCGCCTCGGCCAGCCGCGACACGGCGAGGCAGTCCATGGCGCCGCCCGCGCCCTGGGGCAGGGGCGCGCACAGCGCCTGGTCGAAGCCCAGCTTGGCGGCTTCGCGCAGACGGGCCTCGGCGCGGCCGACGGCGCGCACCTCGCCGGACAGGCCGATCTCGCCGAAGACCACGCAGCCCTGAGGCAGGGGCTGGTCGACGGCGGAGGAGATCAGGGCGGCCGCGGCAGCCAGATCGGCGGCCGGCTCGTTGATCCGCAGGCCGCCGGCCACGTTCAGATAGACGTCGCGGTCCCCCAGCGAGAGGCCGCACCTCGCCTCAAGAACCGCCAGCACCATGGCGAGACGCCCGGAATCCCATCCCACGACGGCGCGGCGCGGCGTGCCGTAGGCGCTGGGGGCCACCAGGGCCTGAATCTCGACGAGCACGGGGCGGGAGCCCTCGATCCCGGCGAAGACGGCGGCGCCGGGCGCGCGGTCCTTGCCCTCGCCGAGGAAGAGGGCCGAGGGGTTGGACACCTGCCGCAGGCCGGAGTCGCCCATCTCGAAGACGCCGATCTCGTCGGTGGCGCCGAAGCGGTTCTTGCCGGCGCGCAGGATGCGGAAGGGATAGCCCCGCTCGCCCTCGAAGCTGAGGACGGCGTCGACCATGTGTTCGACCACGCGGGGGCCGGCGACCTGACCGTCCTTGGTCACGTGCCCGACGAGGATGACGGCCGGACCGCCCGACTTGGCCAGCCGCACCATCTCGCTGGCGCAGGCACGGACCTGGGTGACCGACCCGGGACCCGCTTCATGCACGTCGGACCACAGGGTCTGGATCGAATCGACGATCACGACGTCGAAGCGGTCGCGCTTCAGCGTGCCGAGGATCTCACGCAGCGCCGTGGCGGAAGCGAGTTCGACCGGGGCCTTCTCAAGACCCATGCGACGCGCCCGGCTGCGGATCTGCTCCACCGCCTCCTCGCCGGAGATGTACGCGACGCGACGGCCTGACTGGGCGGCGCGGCCGGCCACGTCGAGCAGCAGGGTGGACTTGCCCACGCCGGGGTCGCCGCTGAGCAGCAGCGCCGAGCCGGGCACGATCCCGCCGCCGCAAACGCGGTCGAACTCGGCCACGCCGGTCTGGATGCGCGGCGGCTCGGGGTTTTCGGATTCGAGGCTTTCGAACTGCAGACCGCGCGAACGCGAGGTGGCGGCGGGCTTCAGCGCGCCGGGCGGGGCCGACTGGCGCTCCTCGACGATGGAGTTCCACTGTCCGCAGGCGCCGCACTGGCCCGACCACTTCGCGTGTACCGCGCCGCAGGACTGACAGACGTAAATCGCGGAGTCTTTCGCCATGAGACCGGCTTACAGCAGTCCGGCCGCGCGGGGCAGGGGCGGGTTCGGAGCCTGCGACCGCTTCTGTCGTCAGACGTGAACCCGGGGGATGCGGGCGCCGACGGACGTGAGCAACTCCCAGGCCACGGTGCCGGCGGCCGCGGCGGCGACGTCCAGCGGTCGGTTGGGCCCGAACAGCTCCACCTGGTCGCCGACGGCCACGTCCAGCCCGGTGACGTCGACGGCAAGGACGTCCATGGACACGCGGCCGACGATCGGGCGAAGCTCGCCGCCGACGAACGCCCGGCCCGCGGGGCTGTTGGACCTCAGCACCCCGTCGGCATAGCCGGCCGCGGCGGTGGCGATGCGCGTCGGCCGATCGGCGACGAAGCCCCGCGAATAGCCGACGCTCTCTCCGGGGCGGACGTCTCGCACCTGCAGGACGTCGGCGGTGAAGGTGGCGACGGGGCGGATGCGCGCGTCGGCACGACCTTCCGGCCCGCCGCCGTACAGGCAGATGCCGGGTCGCACGGCGTCGAAGGCGAAGTCGCGCCCGAGGAAGCAGCCGCCGGAATTGGAGAACGACCGGACGGCGCGGGGCCAACGCGTCGCGACCGTCGCGAAGGCGTCCCGCTGGAGGCGATTCATGGGGTGGCCCGGTTCGTCGGCGCAGGCGAGATGGCTGAGAACCAGATCGACGCCCTCGACGGTTTCCGGAGCGTCGTCGACCCGGAAGCCGAGACGGTTCATGCCGGTGTCGATCTGCAGGCCGCAGGGCCCGCCTCCCGCCGCACGCCATTCGGTCAGCTGATCGTTTGAGTTCAACACCGGCTTGAGCCCGGCGTCCCTGAGCCGCGGAGCACGACCCGGCGCGCAGCCGTCGAGGACGTAGATGACGGCATCCGGACCGAGCGCGGCGCGCAGGCCCTCGCCCTCGGCGGCGCGGGCGACGAAGAAGGTGCGCGCCCCCTCATGCATCAGACGCCGCGCAACCGCGGCGGCGCCCAGACCATAGGCGTCGGCCTTCACGACCGGATGCACCGGGACGCCCGAAACGGTTTCCAGCGCCCGGTAGTTGGCGGCGAGGGCGTCGAGGTCGACGGTCAGGCGGGCGAGGCTCATCCCCGCCTTATGCCGCACCTGCGAAGACGCCGCTATTCGTAGCTGGTGTTGTCCCAACGGTTGTCGCGGGCGAGGTTGCCGAAGCGCGTGGTGTCGGCGTCGAAGCTGAGACGGACGGTGCCGATGGGGCCGTGGCGCTGTTTGCCGATGATGACCTCGGCCATGTTGCGCAGGCGGTCCATGTCCTCCTGCCACTGGAGATGCTCGGGCGAGCCCTCCTGCGGCTCCGTGCGTTCCTTGTAGTAGCTCTCGCGGTACACGAACATCACGCAGTCGGCGTCCTGCTCGATGGACCCGGATTCCCGAAGGTCGGACAGCTGGGGCCGCTTGTCGTCGCGGCTTTCGACCTGGCGGGACAGCTGCGACAGGGCGATGACCGGGACGTTCAGCTCCTTGGCGAGAGCCTTCAGACCGCCGGTGATCTCCGACACTTCCTGCACGCGGTTCTTCTGGCCGCCGGCGTCGCCGGTCGTGATCAGCTGCAGGTAGTCGACGATGATGACGTCCAGCCCGTGTTCCATGCGCTTGAGGCGACGGGCGCGGGCCGCCAGCTTGGACATGGCCAGGCCGCCGGTGGCATCGATGAACAGCGGGCTTTCGCCGATCTCGACCGCCGCGTCGCGCAGGCGGCCGTAGTCGACGGCGTCGATCTCGCCCTTGCGCAGCTTGTCGGACGGCACGCCCGACGCGTCCGCCAGAATGCGCATGGCGAGCTGCTCGGCGCTCATTTCCAGCGAGAAGAAGGCGACGACGCCGCCCTCGACCGTCTTGCGGCCTTCCGGCGTAGGCTCGTAGCGATAGTTGCGGGCTATGTTGAAGGCGATGTTGGTGGCCAGCGACGTCTTGCCCATGGAGGGGCGGCCGGCGAGGATCAGGAGGTCGGACTTGTGCAGGCCGCCCAGCTTCTGGTCGAGATCGTCCAGATGCGTGGCCAGGCCGGCCAGCTTGCCGTCGCGCTGGTACGCCTCGGCGGCCATCTGCACGGCGCCGGCGAGGGCGGTGGAGAAGCCCACGAAACCGGACGACGGCTTTCCGGTCTCCGCCAGGGAATAGAGCGACTGCTCCGCCTGCTCGATCTGGTCCATGGCGGCCGTCTGCGGATCGGGCGCCTCGCGCATGATGTCGCCGCCGATGCGGATCAGCTCGCGCCGCAGCGCCAGGTCGTAGACCACGCGGGCGTAGTCGGGGGCGTTTGCCGCGGGCGGCGCTCGGTCGACCAGGTCGGCCAGGTAGCGGACGCCGCCCAGCTGCTGGAAGGCGGGGTCCTGCTTGAACCGCTCCATCAGAACCGTGGGATCGGCCAGCAGGCCCTGCCGGACGTGATCCTCGATCGCCTCGTACAGCCGTTGATGGAAGGGCTCGTGGAAGTGCGCGCCCTTCAGCCGGTCGGACAGGCGCTCGAAGACGCCGTTGTCGAACATCAGCGCGCCGAGCAAGGCCTGCTCCGCCTCGAGATTGTGCGGAGGCGCGGCCACGACGGGCAGCTCGGGGGTGATGGGGGCGAGGGCGTTCATGGGGAGCCGAGGTTTACCCCTGCCCGCCGGTCACGTCAGGATCGGTCGCCCGTTCCTTTGGGGGCGGACGCCTTCCGCCTGTGGATGCGCGTCAGCGGCAGGGGTGACGCGAGGCGATCCAGGAGCGGACGCCGTCGGTCACAGTCATGCGGCGACGACGCTCCGCCGGAATGCCGTTGAAGTAGTCCAGGAGCTGCCGGGGATTGAGGTTGAGCCGTGCGGGCGGGCAGGCGGGCGGCGTGCGCCCCGCGGCGCGGGCGTCGCGGATTTCCTGGCCGACGGTTCTGAAGGCGCGCTCGGCCTCGCCCTTGAGGCGGTGGGCCTCAGGATTCAACATGGCCGTGGCGTTGAGCGGAATGCGGTTCGCGCGGGTCACGAAGTCGTCGAGCGTCATCGCCGACTGCGCGAGGGCCGAGCCGGCGATCAGGCAGGCGGACAGGAAAGCGGCGAGGCGATGCATGGAAGTCGGTCTCCCCCGGACAGGCATCGAAGCTGCGCCGTCGTAGGCGGCGGAATTAGGGCATGAAAAAAGGCGCGCCCGCATCGGCGGACGCGCCTTCGTTTCGCGGAACGGACCGATCAGGCCTGTTCGTAGACTTCCTGCTGACCGGCGCCGCCGGCGATCAGGTCCTGGGCCGCTTCTTCCGCCGCGGCGCGCTCGTCGGAGAACTGCGAGGCGATGACGTCCTCGCCGCGCGCCTGACGCTCGGCCTCGTCTTCCGAACGGGCGATGTTGATCTTGACCGTGGCGGAGACCTCGGCGTGCAGGCGGACCGGCACCTCGTGGACGCCCAGCGTCTTGATCGCGGTGTTCAGCACGACCTGCGAGCGCTCGACCTTCGCGCCCGAAGCCTGGACGACCTCGGCCACGTCGCGGCCGGCGACCGAACCGTACAGCTGACCGGTCTCACCCGCCTGGCGGATCATGACGTAGGTCTGGCCGTCGATCTTGTCGGCGATCTTCTGGGCCTCGGCCTTGTTCTTCTCGTTGCGGGCCTCGATGGCGGCGCGCTCGACTTCGAAGGCCTTCAGGTTGGCGCTGGTGGCGCGACGGGCCTTGTCGCGCGGCAGCAGATAGTTGCGGGCGAAGCCGTCCTTGACGGTGACGACGTCGCCGATGGCGCCGAGGTTCTCGACGCGTTCGAGCAGAACGACCTTCATCTTACTTCACCACGTACGGCAGGAGGGCGAGGAAGCGGGCGCGCTTGATGGCCTTGGCCAGTTCGCGCTGCTTCTTCTGGGACACCGCGGTGATCCGCGACGGGACGATCTTGCCGCGCTCCGAGATGTAGCGCTGCAGGAGCTTGACGTCCTTGTAGTCGATCTTCGGGGCGTTGGCGCCGGAGAACGGGCAGACCTTGCGGCGACGGTGGAACGGGCGGCGGGCCGGGGCGGCGCCGACGGGCGCGCCGGGGACGGGACGGGTGGTGTCGGTCATGATCGGGATCCTTATTCCGAGACTTCCGCGTCGGCGTCTTCACGCGGGGCGCGTTCGCGCTCGCGTTCACGCTCGCGCTCGCGGCGGGCCAGCAGGGGCGACAGTTCCAGATCGAGCTCGTCGACCTTCACCGTCAGCCAGCGCAGGACGTCTTCGTTGATGGACAGCTGACGCTCGACCTCGGCCATGGCGGCCGGCGGGGCGTCGACGGCGAGCAGCGAGTAGTGCGCCTTGCGGTTCTTCTTGACCCGATAGGTCAGGTTGCGCAGGCCCCAGTACTCGATCTTGGCGACGGAGCCGCCGCCTTGCTCGATCAGGTCCTTGATGGTGTCGTTGAGGGCTTCGGCCTGCTGCGCGCTGATGTCCTGGCGCGACATGACCGTGTGCTCGTAAAGAGCCATGGCAGTCTCCCTTGGGGGCGTCGGCACGGTCGGACCGGGGAAGTCCGTCCACGATGGTTCCCGAAGCGGCGGCCGAGACGACTTCCCGACCCTTTGGTGTTCCGCATCCGGGACCGAGGCCCTGGAAAGCGGGCGCGTATAGGGGAAAAGCCGCCCCGCGGCAAGTCCGTCAGGCGCGGGTCAGCGCCAGCTGGATCACGTCGGTACGGGCCGAACGAAAGCCCGCTTCGCAGTAGGCGAGATAGAAGCGCCACAGGCGGCGGAACCGCTCGTCGAAACCGCCCATGCGGCGGATGTCGGGCCACACGCTCTGGAACCGCTGGTCCCACAGCTTCAGGGTCTCGGCGTAGTCCTGGCCGAAGCGCTCGACGGCGGACCACGTCAGGCCCTCGCGCGCGATCACGGGCTTCAGGCGGTCTTCGGAGGGCAGCATGCCTCCGGGGAAGACGTACTTCTGGATGAAGTCCGTGCGCCGGGCGTATTCCTCGAACAGCTCGTCCTGAATGGTGATGATCTGCAGGCCGGCCAGGCCGCCGGGCTTCAGGACGTCGTGGATCTTGCCGAAATAGGTGGGCCAGTACTCCTGACCGACGGCCTCGAACATCTCGATGGAGGCGACGCGATCAAATGTGCCGTCGACGTCGCGATAGTCGATCAGCCGGATGTCCGTCCTGTCGGCCAGACCGGCGTCGAACAGGCGTCTGCGGGCGAAGTCGTGCTGCTCCTGGCTGATCGTGACGCCGGTGACGCGGGCCCCGACCTCCCTTGCGGCGAACTCGGCGAAGCCGCCCCAGCCGCAGCCGATCTCCAGCACCGTGTGGCCGGCTTTGAGGTCCATCAGGCGGGCGAGTGAGGCGTATTTGGCGCGCTGGGCGGCGGCCAGGTCCGATCCGGCGCCCTCGAAGCGCGCGGACGAATAGGTCATCGTCGGGTCCAGCCACGCCGCGTAGAAGCCGTTGCCCAGATCATAGTGGGCGTGGATGTTCTTGCGCGAGCCGCGGCGGCTGTTGCGCTTCATCCGGTGCGAGGCCCAGTTGACGGCCTGCATGACCGGATTGCCGTCGAACAGCCGGCGGATGTGGTCATAGTTGCGGGCCAGGGTCTCGAGCAGGGTCGCCAGCTGGGGGCTGTCCCATTCGCCGGCCATGTAGCCCTCGGCGAAGCCGATGTCGCCGTTGGCCAGGACGCGCCGGGCGAAGCGGTGATCCCTGACGTCCAGGGTCGCGGTCAGGCCGGGTTGCTTCCCTTCCAGCACGTGCCGCTCCCCGTTGGGCAGCAGGACGTGCAGGCGGCCGAAGGTCCAGTTGGCGGCCAGCAGGCGCAGCATCAGGCCGAACACCCGTGGCGTGCGGCCGGAGACGGTCGGGACGAGGGCGGTCGTCGTCGTCATTCCGGAAGAGGTGGGATCTGAGGCGGTCATGCGTCAATCCTCCCGCTCGTCGCGATGGCGATCGACGGACTTGAGGGCGTCCAGAGCGCGCTTTCGCGCGGCCTCATGCTCGACGATCGGGCGGGGGTAGGTGGAGCCGAGGCGGACTCGGGCCTCGCGGAGGACTTCGGCGGGAGCCTCCCAGGGAGCGTGCAGCCAGCGGTCGGGAAGGCCGGCGATCTCAGGGATCCACCGTCTGACGTATCGACCGTCCGCATCGAATTTCCGCCCCTGCGCAACCGGGTTGAAGATGCGGAAGTACGGCGACGCGTCCGCGCCGGATCCGGCCACCCACTGCCAATTCTGCACATTGGAGGCCAGATCGGCGTCGACCAGGCAGTCCCAGAACCACGTTTCGCCTTCGCGCCAGTCGATCAGCAGATGCTTGATCAGGAAACTGGCGACGATCATGCGGACGCGGTTGTGCATGTAGCCGGTCCGCCAGAGCTCGCGCATGCCGGCGTCGACCAGCGGATAGCCGGTCAGGCCCCGCTTCCAGGCCCGCAGCCCCGTCGCGTCCGCGCGCCACGGCATCCGGTCGTATTCCGGGCGGAAGGCATGGTCCGTGATCTGCGGAAAGGCGTGCAGCAGGTGCGCCGAGAAATCGCGCCAGACCAGTTCGGTGACGAACTTCGCGGCCTGCCCCGGAGGCCCCGCCTTCTCTGCCGCGACGACGGCCCGCCAGGGACTGATCTCGCCGAAATGCAGGTGCGGCGACAGCCGGCTGGTCAGGGCGTCGCCGGGCCGGTCGCGGCCGTCGGCGTAGTCGGCGAGGGCGTGGCGGACGAACCGGCCCAGGGCGGCGACGGCCCCGGCCTCTCCCGGCGTCCAGTCGAAACCCGTGGACCAGTCGGGCCGGGTGGGATGCAGTCGCCAGTCGTCGAGCCGCTCCGACGGGGTAGCGCGGGGGGTGTCGATCCTGTGAGGGCCAAGGGTGTGCTCCGGAGGCGCCGCCTGGCTCAGGAGGGCCTTCGAAAAGGGAGTGAAGACCTTGTACGGCCCGCCAGCGCCCGAGCGGACGGCGCCCGGGGTGGCCAGGTACGTCCCGTTCCAGCCCTTCACCTCGACGCCGTCGGCCTGCAGGGCGTGGGCCAGGTCCGCGTCGCGCGCGGCCGCGTCCGGCTCCCACAGGCGGTTCATGTGGACGCGGTCGGCGCCGGTTTCCTCGATGAGGCGGCGGAGTTCGGCCTCGGCGTCGCCGCGGCGGAGAATCAGACGGGAGCCGCGCTCGCGGAGGGCCGCGTCGAGTGCCCGCAGCGACTTGTCGAGCCACCACAGCGACGCCGCACCCATCGGGCGGACCCGCGACCCTTCGTCCAGAACATACAGCGGCACGATCGGCGCGCCCGTCGCCGCGGCGTGCGACAGGGCCGGATTGTCGGCCAGCCGCAGGTCGCGGCGGAACCAGACGATGACGGGCTTCGCGGTCGCAGTCGCTGTGGTCACCGGGCCTCCCGTCGTGTCATCTTGCGCACAGATACGGCGCGCGCCACCTGTTCGCCGCATAGGCGCGGCATCTGCGCGCCAGATTTCACTCAGAAGGGTCCGCCCGTGAAGCCGAACGCCGTCATCGACATCAAGGAAGGCCTGACCCGGCCCGTCTCGATCGGCGGCGGCCAGCGGATCGTCTTCATCGCCGGACCCTGCCAGCTCGAAAGCCGTCAGCACGCCCTGGAAATGGCGACCGCTCTGAAGGAGATCGGAGAGCGTCTGAACGTCGGCATCATCTACAAGACCAGCTTCGACAAGGCGAACCGCACCAGCGCGACCGCGGCGCGCGGCTTCGGGCTGGAAGGGTCGCTGCCGATCTTCGCCGAGATCCGCGAGACCCTGGGCCTGCCGGTGCTCACGGACGTGCACACCGAGGAGCACTGCCGCATCGCCGGCGAGGTGGTGGACGTCCTGCAGATCCCCGCCTTCCTGAGCCGCCAGACCGATCTGCTGCTGGCCGCCGCCGCCACCGGCAAGGCGATCAACATCAAGAAGGGCCAGTTCCTCGCGCCCTGGGACATGAAGAACGTGATCGCCAAGGTGACGGGCGCCGGCAATCCGAACGTCATGGCGTGCGAGCGCGGCGCCAGCTTCGGCTACAACACCCTGGTGTCGGACATGCGCGCCCTGCCGGTGCTGCGGGAGATCGGATGCCCCGTGGTGTTCGACGCCACCCATTCCGTGCAGCAGCCGGGCGGGCAGGGGACGTCCTCGGGCGGCCAGCGGGAGTTCGTGCCGGTGCTGGCGCGCGCCGCGGTCGCCGTCGGCGTGGACGCGGTCTTCATGGAGACGCACCAGGATCCCGACCACGCGCCCTCGGACGGCCCCAACATGGTGCCGCTGAACCAGTTTGAAGCACTGGCGGCGGAACTGATCGCCTATGACGACCTGACCAAGAGCCGGATGGCGAAGGCGGCCTGAATCCGTTAGGCCGGAGGCATGGCTGAACGCACCCTCGACCTGGGCGGACTGCAGGCGCTGCTGGAGCGCGTGCGCGGCTTGAAAGTGGCCTGCGTCGGAGACCTGATGCTTGACCGCTACGTCTACGGCGAGGTGGACCGCATCTCGCCCGAGGCGCCCATTCCCGTGCTGAAGGTCGGGCGGCGAACGGCGATGCCCGGCGGCGTCGGCAATGTGGCCCGAAACGTGGCGGCTCTGGGCGGGATCGCGCGGCTTGGCGCGGTCTCCGGCCGTGACGCGGCGGGCGACGAACTGGCGACCCTGATCGCGGCCGAGGCCGGCATAGAGGATGCGGTCGAGCGCCGGGCCGGGGCAAACACCGTCGTCAAGACGCGCTTCGTGGCCGCAGGCCAGCAACTGCTGCGTCTCGACGAAGAAGCCTCGACCCTGCCCGCTGCCGGCAGCGCAGCGTTTTCCGGTGCTTCCGTCGTGCTTCTGTCCGATTACGCGAAGGGCGTGGTCAGCGACGCCCTCATCGCGGAGGCGCTCGACGAGGGTCGAAGGGCCGGCGTTCCGGTGATCGTGGACCCGAAAGGCCGCGACTTCGCGCGCTACGGCGCGGTCGATCTGATCAAGCCGAACGCCAGCGAACTGGCGGGCGCCACGGGGCTGCCGGTGGGCGACGACGCCGAGGTCGAGGCGGCGCTGGAGGCGCTGCTGCGGGCGACCTCGGCCAAGGCGGTCGTGGTGACGCGGGCCGGCAAGGGCATGAGCCTGATGCGCCGCGGCGAGGCGGCCAGGCATTTCCCCGGCCGGGCCCGGGAGGTCTTCGACGTGTCCGGAGCCGGGGACACGGGTCTGGCGGCCCTGGGGCTGGCCTTGGGGGCCGGCGCCCCGCTCGAGACGGCCGTCGAGTTCGCCATTCTTGCCTCGGGCGTGGTGGTGGGCAAGGCGGGCACCGCCACCGTCTCGCCCGCCGAGCTGATCGACGCGGAGATGAGCCAGCACGCCGCGGGAGCGCATGCCAAGGTCATGCCGCTGGAAGAGCTGGCGCACGTCGTCGAGGGGTGGAAGCGGCAGGGCCTCAGGGTCGGCTTCACCAACGGCTGCTTCGACATCCTGCACCGCGGGCACGTGGCCTATCTGGCGCAAGCGCGGTCGTGGTGCGACCGGCTGGTGGTGGCGCTGAACACCGACGCGTCCGTGCGGCGGCTGAAGGGTGAGGGACGGCCGATCAACGATCTGGACAGCCGGGCCGTGGTGATCGGCGGTCTGGGCAGCGTGGACCGGGTCACCAGCTTCGACGATCCGACGCCGCTGGCGCTGATCGAACGGCTGCGGCCCGACGTCCTGATCAAGGGCGCGGACTACACCCGCGAGGGCGTGGTCGGCGGCGATCTGGTCGAAAGCTGGGGCGGCGAGGTCAGGCTGGCGACGTTCGAGGACGGGTTCTCGACCACCCGCACCATCGAGAAGATGAAGGACCCCGGATGAGCCGACGCATGATCGTGGTGACCGGCGGCGCCGGCTTCATCGGCTCCAACGTGGTCGCGCGCCTGTGCGCCGAGGACCGTCGTGACGTCGTCGTCTGCGACCGGCTGGAGGACGCGGCGCTGGGCAAGTGGAAGAACCTCGCCAAACATCGCATCGCCGACTTCTGGCAGCCCGAAGAGCTGTTCGAGAAGCTGGAGCGGCATGCCGAGCGAGTCGAGGCGGTGGTGCACATGGGCGCGATCTCCGCGACGACCGAGCCGGACGCCGACCTGATCCTGCGCACCAACTTCAGCCTGTCGCGGGACCTGTGGGACTGGTGCGCCCTGAGGGACGCGCGGCTGATCTATGCCTCCTCCGCGGCGACGTACGGTGACGGCGCGCAGGGGTTCGGGGACGACGACGACCTTGAGAGCCTGTCGTCGCTTCGGCCTCTGAATGCCTATGGCTGGTCGAAATTCCTGTTCGATCAGTACGCCGTCCGCCAGGCGCAGGAGGGCCACGCGCCCAGCCAGTGGGCGGGGCTGAAGTTCTTCAACGTCTACGGGCCCAATGAGGGGCACAAGGGAACGATGAAGTCGGTCGTGGCGCAGATCTGGCCCAAGGTCGCGGCGGGCGAGACCGTGACGCTGTTCCGCTCGCACAATCCCGACTACGCGGACGGCGGCCAGATGCGGGACTTCGTCTTCGTGGACGACGTCGTGGATGTGATCGCGTGGCTGCTGGAGACGCCGGGCGTGTCCGGCGTCTTCAACGCGGGGTCCGGGCGAGCGCGTTCTTTCCTGGATCTGGCGCACGCGACGTTCGCCGCCGCGGGCGCGGCGCCGGCCATCGCCTACGTCGACACGCCGGAAAGCATTCGCGACAAGTATCAGTACTTCACCGAAGCCCGCATGGACCGGCTGCGGGCGGCGGGATTCCTGGGGCAGTCGACGCCTCTGGAGGAGGGTGTGCGCCGCTACGTGCAGGACTTCCTGATGACGGCGGATCCGCATCGATGAGAGGACCGCGGCTGACCTGGCGGCAATGGGTCGGCTGGGCCGGTTTCGCGGTCGTGTTCGTTCTGACGGCGGCGGCTCTGGTGTGGCGCGGCGACATTCTGCGTGCGGGTCTGGACCCGCAGGTGCCTTTCCAGACCTATGATCCGCCGCCGGCGCCGGATTATCGCCAGAAGTCGGCATGGGCGCTGCATGAGGCCCGCGCGCCGGGGGCGGGGGACGTTCCCGTCTTCTTCGTGCATTCGACCACCTATGACGGCGGCCCGCACTGGAATGCGCCGATCGGCGAGCGCGCCGCCGATGCTCACCTGAGGCGGGTCGTCCTGCCGAACCACGCCGGCCCCTTCGCCAAGGCCGGGCCGGTCAGCGCCCCCAGGTACCGGCAGGCGAGCCTTTATGCGCGGCTGACGCTGCGCGACGACGCGCGCGAAGCGCGGGCCTTCGCCTACCGCGACGTGGAGGCGGCCTTCGAGGCCTGGCTGGCCCGGCACCCGCAGGGCCCGATCGTTCTGGCGGGCATGGAGCAGGGGGCGGAGCTGCTGGACCGGCTGTTGAAGGAACGCGTCGCACCGGACGCCGCCCTGGCTCGCCGGGTGGCGGCCGCCTATCTCATCGACGCCGTGGTCGCGGCGGACGACGTCTCGCCTGCCTTCCCGCCCTGTGCACGGCGACGGCAGGCCGGGTGCATCGTCGCCTTTTCCGCCATCGGCGAGGACGGGGAAGCCGGACGGCGCAGGCTGAGGCGGGCCCTGGTCTGGGACGAGGCCGGCCGGCTGGTGGACCTGGACGGTCGCGCGGCCCTCTGCGTCAATCCGATCAGTGGCGTGCGCGACGGCGGCCCGACCGCAATCCGCGATCATGCCGGCGCGACCAACGCCACAGGGCTGGAGTGGGAAGCCCATCCCGCCCTGCAGGGCGGCCTGATCACCGCCGAATGCCGCGACGGCCTGCTGCGTCACACGAAGGCTCGGGGCGAGTCGTTCCGGCGGGGCGGGTCTTGGGCCGATCGCCGAAAAGCCATGCCATACAACCTGTTTTATGGGGACATTGAGCGCGACGTCGAGGCCCGGATCGCGGCGTGGCGAGGTCAGTCGGACGTTCGTCCGTCGCGCCAGTCGAACAGCGCCTCCAATACCTGAAGCGCACGGCCTCGCGGGCTTTGCAGATCGGGATCACGCCCGAGGATCAGCCGTGCGTCGTCGGCCGCCGCGCGAAGCAGGTCGCGGTGACGAACGGGATCGGCGAAGCGGTAGGCGGGAAAGCCCGACTGTCGCAGCCCGATGGGATCGCCGCCGCCCCGCAGGCGGAAGTCGGCCTCCGCAATCTCGAAGCCGTCCTCCGTGTTGCGAAGAATTTCCAGCCTTTCCCGTGCGGTTTCGCCCAAACCTTGCTCACCGCTTCCATACAGCAAAATGCAGGAGCTGGCCTTCGACCCGCGGCCGACGCGCCCGCGTAGCTGATGGAGCTGCGCCAGACCGAAGCGGTCGGCACGCTCGATCACCATGATCGAGGCGTTGGGCACGTCGACCCCGACTTCGACCACCGTCGTGGCGACCAGCAGGGGAAGCGAGCCGGCTGCGAAGCGGCGCATGACCTCTTCCCGCTGCGCGCCGGGCATCTGACCGTGCGCGAGCCCGACCTCAAGGCCCAGTTTGCGCGCGAGGTCGGCGGCGCGGGCTTCCGCCGCGGCCAGATCGCCGGTCTCCGATTCCGCCACCAGCGGGCAGATCCAGTAGGCCTGCGCGCCCTCCGCGACCGCCCGGCCCAGACGGGCGGCGACCTCATCGAGGCGCTCCATCGGCAGGACCGCCGTGGTGACGGGCGTTCGGCCCGGCGGCTTCTCGTCGAGGCGCGAGACCTCGAGGTCGCCGAACCGCGTCAGTTCCAGCGTCCGCGGAATGGGCGTGGCGGACATGGTCAGCATGTGCACGCCCTCGCCCTTGGCCTGCAACCGGGCGCGCTGTTCGACGCCGAAGCGGTGCTGCTCGTCGACGACCACCAGGCCCAGGCGATGGAAGGCCACCGCGTCCTGGAACAGGGCGTGGGTGCCGATGGCGACGTGACCCGAGCCGTCGGCCAGCGCGGCCAGCGCGGCGCGCCGCTGGGAAACCGTGTCGCGACCGGTCAGGAGCACGGCGGTCAGCCCCGCGGACGCCAGCAGCGGCTGAAGCCGCTCGCAATGCTGACGGGCGAGGATCTCGGTGGGCGCCATCAGCGCCGACTGGAAGCCGGATGCGGCCGCGTCGGCCATGACCAGCGCGGCGACGGCCGTCTTGCCGGAGCCGACGTCGCCCTGCAGCAGCCGCGCCATGCGGGCGCCCGAGCCCAGATCGGCGCGGATCTCGGCCACGGCCCGCGACTGGGCCGCGGTCAGCCGAAACGGCAGGGCGGCCTGCAGCGCGTCGGAAGAGGCGCCGGGCGCGATGACCGGCGCGGCAAGGTCCAGTCGCGCGGCGCGGCGGCGGGCGAGGGCCAACTGGTGAGCGAGCAGTTCGTCGTAGGCCAGGCGCTGGCGTGCGGCGGCGTCGGGCTCCAGTTCAGGGGGAGACTGCGGCGCGTGCAGGGCCTCCATCGCCGGTCGCCAGCCGGACCAGCGATTGTGCCCCAGCCAGGCCGGGTCCTGCCATTCCGGCAAGTCGGCGGCGGCGTCCACGGCCTGCTGTACCAGCTTGCGGATCTGGCGGGAGGACAGACCCTGCGTCGCCGGGTAGACGGGCTCAGCGGCGGCGGGCTGCTCCTCGCCGTCGATCCTATAAACGTCGGGGTGCACGATCTGCACCTCGCCGTTGAACCGCTCGACCTTTCCGGAAACCCGGCGCGTTTCGCCGGCCGGCAGCAGCCGCGCCACCTGCTGGGCGGATCCGCCGAACCAGACGAGATGCACGAACCCGGTTTCGTCCGACGCGCGGACCTTGAGCGGCACGCCGGGCTTGCCGGGAGCGATGACGCGGTCGACGACGACCGTGAAGACGCCCACCTCCTCCTCGACCGCGGTCTGCGCCGTCATCGCGCGGCGCTGGATCAGGCCGGTCGGCGCAAGGAAGAGCAGGTCGCGCACCAGCGGCCCCGCGATCTTCTGCACCAGAGGCAGCACCTTCTGGCCCACGCCCTTCAGGGTGGAGACCTCGGCGAACAGGGGGAACAGAATCTCAGGCCGCATCCTTGTCAGCATAGGGCCGCCTCCCGGGTGGCGAAATCGGGTCGGGGCGTCTATCTGGGCGCTTCAGATCATCTCTTGGGACCGGGCAAGAATTCTTGTGACCGAACACGTCGTGCGTTCAGAATCCGAACCGTCGGAGCGGCTGCGTCGGCTGACGTTCCGCGCCTGGCGTCGGGGCTTCCGTGAGGCCGATCTGGTGCTGGGACCGTTCGTGGAGCGGGAGGGAGCGGACCTGTCGGAGGCGGACCTGACGGCTTTGGAAGCCTTGCTGGACGTCGACGACGACCACCGCATCTACGCCTGGATCATCGGATCGGCGGACACGCCCGACGCGCATGAGACGCCGGTGATGACGCGCATACGCGCCTTCATGCGCCGCCATGTCGCGGCGGCGGTCGCGGAGGGGGCCGGCTGATGGACGGATCGCGCCCCAAGGCCGGAGAGGCGGAGATCGGCGGCGCGCCGGAGGGACTGGACGCCCTCGTGGTCGCCGACGCGCTGAAGGACGAGGGCGGGATCGCCCTGTTCGTGGCGCGCGATCTGTCGCGGGCGACGCAGTTCGCGCAGGCCTTCGCCTTCTTCGCGCCGGAGATCGAGACGCTGACGTTCCCGGCGTGGGATGTTCTGCCCTACGACCGGTTGAGCCCGACGGCCGGGGTGTCGGCGGAGCGCATGGCGGCCCTGAGCCGCCTGGGGCGACGCGACCCGAAGGACAGGACGCCGTTGCTGGTGGTGAGCACCGTCTCGGCGGCGACGCAGCGCGTTCCGGCGAAGAGCCTGACCCAGGACGCGGCGTTCGAGGCGAGCGTCGGCGACGAGGTCGATCTGGCCGAGCTGGAGCGCCACTTCGCGGCCAACGGCTACGTCCGCGCCTCGACGGTGTCGGAACGGGGCGAGTTCGCCGTGCGCGGTGGGGTCGTGGACGTGTTTCCTCCCGGGTTCGAGGAACCGGTCCGGCTGGACCTGTTCGGGTCGGAGCTGGAGCAGATCCGCACCTTCGACCCGGAGACGCAGCGATCGACGGGCAAGCGGGAGAGCCTCACGCTGGCGCCGGTGTCCGAAGCCTTGTTGACGCCGGAAAGCATCTCGCGGTTCCGGACCGGCTGGCTGAACCTGTTCGGCGCGGCGGGCGACGACATGATGTACGCCGCCGTCAGCGAGGGCGCGCGGCGGCAGGGGCTGGAACACTGGCTGCCGCTGCTGCACGAGCGGCTGGACACGCTGTTCGACCACCTGCCTGAAGGCGCGCCGGTGTTTCTGGACCCGCAGGTCGAGGCCGCGCGCGCGGAGCGCTGGTCGCTGATCGCCGACGCCTTCGACGCGCGCAAGGCGTCGAAGGACGGCCCGTCGAAGTCCTCGGGGGCCTGGAGAGTGCTGCCGCCGGAAAGGCTGTACCTGCCGGAGGTGGACTGGAACGCCGCCCTGGCCGGCCGGAAGGTGCGGCGCCTGTCGCCGTTCGACGGCGCCGGGATCGACGCCGGAGGACGGCTGGGTCGGACGTTCGCGGCCGAGCGCGCGCAGGACAGCGTCAACCTGTTCGAAGCCGTCGCGGAGCATGTGAAGGCCCTGCGCGGCGAAGGTCGCAAGGTGATCTTCGCCAGCTGGACCGAAGGCAGCTCGGAGCGTCTGGCCGCCATGCTGGGCGACCATGGCGTGCAGCCGGTCGTCGCCGTCCGCGACTGGGCCGACGTGGGCAGGGCGTCGAAGGACATGATCCTTCGCGCAGTGGTCCCGATCGACCACGGCTTCGTGGCGCCCGGCTTCGCGGTCATCAGCGAGACGGACATCCTTGGCGACCGGCTGGCCCGCCCGCGGCGCAAGCGTCGCGCGGCCAACTTCCTGGCCGAGGCGTCGGCCCTGACCGCCGGCGATCTGGTGGTCCACCTCGACCACGGCATCGGCCGCTATGAAGGCCTGCGGACGCTGGAAATCCAGGAGGCGCCGCACGACTGCCTGGAGCTGCTGTACGCGGGCGAGAGCAAGCTCTACCTGCCGGTCGAGAACATCGACCTGCTGACGAGGTACGGCTCGGACGCCGACGGCGTGCAGCTGGACCGGCTGGGCGGCGCGGGCTGGCAGGCGCGGAAGGCGAAGGCCAAGGCCCGCCTGCGCGAGATGGCGGAAGGGCTGATCGCCCTGGCGGCCAAGCGCGCGCTGCGGACCTCCGACGCCGTGACGCCGCCGCAGGGCCTGTTCGACGAGTTCTGCGCCCGGTTCCCCTACGAGGAGACGGACGACCAGCTGAACGCCATCGGCGACGTCCTCGAGGATCTCGGCAAGGGAATGCCGATGGATCGTCTGGTCTGCGGCGACGTGGGCTTCGGCAAGACCGAGGTGGCGCTGCGGGCCGCCTTCGTCGTGGCGCTGTCGGGAATGCAGGTGGCCGTGGTGTGCCCGACGACGCTGCTGGCACGGCAGCATTTCAAGACCTTCAGCGAGCGCTTCGCGGGCTGGCCGGTGAAGGTGCGCCACCTGTCGCGCATGGTCACGGCGAAGGAGGCCGCGGAGACGCGGGCGGGCCTGAAGGACGGCTCGGTCGAGATCGTCGTCGGCACGCACGCGGTGCTGAGCGCCCAGGTCGGATTCAAGAACCTGGGCCTGGTCATCGTCGACGAGGAGCAGCACTTCGGCGTCAAGCACAAGGAGAAGCTGAAGGAGCTGCGGGCGGACGTGCATCTGCTGACGCTGACCGCCACGCCGATCCCGCGGACTCTGCAGATGGCGCTGTCGGGCCTGCGCGAGATGTCCATCATCGCCACGCCGCCCGTCGATCGTCTGGCGGTGCGGACGTATGTGACGCCGCAGGACCCGGTGCTGATCCGCGAGGCCCTGCTGCGCGAGAAATACCGTGGCGGGCAGGCCTTCTACGTCGTGCCGCGGCTCAAGGACCTCGAAAACGTCGAGCGGTTCCTGCGCGAGCAGGTGCCGGAAGTGACCTTCACCGTCGGTCACGGCCAGATGAGCCCGACCCAGCTGGAAGACGTGATGAGCGCCTTCTACGACGGGCGTTACGACGTTCTGGTGTCGACTACGATCGTCGAGAGCGGCATCGACATTCCGACCGCGAACACCCTGATCGTGCACCGCGCCGACATGTTCGGACTCGCGCAGCTGCACCAGATCCGCGGCCGCATCGGACGTGCCAAGGCGCGGGCCTTCGCCTATCTGACCACGGACCCGAACAAGCCCCTGAGCCTGTCGGCCGAGCGGCGGCTGCAGGTGCTGCAGTCGCTGGACAACCTCGGCGCCGGGTTCAATCTGGCCAGCCACGATCTGGACCAGCGGGGCGGCGGAAATCTGCTGGGCGACGAGCAGTCCGGGCACATCCGCGAGGTCGGGGTCGAGCTGTATCAACAAATGCTGGAAGACGCCGTCGCCAGCCTGAGAGAAGCCGGTGGGGAGGTGCAGGACCGCGGCTGGTCGCCGACCATCAACACCGGCGCGGCCGTCCTGATTCCAGAGGAGTACGTGCCGGACCTCAACGTGCGTCTGAGCCTGTACCGGCGCCTGTCGGACGCGGAGAAGGGCGAGGATCGTGAAGCGATCGCGGCGGAACTGATCGACCGGTTCGGCCCCCTGCCGGACGAGGCGAAGCAGTTGCTGCGGATCGTCGGCATCAAGGCGAACTGCCGCGAAGCGTGCATCGAGCGGATCGACGTGGGACCGAAGGGCGCGGTCCTGACGCTGCGCGACAACCGCTTCCCGAACCCGGCCGGGCTGGTCGGCCTGATCCAGAAGAACCACGCCAGCTGGAAGCTGAGGCCGGATCAGAAGGTGGTGGTCAAGGGCGACTGGCCCGACGCCGACGAGCGGTTGAAGGCGGCCGAGCGGGTGACCGCCGATCTTGCGAGGGTGGCCAAGGCGGCCACCTGAGTCCGTCGCCGGTCAGGCGGAGGCGGGGGCCGAGCTTCGCGCGGCGCGCTCCAGCAAGGCCGCCGGCCGCTCCACGCCGTCGTGCTGGGCGACGCCGACGTCGAAGGCGACGGTGAAGGGCCGCGCGCCCGGGCCGGCGTCGAAGGCGGTGCAGCCGACGACGGCGGCGATGCGGTCGGCGACCAGCCGCGCCTCGACGGCGTCGGTGGCGGGCAGGGCGAGGGCGAACACTTCGGGCGACAGCCGCGCGGCGGTGTCCTCCACGCGGATCAGGCGCGAGATCATCGCGCCGATCTGGGGGAGGGCGCGGTTGAGCCAGCCGCCTTCCCGCGCAAGACGCAGTTCCTGGTTCTGGGAAACCCGCAGGATGCTGACGGAGATGGGCCGTCGCCGCGTCGACGCCGCCTCGACGACACGGCCCAGATGGGCGGCGAAGAGATCGTCGGTGAACAGGCCGGTGGCGGGATCGGTCAGACCCGAGGCCCGGGCCGCCTCAAGCGCGCGACGGACGGCCTGATGCTCGCGATAGGTGCGGGCCAGCGACACGATCCGGTCCGCCGTCTCGGCCTCCGGCACTGTGGCCTCCGCCACGTCGGCGAATCCCCGTCCGTAGAGGTCGGTCAGGTCGACCGGGTCCTCGCCGGACAGGTAGAGCACGACGGGGATCTGCTGCAGGCGGGTGTTGCGGCGCATGCCCGCGGCGATGGACTGGGCAGGGGCGCGGTCGGGCCCGCTCCACAGCACGGCCGCGTCGAAGGCGCGCTCGTGAAGGTAGTCGAAGGCGGTGTAGGGCGTCGGCGCCGCGACGACCTCGCAGCCTGCGGCCTCCAGGGCGTTGCTGAGCGCCAGCACGCGACGGTCCGGCGGCCCCGCCGCCAGCACGCGCAGCGGCGAAGCGTCGGGCGCGTCCGGCTGAAGGTGAACGCCGCGCGCGCCGAACGTCGCCGCCCGAAGGGCGATCTCCTCCTCGGCGACGGCGCCCCGCATCAGGCTTTCCAGCCGAAGACGGACCTGGGCGGGGTGGCCCGCTCCGGACATCGCCAGGTCGAAACTGGCGCGATCGCCCGGAGCCAGACCGGAAGCGGCGACGGCCAGCGCCGGAAGGGCACGGGGAAGCGCCGCGGATTTCAGGGCCTCGGTCCACCGGGGCGCGTCGGCTAGGCGGGCGTCCACGACGAGGGCTTCCACGGGCAGATCCCCCAGCGCGGACAGGGCGCCGCCGAGGCCCCGCGCGGTGACGGTCCGCCACCCGATGGCGTCCAGCCCGTGGCAAAGCGGGCCGACGACCGAATCCTCGGCCGCCAGAACCAGAATGCGCGGTTCCGCCTTCACGCCACCCAACTTTCCCGAGCCCCAGAAGCGGCCGGACCATAGACGCGGCCGCACGCGCGCCGCAACGCCGCATTCGCCCGAACGGCGAGCGCGCATCAGGCCTTTCGTGACGGAAATAATGCGTTACGTTCCGCGTCCTCTGGGGCGCGGGAACCGACGATTTGCGAAACGACGACGGCAGGACGCCGATGTGGTGGCTGAGGCTGTCCGGGCGAGCGTTCGCGCGCAGCTGGGGCCGCGACGTCATGCTCTACACGGGGGGCGTCTCCTTCTTCGCCCTGCTGGCGGTCTTCCCGGCCATCGCGATCCTGATCGGGGTCTACAAGGTGGGCCTGTCGATCGGCGAGGTCAGCGCCCAGGCGGCCGCGCTCGCCGACCTTCTGCCGACGGCGGCGCGCACGATCTTCCTGACGGAGATCGAGCGTCTGGCCTCCGCGTCCGCACGGACCGTCTCGGCCCAGTCGGCTTTCGCCCTGGTCGTCGGCGCCTACGCCGCGCACAGGGGATTCAAGGCCTTGCTGGCCGGTCTTCAGTTGATCCACGACGAACAGGAGCCGCACGGGTTCCTGAAGTTCAACCTGCTGGCCTTCTTCGTCGCCCTGTTCGCCTTCGCCCTCTTCACCGTGGTGTCGGGTTCTGTCGTGACCTTCCGCCTGATGTCGCATGCCGCCGCGGGCGGAGCGGCGTCGACGGGCGGCGGGCTGCCGTTCGACGGCTTGCTGCCGGCGCTCGGACTCGGGCTCGGCCTGTCGCTGCTCTATCGCTACGCCATGAGCCACCGGACGCGCGTGGCTTGGGGGCCGTCGATCATCGGCGGCCTGATCGCCACAGTGCTGTCGATGGTCAGTTCCTGGCTGTGCGCCATCTACGTCGAGCAGATCGCGCCGCTGGGCGCCACTTATGGCTCGGTCGGCGCCATCGTGGTGCTGCTGATCTGGCTGTCTTGGAACGTCAACGCCATCTTCTACGGCGGGGCTTTCGCGACCGAGATGGAGATCGCCGACCGGGCGCGTGGCGCGCCCGTATTCGACGATGACGATGGCACGACGTCCGCCGAGGTCGTCAGTCTTGCGGCCCGCCGGTCTCGACGCTGAAGCGCAGGGCGCCGTCCGCCTCTTCCACCGCCGCGAGCCGGTGCGGTCCGGAGCCGAGAAGGTGCGGGACGTCGATGCGCGCCATGGGGTCGTCCGCCAGCAGCACCACGACGACGCCGGCCGGGGCCGTCTCCAGCGCCTTGCGAAGGCGCAGGGACGGAACCGGGCACCGATGACCGCGCGCGTCGACGATGACCGGGATCACGTCGTCGCCCGATCGAGCAGCAGATCGAGGGCCTGAAGCAGCGCGGCGTGGCGGACCCCGTCGCGCCCCAGATCGCCGAACCGGCGCTCGAGATCGATCCGTCCCGCGGGTCCGTGCGCCGCGAACCAGACGAGACCCACGGGTTTGTCCGCAGACCCGCCGCCCGGCCCCGCGACGCCGGTGACGGCCACCGAAAGCGGCGCTCCCGTCGCCGCCGCGCCCGAAACCATCGCCCGGGCCACCTCGCGGGACACGGCGCCATGCGTTGCGATCAGGGCGGCCGGCACGCCCAGCATCTCGCTCTTGGCCGCGTTCGAATAGGTGACGAAGCCGCGGTCGACCACGTCGGACGAGCCGGCGACGGCGGTCAGGGCGGCGGCCACCAGTCCGCCGGTGCAGCTCTCGGCCGTGGTCAGGGTCAGGCCGCGCGCCCGGACCGCCCTGAGGACGGCGTCGGCGCGGGTCATGACGTCGCGGTCGAACATGGGGCTTTCCAGAGCGTGGCCGAGTCGTCTTAACCTGCGCCCGACTGGGGCCGCGTGTCGACGGCGCGCCTGATTTCCACCGGAGCCTTCATGAGCGCAGCCGACGTTCCCGCCGGAGCCGCCCCCACGGGCGACCGCCTGACGCCCGCCCTGTTCGCCCTCGCCATCTTCACCTCCGCCTCGCTGGTCTTCGTGGTCCAGCCGATGGTGACGAAGCTGGTCCTGCCGATGCTGGGCGGCTCGCCGCAGGTGTGGAACACGGCGATGGTGTTCTTTCAGGCCGCGCTGCTCGCCGGCTACGGCTACGCCCACCTGCTGCAGCGGATCGCGTCGCTGCGAACGCAGGTGATCATGCACCTGGCGCTGCTGCTGCTGGCCGCGCTGTTCCTGCCGCTGGGGGTCAGCGGGGTGCTGGGCGATCCGGACCCGGCCGCGCCGATCCTGTGGCTGCTGGGCACGCTGACCCTGTCTATCGGCGCGCCGTTCGCGGTGCTGTCCGCGACGGCGCCGCTGCTGCAGGCGTGGTACGCCCGCGTCCGCGCTGGCCATGCGGACGGGAAGAACCCGTACGTTCTGTACGCCGCCTCCAACCTCGGCAGCTTTCTGGCGCTGCTGAGCTATCCCGTTCTGATCGAACCTCTGGCCACCCTGTCGGGGCAGCGGTGGGGATGGACGGGCGGGTACGCGGTCTTCATCGCCCTCGTCGTCGTGCTCGCCCTCACGGTCTGGCGTCGGCAGGTCGCGGCGGCGGAGCCGGCGCCGCTGGAGCGCAGCGCCCCGCTGGGCTGGAAGGACCGGCTGATCCTGATCGGTCTCGCCGCAGCGCCGTCCAGCCTGATGCTGGGCGTGACCGCGCACCTGTCGACGGACGTGGCGTCGGCGCCGTTCCTCTGGGTCATTCCGCTGGCCCTGTACCTTCTGACCTTCGTCATCGCCTTCCAGTCGAAGCCGTGGATCCCGCTGCCGATCACCCTGGTCGTCCAGGCCGCGATCGGCGCGGTGGCGGTGACGCTCGCCGCGTTCCGGAGCGACGAATGGCTGGTGCTGTTCGGCATCAGCATCCTGGCCTTCTTCTTCACGACGCTGATGTGCCACCAGTTGCTGGCGGCCCGTCGCCCCGCGCCTGACCGACTGACGGAATTCTACCTTCTGATGTCCCTCGGCGGCGTCGTGGGCGGGGCGTTCACGGCCCTGCTGGCGCCGGTCATCTTCAACGACGTCTGGGAATACCCGCTGATGCTGGTGCTCGTCGGCTTCGCGCGTCCTTGGGGGCGCGGCTGGAAGCTGGACTATCGCGACGCCTACTTCCTGCTGGCCGGCGTCGTCATCGCAGCCCTGCCGCCGGTGATCCACATGGTGGTTCACGCCAACGAGATGCTGTGGCCGCTGTTCCAGTCGCCGGCCATCTTCCGCCAGATCACCGTCCTGCTGCTGGGGGCCGCGGCCGTCTGCGCCTTCCTGATCCGGGACCGCGCGCCGGCCTACGTCGCCCTGCTGACGGCGATGACGCTGTCCGCGCAGTGGATCAACAAGGGGGCGGATTCGGCCTACACCGAGCGCAGTTTCTTCGGCGTCATGCAGGTGGCCAACCAGCCGGACGAGCGGCTGGGCGGCGACGTCCATGCGCTGATGCACGGCACGACGCTGCACGGAGCCCAGGCACGGGATCCCCGGTACGCCTGTTCGCCGATGACCTACTACGCGCCGACGACGCCGATCGGGCAGGCCGCGGTGATGGTTCAGAACCGCGGACCGTCGGTGAACATCGGCGTGGTGGGGCAGGGCTCGGGCGCCATGGCCGCCTACAAGCGGGCCGGGGACACGCTGACCTTCTTCGAGATCGACCCCATGGTCGACCGCCTGTCGCGCGATCCCCAGTGGTTCACGTACATCAGCGGCTGCGCGCAAGGACCTGTGCGGACGGTGCTGGGCGACGCACGCCTGACGCTGGCCGACGAGCCGGCAGGGTCTTACGACCTGCTGATCATCGACGCCTTTTCCTCGGACGCCGTGCCCACCCACCTGCTGACGCAGGAGGCGATCGCCGGCTATCTGAAGCTGCTGAAGCCGGACGGGGTGGTGCTGCTGCACCTGTCGAACCGCAATCTGGACATCACCCTGCCGGCGCTGGCCGCGGCGCGCGCGCTGGGCGCACCCGAGCGGCATCAGATCTACGTCGAGAACCGCGAGGCGCCCGACATGGCCGAAGCGTCGACGGAGGCGATGATCCTGTCGCCGACCGAGGCGGGCATGGCCGACTTCGCCGCCGACCCGCGCTGGCGCGTGCTGGCGCCGACCGATGTCCGCCCGTGGACGGACGACTACGTCAACCTGTTCGGCTCGCTGGTGCGCGCGACCTTCTAGGTCACTCCGGCAGGTCGAGGGTGGCGGTGGCCATCGCCGCCAGCCCTTCGTCGCGGCCGGTGAAGCCGAGCCCCTCGGTCGTGGTCGCCTTCACGCTGACCGCGTGCAGGGGCAGGTCCAGCACGGCGGCGATGCGTTCCCGCATCGCCTGTCGGTGCGGCTTCACCTTGGGACGTTCGCAGATCAGGGTCACGTCGGCATGGACGATGCGGCCGCCGCGCGCCCGGGCCAGATCGCGGGCGTGGGCGAGGAAGGCGTCGGAGGCCGCCCCTTTCCAGCGGGGATCGGACGGCGGAAAGTGGTCGCCGATGTCGCCGTCGGCCAAGGCTCCGAGGATGGCGTCCGTCAGGGCGTGCAGTCCCGCGTCGGCGTCGGAATGACCGACCAGGGACCTGTCGTGAGGGATCTCGACGCCGCAAAGCCACACCGCGCCGCCCGGGCCCCAACGATGCACGTCATAGCCATGGCCGACGCGCGTGACGCGACGCTCCGTCGAGGCGAGCAGAGCTTCGGCCATGGCGAAATCCTCGGGATGGGTCAGCTTCATCAGGCGGGCGTCGCCGGGCACGTGGATGACCGTGAGGCCCGCGCTGCGCAGGGCTTCGGTCTCGTCGGTCGGGGCGACCGGGCCCGTCCAGGCGTCGAGCGCCGCGACGAGCGGGCCCAAGCGTGCGGCCTGCGGGGTCTGGATCCGCAGGAGACCGTCGCGAACCACAGTCTCCCCGACGCGGCCGGCGTCGTCCCGACCCAGGCTGTCCGGCACGGGCAGAACGGGCGCGGCGGCGTCGGCGGCTTCCAGCGCCGCCAGCAGGGCGTCGATCACCGTGGCGCCAAGCAGAGGGCGCGCCGCGTCGTGCACAAGTATCGGTCGGTCCTCCGGCGCGGCGGGGAGGGCGGCCAGCCCCGCGCGGACCGAGGCGGCCCGGTCGGCGCCGCCGGTGACGGCGATCCAGCCTTCGAGGCCGGCGAGGGCGCGTTCCGCCTCCGCGTCGGCGCCTTGCGGGATGCACACGACGACCGGATGCGCGCCGGCGTCGAGCAGCGCCTTCACGGAGCGGCGCACGACCGGAACGCCGCCCAGCAGGCGCCATTGCTTGGCGCCGCCCGCGCGGCTTCCGGACCCGGCGGCGACGACGACGGCGGAAAAGGTCATGCGCCGCTTCTAGTCAGGCCCGCGCCGGCTGGCGAGGGGGCGCGGAAGCTCGTATGAGCGCCCCCGTGACCGGCCAGACCCTTCAGATCGGCGACGTGACGGTGCCCGGTCGGGTGCTGATGGCGCCCATGACCGGCATCACCGACCTGCCGTTCCGTCGTCTGGCCAGCCGGCTGGGCGCGCCGTATGTGGCGACCGAGATGGTGGCCTCCTCAGAACTGGCGCGGGGCAGGCCCGACGTCGTGCGCCGCGCCGCGGTGGGCGAGGGGCTGCCGCTGACGGTGATCCAGCTGGTGGGCCGCGACCCGGTCAGCATGGGAGAGGGCGCCCGCATGGCCGAACAGGCGGGGGCGGACCTGATCGACCTGAACTTCGGATGTCCCGCCAAGGAGGTGACCGGCGCCGCCGCGGGATCCGCGCTCATGCGGCAGCCGGAGCTGGCGGTGCGCATCATCGACTCCGTCGTGAAGGCGACGTCGCGGCCGGTGACCGTGAAGATGCGCCTCGGGTGGGACGACCGCGACCGGAACGCGCCCGCCATCGCCGCGCGGGCCCGCGACGTGGGCGTCAGGGCGATCACGGTGCACGGACGCACGCGCTGCCAGTTCTACACCGGCACGGCGGACTGGGACGCCGTGGCGGAGGTGAAGGCGGCCGTCGACGTGCCCGTCGTGGTGAACGGCGACGTGAAGTCGGCGACCGACGCCATGCAGGCGCTGGACCGATCCGGAGCCGACGCGGTGATGCTGGGGCGGGGCGTCTACGGACGTCCCTGGCTGGCCGCGGACATCCAGACCGCTCTGGACGGACGCCCGCCGGCCGCGGAGCCGGATGCGGCCCGCCGCCACGCTCTGGTGGTGGAGCATTTCCGCGCGGTGCTGGAGTTCTACGGCGCGGGCCTCGGCCTGCGCATGTTCCGCAAGCACCTCGGTTGGTACGTCGAGCAGGCGCCGTGGCCCGTCGACGCGCTGGAACGTCGTGAAGCCAAGGCGCGGCTCTGCCGGCTGGAAAGCCCCGATGCGGTTGAGGCGGAACTCGCCATCCTTTGGCGCGTGAAGTGACGCCGTTCGGCAACTGATCTGTTGATTTCGCGCAACAGGTCGGGAACACTGGCGTTCCGCATGAGTTCGCCGTCGATCCTGCCCGACGTTCAGAGCCCCGCGCCCCGGGCGCGCGAGGCCGCGGCTCCCTTTCTGTCCGGTCTTGGCGGCCGCCCGCTCTTTGGGCTCGCCTATGTCGTCGCCTTTCTGATCGTCGGGGGCGCCATCTGGGTCGTGGCCACAGCGCCGTCGGCGCCGGGCGTCGAGGCGGACCGCGACTTCACCAGTCAGATCGTGCTGGCCGCGCTGCTGCTCAATCTTCTGATCATCGCGGCCTTGGCGGCGGTCGTGGCCCGCCAGGTGCTGGCGCTGGTCAGGGACCGGTCGCGGGCGGGGGCGCGACTGCACCTGCGGTTCGTGACCCTGTTCTCGCTGGTGGCGGTGGCGCCCGCGGTCGTCATCGCGCTGGTCTTCGGCGCCCTGGTCAGCCGCGGCGTCGACCAGTGGTTCAGCCAGAACGTCTCCGATGCAGTGAACAACGGCGCCGGCATCGGCCGGGCCTATGTCGAGGACGTCAGCGCGGCCATGGACGCCGATCTGGCGACGATCGCGGATCAGCTCCAGGACGCGCGCCCGCTGTTCGACTCGCGCATCCAGTTCAGCGAGGCGCTGACCCAGATCGCGGGGCTGTTCGGATATCCGGCCGCCTACGTGCTGGACGGCGAGGGGCGCGTGCTGGCCCGCGGCGAGGCGCCGGGCGCGCCGCGATACGTCGCGCCGGCCGCATCGGAACTCGAGGCGGCTGCCGAGGGCGGGCCGCCCCCGCAGGCGCTGACCGAAGGTCCCGACGCGGTCCGGTCGCTGACCCGGCTGGACGGCTATGGCGACGCCTACCTTTACCTGGTGCGGCCGCTGCGCGCCGGGCTGATCGCCGACCTTCGCACCGCCGACGAGGCCATCTTCGGCTACCGGCAGGCCGAGCAAAGCCGCGAGCGGCTGCAATGGGCCTTCGCCCTCAGCTACCTGGAAACGGCGCTTCTCGTTCTGGTCGGCGCGGTCGGCCTGGGCATGGCGGCGGCCAGCGCCATATCGGCGCCGATCGGAAGGCTGATATCGGCGGCCGACCAAGTGGCGGCCGGCGATCTGTCGGCCCGCGTGGACGCGCCGTCGGACGTCGACGATCTGGCCGCCTTGTCGAACGCGTTCAACCGGATGACGGGCGATCTTCAAGCGCAACAGACGGCCCTTCTGGCCGCCAGTGAAGAAGCGGTCGGCCGCAGCCGGTTCATCGAGACGGTTCTGTCGGGCGTGTCGGCGGGCGTGATCGGCCTCGATCGGAAGGGACGGATCTCGGCGGTGAACGACAGCGCGGTGATCCTGCTGGGCATCTCCGAAACCGAACTGATCGGCATGACGCTGGCCGAAGTCTCTCCGGAGCTGAGCGACCTGTTGAAGCGGGGCGAGGCGCACATCGAGGAAGACGTCGACGTGACCCGGGAGGGCGAGACGCGCCGCCTGCGCGTGCGCATCGAGGGCGGTCTGGGCGGCGAGATGGTGCTGACCTTCGACGACATCACCCGCCTGGTCACGGCCCAGCGCAACGCGGCCTGGCGCGACGTGGCGCGGCGCATCGCGCACGAGATCAAGAATCCCCTGACGCCCATCCAGTTGTCGGCCGAGCGGCTGCGTCGCCGCTATCGCAGCCGGGTCGAGGACGACGTGGAGACCTTCGATCGCTGCACGGAGACGATCATCCGGCAGGTCGGCGACATCGGGCGCATGGTCGACGAGTTCTCGTCCTTCGCGCGCATGCCGACGCCCCGCTTCACGGCCGAGAACCCTGCGGAGCTGCTGCGGGAGGCCGTCTTCGCCCAGCGCGTCGCTCAGCCCGAGGTGGCGGTGGACATGCCGAAGCCGCCGGCGAAGGTCGTGGCGCACTGGGACGGCCGCATGGTCGGGCAGGCGCTGACGAACATCCTGAAGAACGCCGGCGAGTCCGTCCTGGCCCGTCGTGCCGTCGAGGGAGGGGCCGACGCCGGCGCGACGGCCATCGTCGCCCGTCTGACGATCGAGGATCATCAGGCCTGCTTCGTCGTCGAGGACGACGGGATCGGCCTGCCCGAAAAGGACCGCGACCGCCTGACCGAGCCCTATGTGACCACGCGCGAGAAGGGCACGGGGCTGGGCCTGGCGATCGTGCGGCGCATCTGCGAGGACCATGGCGGTGAGCTGAAGCTCGGCGACGCCGAGACCCTGCGTGGGGCGCGCATGACTCTTGTTTTCCCCCTGAAGCCGGGCGTGACCCGGACCCCCAATTCCGCACACGCGACGGCGAACTAGCGAGGCGACATGCGACCCACAGGCGCTGACATTCTGGTCGTGGACGACGAGGCCGACATCCGGGAGCTGGTGTCCGGACTGCTGGAGGACGAAGGGCATGCCGTTCGCGTGGCCTCCAACTCCGACGAGGCGATCGCGGCCATCCGCGCGCGGCGGCCCTCGCTGGCCCTGCTGGACATCTGGATGCAGGGCGGCGGTCTGGACGGGCTGGAACTGCTGGACGTCATAAAGGGCGTCGACGAGGACCTGCCGGTCGTCATGATCTCCGGTCACGGCAACATCGAGACGGCGGTCAGCGCGCTGAAGCGCGGCGCCTACGACTTCATCGAGAAGCCGTTCAAGTCGGATCGACTTGTGGTCGTCATCCAGCGGGCGCTGGAGGCGGCGGCCCTGAAGCGCGAGAACCGGCGCCTGCGCACGCAGGTCATGGCCCCGCCCGGCCTGATCGGGAAGTCAGCGGCGGCGCAGACCCTGCGGGCCACCATCGCCAAGGTGGCGCCCGCCAACAGCCGGGTGCTGATTTCCGGCCCCCCGGGCTCGGGCAAGGAACTGGTGGCGCGCCAGATCCATGACGCCAGCCCGCGCGCCCGCTGTGAGTTCGTCGCCATCTCGGCCGCGGGCATGACGCCCGAACGGCTGGACGTCGAGCTGTTCGGGGAGGAGGGCGAGCAGGGTCGCCCGCACAAGGTCGGGGTGTTTGAGCGCGCCCACGGGGGCACCCTGTATCTGGACGAGGTGGCGGACATGCCGCGCGAGAGCCAGAGCCGGATCCTGCGGGTGCTGGTCGAGCAGCGTTTCCGGCGCGTGGGCGGCGAACAGGACGTGCAGGTCGACGTCCGGGTCGTCTCGTCCAGCAGCCGGGATCTGAAGGGCGAGATCGAGCAGGGGCGCTTCCGCGAGGACCTGTTCCACCGCCTGAACGTCGTGCCGGTGCGGGTCCCGCCGCTGTCCGAGCGTCGCGAGGACATCGCCGAGCTGGTCGAACACTTCGTCGACTCGATCTGCGCGGCCCAGGGACTGACGCGTCGGCGGATCGCCGACGACGCGGTCGCCGTGATGCAGGTTCACCCCTGGCCAGGCAACGTGCGCCAGCTGCGCAACAACGTCGAACGGCTGCTGATCCTGGCGTCCGGCGAGGCGGGCGACCCGATCACCGCCGACATGCTGCCCCAGGAAACGTCGACGTCGTCGGGCGGCGGCGGACTGGGCGCGGACAAGATCATCGCCCTGCCGCTGCGCGAGGCGCGCGAGGTTTTCGAGCGCGAGTATCTGGCGGCGCAGATCATGCGTTTCGGCGGGAACATCAGCCGCACGGCGGGCTTCATCGGCATGGAACGGTCGGCCCTGCACCGGAAGCTGAAGTCGTTGGGCGTCTCGCCTTCGCGAGGAGGCGACGACGATGCCGACGACGCGGCGGGAGACGAGGCCTGATGTCGCGCGTCGCCTACGTCAACGGCGTCTATCGCCCGCACCGTGACGCCGTGGTTCACGTCGAGGATCGGGGCTATCAGTTCGCCGACGGCGTCTATGAGGTCTGGTCCGTGTTCGACGGCCGGCTGGCCGACTTCGACGCTCACATGACGCGGCTGCACCGCAATCTGACGGAACTGAGGATCCGCAGTCCGATGACGCGCGACGCCCTGACCCAGGTGCTGCGCGAGACGGTACGGCGCAACCGGGTGCGCGACGGTCTGGTCTACATCCAGGTGACGCGGGGCACGGCCCGGCGTGACCACGTGTTCCCGGGCGAGGACACGGTGCCCAGCGTGGTGGTGACCGCCCGGCCCATGGACCTGCGAAAGGCCGAGGCCGCGGCGAGGAAGGGCGTCGCCGTGGTGACCCAGCCCGACATCCGATGGGGGCGATGCGACATCAAGACGGTGGGCCTGCTGCCCAACGTGCTGGCCAAGCAGGCGGCGCGGGAGGCGGGCGCGGCCGAGGCGTGGATGGTCGACGAGATGGGTCTGGTGACGGAAGGCGGCTCGACCAACGCCTGGATCGTCGACGAGCACGGCGTGCTGCGGACGCGCGACGTTCAGGCCAACATATTGCGGGGCTGCACGCGCGCTGCGCTGCTGGATCTGGTGCGCGAGACCGGGATCACGTTCGACGAGCGCGCCTTCACGGTCGAGGAGGCGAAGACGGCGAGGGAGGCCTTCTACACCGCCGCCAGCGCCTGGGTGATGCCGGTAACCTCCGTCGACGGGGCGAAGATCGGCGACGGCAAACCCGGCGAGATCACGAAGCGCCTGCGCAAGCTCTATCTTGAACGGGCGCGCGACGAGGCCATCTAGGCGTTGCCCCTGCGCGCCGTCGCCCGCTAGGGTGCCCGCGCCGCCCGCCCGGACGGAAACAACAAGAACAGGGGCCAACCCGCCATGTCGCAAGACAAACGCCAGAACCTGCAGGACACCTTCCTGAACGCGGTCCGCAAGACCAAGACGCCGCTGACCATCTTCCTGGTCAACGGGGTCAAGCTGCAGGGCATCGTCACCTGGTTCGACAACTTCTGCGTGCTGCTGCGCCGGGACGGCCAGTCCCAGCTGGTCTACAAGCACGCCATCTCGACCATCATGCCGTCCGCGCCCGTGCAGCTGTACGAGCCCGACGCCGAAGAAGACTGATTGTCCAAACTCGTCGATCACACCGTCCCGCTGATCCGGGCGGTCGTCGTGCATCCCGACCGGCGCGAGGGCGCCGACCGGGCGGCGGCCGAACGCCTGGAAGAGGCCGTCGGTCTGGCGCGCGCGCTGGATCTCGACGTGCGCGCCGAGGAAATCGTGCGCGTGCGCAAGCCCGTGCCCGCCACACTGTTCGGTTCGGGCAAGGTCGAGGAGCTGGCGGCGCTGGTGCGGGCGGCGGAGGCCGAGGCCGTGGTCGTCGACGACCAGCTCAGTCCGGTGCAGCAGCGCAATCTGGAAAAGGCCTGGGACGCCAAGGTCATCGACCGGACAGGCCTGATCCTGGAGATCTTCGGCCGGCGCGCCCGGACGCGCGAGGGCAAGCTGCAGGTCGAACTGGCGCGGCTGGAGTACGAGCGATCGCGGCTGGTGCGGACCTGGACCCACCTGGAGCGGCAGCGCGGCGGCACGGGCTCGACCGGCGGCCCCGGCGAGACCCAGATCGAGATCGACCGGCGCCTGATCGCCGACCGCATCGTCAAGCTGAAGGGCGAGCTGGAGGAGGTGCGGCGCACGCGCGGCCTTCAGCGGAAGCAACGGGCCAAGGCGCCGCATCCGACCGTGGCCCTGGTCGGCTACACCAACGCCGGCAAGTCGACGCTGTTCAACCGTCTGACGGGGTCGGAGGTGCTGGCCAAGGACCTGCTGTTCGCGACCCTGGATACGACGCAGCGGACCCTGAAGCTGCCGCAGGGGCGGCCCGCGATCATCGCCGACACCGTGGGCTTCATCTCCGACCTGCCGCACGAACTGGTCGACAGCTTCCGCGCGACGCTGGAAGAGGTGGGCGAGGCTGACCTGATCCTGCACGTGCGGGACATCGCGTCGGAGGACACTGAGGCACAGGCCCGGGACGTCGAGGCGGTGCTGAAGCAAATCCCGCCGGTCGAGGGCAAGGCGCGGCGCGTGCTGGAGGTCTGGAACAAGATCGACCTGCTGACGCCCGAGGCGCGCGAACTGGCCCAAGGTCAATCCACGCGGGCGGGGCCAGACGGGGCGGTGCCGGTTTCGGCCTGGACCGGCGAGGGGATCGAAACCTTGCGCCGCGCGATCGCCGACCGGATCGACGACGAGCCCGAGATGGAGCTGACGCTGGAACCCTCGCAGGGCGAGGCGCTGGCCTGGCTGTACGAGAACGGCCGGGTGACCGGGCGCGAAACGGATGCGGACGGGCGCACGCGTCTGACCGTGCGGCTGCACCCCGCGGCGCTCGGCCGATGGGAGCGGCAGTTCGGCTAGGCCTGAGGGGGCGTCCACCGGACCAGCGGCGTATCTCCTCGCAGGTAAAGCGGATGCCTGGGGCTGCCGTCGGCGTTCGTGCCGAAACACCAGAGGTCGACGCCGTCGTTCCTGAGCGCCTCGACCAGCAAGCGGCCGGCGGGGGCGAGGGCGCGGTTCAGCTTGCCGTGGCAAAGGATGACTTTCTCCGCCCCCGCGGCGGCGGGGCGTATGATCGGCAGGTTGTCGGGCGAGGAGACGACGACGCCCGGCGCCAGCAGCATCTTCGGATCGGTGGCGCGGTAGTCGCCGACGTTGGCCTTAACCATGGCGTCGTACCCCTCGCGGCGGGCGAAGGTCCATTCGCGTGCGCAGGTGGGGTCGTTGACCGTGGCGTCGGCGGTGGAGGGGTTCATGCCGACGAACAGCAGATACCTGTCGGGGAAGGCGTCCCCCAGCCAGCGCCGCATGAGCGGGCGGTGGCGGCCGTCGGGGCTGAACACGGCGTCGCCGTTCACGCCTTCCATCAGCGCCAGGCGCACCTTGCCGCCGGGGTCGTGAGCTTCCGCGGTCACGCGCGCTCGGCCCGCTTCGCGTCATCCCACAGGGCGTCCATCTCAGCCAGATCGGACTGGTCGGGTCTGCGGCCGTCGCGGGCGAGCGCCGCCTCGATGAAGTGGAAACGGCGGACGAACTTGGCGTTCGCGGCGCGCAGGGCGTCTTCCGGCTCCACGCCCAGCTTGCGCGCCAGGTTGGCGACGACGAACAGCAGGTCGCCCATTTCCTCGGCAGTCTTGTGCGTGTCGCCGGCGGCGATCTCGGCGCGCAGTTCCGCGACCTCCTCGTCCAGCTTGGCGAAGACCTCGTCGGTCGAGGGCCAGTCGAAGCCGACGCGGGCGGCGCGCTTGGTCAGCTTGGCGGCGCGGTGCAGGGCGGGCAGGCCGACGGGCACGTCGTCCAGCACGCCATGCTGGGCCCTGTCGGCACGCTCGGCGGCCTTGATGTCCTCCCACCGCAGCTTCTGCGACGCCCCGTCAGGGCGGGCGGTCTCGTCGCCAAAAACGTGAGGGTGTCGGCGTTCCAGCTTGTCGGCGATGGCGGTCGCCACGTCGTCGAAGGCGAAAAGGCCCGCCTCTTCGGCCATTCGCGCGTGAAAGATCACCTGAAACAGCAGGTCGCCCAGTTCGGAACGCAGGTCGTCGAAGTCGCCGCGGTCGATGGCGTCGGCGACCTCATACGCCTCTTCCAGCGTGTAGGGGGCGATGGTGGCGAAGGTCTGCTCCACGTCCCACGGGCAGCCGCCGACCGGATCCCGCAGGCGCACCATGATCGACTTCAGGCGCTCGATCGGCGTCATCCGCGCGCTTCCAGCGCCCGACGCACTTCGTCGTGCCGGGCAGGCGTCAGGGGGTAGTTCCTCAGCACCAGAGCGGCGGCGGCGATCAGCACCGCCGGGACGGTGACGAACATGATCTGCAGCGCCAGAAGCGACGTCTCGCTGTTGCCTCCGGGGCCCGGCACGGCCTGGAAGCCGATCCACCCCAGGACGGTGAAGGGGATCAGGGCGAAAACATGCCCCAGCTTGGTCGTGGCCGACAGGATGGAGAACATCAGGGCGGTTCGATCCACGCCCGTCTCCAGCCGCACCTCGTCGCCCGCATCGGCCATCATGGCGCGCAACAGGAACAGGCCGGCGGCATAGGGCAGGCCGGCGACGAACATGGCCGTGCCCGTCAGGGCGAAGCTGCCGCCGGGCAGCAGGGTCGCGACGACGTAGAGCGAGGCGAAGATGGCGCTGGCGACGATCAGGGCCTTGTCCTTTCCGATGCGGGTGGCCAGCCGCGCCCAGATCGGCGCGCCGCAAAGGCCGCCGACGAAATAGAGCAGCATGAAGATCGAGGCCTCGGCCTGGCCGTAGCCCTTGATCTCGTCGAAGAAGAAGAACAGCAGCGCTCCGGTCACGCCGGGCGCGACGCCCAGCAGCAGGTCGGCCAGCAACAGGCGCGACACGGTCGGGCGCTTCAGCAGGTCGACGTAGACGCGCCAGCCGCCGTGCGGGGCATCGCCGGGATTGACCGGTTCGGGCACCGCGGCGAGCGCCAGGCTGATGGTCAGGGGCAGGGCGGCGACGATGGCCCAGCCCATGACGTGGACACCGGCGACGTAGTCCCCGAGCCCCAGCTGAACGATGGCCGCGGGCAGGATCAGGATGGCGATGACGCCGACGATGTTGAACGCCTGCCACCACGCGTACACGCGGCTGCGCTGGTCATATTCGGGCGCGAGCACGGAGGCCCAGCCCAGCTGGCTGAGCGTCCCGACGGAGAAGCCGAGGTAGAGCACCAGCAGCCAGCTGAACAGATATGCCGGTCCGGCGCCCGGCCGCACCATGACGAAGATCATCAGCGCGGCCAGCATCAGCACCGGAGCCGACGCGGCCATCCACGGGCGATAGCGCCCCCAGCGCGTGCGCGTGCGATCCATGGCCGAGCCGATCAGGGGGTCCAGCACGATGTCGATGGCGCGCACCGCCATGAAGATGTAGCCGACCGTCGCCAGGTCCAGTCCGACGTGCCGCGCGTAGTAGTCCGGCAGGACGACGGGCAGGGCGACGCCGAAGGCCGCCAGCGGCAGGCAGACGCTCGAGAACGCCGCCAGCACGGCATTGGATCGGCGGGAAGAAGGGGGCGCGGCCATCAGCGGCTCCGACTCGGGACGCCAAACTCTGCCAGTCTTTGACCCGCGACGGGAGCGCGCACTTGATGCGCGGAGAGGTTCAGGGCTTTGCTGGAGCGATGAGGCGGACCCTGCTCTTTCTGGCGGCCATCACGAGTCTGGCGACGGCCGGCGCCGCGCGGGCGCAGGACGACGTGTGCGCGGCGTCCACGCCCGGCATGTGGGGAGGTTCGGCTGCGGCGAACGGCAACTCCCTGTGGGGCATGACATGGTCGCCGTTCGGGACGGTCGAATACGGCTGGGAGACCTACCTGCCGCTGATCCAGCGCGAACTCGGCACGCCCTGCGGCCCCGGCACGCCCGCCTTCGCCGAAGGCCTGGCGCGCTTTCAGGAGCGCCACGACCTGACCATCACCGGTCAGTTCGACGGGCCGACCTTCCAGGTGTTCCGCGGGCTCTGGCAGGAGCGCCGGCCGTTCATCATGGCGCGCGTTCGCGGCGAGGACTGTCCGGAAGCCGCATCGCAGCGCGACCTGGGCTATCTCCAGCTGGACGAGGAGCATGCGGACCGGCTCACCCGACTGCTGAGATACGACGTGCTGCACGCCTATCGGGCCATGCGTGCGGCGGCGCGCCGCGAGGTGCCGGAGGTCGCGGCGAATCCCGAACTGCTGCAGGTGTTTTCAGGCTGGCGCGACCCGGCGGCCGACGCCGCGCGGTGTGCGGCGGAAGGCAACTGCGACGGCCAGCGCAGGGCCGTGTGCTCTCCTCACCGAACCGGCACGGCCGTCGATCTCTACGTCGGTCACGTCGAGGGACTGGGCGTCGATTCGACCAGTCCGGTCAGCCGTCAGTACATGAGCCGCGGACCGACCTATCGCTGGCTGGTCCAGAACGCCCACCGATTTGGATTCGTGCCCTATGTCTTCGAACCCTGGCACTGGGAATGGACCGGCCCGACCGCCGAGACGCAGGCCTATTCTCACCCGGTTGACTGAGGGCGAGAAGGCGCTGGGCGCGCGGGTCTTCGGCCCGGCGCTGGACGTCGACCGCATCCGGGTCCTGGCAAGCCCCTTCCCGCGCGCCTTCGTGCCCGGACGCTGGTTCGGCCTGGACTGGATCTGCTGGCCGCGCGCGAGCCTGGGCGCCGACCTGAGCACGTCCCCCCTGACGACGCGGGCGACGTTCGTGCACGAGCTGGTGCATGTGTGGCAGGCCCAGGCCGGGACGAATCTTCTGCTCGGCAAGCTGAGGGCCGGAGATGGACCCGCCGCCTATGCCTATGCGCCTGTGCCCGACTGCGTGTGGGACGGTTTGAACATCGAACAGCAGGCGATGGTGGTGGAGCACCGGTATCGGCTGGAAGAGGGCGGAACCGCCCCCGGCGACCGGGCCTTCTATGATCGGGTCTGTCCTTTTTGACGCACGGGGCTTGAAGGCCCGATCGAGGTCGCCATATCCGCAACTGATACGGTGACGAATGGGCGTCGCCAGTTCAGACAGAGGGCGCGATGCCGAAGATCCTGGTCCTGTACCATTCCACCTATGGCCACATCGAAAAGATGGCGGAGGCCGTGGCCGAAGGCGCCCGCTCGGTCGACGGCGCGACTGTTGACGTCATGCGCGTGCCCGAGCTGGTGCCCGAGGAGCTGGCGAAGCAGAGCGGCTACAAGCTCGATCAGGCGGCGCCGATCGCGAAGCCCGACGACCTCGCCGGCTATGACGCCGTCATCGTGGGCGCCGGCACGCGATACGGCACGGCGGCCAGCCAGATGCGCAACTATCTGGACCAGACCGGCGGGATCTGGATGAAAGGCGCCCTGGTCGGCAAGGTCGGCTCGGCCTTCACCTCGACCGCGACCCAGCACGGCGGACAGGAGACGACGCTGATCGGGCTGATCCAGACCCTGCTGCACCACGGCATGCTGATCGCCGGACTGCCCTATGCATGGGCCGGCCAGAACCGGATCGACGAAGTGACCGGCGGCAGCCCCTACGGCGCCACGACGATCACGGGCGGCGACGGCTCGCGGATGCCGTCGGACAACGAGCTGGAAGGCGCGCGCTGGCAGGGACGCTACGTCGCAGAAACCGCGGCGAAACTGCTGAAGGGCGCGGCGTGATCCAGCCCGCCGTCTTCTTCGGCCACGGGTCGCCCATGAACGCCCTGGGCGGGCCGTATGCCGAGGCGTGGCGACGCGTGGGCCGCGAGATCGGCAAACCCCGAGGCGTCGTGATGGTGTCCGCGCACTGGGAGACGGACGGGCTGGGCGTGACGGCGCAGGCCCGGCCGGAGACGATCCACGACTTCGGCGGCTTCCCCGCAGAGCTCCACGCGTACGAGTATCCCGCCCCGGGATCGCCGGAACTGGCGGCGCGGGTCGCCGACCTGACCGGCGCCACGCCGACGGACAGCTGGGGTCTGGACCACGGCGCCTGGTCCGTCCTGACCCACGTCTGGCCTGAGGCCGACGTGCCGGTCGTGCAGGTGTCGCTGGATCGGAGCCTGGACGCGGCGGGCCATGTCGAGACCGCGCGGCGCCTGAACGCGCTGCGGGATGAAGGCGTGATGATCGCGGGCTCCGGCGATTTCGTGCACAACCTGCGGACCTGGAAGCGGCAGGGAGGCGACGCCTTTCCCTGGGCGACGTCGTTCAACGAGGCTGTGAAGTCGGCCCTCGTCCGGAACGATGTCGAGGCGCTGACGAACTGGGTGGGCCTGGCGGAGGACGCCCAGCTGAGCGTCCCGACCGACGAGCACTTCCTGCCGCTGCTCTACGTCGCGGCGCAACGCCGGCCGGGCGACGAGGTCAGTTTCTTCAACGACGTGATCGAGGGCGGATCGATCTCCATGACGGGCGTCCGCATCGGCTAGCCGAAGACACGTCTCCCGCCGACCCACGTCCCGATGACCTTGCCCTGCAGTCGGCGCCCGTCGAACGGGGAGTTGCGCGACTTGGAACGCAGGGCGTCCGCGTCGATGACGACGGGCGCGTTCGGATCGAACAGCACGAGGTCGGCCGGCGCGCCCTGGGTGAGGCGGCCCCCGTCCAGACCCAGCAGTTCCGCCGGACCCAGCGTCAGCGGGCGCAACACTTCCAGCAGGGTCAGGTCGTGCTCGTGGTGGAGGCCCAGTGCGGCGGGCAGCAGCGTCTCCAGCCCGACGGCGCCGGGGGCGGCCTGGGCGAAGGGCCGACGCTTGTCTTCGGCCGGCGCGGGCGTGTGGGCGGAGGTGATGACCTCGATCCGGCCGTCGCGCACGCCTTCGATCATCGCCAGTCGATCGCTCTCGGTGCGGAGCGGCGGATCGAGCCGGTAGAACGTGCGCCAGTCGCCGGCGTCCAGATCGTTGAAGCACAGGTGATTGATCGACACGCTGGCCGCCACCTCGAGCCCGCGCGCGCGGGCCCGGTCGAGCGAGTCCAGCGCGGCCTCCGTGGAGATCAGGTCGATCAGGACGCGCGCGCCGGTCAGTTCGGCCAGGGCGAGATCGCGGTCCAGCTGGATGCGCTCGGCGAGCGCCGGAGCGGCGGCCAGACCCGACCAGGCGGCGGCGTCGCCGGAAGTGGCCACCGCGCCGTCGCTCAGCCACGGCTCGACCGGACGTGCCGCCACCAGGGCGTCGAAGGCGGCCGCGTACGTCATCACCCGCAGCAGGGTGCGGCTGTTCACGATGGTGCGGTCGCCGTCGGTGAAGTAGGCGGCGCCGGCCTCGGCCATCAGGCCGATCTCGGCCATGCGTTCGCCCGCGCAACCCCGGGTCAGGGCGCCGGCGGCCAGAATCCGGACCAGATCCAGCGCGGCGCCTCGGCGGTGGACGAAGTCGATCATGGCCGGATCGTCTACGGCCGGATCGACGTCCGGCTGCACCACCATGGTCGTGACCCCGCCCGCCGCCGCCGCGAGGCTGGCCGATTTCAGGGTCTCCTTGGGCTCGGCGCCGGGCTCGCCCGTCTTCACGCGGACGTCGATCAGACCAGGCGCGAGGCAGAGGCCCCCCGCGTCGATCACCTCCACCCCCGACGGCGCCGAGCCGCCCGTGGCGACGTCGACGATGCGACCGTCCTCGACCAGCACGGCGCCGGTCGCGTCCAGACCCGAGCCGGGGTCCAGAAGGCGCGCATTGACGAAGGCGAGGGCCCTCATCGGCCGCCTCCGTGACGGCGCTCGGCAAGGGCGGCCAGCACGGCCATGCGCGCCGCGACGCCCATCTCGACCTGCTGCTGGATCAGCGAGACGGACAGGTCGTCGGCGACGTCGGAGTCGATTTCCACGCCGCGGTTCATGGGGCCGGGATGCATGACCTTCGCGCCCGGGGCCGCCCACTCCAGCTTCTCGCGGTCGAGGCCCCAGAAGCGGAAGTACTCGCGTGTGGAGGGGATCAGGGCGCCTTCCATCCGTTCCAGCTGCAGACGCAGCATCATGACCACGTCGGCGCCCGCCAGGCCCTCGCGCATGTGGTGGAAGACCTCGCAGCCCCAACGCTCTGCGGCCGAAGGGATCAGGGTGGGCGGTCCTACGAGACGCACGCGGGCGCCGAGCATCGACAGCAGGGCGATGTTCGAGCGGGCCACCCGGCTGTGGGCGACGTCGCCGCAGATGGCGACCGTCAAGCCGCCCACGTCTCCGAAGGCGCGGCGGATGGTCAGGGCGTCGAGCAGGGCCTGGGTCGGGTGCTGGTGCCGGCCGTCGCCCGCGTTCACGACCGCGCAGCCGACCTTCTGCGACAGCAGATGCGCGGCGCCCGACGCGCCGTGGCGCACGACCAGAATTTCCGGGGACATGGCGTTCAGGGTGACGGCCGTGTCGATCAGCGTCTCGCCCTTGGCCACCGACGAGGCCTGCACGGGCATGGTCACGACGTCCGCGCCCAGACGCTTGGCCGCGATCTCGAAGGAGGATGAGGTGCGCGTCGAATTCTCGAAGAACAGGTTCACCACGGTGCGCCCGGCCATCAGGTCCAGCGGACGCGCAGAGGCCGAGCGGTTGTGATCCGCAAAGGCGTCGGCCAGATCCAGCAGCGCGTGCGCGGCGGGAGGATCGAGGTCGGTCGCCGACAGGAAATGGTCGGCAGGAAACGGCGTCAGCCGCTCTCGGATCGCGTCGGGGACGGCGGCCTCGGTCATCAAAGCCGCGTCATAGGCCAGACTCAGGCCAGATGGAACAGCACCAGCAGGATCGGGATGACGGCGGCGGCCGCGACCGTGGTCAGGGCGACGATGCCGGCCATCAACGGCGCGTCGCCGCCCATCTGACGCGCCAGCATGTAGCTGGCGGCGGCGCCCGGGGCGGCCCCGCACATCAGCGCGATGCCCTGGGCCGTCGCGTCTCCGCCGTAGAGGACGCAGAGGCCCCACATCAGCGGCGGCGTGACGACCAGCTTGACGCAGGTCACGGCGGCGATGGTGACCTTGCGCCGCGCGACCTCGGCGAAGCTGAGACCTGCGCCCGCGACGATCAGGCCGAGGGGCAGGGCGGCCGCTCCCAGCAGTTCGAGCGTGTCGGACAGACCCGGCAGGCGGGGGACCCGGGCGAGGTTCAGGGCCAGCCCGATCAGACAGGCGACCAGGATCGGATTGGAGATGATGGCCCGTGCCAGCGACAGGGCGGACAGCGGCTTGCGGTCGGCGCCCCACCGTTCCAGCACGACGACGCACAGGACGTTGGTCACCGGGATCATCGCGCCGATGACGACGGCGGCGAGGGCGAGGCCGTCTGGACCGTAGACCGACTGGATGACGGGCAGGAAGACGAAGCTGTTCCAGCGGATCACGCCCTGGAACACGCTGGTGTAGGCCGGGCCGTCCAGCCGGATGACCCGCTTCAGCGCCAGGGTGACGGACGCGATGAGCAGAACGGCGCTGACCGCGGCCATACCCGCCGCGCCCGCGCCGCCGCCCGAGATGTCGGCGCTCCAGATCGCGGGGATCAGGAAGCCGGGATAGAGCAGGTTGATCGACAGCTTCTCGATCGGCCGCCACGTCGCGTCGGGCAGGAAGTCGGACTTGCGCAGGCCGTAGCCGATGGCGATCAGCACGAAGACGGGCAGGACGCCTGCGAGCAGGGCCGCCATCAGGCGCGCAGCCGATCCAGCGCGCCCTGCAGGATCCACGCGGCGGCGGTGCGGTCCACGACCTGGGCGCGGCGCTTGCGGTTCAGGTCCAGGTCCTCGATCAGGAACCGCTCGACCGCGCTGGTGGACAGGCGCTCGTCCTGGAAGGCCACTGGCACGGCGCGCAAGCGCTGAAGATTGCGGGCGAAGGCACGACAGGACTGGGCGCGGGGCCCCTCGCTGCCGTCCATGTTGAGCGGCAGGCCGATCACCAGCCCCGAGGCGCCGCGGCCGTCCATGAGCTTCAGCAGCGCGTTGGCGTCCTCCGTGAACTTCGTCTTGCGGATCAGCTGAAGCGGGCTGGCGATGACGCGCGCGGGGTCGGAGGTGGCGACGCCGATCGTCTTTTCGCCGAGATCCAGTCCGAACCACGGCGTGTTCGCGGGCGTTTGTTCGCGGAGCTGTTCAAGCGTCAGGTCGATCACCCCGCGGCGGTGGGACTGGCGCAGCCGCAAGTCAAGGCGCAAGCTGCGCTTTCAACATCGGAGGTTCCCATGCGCGTCCGGGTTCTCGCGCCGTTCGCGGCCCTGCTGGTTCTGGCGGCGTGCGACGCGCCCTCTGACGGAACGCCCGGGGCGTCGACGCCCGGCGCCCAGCCGGGAGCGACGCCTCCCGAGCCGGCGCCCGCCGGTCCGCCGCCGCCGCCGCAGGCCGGTCCGCTGACGCCGGCCGGGCCGCCCCAGACGCTGGCGCCCGACGGGGCGGCCGACGTCCAGCAGGCCGCCGCGGTCGTGCAGCTGGACCAGTTGCAGGGGCAAGGCGGACTGACCGTGAAGATGTTCGGCACGGGCGGCGGGGACCCGGCGATGAACGGCCTCTACACCCACGTCGCCTTCTTCGTGGATCCGGCCGAGGGCTGGCGCGTGTTCCGCGTCGGGGATTTCCTCGCCTACCGCGTGCTGTCGAGCGGCCCCGGGCGGGTCGACGTCGAGGTCGAGGAAAGCGTCATGGATCCCGCGACCAGCGCCATCTCCTCGCGCAGTCGCCGCCTGATAGTCGGCTGGGCGGCTGGGCCGAACGGGGCTGCGCCCGCACAGGTGACGGTCACGCCCGCCCGGTGACCGGGAACCGCACCCGCACGGTCGAGGCGTACGACGCCTACGCGCCCACCTATGCCGAGCTCACCCGCGACGGCCATCCTCAGACGCGGATGGCGATCGAGCGGTTCGCGCACGAGGTGGGAGCGGGCGCGGGCGTGCTGGAACTGGCGTCGGGCCCGGGCTGGGACGCCGACGCGCTGGAGGCCTTGGGTCTGACGGTCGTGCGCACCGAGCTGTCGGATGGCTTCATCCGTCTTCAGCGGGCACGGGGGAAGGGGATCGAGCGCCTGGACCTGGTCACCGAGGATCTGGGCGGGCCGTGGGACGGGATCGTCGCCCTTTACGTCATGCAGCACGTCGAGCGGTCCGAAACGGCGGACGTCCTCACCCGCATCGCGGTCGCGCTGAAGCCGGGCGCACTGCTGCTGACGAGCTTTCAGGAAGGCGCAGGCGAACGCGATCAAACGGGATCCGAAGGCGGGACGTACCGCGTGATCCGGCGATCGGAGTCGGAGGTCGCAGCGGCCGCAGCGACCGCCGGTCTCATCTTGACGTGGCGCCACGCCTTCGAGGGCGACGACGCCCGCTGGATCCTGCTGATCGCGCGCCGTCCTTGAGGTTTGGCCACCGCGCGGCTAATCCCGCCGCTTCACCGCACGCGCAGGAGGGCCGCATGGCCATCGACGCCGCGACGGTGCGCAAGGTCGCGCACCTCGCCCGCATCAAGACGCCCGAGGAGCGGCTGGAGCCGCTGGCCGCCGAGCTGAACGGCATCCTGGCGTGGATCGAGCAGCTGAACGAGGTCGACGTGGACGGCGTCGAGCCGATGACTTCGAATGTGGCCCAGCCCCTGCGCCTGCGGGACGACGTCGTGACCGACGGCGCGAAGGTGGACTCGGTGCTGTCGAACGCCCCGAAATCGGCGGACGGCTTCTTCGTCGTGCCCAAGGTGGTGGAATGAGCGAGCTGACCGCCCTGACGTTGAAGGCCGCGCTGGATGGCCTGAAGGCGCGCGACTTCTCGTCGGAAGAAATCACCACGGCCTTCCTGACCCGCATCGATGCGGCCAATCCGACGCTGAACGCCTACGTCGAGATCACGGCCGACAAGGCGCTGGGCATGGCCAGGGCCTCGGACGCGCGGCTGAGGGCCGGCGAGGCGGCGCCGCTGGAGGGCGCGCCGCTGGGCATCAAGGATCTGTTCTGCACCGACGGCGTCCAGACGACGGCCGGATCGAACATGCTGCGCGGGTTCGTGCCGCCGTACGAATCCACCGTCACCGCCAATCTGTGGCGCGACGGCGCGGTCATGCTGGGCAAGCTGAACATGGACGAGTTCGCCATGGGCTCGTCCAACGAGACCAGCGCTTTCGGCCCCGTGGTCAATCCGTGGAAGTCGAAGACCTCGAACGCCGACCTGACACCCGGCGGGTCGTCGGGCGGTTCGGCCTCGTCGGTCGCGGGCGATCTGTGCCTGGCCGCGACGGCCTCAGACACCGGCGGGTCGATCCGTCAGCCGGCGGCCTTCACCGGCACGGTGGGCATCAAGCCGACCTACGGCAGGGCCAGCCGGTTCGGCATGGTGGCCTTCGCCAGCTCGCTGGATCAGGCCGGGCCGATCACGAAGACGGTCGAGGACGCGGCGATTCTGCTGCGCTCGATGTGCTCATGGGACCCGAAAGACTCCACGAGTCTGGACGTCGAGACGCCGGACTGGACCCAATCGCTGGGCAAAGGCGTCAAGGGGCTGCGGATCGGCGTGCCCGAGGAATACGTCGTCGACGGCATGCCCGCCGAAATCCAGAAGCTGTGGGACCAGGGCGTCCAGTGGCTGAAGGAGGGCGGGGCGGAGATCGTCGAGATCAGCCTGCCGCACACGAAGTACGCCCTGCCGGCCTACTACATCATCGCCCCCGCCGAGGCGTCGTCGAACCTCGCCCGCTATGACGGCATGCGTTTCGGCCACCGCGCGGGCGAGGCGAAATCGCTGACCGACCTCTACGAGACCTCGCGCGCTGAGGGCTTTGGCAAGGAGGTGCAGCGTCGCCTGACCATCGGCGCCTATGTGCTGTCCGCCGGCTTCTACGACGCCTACTACGTCCGCGCGCTGAAGGTGCGCCGCCGCATCGCGCAGGACTTCGACGACGTCTGGGGTCGCGTGGACGCCATTCTGACGCCCTCGACGCCGTCGGCCGCCTTCGCGCTGGGCGACAAGCAGATCGATCCGCTGCAGATGTATCTGAACGACATCTTCACGGTGACGGCCAATCTGGCCGGCCTGCCGGGCATCTCGGTGCCGGCGGGGCTGGACTCCGGCGGCCTGCCGCTGGGTCTGCAGGTCATCGGCAAGGCGCTGGACGAGGCGACGGTGTTCCAGGTGGCCGACGCGCTGGAACGCGCGGCCGGCTTCACGGCGCGGCCGCATCCGTGGTGGTGATCTGACGGAAATCGCGATGGAGGCCTGACCGAGAATCGAACTCGGGTTCGCGGATTTGCAGTCCGCTGCGTCACCACTCCGCCATCAGGCCGCGGGGCCTCGAAAAGGCCCGCGTCATCGCGAGGGGCGTCAGCTATCAGATCGGATCACGCGCCGCAACGCGACTTTGAAATCAGCGCGTCACGACCGTATTGACGGTTCCCCACGCGCGCGGCTTCGCCTATAAGCGCGCTGTAAATCAACGGCTGGTGACAAAGATGGACATGACGGCGGCGCGCAAGGCGATGGTGGACAGCCAGGTCCGCGTCAACGACGTCACCGACCGGGCGCTGCAGGCGGCCCTGCTGGCCGTTCCGCGCGAGATGTTCTGCTCCCCGGGGCGCGAGTTCTCGGCCTATGCCGAGGTCGAGGTCGAGATCGCCGCGGGCCGTAGCCTGATGGAGGTCCGCGAGGTCGCCAAGATGCTTCAGTTCGCCGTGCCGCGTGACGGCGAGCGCGCCCTGGCGGTCGCCGGCCCCTATGCCGCCGCCGTGCTGTCGCGCATGGGCCTGAAGGTCACCGCGCAGGAAGCCGATCCCGCCGTCTTCGACGTCGTCGGAGCCGCGCTGGAAGAGCAGGGCGTGACGACCGTGGTCGCGCCGCTGGACCAGCCTCACGGCGAAAGCTGGGACCTGATCGTCAGCGAAGCCGGCGTGCCGGTGCGGCCCGAGGCCTGGCTGAACGCCCTGAAACCCGGCGGGCGCGCCGTCCTGGTCGAACGGGACGGACCCGTCGGCCACGCCGTCCTCTACGTCCGCGGAGAGCAGGGCGGTCTGTCGCGCCGCGAGCTGTTCGACGCGGCGCCGCCGGTCCTGGAAGCGCTTCGCCCGGCCCCTGTCTTCGCCCTGTGACGACGGATCGCGGCCCTTCGCGCGTGAATAAAACTTAACTGGCGTGCGGCAGAGGGTTTCCGCACTTACCTCGGTCACAATACGGCGCCGCTCCCCCGACGCCGGGTCTCAAGGTCTGAACATGCTGAACCGCACCCGAGCGTTGGTCTCCGCCGCCGTCCTGGCCGTCGCGGCCGGTCTGGCGGCCCCCGCCTTCGCGCAGGACAACCTGCAGAACGCGGCGGATCTGGCCTATCGCACCAACCCGACGGTCCTCGGGCAGCGGGCCAGCCAGCGGGCGCTGGACGAGTCGGTGCCGCAGGCGCGGTCGGGGCTGCGTCCGACGATCGACGTGTCCGCCAGCGCCAACTATTCCCGCACCGACAGCCCCAGCGTCACCACGCTGGTCGACACGAACATGGACGGCATCCCCGACACGCCGGTGACCACCGGCGGCGTGCAGGAAAGCGACACGGGCAGCGTCAGCATCGGCCTGTCGCAGACCCTGTGGTCCGGCGGGCGCATCGGGCTGGGCATCTCGGTCGCGGAGGCCAACGTTCTGGCCGGACGCGAAAATCTGCGCGGCATCGAGCAGCAGGTGCTGGCCTCGGTGATCCAGGTTTATGCCGACGTGCTCCGCGACGAGGAGATCCTGCGGATCCGCGAGTCCAACCTGACCGTTCTGCAGCGCCAGCTGGACGAGGCCAACGCGCGGTTCGAGGTGGGCGAGATCACGCGGACGGACGTGGCGCAGGCGGAAGCGCGTCTGGCCCAGTCGCAGGCCGACCTCGCCAACGCCCGCGCCCAGCTGGCCGTCAGCCGCGCGGCCTATGCCGCCGTGGTCGGTCAGGCCCCCGGCACGCTTGCGCCCTTGCCGCAACTGCCGGGCATTCCGGCGGACTTCGACGGCGCGCTGGAAGTCGCGCTGATCGAGAACCCGTCGATCCGTTCGGCCCTCTACGGCCTGTCGGCGGCCGAGGCGCGGGTCGCCCTGGCCCGCGCCGAGTATCTGCCGTCCGTGCGCGCCACTGCGTCGTACGGCGGATCGACCAGCAGCCTCGGCGATCTGGGCGAGCTGGCCGACAACACCGCGTTCCGCGCCGGCGCGACCCTGTCGGTCCCGATCTTCACCGGCGGCCTGAACGGCTCGCGCGTCGCCCAGGCCCTGGAACAGGCCAACGTCGCCCAGATCGCCATCGAGGGCGAGCGTCGCGACGTGCTCCAGTCCGTGTCGAACGCCTATGCCCAACTGGTGTCGGCGCGCGCCACGGTGCTGGCCGGCGAGGAGGCCGTCCGGGCCGCCACCGTCGCCGCCGAGGGCGTGCGGCAGGAAGCGCAGGTCGGCCTGCGCACCACGCTGGACGTGCTCAACGGCGAGCTGGAGCTGCGCAACGCCGAGGTGTCGCTCGCGACGGCCCGCCGCAACGAATACGTCGCCCAGGCCAACCTGCTGCTGGCCATGGGCCGGCTGGACATCGGCGTGCTGGCCCCCGGCACGGAGGTCTATGATCCGGCCGCCAACTACCAGCGCGTGCGCAATCGCGGCGCCCTGCCGTGGGAAGGCGCCATCGAGGCGCTGGACCGCATCGCCGCCCCGCCGATCACCGCCACCCCGGACGCGCCGGACGCCCCGATCGACCAGCGGCTCAAGGGCGACGTGATCCAGACGGCGCCGGGCGAGCTGCGTCCGTATTAACCTGAGACGCGAAAAACGTCCGTTGATTCCGCCTGCCGATGGTGCGACGACAGGGCGTCCCTTCACGCCGTCGGCCGCTCCTCGCGGCTCCTCGTCCAAGGTTGAACCATGACCGATCAGACCGCCCAGGAACCGACGATGGAGGAAATCCTGGCGTCGATCCGCCGGATCATCTCCGAAGACGACGCGCCCGCCGAGACGGCGCAGGTCGCCGCCGCCGAGCCGGCCCCGGAGCCCGCGCCGGCCTATGAGTCCGAGCCCGAACCGGTCGACGTCTCGCCGGCCATGATGGACGAGACGCCTTCGGTGCAGGAGGACGACGTCCTCGAGCTGACCGACCGCTACCAGGAACCCGTGGCCGCCGAGACCATCGGCGATCTGGACGTGACCCCGTCGGCCCCGGAGCCCGCGTGGGCGCCGGAGCCCGAGCCCTTCCCGGTCGCCGCTCCGGCAGCCGCGCCCTCGGGCGACGGCCTGATCGGGGCCGCCGCCGCGGGCGCCGCCGCTTCGGCCTTCGCCGGCCTGACCGCCGCGGTGCGCAAGCCGGCCGAGCCGGACCTGCCGGCCGGCGCCGGCACGTCGCTGGAGGCGCTGGTCGGCTCTCTGCTGCGCCCGATGCTGAAGGAATGGCTGGACGCCAACCTGCCGGCCATCGTCGAGGCCCAGGTACGCAAGGAAGTCGAACGCATCGCCCGCAACGCCGGCTGAGCCCTCGCACCCTCGCGATCCCATCCAGGGGCGGCTCCCACGGCGGGGCCGCCCTTTTCCTTTGCGCGCTGGACAGACGCGCCGCCATGACCGAGACGACCCATATGCTTGAGAAGAATTTCGACCCGAAGTCCGCCGAACCGCGTCTGTACGCCCAATGGGAGGAGAGCGGCCTGTTCGCGCCGCGCGACGACGCGAGCGAGACCTATTCCCTCGTCATCCCGCCGCCGAACGTGACCGGCAGCCTGCACATCGGCCACGCGCTGAACAACACGCTGCAGGACGTGCTGGCGCGCTATCACCGGATGCGGGGGAAGGCGGTGCTGTGGCTGCCGGGCACCGACCACGCGGGCATCGCGACGCAAATGGTCGTTGAGCGTCAGCTTGCGGCGGCCGGCAACGTCGGGCGCCGCGACATGGGTCGCGACGCTTTCGTCGAGACGGTCTGGAAGTGGAAGGCCGAGAGCGGGGGCACGATCGTGCGCCAGCTGCGCCGGCTGGGCGCCAGCTGCGACTGGTCACGCGAGCGGTTCACGCTGGACGAGGGCCTGTCTGCGGCCGTGCGCAAGGTCTTCGTGCAGCTGCACAGGGAAGGCCTGATCTATCGTGACAAGCGCCTGGTGAATTGGGACCCGCATTTCCAGACCGCCATCTCGGATCTGGAGGTCGAGCAGAAGGAGGTCGATGGGGCCTACTGGCACTTCGCCTATCCGCTGGCCGACGGGGTCACCTATGAGCACCCGATCGCTTTCGACGAGGACGGAAAGGCGACGGAGTGGGAGACGCGCGACTTCATCGTCGTGGCGACGACTCGACCGGAGACCATGCTGGGCGACACGGGCGTGGCGGTGCATCCGGACGACCGGCGCTATGCCGGGCTGGCCGGCAAGTCGGTGATCCTGCCGATCACCGGTCGGCGCATTCCGATCGTGGCGGACGACTACGCCGATCCGACCAAGGGTTCCGGCGCCGTGAAGATCACGCCGGCGCACGACTTCAACGATTTCGGCGTCGGCAAGCGGGCCGGGCTGGCGGCGCTCAACGTCATGGACGGCTTCGGCCGCATCACCGCCGCGGACACGTCCGACGTGCCGGCCGAGTATGAGGGCATGGAACGCTTCGCCGCGCGGAAGGCGATCGTCGCGCGGGCCGAGGAAGAGGGTTGGCTGAAACAGGTCGAGAAGACCCGCCACGTGGTGCCGCACGGCGACCGGTCGGGCGTGGTCATAGAGCCCTGGCTGACGGACCAGTGGTACGTCGACGCCAAGGTGCTGGCGCAGCCCGCGCTGAAGGCCGTCGAGGACGGCGACACGGTCTTCGAGCCGAAGAGCTATGAGAAGATCTATTTCGAATGGCTGCGCAACATCGAGCCGTGGTGCATCAGCCGCCAGCTGTGGTGGGGGCACCGCATCCCCGCCTGGTACGGCCCGAGCGGCGAGATCTTCGTCGCCGAGACGGAGGCGGAGGCCCGCGCCCAGGCCGGCGACCTGCCGCTGACGCAGGACGAGGACGTGCTGGACACTTGGTTCAGCTCGGCCCTGTGGCCGTTCTCGACCATGGGCTGGCCGGACGAGACGTCGGATCTGAAGCGGTTCTACCCGACCAGCGACCTGGTGACGGCGGCGGACATCATCTTCTTCTGGGTCGCCCGGATGATGATGATGGGCCTTCACTTCACCGGCGAGGCGCCCTTCAAGCGCGTGATCATCAACGGCCTGGTCCGCGACGAGAAGGGCCAGAAGATGTCGAAGTCCAAGGGCAACGTCATCGACCCGCTGGAGATCGTCGATGAGGTCGGCGCCGACGCCCTGCGCTTCACCATGGCCATCCTGTCGGGCACACGCGACATCAAGCTGTCCAAGCAGCGCATTGAAGGCTATCGCAACTTCGGCACCAAGCTGTGGAACGCCGCGCGGTTCAGCCAGATGAACGACTGCGCGCGCGTGGCCGGGTTCGACCCGGCGGGCGTGACGTCGACGCTGAACCTCTGGATTCGTGGCGAGGTGACCAAGGCGGAGCGGCAGGTGTCCGCGGCGCTGGAAGCAGGTCGGTTCGACGAAGCGGCGCACGTGCTCTATCGCTTCGTCTGGAACGTCTTCTGCGACTGGTATCTGGAGCTGGCCAAGCCGGTGTTCCAGGGCGCCGACGAGACCGCCAAGGCCGAGACGCGGGCCATGACCGCCTGGACGCTGGACCAGACCATCAAGCTGCTGGCGCCGGTCATGCCCTTCATCACCGAGGAGCTGTGGGCCGAACTCGGCAAAACCGGCGCGCCGCGCGACGAAGGCATGCTGCTGGGGGCCGCCTGGCCTGATCTGCCCGAAAGCTTCGTCGACGCCGGGGCCGAGGCCGAGATCGGCTGGCTGATCGAGGTGGTCGAGGCCATCCGGGCCCTCAAGGGCGAGATGGGCGTGGCGACGACGAAGCCGCCGCTGACCTTCATCGCGCCGGATGCGGCGACGGTGGACCGCGTCAAGCGTCACCGCAGTCTGCTGACGGGTCTGGCCCGCGTCTCCGGCGTGGAGATCGCGGATCAGCCGCCGGCCGGGGCGGTGTCCTTCGTCGCCGGCGGCGGAGCGGCGGCGCTGACGCTGGCCGGGCTGGTCGACGTGGCGGCCGAACGCGCGCGCCTGGACAAGGAGGTCAAGGCCATCGAGGCCGACGTCGCCGTGTTCTCGAAGAAGCTCGACAACCCGAACTTCGTCGGCCGGGCCGCGCCGGACGTCGTGCAGGAGCAGCGCGACAAGCTGGCCGCGGCCGAGGCCGACCGTGCGCGTCTGGAAGCCGCGCGCGAACGTCTGGCCGCCCTGGGTTGACGGTCAGGCTGGACCAGCTTCTGGTCACGCGCGGGCTGGTTTCCAGCAGGGCGCGCGCGCGCGCCGCGATCGAGGCGGGCGGGGTGACCGTGAACGGCGCCGCGGCCACCACAGCCTCCCAGAAGACAGCCGAGGACGCCGTGCTGACGGTGCGTGAGGCGCACGACTGGGTCGGCCGCGGCGCGCTGAAGCTGGCGCACGCGCTGGAGCTCTGGCCCGTGGCCGTCGAGGGGCGGACGGTGCTGGACGTGGGGGCGTCCACGGGGGGCTTCACGGAGGTCTGCCTGCGGGCCGGCGCAGCTCGCGTCTATGCGGTGGACGTGGGCCGCGGACAGCTGCACCCGGCCGTGGCGGACGACCGGCGTGTGGTGAACCTCGAAGGGACCGACGCGCGGGATCTGACGGCGGACACGATCCCGCAGGCGCCGCACCTCATCGTTTGCGACGCCAGCTTCATCGGCCTGGCCAAGGTGCTGCCGGCTGCGCTGGGATTGGGCGCGCCCGGTGCGGACCTCGTGACGCTGGTCAAGCCGCAGTTCGAGATGGACAGCCGCAGCGAGGTGGGGCGCAAGGGCGTTGTGCGTGACGCCGCGGCACGACAGGCGGCGCTGGACCGCGTGGCGGCCTGGCTGGAGACGTCCGGCTGGCGGGTTCAGGCCACGACCGAAAGTCCCATCGTCGGAGGCGACGGGAACCGTGAATGGCTGCTGTGGGCCCGTCGCGCCTGAAGCGGCGCTCCCTCGCAAGGAAAAGCCCCCGGCGGATCGCTCCACCGGGGGCCTCCGGCCCGTCGCCGATCGACAGGGGGGCTGGAAAAGAACGGCGACGGGATCTCGTCAGTAGCCGTAGCCGTCGCAGACTTCGCGGCTGGTGATCACCTCGCGGCCCCAGCGGTCGCGTTCGCGATACTGGACGGTGCGGCAGCCGTAGCCGTCGCGTCCGTAGGCGTCGTAGCCGTAGCGGCGATCGTCATGGCGCCGGTCGTCGTAGCGGCGGTCGTAGGGCTGCTGATAGCCGTAGGATTGCTGATAGCCGTAGCGGCGGTCGTCATAGCTGCGGTCGTAGCCGTAGCGGTCGTCGTAGCCGCGGCATTCGGACGAGCTCGAGCCGGAGCCGACGCCGGCCCCGATCATGGCGCCGACGACGCCGCCCAGAACGCTGCCCTCCGTGCGGCGACCACGCGCCGCGATCTGCGACCCGGCGACCGCGCCGATCGCCGCGCCGAAGGTGGCGCCCGCAGCCTGACGCTGGCCGCGGTCGTGATCGCAGTAGGCGGCCGAGCCGCGGTCGTAGCCATACGGCGAGCCGTAGCGGTAGTCCTGGGCCTGGGCCGGGACGGCCAGGGTCGCCAGCGTGCCCGCCGCGACGGCGGCGGAAGCGAGGGCGACGAGCGGGCGGGTCGAACGGGCCATGGAACTCTCTCGTGAAATCAGGGGGCGGGGTCGCCCGATGAGACGCTTATCGGCCAGCCGGCCTGAACGGTCGTTGAGCGCTGCGTTCATGTTCGTTCAGGAAACGTCCCTTGCGCGCGGCCTCCGCCCCGGCGAGAAGCCGCCGATGGCGATCAGGCTGAACATCGAGCGCGTGGCGGGGCAGGGCGACGGCGTCGCGCGCGGCCCGGACGGCGCGGTGTTCGTGCCGTTGACCCTGCCGGGCGAGGTGGTCGACGCCGAGGTGGCCGAGGGGCGGGGCGAGATGGTGGACCTGGTCGCGGCCAGCGCCGCGCGCGTCGCGCCGCCGTGTCCGCACTTCGGCGACTGCGGCGGGTGCGCCCTGCAGCACTGGGCCGACGCGCCGTATCTGGACTGGAAGCGCGAGCAGGTGATCCACGCCCTGGCGCGCGAGGGGCTGAGGGCGGAGGTGGTCCAGACGGCGGCCACGCCGCCACACGTCCGGCGTCGGGTGGCCCTGCACGCGCGGCGACGCCCCGACGGATCGGTGGCTCTGGGGTTCAAGGCGCGCAAGTCGTGGCGGCTGGTGGAGATCGAGACCTGCGTCATCGCGGATCCGCGCATCGTGTCGGCCCTGCCGGCGCTGGTCCAGGTGGCGGCGGCCGTCTTCGAGCACCCGAAGTCGGCGCCCAGCCTGCACGTCACGGCGACCGACGCCGGGCTGGACGTGGACGTGACGGGGGTCGAGCGGAAGACCGGCGGGGGCCTGTCGGCCGACGGTCGGGCGCGGGCCATCGCGGCGGCGACGCGGGCCGATCTGGCGCGGCTGAGCCTGGCCGGCGAGGTGCTGGCGATGCGCCGGGCGCCGACGGTGCGGTTCGGGCGGGCCACGGTGGCGCTGCCGCCGGGCGGCTTCCTGCAGGCGTCGCCGCAGGCCGAGGCGATCATGGTGGCCGAGGTCATGGCCGCCGCGAAGGGCGCCAGAGGCATCGCGGACCTGTTCTGCGGGGCCGGCACCTTCACCTTCCCGCTGGCCGAGATCGCGCCGGTGCTGGCGGCGGATGCGGGCGCCGAGGCCGCGGCGGCCCTGAACGCCGGAAGGCGGACGGCGACGGGCCTGAAGACGATCGAGGCCCAGGCGCGCGACCTGTTCCGACGGCCGCTGTCCCCCTTCGACCTGAAAGGGGTGGACGTCGCCGTGATCGACCCGCCCCGTGCCGGGGCGATCGAGCAGACCCGGCAGCTGGTGGACGCCCGCAAGGTCGAGCGGATCGCCTATGTCAGCTGCAATCCCGTGACGTTCGCGCGCGACGCGGCGGCTCTGGTCGCCGGCGGGTACCGGTTGGGGCGGGTGCTGCCGGTGGACCAGTTCCTGTGGTCCGGTCACGTGGAACTGGTGGCGACGTTCGTCCGGTGAGGGCGTGAGAGTCGGAGAAAAAAAAGACTCTCATTTCCATCATCGCAACACGCCGACCCCAAGGAGCCCCGCGCCTCAGGCGGCGTCGAACAGATCCATCTGGGGGCGCAGGTCGGGCGGGACGCGAAACCGGGTGACGTCCAGCTCGTGGCGAGGGCCGTCGAGCCCCAGCCGCTTCACTGCCGCCTTGAACCGGGCGGCGATCAGATCAGCCACAGGCCCCGATCCTTTCATGCGCTGGGCCCAGTCGGGATCATAGTCGCGGCCGCCGCGCGTCTGGCGCACCAGAGACATGACGCGTGCGGCCCGGTCCGGTCTGGCTTCGGACAGCCACTCGCGGAACAGGTCCTTGATCTCGAGGGGCAGGCGCAGGGTGACGTACATGGCGGTGGAGGCGCCGGCCGTCTTCGCCGCCTCGAGCACGGCCTCGAGTTCGTGGTCGTTCAGACCGGGAATGACGGGGGCGAAGCCTACGCCCACCGGCACGCCGGCCTCGGCCAGACGCGAGATGGCCTCGAGTCTTTTCGCCGGCGTCGACGCGCGCGGTTCCATGGCGCGTGCCAGCGACCGGTCCAGGGTGGTGATAGAGACGAAGGCCGAGGCCAGACCTTCTCGTCCCATCGGTCCCAGCAGGTCGAGGTCGCGCGCTATCAGCCCCGACTTGGTGATGATCGAGAGCGGGTGGTTGAAGCGGCGCATGACCTGCAGGATCTCGCGCGTGGACTTCAGGTGGCGCTCCACCGGCTGATAGGGGTCGGTGTTGCCGCCTATGTGGATGCGTTTGCAGACGTACCGGGGCTTTGACAGCTCCTGTTCCAGGAGACGTGCGGCGTCCGGCTTCCAGAAGATCCGGCTCTCGAAATCCAGGCCCGGGGATAGGCCCATCCAGGCATGGGACGGACGGGCGTAGCAGTAGATGCAGCCATGTTCGCAGCCCTTGTAGGGGTTGATGGAGCGGTCGAAGCCGATGTCGGGGCTCTGGTTGCGGGCGATGATGGTGCGCGCGCGTTCGGGCGTGAGCTGGGTGCGCAGGGGCGTGGCCGGGGCGTCGTCGGCGGTCCAGCCGTCGTCGACGTCGTGCATGGTCTCAGGCTCATATCGCCCCGTCGCATTGGATCGCGCCCCTCTGCCCTTGGTCTCGGCCATGCGCACAAGATAGCGCGAAGCGAGAACAAAGCAAGAACGTCGCAGGCATGTCGAACTCGGGGTGCTCCGAAGCGGCATGCAGAGAGTGCTGGCCCTGCTAGGCCAAGGCTTCGCAGGGCATCCTGCTTCGCCGTTCCGGCTGAGGTCTGGTCCTGCGTAGCCTGCAAAGGCGAAGCAGGATGGTGCGGATGAGAGGACTCGAACCTCCACGCCTCGCGGCGCTGGAACCTAAATCCAGTGCGTCTACCAGTTCCGCCACATCCGCAGGTCCGTTCCGGGCAATAGGGCGCCGGGCGGCAAAGCAAAAGGCCCGGGATCGCTCCCGGGCCTTCGCGTTGCTGATCCGGAGATCAGAGCTTGTCGTGCGGATCCGTCGGCGACGGCGCGCCCGGCATCGGCGGAACCGGTCCGGGAGGGGCGTCGGCGGCCAGTTCCGGCACGTCGACGATGCCGCGGCCCACGTGGCTCTTGCGGATGCCGTAGAGCAGATAGATCACCAGACCGATGCCGCCCCAGATCGGCAGCACCATCTTGGCGTCGTGCGGCAGGTTCCAGAACAGGAAGGCGCAGCCGGCGGCCGACAGCGGGGCCATGATCCAGACCAGCGGGGTCTTGAACGGCCGGCGCCGGGTCGGATCCTTCACCCGCAGCATCAGCACGGCGATCGACACCATGAAGAAGGCGAACAGGGTGCCCGAGTTCGAGATGTCCGCCAGCTGGCCGACCGGGAACAGGGCGCCCGCCGTGGCCACGGCCATGCCGGTGAACAGGGTGACGATGTGCGGCGTCTTCCACTTGGGGTGAACCCGCGAGAAGGCTTCGGGCAGCAGGCCGTCGCGCGCCATCACGAAGAAGATCCGGGTCTGACCGAAGATCATCATCAGGATGACCGAGGGCAGGGCCAGGACGGCGGCGGTGCCGACGGCGTTGCCGACGCCCTCATGGCCGACGACGCGCAGGACGTGGGCGAGGGCCTCGTTCGAGCAGACCAGCGCCTGGCTGTTCTCGGCGAGGGCGCAGGCGGCGGTGAAGGCGGCCGAACCGGGCTGGACCGCGGAGCCGTCGGCGCCGAGGACGGGCTGGGCCCCGATGGCGCCCACCGCGCCGGCGGCGACCAGCAGGTAGAAGATGGTGCAGATGGCCAGCGAGCCGATCAGGCCGATGGGCACGTTGCGCTGCGGGTTCTTGGTTTCCTCGGCGGCGGTCGAGACGGCGTCGAAGCCGACGTAGGCGAAGAAGATCGAGGCCGCGGCGCCGACGATGCCCATGCCCGACGTGCCGGCCGGGCCGAACGCGCCGTTCGGGGCGAAGGGCGAGAAGTTCGCCGTGTCGATGATCGGCAGCGTCAGGACCACGAAGGCGCCCAGGGCGGCCACCTTGATGGCCACCAGGACGGCGTTCACGCGCGCCGATTCCGTCGTGCCGATCATGAGCAGAAGGGTGACGGCCATGGCCACGATGATGGCCGGAACGTTGATCAGGCCGGCCGAGAAGTCGGGCGACGGCATCCAGCCGTTCATGCTCCAGACCGGTCCGGCCTGCAGCAGGTCGGGCCAGTCGAAGCCGAGCGCGTTTTCGATCTGGCCGAGCATGTAGCCCGACCATCCGACGGACACGGCCGAGGCGGCCACGGCGTACTCGAGGATCAGGGCCCAGCCGACGCACCACGCCAGCAGCTCGCCCATGACGGCATAGGTGTAGGTGTAGGCGGAGCCGGACACCGGGGCCATGGCCGCCAGTTCCGAGTAGCAGAGCGCCGCCACCGCACAGACGGCGCCGGCGATGACGAAGCTGTACATCATCCCGGGGCCGGCCTTCTGGGCCGCGGCCGCGGTCAGCACGAAGATGCCGGTGCCGATGATGGCGCCGATGCCCAGCAGCGTCAGCTGCAGCGGGCCCAGCGAGCGATGTAGAGACTTCTTCTCGGCCGTGGCCAGAATGGCGTCGAGTGACTTAACGCGCCACATGTGAACTCCTCCCCCCTATGGGACAGCTTGATGCTGGCGCGGACGCTAGCGGCGCCCGCCCCGCGTGGCAACGCGGTTTCCGTTTGATGAACGCGCCGTGACGATCGGGAAGGTTGGCCGTGAGCGCGCGGGCGGGCTAGGGGACCGGCGATGCGCCTGCCCATCCACGAGGTCCTGAGCCAGCTGACGGCGGCGCTGACGACGTCGAACGTCGCCGTGCTCGCGGCCCCGCCGGGCGCCGGCAAGACGACGGTCGTGCCGCTGGCGCTGCTGGACGCGCCGTGGCGGGGGGACGGGCGCATCCTCGTGCTGGAGCCGCGCAGGCTGGCCGCGCGCGCGGCGGCGGAGCGCATGGCCGGCACGCTGGGCGAGGCGCCGGGCGGCCGGGTCGGGTACCGCACGCGCCTGGAGAGCCGGATCGGACCCGACACCCGCGTCGAGGTGATCACCGAGGGCGTCTTCACGCGGATGATCCTCGATGACCCGGGCCTGGAGGGCGTCGCCGCCGTCCTTTTCGACGAGTTCCACGAGCGCAGTCTGGACTGCGATCTGGGTCTGGCCCTGGCGCGGGAGAGCCAGAAGCTGTTGCGCGATGATCTGCGGCTGGTTGTGATGTCGGCGACGCTGGACGTGACGGGCGTCGCGCGCCTGCTGGGCGGTCCGCCGGTCATCGAGGCGCAGGGGCGCGTCCATCCCGTCGAAACGCGGCATCTGGGCCGCGATCCCCGCGAGCGGTTCGAGGAGGCCATGGCACGCGCGATCCGCCACGCGCTCGCGGCCGAAGACGGATCCATCCTGGCCTTCCTGCCCGGACAGGGCGAAATCCACCGAACGGCGCGCCTTCTGGCCGAGCGCGTCCGCGACCCGGCCGTCGAGATCACGCCGCTCTACGGGGCGATGGACAAGGCCGATCAGGACCGGGCGGTGAAGCCGGCAGGGCCGGGGCGGCGGAAGATCGTGCTGGCGACCCCCGTGGCGGAGACCAGCCTGACCATCGAAGGCGTCAGGGTCGTGGTGGACGGCGGCCTGTCGCGCGTTCCGCGTTTCGACCCCGCGAGCGGACTGACGCGGCTGGCGACGGTGCGGGTCAGCCGGTCGTCGGCAGAACAGCGCCGCGGGCGCGCGGGACGCACGGAGCCGGGCGTGTGCCTGCGGCTGTGGGACGAGGAGCAGTCCCGGGGGCTGGTCCCGCACCAGCCGCCGGAGATCGTCCAGGCCGATCTGACCGGACTGGCGCTGGCGCTGGCGCGGTGGGGGGCGAGGGACGCCGGGGGACTCGACCTGCTGGACCCGCCGCCGAAGGGCGCCTTCGCCGAGGCGCGGGCCGTGCTGACCCGGCTGGGGGCGCTGGACCCTACCGGGGCTCTGACGGCGCATGGCCGGCGGATGGCGGACGTTCCGCTCAGCCCCCGCCTGGCGCACATGGTCGCTTTCGCCTCGGACGCCAGCGACGCCGCGACGGGCGCGCGGATCGCAGCGATCCTGTCGGAGCCGGGGCTGGGCGGGACGTCGACCGACCTCCGGGACCGCCTGAGGGAGCTGGACCATGACCGGTCGGCCCGGGCGCGCGATGCGCTGAAGCTGGCCGAACGCTGGGCCCGTGCGGCTGGCGGCGGCAAGGGCGGGTCGGCGGCGCCGGGCCGGCTGGTGGCCGAGGCGTTTCCCGAGCGCGTGGCCCGCTCGCGCGGCAAGGCCGGGGAAGCCCTGCTGGCGTCGGGGCGAGGGGTCCAGCTGGACCCGACCGACGCCCTGGCGCGCGAGCCCTGGCTGGCCGTGGCGGAGCTGTCGGGCGGGGACGGCGGGGATCGGGTGCGGCTGGCGGCGCCTGTCGATCCCGCAGATCTGGATCATCGCGTCGAGGAAGAGGACCGGTTGGCGCGCACGCCGGGCGGGCGGCTGGAGCTGCGGCGGGTGCGGAAGATCGGCGCGCTGGTGCTGGAGGAGAAGGTGATCGGCCCGCCTGATCGGGCGCAGATCACCTCGGCGCTGAGGTCCGGAGTGGACGCCCGGGGGCTGAAGGACCTGCGCTGGGGCGAGCGCGCGTCGGCGCTGCGGGCGCGGCTGGCGTTTCTGGGCGAGCTCGAGAGCGGCTGGCCGGACGTGTCGGACGCGGGACTGATTCAGGCGCGCGCGGTCTGGCTGTGGCCGCTGCTGGACGACGTGCAGGCGGTTGAGGCGATCCCTGACGGCGCGCTGGAACAGGGGCTGCGGAGCCTGATCCCGTGGGAGCTGCAGCGCGATCTGGAGCGGCTGGCGCCCGCGAGACTGGAGACGCCGCTTGGCTCGGCGGCGATCGACTACGCCGCGGAAGGCGGTCCGCGTGTGGACGTCAGGGTGCAGGAGCTGTTCGGGGTGACGACGCATCCGACCGTCGCCGGCGGCCGCGTGCCGTTGACGTTGGCGCTGCTGTCGCCGGCGCGGCGGCCGGTGCAGGTGACGAAGGACCTGCCCGGCTTCTGGGCGGGATCGTGGACCGCCGTGCGGGCGGAAATGCGCGGACGCTACCCCAGACACCCGTGGCCGGAGGATCCTGCGACGGCTCAGGCGACCACGCGGGCGAAGCCGCGCGGGACCTGATGCCTGCGACCGCCGGTCTCATCGCGCGAAACGTCCCCGGCGCGTTCAGAAGGCACTGGGAGGCGTGATGACCGCGACGCTGAGACTGGTGCTGGGCGACCAGCTGTCGGACGGGCTTAGCGCCCTGAGCGACCTGGACGTGGCGTGCGACGTGGTCCTGTTGGCGGAGGTGTGGGACGAGGCGACCTATGTCCGGCATCACAAGCAGAAGATCGCCCTGGTCTTCGCCGCCATGCGCAAATTCGCGACGCGGCTGGAAGGGCGTGGCGTGCGGGTGCGCCATGTCCGCATCGACGACCCCGACAACAGCGGATCGATCGCTGGAGAGCTGACGCGCGCGGTCGCGGCATCGCACCCGGATCGCGTCGTCATGACCGGGTGCGGCGAGTGGCGGCTTGCCGGCGCCCTGAAAGCCTGGGCGGAGGGAGCGGGCGTGCCGGTGGAGGTGCGCGAGGACCGACGGTTCATCTGCTCGCACGATCGCTTCCGGCGCTGGGCCGAAGGAAAGCGGCAGATGCGCATGGAGTTTTTCTATCGCGAGATGCGGCGCGAGACGGGTCTGCTCATGGAGGGCGACGATCCTGTCGGCGGGCGCTGGAATTTCGACGCCGAGAACCGGAAGAAGCTGCCACGGGGCGTGGCGCCGCCCACCCGGAAACGCTTTGCGCCCGATGCGATCACGCGCGGGGCCATGGCGGACGTGGAGCGCCTTTTTCCAGACCATTTCGGCACGCTGGACGGCTTCGACTGGCCGACGACTCCGGAAGAGGCGGAGCTGGCGCTCCGACATTTCCTCAGCGACTGCCTGCCCGGCTTCGGGGACTGGCAGGACGCCATGAAGGACGGGGCGTCGTGGATGTGGCACTCGCTGACCTCCACCTCGCTGAACCTCGGACTGCTCGATCCGCTGGACGTCTGTCGCCGAGCGGAGGCGGAGTTCGTTGCCGGGCGCGCACCGCTGAACGCGGTCGAGGGCTTCATCCGCCAGCTGCTGGGATGGCGCGAGTTCGTGCGCGGGGTCTACTGGCTCAAGGTTCCGGAGTACCGGGCGCGGAACTTCCTCGACGCCGACCGCACCCTGCCGTGGTTCTACTGGTCGGGTGAAACGGACATGGCCTGCGTCGCCGACGTCGTCGGCCGCACCCGCGATCACGCCTACGCCCATCACATCGAGCGGCTGATGATCACCGGCAACCTGGCCATGCTGCTGGGCGTGGACCCGGACCAGGTCGACGACTGGTACATGGTCGTCTTCGCTGACGCCTATGAATGGGTCGAGATGCCCAACACGCGGGGCATGGCCACCTTCGCGGATGGCGGGATCGTGGGCTCGAAGCCGTACGCCGCGTCGGGCGCGTACGTCGACCGCATGAGCGACTGGTGCGCCGGCTGCCGGTACGACGTGAAGGCCAGGAGCGGGGACGGCGCCTGTCCGTTCAACCGGCTGTACTGGGGCTTTCTGGAACGAAACCGGAAGCGTCTGGGCGGCAATGCGCGGCTGGCCATGCCCTATCGCACGCTGGACGGCTGGAGCGAGCAGCGGCGGCGCGAAGTGGTGGAGGAGGCGGAGGCGTGCCGGACGGCGCTGGGGGCCGTGCCGCGTCCCTAGAGCCCCTCCGTGGCCGCATAGATCATGATGCCGGTCGCGACCGAAAGGTTCAGGCTGTCGGCCCGCCCCCGCATGGGAATCTTGACGTTGACGTCGCAGGCGGCGGCCAGGGCGTCCGAGAGCCCGGCCTGCTCATTGCCCATCAGGATCAGGGCAGGGCGCGTCAGGGCGGCGGCGCGGTGATCGACCACAGCGTCCAGCCGGGTGCCGACCACGGCGCCGGGCCAGCCCGCGCGCCAGGCCAGAAACGCCTCCGGCGTCGCCTTCGACACCGACACGGCGAAGATCGAGCCCATGGTCGCGCGGACCGCTTCGGTCGAGAAGGGGTCGACGCAGTCGCCGACCAGGATGACGCCGCCGCAGCCGGCCGCGTCGGCCGTGCGGATGATCGTGCCGAGGTTCCCGGGATCGCGGACCTGTTCCAGCGCGACCCAGCACGGGGCGCTTTCCGGTTGGATCGAGGTCAGCGGCAGGTACTCCTGGTCGAAGACGGCCAGCACGGTCTGCGGGTTCTCGCGGCGGCTGATCTTTTCAAGGATGGCGTGGGTGACGATCACGACCTCGCCGCCGGTCCGGGCCGTTTCGGCGCGCGCCCGATCGAGCAGGGGATGAGGCCGTGCGTCCTGCCCCACCAGAAGCAGGCGCGGCGCGCGCCCGAGATCCAGCGCCTCGCCGATGAACTTCAGGCCCTCGGCGAGGAAACGCCCGGTCTGCTGACGTTCCTTGCGCATGTGCAGGGCGCGGACCGCCTTGACCGTCTCATTGGTCAGCGAGGTGATGAGCCGGTCGCTCACGCCGTCCACCGCGAGAAGAAGCTGAGCCCGATGGACCGACCCGCCGGATCGGCTTCACCCAATGCCAGCTCGCCCCAGTCGACGACGCCGGATCGGTCACGCAGGACGTCGGCCGTGAGATGGGCCAGCGAGAGGCCGGAGATGCGGGCGGCGTAGGCGTTCAGCAGCAGGAAGTCCGCGTCGTCGGCCAGCAGTCGCGCGCAGTCGGTCATCAGGCCGGGCAGGTCCTCGAAGAGGCGCCAGACCTCTCCCGTCGGGCCCCGGCCGTATTTGGGCGGATCGAGGATGATGCCGTGGTATTTCGACCCGCGTCGCACCTCGCGCGCCACGTATTTGCGGGCGTCGTCGACGATCCACCGAACGGGGGCGTCCGCCATGCCGGACAGCCCGGCGTTCTCCCGCGCCCACGTCACCGACTTCTTCGACGCGTCGACGTGGGTGACCTCCGCGCCTGCGGCGGCGCAGACGAGGCTGGCCACGCCGGTGTAGCCGAACAGGTTCAGGATCCGGGGCCGGCCCAGACGACGCACGCGCGCATCCAGCCAGTCCCAGTTGGCCGCCTGCTCGGGAAAGACGGCAAGGTGGCGGAAGGCGGTCAGGCGCGCGGTGAAGCTGACGTCCCGCCAAGACATCACGAACGGATCGATCGGCGCGCGCTTGAAGCGCCAACGGCCCTCGTCGTCCTCTCCCTGCGGGTCGAAGACGGCGTCGGCCCGGTCGAAGCCCGTATGATCACGTGGGGTCCAGAAGCATTGGGGCTCGGGCCGGACCACGGAAATCCGGCCGTAGCGCTCCAGCTTTTTCCCCTCGCCGCAGTCCAGCAGGCCGAAATCGTCCCACGGACGAGTGATCAGCGTCGATGGGGAGGCGGCGAGGGCAGGCGTCATCCGGCGCTGATAGGCCGTGCGTGCCCCTCGGGTCCAGCGTCCCCCGCCATATCAGGACGGTGGCGCGTCTTGTCCCACGCAAAGGGTTCGCTGATCAGCCGCCAGGCCGCATGGGCGAAGGCGATCGACAGCAGCGACCAGTAGGCCGGGGACTCAGCCATGGCGAGGGGGCCGAACCGCAGCCTCGCCCGCTGCGCGCCGATGCCGGTCGTCAGCCAGGCGCCGAGCACGCCGGAACCCAGCACGGCCATCGCGCCGAGCGGCGTCGCCGGGGTCAGCCCCATGGCCGCCGCGACCAGCACGGACGCCGTCACCCACGCGACCGACGGCGCGTGCGCGGCCGCCGAGGCGACAGCCATGCCGAGGGTCATGACGAGACTGAGCGATCCGCGCAGGCCGAGACTCCACGGTCGACGGGTGTGAACGCCCCACGTCTGCATGAAGCCTTTCATCCAGCGCGTGCGCTGGGGCAGCCAGTCCTGCAGTTCGCCCGGCGGCGTCTCGACGGTCGGGCGCGTGATCACGTCGAGCCGCCATCCCCGTCGATGCAGCCGGAAGCCGAGATCGGCGTCCTCCGTCACGTTATGGGAGTCCCAGCCGCCCACCTGGCGAAGGGCGTCGGCGCGGAAGTGATTGCTGGTCCCGCCAAGGGGGAAAGGCAGCCCAAGACGGGCGAGGCCGGGCAGCGTGACCTCGAACAAGGCGGCATATTCAAGCGCGAACTGGCGGTCCAGAAAGGGTGAGCGCGTCGCGCCGAAGCGCACCACGCGCAGCGGCGCCTGCACGCAGGCTAGTCGGCCGTCGCGGTCGGCCGCGAAGCGCGCCGCCGCTTCCCGCAGCTGCAGCGGATCGGGGCGGTCCTCGGCGTCGTAAACGGTGACCAGTCGGGCCCTGCAGCGCGCCAGCCCGTGGTTCAGGGCGCGAGGTTTGGTGGTCGGGGCCCCCGGCGGCACGATCAGGATCTTCAGCCAGGGCGGTCGTTCCAGCCCCTCCAGCGCGGCGAGCGTCGCTTGGTCGTGGGCCTCGAGCAGCAAGAACCCCTCCATCAGCTCCGCCGGGTAGTCGATCGCCGCGAGGGCGCCGAGCAGCTGGGGCGCCACTTCCGCCTCGTCGTGGAGGGCGACCAGCACGGCATAGGTCGGGAGCTGTTCCGGGATCGGGCGGGCGGCAGGCCGCCGCAGACTCGAGATCACAAGAAGGATGCGCCAGGCGGCGCAGACGGAGAACGCGACCTGCGCCGCGACGACCGCCAGGCCGGCGACCAGCGGCGCGTTCCACCAGAGGCCCAGACCCAGCGCGGCGACGGACGTCGCCAACGCGCCCGCCTGAAAGGCCGACGGTCCGCGCACTCTGGCGCTGTCCTGCGCCGCGAGGGCGAAGGCATGCGGAACGCGGTCCTCCCCGTCGGCGCCCACCCCTGATCCTCCCGTCTCGAGAACACGGTTAGGCGGGCGCGGCGTGTCGGGCAAGGTCGAGCGCGGTTGTGGGCCGTCGCCCAAAGCCGCTATGTCGCGGAAAGAACCACGGAGCCGTCCTTTGCCCGTCGCCCAAGCACCGGCCGCGCGATCGATCCGCAAGCCCAAGGGCGGCGGCCACGAACGGCGGGCGGAAATCCTTTCGGCGGCCGAGCGGATTTTCGTCGAGCACGGCTATGAGGGCGCGACCATCCGCAAGATCGCGGACGAGGTGGGCCTGTCCTCGACCGCGCTGTACATGCATTTCGCCGACAAGGCCGAAATCCTTCACGAGATCTGTCGTGAGGCGTTCGAGGCCCTGACGGCCGCCAACGCGGCGGTGATCGCCGAGCCCGCCCCCCCCGTGGCGAGACTGCGCAAGATGATGCAGGCCTACGTCGATTTCGGGTTCGCCAATCCGAACGCGTATCGGCTGATCTATCTGACCCGTCCGCTGGAAGCCCGCGACGGGGCCCAGACGGCCGCGCAGGAGGTGGGAGCGGGGTTGTTCCGGGCCTTTGAGGACGTCGTGCGCGAGGCCGAGGTCGCGGGGCAGTTGAAGCGCGGGGCCCGCGAAACGGCGCAGGCGCTTTGGGCGGGGGGCCACGGCGTGGTCTCTCTGATGATCACCAAGCCCTATTTCGACTGGACGTCGCGCGAGGCCCTGACGGCCGCGGTTCTGGACGGCCTGTTCGACGGCCTGTTCCGCCCATGATCCGGGCGGCGGCGCTGGCCGTGGCGGTGGCGGCCGCGGGTTGCGCGGCCGCGCCCGAGGCCGACGACGGCCGCCTGCGCGTCATGTCCCTGGACGGATGCGCCGATCAGTACGTGCTGGCCATGGTCCCTGAGGCCGAACTGGCCCTGTCGCCGCGTGCGGACGATTCGGACTCCTATTTCGGCGACGCGGCCCGCAGCCGGCGTCGCGTCCGGCCGGGCCTGGAGGCGGCGGTGGGCTTTCGACCGGACGTGGTCGTGCGGCAGTGGGGAGGCGACGCGCGGCTGCTGGCGGCGCTGAGGCGTCGCGGCGTCCGGATCGTGGAGATCGGCGACGCCTCCGATCTCCCGACCGTGCGGGCCAATGTCGTTCGCGTGGCGGGCGAGCTCGGGCGCCGCGAAGCTGGCCTGAACCTGGCGTCCCGGATGGACGCGCAGCTCGACCGCGCCGCGAGGACCGCGGGATCGGGCGAGCCTGCTCTCTACCTGACCGCGGCCGGCTGGACGTCGGGCCCCGGCACCCTGGTCGACGCGGTGATGACGGCGGGCGGCCTGCGGAACGCCACCCGGGCGCCCGGATTCGGCGCCGTCGGGCTGGAGCAGCTGGCGCTGCACCCGCCCCACCGGTTCGTGTTGAGTTTCTTCGACCGGCCGGGATCGGATCGTCACGGCGTCGGTCGCCACGAGGTGGTGCGGCGCGCGGTGGCTGCCGGCGAAGCGAAGCGGATTCCCGCCGCATTGCTGTCCTGCCCGGCCTGGTTCACCGCCGAGGCCGTCGAGGTCCTCGCTCGATGAAGACGTGGGGAGGCGCCACCCTCTCGCTGGGCCTTGCCTGCCTGCTCGCCTTCGCGCTGGCGGTGGCGTTCGGTGAGACGGCGTTGACGACCGGTCAGTGGCGCGAGGCCGTTCTGGATCCCTGGTCCGGACCGGCCGACGTCCTCTGGCGGATACGGGCGCCCCGCGCCCTGTGCGCCCTGTGCGTGGGCGCGGCCCTGGGGGCGGGGGGCGCCGTGATGCAGGGGCTGCTCCGCAATCCGCTGGCGGAGCCGGGCGTGCTGGGCGTCTCGGCGGGGGGCGGCGCCGCGGCGGCGCTGGCCATCGTGGCGGGGCTCGCCGTCGTGCCGGGGGCGGTGGAACTGGCGGCGATCGCGGGCGCGGGTCTGGTGGCGGCCGCGCTTCTGGTATTCGTCGGCCGGGTGTCGTCGCCGGCGGGTCTGATTCTGTTCGGCGTGGCTCTGTCGTCGCTCGGCGCGGCCGGAACGGCGCTGGTGTTCAATCTCGCCCCCACGCCTCTGGCGGCCGCTGAAGTCATGGCGTGGTTGATGGGCTCAGTCGAGAATCGTGGATGGACGGAGGTCTTGTGGATCGCCGTGCCGACGGCAGTCGCCGGATGGCTTGCCCACCTTTGCGGGCCCGGCCTTCGTGCGCTGGCATTGGGAGAGGACACGGCGCGCACGCTCGGGCTCAGCCTCGACCGGTTGCGGCTTTTTGCTCTGCTGTCCGCCTCGCTGGCGGCGGGTGCGGCGGTCGCGGTGGCGGGGGCCATCGGTTTCGTCGGGCTCGTCGGGCCGCACCTCGTGCGCAGGTTCGTGCGGGACGATCCGGCGCGGCTGTGGCTGCCCTCAGGCCTGGCGGGCGGTCTGATCCTCGTGCTCGCGGATCTGACGGTTCGCGTGATCCCGACCGAGCAGGAGCTGAAGCTGGGCGTCGTGACGTCGCTGATCGGCGCGCCCCTGTTCGCCCTGATCGCGGCACGCGCGGCCCGGAGCTGGCGGTCGTGACCGCGCTGGAGCTGGTCGGCGCCCGCGTGACGCTCGGCGGTCGTCCGGCGCTCGACGGCGTCGATCTCGCGGTCAGTCCGGGCGAACTGGTCGCCCTGTGCGGTCCCAACGGAGCCGGGAAGTCGACGGCGATCCGCGCGCTGGCGGCGTTGCTGACGCTGGACGGAGGCGCCGCCCGGCTGGGAGGCGTCGTCGTCACCGGCATGGCGCCGGCCGAACGCGCCCGCAGGGTCGCCTATCTGGCGCAGGAGCGCACGGTCGCCTGGAACATGACCGCGGCGGACGTCGCCGCCCTCGGCTCGCTGCCGGGATCGCAGGCGCGCGTCACGGCCGCGCTGGCGGAGATGCAGGCCGACCATCTGGCGGCGCGCGGCGTCAACGACCTGTCGGGCGGCGAGAGGGCGCGGGTGCTGATCGCGCGGGCGCTGGCGCAGCCCGCCGACGCCCTTCTAGCCGACGAGCCGACGGCGGGGCTCGATCCGGACGGGCAGCTGCTCGTGATCGAGCGGCTGGCCGCTCGGGCGCGGGCGGGGCAGGCCGTGCTGGTCAGCCTTCACGACCTTGATCTGGCGACGCGCTGGTGCGACCGGATCGTCGTTCTGGACCGGGGTCACGTGCGCGCTGACGGCGACCCGCGCACGTCGCTGTCCGGCGAGGTGCTGGCCTCGGTCTTCGGACTGGCGGCCGAGTGGATCGACGGCCGTCCCCGTTTCGACCGCCTGCGCGTCAGGGCGTGAGCTGGTCGTAGGCGATCGGGCCGGAGCCGGCGCCGCGGGCCAGATCGTCGGACAGGGTCAGCGGAGCGGAACCTCCCGCCAGGCGCGCCTTGTAGACGCCCATGTTTTCCATGACCCGCATCATGTAGTTGCGCGTCTCGGTGAACGGCGCGCACTCGATGAAGTCGACCGGATCCACCTGACGCCCGCGCGGGTCGCCGCAGCGCGCCACCCATTGGGGCGGCCGCGCCGGTCCGGCGTTGTAGCCCACCGTCGCCAGCAGCATGGAGCCGCCGAACTGGCCGGTCAGCTCGGCCAGATGATAGCTGCCCAGCTGCATGTTGTAGTCCGGGTCCCAAAGTCGGTCGGCGGAATAGGGCAGGCCGAGGCGACGAGCCACGCCCGACGCGGTCGACGGCAGGAACTGCATCATGCCGCGGGCGTCGGCGCTGGACCGCGCCATCGGATCGAAGCTGGATTCCTGGCGCGTGATGGCGAGGGTGAAGGCCAGAGGCGCCGCGCCGGCCACCTCGGGCGGGATTCGGATGGGATACTGACGCTCCGGCATCAGGAAACCGCGCTGGCTAGCCGCGCGGCCGACCATCATCGAGCCGAAGCGGTCTCCGTAGGCGAGCACCAGATCCATCAGCTGGGCCAGGTCGGCGGCGCCGGGCAGGCGGTCGTCCAGATGGTAGGCGAAGACGCGCATCAGGCCCTGCTCATTCGCCTCGCCGAGGATGCGCGTGGCGCGCACGACCTCGTCGGTCTCGAACCGTGCGCGGTCGGCCTCGGTGATCACGGGATCGGCCGGCAACGTCAGCGTCGTGATCCCGGCCTTCTCGGCGGCCAGCTGTCCGTAGAAGGTCTGGATGTGTTGGGCTCCCGCCTCGTAGAAGCGGCGCGCGCCCGGAGCGTCGCCCTGGGCCTCGGCGGCCCGGCCCAGCCAGTAGAGCGCGCGCCCCTGGGTGATCGGCGTCGAGGAATAGGACCGCAGCGCCTCGAAATGCCCGGCCGCGCGGCTCGGGTCATTGAGCTTGGTCAGGGCGACCCAGCCGGCGAAGAACTCCGCGTCCACCTTGCGCTCGCCGGCCGGAAATCCGTGGCCAGCCATGGCCCCGTAGGCGCCGCGCCAGTCGTTCCGCTGGAGCGCGTCTAGGAACCAATTCCGGCGCTCGCTCCAGAGCGTGTCCTGTCCCGCCTCATGCGATGGCGCGGGCGGCAGCATCGCCAGCAGCTCGAAGCCTTCCGACTGGCGGTTCTGCGACCGCAGCAGACGCACGCGCTCCAGCACGACGGCCGGGTGCGCGGCTTGCGCGGCCGTCAGACCGGCCACGACCGCGTCCGGCGCATAGGCCGTGCGCAGGGTCATGACGGCCTGCGCCACGCCGCGCATCTCGGGGCCGGCGAGGTCGAGCATCGCGCGGGTGGCCGGACCGTGGGGGCCGACGATCAACATGCCGAGGCGCTGGTCATGATCGGCCGTCGTCAGGACCTGACCCCAGCGGGTGAGGGCCCGTGACTGCACGTCCGCCTCGAACGACTGATCGGTCCACCAGCGACGGACGAGCGTCACCGCGTCCTGTTCCCGGCCTGATGCGGACAGGGCGTCGGCGAGGGCGAAGGCCCCGGCCGCCGTCGCAGGGTCGCGGCCGTCGAAGAAGGCGATCACGGTCTGCGGGGCCGCGTACCCGCGCGCCAGGGCGGTCTCCGCCTCCGTACGCCGCGATTCGGCGCGCGGCCACGCAGAGAAGGCGCGGTCCGCGACCTGAAGTTCGTCGAAGCTCATGGTCCGCCCCGACACGTCGATCACGGCCCATTCGATCAGCTTGCGCGCCGTGGGATCGGCCATCTGCTGGGCGAGGGCGCGTGCTCCGGCCACGTCGCGATTCCGCGCTGCGGCGAGGGCGCGCGGAAAGATTTCGGCGTCGGCGGACGACAGGACGCGGGCCTGCGGACGATAGGGAACCTCCTGAACGGGCGTCACCGCCGCGGCGATTTTCTCGGGCGCGGGCGCGAACAGGGCGGTCACGGCCGCCAGCAGGGAGGCGAGGAAGTTCTGGGCCATGCTTCTCCGGACCGGGTTGCGACCGCGCGGGCCCATCCCTAAACCTTCAATCGATCGGACGGCGGCGCACGCCGCGCCCCCTGACAGGACCCATCGTCACCATGACCGCCCCCTTGTTCAAGGGCGTGATCACCGCACTGATCACACCTCTTCGTGACGGCACCGTCGACGAAGCCGCCTTTTCGGCCCTGCTGGAACGTCAGATCGCGGCCGGGGTTCACGGCGTCGTGCCCATGGGGACGACGGGAGAAAGCGCCACGCTGACGCTCGACGAGCACAAGCGCGTGGTCGACCTATGCGTGGAAAAGGCGGCCGGGCGCATCCGCGTGATCGCCGGCGCGGGCTCGCCGTCGACCGACAAGGCGATCGATCTCGTCCGGCACGCCAAGACGACGGGCGCGGACGGCGCCCTGGTCGTCACGCCCTACTACAACCGGCCGTCCCAGGCGGGCCTCCAGGCCCATTTCCAGACCGTCGCGGACGCGGTCCAGCTGCCGCTGCTGCTCTACAACGTGCCCGGCCGGACGGGCGTCGACCTGTCGGACGACGTGACCATCTCCTTGTCGCAGCATCCGAACGTCGTCGGGATTAAGGACGCCACCGGCGACATGGGGCGCGTCAGCAGGATGCGGGCCGAGATCGGCGAAGGCTTCGCGCTGATCAGCGGGGACGACCCCAGCTTCCTAGGATATCTGGCCCACGGCGGCCATGGGGTGATCTCGGTCAGCTCCAACGTCGCGCCGGAGGGCATGGTCGCGCTGTTCGATGCGGTCCAGCGGGGCGATCTGGAGTCGGCGCGCCTGTGGCAGGACCGTCTGATCGCCCTGCACAAGGCCCTGTTTCTCGACAACTCCCCGGCCCCGACCAAGTACGCCCTTGCGAAGCTGGGTCTGTGCGGGGAGGAGGTGCGCCTGCCGCTGGCGCAGACGAACGACGCCGCCCGCCCGGTCATCGACCGCGCCATGGCCGCCGCAGGCGTGGCCTGATGGCGGAAAAGACGTCCCAGGCGAAGACGCTGGCGGAAAACCGTCGGGCGCGGTTCGACTATTTCCTGGAGGACTTCACCGAGGCCGGCATCCAGTTGCTGGGCACGGAGATCAAATCCCTGCGGGAAGGCCGCGCCAACATCGCCGAGAGCTACGTCGCTCCCGAAGGTCTCGAACTGGTCCTCATCAACGCCGACATTCCGCCCTACAGACAGGCGGCGCGCTTCAACCATGAACCGCGTCGGCACCGGAAGCTGCTTCTGCACAGAAAGCAGATCGACCGCATGATCGGCGCCGTTCAACGCGACGGCCAGACCATCATCCCCGTGCGGCTGTATCTGAACGACGCGGGCAAGGCGAAGATCGAGATCGCCTTGGCCAAGGGCAAGAAGTTGCACGACAAGCGCGAGGCGCAGGCCGACCGTGACTGGGCGCGCGACAAGGCGCGCCTTCTGCGGGACCGCGGCTAGCCGGCGTCAGCCCAGAGGCTGGGCCTCAATGACGCCGTCCAACGTCTGGCCGACGCCCGTCTGGGCGTACCAGCCGAGCGACGGACTGATGAACCGGTCGGCGGCGGCGCCGAGGGATGCGACGATCACGCACCCGACCACGACCCACATCGCCCCCCGACGTTCCGACGGCGTGAACACTCCATTCGACCTGCGCATGGCGAGCCTCCTCCAGGCCCGAAAACGCGACGCGGACGAGCCCGGTTGCACGACCGGCAGGCTACACCCGAGAGCGCCTGATTCGCGTGGCGGGAGAGCCACACTTCCCGCTGCGCGCCGGGCGACGTCGGGGAGGAGGTCGGCGAGGTCGATGAAGACGTCCGCCTGGCGCCGCAGCTCGTCCGCGATCTGGGGCGGCTGACTTTTCAGAGTGGACACGACGGTGACGCGCACGCCTTTGGCCTGCACCGCCTCCACCACCCGGCGGAAGTCGCCGTCGCCGGTGAACAGAACGACGTGGTCAAGCCGCGGCGCCAGATCCAGCAAATCCACGGCCATTTCCATGTCCATGTTGCCCTTGATGCGCGAGCGTCCGTCGGCGTCGATGAATCGGCGGGCGGGCTTCGTCACCACGGAAAAGCCGTTGTAGTCCAGCCAGTCGATCAGCGGTTTGACCGGCGAGAACTCCTCACCCTCCACGACGGCCGTGTAGTAGAGCGCGCGCACCAGCCGACCCTGTGCCGCGAAGCGCTCCCGCAGCTTGCTGAAGTCGAGATCCACGTGCAGCGCCCGCGTCGTCGCGTGCAGATTCGCCCCGTCGATGAAAATCGCGAGCCGATCTGGCATGATGGCGGTCATGGAAGCGTCTTTCGTCGACAACGGACGCCCGGGCGGGGCGGAATGCGTGACCGACCTCGATCTGGACGAGGCCGTCATCGTCGCCCTCGGCTGCAATGACAAGGGCCCGTGGGCGGACTGTCGCCAGGCGCTGGAGGCGGCGCTGGCCAGGTTCCGGGCCGAGGGCATGGACGTGGTGGCGCGATCGTCGTGGTGGCGGTCGGCGGCCTGGCCGGACCCGCATGATCCCCCCTTCCTGAACGGCGTGGTCGTTGTGCGGACGGAACTGTCGCCCGGCGACCTGATGGCGGCGCTGGGGCGCATGGAAGAATCGTTCGGTCGCGTGCGCGGCGAGGCGAAGAACGCGCCGCGAACCCTGGATCTCGACCTCATCGCCTATGGCCGACGCACGGGCGACCTCGACGGCCTGATCCTCCCGCATCCACGCGCTGCCGAGCGAGGCTTCGTCATGGGGCCGCTGGCCGAGATCGCGCCGGAGTGGCGGCATCCGACCTCCGCAGAGCCGGCGCGCATGCTCGCGGCGGCGGTCACCGTGGGCAAGGACGCGAGACCGGTCTGACCCGCCGTCTTTCCGCCTTCGCCGCGTTGCACAATGTCCCGCGAGCCGCTATTTTCAGCGGTTCTCTCCGCCTCCCGAGGAATTCATGGCCCGCGTCACCGTCGAAGACTGCATCGAAAAGGTCCCCAACCGCTTCGGCCTGGTGCTGCTGGCCGGTCATCGCGCCCGCAACATCGCGAACGGCGCGCCCCTGATGCTGGATCGCGACAACGACAAGAACCCGGTCGTCGCCCTGCGCGAGCTGGCCGAGGACGCGGTGAAGCCCGACGAGCTGTCGGAAGCGATCGTCACGACGCTGCAGCGCGTCGACGAGCGCACGGAGGCCGAGGACGAGGCGGAGACCGTCGCCCTGCTGGCCGAGCCGCAGCACATGAACATGGCCGAGGCCGAACTGATCCGGGCGCTGCAAAGCGATCGCGACGGCGGCCAGGAGGAGCGCTACTGACGCCGGACGGCGACAGCGGCGTCACCATCCTGCCGGCGCGCCAGAACGCGCCGGCCCCCCAGCCTGAGACGACCGGACCCGCCGCCACGCGCGCCAGGGTCATGCGTCAGTTCGAGCTGATCGAGGCCGTCAAGGCCTACGACCCGTCTGCCGACGAGGCGTTGCTGAACCGCGCCTACGTCTACGCCATGAAGATGCACGGCTCGCAGCTGCGCGCGTCCGGCGATCCGTACTTCGCGCATCCGATCCAGGTCGCCGGCATCCTGACGGACTACCGGCTCGACACGGCCACCATCGTCACGGCCCTGCTGCACGACGTGGTGGAGGACACCACGGCCACGCGCGACGACATCGCCGAGATGTTCGGCGAGGAGATCGCCGGTCTGGTCGAGGGGGTCACCAAGCTCAGCCGGCTCGAGCTGCAGGCCGAGCACACGCGGCAGGCGGAGAACCTGCGCAAGTTCATCCTGGCCATCTCGAAGGACGTTCGCGTTCTGCTGGTGAAGCTGGCCGACCGTCTGCACAACATGCGGACGCTGCAATACGTGAAGCCGGAGAAGCGCGAACGCATCAGCCGGGAAACGCTGGAAGTCTATGCGCCGCTGGGTCGGTCGATCGGCATCCACTCGATCGCGCAGGAGCTGGAGGAACTCTCCTTCGAGCACCTGAATCCGACGGCGCGCACCGCGTTGCAGCGCCGGCTGGACGCCCTGAAGCTCGAGCACGGCGAGGCGCTTGAAAAGGTGACGAAGGAGGTCGGCGCGGTGCTGGCCGAAGCCGGCATCGAGGCCCAGGTCATGGGCCGGCAGAAGACGCCCTATTCGATCTGGCGCAAGCTTCAGCGCAAGTCGGTCGGCTTCTCCGCCCTTTCGGACATCTACGCCTTCCGCGTGATCGTCGCCGACGACGCCGACTGCTATGCCGCGCTGGGCGTGATCCACCGGCGCTGGCCGATGGTGCCGGACCGGTTCAAGGACTACATCTCGACGCCGAAATCCAACAACTACCGGTCTTTGCACACGACGGTCGTGGGGCCGGGCGGCCTACGCATCGAGATGCAGATCCGGACCGAGGCCATGGATCGCGTCGCGGAGGACGGCGTCGCCGCGCACTGGGCCTACAAGAACCACGCCTATGGCTTCGACAAGGAGGCGATGGAGGCGGACGGTGGGCGCGACCCGCTGCAGAACCTCCGGCATCTGGTGCAGGTGGTCGAGAGCGGCGAGGGCCACGAGGCCAACGACGACTGGGTCGAGCACGCCAAGCTGGAGATGTACCTCGACCAGGTCTTCGTCTTCACGCCGAAGGGGGCGCTGATCACCCTGCCGCGGGGGGCCATGCCGCTGGATTTCGCCTATGCGGTTCACACCGGCATCGGCGAGACGGCCGTCGGGGTGAAGATCAACGGCGAGCTGAAGCCGATGCGCACGCCGCTGGTGAACGGCGACGTGGTCGAGATCGTGCGCGGCGCCAAGCGCGAGGTGCCGGCGGATTGGCGCAGCCTGACCGTGACCGGCCGTGCGCGGTCGGCCATCCGGCGCAACATCCGCACGACCGAGCGCACCGAATACCTCAAGCTGGGCAAGGCCACGCTGGAGCAGACCCTGGGCCGCGTGGGCAAGAGTCTGAAGGACGTGGCGCTGGCGCCCGCGCTCGAGACGCTGGCCATCGGCGGCGAAGACGAGCTGTTCACCGCCGTCGGGCAGGGCAAGGTGTCGCCGGCCAAGGTCGCCGAGACGCTGTTTCCGGCGCTGAAGGGCACGGTGAAGTCGGTCAAGGCGCGCAAGCGGATCAATGACGAGGAAGCCCGCCTCTTCGTCAACGGCGGCGGGTTGACGCCGGGGGTAAGCATCCACTTCGGCGCCTGTTGCTCTCCGCTGCCGGGCGATCGCATCGTCGGCATCCTGGAGCCGGGGCAGGGGCTCACCGTGCACACCATCGACTGCAATCGTCTGGCGGACGCGGCCGACGACGACACCATCTGGCAGGATCTGCAGTGGACGCCACGCGCGGAGACGAGCGGGCTGGCGGCGACGCGTCTGCGCACCACCATCCGCAACGCCCCCGGGGTGCTGGGCGCCGTGGCCACGCTGATCGGCGAGGCCGGCGGCAACATCCTGAACCTGAACATGACGCGCCGGCAGCAGGACTTCTTCGACGTCGACATCGACGTGGAGGTTCTGGACGCCCGGCACGCGACCAGCATCATGGCGGCCCTCCGCGCGAACCCGGCGGTGGACACCGTCGAACGCATCCGCGGCTGAGGCGTTCGCAGCCCGACATGACCGACCCGCATCCGCAAACCGCCGCCCAGCTGGCCTCGCCGTCCTATCGCCTCGCCGCCCTGGATCAGGACTTCCTGCTGTCGGAGGCGCTCCGTGGCGTCCGCTTCCAGCTTGAGTACGAAAAGGTCGAGAGCGCGCTGAAAGCCTGGGGCGTGCGCTCCACAATCGTCGTGTTCGGCTCGGCGCGCGTCGGCGTGGACGGCCAGGGTCGGCACGCGCACTGGTACGACGAGGCCCGCAAGTTCGGGAAACTGGCCTCGGAGCGGGGCGGAGCCATCAAGGGCGAGGTCGGGCAGCCGCGCGACAACGTGATCGCCACCGGCGGCGGGCCGGGCATCATGCAGGCGGCCAACCAGGGCGCGTTCGAGGCCGGCGCGCCGTCGATCGGCTTCAACATCACCCTGCCGCACGAACAGTTTCCCAACCCGTGGTCGACGCCGGAGCTGACATTCCAGTTCCACTACTTCGCCATGCGCAAGATGCATCTGGCGATGCGGGCCAACGCCCTGGTGGTGTTCCCCGGCGGGTTCGGCACGCTGGACGAGCTGTTCGAGATCCTGACGCTGCGCCAGACCGGCAAGGCGCCGGAGATCCCCATCGTGCTGTTCGACCGGTCCTACTGGGAGGGCGTGATCAACTTCGACGTCCTGATCGAACACGGCATGGTCAAGCCGGACGACATGCGGCTGTTCAGCTATGCCGACGACGCCGAGGCGGTCTGGGAAGCGCTGCTGGCCGCCGGGCTGAAGCCGCACGAAAGCATCGACAAGCCGGCATTGCCGCACACCAAGGTCAGGGCTAATCGGGAGGCATGACCTCCGACGACGTTCTGAACGAGTTCCGGGCCGCGGGCGCCCTGCGCGAAGGCCATTTCGTGCTGTCATCCGGCCTTCACAGCCCGGTCTTCCTGCAGAAGAATCTGGTCTTCATGGATGCGGAGCGGTGCGGCCGGCTGTGCCGGGCGCTGGCGGAGAAGATCGAGGCGGCGGTAGGCCCCGTCGACGTGGCGATCTCGCCGGCGGTCGGCGGGATCATCCCGGGCTATGAGACGGCGCGCTGGCTCAAGGTGCCGTCGATGTACGTCGAGCGCGAGGCCGGCGAATTCAGGCTGCGCAGGGGCTTCCACGTCGAGGCGGGCCAGAAGGTCGTGATGGTCGAGGACATCGTCACGACGGGGCTGAGCTCACGGGAATGCATCGCGGCGATCCGGGCGGCGGGCGGCGACGTGGTGGCCGCGGCGTGCATCGTCGACCGCTCGGGCGGCCGCGCCGACGTCGGCGTGCCGCTGGTGGCCCTCGCGACGCTGGACGTTCCGGCCTATCCCGCCGACGCCCTCCCGCCCGAATTGGCGGCCCTGCCGGTCGAGGATCCCGGCAGTCGGCGACTGTCGAAATAGGGCGGGCGATGACGGCGCACGTCAGGCTGGGCGTCAACATCGACCACGTGGCGACGGTTCGGAACGCGCGCGGCGGTTCGCACCCGGATCCGGTCAGGGCCGCGCGGGAAGCGCTGGCCGCGGGGGCGGACGGCATCACCGCCCATCTTCGGGAAGATAGACGCCACATCACCGACGCGGACATCGCCGCCCTGAGCGACCTGTGTGCCGAGGCCGGGCGGCCGCTCAACCTCGAGATGGCCGTCACCGAAGAGATGCTCGCCATCGCCTTGCGTCATCGGCCGCATGCCGCCTGCCTGGTGCCGGAGCGGCGCGAGGAGGTGACGACCGAGGGCGGACTGGCCGTGGCGGGGCACGAAGCGCGGATCGCGCCGGTCGTGAAAGCGCTGGCCGAAGCCGGCATCCGGGTGTCCCTCTTCATCGAGCCGAGCCCCTCGCAGGTCGAGGCCGCGCACGCCGTCGGCGCGCAGGTCGTGGAGTTCCACACCGGCCGCTATTGCCACCTGTCCGGGGACGACCGTCTGGCGGAGTTTGACCGCCTGCAGACGGCGGCCAGCCGGGCGGCGGGCCTCGGTCTGGAAGTGCATGCCGGGCACGGGCTGGACTACGTCACGGCCGTCGACATGCTGGCCATTCCCGAGGTGCGGGAGCTCAACATCGGCCACTTCCTGATCGGGGAAGCGGTGTTCGTTGGACTGGCGACGGCGATCGCACGGATGCGGGCGGCCATGGACGGAGCGGGTTCGTGATCGTCGGCGTCGGCGCCGATCTATGCGACATCCGTCGCATCCAGGAGTCGCTGGACCGGTTCGGCGACCGGTTCAAGCGGCGGTGCTTCACCGAGATCGAGCGCGCGCGTTCGGATCGCAAGCCGGACGCGGCCTGGAGCTACGCCAAGCGGTTCGCGGCCAAGGAGGCCTGCGCAAAGGCGCTGGGCACCGGCATGCGGCGCGACGTCTACTGGAAGGACATGGGCGTGGTGAACCTGCCGTCCGGGCGGCCGACCCTTGCCCTGAGCGGTCCGGCGGCGGAGCATCTGAAGCGGATGACCCCGCCGGGGCATGAGGCGACGGTGCACCTGACGCTCAGCGACGAGCATCCCTATGCGCTCGCCTTCGTGGTGATCGAGGCCTTGCCCGTCGCAAAATGAGACTATACGCCTGCGACGCCATGAAAACCCGCCGCAGCGCGGGTGGGGGACCCTCGAGATGAGCGACGTCGACAAGCCGCAGGACCACGCCGAGCCGGGACACGAGCCCCAGGCCGAGCCCCACCCCGCACCCGATGCGAACGGGCACGTCGAGCCCGAAGGCCAAGCCGACGGCACGCCGGCCGCCGACGTCCATACCGACGCCGAAGCCGGTGGGGACGTGACGCCCGATCCGGTGCAGTCCGTCAGCGACGGCCACGAGCCGACGCACGAGGAAGCGCCGCACGAGCCCGCTCCCACCCCGCCGGCGGAGCCGATGGCCGCCGCAGCCGTGGCCGGAAGCGCGGCCGCGTCCGCCGGTCGCGTCGACGCCGCCTCGCCGATCTGGAGCGATCACGGCGATGCGCGCGACCACGCGACGCCGACCCCGATCTACAAGGAGCGCAAGGCGAAGAAGGACAGGAAGTCCGGCGGTTCGGGCGACGAGTTCGCGGAAATCCTGAAGACGGTCTTCTTCGCCCTGCTGATCGCCGTGGTCCTGCGAGTGGTGCTGTTTCAGCCTTTCACCATCCCGTCGGCGTCGATGGAGCCCAACCTGTACGAGGGCGACTACATCGTCGTGTCGAAGTGGTCGTACGGCTATTCGAAGCACGCCATCCCGTTCAGCCCGCCGATCTTCGAAGGCCGCATCTTCAACAAGGCGCCGGCGCGCGGCGACATCGCCGTGTTCAAGCTGCCGCGCGACGACAAGACCGACTACATCAAGCGGGTGATCGGCCTGCCCGGCGACCGCGTGCAGATGATCGACGGCACGCTGCACATCAACGGCCAGCCGGTGCGCGACGTCGTGGTGGCCGCGTCGGAAGTCGGGGAGACCTTCGGCGCCCGTCCGGCGACCCAGCTGCGGGAGACTCTGCCCAACGGCCGCACCTTCACCATCCAGGACTTCGGACCGGGCGGCATGCTGGACTCGACGCCGGTGTTCGAGGTGCCGGCGGGTCACTATTTCATGATGGGCGACAACCGCGACAACTCGGTGGACAGCCGTGACCAGACCTCCCAAGGGGTCGGGCTGGTGCCGGAGGAGAACCTGATCGGCAAGGCCGAGATCATCCTGTTCTCGTGGTCCCCGGGGGCGTCGCTGTTCAACCCCGTCAGCTGGTTCAGCAAGGTGCGGTTCAGCCGCTTCTTCACGGACCTTGACTGACCCGCGGCAGAACCGTCGCGCGGACGCCGTCCGCGACCTGACCGCGCGTCTGGGCCACGCCTTCACGCGGCCCGAGCTGCTCGAGACCGCCCTGACCCACGCCAGCGTGGGCGAGGGCGCCGAGCGGGACGCGCGCGGTCGGCCCTTCGCGGACAACCAGCGTCAGGAGTTTCTGGGGGACCGGGTGCTGGGCCTGCTGGTGGCCGAGCGTCTGATGCGCGACCTGCCGGACGCCGACGAGGGCGAGATGTCGTCGCGCCTGCATGCGCTCGTCGACAAGGCCGCCTGCGCCCGGGCCGCCGAACGGCTCGGCGTCGGCCCGGCCATGCGGCTGTCGCCGGGAGAGACGAAACAGGGCGGCCGCCGTCGTGAGGGCGTGCTGGGGGACGCCATGGAGGCGATCCTGGCCGCGGTCTATCTGGACGCGGGGCTGGATGCGGCCCGCGCGGTGTTCGCACGGGCGTGGGCGGAGGAACTTGCGGCGCCGGCGAGGCGAAGCCTCAGCAACCCGAAGTCGGCGCTGCAGGAATGGTCGCTGGGCGGGGGACGCGGCCTTCCGACCTACCGCATCGTGGAAAGGACCGGCTCGGACCACGCGCCGACGTTCACGGTCGAAGTCCTGGTTCCGGGCCTGCAACCCTTGACCGGGCAGGGGCGCTCGCGTCAGGAGGCGGAGAAGGCGGCCGCCGCCGCCCTGTTGTCCAGTGAAGGCGTCATTTGACCGAAGACTCCACTCCCCATTCTCCTGGCCAGACCCGCGCCGGGTTCGCCGCCATCATCGGCGCGCCGAACGCGGGCAAATCCACCCTTGTGAACCGCTTGGCGGGCTCCAAGGTCTCCATCGTCACCCAGAAGGTCCAGACCACGCGGTTCCCGGTCCGCGGCATCGCCATGCACGGCGACGCCCAGATCGTGCTGGTGGACACGCCCGGGATCTTCAGCCCGCGCCGCCGACTGGATCGCGCCATGGTCGCCTCGGCCTGGGGCGGGGCGGACGACGCGGACGTGGTGGTGCATCTGGTCGACGCCGCGTCCCACATCGCCTCCGGGACGAAGGACGGCACGGCGGCCGACCGGCGCGGCGCCGAGGACACCGAGACCATCGTCAAGGCCCTGACCGAGGCCGGAAAGCAGGTGGTTCTGGCGCTGAACAAGATCGACGGCATGCGCCGCGATACCCTCCTGGCTCTGGCGCAGAAGCTGGACGCCACCGGCGCCTACTCCGAGGTCTTCATGATCTCGGCGGCGACGGGAGACGGCGTTGACGACCTGAAGGCGCGGCTGGCCGACGCCATGCCGGCGGGGCCGTGGCTCTATCCCGAGGATCAGGCCGCGGACGTGCCGATGCGCGTGCTGGCCGCCGAGATCACGCGCGAGAAGGTCTATCTGCGCGTCCACGAAGAGCTCCCGTACTCGGCCGCCGTGGAGACGACGGCCTTCGACGACCGCGCGGACGGGTCCGCCCGGATCGAACAGACCATCTACGTCGAGCGTGACAGCCAGCGGCCGATCGTGCTCGGCAAGGGTGGGCAGACGCTGAAGTGGATCGGCCAGAAGGCACGCGAGGACCTGACGGAGATTCTGGGCCGCCCGGTGCACCTGTTCCTGACGGTGAAGGTCGACCCAAAGTGGCAGGACAGCCGCGCCCTGTATGCCCAGTTCGGACTGGACTATGACGCCTAGTCCGGCGGCCCGCTGGGCCGGACCGGTTCTGGGGCTGGCGCTCGCCGTCGCGGCGCTCGCGGGCGGGGCCTGGTGGTGGACGTCGCAGGACAAGACCGCCGCCGCGGTCCCGGGCGCGCCCGAGCGGCCGCCGGCGGTCGTGGTCGAGGATCTGCCGATGTTGAAGGCGTCGCTGGACGAGCAGGCGGCGCGAGGACGTTTTGGCGGTGTGGTGCTGGTGGCGAAGGGCGACCGCGTCCTGTTCCGTCAGGCGTACGGGCTCGCGGATCGGGAGACCGGGGCCCCCGTCGAGCTGAACTCACGTTTCAGGCTGGCCTCGGTCAGCAAGCAGTTCACGGCCGCGGCGATCCTGCGGCTGCAGGACGAGGGCGTGCTTTCGGTAGACGATCCCCTGTGTCGCTGGATCCAGCCCTGTCCCGAGGCATGGGCGCCGATCCGGCTTCGTCACCTGCTGTCGCACACCGCAGGGGTGCCGGACCTGATGGCGCAGGCGAACTGGGGCCACCGCCGCACGACCCCCACGACGCTGGCGGATCTGACGACCGCATCCGGCTTCTATCGGCTGCAGTTCGAGCCGGGGACGAAAATCCGGTACTCGAACGCCGGCTACAACCTGCTGGCGGCCGTCGTGGAGGCGGCGAGCGGCATGGAGTTTCACGCCTGGCTCCAGGCGAACTTCTTCACGCCGCTGGGCATGCACGACACCGGCTATGACGGCTCCGGCACGATCGTCATGGGCTATGCCGATCTGGCCGGCGGCGTCACGCCCCAGCCGAACGCCAACGTCAGCGTCATCACCGGGGCGGGCGCGCTGTACTCGACGGTGGACGACCTGCTGGTCTGGAACCGCAAGCTGCACGGCGGCGGCCTGGTCTCGGACCGGAGCTATGCCGACATGATTCGCGACCATGGCCCGGCCGACGCGCCGCCGGAGCGGGGACGGCGGCGCCGCGACTGGGGCTACGGCCTGTTCGCCAACACGCTGGGCGATCGCGTAACCCCGGGGTTTCACGATCGCCAGATCTATCACACGGGGAGCTGGTCGGGGTTTCGCAACATGGTCGTTCATCAGCCGGAGACGGACGTGACGGTGATCGTGCTGTCGAACAACTACCACCGCCAGCCCGAAGTGTTCCTCGTCAGCCAGCAGGCGTTGGCCGAGACGCTGGGCCGGCCATTCCCGACCGCCCTGTTGCGCTAGCCGCCCTGGGCCCAGCGTTCCCGGCGCTTGAGCTCCGCGTCACTGGGCGGCTGCGTCTCGAAAGTGCCGACGGGCACGTCTCCGGCGCGGCGATAGGTGGCGAAGATCACGCCCTTTGGAGTGACGTGGCCCGTCTCCATCTCCCACGCGTGCGGCGACGCCCCGTGCTCGAACAGCCGGCGGCCTTCGCCGAGAATGACGGGGAAGGTGATGACCGTCAGCCGGTCGATCAGGTCGTGCGCCAGCAGGCTCCGTATCAACGTGCCGGATCCGTTGATCAGCAGGTCGCGATCGCCGTCGGCCTTCAGCGCGCGGACCGCGCCCGGCACGTCGCCTTCGAGGCGCTCGCTGTTGACCCAGGTCAGCGGCGTGCCCGGCCGGGCCGCCACGTATTTGGTCGCAGCGTCGAATGCGCGACCGATTTCGTCGCCCTGATACGGCCAGAAAGCGGAGAAGATTTCGTAGGTGCGGCGGCCCAGCAGCAGGTCGTAGTCGGAGCCCATGGCGCCGCCCATCAGGCCTTCAAGGGTCTCGTCCCACCACGGCGCGTTCCAGCCGCCGAAGCGGAAGCCGCCGGTCGGATCCTCTTCTGGCCCGCCCGGGGCCTGCATCACGCCGTCCATGGAGACGAAGACGGCGGCCCTGATCTGTCTCATCACGTCCTCCGCAGGGGGAGCAGTGCGCGCAGGTCCGCATCCCGCAGCCAGAGGCCGGCCCACATCACCAGGCCCAGCCACACGCCGAACAACGTATGACTGGCCAACGGGCTGCCGGCGTTCATGTGCGTGGCGATCGCGCCGCCCAGCAGGGCCGTCATCGTCACAGCGCCGAGAAGGGCCGTGCGCCGCCAGGCGTAGAGCAGCGTGCCGATAAGCTCGATCACGCCGATCAGCGGGATGTTCTCGTCGGCGACGCCGATCGGCCGCGAGGCTTCGCGCGCGATCTCCGGCATGAAGAATTTGGGCGCGACCGACGCGCCGAGCATGAAGAGTACGAACAGGGCGCTGAGCACCCGCCCCGTCCAGACGAGGGGTGTGGCCTTCATCACAATATCTCCGGGTGAGGGGAGGACGGCCGGGATCAGCCGTGCGGCGGCTTCCAGTCGGCCGATGGGATGGTGTTGATCATCCACGGCACGCCGAACCGGTCGACGAAGCCTCCGAAGCCGGGCGACCAGGGCGATTCGCCGAACGGCATGGACCGGGTTCCGCCGTCAGAGAGCTCGTCGTACCAGCGCCGCGCCTCGGCGAGGTCGGCCGTGTGCAGCGTGACGTCGAACCCGTTTCGGGGTTTGTCGTGGCCCGGCGCGAACTCCGGCAGCAGGTCCGATCCCATGAGCGACTGATCGCCGAGATCCATCCAGCAGTGCATGAGCCGGTCCTTGTACTTCGGATCGACCGGCATGCCGGGGAATCCCTCGCCGTAGGGGATGGCGGCCGTGATCTTGCCGCCCAGCACGCGGGCGTAGAACTCGAAGGCTTCCCGGCAATCTCCGTAGAAGCTGACGCTCGTCACGATCTTCATGGTCGTCTCCTCGCGTGAAGGGTTCAGTCGGGATTGGCGGCCAGCCAGGCCTCCAGCCGGTCGACCGTGGAGGTCCAGCCGTGGCGGTGGCCGGCAAGGCTGCGTTCGTTCTTCAGGCCCTCATGGGTGAAGTCCATGACGGTCCGGCCGTCATCCGTCTCAGAAAGCCGGACGGTCACCAGGGTGTCGACCGCCGGGCCGTCCTCGTGGTTCTCGCCCTCCCATCTGAAGGTGAAGGAGAGGCGTTCGCGTTCGACGATCTCGCGGTAGACGCCGCCCTGCCACAGCTCCTCGCCGGTTTCCGGCGAGCGCAGGCCGATGCGCCAGGCGCCGCCGACGCGGAAGTCAGAGGTCACGCTGAACGCTGGCCATTCGACCGGGCCCATCCACAGCACCAGTATCTCCGGCCGCGACCACGCCGACCACACCAGGGCGCGGGGTGCGTCGAAGGCGCGACGCATGTCCAGGCGGGGACGAAGGGCGAGATCTTCGGCAAGGGGCATGAGACGGGCTCCGGTCGGTCAGTCGCTCAGAAGGTCTTCACGATCTCGTTGAGCTGATCGGCGACCTGACCCCAACCCTCGTGGAAGCCCATTTCGACGTGCTGCTTCATCGTCGCCTCGTTCCAGTGGCTGGCCGTGGCCTTGTAGCGGGTCTTGCCGTCGCCGGCGGGTTCGAAGTCGATCCGGGCCACCATGAACGGGGCCCCGGCCGGTTTCCAGTCGGGCGTGAAGGCGTCGGTCGAGATCAGGCGGCGGTTCTCGACCACCTCCAGAAACACGCCGGAGTTCGGGAAGACCTCGCCTTCGGGCCCGTGCATCACGAAGTTGAAGCGGCCGCCCGGGCGGGGCTCGATCACCGCGTCGGTGATGCTCCACGGCCTGGGCGCGAACCACTGCGACAGGATCTCAGGGTCCGTGTAGGCCCGGAAGACCTTTTCCGGCGGGGCGTCGATGACGCGCTCCAGAACCAGGTCGAAGGCGTGGGCGACCCCGTCGGTGTCGCAGGGATTGGTCTCAGTTCCGTTTGCCATCGTCGTTTCCTTTCTGAACCTTGCGCAGATAATCTTCCAGGCGATCGAAGCTCTGGTCCCAATAGCGGCGGTAGTGCTCGATCCACTCCGCTATGCCCTTCAGGGCCATCGGCTCCAGTCGGGCGGGGCGCCACTGGGCCTCCCGTCCGCGGCTGATGAGCCCCGCCTTTTCCAGAACCTTCAGGTGCTTCGACACGGCCGGCAGGCTGATGTCGAAGGGCTCGGCCAGCTCGTTCACCGACGCCTCGCCCTCACACAGCCGGGCCAGAATCGCGCGACGGGTCGGGTCGGCGAGGGCGGCGAACTTGAGGCTCAGGGGATCGGAGGACATGGCGGACCGGTGGTGAACTGATCGGTTAAATGCACCGATCGCCGTTTGTTGTCAACCGTTCGGTTAAATACCGTCGCGCGGCCTAGGCTGTCGTCGAAGGAGCTCGCCATGTCCCTGATCCTCGCTCTCGTCGCCGCGCTGGCCGCCGATCCGGAGACCGCCGCGGTCGAGGCCGCCATAGACCGGATGCATCAGGCGGCTTCAGCCGCCGACGGCGCGGCCTATTTCTCTCAGTTCACCCCGAACGCGCGGTTCGTCGGCACCGATGCGAGCGAACACTGGCCGCTGCAGGATTTCCGCGCCTATGCGGAGCCGTATTTCGCCCGGGGTCGCGGCTGGACCTACGTGCCCCGCGATCGGGTGGTGACGATCGCGCCGATCGACTGCCGCTGCGTGGCCTGGTTCGACGAGAAGCTGACGAACGAGAGCTACGGCGATCTGCGGGGATCAGGCGTTCTGCGCCTGACGCCGGACGGCTGGAAGATCGAGCAGTACGTGCTCAGCTTGACCGTACCGAACGATCGAGCGGCTCGCGTGGTTGAGGTGATCGCCGCTCCCGCCGAATGAGGGCGCCGTCGGCCTCGTCCTCGATGACGCGATCGATGCCCTCGTTGGTGCGGGCGTCGATGGCGAGCATCTGGCGCTCCAGCTCATACCCCTCGTCCATCAGCTTCATGGCCTCGATGCGCCGGGCCTCGAACTGGGCGAAGACGCCGCGGTTGCTGAACATGAACAGGCCGCCCATCGGCTGCCACGACCCCTTGTTGGCCTCCAGCATGTTCAGGTGCGCGTCCAGAAGATCCAGCAGGCGGGCCTGCACTTCCCAGTAGCGCGTGAGCAGCGGAGCCTTGTCCCCGGCGCCGATGTCGAACCGTTCCAGCACGGCGGTCCGGGAATAGCGGTCCATCACGTTCTCCTCGAGAACCGTGCGCGCGGCGGCGTCGGCGGCCGCCAGCCGGGCCGGCGCCTCCGTCACCAGCTGGCGCGCCTGCGCCAGACGTTCGCGGGCCTCGCCGAAACCGCCGTCGCGGTCCAGTCCGCGCGGGCTGAAGGAGCTGCGCCCCATCGTGAACGCCAGCTGCCGGTGCACGGCCTGATACGCCCAGGTCTGCTTGTTGCGGGAATTGGTCAGCGCCTCGACCAGCCGCACGGCATAGCCGGCGCGATCCGCCTCCATCGTGCGGGCCACGGTCTGCGGCGCTCCGGCCAGCAGGGCGACGCCCGCAAGACCGGCCGCGTAGGCGAGGCCGTTGCGCCGGTTCGCGGGCTGCAGGATCAGGGCGTTGACCAGTCCGCCGACCGCCGCCGCGATCAGCAGCGAGGTCAGGACCAGGGCGCCGACGGAGGTGATCCAGATCGTCAGGCTGCCGGCGTCCGTGCCGTCGCCGAAGGCCTCCGCCTCCAGCGCGCCCGACGTCCACCACGCCGCGCCGGCCACCAGAACGGCGCCGACGGCCAGAAAGGGCCAGCTGGGCACCTTGGTCTGCCACGCGCGGCGACGGGATCCTGAGTACATGTCCATGATGAGCCTCCCCACCGCGGAGCTAAGCGTGACCGCCGGCGGGATGGCAAGAGGGGTTGCGTCGGCCAGTCGGACCGCTAAGGCGGGGGCATGGAGATCAGCGACGAAGCCGTGGTGCTGGCCGCCCGGGCGCACGGCGACACCGGCGCCGTGGTCGATCTCCTGACCCGGGACCACGGTCGGCGTACGGCCTATGTGGCCGGCGGCGCGTCCCGACGCATGAAGTCGTTCCTCCAGCCCGGGGCCCGCGTCGCTGTCGAGCTGAGGGCGCGGACGACGGACCAGCTCGGCTCGGCCCGGCTTGAGCCGATGGGGGAGGGGCCCAGCGCCCTGTTCGACGATCCGCTGGCCCTTCTCGGCCTGTCGTCCGCGGCGGCCGTGGCGCAAGCCGCACTGCCGGAGCGCGAGGCCCACCCAGGCGCCTTCCTGGCCTTCGAGGCGCTGACGTCGGCGCTGGCGCTGCGCGACCTCTGGCCCGCCGTCTACGTGCGGTTCGAAAGCGGCCTTCTGGAGGAGCTGGGGTTCGGCCTGGACCTGACCAGCTGCGCGGTGACCGGAACGGTCGACGATCTCGCCTGGGTCAGCCCCCGCACCGGGCGCGCCGTATCTACGGAGGCGGGGACGCCCTATGCCGAAAGGCTGCTGCGCCTGCCGGCGTTCCTGCTGGGGGCCCAGGCCGGCGTCGCGGACGGCGACGTGCGCGACGGCCTCGCCCTGACCGCGCATTTCCTTCAGCGCTGCGTGTTCGATCCGCTGAATCGCCCGCTGCCCGAGGCCCGCGACCGGATGGTGGAGCGGCTGCGGGCCGCGCGGCTGGCTTGATGACCGGAATGTAATTCGTGCGCGCGTGACTTGCGCGCGTCGCCGATGTTAGCTGCGCGCCGAAAAGTTCGGGGAATTCTCACCATGTTCAAGCGCGTCTTCGTCGCCGGCCTGTCGGCGCTCCTGCTCGCGGGCGCCTCGTCCGCCGCTCTCGCCCAGTCCGTGGAAGCCCAGCTGGGCGATCGGATGAAGGGGCACATCACCTATCTGGCCTCGGACGAGCTGGAAGGTCGCGACACCGGTTCGGCGGGGCACATCCTCGCCGCCGAATACGTCGAGCGTCACTACGCCGAGTTCGGCCTGAAGCCGCTGGGCAACGCCGAGGGCACCAGCTGGCGCCAGCCGATCACCTTCGCGAACATCACCACGACCGGCGGCACGATGCGGGTCGGCGACAAGGTCTTCAACCAGGCGGAACACGCCGCCCTGTACAGCACGGTCATCGGCGAGCAGTCGTTCGACGCCGAGATGGTCTTCGTCGGCCATGGCGTCGTCGCGCCGACGGAAGGCATCGACGACTACGCCGGGCTGGACGTGCGCGGAAAGATCGTCGTGGTCCTGTACGACATGCCGCAGGGTCTGCCGAGCGAGCTCAGCGCGCACATCCAGTCGTCCAAGGCGACGACGGCGGCCGAGCGCGGCGCCATCGGCGTCCTGACTCTGTTGCCCGCGCAGGCGCGCCCGGCGCCGTGGTCCTATCTGATGACCTTCCTCGGCGAGCCGCAGATGAAGTGGACCGACGCCCAGGGACGCCCGCAGTCCGACGCGAAGGGCCTGCAGTTCGAAGGATACCTGAGCACGCCGATGAGCGACGCCCTGTTCGCCGGCGCGCCGGCGTCGGCGCAGGAAGTCCAGACGAAGGGCGCCACGGAGCGCGTTCAGGGCTTCGCCCTGCCGGGCCGCATGAGCGGCACGATCTCCACGACCGCCGAAATGATCGAGAGCCCCAACGTCGTCGGCGTGCTTGAAGGCTCGGACCCCGAGCTGAAGAACGAGTACGTCGTCGTCCTCGGTCACCTCGACCACGAGGGCGTCGATCCCGAGCAGGAGGGAGAGGACAAGATCTTCAACGGCGCCATGGACAACGCGTCCGGGATCGCCACCATGATCGAGGTCGCCCGCGACCTCTCGACGAACCGTCCGAAGCGCTCCGTGATCTTCCTGGCAGTCACCGGGGAGGAGAAGGGCCTGCTGGGCTCCAGCTACTTCGCCGCCAATCCGACCGTGCCGATCGAGAACATCGTCGCCGCCGTGAACCTGGACATGCCGATCCTGACCTATGCCTTCGAGGATCTGGTGGCGTTCGGCGCGGAGCACTCGACGCTGGGCGTGGTGGTGAAGCAAGCGACCGAGGCCGTCGGCGTCGGCCTGACGCCGGATCCCACGCCGGAAGAGGCCTTCTTCGTCCGCTCCGACCACTACGAGTTCGTCAAGGCCGGCGTGCCGTCGGTCTATCTGGACCCGGGTCCGGCCGGTCCGGGCGAGGCGGCCAGCGCCGACTTCCTCGAGAACCACTATCACAAGGTCTCCGATGAGGTGACGCTGCCGTTCGACTGGAATGCGGCCGGCCGCTTCGCCGTCGTCAACACCTCCATCGCGCGGACCATCGCCAACGGCGAGCGGCCGATGTGGTACGCCGACAGCCCGTTCGCCTCGCCGGATCGTCCCACGGCCCAGCGCCCGGCCAACTGATCCACAGCTGAACGCAGGCAATCGCGGGCGGGTCGCTTAGACTGAAGCGCCCCGCTTTCGATTCGTAAGACCGGAATGACCATCCACGCCCCGCCGCCCGAAGGCGGCCGCATCGTCGAAGAGCCCATGGGCGAGGCGCTGAGCCGGCGCTACCTGGCCTACGCCCTGTCGACCATCACGAACCGGGCCCTGCCGGACGTGCGAGACGGGTTCAAGCCGGTCCATCGCCGCATCCTGTACGCCATGCACCAGATGCGGCTGAACCCGCAGGCGGCGGCGCGGAAGTGCGCCAAGGTGGTCGGCGAGGTGATGGGCGGCTATCACCCCCACGGCGACGCCTCGATCTATGACGCCCTCGTGCGGCTGGCGCAGGACTTCTCGCAGCGATATCCCCTGGTCGACGGGCAGGGCAATTTCGGCAACGTCGACGGCGATAACGCCGCGGCCATGCGCTACACCGAGTGCAAGCTGACCGCGGCCGCGACCCTGATGCTGCAGGGCATCGATCAGGACGCCGTCGACTTCCGCCCCACCTACGACGACCAGGATCAGGAGCCCGTCGTCCTGCCGGCGGGATTCCCCAACCTGCTGGCCAACGGCTCGTCGGGCATCGCCGTTGGCATGGCGACGTCCATTCCGCCGCACAACGCCGCCGAACTGATCGACGCCTGTCTGGAACTGCTGAAGCGTCCGGAAACGACGACGGAGGAGCTGGTGGCCCTCGTGCCCGGCCCCGACTTCCCGACGGGCGGGGTCGCGGTCGAAGGGCACGCCAGCCTGCTGGACGCCTATGAGACCGGACGTGGCGGCGTCCGCCTGCGCGCGCGCTGGGAGACCGAGGACCTCGGCCGGGGCATGTGGCGGATCGTCGTCACGGAGGTGCCGTACCAGGTTCAGAAGGGCCGCCTGATCGAACAGCTTGCCGAGCTGATCGAGCAGAAGAAGTCGCCCCTGCTGGCCGACGTGCGCGACGAGTCGGCCGAGGACGTGCGCATCGTTCTGGAGCCCAAGAGCCGCACCGTCACGCCCGACGTGATGATGGAGAGCCTGTTCCGGCTGTCCGATCTGGAGATCCGCTTCCCGATCAACATGACCGTTCTGGACGCGGACGGCACCCCGCGCGTCATGGGCCTGAAGCCGTGCCTCGTCGCCTTCCTGGATCACAGGCGGGAGGTGCTGCTTCGCCGCTCGCGTTGGCGGGCCGACAGGATCGAAGCCCGCCTGCACCTGCTGCAAGGCCTTCGTATCGTCTTCCTGAACCTCGATGAGGTGATCCGGATCGTGCGCGAGGAGGAGACGCCGAAGGCCGTCCTGATCGCCCGGTTCGGCCTGACCGAGACGCAGGCGGACTACGTGCTGGACACACGCCTGCGTCAGCTGGCGCGGATCGAGGAAGTGGCGATCGAGAACGAGTTCAAGGCCTTGTCGGAAGAATTGGCCGGCCTGAACGAAATGTTCGCATCCCCCGCCAGGCAGACGAAGTTGCTGGCCGTCGGGCTTGAGGACGTGCGCAAGGCGCTCGTGTCGCCTCGTCGGACGACCATCGCCGAGGCGGTCGACCTTTCGGCCCCGACTCCCATCGACGCCTTCATCCCGCGCGAGGCCATCACCGTGATCCTGTCGGAGCGGGGCTGGATCCGGGCCGCGAAGGGCAAGGTCGAGGATCCGTCGGAACTGAAGTTCAAGGAGGGCGACGCCCTGGCCTTCCTCGTCCCCGCCTGGACGACGGACAAGCTGCTTGTCGCCGCGTCGGACGGCCGGATCTTCACCGTGGGCGCGGACAAGCTCGCGTCCGGGCGCGGGCACGGCGAGCCGCTGCGCCTCATGATCGACCTCGACGAGAAGGCGGACATCGTGAACCTGCTGGCCCACAGGCCGGGTGGGAAGCTGTTGGTCGCGTCCAAGGCCGGTTACGGCTTCATTGCGCCGGAGGACGAGCTGCTGGCCCAGAAGCGCGGCGGCAAGCAGGTGCTGAACGGCGAGATGCTGGCGGCCATCCGGGTGTCCGGCGACCACGTCGCCACCGTCGGGGACAACATCAAGGCGCTGGTGTTCCCGCTGGCGGAGCTGCCGGAGATGGGGCGCGGCAAGGGCGTCAGGCTGCAGAACTTCAAGCAGGGCGGCCTGGCCGACGTAACGGTCTTTTCGGCCGACGCCGGGCCTGAATGGGTCGACGGCGGCGGGCGTCGCCGCAACTGGCCGGACTGGAAGGACTGGCTGGGCAAGCGGGCCCAGTCCGGACGTCAGGGGCCGCGCGGTCTACGGAAGTTCCGCTAGGTCGGGCAGGGGCTCCCACCCGGAGCGCGTGAGCGCCTCCAGCGGACGGAAGCGGGCCTTGTAGTCCATGGTCCGCGACCCCTCGACCCAGTAGCCGAGATAGACGAAGGGCAGGCCCAGACTGCGCGCCTGAACGACGTGATCCAGAACGGCGAAGACGCCCAGGCCGCGCTTCTCCTCCGCCGGGTCGAAGAAGCTGTAGACCATGGACAGGCCGTCCGAGAGCACGTCGGTCAGGGCCACCCCCATGAGCCGGCCCGGGCCGCCGTCGACGGAGGGAAGGCGGTATTCGACGAGGTGCGTCCGAACCGCCGTGTCCTCGACCATGGAGACGTAGTCGAGCCAGCCCATGTCGCTCATGCCCCCGGTCGGGTGCCGGGCGCCGAGATAGCGGCGGAGCAGGTCGAACTGCTCGACGGTCGCCTCGGCCTCCACGAAATGGCGCACCAGATCGGCGTTGCGGCGCAGCGTCCGAAGACGGCTTCGCGACGGCTTGAACCGCGCCAGCGGAATGCGCACGGACACACAGGCGTCGCAGGCGTCGCAGGCCGGGCGGTAGGCGATGTTCTGGCTGCGGCGAAAGCCGGCCTGCGTCAGCTCGTCGTTGACCCAGGCGCCGTCGGAGAAGGGCAGGTTGGCGAAGACCTTCCGTTCCGTCCGGTCCGGCAGATAGGGACAGGGGGCCGTCGCCGTCATGTAGAACCGCAGCTGACGACGCGGGACGTGCTGGGTCACGGCCGTTTCCGAGAGGATCCGTGGCGAGGGAGCGGACTCATCGCCGGATTTGAACCCGCCCGGAAGGCGTGGGCAAGGCGTTTCGCGGGGCGACCCCCGCGCGTCACAGGCTTGTGTCGCGCGGCAGAACCGGCGCCTCCCGCAGCAGGACGATCGAGATGCGGCGGTTGCCGGCCAGGCTGGGGTCGTCCGGATAGAGCGGATCGGACCCCGCCTTGCCCGACACGGAGTAGACCCGATCCGGATCGACCCCGGCGGCCTGCAGCAGCAGACGCGACGCGTCGGCGCGCTGGGCCGACAGGGACCAGTCGCCCGGCGCGCTGGCCCGGCTGGACCCGGCCACCGCGCTGGTGTGGCCGGTGATGGAGATGCGGTTCGGCAACTGGACGATGACCTTGGCCACCGCGCGCAGCAGCAACTGCGCGCGCGCATTCGGGCGCGCCGAGTTCTGGTCGAACATGGAGCGGCCCTCCTGATCGACGATCTGGATGCGCAGCCCTTCCGGCGTCTGATCGATGATCAGCTGCTTCGACAGCTCCGCCAGCTCGGGCATGGACTGCATCGCCTGGCGCAGCGAGGCGGCCGCGGAGGCGAACTCGGCCGCTTCTCTTCGTGCGATCTCCTCGCGCAGATCTTCCTCGCTGGCGGCGGCCAGGTTCGAGCTTTGACCCGCCTCCTGCGGCGCGTCCGGCGGGGCTTCGGGGGCCAGTTCGGTGATCACCGACATGGAGCCGGAGCCCTTGGCTCCGTCATCGCCCAGGGAGGTGCCCCCCAGGATGCCGCCGGAGCCCGAGGTCGTGGCCGACACGCTGGCCGGGGCGAAATATTCGGCGATGCCGCGCTTCTGCTCCGGGTCCGTGGTGTTGATCAGCCACATCAGCAGGAAGAAGGCCATCATCGCGGTCACGAAGTCCGCATAGGCCACCTTCCACGCGCCGCCGTGATGGCCGTGGCCCGCGACCTTCTTGACCTTCTTGATCAGGATCGGGCGGTCGCTGGGGGTCATGGACGTCCTGTCGGCGCGAGAGTCGTCGGGACCATCGCGGGAACAGGGTTAAGGCGGCGTTTCCCATGGCGGCCACGACGGAACTCCACGGCGGGTTGAGACGGGCGGCGAAGACCCTTAGGTGCGAGGCATGTCCCTGGAACCCGTGCCCGAAGATCTGGCCGATGCCTCGCTGGCCTATCGTCGCGCGCTGGGCGCCTTTCCCACCGGCGTGTGCGTCATGACCGTGGACGGACCCGACGGTCCGGTGGGCATCACCGCCAACTCGTTCGCGTCGGTGTCGCTGGAGCCGAGATTGATCCTCTGGTCCATCGCGCTGTCCAGCGAGCGGATGCCGGCGTTCGCCGCCGGGGAGCGTTTCGCCGTGCACGTGTTGACGGCCGACGACGCGGAACGGGCGGACCGCTTCGCCCGCGGCGACTGTCGCCTGACGCCGGACGACGCGGAGTTGAGGCCCGGCGTCGCGCCGCGACTGGCCGGCGTACTGGCACGGCTGGACTGCTGCGTGCACGCAAGGTCGGAGATCGGAGATCACCTGGTCCTGGTCGGGCGCGTCGAGGCGTTCGAAGCCTCCGCCGGCGAGGCCCTGACGTATTTTCGCGGTCGCTACGGCCGGGCGTCGTCGGAGATTTCGGCATGAGGATCGGCTTCGTCGGGATGGGCGTCATGGGCGCGCCGATGGCAGGGCACCTGCTGAAGGCCGGTCACGAGGTGACCGGCTTCAACCGATCGTTCGAGAAGGCCGCGCGCTGGGCCGAGCGGCATGGCGGACGCGCGGCGCAGAGCGTGGCGGAAGCGGCCGACGGCGCCGAACTTCTGATCCTGTGCGTCGGCGCCGACGAAGACGTGCGTCAGACGGTGTCGGCGGGCCTGCAGGCGACCGCCACCGGCGCGGTCCTGGTCGACCACACGACCACGTCCGCCGTCGTGGCGCGCGACATGTCGGACCTTTCGGAGGCCTCCGGCCGAAGCTTCCTCGACGCTCCCGTCTCGGGCGGACAGGCCGGGGCCGAAAGCGGGAAGCTCAGCGTCATGGTCGGCGGTGACGCGGATGCGCTGGATCGTGCGCGCCCGGCCTTGGAGGCCTATTCGAAGGCGATCCGCCACATGGGTCCGGCCGGCGCCGGTCAGCTGACCAAGATGGTCAACCAGATCTGCATCGCCGGCGTCGTGCAGGGACTGGCCGAAGCGGTCCACTTCACGGAGCGGGCGGGCCTCGATCCCGAAGCCGTGCTCGCCGCCGTGTCGCAGGGCGCGGCCCAGAGCTGGCAGATGGACAATCGCTGGAGCACGATGAGCCGCGGCGAGTTCGAATTCGGATTCGCCGTGGACTGGATGCGCAAGGACCTCGGTCTCGTGCTCGACGAGGCGCGGCGCAACGGCAGCCGACTTGCCCTGACGGCCCTGGTCGACCAGTTCTATGCCGAGGTGCAGGCGATGGGGGGATCGCGATGGGACACGTCGAGTCTGGCGGCGCGGCTGGGCGACCGGACCGCGAGCGGCTTTGGGAGCTCTGGCGCGCGCTGATAAAGCCGTTCGGGGCCTGGATGCTGATCCCCTCCAGCTTCGTCACCCCCGGCGCATGGGGGTACTTCGGGGTGGATTTTCTGAGCGGCTTCCGCGCCAACCCGTCGACCCACAAGACCTTCGACGCCTTGGGCGACCTGGATGGGGCGACCTTTGACGCCCTTTCGGCGCTCGCCAACCTGAACGCCCGGCGACAGGAGCAGATGCTGAAGGCCGTCGTCATCGGCTACCTGACCATTCCGGTCACCGTCCTCGCGGTCGTGGCCGAGGTGGCGGGCGACAGCCTGCTCGTCTTCGCGCGCGCTCATATGCGGGACGTGATCATCATCGCAGCCATGGCCGCCCTCGGGCCGCTTGGCTACTTCCTCAGCAGCTGGCGCTCGCACCAGATCGTCGGCGTGCTCGACCTGATCCGGATCGAGCGCGGGCAGGCGCCCTACACGGCGCTGGAGCTCCGCGACGACTAGGTTCAGACGTCGAGAAACTTCACCTCGCCGGAATGCATCTGCTTCACGGCGGCCACGATCTTCAGCGTGCCGGCCTCGACGGCGTCGGCCAGGCTGGCGTCGGCCGTGGCCAGCTTGCGGGCCACCCAGCGGGCGTTCTCCTCGACTGGCACGCCGTCATGCGCCCGCGCAGCCAGAACCGGCGGGATGATCGGCACGATCATCTCCTCCAGAGACGGATCCAGCGGCGCGCCGTCGACGATCGATTCGGCCGCGGCGACGGCGCCGCAACCGGTGTGGCCCATGACCACGACCAGCGGGCATTTGAGGTGCTTCACGGCGTAGACGATCGACGACAGTCCGCGGCGGTCCACCGTGTTGCCGGCCACCCGAATGGAGAACAGACGGCCGAAGCCCTGGTTGAACAGGATGGTCGGCGGCGTGCGGCTGTCGGCGCAGCCGACGACCGTGGCGATGGGGTTCTGGCCGCCCTGCAGGTCGTCCAGATCGCCCGCCTTGACGTGCCCCAGGTTGTTCTCGCCGCGGAGGAAGGCGGCGTTACCGTCCCGCAGCAGCTGCAGGGCTTCTTCGGGCGCGGGGCCTCGCGCGATCGGCGGGGCCATGGTGGTTTCCTCAACGGCCGCGTCCACGGGAGGCGGCGGCGTCTCGACCGTCGGGCTGGACGACCCGGACTTCTTCCTGCCGAACCCGAACATGGCGCACCCCCTGCGTCAGACTGAGCGGCCGCCGTCTTCACAGCGTGGCCGTTAACCGTCAAGTCCGAACTCAGCCGCCCAGCAGCCGGGCCGCGTGCGGTGCGAAGTAGGTCAGGACCCCCGCGGCTCCCGCGCGCTTGAAGGCGTGGAGGCTTTCGAGGATGGCGCGGTCCTCGTCCAGCCAGCCGTTGGCGGCGGACGCCTTCATCATCGCGTACTCGCCGGACACCTGGTAGGCGAAGGTCGGCACCCTGAAGGCCTCCGACACGCGCTGGACGACGTCGAGATAGATCATCCCCGGCTTGACCATCACCGCGTCGGCGCCTTCGGACAGGTCCATCGCGACCTCGCGCAGGGCCTCGTCGGTGTTGGCGAAGTCCATCTGATAGGTCTTCTTGTCCCCGGTCAGGGCCTTGGCCGAGCCGACCGCGTCGCGGTAGGGGCCATAGAAGGCCGAGGCGTATTTGGCGGCGTAGGACAGGATCAGCGTGTCCTGGAACCCGTTGGCTTCCAGGGCCTCGCGGATCGCCTGGACCCGGCCGTCCATCATGTCCGACGGGGCGACCACATCCGCGCCGGCGTGGGCGTGGATGAAGGCCTGCTCGGCGAGCCGTTCCAGGGAGGCGTCGTTGACGATGCGCCCGTCCTCCAGCACCCCGTCGTGGCCGTGGTCGGTGTAGCAGTCCAGCGCCACGTCGGTGATCACGCCGATCTCCGGCGCTGCGTCCTTGATGGCCTTGATGCAGTCCGGGATCAGGCCGTCGGGGTCGGTGGCGCCCGTGCCCGTGCCGTTCTTGATCGCCGGATCGACGTTGGGGAACAGCGCCACGGCCGGGATGCCCAGGTCGCGCGCCTCCTTCGCCGCCTCGGCCGCGGCCCGGGGCGACAGGCGGAAGACGCCGGGCATGGAAGGCACCGCGATCCGGTCGTCCTCGCCGTCGTGCACGATCAGCGGCCAGACCAGATCCGCGGGCGTGAGCACGGTCTCGGCCACCAGCCGCCGCACCCAGGGACTGGCTCGCAGTCGGCGCGGGCGAGCGAAGGGGAAGGCGGCGGGCTGGAACGGCACGGTCATGGGCGGCGGTTTAGCTTCCTTCTCCCCCTGCGAGAAGGTTTGGCCTAGAAGCCGACGAAAGACTCGAGGAAACGCTTCATGGACTTCGCCCTCACCGACGACCAGCGCGCCATCCAGGACGCGGCGCGCGCCTTCGCCGACGCCGAACTGGCGCCGCATTCGGCCGAGTGGGACGAGACCAAGCACTTCCCCGTCGACGTCATGCGCCAGGCCGCCGAGATGGGCTTCTGCGGCATCTACACGGGCGAGGAGCACGGCGGTATGGCGCTGGGCCGCGTCGAGGCGGCGGTGATCTTCGAGGAGCTGGCGCGGGGCGACGTGTCGACGGCGGCCTTCGTCTCGATCCACAACATGGCCACGTGGATGATCGACGGCTTCGGGTCCGACGATCTCCGCGCCCGCTATGTGCCGGCGCTGACGACGATGGAGAAGATCGCCAGCTACTGCCTGACCGAACCCGGCTCGGGCTCAGACGCCGCGGCCATGCGCACGACGGCGACCCGCGACGGCGAGCAGTGGGTGCTGAACGGGTCCAAGGCCTTCATCTCCGGCGCCGGGACCAGCGACGTCTATGTGGTCATGGCGCGGACGGGGGAGGCGGGTCCGAGGGGCATCAGCGCCTTCGTCGTCGACCTGGGCACGCCGGGCCTCTCGTTCGGCGCGCAGGAGAAGAAGATGGGCTGGAACAGCCAGCCCACGGCCATCGTCAGTTTCGACGATTGCCGCATCCCTGCGGCCAACCTGCTGGGCAAGGAGGGCGACGGGTTCCGCTATGCCATGATGGGCCTCGACGGCGGACGTCTGAACATCGCCGCCTGCTCGCTGGGTGGAGCGCGGCTGGCGCTGGAGACGGCGCAGATCTACGTCGCCACGCGAAAGCAGTTCGGCAAGTCACTGAACGAGTTCCAGAACATCCAGTTCAAGCTGGCCGACATGGCGACCCAGCTGGAAGCCGCGCGCCTGATGGTGCTGCGGGGAGCCTGGGCGATCGACACGGGGCATCCGGAGAAGACCAAGTGGTGCGCCATGGCCAAGCGCCTGGCCACCGACGCCTGCTTCCAGATCGCGGACGAGGCGCTGCAGATGCATGGCGGGTACGGTTATCTGAAGGACTATCCGCTGGAGCGCATCGTGCGTGACCTGCGCGTCCACCGCATCCTGGAGGGGACAAACGAGATCATGCGGGTCATCACCGCCCGCGAGATGATGCGGCAATAAGGCGGCGTCAGCTTTCGTCGGCATACGGCGACGCTCGCCCGTGACCTGATGGCTTCAGCAACACGGAGCCACCGCCATGCGTCTCATGATCCCGCTCGTCGCCGTCGCCTGCCTGATCGCCGGAACGGCGCAGGCCCAGGAGTACCGGTTCAGCGCCAATTCCAGCCGCGGCTATTCGGCCGTCGACGTCGACCTGCCCAACGTGCAGGTGTCGCGTCGGGCCGACAATCTGGTGGTGTCGGTCCGGGTGGCCTGCGACACGCGCGAGGCGGCCCAGCGTCGCAGCGAGATCACGCAGACCCTGGCCGCGATGGCCCGTGAGGCCGGTCTGGACGCGTCCATTGAGCTGGGCCTGGACTCCGGCGGCCACGTGGTCGCCTTCGACGCGCGGATGATCCCGACCCTGCGCTTCCATTCGGACGACGGCCGTCCGGACACCAGCGCCGTGACCCTCGTCATCAAGACGCCGATCGCCGAGGGCGACACCCTGGAGGCCTCGTCGGCCCGGATTCGCGCCTTCATCGAAAAGACCCAGCGGGTCGGCCGGACCGAGCTGCGCCTGATGGACGACTGGGAGCCGACCGTCATCAGTCCGGATCAGTACCGTCCGGCGATCCTCGCCGCCATCGCGGCCGACGCCGGAACCACGGCCGGGGCCTTCGGTCCCAGCTACGGGGTCGAGGTCACGGGGCTGTCGCGTCAGGTGACATGGCGTCAGGCCGGGCCGTTGGAGTTGATGCTCTACATTCCCTACGAGCTGAGCGTCACACCCGGCGGCTGAGCCTTTACCGTTCCGGCGACGCCGCCTATTCCGGCGCCCATGAACGACGCGCCTGAAGTCCTGACCCGTGTGCAGTCCGGGGTCGGACGGATCACCCTGAACCGCCCGAAGGCGCTGCACGCGCTCAACAAGGCGATGTGCGAGGCGATGACGACGGCCCTGCTGTCGTGGCGCGACGATCCGGCGGTGAAGTCGGTGCTGATCGACCACGCCGGCGAGCGCGGCTTCTGCGCCGGCGGAGACATCCGCATGATCGCGGAGAGCGGCGCGGGAGACGCGGCGGAGGCCAGGGCGTTCTTCCTGACCGAGTATCGCCTGAACCACCTGATGTTCGAATATCCCAAGCCGATCACGGCCATCGTGGACGGCATCGTGATGGGCGGCGGGGTGGGAATCAGCGAACCGGCGGAGGTGCGGATCGCGACCGAGCGGACGACCTACGCCATGCCGGAAACGGGAATCGGCCTGTTTCCTGACGTCGGCGGCGGCTGGTTCCTGTCGCGTCTACCCGGCGAAACGGGAACATGGCTGGCCCTGACGGGCGCGCGGTTGAAGGCGGCGGACACCGTCTTCCTCGGCATCCACTCCCACTACCTGCCGTCCGACGCCCTGGAGGCGTTTCACGCGATCCTGAAGACGGATCCGGCGCATCCCGCCGACGTCGCGGACGGGCTGGAGGACGATCCGGGCGAACCGCCGATCGAGCCGCACGTGGAGGCCATCGACCGCCTGTTCGCTCACGATCGGGTCGAGGCGATATTCGCCGCGCTGGAGGCCGAGGGGACGGAGTGGGCTCTCGCCCAGCTCTCGACGCTGAGAACCAAGTCGCCCCAGTCGCTGAAGGTGACGTTGCGCCAGCTGCGGCTGGGCCGGGACATGCCCGATTTCGCAGCCAACATGGCGATGGAGTACCGGCTCGGCGGCCGCGTGGTCCGCACCCACGACTTTCAGGAGGGCGTCAGGTCGGTCATCGTCGACAAGGACGGTCAGCCGAAGTGGAGGCCAGACAGCCTGGCCGGCGTGTCGGACGCGGACATCGAGACGCTTTTCGCGCCCCTGCCGGCCGATCAGGAATGGACGCATCTGGACTGAGGCTTGTGCCGAACCTCGTTCCGCGCGCAGATGGCGCGGCTGTTCGGGAGAGTCTCATGCGTCGCTTGCTGGTCGTGTCCGCCGCCCTGGCCCTGACGGGCTGCATGATGACGATGTCGGACGGGGAGGGGACCGTCGACTGGGGCGCCGACGCCGACGGACGCTACGCCACAGCTCTCGCCGATGGGCGGCGCCCGGCGGAAGAAGTCGCCCGCGACGCCGCGCGCAAGCCGGAAGCCATGATGGCCTTCGTCGGGCTGAAGCCCGGAGACCGCGTGGCCGACATTCGGCCCGAGGAAGGGTATTTCACCCGCCTGTTCGCCAACGTCGTGGGCGAGAACGGCCGGGTCTACGCCTTCGTGCCGACGCGCACGGCGACGCGCGAGACGCCGCTGGCCCAGGGACTGGCCGCCACCTATCCAAACGTCGTGGCGCTTGAAGGCGCGCTGGACGCCATGACGTTTCCGGAACCGCTGGACGCGGTCTTCATGGTGCAGGAGTACCATGACTTTCACATCCCGGCGTTCGGCGTGGACGTGGGCCGGATGAACAAGGCCGTATACGACGCCCTGAAACCGGGCGGGTACTACGTCGTCATCGACCACGCCGGCCGCGACGGCACCGGCGCGAGCGAGGTTCAGTCCCTGCACCGGATCGAAGGCGCGTTCCTGAAGCGTGAGGTCGAGGCCGCGGGCTTCGTCTTCGACGGCGAGAGCGACGCCATTCGCAACCCGGAGGACGACCGGACCATCAACGTCTTCGACGAACGCATCCGCTATCGCACGGACCAGTTCGTCTACCGCTTCCGCAAACCGGGCTGAGGAGCCGAGCATGCGTGGACTGAAGGTGGGACTGGCGGCCGCGGCGATCGCGGCGGCCCTCGGCGCTGCGGCCTGCGGGGCCATGATGGGAGGCCCCGCTCCGGAGAGCTATGCGGAAGCCCTGGCCGGCGCGCCCCGCACGGACCAGGACCGGGCACGGGACGCCGTGCGCATGACGGCCGGGACGCTGGCGTTCGCCCGCGTCGAACCAGGCGACCGGGTGATCGACATGATCATCGGCGGCGGCTTCTTCACCCGCGCCTTCGCCGCGGCGGTGGGGCCGGAAGGTCACGTCACGGCCTGGCAGCCGCAGGAGTTCGTGCAGTTTCAGGCCAGCTACGGGGATGCGGTGACGGCGGCCGACGCGCTCGCCAACGTCGACGGCGTGAGTTCGCCGATCGCGGCGCCGGTCTGGCCGTCGGGCGTGGACGTCGTCTTCACGGCGCAAAACTATCACGACCTGCACCTCGACCCGTTCGCCGACGACACCGCCCGACGCGTCAACGCGGCCGCTTTCGCCGCGCTCAAGCCCGGCGGGCACTACGTCATCGTCGACCACCATGCCGCCGAAGGATCCGGTCTGGCGGCCACGAACACCCTCCACCGGATCGACGTGGAGCAGGTGAAGCGCGAAGTGCTGGCCGCCGGCTTCGTGCTGGAGGGTGAAAGCGACCTGCTCGAACGCGACGGCGACCCCCTGACGGCCAACGTCTTCGACGATTCCATCCAGGGCAAGACGAGCCAGTTCATGCTGCGCTTCCGCAAGCCGGGCTGAACGGCGGCGCTGGCGACGCCGCCGCGAACCCGCTAACGCTCCCGCCGAGTCAGGACAGGGAGAGTTCGCCATGACGCAGACCGTCGCCTTCATCGGCCTGGGCAACATGGGCGGGGGCATGGCCGCCAATCAGGCCAAAGCCGGCCACGTCGTGAAGGCGTTCGACCTGTCCCGGGAGGCGGTGCAGCGCGCCGTGGCGGCCGGGTGTCAGGCGGCCGGCTCGGTGGCCGAGGCTGTGAAGGACGCGGACGTGGTCATCACCATGCTGCCCGCGGGACCGCATGTGCTGAAGGTCTATTCGGAGCAGATCATCGGCGCGGCGCCGACTTCGGCCCTGCTGCTGGACTGCTCTACCATCGATGTCGACACCTGCCGAAAAGTGGCGGGCCTGGCCGCCGAGGCGGGCTACGTCTTCGCCGACGCGCCCGTGTCCGGGGGGACGATGGCGGCCGATGCGGGCACGCTGGCCTTCATGGTCGGCTGCGACGAGCCCCAGTTCGCGCGCATCGAGACGGCGCTGGATCCCATGAGCCGCGCCACCTTCCGCGCCGGCGATCACGGCGGGGGGCAGGCGGCCAAGATCTGCAACAACATGATTCTGGGCATCACCATGCTGGGCACCTGCGAGGCCATCGCCCTGGCCGAGAAGCTGGGTCTGGATCCGGTCAAGATGTTCGACATCGTGTCGAAGGCCTCGGGACAGAGCTGGTCCGTCACGACATACTATCCGTGGCCCGGCCCCGTGCCGACCGCGCCGTCGAACCGAAACTATGACGGCGGCTTCGCCACGGCGATGATGCTGAAGGATCTGAAGCTGGCCCAGCAGGCCGCCGCCGCGGCCGGGGCTTCCACGCCCTTGGGGGCGCAGACGGAGGCCCTTTACCAGATGTTCGACCGGCTGGGCTTCGGCGGCCGCGACTTCTCCGCGATCCTGCAACTTCTACGCGGCAAGCTGGACGAGCTGCCGCGCTGAATGCGCACGAACGTGCCTGCGAACCGCTCGCAAGTGGTTGATTGCGACCATTTAACCGGTGCAGGAGGTGGACTTTCACGCCCCTCCGGCGCAGAACCCGCCTGATCCGAAGCCGTCAGAGTTCACCGGGTTGTACGACTACAAGGCCGCATTCCAGACCGCCGTGGAGCAGGTGAAGGGCGAGGGGCGCTATCGCGTCTTCGCCGACCTGAAGCGCGTGCGCGGCAGGTTCCCTCGCGCCGTCCGTCGTCGGGCCGACGGCACGGAGCAGGACGTCGTCGTCTGGTGCTCGAACGACTATCTGGGCATGGGCCAGCATCCCGTGGTCCTGGACGCCATGAAGTCGGAGATCGACGCGGCTGGCGCAGGCGCCGGGGGCACGCGCAACATTTCAGGCACCACGCGATCGGCGGTGAATCTGGAGGCCGAACTGGCCGACTGGCACGGCAAGGAAGCGGCGCTGCTGTTCACCTCCGGCTACGTGGCCAATGAGGCGACGCTGGCCACGCTGCAACGCATCCTGCCGGGTCTGATCATCTTTTCGGACAGCCTGAACCACGCCTCCATGATCGCCGGGATTCGCCATGGCGGAGGCGAGCGTCACGTCTTCCTGCACAATGATCTGGAGCATCTGGAGACCCTGCTGGCCGCGGCGCCGGCCGGGGCGCCCAAGCTGATCGCCTTCGAGAGCGTCTATTCCATGGACGGCGACGTCGCCGACCTGAAGGGCACGATCGCGCTGGCCAGAAAGTACGGCGCCCTGACCTATCTCGACGAGGTGCACGCCGTCGGCCTTTACGGGCCGCGGGGCGCGGGGATCGCGGAACGCGACGGCGTTCTGGATCAGATCGACGTGATCGAGTGCACCCTGGGCAAGGCCATCGGCGTCATGGGCGGCTACATCGCGGCGGACGCGGTGATCGTCGACGCCATCCGCAGCTGGGCTTCGGGCTTCATCTTCACCACCTCGCTGCCGCCGGCGCTCACGGCGGGCGCCCTGGCCTCGGTCCGGCACCTCAAGGCCCATCCGGAGCTGCGCGAGCGCCATCAGGAACGCGCCGCGGCGCTGAAGGCGCGGTTCGAGGCGGCGGGCATTCCCGTCATGCCGTCCGAGAGCCACATCGTGCCCGTCTTCGTCGGCGATCCGGTGCACACCAAGATGATCTCCGACATGCTGCTGGAAGAGCACGGCATCTACGTCCAGCCGATCAACTATCCGACCGTGCCCAAGGGGACCGAGCGGCTGCGCTTCACCCCGTCGCCCGACCATGACGACGGCATGATGGACGCTCTGGTGCAGGCCATGGACAGGCTCTGGACCCACTGCAACGTCGCGCGCCTCCCTGCAGTGGCCTGAACGATCCTAACGCCGGACATGAAAAAGGCCCCGGAGCGATCCGGGGCCTTTCTCGTCGTGGCGCGACCTACCAGCGCCAGGCGTCGTGGATCGCCTCGATCACGTAACCGTCGAAGCGGTCGACCAGGTAGATGTTGTTGTCCACCCAGACCCACATCGTGCCCGGCTGCGGCCACGGCAGGCCCCAGTAGCCCGGGTCGGTGATCTCGTAGCGCCAGAACAGCGAGGGCAGATACTGACCCTCGTGATACCTGCGACCCCAGTACGACCGCGGGACGCTGTAATAGCCGTACCCGGGCGAGAAGTAGAAGCCGACCCGCACGCCGGACCAGCCGCGGAAGTGGCGGTCGTTGCGCCACCAGTCGGTCCGGCCGTGACGACGGCTCCAGTCCCGCTGCCAGGCGTCGCGGTTCCAGCCGCGCCGGAACTCGCGATAGTCGCGGCGGTCGTCGCGGCGCTCGGTCCGGTCCTCGCGGCGGTCGCGACGGTCGTCGCGCCGCTCCTCGCGGCGGTCCCACCGATCGTTCCGGCGGTCGTCACGCTGATCAGGACGATCGGGCCGGTCAGGACGATCGGGCCGGTCGGGGCGCGGCTGGTCAGGTCTGTCCGGTCGATCCGGTCGATCCGGACGATCGGGACGATCGGGCCGGGGTTGCTCGGGTCGGTCCGGCCGATCGGGGCGATCGGGCCGATCCGGTCGAGGTTGTTCGGGACGGTCCGGCCGGTCGGGACGATCCGGACGCTGCTCTCCGCCGTCGGCGCCGCCGCCTCGACGTTCTTCCCGCGCCTCGCGACGCTGCTCGCGTCGTTCTTCACGGGCTTCGGTGCGGTCGCGCCGACGCTCGGGGTCCTGGGCCGCGGCGATCGCCGGGGCCGCCGCCGGGACGACGAAGGCCGTCAGGGCGGAAAAGACCAACAGGGTTCTTTTCATTCTCGTGGGTTCCTGCACGCCCTCAGGGGGCGGCTTGGGATGACGCTGGGCTTCGCAAGCTGAACGGTGACTGAACCGGGCGTGGAAAGGCCCCGCGGCGGCGCCGCGAGGCCTTCGCCCTGCGCAGGCGCGCGTTCGTCAGAAGACGTCGAACAGCACGTCCGCGATCACGCCGGTCGCCAGGGCGACCAGAAGGATGTCGTTGTCGGCGTGCACCCAGCGGTGGCCGCGCGGGGCGTCGCGCAATCCGTAGAAGTACGGATCGTTGACGTAGTAGCGGTGATAGCTGGACGGCAGATAGGCGCCGCGGCTCCAGCGCTGGCCGTAGTAGCGGGGCTCGACCCGGTAGTAGCCGTAGCCCGGGGCGTACCAGTAGCCGTCGCGACGGCCGCGATAGTTGCGGAAGTCGGCCCGGCCGCGCCACCAGTCGCGGTTGTTGCGATCCCACCGGCGGTCGTCGCGGAACTCACGGCGGTCGTCCCGGCGCTCGGCGCGATAGTCGCGGCGGTCGTCCCGGCGATCCTCGCGGTAGTCGCGCCGGTTGTCGTATTCTCCACGTCGCCAGTCGCGACGGTCGTCGCGTCGCTCGTCACGGAAGTCACGGCGATCGTCGCGGCGGTCCTGGCGGTAATCCCGCCGGTCGTCGCGGCGCTCCTGCCGATCGCGGCGGCTCTGGGCTTCGGCGGCCAGCGGCACCGCCGTGGTCGACAGGGCGACCGCCACAAGGGCGGCCTTGGTCAGGCGTTTCATGAACGGGCCTCGTTGAAAGCCGGACGTGAAGGCGGTCCGGAACCGATGATGACCGACGGTCGGCCGTCCGGCATGAACCGTCCCTGAATGGGACGGTCAGCTTGGACCCCCATTGCACGGAGCCCGGTCGCCCCCACCTGTGACCTCTGAACGGAGGTCCCGAATGACGCGCCCCATCGAGCTCTGGTACTGGCCCACGCCGAACGGGTGGAAGGTCGCCATCGCCCTGGAGGAGATGGGCCTGCCGTACGAGCTCAAGCCGGTGAACATCGGCGTGGGCGAACAGTTCGAGCCGGCCTTTCAGGCCATCAGCCCGAACGGGCGGATGCCCGCGATCGTCGATCCCGAAGGCCCGGACGGCCAGCCGCTGTCGATCTTCGAAAGCGGCGCGATCCTGCAGTATCTCGGCGCCAAATCGGGCCGCTTCTATCCGTCCGACGTCCGGGGCCGCGCAGAGGTCGATCAGTGGCTGTTCTGGCAGGTCGGCGGCCTGGGCCCCATGGCCGGCCAGACCCATCATTTCCGCCAGTACGCCTCGGCGCTGACGGCGGACCAACGCCATCTGGCCTATGGCGTGCGACGCTACACCGACGAGACTCACCGGCTGTACGGCGTGCTCGACCGGCGCCTGTCCGACCGCGAGTTCGTGGCCGGCGACTATTCCATCGCCGACATGGCCATCTGGCCGTGGATCGTCCCGTGGGAGCGGCAGGGGCAGGATCTGGACGAGTTCCCGAATCTCAAGCGCTGGTTCGACGCCGTCGGCGGTCGGCCCGCCGTCCAGAAAGGTCGCTGGCTCGGCAAGGATCTGGGCAAGGATCTGGCCAAGGCGGGCCGGGAGGCGGACGGGCAGCGCGCCGTCCTGTTCGGTCAGAGGGCGCGAAAGTCCTAAGCAAAGATTGTCCAATGGTTTCGGGACGTTGAACAGCCGCCGGCGTCTTCATTCTCCGTTGGCGAAAAACTTCCGGCCGGCATTTCGCCATTAACTTTAACTTCAAACCGCGGGTATTTGATCGCGTCATCAAGCGAGGCCAGAACGGCCTGGAGGACTGGTGATGACCGCGCAAGAACTGGCGCACGACGCTGCGGAAGAGGGCGCTCTGCCCCTGCCCACCCCGGACATGGACGGCGCGGCGCTGTTCCAGCTGGGGCTGAAGTACTCCACCGGCACGGGCGGCTGCCCGATGGACCGGGTCTCGGCCCACATGATCCTGAACCTGGCGGCCATGATGGGTTCGCAGGAAGCGCGCGAATACCGTCGCGAGCTGTCCCAGGAGATGGACCGTGAGGAGATCGGCGAGGCGCAGCGTGCGGCCCGCCGTTGGATCGACGCGGGAACCAGCCGCCTGGCAGCCTGATCAGAACTGCTGATACTGCCCGTTGATGGTATAGTTGAACCCTATGGGCAGGGCGTTGCGGATCTGGGTGAAGAAGTTGGCCAGCTCGCCCAGCGTCGAGCGGGGAACGAAGATGACGTCACCCCGTCTCACGGCCACCGCCGTCCCGCGCCGGAGCCGAAGGTCCAGCACCCGCAGCATGCGGCGTCCGCCCGGTCCCCGGCGGATCAGCGCCACTTCCTGAGTCCGCGCGGTCGGCAGGAAGCCACCGGCTTGAATGACGGCCTGGTAGGCGTCGATGTCTCCGGTCATCTCATAGACGCCGGGTGTGCGGACCTCGCCGTCGACCCACACCCGGATCGGTCCGGCCTGCCTCAGCGTGATCTCCACGACGGGGCGCACCAGCTGAGCCGCGTACCCCGCCGAAACGTCGCGCTCCAGTTCCGCCAGCGTGCGGTCCGCGGCCATCACCTGGCCGAGCAGCGGCAGGGATATCCGTCCGTCCGGACCGACCTTCAGCGTGCGCGTCAGCTCCGGAGCGGTCGGCGTGGCGACCTCGATCTCGTCGTTGGGATAGAGCACGTACTCCGGCTCGTCGTCCGTCCAGTCCGCGAAGGGAATGTCCGGAAAGCCACGGCTGGTCGCCGGGCCGGCCAGCGCGTCGGACACCGCCGGAACGCGCACCCCTCCGCAGGCCGCCAGCGGCAGGGCGGCGAGGCAAAGCATCATATGCCTGCGGCTGAAGGTCATTCCGAATCCCGGCGCGACGGATCGTGGTGAGGGCAGGGTGGCGGCGTCATGGGTAACCGATGGTTAACGCCGACCGGCGAAGGCTGAGGCTCCGGTTCAGTCTCACGGATTCGCGTCCAGCACTCATGCGCACGACGGCCACAGTCATCGCCCGACCGCGCTACGGCCTGATGGACGTGATCGGCCTGCTGTTCCGCGAGATCTGGATCATGCTCGTGATCTTCCTGGCGGTCGTGGCGATCGGCACGGCCGTCGTCCTGACCATGGGCAAGACCTACACGGCGCGCGGCAGCGTCTACGCCGGGGTCGGGCAGGAATACGTGTACCAGCCGCGCGTGGGCACGGCCGAGCGAGGTCAGACCCCCGACGTCGACACCGTCACCCAGTCGGAGGCGGCGCTGCTAAACAGCCGGGCCGTCAAGGAGCGAGTGGTCGATCAGCTGGGCGCGCCGGCCATTCTGGGGCCCAAGGCCACCGGCACGCCGGCCCAGATGCGGGTCTCCGCGATCAGGGCGCTGGAAGGCGGACTGTCGGCGGGCGCCGTGACCGGCAGCCCCATCATCGGAATCACCTATGAGGCCGACGACGCCCAGCGGGCCGCGACGGTTCTGAACGCCGTCATCGACCAATATCTGATCCACCGTCGCGAGGTCTTCGCCGACGCGAGCGCGCCGGCCCTGACCGCGCAGCGGCTTGTGTTCGAGGACGCGCTGGCCGACGCCGACGCGGCCTACGAACAGTTTCTGCGCACCGAGGACATAGGCGACTTCGCGGCCACGAAGGCCGCGCTGGCGGCCAATTGGCAGACCGTCTCCGCCGATCGTCTGTCGACCCAGGCCCAGGTCAACCAGATGACGCGACAACTCGCCACGCTGGAAAGCCAGCTGGCCTCGACGCCTCCCGAAATCGCCCTCCAGCAGGACCTGAACGTGGCGGCCCGCGACCAGATCCTCCAGCTGCGCACCGAACGGGAGCAGCTGCTGGCCCGTTACCTGCCCGACAGTCAGCCGATCCAGGACATCGAGGCCCGGATCGCCGGCCTCGAGCAGTACGTCGCCTCGGGGCAGGGGGTCGGCGTCAAGGAGGTGCGGACCGGGCCCAACCCGATCTGGGTCGAGTTGGAGACGACGCGGGCGACGACCCTCGCGCAGCGCGACTCCCTGCTCGCCCGCCTCGGAGTGCTCGACGCCCAGCTGGGGGAGCTGCGCGCGCGACAGGCACGGCTCACGGCCGTGGAGTCGGAGAACGCCACCCTGGCCGGCGCCCGCGACGTGCAGAGCGCGACGGTTCGCGAGTTCCAGCAGCGTGAGGCCCAGGCGCTGGCCGATCAGGGGCTGGTGAAGGCGGGCGCCGACGACGTCCGGGTCATGGAGCGCGCCGCGCCGCCGCTGCGTGGCAAGAGCCTTAAGCTGCCGTTGCTGGCGGCGGTGATCTTGTTCGCCGGGTTCACGGCCCTTTCGGTCGGATTGATCCGCATCTTCTCCCGGCGCGGCTTCACGACCCCCGCGTCCGTCGGACGGACGCTGGATCTTCCGGTTCTGGCGGCCGCGCCCGTCAAGGTCGCGCGATGAACGCGCGGGGCATGATAGCCTTCGCGTCGTGCGCGAGCGTTCCGGCGATTCGATGATCGATCTGACATCCGAGATGGCCGCCCTGTGGTCCGCCCTCGGCCCCGCCCCGGCGCGCGGCGGCCGGACGGTGCTGATCGTGTCGGCCCTGTCGGGCGAAGGCGCGTCCACCGTCTCACGCGAGTACGCCCGGCTCGCTGCGGTGCGCGCCAGGCGCCCCGTCTGGCTCATCGACGCGGATCTGGATCAGCCGGGCCAGCAGGAAGCCGTGGCCGCCGCGCCCGAGCGTTTCGGCGGTCTGAGCAAGCCGGCGCTGGCGTCGCCGGACGGCTCCTGCTTCTTCGACGTGCATCCGCCGGTGAAGAGCCGGGACGGCCGGATCGTGCCGCCGGCGCGGTTGCTGACGGCGCGGTCCTGTCTGGGAGGGCGTCTGTGGGTCTCGCGTTTCGCGGCCGAGGCGATCCGGACGGGTCAGCGCGTCGAAGCCTCGCCCGATCCCGCCTGGTGGAACGCCATCCGGCCGCATGCCGAGACCGTCGTCGTGGATTGCCCGGCGGCCGAGCGATCCGACACGGCGCTGGTTCTCGCGCCGCTGGCCGACGCCGTCGTGCTGGTCGTGGCGGCCGAATCCACCGGCGCGAACGAAGCGTCGGCGCTGCGTCAGGAGATCGAGGCCGTGGGCGGGCGCATCGCGGGCGTCGTGCTGAACCGCACGGCGTGGTCGCCGCCGACCTTCCTCAGCCGCCTGACGGGCTGACGCGCTCCAGTCGCGCGAGCTCCGGCGCGCCATAGAACTTCGGCTCGAACACCGGCGCCCAGAGCACCTTCCCCAGTCCTCTCGCCGCACGATCCAGCGCACGGGCGCGCGACGGGCGTCGCAGGAGCCACAGAACCGCCGAGGCCGCGGACCAGAGCAGGGTTTGAAGCAGGCCGACGGCCATCCACTTTCCCACGCCCGTCCAGTCGCCCCGCAACCGGGCCTCCTGGCTCGGTCCCTGACCATAGGCGAAGGCTCGCCTGAGCGCGTACGACATCGTGGCCCTGTGGGGCGGCGCGATCTCGGACACGCGCGCCGCGGCCGCCCAGCCGAAGCGGCCACCGGCGGCGCGGACCTTGGCGAACAGGGCGTCGTCTTCTCCGCCCAGCTGATCGGCCGCCACGTCGAACGGCTCAGTGCCGGGCAGGGCGGTCGCGCGCACCAGAAGGGCGTTTCCGCATCCCCAAGGCTTGTCGATGAGGCGGTCGTCGGCAGGGCCCGTCCTGCCGAAAAAGTCGTCGAGATGGCCGCGCGCCCAGTCCGGTGCGCCCTCGGCCACGCCCGTTATCGGACCGAAGACCACGTCGGCGGCCGTGCGGGCCTGCGCGGCGATCAGCGCCGCAAGCCACCCGGCCGTCGCTTCCTGATCGTCGTCAAGAAACGCGATCAGCGGCGCCGCGGTCGCGGCGAGACCCGCGTTGCGCGCGGTGGCGATGCCGGGGTTAGGAGCGCTCGCAAGAGTCAGTGGAAACGGGCTTTCAGTACGTAGAGCCTCCACCGGCCCGGACGCCGTGCGCGCCGGATCGTTGTCCACGACGACGATCTCGACGTCGTGACCGTCGGGATTCTCCTGGGCGAAGACCGAACGAAGGGCGCGCGCGAGGCTGTCCGGACGGCGCAGGGTGGGAATGACGACGGCGACGTGGGCCACGTCACACCCGGTCCGCATAGAGGGCGGCGCGGTACAGGCGCAGCGAGAAGGCCCGCGCGCCGACCGGGGCGGCTTCGCTCAGCGCCAGCCGCTTCAGCCATGGCCGCAGGAGAGCGAGTCCGGGCAGGGCTTTCAGTCGCCGTGCGACGCGGTAGCTGGGGTAGGACGACACGAGGTCGAAATGACGCTGGACGACCCGGGCGAAGTTGGCCGCGGACTGCTCGTACTTGCCGGCGAGCGCGGCTGCGTCGTCCAGACCCATGTGCGTCGCCGTGATGTCCACGTGGCGCACGGGCCAGCGGCGTGACACGCGCATGGCCCATTCGACGTCCTCCCACCCCCAGCCGGCGAAACCTGGATCGAAGGCCTCCGCCTCGAACACGTCGCGCCGGACCAGGAGATTGGACGTGAAGACGTATTTCTCCGGCGTCTTCGCGCGCGTGGCGGCGTCGAGCGTTTCCGAGCGCCCCGCCATGGCCCGATGCACCGCGAACCGACGGTCCGTGGAAGCCTGTTTCAGGGAGAAGCCCCCGAACGCCACCGCCGGGTCTTCCGTCTCCACCAGCCTGACCCACTCGGCGAGGAAATCCGTGGCGTCCGGGAGCATGTCGGAGTCGAGGAACAGCAGGTGCCCGCCCCGGGCGGCCTGGGCCAGCCGATTGCGACCGCGCGAACGCCCCTCGTTGGCCGGCAGGGTGACGAGACGGGCCGGCAGCGCGAGATCCCGAATGGTCAGCTTCAGTCTCGCCGTCAGATCCGGATCGCCCGTGCCGTCGTCCAGCACGATCAGTTCCGCCGCCGAGGTCGGCGTCGCTCCGAGCGCGGCCAGCAACGTCATGGGGTCGTCCCGCAGGAAGGGGATCAGAACGGACAGGCGAGGGCGTGCAGACGGCCACGCCGGGTTGTCGAACAGGTCGGCGCGCGGGCTCATGCCGGCGCTCCCGAGCGACGCCGACGCCGGATCAGCGACGTCGCGACGTCGCGCACGCCGGCGGCGTTCATCGTGAGGGCCAGCACCCCGTAGACCAGACCGCCGACGCCGGCCTTGAGCATGAGCTCGGCAAAGCCTCCGATCGGGGGCAGGGCGGCGACCACGGCGGCCATGCCCGCCGTCGCGACGCCGCACCGGGCCAGTGACTCCCACGCCATTGGAAGCGGCAGCACGCGGCGGCCCAGCACCAGGGTTGCGATCAGACCCGCGCCGAAACTGGCGGCCGTGGCCCAGGCCGCGCCGATCAGGCCGAACCGCGGCACCAGGATCACGTTCAAAACCACGTTCAGCACGGCCGGCACGGCCATGGCGCCCAGCAGGGCCGTGGTCTTGCGCCCGAGGGTGAACGCCTGTCCGAAATAATAGGCCGTCAGGCCGTACAGCAGGGCCGACAGCGCGATCCACGGCGTCACGGTCACCGCCGCCGCACGGAGATCTTCGCCGATCAGCACGTCGGCCAGCGGCTGCGCGACGAGCGCCACCCCGGCCGCGGCCGGCAGGCCGATCAGCAGAAAGGTCGACAGCTGTTCCCGGGCCGCGATCGTCAGGCGGTCACGGCCGCCGCGCTCCAGCGCCATCACGAGTGCCGGCTGACCGGCGGCCCCCAGCCAGAGGAACAGCACGTCCAGCGTGCGGTTCGCGATCGAATAGCCGGCGTGGTAGGCGCCGACCGCCGCTTCGTCGAGGAAGGCGGCCAGAAGGAAGCGGTCGGTGGACGCGAGCACGACAGTCAGCGCCAGCGACGCGGCGATAGGGTAGCCATAGGCGGCATAGGCCCGCATGCGCGCGGGCTCCAGCCGCGCGCCGCGTCCCTTGCGCCACTCGCCCGGCAGCACGAAGGGCAGCACCAGCAGTGGGCCGATGCCCAGCCCCAAGAGCGGCGCCGCGCCGCCGGCGCCCGCCAGCGCGAAGCCGACGCCGATCAGCAGGCTGCCGACCGTGACGGTCATGTCGATGCCGGCGGACTTCGACACTTCGCCCTCGGCCCGCAGGCGTTCCTGCGCCAGCTTGACCAGACAACGGATCGGACACCCCATCAGCCCCGCCGCCACCGCGACGCGGAACAGGGGATCGGCCGGCCACAGCCAGACGGCGAGAAGCGCGAGGGGCACGAAACCCGCCGTCAGGATCAGCGCCGTGCGGTACAGGCCGGCGAAATGCCCCTGCAGGTCGGCGCCCGGCGTCGAGGCCGCCCAGAAGCGCGCCATGGACGCCTCCAGCCACGTGAAGATCGCCACGTGAGCCAGGGTGAAGACCGAAAAGGCGAGCGCGTAGCGGCCGAACTCCTCGGCCGACAGCAGGCGGGTGAACAGAACGATGGCCAGAAAGCCGGCCACGCCCTGGACCACGTTGGCGGGCAGGTAGCCCCAGACACCCCGCCAGAACACGTCAGCGCACCGCGGCGCGGTCGCCGAGCAGCACGGGCACCGTCACCAGCATGATCCAGAGGTCCAGCCAGACCGACTGACGCTCCACGTATTCGACGTCCAGCTGCACGCGGCGCCGGACGTCCTGGGCGGAATGCAGCGGCCCGCGCGAGCCCTTGATGGCGGCCCAGCCTGTCATGCCGGGCTTGATGCGGTGGCGATGGGCGTAGTCGGCGACCAGACGCGCCGATTCGATCTGGCCCGTCTTCATGCCGACGGCGTGCGGGCGAGGACCGACGAGGCTCATTTCGCCCGTCAGGACGTTCAGCAGCTGGGGCAGCTCGTCCAGGCTGGTCGAACGCAGAACCCTGCCCAGCCGGGTGATCCGGTCGTCGTCATGGGTGACCTGGCGGCTGGCGGTGGCGTCGGCGCTGGCGTGCTTCATCGTGCGGAACTTCCACACCACGATCTCTTCCTGGTTGAACCCATGTCGACGCTGGCGGAACAGGGCCGGCCCCGGGCTGTCCAGCTTCACCATCAGGGCGATCAGGGCCATGCCCGGCAGCAGCGCGAGAAACGCCGCTCCGCCGACGGTCAGGTCCAGCAGCCGTTTGTGAAAGGCGCGCCGGTCGTCGTCCTTGCGCCCGTCGAGGGGCGCCAGACGGCTGTCGGCCAGCTTGCGCAGGGCGTCCTCGCGATCCCCTGCGCGGGCCGGATCGACCAGCAGCGTCACCTCGTTCGGCAGGGCGCCGAGCCGGCCCATCAGGTGTCGGACCCGCGCTTCCGCTTTGGGATCGATGGCCACGACGATGCGATCGACGAACGGAAGGATGCGGTGGCTGAGCAAGGCCTCGGAATCGCCCAGCACAGGCACGCCCTCGACGGTGTCGGGACTGCGCGCCAGCCGATCGTCGAAGACCCCCAGAACGTTGACGTCGCGCCGCTTCAGCGCCGCCCGGATCAGGGTTTCGGCGTGGCGCGTCGCGCCGACCACGACGACGTTGGGCGTCAGGGCGCCCGAACGTCGCCACGCCGCGACCTTTTCCAGCCAGACCAGATGAAGCCCATAGAGCGCCGCCATGGTCACGCCGGCCCAGACCACGATGCTGGAGATCCCGGCGCCGTCCAGCGTCAGGGCGACCGCGACGGCGAGCAGGGCGGCCGCCGACGTGATGCCGGCCAGCGCCGCGAGATGGAGCACGGCGGAGCGCGCCGCAGGAAAGCTGTAAAGGTTCAGAGAGCGGAGCAGGCCCAGAAGGGCGACCGCGCCGACCGCAAAAGGCGCCGCATGGGCCACGGGCGCCTGCGCCAGGTCGGTCGGCGAGGCGGCCCAGGCGCAGAGCAGGGACACGGCGCTGACGACCGCCACGTCGATGGCCCGGAAGTAGTGCGCGGCCAGCCGGGCGGCGTGCCGCTGACGGGCGTTCAGCCAGACCTCCGGCCGGAACGGTCCGCGCTTCGCCGCGCCGTCGGCCATGCCTTGCTCCGCCATGTCCTGCAGTCCGCGCGCGTCGAGCGAGGCGGCGACGTCCGGACCGCGCTCGGTCGGCGAAAGCAGGGCGGCGGTCGAGGTCATGCGGGCCGTCGGTCCGGTTTCAGGGTCGCCGAACCTTGGCACGCGGGCCTGACCATCCCCTTAATGCCTCAGCCCCAAGGGCCCGGTTGCGCCGCCCGCGCGCCTCCGCTATCGACGCCGTCTGCCGGAGACGTGGCCGAGTGGCTGAAGGCAACGGTTTGCTAAATCGTCGTACCGGGTAACCGGTACCGAGGGTTCGAATCCCTCCGTCTCCGCCAGACTTCCGGCACCTCCAGCCACCCGCCTGGCCGGCGACCGGACAGGTGGCCGAGTGGTTTAAGGCAGCGGTCTTGAAAACCGCCGTGGGTGGAAGCTCACCGTGGGTTCGAATCCCACCCTGTCCGCCATGCTGGATCATGCGCCCTTACCTTTCAGGGACTTGCGGGGCGATTTGGCTAACCGGTCGGCAGGGTTAGCCAACGTCTGTTCCTCTTTCGCCCCGGCGACCTGCTGCAGCGCGGCCGCTGCAAGGCGCCGCTGATCGCGTTTGGCGGTGTACCGGCGCACCTCCTTCGACGTGGCATGGCCGGTGAAAGCCATGATCTGCGACTCGGTGCAGCCAGCGTCGGCCAAGCGAGTGGCGGCTGACTTCCTCAGCCCGTGGGCGGAGCAATGTCCGACCCCCGCGTCCCGGCAGGCATCCTTGAACCAGTTGCCGAACCCCGCTGCGGTGAAGGCTTCACCCTTGGCGGTCTGCAGGAACAGCATCTGGTTCGCTGGCACGGTCGCCAGCGATGCGCGAAGGGCGGTGTGCAGGGGCAGCTCCAGCTCGGCACCGGTCTTTTCCTGCCGCACCTTCAGGACGCCGTTCCGAAGGCTCTGGCGCCCCATCTGGCGCACGTCGCCGGAGCGTTGTGCGGTGTGCAGCAGCAGATCGAAGGCCAGGCGCTCGCGCGTGCCGACAGGCCATCGCGCCTCAAAGGCGGCGATCTCGTCCTCGGTCCAGGTGTGGAAGCCGTCGGTCGCCACCTTCAGCGGCTTGATGCCGTCGGTCGGGTTCTCCCTCAGCAGCCGGCGTGCGACGGCGAAGGCGAGGGCCCAGCGGAGAACTTTCACCAAGTTGTTCGCGGCCGTCGGATGGTCGCGTTTCTTGTCCCGCATGCGGAGCACGCGATCTCTGGTCAGCCCGGCTATCAGGAGCTCGCCGTACCGGTCGCGCAGGCCCTCCAGAATGCCGCGATAGGTCGTCTGGGTCGCCGTCGATAGCTGTGCCCACTCGGCCGACGCGTAGATCTCGACCGCCAAGGCATGCAGCGTGCCGGGCTGCGTGCGAGCGGCGCCCGGCTGAAGCTTGGTCGTCTGACCGAGGGTCGCGGCTGCGTAAGCCGCCGCGAACTCGGCAGAGCCGGGCAGCCCGGGCAGGTAGACGGCAGCCAGCCCCTTTTTGCGGAAGCGCCAGCGAACCTTACCGTGGCGATCTGTGAAGGCCGCCGCGTTCGGGAACCCTAGTCTGCGTCCAGCGCCGCGTCCCATGCTGCCCCTCCCTCGTCGTCGTTGGCGGGCCTGAGGCCAAGAACGGCCGGATCGACGCACACGAACATGCCGCCGCCAGGAAGGATGGTGATGCCGGCGAAGGACACGCCGCGGGCATTCAAGACGTCCAGCGCCTTCGCCAAGTCGCGCTTGCTTGCAATAGGTGTTCGGGGTCTGCGATCAGCCATGGCTGGGCTCAATCGACGCGACCGGCCGGCGGGCGTCCTGCACGAGCTCCCGGGCCAGCCGGTCGAGATCCAGCACTGCGCTTGCCGCCCCGATTTGGTCGGCCAGGGAGGCGGCATCGTCGGCATACCCCCAAGTGCGCTCGTCGTCCGCGATCGCCCAGCGCGCCATGACGTCCGATTGGCCCGACGTCTGGACCAACGGACCCCGCGCCAGCTCCTGAAGGTCGAGCACGCCGTGCCGACGATTCATGATCCGCGTGTAGATCATCGCTCCACAAGATCGGGCCAAGGCCCATCCTGTGGTTGGAGCGATGCCGAGCCCCTGCAGCTTCTTCGCGGCGAGCATGCCCGCCAGCAGCTTCACGTCGAACTTGGCTTTTCCGCCGTCGATCGGCGGAAGGAAGCCTCGCTTGCGCCAGTCGCGCTGTTCGTCCTGCGACACCCCGGTGATGCGGGCGGCGTCGGCGGCGCTGAACTGAGTGTACATGATCGAATAGGCCATGCGGGGAGGATGCCCCGCAACTGATCCGGTGTAAACCCCCCGATTTGCATTCAGTACTGCTGACGACGCCACACGCCCGCTCCCGTCGCATAGACAGTCACCGAAGCGTCGGGGGCTGTGAACCACAGGGCAGGGTAGGGACCGCCGCTGACCGCCCGCACGTCGGCGGGCATGAAGCCGGCGCGGCGGGCGTGCGCGGCAATCTCGGCCATGCCGGGTCCGGTCGGGAACTCCGCAGATTTGCGGGCTTCAGCAGGGCCGGCCGGAGCGACGCATGCGGCTCCTACTGCCGCGAGCAGGGCTCGGCGGTTCATGCGCGCCCCTCCGGATAGGCCCGCATCACGAGATCGCTGACCAGGTTGCCCGCCCGCAGCAAATCGTCCGGCTGTTCAGTTACCGGAGCACTGGACATGCGGCACATAAGCGACGTCACGAAGTCCGGTCCGCCAGCGGCGATGCCCGCTTTCTGAAGGACGTCGACGATCCCGAGGATCAGCATGAGCTCAGGCGACCGGTCAGGGCGCTTTGCGATCGCTTCCTGATACGCTGCGCGTTCCTTCGCGCGGCGATGCCGGGCTAAGTCGATGAGGTTGTCGGCGGGCGCCCGAGGCGCACCTGTGCTAGTGGCGTGCGAAGCCATGACGCGATCTCCAGAGGATCCGTTGCGGTTAGGGCCGGGCTTGTGCTCGCAACACTTGCTCGGCCCGCCTTTTATGTTATCCCTAAATCATGACGTCAAGCCGGGTTAACACAAAATCGCGGGGGCGCCCGGCGACGGGCAAGGGGACGCTCGTCGGCGTCCGCCTCCAGCCAGATCAGCTCGGCAAGCTGGACGCCTGGTGCCAAGCGCAAGACGACGAGCCGTCTCGGCCTGAGGCTGTGCGGCGGTTGTTGGCCAAGTCGCTGTGACAAGCTCAAATCTGGATCGCTACAGGTCTGATTTGGCCCGTCTGATCGCGGCGACCGAGAAGCTCACCATTTCAATGCAGCGCGGCGTCGCAAAGGATGATGTCGACAGGCAGCTGAAGAAAGCGCTCGGCGACAAAGCTTCGGCGTACATAGAATCATTGCCTGTCTTCGAGACCGCATACCAGGCGTGGTATTCAGAGGCCCTCGCTATCGTAAAGCAGATACTTCCCGACCGGTTGGCCGATTTCCGCGCGCATTACGAGCGTCCGAAAGTCGCGCGGAAAGAACTTACCGCTGCGAACTATGTGATCGAAGACTATATGCATGGCCTGACGAGCCGTCGGTACGACAGGGTCATCGTGGATGCCACTGCAGCCATCCCGCGGCTGCAGTCTCAGGTCGCGATTTTAAAGGCCTGCGAAGGCCGGTTTACGTCGTCCCTTTACGACATACGTCAGCTTGTGCAGGCGGACGTGTTCGATGACGAACTCGCTTCCGCACGCGAGCTTCTCCGGCACAAATTCAACCGGGCAGCCGGTGCTATCGCCGGAGTAGTGCTGGAGCACCACTTGCTGGAGGTAGTCGCAAACCGGGGGATCAAGCTTTCAAAAAAGGCGCCAGGCCTCGGGGATCTCTCGTCAGCGCTGAAGGAGGCGGATGTGATCGACACAGCCGGCTGGAGGCGACTTCAGCACTTGGGTGATCTCCGCAACAAGTGCGATCATAAGCGTGCCCAGGAGCCGACCGCGGAAGAGGTTAAGGATCTCATCGACGGTGTTGAGCGGACTATTAAAAACCTGTTCTGAGGCGGTGTCATGAGCGATATCCGGGACAACCTTAATCGCCGTCGTGAGGCACTCCTACCTCGAGTGCCATTGGCCGAGGCCCATCTTACTGGCGCCCAACCTGGTTCGGTCGCGTTCGATGAGGCGCAGCAACTTATCAAAGAACTACGAGAAATCGAAAGTATTTTGGCAACGATGCAGCTCGCCGATGCACAGCGAGAGGTGGCAAGCGCACAGCGCCAAACCGCAGATGCCCAACGCAAGGCAAACGAGCAAGCTTCCGAGCGCCAGTCCCAAGGAGAGGAGATCAACTTCTGGCTAAGAAGATTTCTTCTCAACTTAACAGTTGGAAACGTGGCCGGGCTATTCGCAGCCTTGCTGTTCATAACGCGCGCCGATGCGCCGCTTATGCCTGTGTCTTCGGTGCGACAAGCAGTGGTTTGGTTTCTCATCGGCTCCGTGATCGGGGCTCTATTTCCCTTAGCTCGGGCCGGCGAAGCTTGGGTCAAGCAGAACTGGACATTTGGGACGACTGCCGCCGCAGGCCTGCAAGCGTTCTGTTTGGCCTTTGGAACCTACACGGTGATCACAACCGGTCTAGACCACTATCAGGGCAGATCGGCGGAAGATGATGCTTCGCGGTCTCCCGCTGCAGCGTCGGCGACGTTGTCGCATCGACCCCAGTCAACGGCCTAATGCTATCGAGGTCCAGGCCTGCGAGCGGGTCGCCCGACCATTCCACCATGCACGCGCGAACCGTGGCGATCGACGCATAGAGCGGCAGGAAGCCGGCGCAGGCCGGGTGAAGCCCGACGGTGATCTGCTGCAGGAGCCGGTGAGCGTCCTTCAACCGGGCGAGATCGTTGGCGTCAGGCGCGCGTCGCAGGCGGGTCCGCATTGGTGAACTCCAGGCGGCGCCACCGACCCGGGCCCCCAACCTCGGGGCGTTGGCCTCCGAAGGCAATGGCGCGCCTGTCCAGACCTGTGGACCCCCAACGTTGCTATGCGGAGCCTCGCGCTCTTTCCTCCGGCTACCTTTTGCCGTTAGCTGAACGGCGTCGAGGAGGGGACCGATGGCCAAAGCGGTGAAGGGCGAAGGCGCGCGCACGACGCAGACCGACAGGCCTCAGAAGGCTGACGTGAAGCCTCCACGGCGCCCTTTTCGCAGCACGGTAGATGCGTTCCGAGCTGACCGCCGGCTGCTCTATCTCTTTTACGGCTTTGTGTTTTTTCTGATCGTCACTTTAGGTGTGACGGCATACGCCGTCAGTTACGAGGTGGAGAACTTCCCATCCTTCTGGCTGAGCCTCACGGCTTCGTTCTGGGAGGATCTGACCTTCTTTCTGATGCTGGGAGGCGTCGCCGCTCTGTTGACGCTCAACCGACCGGGAGACGAGGGATTCGACAGCCGAGTCCGCTATTTTTTCAACGGGCGGCACGTCACCGACGGATCGAGGAAACACATTGCCGACGAGATGAAGAGGCTCGGCATCTTCTCCCCCCGCTATCAGGTATGCCTCACGGTGACCGATTACGACGCGAAGATCGGCGCTGTGAAAACGACCTTTCAGGTCGATCGAACGGTCGTGAATATGTTCAAGGACCAGTCGTTTGATGCCGAGGAACACAGCTATCTGATAGAGCCGGACGAGCTGGACGTTGAAGTTTGCGGCGAGCTTCTGGACGTCTATCGGGGCGAGGGCCTGCGACGAATCCACGAGCCGGGGACTCCCAAGGCATTCGGTGTGCAGGGGGTCCGCGACTCGGTGTGCCTAAAGCTCCACGAAGACGAATCAGTGCTTTTCGGGTTTCGAGCGTGGATGTGGTTCAAGGTTGGCGAAGCTTATGGGGTGAAGCCTTCGCGGTACACAGAGGAGATGGAGGTAAGGATTGTTAACGATTCGTGCGTCACACTCTCGCTCGAAACGGCCGATAAAGAAGCCGTGCTCTTGACCACCGGAACCGACCGTACATACGTATGTTCCAAGGTATCGGCGGGCTCGAGCTGGGTGCCGTTCGTACTCACAGGAGTGACCCAATGAAGATGCCTACCACCGGCGGCTAACCGCCTCACGAAGCCCCTGGGAAACTGGGGGCTTCGCCAATTTCGGCGTCCGGCTAGGCGGTTCCCGTCATCCACCCTCGCAGCGGTCCGGCCAGCGATCGATCACGGCCGTCTCGATCTTGTGCTGCGTCAGGATCGTCAGCTGGTGGAAGCCGCCGATCACGTGGCCGATGGACGCCGCGACCTCACGCTGGATCTGCATGACGCGCTTGAAAGTGCCGACGACGTCCTTGTTCGCCATGATCGCTTGGGGCCCGACGCCGGCCTCGATCAAGGCGCTGACGAACTCGGGTCCGCCGGGCTGGATTGCCAGCAGCCCCACCAGACTGGTTTGCGGATCAGCCTTGCCGTCGTAGCTGCAGACGTGCGCCTGAAATGCCTGGGCGCTGCGCGACCATCCGACGGCGTAGAGGTCGAACGGCTCCCCGGCGGAATTCATTTCCTGCAGCCAAGCCGCCTTATCATGTAGGGCGTCGGTCATGGCCGGCGCGAGGTCTGCGACCAAGTCGTCGAAGTCGTAGCAGTCGCCGCCGATGTACTCGTCAACGAGCGGCCCGTGCGCGCTGCGCCCGGTGTAGACGAGCACGGCCGGCAGATGGGGAAAATGGCGCATCTTCGTCCCGATCCACAGGACGCGCTTGCCCTCAGCCGTCACGGCGTCGGTGCACACGATGGCGCAGTCGCTCGCCACCCAGATGTTGATCGCGGTCATGCGGCGCTCCGATAGGCAGGGGCGAGGCGGGAGGTGCCGCCGATCGGAAGGACGCGGGGCGGCCGGGTCTGCTTCCGGGTGGTCTTCTGCGTCTCGACGTCGGGTATCTGAGCCTGTGCAGCGGCGCCCAGCCCGATGTGAACGGCCGCCGTCAGCCCGGTAAAGGCCGCGGCCGAGACGTACGACGCCACAAGGGGCGTTGCTCCCGCCTGCAGCGCCAGCCCGCCGGCAAACTTTCCGAAGGCGGCGGCCGCTGTGAGGATCGCTTCAGCCATGTTGGCTCCTATCCTGCGCAGCGTTCACAGAGGAGCATCCGCAGATTTGCGGACCCTTGCGAACTGCGAACCGCGCGAAATGCCCGCTGTGATTGGGTTTCGGGCGGTTCGCATGACCTGCCCTGCCGAAACTAATTCTCTCTGTGAGGCCCCCACCGGTCCGTCTGAGACGGATGCTCTGAACTTTCGCCCGGGGGAGGGGCAGGCGAGCGTGGGGAATGGCGCCACCACCACAGGGCGCCATCCCGGACCTAGACGGGATTCCTTTCGTCCAGGCCATCACGGTCAGCTCGCCGCGATCTTCAGCAGCCGGATGGCCTGCGGGTCGTCGACCCCGCCACCGACACGCTTCGTAGTGTAGAAGTGGACGTACGGCTTGTTCGTGTACGGGTCACGCAGGACACGGACGCCCTGACGGTCGTTGATGACATAGCCGCGCTGGAAGTCGCCGAAGGCGATGGGGATGGCCCCCGCTCCGACGTCCGGCATGTTCTGGTCGATCTCGACCGCGTAGCCCAGCAGGGTGGCCGGCTGGCCCGCGACGTAGGTCTCCCGCCACAGGTAGTTGCCGTCGCCGTCCTTGAACTTAGCGATGGCCGCCGCCGTCATGCTGTTCATCAGCCACTTGGCGTTCTGGCGATACGGCGACGACAGGCCGTAGACGAAGTCGATCAGGCCGTCGGCGTTCGGCAGGGCCGAGGCGGCCCCGGACAGAACCACGGTCAGATTGCCGCCAGGGTGGTGATCGTCGCTCGCCCCGCCGGTGACGTAGGTCAGCAGGCCGCGGGGCTTGTTCGTCCCGTTGCCGGAGATGAAGGCGATGCCTTCCTGCTTCGCGAACTCCTCGGCCACCTCGTCCGCCAGCCAAGCCTCCAGATTGAAGTCCGCGTCGTCCAGCAGGTTCTGGGTGATGCCGGGGTTCGCGTAGATCTCGCCGTGCGGGAAGATCAGCGGATCCAGCGTCGGCGTCGTGGTGGCCGGGCGCGCGGCCGTCTCACCCACCCAGCCCGATCCCCAGCCGTCCTTGCTGTAGAGGGTCGAGTAGGCGCGGACGGTCGTCGGCACGATCCGCGCCAGACGGCGCATCGGGCTGACGGGGACGAGCGCCTTGTTGACGCGGCGGTCCCATTCGACCGGCGCCAGATAGCCGCCGGCACCGTCCGTGCCGGCCGACATGGCCGCTTGGACCGCCTGCCGGGTTCCGGTGGCGTTGGCCTGCTTGAGCTCGGCCTCCTGATCGCCGCGGCGGAACCACGACGCGAAGAGACCGGAGTATTCCGGGTCGGGCGCCGTCAGCGTGGTCATGCCGGCCCCGCTGGGCGAACCGGCGGCGATGCGCGCGTTCAGGTCGTCGATCGTCCGTTGGGCAGCGTCCCACCGGCTTTCGTTCTTGTCCTTGAACTGGTCGAAGGCGTTGGTGATCTGAGCGATGGCCTCGGCCACCGGGGTTTGAGCGCGCACCGGACCGCGCAGCGCGCGGGGAGCGGCGGACGCCAGGCACGCGGTGCGCGTGTTCATGGTCGTGTCCTTGAAATCGGTTGGGTGTGCGTCCGATGCACCGGCAGCGTCTGGCGTGCCGATCCGTCGGTTAGGCGGTGCCTGCGCCTTTTGGGCGACGGCTGGTCCCGGCAGAGTCCGTCATGCCGGGAAGGGATTGCAGCGCCTGGCGTACAAGCCCAACCAGTAGTGAGTGTGCTCCTGTGGGTCATCTAGATCAAGTGCCTCGGTCGTAGGTCGCCACTTTCGAGGATGGTGTCCGCGATGCGCTGCAGGCCCTCGGCGACTTCAGCGGGCGAGGCTTCGGCGCTGGCTTTCTGCAGACCCCAGGTCACGCACGCGACGGCGAGGCTGCTCAGCGGCAGGCGATGGCGCTCCCAGACGCTCGCCATACGCTCCAGAAAGGCTGCTGCGAGCTCATCTTGATTCATGTTCTCGGGAGAGCTCAAAGCCCACCCCCTTCGCCTTCCCAGCCCTGCACGTCGGTGACTGAGGCGGAGAACCGGCCGATCTCCTCCAACGTCGCGCACGTTCGGCCGGCGACCGAGAATGTCTGGATCTCACCGCGCTGCATGGCGCGCTGCGCTGCCGCGCGCGTGATGCCGAGATATCGACTGATGTTGGTGGTCCCGTAGATGGCTTCCACCACAGGGGAGATCTCAGCCATGGGCTGCCTCCTTCACCGTCAGCCGCAGGTACTTTGCGGCGAGCTCGCGGGTCTTCCGCCGGTGATCTCGGATCGACCGTTCCGTGTAGCCGCGGCCGCGCAGGCCGGCCTCCAGCTTCTCCACCAGGCGATCCAAGGGCTCGGTCTGGGCGCTCATTCGGCCCCCTTCGCGCGCGCGCGCGAGAAAACGCGGTTAGCGTTATCTTTGCAGGCTGCCGCCGGTCCGCTTGGCCGTGAGCTGTGAACTTCCGACGCCCCCCATGCCCACCAGTGCATCGGCTCACCGTCGTGCAGGCTGAGGGTGTCGGAGATCGTCAGTCCAAGGTGGCGCACACCGTCGTCGCCCAGCAGGGCGGCATCCGCGCCACCACCACCTAGCCACCCTATAGGTGGTGGCGCAGGTGGCGCAGTAGCGCAGCCAGTGTTTGCGACACCTTCAGAGGCGTGGTGGCGCAAGGTGGCGCAGTGGCGCGTTTTCATCCGATCTCTGCCCATTTTCCTACCTCGATGACGGGGCGCTCCTTCCGGTGTTCGTCGACCGCCAAGGTCCGGACGAGCGCGCCCGATTTGATCCACGTCGCCAGCAGTGCCTTGACCTTCTGGCGCTCGGCCTTGTCGTCGAGGTCCAGACCCAACGCCTCGGCGACGGCCTTCCCGACCCACTCATTCGCCTGTGCGTTGTCGCGCCATTTCCCGCCGTCGATCAGGCGCTGAACGGCCAGCAGGTCGGCCGCCTGGACGCCGTCGAAGGGGTCCGGCCACTTCCATGGGATGACGACGCCGACCTGATCGCTGGGCCCGGTGTCGCCGTTGCCGAGGTCGAAGCTGATCACGCGGTGCCAGGTCGCGACGTCCGACCGCGGCGCCATGTTCGCCTTGCCGGTGTCCGCCCTGAAGAACTGGTAGGCATTCTCGACGCCGGCGCGCTCGGCCTCTTCCTTCGTCATGCCGTTGAGCGCCCGGGCCGATCGGGCACCGTACAGGAGCGCCGAAGCCCCGCGGCCATCCTCGACCGTGGTCTCGGCTCCGTTGGCCTTGCGGGTATGGTGGATCAGCTCGATCGCGACGTCGTAGTGGTCGGCGATCCGCGCCCACTCCTTCACGACCCGGTCGATCGCGTTGTTGTCGTTCTCCGTCACGCGGTGAGAAGAGACGAAGGGGTCGATGATGATGCAGTCCAGGCGCAGGGACCGAATCATCGTCTCCAGCGCCTCGACTTGAGGCACCATGATCTCCACGCCCGACGGCGTTTGCTCCGCCATGACGATGGGGGTTGAACGACCGCTGCCGACGTAGAGGCGCAGCGCGTCAGGGTCGCCACCGATGCCGAGGTCGGCCGGCGTCAGGCCGTAGTGCGAGGCGGCCGCCATGAAGCGCCGATCGTTCTCGTCGCCCGGATCCTCGCCGCTCCAGTAGGCAACCCGCAGCTGACCGCTGGGCCGCAGACCGAGAAGCGGCTTCCCGCTCGTCATCGCCAAGGCTTCGACGACTGCCAGGGACGACTTGCCGAGGCCACCTGGGGCGAACGTCGCCGAGACGAACTTGCGGATGTAGTGGCGGCCGTAGAGCCACTCTCGCCGGGGAATGGTCGCCGGCTCGCGCCAGACAAACGGGCGGCAGGGGAGGGTGAGACCGGAGGGGTGCGCGTCGACCATCCAGTCATTGTCCGGGAGAACCGCAGCCGGCAACGCGGTCTGCCGCTGGCGGGCGGCGACGGCCTCTGCGGCCGCTTCGAATTCGGCGTCGTAATCTCGCATGGCGCTCACGACAGCACCTCGCGGAGCGGGCCAGAATGCACCGGCCTCAATTTGCCGCCCGTGCTCACCAAACGGGTAGCCATCGGGCGAGATTGTCGAAGGAAGTCAGGGGGCCAGCAGAACGGGTTAGACAACCCATCGCTCTGATTTGTCAGGGCTGCGGCATTTCCACCCTGTCCGCCACGGTCCGGAACAGCCTTGGTCTCCGGCCTTCTCCCTGACGAGCGACGTGCTCGATCGAACGCTGGGGCCCGAGCCTGCACACCGTTGGGGAAAGCCCGGCTTTCTGACACCGCAGCCCTTGGCCGCACTGCACGCGACGGCCATACAGGGCGGGTGTCGCGCGGTCGGTTCATCACGTTCGAGGGCGGGGAGGGGGCCGGCAAGTCCACCCAGGCCCGTCTGCTGGCCGACGGCCTGCGGGCCCGGGGGCACGACGTCGTTCTGACGCGCGAGCCGGGCGGGTCACCCGGCGGAGAGCGTATACGGGCGCTGGTGGTGTCAGGGGCGGCCGAGGACTGGTCGGCGATGACCGAGACCCTGCTGATGTTCGCCGCCCGCGACGACCATCTGAATGCGGTCATCCGCCCGGCCCTCGGAGCCGGGAGATGGGTGATCTGCGACAGGTTCAGCGACTCGACGCGGGCGTATCAGGGGGCCGCCGGCGGCGTGGACGGCGCCTTCGTGGAGGCCCTGGACGTCGCCGTCGTGGGCAAGGACCAGCCGGACCTGACGTTGATCTTCGACCTGGCGTCCGAGCGCGGTCTGTCCAGGGCACTGGCGAGGGGCGAGGCCGAGACGCGGTTCGAGGGCAAGGGCCCGGACTTTCACGCGCGGTTGGCTGAAGCCTTTCGGGGCATCGCGGCGCAGCACCCCGATCGGTGCCGGCTGATCGACGCCGACGGCGACGTCGACGCGGTGGCCGCGCGCGTGTGGGCGGCGGTGGAGGCCGCCGGCCTGTGACGAAACATCCTCGCGACCGGTTCGACCTGACGCCCGACGTGGAGGCGGAGGTCGCGTTTCTCGATGCGCTCGATCGGGGTCGGCTGCATCACGCATGGCTGCTGTGCGGGCCGGAAGGCCGGGGGAAGGCGACCTTCGCCCACCGCGCGGCGAGGCGGCTGCTCGGCGCGGCTCCCGACCCCTCGCGCGGTCCGCTGGGCGCGCGCCGGGACGATCCCGTCAGCCGGCTGATCTCGGCGCAGTCGCATCCCGACCTTCTGGTGCTGGAGCGCGTCGTCGAGGGCGGCCGGACGAAGCGGAACATTTCGGTCGATCAGGCCCGGGAACTGCCCGAGTTCTTCTCAAAAAGTCCGGCGCAGGCGGGCCGGCGCGTCGCCATCATCGACGCCGCCGACGATCTGAACGCCAACGCGGCCAACGCCATCCTCAAGACGCTGGAGGAACCGCCGGCCAGCGGCGTCCTCCTGCTCGTGTGCCACGCGCCCGGCCGCCTTCTTCCGACCATCCGTTCGCGATGCCGACGGCTGGTGTTCAAGCCCTGGACGGAGACGGCGATCGCCGAACTTCTGCGCAACGGCGTCGGACTGGACCGAGGGGAGGCGCAAGCCGTGGCGGCCTCGGCCGGAGGCTCGCCCGGCGCGGCGCTTGCGGCCGTCGGCGACGAGGCCCGGGCAGGGGGCGAACTTGCGCGCAGGTGGGTCGAGGGCGCCGGTCCACTGGACCGCTCCGAGCGTCTGGCGCTTCAGGGCACGCTGAGGGGGCAGGAGGGCGCCGCGCGCTTTGAGGACATCATGCATCACCTGGCGACCGCGGTGCGCGACCGCGCTCTGGCGGGCGGGCATGGGGCGTCTGACTGGGCCGACCTGTGGACGCGGCTGACGGATCTGCCCGGCCGCGCAGCGGGGCTCAACCTCGACCGGGGGGAGGTGCTGGCGTCCGCGCTCAACGATCTGGAACGCATCAAGGCGCGCGCATGCTGATCGACAGCCACGTCAACCTGCACGCACCCCAGTTCGACGAGGACCGCGACGCCGTCATCGCGCGCGCACGCGCGGCCGGCGTTTCGCTGATGGTGGAGATTTCGGACCGGCTGGCGACCTTCGACGCCACCCATGGACTGGCCATGGCGCACGACGACGTCTGGTGCACCGTGGGCGTTCACCCGCACGAAGCGCGGCATTACGAGGGGCTGGCGGCAGAGCGCCTTGTGGAGCTTGCCAAGCGGAAAAAGGTCGTCGGAATAGGGGAGTGCGGCTTGGACTTCCACTACGACCTGAGCCCAAGGACCATTCAGGAAACGGTGTTCCGCGAGCACGCCCGCGCCGCCCGCGTCAGTGGTCTCCCGCTCGTGATCCACACGCGCGAGGCGGACGATGCGATGGGGCGGATCCTTCAGGAAGAGATGGCGGACGGCCCGTTCCGGTTTCTGATGCACTGCTACACGTCGGGCGCCCAGCTCGCGGATCTGGCTGCAGAAATGGGCGCCTGGTTTTCGGTTTCCGGCATCGCCACCTTCAAGGCCGCCGACGATGTCCGCGCCGTGATCCGGTCGATGCCGTCCGACCGCATCGTCGTCGAGACGGACTGTCCGTACCTTGCGCCTGTGCCGCACCGGGGGCGCCGAAACGAGCCGGCCTACGTCCGTCATGTCCTGGATAAGCTGGCCGAAATCCGCGGCTGGTCGCGGGAAGAGGCGGAGACGATCACGACGGACGCCTTCTTCTCCCTGTTCGGCCGCATTCCCCGACCGGCCGGCGCATGAGCGACACGCTTGAAGTCGTGATCCTCGGCTGCGGATCCTCGGGCGGCGTGCCCCGCGGAGACGGCGACTGGGGCGTCTGCGACCCGACCGATGCGCGGAACCGGCGTACGCGGTGCTCGGCTCTCATACGGCGGCGCGGCGCGCGTGGCGTGACCAGCGTGCTGATCGACACCTCGCCGGACTTGCGGGAACAGGCGCTGGCGGTCGGGATCACTCACGTCGACGGGGTCGTCTACACGCATGACCACGCGGATCAGACCCATGGCATCGACGATCTGCGCGTTTTCGCCATGCGGGCGCGAAGCCGCATTCCGGCATGGATGGACGCGCCGACGCGAGCCGCGCTGACGACGCGCTTCGGATACATCTTCGAGAGCGTGCAGGGCTATCCGGCGATCGTCGAGGCGCGGGAGCTTCCGCCACACGGCGTGGCATGGGTCATCGGGGGCCGGGGCGGCGACGTTCCCGTGGTGACGTTCGACCAGGGACACGGGCCGATACGCAGCGTGGGCGTGCGCTGCGGTCCGGTCTGTTACTCCAGCGACGTCGACGTCCTCGACGCGGCCGCGCTCGAGGCCGTCAGGGGAAGCGACCTCTGGATCGTCGACGCGTTGCGATTCACGCCGCATCCGACCCATTCGCACCTGGACCGGACGCTGGACTGGATCGCGCGCGCCGGGATCGGTCGTGCCGTGCTGACGAACCTGCACATCGACATGGATTACAGAGCACTGGAAGGGCTTCTGCCTGCGAACGTCGAGGTCGCCCATGACGGCTGGTCGGCCGTGCTGCCGGCCTGAAGCGGCACTCAATTTCGCATAATATGTCTTAGGCGATGATCCGGCATGAGCGCCCGGGCGGCGCGGCTCGCGTCCCCGGCCGGCTCCGCCTATCCTCTCGAAGGCGCAACGAACAGGAGCATCCATGGCCGGCCTCAAGGACAAGCGCGGCTTCATCGACAAGGACCGTCTCGATCTTTCGGAGCGTCAGGCCGTCGAATACTGGATGAAGCGCTGGGGCGTGACGCGGGACCAGATCACCGCGGCCCACCGCAAGGTCGGCCGGCTGACGAAGGACATCGCCGCCGAGCTGGGCAAGAAGCGCTGAGGCGAAACGAAGAGCGGCGGGAAGGACCTGCCCCTTCCCGCCGCCGTTCGTGAACCGGATCGGCTGATCAGCCGATGCGCTCGAACACGCCGGCCAAGGCCCGCATGCGGCGGGCGTCCACCGCCGGAACGCCGCGCGCGCCCGCGGCCTCGGTCAGCCGCGCAGCCACCGCGTCGGCGGTGGCGGCGTCGGCCGAGCCCCGCCGCCAGCCGTCGATCACGGCCCCGGCCTCACGCATCAGCGCCGCGTCGGCGCCGGCGCGCGTCAGCTGGTCGACATAGGACATGGCCACATCCGGGGTGTCGGCCCACTCGACCCGGGTCTGGGTCTGCGGGTTGATCACGTCCATGCGCACCGCTTCGGCCGCGGCGATCTCAGCCGCCGACAGCTGGTCGGAAGGAACCAGCCGCAGGACGTCGAGGCCCCGCGCGATCTCGCTGGAATAGATGCGGCCGTTGAGCCAGTAGGCCGACCACGAGCCGCCGACCATCAGGCGGTCGCCGTTCAGAGGACCGCGATCGAAGTAGGCGATCTCCACCGGCTTGCCGGGGTCGGAGAAGTCCATCACCGAGATGCCGCCCTGGTACCAGGCCTGGACCATCAGGTCGCGCCCCGGAACCGGGATGAGGTTGCCGTTGTGGGCGACGCAGTTCTCGGTGGCGTTCTGCGCCGACGGCAGCTTGTGGAAGGCGCGACCGCGCAGCTTGCCGTCGCCGCCCACCGTCGCGATCAGGTTGGCGCCCCAGGTGCCCGGGTCCTCAAGCTGGCACCGGGCGCCGATGCCGCCGCTCCACTCGTCGGTGAAGATGACCTTGTCGCCCGTGTTGTCGAACGTGGCGGAGTGCCAGTAGGCCATGTCCGGATCGAACAGGTCGGAGATGCGCTTCGGATTTTCCGGGTCCGAAATGTCCAGGAAGATGCCGTTGCCGGCGCACGCGCCGGCGGCGCGGTTGATGCCCGGGAAGACGGTGATGTCGTGGCACTGGTTGGTCTGGGCCGTCTCCTGGCTGGTGACGCCGATGCGACCGCCGGTCCACAGCCCGTCGATGCGGCCGTTCTCGTCGGCGAAGATGCGCGGACGGTTGACGATGGCGGCGTCCTGCGGACGGTCCAGCGGCACCTTGATCACATCGATGGAGTACAGCGCCGTGTCGGCGTTGCGGCTCGGCTCGCCGGACGAGCAGATCGAGAGCTCCTCGGCGCGACGCACGCCCGACGTGCCCGAGTTGTAGACGTAGAGCACGTTCGGATCCGAGCTCGGCACGAGCGTGTGGGTGTGCGAGCCGCGGCAGGTCTGCACCGCCGCCACCTGGCGCGGGTTCTGCAGGTCCGAGATGTCGAAGATCCGCACGCCGCGGAAGCGTTCGGCGTTCACCGCGCCCCCTGCCCCGCTCGCGCCGCAGTCGACGCGGCCGCGGTTCTCCTCCACCGACATGAACAGCAGATTGCCGTGGACCGACAGATCGCCTTGCCCGCCGGGACAGACGACCGACAGGATCAGCTTCGGCTCTCCCGACGACACGTCATAGGCGTTGAAGCCGTTGAAGTTGCCGACGAACAGGCGGCCGTTCGACATGGCCATGTCGGTGTTGGACAGCGCCAGGGGGCTGAAGGTGTCGGGGCTGGCCTGGATGCGGGCGTTCAGCGCCTGCCCCTCTTCCTGGGTCGTCGGCGGCGCGAAGATCATGGCGGGGTCGTAGAAGCCCGGCGGCGGCGCGACGGCGTGCTCCAGGTGCATGCCCTTCTCGGCGCGACCGGCGTCCAGGATGCCGTCCGACAGACGGGTGCGCTCGTCGACGGCGACGACCGGGGTGGACGGCTGCTGGGCCTGGGCCTGGGCCGCCGCGGCGCCGGACAGAACCGCCAGGGCGGCCGCGGAGGAAAGCAGGGTCTTGCGAACGAACATGGCCGCTCCTTCTTGATCAGAGTTCAGCGAGAAGACTGCGCATGCGCAGAATTTCAGAGGACTGGTCGGCGACGACCGAGGTGGCGAAGTCGGACAGCAGGGTGTCCTCGGCCGAGTCCGGCAGGGCCAGCAGCTCCTCGACCATGTCCAGCGCACCCTGGTGATGCTGGATCATGCCTTCCAGAAAAAGCCGGTCGAACTCGGCGCCCTCGGCCGCCGCCAGTCGCGCCATCTGGGCCGGGGACAGCATCCCCGGCATGAGAGCCGTCTCCGACGGCGACGCGGCATGGCCCGCGTGCAGGTCACGGGCCTCCACGGGCTGACCCCGGGCCTGAAGCCAGCCACGCATGAGGTCCATCTCGGACGCCTGCCCGATCGCGATGCGGCGGCCCAGCGCCTTCACCTGCGGAGAGTGCCCGCGCACCTCCAGCAGCCTGGCCATCTCCACGGCCTGGGCGTGGTGCACGATCATGTGCTGCATGAAGCGGACGTCGGCGTCGGTGTAGGTGGTCCGTGCCAGTTCCGCTGCCTGCTCGGCCGTCACCGTGCGGGTGGGTTGTCCCGGAGCGCCCGGCTGGAAGATGGGCGGAGACGTCGGCGGATCCTGCCGCACGGGCGTCGTCGGATCCTGCGCGCCCAGCGACAGGATCCCGATGGCGATGCCCAGCAGGTGCGGCAAATCACGAACTCCCCACGCGACTTGGGCGGACACTAGGGCGCGCCGAAGCCGGCGGGCAAGCAAGAAAGCGTGTCGTTTCGTTCATGTGCCGTCGGGACGGCGGGCGCGAAGGCGCAGCAAGGCCAGGCTGCCCAAGGCGAACGGCCCCAGCAGGGCCAGAGCGACGGGGCGCTGGATCGCGCCGGCCCACCGGCCCCGGTCGACGCCGGCCGCGCCGCTCATGACCCAGATCGCGGCGACCACGCCGACCACGCAGAGGCCGAAGATCACAAGCCACGATCGTTCCTGGCGCAGCGCGATCGCCATCACGACGGGATAGGCCATGCACAAGACCACCAGCGGACCGCCGGCCGCGTGTCGCGGGTCCGGCAACGGGAACAGGCCGGCCACGATCGTGGACGCGCCGAACAGGGCGATCGCCGCCGCGGCGGCCGACGCCAGCCAGGCGCCGTCGCGCCTCAGCGCCGCGAAATGGCCTGCGGCGTTGACCAGGGCCAGCAGACCCACCACGACGATGGCGGCGTTGAACGGCCCCGCGACGGGCGATGGGGCCGCGCCCAACTCGCTGGCGACCTGTCTGACGGGATCGTATCCGGGCCAGGCCGCGGCCCCCGCGACCTGAGCGCCGTAGTAGATGGCCAGAAGAACCGGCCCCGCCCATAAAGCCGTCCGGACGAGCCCCGCCTTCGTCGCCATGCCCCTTCCGCCGTCAGATGTGGATGACGCGGCCGAAGGCGTCCAGCGCCGCCTCGTGCATGGCCTCGGACATGGTCGGGTGAGGATAGACGATGCCGTGGACGTCCTCTTCGGTCGCCTCCATGGTGATGGCGGTGACGTAGCCCTGGATCATCTCGGTGACCTCGGCACCGATCATGTGGGCGCCGATCAGGGCCCCGGTCCTGGCGTCGAAGATGGTCTTCACGAAGCCCTCGGTGTCGCCCGACGCGATGGCCTTGCCGTTCACCTTGAAGGGGAAGCGGCCGATCTTCACGTCCCGCTTTTCGGCCCTCGCCTGCTGCTCGGTGACGCCGACCGAGGCGACCTGCGGCTGGGCGTAGGTGCAGCCGGCGATGGGCGAATGGACGCTCGGCGTCTTGAAACCGGCGATATGCTCGGCGGCGTGGATGCCTTCGTGCGAGGCCTTGTGCGCCAGCCATGGCGCGCCGGCGCAGTCGCCGATGGCGTAGAGACCCTTCACGTTCGTCTGGCAGTGGCCGTCGATGACGACATGGCCCCGGTCCATGTTCACGCCCAGCGCCTCCAGTCCGATGCCGTCGGTGTTGGCGGTGATGCCCACGGCCGAGATGCAGACCTCGGCCTCCAGCGTTTCGGCCTTTCCGCCGGCCTCGATGGCGACCTGCACCCCCTGCCCGCCCTTCTTGACGGCGGTGACCTTGCAGCCGGTGCGGAACTTCAAGCCGCGCTTCTCGAACGCCTTCTGGGCGGCTTTCGAGACCTCCTCGTCCTCGACGGGCATGATCCGATCGACGGCCTCCACGACCGTGACGTCCGCGCCCAGAGCCCTGTAGAAGCTGCCGAATTCAATCCCTATGGCGCCCGACCCAATGACCACGATCGACTTCGGCATCGACTTCGGCGCCATGGCCTCGCGATAGGCCCAGATGCGGTCGCCGTCGGCCTCCAGCCCGATCTGCGGGATCGCCTTCGCCCGCGCGCCGACGGCCAGCATGACGGCCTTGGCCTCGACCGTGCGCGACCCGCCGGCCTTGAGCGCGATCACGACCTTCGGCGCATCCTTGCCCTTCTCCAGCTTCGCCGTGCCCTCGATGACCTCGATCTTGTTCTTCTTCATCAGGAAGCCGACGCCGGCGTTCAGCTGTTTCGCCACCCCCCGCGAGCGCTGGATGATGGCGTCGAAGTCGAACCCCACCTTGTCGGCCGACAGGCCGTAGTCCTTGAGGTGCGACAGGCTCTCGTACTTCTCGCCCGACTTCAGCAGCGCCTTGGTGGGGATGCAGCCCCAGTTCAGACAGATGCCGCCCAGGTTCTCGCGCTCCACGATCGCGGTCTTCAGTCCCAGCTGGCTGGCCCGGATGGCGGCCACGTAGCCGCCAGGGCCCGAGCCGATGACGATCAGGTCGAATTCAGCCACGGTCTCGTCCTCAGGCCAGCATGGTGACGGGGTCTTCGATCATCGCCTTGAAGACCTGCAGGAAGCGGGCGCCGACCGCGCCGTCCACAACGCGATGGTCGCACGTCAGGGTCACGGTCATCACGGTGGCGACGGCCAGTTGCCCGTCCTTGACGACTGGGCGCTGCTCCCCTGCCCCCACGCTCATGATCGCGCCCTGCGGCTCGTTGATGATCGAGGCGAAGTGCTTGATGCCGAACATGCCCAGGTTGGACACGCTGAAGGTGCCGCCCTGGAACTCGTCGGGCTTCAGCTTGCGGTCGCGGGCGCGCCTGGCCAGGTCCTTGGACTCGTTGGCGATTTCGCGCAGCGACTTGGTCTCGCACTTGCGGATGATCGGCGTGATCAGGCCACCGTCGATCGCCACCGCCATCGCCACGTCGGCGTGGTGATGCATGGCGATGCCTTCGGGGCTGTAGGAGGCGTTCGCTTCCGGCACCGCCTTCAGCGCCATGGCGGACGCCTTGAGCACGAAGTCGTTGACCGAAACCTTGATCCCGTCCTTCTCAAGCATCGCGTTGACCCTCGCCCGGGAGGCCAGCAGGCCGTCGATCTCGCAGTCGATGGTCAGCGGGAAGTGCGGCACGTCGCGGAAGCTGTCGGTCAGGCGTCGCGCGATCGCCTTGCGCATGCCGTCCAGCGGGATCAGGTCGTAGCTGCCGGCCGGGATGCCCTGTTGTTCCAGCGACAGGACCTGACGCGGTTCGCCCTTGGCCGGCGCGACGGCGGAGGCGGGCGCGGATCCGCCCTTGAGCCCCTCCACGTCGCGCCTGACGATCCGCCCATGCGGCCCCGTGCCCTTGACCGTCGCGAGGTCGACGCCGTTCTGCGCCGCGATGCGTCGGGCCAGCGGCGAGGCGAAGAGCCGTGAGCCGTCCGCCTTGCCGGCGGAGGGCTTGGCCGGCAGAGCCGCGTCCGCGGCCTTGACGCCCTCCGGCGTCGCCACCGCCTGGCCGCTCTCATGACCGGCCGGAGCCGGTTCCGCCTCCGCAGGCTCGGCGGGTTTCGTGGCCGGCTTCGGAGACGGAGCGGCGGTGCCGCCCTCGTCCTTCAGCCGCGCGATCGGCGTGTTGACCTTCACGCCCTCGGTCCCCTCGGCCACCAGAATGTCGGTGACCTCACCCTCGTCGACGGCCTCGACTTCCATGGTCGCCTTGTCGGTCTCGATCTCGGCGATGACCTGGCCGGCGGAGACGACGTCGCCGACCTTGACGTGCCACTTGGCCAGCACCCCCTCTTCCATGGTGGGCGACAGGGCGGGCATCAGGATGTCGGTCATTGCACGCTCCCCTTCGCCGCGTCAGGCTCGGCCAGGGTGCGCACGTCGTCGGCGGCGATGACCTCCGACATGCCCTTCAGGATCTGGTTGTAAGCCTGCTTCTCGTTCATGCCGTGCCGGACGCCATAACCGTGGGCCATGTGGCGCGCCGCATAGGCCAGCATCCGGCCGAACTGGGCAGGGTCCGAAAAGGCCGGCTTGATGGCCATGACCGGTTCGCGGTTCGACCACCACATGCGCAGGATTTCGATCGCAGCAGGGTCGGCCGCGACGGTGTCCGGCACGTTCAGTTGGTGCTCGACGGGTTCGCTCATGCCGTCACCTGCTTCACGGCCGCGATGATCTTGTCCACGCCCGGCAACGACAGGGCTTCCAGGTTGGCGGCGTAGGGCAGCGGCACGTCCTCCTGGTGCACCCGCAGCGGCGGCGCGTCGAGGTAGTCGAAGGCGTGCTCGATGACCCGCGCCACGACCTCGCCGCCGACCCCCATCGGGCCCCAGCCTTCCTCCGCCGAGACCAGCCGACTGGTCTTCTTCACGCTCGCGACGATCGTGTCGGTGTCCAGCGGGCGCAGGGTGCGCAGGTCGACGACCTCGCAGCTGATTCCCTCCTCCGCCAGCTTCTCGGCGGCCTGCAGGGCGAAGCCGACCATGCGGCTGTGCGCCGTGATGGTGACGTCGGTCCCCTCGCGACGGACCTTGGCCTTGCCGATCGGCACGACCCAGTCCTCGACGTCCGGCACGTCGAACTCCAGCCCGTACATCATTTCGTGTTCGAGGAAGACGACGGGGTTCGGATCGCGGATCGCGGCCTTGAGGAGCCCCTTGGCGTCCGCCGCGTCGTAGGGCGCGAGGACCTTCAGACCGGGCACGCTGGCGTACCAGGCCGAATAGTCCTGGCTGTGCTGGGCGGCCACGCGGCTGGCGGCGCCGTTGGGGCCGCGGAACACCATCGGACAACGGATCTGACCGCCCGACATGTAGAGCGTCTTGGCCGCCGAGTTGATGATGTGGTCGATCGCCTGCATGGCGAAGTTGAAGGTCATGAACTCGACGATGGGCTTCAGTCCGCTCATGGCCGCGCCCACGCCGACGCCGGCGAAGCCGTATTCGGTGATCGGGGTGTCGATGACCCGGCGCTCGCCGAACTCCTGCAGCAGCTCCCGGCTGACCTTGTAGGCCCCCTGATACTGGGCCACTTCCTCGCCCATCAGGAAGACGGCCTCGTCGCGGCGCATCTCCTCGGCCATGGCGTCGCGAAGGGCGTCGCGGATGGTCGTCTTGACCAGCTTGGCGTCGGCGGGGATTTCGGGGTCTCTCAGCTCGACCTTCGGCTTGACCAGCTCCTCGGCCGCTCCCCCTGTCGGCGGCGCCTTTTCCGGATCGCCGGTCTTGCCCTCGGCGGTCGCTTTCGGCGCTTCAGCGGCGGCTTCGGACTTCGGAGCGGACCCCGCGTCGTCGCCCGACAGGCGGGCGATCGGCACATTGACTTTCACGCCTTCGGTCCCCTCAGCGACGAGAATTTCCAGCACCTCGCCCTCGTCGACGGCCTCGACCTCCATGGTCGCCTTGTCGGTCTCGATCTCGGCGATCACCTGACCGGCCGACACGGTGTCGCCCGCCTTGATATGCCACTTGGTGAGCGTGCCCTCTTCCATCGTGGGGGACAGCGCCGGCATCAGGATGTCGGTCAACGGTCAGGCCTCCACATAGACGTCGGTGTAGAGCTCGGAGGGGTCCGGCTCCGGGCTTTCCTGGGCGAACTGCACGGCCTCGGCCACGATCGCCTTGATCTCGGCGTCGATGGCCTTGATCTCCTCATCGGTCGCCCGCGCGTCGGACAGCAGCTTCTTCACATGCTCGATCGGATCGCGGGTCGTCTTGACCTCATCGACCTCCTCCTTGGTGCGATACTTGGCCGGATCCGACATGGAGTGGCCGCGATAGCGGTAGGTCTTCACTTCCAGGATGAAGGGACCGCAGCCTTCGCGCGCGCGCTTCACGGCCCGGGCAGTGGCGTCACGCACAGCCAGAACGTCCATGCCGTCGACCTGCTCGCCCGGGATGCCGAAACTCGCGCCGCGCATGTACAGCTCGGTCGTCGCCGAGGCGCGCTCGATCGAGGTGCCCATGGCGTACTGGTTGTTCTCGATGATGAAGATGGCCGGCAGCTTCCACAGCTGCGCCATGTTGAAGCTCTCGTAGACCTGCCCCTGATTGGCCGCGCCGTCGCCGAAGTAGATGAAGCTGACCGAATCGTCGCCGCGGTACTTGCCGGCGAAGGCCAGGCCTGTGCCCAGCGCGACCTGGGCGCCGACGATGCCGTGGCCGCCATAAAAGCCGGTGGCCGTGTCGAACATGTGCATCGACCCGCCCTTGCCCTTGGACGAGCCACCGATGCGGCCGGTCAGCTCGGCCATGACCTCTTTCGGGTCCATGCCGGCGCACAGCATGTGGCCGTGGTCGCGATAGCCGGTGATGATCTTGTCGTGGCCCTGCTTCACGCTCTCCTGAACGCCGACGGCCACGGCCTCCTGACCGATGTACAGGTGGCAGAACCCGCCGATCAGACCCATGCCGTACAGCTGCCCGGCCCGCTCCTCGAAGCGTCGGATCAGCAGCATCTCGCGGTAGAAGCGGAGAAGATCTTCCTTCGACGCCGTCGGCGTGTTCGGAAGCTTTTTGGGGGCAGTCTTTTCGGAGGGGGCTTTCGCCATCCGCCATCTCCCGGCTGGACCCCAGGGCCGGGGCCTTCTGACTTAACGGAAAGGGGCTTTAGCAGCCTTGGTTCCGGAAAGGCAAAGCCGGGATCACGCGCTGTAACAACAGTTCAGGCGGCGGCGCGCCGCTCGTTCCGCGGCGTCGCCGGAGCCTGCACCTCGACCACCACGTCGCGGGGATCGGAGTAGCCCAGAAGCGCCCTCGCCCGCTCTTCCAGCAGGTCGCGCGACAGGTTGTCGTCGCCGAGATGGCGCACCCGCATTTCGAGGTCCGCCCGCTCGCGCTCAAGACGCAGGGCCTCCGCCTCCCTGGCCTGCAGCGCCTCGGCCCGGGCGTGCGCGGACAGCAGGCCCAGCTGGCCCGTCAACGCCTGGATGGACAGGTAGACGACCGCCAGGAACAGGGCGACGGTCACGCGATACGGCTTCATTCGGTCCAGCAAGTCGGACGCTCCTTCTGAGCGCGGGGGATTCCCTGCTCAGGGATGACCGAAAATGCCTAATGAACCGTAGCTTCGCCGTAAGAGCGGAGCCTATCTCAGCAGCATGCCGTCGCCGTAGTACTGGCCCTGATCGCCCAGCATCTCCTCGATGCGCAGCAACTGGTTGTACTTGGCCGTGCGGTCCGAACGCGCCAGCGAACCGGTCTTGATCTGCCCGCAGTTCGTGGCGACGGCCAGGTCGGCGATCGTCGAATCCTCGGTCTCGCCCGACCGGTGGCTCATAACCGCCGTGTAGCCGGCGCGATGGGCCATATCGACCGCATCCAGCGTCTCTGAAAGCGTCCCGATCTGGTTGACCTTGATGAGGATCGAGTTGGCCAGCCCCTCGCCGATGCCGGCCGCCAGACGCACGGGGTTGGTGACGAACAGATCGTCGCCGACCAGTTGCACCCGGTCGCCCAGACGTTCCGTCAGCGCCTTCCAGCCGTCGAAATCGTCCTCGGCGCAGCCGTCCTCGATCGACACGATCGGGAAGCGCTCGCACAGGTCGGCGAGGTAGCCGACCATGCCCTCGTGGTCGAAGGTCTTGCCCTCGCCGGCCATGACGTACTTGCCGTCCTTGAAGAACTCGGTCGCCGCGACGTCCAGGCCCAGATGAAAGTCTTCTCCGGCCAGATACCCTGCCGCCTGCCCCGCCTTGGTGATGAACTCGAGGGCCTCCTTGGCCGAGCCCAGGTTCGGCGCGAAGCCGCCCTCGTCGCCGACGTTGGTGTTGTGGCCCGCGTCCTTCAGCGCCTTCTTCAGCGCATGGAAGATTTCCGTGCCCATGCGCAGGCTCTCCGAGAAGCTCTCGGCGCCCGTCGGCAGGATCATGAACTCCTGGATGTCGATCGGATTGTCCGCGTGGGCGCCGCCGTTGATGATGTTCATCATCGGCGTGGGCAGGATGCGCGCCGAGATGCCGCCGACGTAGCGGTGCAGCGGCAGACCGGCCGAGATGGCGCTGGCCTTCGCGCAGGCCAGCGACACGCCCAGGATGGCATTGGCCCCCAGCCGGCCCTTGTTCTCCGTGCCGTCCAACTGGATCAGGGCCTCGTCGATCCGCCGCTGGTCCTCGGCGTCCATTCCCGACAGGGCGTCGAAGATTTCGCCGTTGACCGCGTCGACCGCCTTCTGGACGCCCTTGCCGCCCCACAGGTCCTTGTCGCCGTCCCGCAGTTCGACGGCCTCATGCGCGCCGGTCGACGCGCCGGACGGCACCGCGGCGCGGCCGAAGCTGCCGTCGTCCAGGATGACGTCGACCTCAACCGTCGGATTGCCGCGGGAATCGAGGATCTGGCGGGCGACGATGTCGGCGATGTCGGTCATGGGAACGTCCGGTGGCTGAGGGGTCCGCGCCGTTTAACGCAGACCCCTCGCGAGCGCCACCGGCGGCGTCAGGAACAGCCTTCGACGTACTGGATCGACGGGCCCCCGCCGCGCACTGCGGACACGCGGCCGTCGGCGCCGATCTCGTACACCAGACCCCGGGCGTTCGGATCCTGCACGTAGGCGGTCCCGGAGGTCGGGGGGCTCCAGACCGTCACGTACTCCGCGGGGGCCGAGCTGTACTTGTGCGGGCTGGCAACGGCCGACGGACCATAGGCGGCCTTCACCGCCGCCGCCTCGTCGCCAACCCCGAAGCCGCGGTCGCTCTTCAGCGTGGAGCCGCGGATCAGGGAGATGCGCGTCAGCCGGTCGTTCTCGATCATCACCAGCGTGCCTTCCGGCGCCCGCGCGGGACGGAACTCGTCGCACTGGGCCGGGTCGGCACCGCCGACGGCGCCGGGGTTCGCGTCGTCGCCCCACGCGGCCACGACTTCCGCGCGGGTCATGCCGACGCGCAGCGGTCCCAGCCCGGTGGCCGTGAGGACGTCGCCCGTCGCCGGGGGCGTCGTCGGGCTCGGGGTCGTCGGCGCCCCGGGTTGGGTCGGGCCGGCGGGCGCGGCGGGTTCCTCGGCGGGCGGCGCGCCGCACGCGGCAAGGGCGAGCGCGGAGGCGGCGACGGTGATCAGGGTCAGGCGCATGAAGGGCTCCGTAAGCATGGAAGCCGACACAACGCACGAAAACGGCGCGCGGGGCCACCGCGCGCCGTAAAAGCTCAGCTTTTCTGCGCCGGGACTATTCGTCCTTGGGCGTCAGCACCTGCCGGCCGCGATAGGTGCCGGTCTTCAGGTCGATGTGGTGCGGACGCTTCAGCTCGCCGGTGTCCTTGTCCTCGACGTAGGCGTTGGTGCCGAGGGCGTCGTGGGCGCGGCGCATGTTGCGACGCGACGGCGATACTTTGCGCTTGGGAACGGCCATGTCCGTCTCGATCTTCAGGCTGGGCGCCCGAGAAGCCCGGGGCGCGAATACGAAAGCGGCGGCCGAGAGGGGCCGCTGCGGGAGGCGGGCTTATGCCGGAAGGTCATGGCGATTTCAAGCCTCGCCGCGAGACGCCCACTCCCCGCGCGACAGGCCGTAGAAAAAGCTGTCCTTCCACTCTCCGCCTACGTTCCAGGTCCGCGCCCGAAACCCGGTGCGGACGAAGCCCAGTTTTTCCAGCAGGCGAATCGACGCCGCGTTCTCCGGATCCACGTCGGCGGTCGCCTCGGCGTGTCCGGTCGTCGTGAACAGATGATCCAATGCCGCGCGACAGGCCTCGAACGCCAGACCCCGCCCCCACACGTCCGGATGCAGGATGTAGCCGATTTCGGGCGGGGTGAAGAAGCCGGCCTTGCCGACCGCGCGGCCCTCGACCTCGACGACGAAGTCCGGATTTTCCGGGCCCTTGGCGATCATGGAGGCCAGCCAGTCGTGGGTCTGGTCCATGTCCACATGCGGCGGCGTGGACCACCAGCGGGTCGCCTCGACGCTGGACAGCACCACATGCATCGCCGCCAGGTCGTCCGGACGGGCGGTGCGCAGGGTCAGCCGAGGCGTCCTGATCTCCATCCCGCGCCGATGCGCCGCCGCCGTCGTCCGGTCAAGCCAGCGACCGCTCCAGCACCACGAAGGCCAGGTCGTCACGCTTCGGCAGTCCGAAGCGCGGATCGGTGGCCGGGAAGGGCCGCGTTTCGCCGGTGCGGACGTAGCCGAGGCGTTCGTACCAGGCGATCAGCTCGTCGCGCTGGACGATGACGGTCATCTCCATGCGACGGGCGCCGAATCGCTCGACCGCCACGCGCTCCGCCTCCCGCACCAGCACGCCGCCCACCCCGCCGCCCTGCAAATCGGGCTCGACCGAGAGCATCCCCAGATAGGCGAGGCCGTCGCCCTTCGACGTCACCTGCACGCTGCCGATGATGTCGCCCTGTCGTTCCGCCAACACGACGACCTGCAGGGGATCGGCGACGATCGCGGCCACGCTCTCCAAGTCGATGCGGTTCCCGTCCAGCAGATCCGCCTCGTGCGTCCAGCCTTTTCGCGCCGTCTCGCCGCGATAGGCGCGATGCACCAGCGGCTGAACGCGCGCGGCGTCTTCCGTAGTCGCCAACCTGAGCGACGTGTCAGACATTCAACATGTCCGCGACCGCCTCCCCGATCGCCAGCGAACTGGTCAGGCCGGGGCTCTCGATGCCGAACAGGGTGACCAGCCCTTCCAGCCCATGATCGTCCGCGCCCCGCAACTGGAAGTCAGGCTGGGTCTCACCCGGCCCGTGCAGCTTGGGCCGTATGCCGGCGTAGTCGGGGGTCAGCCGATCGGCCTCCACGCCCGGCCAGAAGCGCGCGATGTAGCGCGCAAACGCGTCGCGCTTGCCGGGGTCGACGGAATAATCCTCCGCCTCGACATAGGTCAGATCGGGTCCGAACACCGCCTGTCCGCCCAGATCCTTGCGATAGTGGGTCCCCAGCGCGCCCGGAATGGGCGGTGGGTAGATCAACCGGTTGAAGGGCGCGGGGCCCGTCAGTCGGAAGTAGACGCCCTTCCCGAAATGGCCGTCGGGGATGTGGTCGGACGGAAAACCTTCGATCCGCGCTGCCACCTCCTGAGCCTGCAGTCCCGGAGCCGTGACCAATCGACGGCAGGTCAGCGTCGCCCCGCCCTCCCCGCCTGCGACGATGGAAAACCCGCCGTCCGGCAGCGGCTCGGCCCGCTCGACCGGCGTGCCGACCACGACCGAGCCGCCGGCGTCCTCGATCTCGCCCTGCAGCGCCAGCATGTAGCCGTGACTGTCGAACACGCCGCTCTCCGGCGACAGGACGGCGGCGTGGACGTTCAGGGCCGGCTCGAGCGCCTTCGCCTGCGCGCCGGTGAGGTGCTCCAGCGCCTCCACCTCGTTGGTGGTCGCCTGCTGGAAGATGGCTTCGATCCGCTCGACCTCGGCCGCATCGGTCGCCACGACCAGCTTTCCGCACTTCCAGTGATCGACCTTGTGGCTTTCCAGAAAGGCGTAGAGCGCGCGGCGGCCGGTCACGCACAGGCGCGCCTTCAGCGAACCGGTCGGATAGTACAGCCCGCCGTGGATGACTTCGCTGTTGCGGCTGGAGACGCCCTGGCCGATGTCCGGTTCCTTCTCCAGCACCAGCACGGTCTGGCCGCGTTTCGCCAGGGCCCGCCCGCAGGCCAGGCCGACCGCCCCCGCGCCCACGACGACGGCGTCGAAGTCGAAGCTCACGCCGCCCGACCGTACCGACGCGCGGCCTCGGCCTCGAAGCACCCGATCAGTCGTCCGACGGCGCGATCGAAGTTGGCGTGCAGCATGGCGTCCAGAATCCGGCTCCTGAAGGCGAAGTCGATCATGAAGTCGATCCGCGTCCCCTGCTGAACCGGCACGAATTCCCAGCGGTTCCGCAGATGTCTGAAGGGCCCGCTCAGCAGGCCTACCTCGACCACGTTCCTGATCCGATCATGCCGGACCCAGGTCGCGAACCGCTCCTTCAGGAAGCTGAAGCCGACCTGCGCCTCGGCGTCGATGAGATCCACGCCCGCCGCCTCCTCGCGCGCGTTCCACGTCCGCATCGCGGTGACCCACGGCACGAAGTCCGGATAGGCCCGCACGTCCGCCACCAGAGCGGCCAACTGCTCCGGCGCATACGGGAGGACGCGGCTGACGCGGTGGACGGCCAAGCGGGGCTCAGCGCCCCGTCGTCGACAGCCGCGCCGCCTTTAGCCGGGCGAAGTCTTCGCCCGCGTGGTGCGAGGAGCGGGTCAGCGGGCTGGACGAGACCATCAGGAAGCCCTTGGCCCGGGCGATCGCCTCATAGGCCTTGAACTCCTCCGGCGTGACGAAGCGCTCGATGGCGGCGTGCTTCCGGGTCGGCTGCAGGTATTGGCCGATGGTGATGAAGTCGACGCCGGCGGAGCGCATGTCGTCCATCACCTGCATGACCTCTTCCCGCGTCTCACCCAGCCCGACCATGATGCCGGACTTTGTGAACTGGTTCGGGTCGCGCTCCTTGACCATCTGCAGCAGACGCAGGGAGTGGAAGTAGCGGGCGCCGGGCCGGATCTTCAGATACAGCCGCGGCACGGTTTCCAGGTTGTGGTTGAAGACGTCGGGCCGGGCGTCGATCATCACCTCGGCCGCCCCGTCCTTGCGCAGGAAGTCAGGCGTCAGGATCTCGATCGTCGTGCCGGGGGCCTGCAGCCGGATCTGCCGCACCACCTCGGCGAAGTGGGCCGCGCCGCCGTCATGCACGTCGTCCCGATCGACGGAGGTGATCACGACGTGGTTCAGGCCCATCTGCTGCACCGCCAAGCCCACCTTGCCCGGCTCTTCCGGGTCCAGCGGCTGGGGCAGACCGGTCTTGACGTTGCAGAAGGCGCAGGCCCGCGTGCAGGTGTCGCCCATGATCATCAGCGTGGCGTGCTTCTGGCTCCAGCACTCGCCGATGTTGGGGCAGGCCGCCTCCTCACAGACCGTGTGAAGACCCTTCTCCTTAACGATGGCGCGAGTGGCGTTGTACTGGCCCGATCCCGGCGCCTTGACCCGCAACCACTCAGGCTTCTTCAGCACCACGGTGTCCGCGCGCTTCCGCTTCTCCGGATGGCGAAGTTCGGCCGGCGTCTTCGTCAGGGCGTCGATGAGGGTGACCATGTCGTCGGCTATGTCGTCCCTGCGGCCGATCAAGGCAAGTGCGCCGGGAACCTCACGCCCCGTTACGCATCTTTTCAAGCCGCGGGCCGGGCCCTAGTTTGCGCCGCGTAAACCAGACCGGCGAGCGAGCCGGCGGGGAGGATTCCGACTTGCGCATGCCGCTGAACGCCAAGGATCCGGAAACGGTCTTCGACGCCCTGATCGCGGCCCGGGACACCTATGGCGACAAGGAGATCCTGGAGGATCAGGATCGCAAGCCGCTGACCTACACGGGCCTGATCCGGGCCGCCTTCGTGCTGGGCCGCAAGATCGCCGCGATGACGGAGCCCGGAGAGCGGGTCGGCGTCCTGCTCCCGTCGTCGGCCGGCGTGGTGGTCACCTACTACGGCCTGCACGCCCACGGCCGCGTGCCTGTGATGATCAACTTCACCTCGGGCGAGCGGAACATAAAGGCCGCCATCCAGGCCGCGGGCGTGAAGCGGGTCCTGTCGGCGAAGCGTTTCGTCGATCAGGCCAAGCTGGACGACCTGATGACCGAGATCGCCGCGGTGGCGGAGGTGGTCTGGCTCGACGACGTGCGCAAGACGATCGGCCTGCCGGACAAGCTCTACGGTCTCATGGCCGGCCTGATGCCGAGGCGGTTCCGTGTGAGGACCGATCCCGCGTCCCCCGGCGTCATCCTGTTCACCTCCGGCAGCTTCGGCGCGCCGAAGGGCGTCTTCCTCAGCCAGTGGAACCTGGTCGCCAATTGTCGCCAGGTGGCCCAGCACATCGCCCTGAGCCCGGACTGGGTGGTGTTCAACCCGCTGCCGACCTTCCACTGCTTCGGCCTGACCGGCGGCGTGCTCCTGCCGATGCTGACCGGCATGAAGGCCTTCCAGTATCCCTCGCCGCTGCACGCGAAGCAGATCGTGGAGCTGCTGCCGGAGGTGAAGGCCTCGATCCTGTTCGCCACCGACACCTTCCTGAATCAGTGGGCGCGCGTCGCGGCGCCTGACGACTTCTCCACGCTGGAGTTCGTGGTCGCAGGCGCTGAAAAGGTGAAGGACGAGACCTACCACCTCTACAACACCAAGTTCCGCGGTCTGAAGCTTCTGGAAGGCTACGGGGCCACCGAAGCCGCGCCGGTGGTGGCGGTGAACCACCCGGACCGCAACCGCCCCGGCACCGTCGGCCAGATGCTCCCCGGCATGGAGTGGCGGCTGGATCCCGTCGACGGCATCGACGAGGGCGGCCGGCTTTTCCTGCGCGGTCCGAACGTCATGAAGGGCTATCTGTCGCCCGAGGATCCGGACAAGGTCGATCCGCTGCCGGGCGGATGGCACGACACCGGCGACATCGTCGACATCGACAGGGACGGCTACGTCGCCATCCTCGGCCGCGCCAAGCGCTTCGCCAAGATCGGCGGCGAGATGGTCAGCCTGACGGCCGTCGAGGGGCTGGCCGGCGCGGTCTGGCCCGACAACAGGCACGCCGTGGTCGCGGTCGCAGACGCCCGCAAGGGCGAGAAACTGGTCCTGGTCACCGACCGCAGGGACGCGGACGTCGCCCGTATCGCCGAATGGGCGCGCGACCACGGGGCCCCCGAGCTGGCCGTGCCGAAGAAGATCGTCCGGGTCGCCGAACTGCCGGTCCTCGGAACCGGCAAGACCGACTACGTCTCGATCCAGCAGATGATCGAGGCCGACAAGGCGGCCGCTTGAATTGAAACCTTGACCGTTCCAGTCTCCGACTCTCATCGAGAGGGAGGCTTCCATGTTCGACCGGTTCTCCGCGTATCAGCCCCAGTTGCTCAGCGTCCTGCGGATCATGTCGGGCGCGCTGTTCCTTCAGCACGGCACGGCCAAGGTCCTCGGTTTTCCCGTGGTCGAGGGCGTCCCGCCGCCCGGGCTCAGCCTGCCCGGCCTGTCCGGACCGCTGGAGCTGATCTTCGGCGTGCTGCTCGTGCTCGGCCTGTTCACCCGCCCCGTGGCGTTCCTCGCGGCCGGCTTCTGCGCGGTGGCCTACTGGGCGGTGCACGCCGGCGGTGGATTTTTCCCCATCCTGAACGGCGGTGAACTGGCCGCCCTCTACTGCTTCGTCTTCCTCTATCTGTGCGCCGCGGGCCCCGGGTCGTGGAGCGTCGACGCGGCCATGCGCAAGCGGACCTGACCGGGTCCCGCCGGGCGACGCGGGCCTTGCCTGAACCGCCCGGCGCGGCCATCGTGGCCGCGGTTTTCCGACGGGAGCGATTCACGTGCAGGACCTGGCCGTTCCGGCCCTGACCACCCTCGGCCTGCTGGCGCTGGGCGGCTATCTGCTGGGGTCGATCCCGTTCGGCGTCCTCATCACCCGTGCGGCCGGCGCCGGCGACGTGCGCCGGATCGGGTCCGGCAACATCGGCGCGACCAACGTGCTCAGGACGGGCCGAAAAGACCTCGCCCTCGCCACGCTGTTGCTGGACGCCGGCAAGGGCGCGGTCGCGCTGCTGGTCGCGCGCGCGCTGATCCCGGGCGAAGCCGGCCATGTCGCCGGCGCCATCGCCGGCGGCGCGGCTTTTCTCGGTCACCTCTATCCGGTCTGGCTCGGCTTCAAGGGCGGCAAGGGGGTGGCGACCTTCTTCGGCCTGCTGATCGCGGCCTGGTGGCCGCTCGGACTGATCGCGGGCGCAACGTGGATCGTCGTGGCCCTCGTGTTCCGCATTTCGTCCCTTTCGGCCCTGGTCGCCTCCGCGGCTGCGCCGCTGGTGTCGCTCGCGCCCCTGCCGGCGCTCGGACTGCCGACGCCGGCGCCCGTCACCACGCTGGCGGCGTTCACCGCCCTCCTCATCTGGATCCGGCACGCGGCCAACATCGGCCGGCTGCTGTCCGGCCGTGAGCCGCGCATCGGCGCCAAGGCCGCGTGACCCTGTCGGCCGGCGAGCGCCTCGCCCGCCTGCGTCTGGCGCGCACAGATCGCGTCGGTCCCGTCGCCTTCCGGCAGTTGCTGCAGCGCTTCGGTTCGGCCGAGGCCGCCGTCGACGCCTGGCCCCGGCTCACGGCGCGCGCAGGCGCCGCCTCCCCTCTTTGCGAGACGGACCGCGTGCAGGCCGAGCTCGAAGCCGGCGAGGCCATCGGCGGCCGGCTGCTGATCGTCGGCGACCCAGATTACCCGGCCGCTCTCGCCGCGGTCGATCCGCCGCCACCGGTGCTGTGGGGCCTCGGGAACGCGACCCTGCTGACCGCCAGGCCCTGCATCGCCGTCGTCGGCGCGCGGGTGGCTTCGGCCGGTGGGCTCCGGATCGCCCGTGGCCTTGCGGCTCAACTCGGAGCCGCGGGCTGGACGGTCGTGTCGGGGCTGGCGCGCGGCGTCGACGGCGCGGCCCACGAGGGCGCGTTGGAGACCGGCACGGTGGCCGTGCTGGGCGGCGGCGTCGACGACGTCTATCCGCCCGAGCATGCCGACCTGCATCGCCGGCTGGCACAGCAAGGCTGCGTCGTTTCCGAACGCCCGCCGGGCGCCCGCGCCCAGGCCCAGGACTTTCCGCGGCGCAACCGCATCATCTCAGGCCTGTCCCGCGGGGTGATCGTGGTGGAGGCCGAGTTGCGCTCAGGCTCGCTCATCACGGCGCGGCTGGCCGCCGAGCAGGGGCGCGAGGTCTTCGCCGTGCCGGGATCGCCGCTGGATCCGCGGTCGCGCGGCACGAACGACCTGATCCGGAACGGCGCGGCCCTGTGCGAGGGGCTGGAGGACGTCCAGCGGGCCTTCTCCACGCTCCGGACGCTCTTCGAGCCGCAGGCCGACTCGCCGGACTTTCAGGAGCCGGACGACGCCCTGATCGAGCAACTCGCCGCCCTGCTCTCGCCCACGCCGACGCCGCGCGACGAGCTGGCCCGCGCCGTGGGCGCCCCTGCCGGGGCAGTGGCCGCCGCCTTGCTGGAGCTCAGCCTCGAGGGCCGCGCCACGCTGCTGGCGGGCGGCCTCGTCAGTTCCTGAGGTCAGGCGGCCGGGCGTTCCGCCACGTCGGCCGCCCCGTCCAGCAATTTGCCGAGCGCCTCGTCCCCGTCCCAGCGCGCCATGAGGGCGAGTTCGCGCGCCATCGCCGCCACGTATTCCCGGACCGGATAGTCCTTCAGAGGCTCGATCACGGCGCGCGTGCGGGCGTCTTCCGTGGTGGACGTGGTCTGCATGATCCGCTCCTGTCGGGAAACAAGGTAAAGCGGCATTCTCGACATAATGCAACCTTGGCTTGCTTCGCCTTCGACGCATGTCGTGGCTCCATTTGACATGCCGCGCGAGGCGAACCACGTTCCCGCCCCCTCCCGAGCCCCGGACCGCATGAACCTCGTCATCGTCGAGAGCCCCGCAAAGGCAAAGACCATCAACGGCTATCTGGGCGCGGACTTCACGGTCCTCGCGTCCTACGGCCACGTCCGCGACCTGCCGTCGAAGGACGGCTCGGTGAAGCCCGACGAGGACTTCGCCATGAGCTGGGAAGTCGACGCCAAGGCTTCGAAGCGGCTGTCCGAGATCGCCGAGGCTGCGAAGCGTGCCGACCGCGTCGTCCTTGCCACCGACCCGGACCGCGAGGGCGAGGCCATCAGCTGGCACGTGCTCGACGTCCTGACGAAGAAGAAGGCGCTGAAGGACAAGACGGTCCAGCGGGTCACCTTCAACGCCATCACGAAGTCGGCCGTGCAGGCCGCCATGGCTGCGCCGCGGGATCTCGACATGCAGCTGGTCGAGGCCTACCTGGCCCGCCGCGCGCTGGACTATCTGGTGGGATTCACCCTCTCGCCCGTGCTGTGGCGCAAGCTGCCCGGCGCGCGCTCCGCCGGGCGCGTCCAGTCCGTGGCCCTGCGCATCGTCGTCGACCGCGAGATGGAGATCGAGCGGTTCAGGCCTCAGGAATACTGGTCGATCGAGGCGGACGTCACCGCCGACAGCCCGCCCTTCGTCGCGCGGCTGGTCAAACACGCCGGCAAGCGCGTGCAGCGTCTGGACGTGAAGGACGAGGCCACCGCGTCGGCCGCCCGCGCCGCGATCCAGTCCGGCCGCTTCACGGTCAAGGCGATTGAGAAGAAACCCGTCCGGCGCTTCCCCTCCCCGCCCTTCACCACCTCCACCCTGCAGCAGGAGGCGGCGCGCAAACTCGGCTTCACGGCCCAGCGCGCCATGCAGGCCGCGCAGAAGCTGTACGAAGGCGTCGACGGCACGGGCGGGCTGATCACCTACATGCGGACCGATGGCGTCCAGGTCAGTCCCGAGGGCGTCGCCCAAGCGCGCGAGGTCATCGCCGACCGCTTCGGCCCGGCCTACGTCCCGGCCGAAGCCCGCCAGTACAAGACCAAGGCCAAGAACGCCCAGGAAGCGCACGAGGCCATCCGGCCGACGAACATCGCGCGCCACCCGGATTCGCTGCGGCTCGAAAGCGACCTGCAGCGGCTCTACGAGCTGATCTGGAAGCGCATGGTCGCCAGCCAGATGGAGGCCGCGCGCCTCGACCGGACGGTCGTCGACGTCGAGAGCGCCGACGGACAGACCGGCCTGCGCGCCACGGGGCAGGTGGTCGCCTTCGACGGCTTCATGGCGGTCTATGAGGAGGGCCGCGACGAAAAGCCGAGGGACGGCGGCGAGGAGGACGAGGACGAGTCGACCCGCCTCCCCGCGCTGAAGGAAGGGGCCGCCGCGGCCGTACAGGACGTGCGCGCCGATCAGCATTTCACCGAGCCGCCGCCGCGCTATTCCGAGGCGACCCTGGTCAAGAAGCTGGAAGAGCTCGGCATCGGCCGGCCGTCCACCTACGCCTCCATCCTGACCACACTGCGGGACCGCGAGTACGTCCGCATGGACAAGAATCGCTTCTATCCGGAGGACAAGGGCCGCCTCGTCACCGCCTTCCTTGAGCAGTTCTTCGCCCGCTGGGTCGAGTACGACTTCACCGCGGCGCTGGAGACGCGGCTGGACGAGGTCTCGGCCGGCGATCTGGACTGGAAGGCGCTGCTGCGGGATTTCTGGACCGATTTCCATGCGGCGACGCAGGCGGCCGGCGAGCTGCGCACCTCGGCCATCCTCGACGCGCTGAACGAATCGCTCGGGCCGCACATCTTCCCCGACAAGGGCGACGGCTCCGACCCGCGCGAATGCCCGCTGTGCCACCAGGGTCAGCTGAGCCTGAAGACCAGCCGCTTCGGCGCGTTCATCGGCTGCTCGCGCTATCCGGAGTGCAAATTCACCCGGCCGGTGGCCTCACCCGACGCGGCGGACGGTTCTGCCGACGGCGGAGACCGGGAGCTGGGCGTCGATCCCGCTTCCGGCCAGCCCGTGCACCTCAAGATCGGCCGTTTCGGCCCCTACGTCGAAACCGCCGGCGACGGCGACAAGCCGAAACGGTCATCCCTGCCCAAGGGCTGGTCTCCCGCCGGCATGGACCTGGAGCGGGCGCTGCGCCTCCTCTCGCTGCCGCGCGAGGTGGGCGCGCATCCCGAAGACGGCAAGCCGATTTCGGCCGGTCTCGGACGCTACGGCCCCTTCATCCTGCATGCCGGCACCTATGCGAACGTGTCCGACATCGAAGAGGTCTTCGACATCGGCCTGAATCGCGCCGTGACCCTGCTGGCCGAGAAGCGCGCCGGGGCCGGCCGCGGGCGGGGAGCCGCGACGACGCCGTTGAAGGATCTGGGAGCCCATCCTGAAACCGGTGAGCCCGTGCACCTGATGGCCGGGCGGTTCGGCCCCTATGTGAAGTCGGGCAAGGTCAACGCCACCCTGCCCAAGGGGACGGCGCCGGAAGACATGACGCTCGAGGCGGCCCTGCCCCTGCTGGCGGCGCGCGCGGCGACTGCGCCCAAGGCGAAGGGCAAGGCCGGGGCGGCGTCCGGGAAGACGGCCGTGAAGAAGACTCCGGCGAAGAAGGCCGGGACGAAAAAGCCGGCGGCGAAGGCGAAGGCGGCGGACTGACGGCTAGCGGGCCGCAGCGCGCTCGATGCGTTCCGTAAGGTCGCCGTCCCAAAGCTCGGCATGGGTGGCGTGCGGGCGCTCGATCAACAGCCCATGCGCCTGGGCGAGGGCCGCCTTGCGGTCCTGCGCTTCCAGAGGGAGCATCAGCGGCGTCTCCTCGCCGACGTGCACGTAACAGAACCACTGCGTGGTCATGGGCCCTCCCGGGGCGTCGCCCCATCGGAGCTGAACGCGGCCGTACGCGGGCTTGACCCCGCCGACCGCACGGGAGACTCCTACCACGCGAACGCCTCCCCACCTAATGTACGCTGGCGCACAATCTGCGAACTGGCCGACAAGGAGCTGACATCATGGACGTTTTGTACCGCGCTCATGCCACGGCCAGCGGCGGCGGCCGCGACGAAGGCCGCTCAAGGACCGATGACGGCAAGATCGACGTGCGCCTTTCCGTGCCAACGGAAATGGGCGGCAAGGGCGGAGACGGGACCAACCCCGAGCAGCTGTTCGCCACCGGCTACGCCGCCTGCTATCTCGGCGCGCTGCGCCTCGTTTCCGGCAAGGCCGGCACGCCGGTCGGACCGGACACCCGGGTCAACGCCACGGTCGGCTTCGGGCCGAACCCCAAGGGTGAAGGCTTCAATCTGGACATCGATCTGACGGTGGTGGACCACGGGCTGGACGCGGCCACGATCCATGAGCTGATCACGAAAGCGCATGCGGTCTGCCCCTATTCCAACGCCACGCGCGGCAACGTCGACGTGCGTCTGGGGGCGGCCTGAGCGCCGAGCGGCAGGTCCTGATCGCCGGCGCCGGCCCCACCGGGCTGGCCGCCGCCCTGTTCCTGACGCGCGCCGGCGTGGGCGCTCGCATCGTGGACGCCGCGCCTGAGCCGACGCGCACGTCGAAGGCGCTGGGGGTCAATCCGCGCACCCTCGACCTCCTGGAGCCGACCGGACTGTCGGCGCGCATCGCGGCCGAGGGGCAGGAGATCCGCCGCCTGCGCCTGCTGCGTGGCGGACGGCCGCTGGCCGCCGGACTGGGCGCGCGTCGGCGCCGCACGGCCCATGACCATACTCCCGCAGGCCCGTACCGAGGCGCTTTTGACCGAGGCGCTGGCGGAGCGGGGCGTGACCGTGGAGCGCGGCGTGGGCGTGGCGGACGTCGATCAGGACGAGACGTCCGTCACTGCCGCCCTGACGGACGGCTCCGTCGCGCGCGCCGCGATCCTGTTCGCCGCCGACGGGGCGCATTCGACGGTTCGGAAAGCGCTGGACCTCGACTTCCCCGGCGACCGCTGGTCCGAGCCGTGGCGGTTGCTGGACGTCGAACTGGACGGCGCGCCGCCCGACGAAGGCTGGGTCGACCTGCGTCCCGACGGCCCGCTGCTCTGCCTGCCGTTCGCCGGCGGCGTGTTCCGCCTGATCACGTTCGGGGCCGACCCGCTGGCGCATCTGCCCGACGGCTGGACGGCAGGAAAGGTCCATTGGACGTCGGAATTCCGCGTGTCGCACCGTCTGGCCGAGCGCATGGCCGTCGGCCGCGTCTGTCTGGGCGGCGACGCGGCGCACATCCATTCACCCATGGGCGCGCGCGGCATGAACCTGGGCGTCGAGGACGCCTTCGTCTTCGCCGCCTGCGCCGCCGACTTCCTGAACGGAGAGACCGGCCGCCTCGCCGACTACGGACGCTTGCGGCGCGAGGACGACGGCGCCGTGGTCCGGCGGGTGAAGGCCGCGACCGACGCCCTGCGCCGTTCCGGCCCCCTTGCCGACGCCGTGCGCGGCCTGCTGATCCCGTTCGCCGCCCGCATCCCGGCGGTGGTGGACCAGATCGTCCGCACCGGCATGGGCCTCGACCACCCGGTGAGGGTGCGCTAATCGCGCGACATGACTTCTCCCCTCGATGCCACGCCCGATCCCCTGCTGATGCTTGAACCGCACCGCAAGGTGACGGTGCGCGAAGCGTTCGGCGTGGACAGCGACATGACCGTGCCGTGCTTCGACATGAGGGACAGCCACGTCCCGGAGGTCGACGACGCCTACCGCTTCGATCCCCAGACGACGCTCAGCATCTGCGCCGGCTTCGCCTTCGACCGCCGCGTCATGGTCCAGGGCTATCACGGCACCGGCAAGTCGACCCACATCGAGCAGGTGGCGGCGCGCCTCAACTGGCCGACCATCCGCATCAACCTGGACAGCCACGTCAGCCGCATCGACCTGATCGGCAAGGACGCCATCGTCCTGAAGGACGGCAAACAGGTCACCGAGTTCCGCGAGGGCCTGCTGCCCTGGTCGCTGCAGCGCCCCGTCGCCCTGGTGTTCGACGAATACGACGCGGGCCGCCCGGACGTGATGTTCGTCATCCAGCGCGTGCTGGAGGCGTCGGGCCGCCTCACCCTGCTGGACCAGAACCGGGTGATCCGCCCGAACCCCTGGTTCCGACTGTTCGCCACCTCGAACACGGTGGGCCTGGGCGACACCACGGGCCTGTATCACGGGGCCCAGCAGATCAATCAGGCCCAGCTGGACCGCTGGTCGATCGTCACCACGCTGAACTACCTCGACCACGACGTGGAGGCCGAGATCGTGGCCGCCAAGGTTCCGTCCTGGCAGGACGCCGAAGGCCGTCGTCGCATCGCCGCCATGGTCCGCGTCGCCGACATGACCCGCAACGCCTTCATGAACGGCGACATCTCCACCGTCATGTCGCCCCGCACGGTCATCACCTGGGCCCAGAACGCCGAGATCTTCGGCGGCGACCTGGGCCTCAGCTTCCGCCTGACCTTCCTGAACAAGTGCGACGAACTGGAACGCCCGACGATCGCGGAGTTCTACCAACGCGCGTTCGGCGAGGACCTGCCGGAGGCGGCGACGCGGGTGAAGGTGGGTTAAGCCAACCCGCCCCCCAGCCTCAGCCCCTCCCTCGTCGGCGGCGCGCCGTCTGGCGACAGGTCGAGCTGCATCAGCGTCACGTCCAGCCAGCGGTCGTGCTTCCAGCCGACCTGGCGATATACGCCGGCCGTTCCGAACCCCAGCGACCGGTGCAGGGCGATCGAGGCGTCGCTGGTGGCCGACTGGCTGATGGCGGCGATGACGTGGCGCAGGCCCATCTCGCGTGCCGCGTCGATCAGGGCCGTCATCAGGGCGCGCGCGACGCCCCGGCCGCGCGTCGCTTCCTCCACATAGACCGAGACCTCCACGCCATAGCGATAGGCCGCGCGCGGGCGGAACGGCGACAGGTAGGCGTAGCCGGCGAAGGCGCCGTCGATCTCTGCGACCAGCCACCGCAGACCCTTGTCCAGTACGGCCAGCAAGCGCGCCGTCATCTCGGCCGGGGTCGGCGGCTCCAGCTCGAAGCTGGCGGTGCCGCCCGTGACCTCGCGGCCGTACAGCCCGGCCACCGCGCCCATGTCGGCGGGCGCGGCGGGCCTGACCGTGGGGCTCACGCCGCCTCCCACCCCTTCTCCACCGACCAGATGGCGAAGGCGTAGACCAGAGCGACCTCCTTCAGATAGTCGAACCGGCCCGACGACCCGGCGTGACCGGCTTCCATGTTGATCTTCAGCAGGACCGGCTTGCCGGACGTCGTGGCGGGACGCAGGCGGGCGACCCACTTCTGCGGCTCCCAATAGGTCACGCGCGGATCGGACAGGCCGCCGGTGGCCAGCACCGCCGGATAGGCCTGGGCCTTCACCTGGTCGTACGGGCTGTAGCTCATCATGTAGTCGTAGGCCTCCGGATCCTCGATCGGATTGCCCCACTCGGGCCATTCCGGGGGCGTCAGCGGCAGGCTGGTGTCCGACATGGTGTTGATCACGTCGACGAAGGGCACGTCGCCGATCACGCCGGCCCACAGATCGGGCCGCATGTTGTTCACCGCCCCCATCAGCATGCCGCCCGCCGAGCCGCCGTGCGCCACGATGTTCCCCGCCCTGCCGTGGCCGGTCGAGATCAGATGCTCGGCCGCGGCGATGAAGTCGGTGAAGGTGTTCTTCTTGGTCATCCGGCGCGCGGCCAGGAACCAGCCCCAGCCCTTGTCGGAACCTCCGCGGATGTGGGCGATGGCATAGATCCAGCCGCGGTCGACCAGGCTCAGCCGGTTGGTCGAGAAGCTGGCCGCCATCGGGATGCCGTAGGACCCGTAGCCGTACAGCAGCAGCGGCGCCGAGCCGTTCACGGGCGTGTCCTTGCGGCGCAGGATGGTCACCGGCACCAGCTCGCCGTCCGGGGCCGGTGCATAGACCCGCTCCACGACGTAGTTCGCCGGATCGTGACCCGACGGAATTTCCTGCACCTTGCGCAGGGTCCGCTCGCGCGTCCTCAGGTCGTAGTCGTAGGTCGAGGTCGGCGTGGACGGCGAGTTGTAGCCATAGCGCATGACCGTGGTCTCGAACTCCGACGCCCCGCCCAGCGAGAGCGAGTAGGCCGGCTCGTCCACCGCGATGTCATGCTCCGCGCCCGCGCGGTCGCGGATCACGATGCGCGTGTTGGCGTCGGCACGTTCCTGCCGGGCGATGAAGTCCTTCACCAGCGAGACGCCCTCGACGTAGCGGCCGGGCGCGTGCGGGATCAGGTCCTTCCAGTTGGCCTTGCCCGGCGCGTCCGTGGGGGCCTCGCACACCTTGAAGTCCTGCGCTCCGTCGGCGTTGGTGTGGATGATCCAGCGATCGCCCCAGTGATCGGCGTCGTACTTGCGCGCCGTCTCGCGCGGCTCGATCACGCGCGGCTCTGCCATCGGCGCGTCGCCGGGGACGTAGCGGTATTCCGACGTCTCCTGATCGTTGATGCCGATGACGATGAAGCGATCGTCCGACGACCGGCCCACGCCGATGAACTTGCCCTCGTCCTCTTCCTCATAGACCAGGGCGGCCTCGCCGCCGCGGGCGGGGCGGCGGAAGATCTTGTCGGGCCGGCCGTTGTCGTTGCGGTTGGTCCAGAAGATCCACTGGCTGTCCGGCGAGAAGGTGAAGCCGCCGGTGGCCGATTCGATGGGCGTGCCGACCAGCTCGCCCGTCGCCAGATCCTTGACGTAGATCTTGTAGACTTCGGACCCCTGCGCGTCCTCCGAATAGGCGAAAAGGGCGTGGTCGGGGCTGTGGGACGCCTGACCCACGTCGGAGTAGGCCTTGCCCTCGGCCAGCACGTTGGCGTCCAGCAGCAGCTCCGGCGTCGGCGCGACGACGAAGTTGCGCGTCACGGTCCGGCCGTTTTCGACCCACGTGCCCTGGCGCGCCACGCGCATGTAGCGGGGATGCTGCTCGCCCGTCCGGAACTCGGTGAAGTACTCCCAGGCCCCGTCCGGATTCGGCACGGAGGAATCGGCTTCCTTGATCCGCCCCTTCATCTCCTCGAACATCGTCGCCTGGAGCGGCGCGGTCGAGGCCATCATCGCCTCGCGATAGGCGTTCTCGGCGATCAGGTTCTCCTTCACGTCCGCCTTGATCAGCGTCGGATCGCGCAGCACCGCCTGCCAGTTGTCGTCCTTCATCCACTGATACTCGTCGACGCGGGTGCGCCCCAGCTGCTCGATGGTGACGGGAATCTTCTTGGCGACGGGGGGAACGGGCATCGAGGCTCCGGACGGACGTGAGAGGACGGGCCCCGCAACGGCGAGGCCTGTTGCGGCGGCGGTGGATGCGATCAGGTCGCGGCGGTTCATGACGTAAGTCCCCCGAGGATGACGGGCGACATTTCCGCCCCGTCGGGCCGGCGTCAAATGAAGAAAGGGAAAGTCGCGTCCCCGCTCAGCTCAGGGCGCAGTTGGCGATGTTCCACGCCCGCGCCGGTCCGGGCAGGTGTCCCGTGGGCGATCCGGGCAGGCTGGCGAGCTCGCGGGCGAACTGGTCCAGCTGCCAGTACGAGTGCAGAAGGCCCTGCTGCCGCATCACCTTGACGCCCCAGCAGTCGGCGTTGGTTTCGGAATTGTACGGACCGAGCGCGTGGTGGCCGCACTCGTGGGCGAACCACCAGACCTGCACGGTCGGGCTGAAGCGGGCGAACACGTTCGGATTCAGCACGATGATCGGCTGGCCCTGCTGCGTGCGGGTGGCGATGCCGACGTTGTCCAGGCCGTTGGTCACGTAGATGCGGACCGGCGTGCCGCCGTAGTCCACACAAGACAGCGGCACCCCGGCGATGTTCACCTGCCACATGCCCCCGTCTTGGGCCCGAGCCGGCGCGAGCGGCGCGGAGACCGACAGGGCGGCCGAAATCGCCGCGACGCAGACTTTCCTGAACGACATGGGCGTCCTCCCCCGATGCGCGCAGCAGGGCACGCGCGCCTGGCGCGCTCAACCGACGACTTCTGACGGAGGTGAGGAGCGGATGGCTGGGGAACTAGGACTCGAACCTAGAATGACGGTACCAAAAACCGGAGTGTTACCATTACACCATTCCCCAGCAGGTCCGGCGCAACCCGCCTCGCGGCGGGGAGGCGGTGAGATACGCCAAGCCTTTTTCGGATGCAACAGGGGTCCGACCGCATCTTTGAGGGCGTGGCCGAACAATCTCGAAAGCTGGCCGAAAGGCCGCTTGCGGGCCTTGGGGGGCGTCGCTATAAGCCCGCCTCCAAGTCGGAGTGTGGCTCAGTCTGGTAGAGCACTGCGTTCGGGACGCAGGGGTCGCAGGTTCGAATCCTGCCACTCCGACCATTCTTTCTGGCGCGATCGCGCGGCCCGCCGGGCCCTGTCGCTGGAGCGCCTGACCTTTCCGGAATCGTTGAGGTGTGACGGCGCGGTGGCTCATGCGGTCGCGGCACTGCGATCTGCTCTTGCGATCAATTCGCAAAAGCCGTAGTTCGCTCCACAGACAAGGAGATGCCCATGACGCTGCGTCGGACCCTGATGGCCTGCATGGCCGCCCTCGCCCTGCCCCTGGCCGCCTGCGGCGATCAGACGGACACCGCGAAGACCAAAGGCGCCGCGGGCGAACGGGTGCTCAATCTCTACACGGCCCGCCACTACGACGGCGACCTGCAGGTCTACGCGGCCTTCGAGAAGGCCACCGGCATCAAGGTCAACCGCATCGAGGGCAACCCCGACCAGCTGATCGCCCGCATGCAGGCCGAGGGCGCGGCCAGCCCGGCCGACGTGTTCGTCACCGCCGACGCCGGCGCCCTGTGGCGGGCCCAGGACGCCGGTCTGCTGCAGCCGATTTCGTCCGAGACGCTGAACGCCGCCATTCCCGCCAACCTGCGGGAACCGCAGGGACACTTCTTCGGCACAAGCCGCCGCGCCCGCGTCGTCGCCTACGACTCCACCAAGGTGCGTCCTGAAGAGGTCGACACCTATGAAGAGCTGGCGTCGCCCCGTTTCCGCGGCAAGCTGTGCGTCCGTTCGTCGGACAGCGTCTACAACCTGTCGCTGGTCGGCGCCCTGCTGGAAGCGTGGGGCCCGGAGAAGACGAAGGCATGGGTCGAAGGCGTCGTCGCCAACATGGCGCGCCCGCCGGAAGGCGGCGACCGCGACCAGATCCGCGCCGTGGGCGCCGGCGTCTGCGAAGTCGCGATCACCAACAGCTACTACTTCATCCGCATGGACCGCTCGACGGATCCGGCCGACGTCGCGCTGACGGACAAGGTGAAGCTGGGCTTCCCCTCGCTCAACGGTCAGGGCGCGCACGTGAACGTGTCGGGCGGCGGCGTGGCCAGGAACGCCCCGCACCGTGCTGAGGCCATCGCCTTCCTGGAGTTCCTGGCCTCGCCCGCAGCCCAGGTGCTCAACTCCGAGCAGAACAATGAATTTCCCGCCGCCGTCGGCGTGCAGGCCCCGGCCGGAGTGCGGGAGTTCGAAGGCTTCACGGCCCATCCGATGAACGTCTCGGTCTACGGCCGTCGTCAGGCCGAGGCGCAGTCGCTCATGTCCGCGGCCGGTTGGCGCTGACCTCGACCGCGACCGAAACCGCTTCGGCCCCCGTCGTCAGGCGGGGGCCGTCGCCGTTGCGGCTGATCGGTCTGCTGGCGGCGCTGGTCGCGGTGCTGCCGCTGGTCGGGGTCGTGGCCGCCGCCCTGACCGGCGAGACGGCCGACATCGCGGCGTCCGACCTGATCCGCTACGCCCTGACCTCGCTCGCGCTCGCCGCCCTCGTCGCGGCGATCACCGGCCTTCTGGGCTCGATCGCGGCGTGGCTCATCGTCATGCACCGCTTCCCCGGTTGGGGGGTGTTCGAATGGGCGCTGGCCCTGCCGTTCGCCATGCCGGCCTTCGCCGTGGCCTATGCCTACGCGGACCTGTTCGACGTCGCCGGCGAGCTGAACGCCTGGCTGCGGGCCAGCGCGGGCTTCGCCCTGCCCTTCCAGATGCGCAGCCTTTGCGGCGCGGGCTTCATCCTCGGCTTCGCCTTCTTTCCCTACGTCTACCTGGCCATGCGCGCGGCCTTCGTGAACCTGCCCGTTCACGCGCTGGAAGCGGCGCGAAGTCTCGGCGCCTCGCCGCGCCGGGCCTTCCTGGCGGTCGCCGTTCCCATGGCACGCCCCGCGCTGGCGGCCGGCGTCGCCCTCGCCGTGATGGAGACGCTGGCCGACTACGGCGCCGTCCAGTTCCTCAGCGTCCAGACCCTGACGACGGGCGTCGTCCGCGCCTGGTTCGTCTACGGGTCGCTGGCCTCGGCGGCCCAGTTCGCCTTGCCGCTGCTGGGCGCGGCCGCCCTGCTCCTGTGGATCGAGCGCGCCGGACGGCGCAGCCGGTCCTACGGCGCGTCCGCCGCGAAGTGGCGGCCGCTGCCCGTCACTGATCTAAAGGGCCCAAAGGCTTTCCTCGCCTCCAGCTTCTGCCTGCTGCTGCTGACCTTGGGACTGCTGCTGCCGGCCGGCTGGCTGGCCTGGTCGTCGATCGACGTCCAGCCCGACTGGCCACGTCTGATCTCCGCGGCGAAGAACACCCTGACCCTGGGCATCGCCGGCGCCGCCGTCACCGTCACCCTCGCCACCGCCCTGGCTTTGGCGGCGAAGAAGCTGCCCCTGACCGCCCGCGTCGCGAGCGTCGGCTACGCCACTCCGGGGGCGGTCATGGCGATCGGTCTGCTGCTGCCCGCGGCCTGGATCTGGAGCGTCGTGCCCGGCGGCTCGGCCAATCTCGCGGCGGGCCTGGGCCTGCTGCTCTACGCCTATGCCGCCCGTCTGATGGCCGCGGCGCTGGAGCCGGTGGACGCCGGGCTTTCGCGCGTGACGCCGTCCATGGTCCATGCCGCGCGCGGCCTCGGCGCCTCGGAAACCGGAGCGGCATGGCGCGTCCAGCTGCCCATCGCGGCGCCTGCCCTGTTCACCGCCGCGATCGTCGTGCTGGTCGATCTGCTCAAGGAACTGCCGGCCACGCTGATCCTTCGGCCCTTCAATTTCGACACCCTGGCGGTCATCGCCGACAACTATGCGCGCGACGAACGGCTGGCGAACGCGGGCTGGCCGTCGCTGATCCTTGTGGCGCTGGCCCTGCCGCCCGTCATATGGCTGAGCCGCAAGGCGGCCCACGCCCGCCCGGGAAGCGAATGAACGAGACGGCGACCATCACCGCGCGCGGCGTGACGCGCCGCTACGGCCCCAAGACCGCGGTCCACGGAGCCGACGTGGACCTGCGCGCCGGGCGCATCACCTGCCTGCTGGGGCCGTCGGGATCGGGCAAGAGCACCCTGCTGCGCCTGATCGCCGGGCTGGAACCTGTCGACGCCGGCGAGATCCGGTCGGGCGATCGCGTCCTGTCCGCGACCGGCCGCACCGTTCCGCCCGAGGCGCGCGACGTCGGACTGGTGTTTCAGGACTACGCCCTGTTCCCCCACCTGAACGTCCGCGACAACGTGGGGTTCGGACTGCGCCACTTGCCCGCCGCCGACCGCAAGGCCCGGGTGCTGAAGGCGCTGACCGAGGTCAAACTCGCCGACCGGGAAAAATCCTGGCCGCACGCCCTGTCCGGGGGCGAGCAGCAACGCGTGGCGCTGGCCCGCACCCTCGTGCGGGAGCCGCACACCGTGCTTCTGGACGAACCCTTCTCCGGCCTCGACGCCCACCTGAAGTCCGAGGTCCGGGAAAGCCTGCTGACCACGCTGAAGACGGCGGGCGCGGCGGTGCTGCTGGTCACCCACGACGCGGGCGAGGCGCTGATGATGGCCGACGATCTCGTTCTCATGGACGGCGGCCGGGTCATCCAGTCCGGCGATCCGCAGGCGTGCTGGGCTCGGCCCGCCTCCACCGCGGCCGCCCGCCTGCTGGGCGAGGTGAACCGCCTGCCGGCTCACGTCTCGAATGGCGTGGCGCAGACGCCGCTGGGACCGGCGCCGGCGCCCGGACTGCCCGACGGCCCCGCCGCCCTGCTGATCCGACCCCAGGATCTGACGCCGGGCGCGGACGGACTGGAGACGACGGTCGAGACGACGCGTTTCGGCGGGCACTTCAGCGAGGTCGGCGCCCGTCTCGGCGACGACCGGGTTCATCTGCACGTGCCCGGTGTGATCGCCCGCCCCGGCGATGTGGTGAAAATTCGCGCCGACCTCAGCAAGGCGACGGTCGTCGCGGACTGACGTTGACCGCCCACCCCCGGTCATCCCAGATCAACGGCGATGACGATCTCCCTCTACGAACTCAGCGTCCCGACCTTTCTACAGACCTTGCGGGCGCTGCGGGGCGTGCTCGCGCGCGCAGCGCGGCACTGCGCCGAAACGGGGGCTGACCCGAACGACTTCGTCGAGGCGCGGCTGGTCGAGGACATGGCGCCCTTCCACTTCCAGATCGAGGCGCTGTGGCACCATGCGGTGTGGGGCATGGAGGCGGCGCGGACGGGCGTCTTCGATCCGCCGCCGCTGCGCGGCCAGATGCCGTTCGCGGACCTGCAGGCCACCCTCGACAGGGCGATCCAGGAACTGGAGGCGCTCGACCCCGGCGAGGTGAACCGCTGGGCGGGCCGGGACTTCGACATCGTGATCTATCGCCCGACTGAACCGGAGCACGCGCACCGATCGCCGTGGGGGCCGCAGACCGTGGCCCTGACGCCCGAGACCTATCTGCTGACCTACGCCCTGCCGAACTTCTATTTCCACGTGGTCACGGCCTACGCCATCCTGCGCATGCGCGGCGCGCCGATCGGCAAGGGCGACTACGAGGGCGACCTGCACGTCCGGACGGCCTAGTCCCTCGCGCGATCGGCAACGGCTTTCAGGTGCGCGCCCACCGCCTCGATGCGCCGCCGGCCCAGCGCCGCGCGCCGCGTCTGAAGGTCGGGCGACCCGGCGTCGTGATCCGTCATCAGGCGACGCACGAAGTCGCCTGACCGAACCTCCTGTAAAACCTCGTCCATCGCTTTCCGCGACGCCTCGCCGATCACGCGCGGTCCGGTCAGATAGGCCCCGTATTCCGCCGTGTTCGAAATCTTGCCGAACGCTCCGGCCACGCCGCGCTCGAACATCAGGTCGGTGACCAGCTTCACCTCGTAGAAGCACTCGAACCACGCCACCTCGGGCGGATAGCCGGCGTCCACCAGCTTCATGAAGGCAGTGTCGATCAGCTCGGCCACGCCGCCGCACAGCACCACCTGCTCGCCGAACAGGTCGCTCTCGCACTCGTCCTTGAAGGTCGTCTCCAGAATGCCCTTGCGCCCGCAGCCCAGCGCCGCCGCATAGGACAGGCCCAGCGCATGCGCGCCGCCCGTGGCGTCCTGATGCACGCCGAAGAGGCAGAACACCCCCTCACCCGCCTCGTACAGATCGCGGATGCGCGGCCCGATGCCCTTGGGCGAGGCCAGGATCACGTCCAGATCCGAGCGCGGCTCGACCAGGCCGAACCGCACCGACAGGCCGTGGGCGAACACCAGCGCGGCTCCCGGCTGCATCGCCGGAGCCAGCTCATCGCGCCACAGGTCGCGGTGCGCCTCGTCGGAGACCATGACGGCGACCACGTCGGCCCCTGCGGCCGCCTCTGCGGCCGTCATCACGGCGAAGCCGTCCGCCTGCGCCGTCTCCCGCGTCGCCGAACCGGCCTTCAGCCCCACCACCAGGTGCCGCACCCCGGAATCCCGCAGGTTCAGCGCGTGCGTCCGCCCCTGACTGCCGTAACCGATCACGGCGACGCGCTTGCCCTGGATGATCGAGGGATCGCAGTCGCGGTCATGGAAGACGGGCAGCGGGGCGCCTAGGTTCTCGGTCATGACCGCAGACATATCGCCTTCCGACGTCGTCGCCTTCTGGAAACAGGCAGGCCCCGACAAATGGTTCGCCAGGGATGACGCTTTCGATGCCGAATTCCGTCGCCGCTTCCATGACGCCCACGTCGCTGCGGCCCGCCGGAAACTGGACGGCTGGGCGGACGCCCCCCAGGGATCGCTGGCCCTTCTGATCCTGCTGGATCAGTTTCCGCGCAACGCGTTCCGCGACACGGGCCACGCCTTCGCCACCGATCCGCTCGCCCGCCACTTCGCGGCACGGGCGCTGGATGCAGGGCATGACCGGGAGGTCGAAGTCGATCTGCGCCGCTTCTTCTACCTGCCTTTTCAGCACTCGGAGGCTCTGGCCGATCAGGATCGCGTCCTGCCCCTGTTCCAGTCCCTGCCGCGCGAGCCGGACGACCGCTGGGCCGAGCATCATCGTGACGTCATCGCCCGCTTCGGCCGTTTCCCGCACCGCAACCGCGCGCTCGGCCGCGAAACCACGCCTGAGGAGCAGGCTTTCCTCCGGCAGGACGGATTCCGCGGGTGAGGCCGCCGCTTCATGCACCGCTGCCGTGAGTGTCACGTCATCCTGACCGAGGGGCGCAACTGGCACGCCTCATACGCCGCCCGGACCTATCGCCACTGCATGGAGTGCGCGAAGGCCTATTCGCGCAAGCGCTACGGCCGGTTGAAGCCCAACGTGAAGCGCCGGGTCGCCACCACGACCGCCGCCCACACCCCGCTGAAGACCGCTCGCGAGCGCGTGCTGCGCGACCGCGCCGCCATCGCCCGGGCGCGTAGGGAGGACCGGCAGGACTGATCCACAGCGCCTGCCGCCTGTCCACGGCGGCGTCGACCTGAGGTCGCCGAATCAGGTGCACTCTCCCGCCATGAACGCCCTCGCCCATCGCGCCCTGCTGGAAGCCCAGGCCGACGTCGCTCCGGACGACCATCCGGAATGGCAGTACCTGAACCTGCTGCGCGACATTCTGGAAAACGGCGCCGAACGCGGTGACCGCACGGGAACCGGCACCCTGGGCGTGTTCGGCCGCCAGATGCGCTTCGACCTTTCGCAGGGCTTCCCCCTGCTGACCACCAAGAAGCTGCACCTGCGCAGCATCATCGTGGAGCTGCTTTGGTTCCTGCGCGGCGAGACAAACATCCGCTGGCTGAAGGAGCACGACGTCCGCATCTGGGACGAGTGGGCCGATGCCGAGGGCGAACTGGGGCCGGTCTACGGCAAGCAGTGGCGATCGTGGTCGGCCCCGGACGGCCGCGTCATCGACCAGATCGACAAGGTCGTGAAAAGCCTGAAGACCAACCCCAACAGCCGCCGCCACATCGTCACCGCCTGGAACCCCGCCGACGTCGACGACATGGCGTTGCCGCCCTGCCACTGTCTGTTCCAGTTCTTCGTCGCCGACGGAAAGTTGTCGTGTCAGCTTTACCAGCGCTCCGCCGACGTCTTCCTCGGCGTGCCTTTCAACATCGCCAGCTACGCCTTGCTGACCTACATGATGGCCGAGGTCTTGGGGCTGGAGCCCGGCGAGTTCGTCCACACCTTCGGCGACGCGCACCTGTACCTGAACCACGTCGAGCAGGCCCGTGAGCAGCTGTCCCGTACGCCCCGCGCCCTGCCCCGGCTGACCCTGACGCCGCGCGACGACCTCTTCGCCTTCGTGCGCGAGGACGTGGCCATCGACGGTTATGAGCCGTGGCCGCACATCAAGGCTGCGGTGGCGGTGTGATCCCGCGCCTCTCCCTGGTCGTCGCGCGGGCGCGCAACGGCGTGATCGGGCGGGACGGCGGTCTCCCGTGGCGGCTGCGCAGCGATTTGCAACGGTTCAAGTCCCTGACCGTCGGCAAGCCCTGCCTGATGGGTCGCGCCACGTGGGAGAGCCTGCCGCTCAAGCCCCTGCCCGGGCGTCTCAACATCGTCCTGACCCGCGACGAAGGCTGGGGTGAGAACGGCGAGGCGAAGACCGCGATGGGTCAGGCGCTGGTCAGCCGGTCGCTGGACGAGGCGCTGGACATCGCCCGCGAGCAGGCGATCGAGGACGGCGTCGACGAAGTCTGCGTCATCGGCGGCGCGAAGCTCTATGCCGAGACCCTGCCGCGCGCCCGTCTGCTGCACATCACCGAGGTCGAGGCCGAACCCGACGGGGACACGCGGTTCCCGGCGTTCGACGAAAGCCACTGGGTCGAAGTCTTCTCCGAACGCCATGAGCCGGGCGAGAAGGACGACCACGTCTTCACCTTCCGCACCTTGGAACGCCGCTAGAGCCCCAAAGCCGCCGTCACGGACTTCGCGAAGCCGGTGAACCGCCGCGCCGCCGCGCCTTCCGGCTCGGCCACGACCAGCGGCACGCCGGCGTCGCTCGCCCGCCGAAGGGCGCCGTCCAGCGGCAGCTCGCCGAGGAAGGGCACGCCCAGCCGGGCCGCTTCCGCCTCGGCTCCGCCGCGACCGAAGACGTCTCCGGTCATGTTCTCGATCAGGCCCAGGGTCGGCACGCCGACCGTGTCGAACAGCGCGTGCGCGCGCCGCGCGTCGGCCAGGGCCAGCTCCTGCGGCGTCGCCACGATCACCGCGCCGTCAAGCGGCGTCTTCTGGATCAGGGTCAGCTGCACGTCGCCCGTGCCGGGCGGCAGGTCCACGACCAGTACGTCGAGCGGCGCCGTCGCGGAGCCCCAGCGCGTCTGGGTCAGCATCTGCGTCAGCGCCTGACTGGCCATCGGGCCGCGCCACACCATGGCGTCCGACGCCTGCGTGAGCAGGCCCACCGACATGGCCTTCAGTCCATGGGCGCCGTGCGGCTCGATGGCGCCGTCGACGTAGTCCGGCTTGCCGGAAATCCCGAGCAGCGTCGGCAGCGAGGGGCCGTAAACGTCCGCGTCCAGCACCCCGACCGACAGGCCGCGCGCCGCCAGCGCCGCCGCCAGGTTCACCGCCACGGTCGACTTGCCCACGCCGCCCTTGCCGCCGGCCACCGCCAGCACCTTGCGCACGTGGGCGGGACGCTCCGTCGGCACGGGGGCGCGGGGTCGGGTCTGATCGACCGCCGCGTCGGACAGCGAGGCCGTGCGGCGCCGCGGCGACGCCGGAGGAGCCTCGGCGGTCAGCACGACCGAGGTGCGCGTCATCCCCGGCAAGGCCCTGAGCGCGGCCTCGGCCGCGTCGCGAACCGGCGCGTAGAGGGCGGCATCCGCCGCCGGCACGTCCAGCGCGAAACCCGCTCGATCGCCCGCGACGACGAGCCCCTGCACCCTGCCTGACGCGACCAGCCCCTCGCCCGTGCGAGGGTCGGGAATGCGGTCCAGCGCGTCCAGAACGTCGTCTTTGCTCGGCATCGGCCGCATGTACGCCTTTCAACGTCCGTGCGGGAGGGGCTAAGCGGGCCGGATGACCGCGTCCGTCACCCTGATCGCCGGCCCCACCGCCTCGGGCAAGTCCGCATTCGCGCTCGACCTGGCTCGCGAGAGGGACGCGGTGATCGTCAATGCCGACAGCCAGCAACTGTATGCGGACCTGCGCATCCTGTCGGCGCGACCGTCGGCCGAGGATGAGGCCAGGGCGGAGCACCGGCTGTACGGCGTGGCCGACGCCGTCGACGCGTGGTCGGTCGGCCGCTGGGCGCGAGCGGTCGCTCCGCTGATCGAGGAACTGCGAGGCCAGGGACGGCCCGCCCTGATCGTCGGCGGCACCGGCCTGTACTTCACGGCCCTGACCAAGGGGATCGCGGACATTCCCGACGTCCCCGTCTCCGCCCGCGAGGCGGCGCAGGAGGCTTACGACTTTCTCGGCGAGGACGCCCTGCGCGCGCGTCTGGCCGAGCGGGATGCGCGCGCCGCCGGCGCCATAGCGGCGGGCGACCGGCAGCGGCTGACGCGTGCCTGGGCGGTGCTGGAAACGACGGGACGGCCCCTGTCGGACTGGCAGGCGGAGACGCGGCCTCTGCTGGCACCCGACACTTACGACCGCCTCGTGATCGAGCCCGACCGCTCGGTCCTGTACGATCGCTGCGATCGGCGCGTCGGCCTGATGGTCGAACAGGGCGCGCTGGACGAGGTCCGTGCGCTGATGCGACGGCGGCTGGATCCCGAGTTGCCGGCGATGAAGGCCGTCGGCGTGCGCGACTTCGCGGCGCATCTGAAGGGCAAGGTCACGCTGGAGGAAGCCATGGACGCGGTCCGCCAGGCCACCCGCAATTATGCCAAGCGTCAGCTGACCTGGTTCCGGAACCAGACCCCCGAGTGGCCGCGAGCGGCGCCTTAGTCCTCGACGATCTCCATCGTGCCCTTGGGAAAGTCGACGCCGCGGAACTCGGGATAGACCTCGGCAAGCACGGCGGCCTGTTCGGCCTCGTCGACGTTCATCATGTACCAGACGTCGTCCACCTCGAACGTCAGCGTGGGCGACGTCGCCTTCACCGTCATTCCCTGCAGGCGCATCGTCATGTGCAGCGGCACGATCAGGTAGGTGCGGGCGCCGTCGGGCGTACGCATGGCCTGCGCGCCGTCCATGTCGATCCGGTAGTCGACGATCTCGACACCGCTCATGACCTCCGCGGCCACCTCGCGCGCCGCCTCCCGCGCCTGTTCGGGCGTGACGCCGTAGCGGGCGGCCATGGCGTCGATGACGCCGGGCGGCAGCATGTCCATCGCCGCCGACATGTCGCCCCCCACCACCTCGTCGTGCAGCGTTTCAAAGCGCGCAGTTACCGTCGCCCGGTCGTCGGCGGAAACCTCCTGCGCCAGAACCGGCGCGGCGGCGCCCAGCATCAGACCGATCGCCAGAACGGCGGCGCGCAGCAAAGACGACATGATGACCTCCCCGGTGTCTGGAACGACCTTTCCGGAGCGCGGGCCGGAAATCAACATGACGAAGGGTGATCGGTCCGTGTCACGAACGCCCTGCGCGGACGCGCCTTGGAAGCGGACGGCGACTGACCTATATTCACGCCGTCCGGGCTCGCCCGGACTATGGCGATAAACGCGCCTGCAATAAGCGGACCGGACCCGGGTGCGATTCCCGGCGGCTCCACCAATCTCCCTTCGTTGTCACGGGGAGCACGGGGCCGACCAGCATCGACGGACGTGTAAAGAGGATGCCTTCGCCCGTCCTGGCCCACCGCATCGGGCCATTAAACTACCTGCGAACGACAACTTCGCTGGAGACGTCGCTCTCGCCGCGTAATGCGGTTCGAGTGATGTCGAACACTTAAGTCCCCGGGGTTCAGATCCCGGGGCGGGGCCGCCAGGGGGCCCGCCAACAGAACCCCTGGCACTTTCTCCTCCCTTCACGATCCCGACCGCTTCCTTCGCCGGACGCGTCCCGCTATGTCCTGCGCATCCCAGCCGAGGCGCCCATGGCCGAACAGACCCCGCCGGTCGACGAGATGAACTATGAGGGCCTGGCCCAGGACGCGCTGCGCGGCGTGATCCGGGCCGCCCTGGAGCGCGCCGCTCTGCCCGAGGGCATTCCCGGCGCGCACCATTTCTACATCACCTTCGTGACCCGGGCGCCCGGCGTGACGCTGCCGCCCGACATCCTCGCCAAGTATCCGGAGGAAATGACGGTCGTGCTCCAGCACCAGTATTGGGACCTGGCCGTCGAGCCTGATCGCTTCACCGTCATGCTGAAGTTCGGCGGCCTGCCGAAGGTGATGACCGTTCCTTACGCGGCCGTGACCCGCTTCTACGATCCGTCGGTGCAGTTCATCCTGCAGTTCGAGGCTCCCGCCGTGGCGCCCGAACCGGAGCCGGAGCCCGTGGCGCCGCCGCCGCCCTCCGGCGACGAAGGCCCGAAGGTCGTCTCGCTGGACCAGTTCCGCAAGAAATAGGGCCGTCAGGTCCGGATGGGTTGACCCCCGGCCGCGCGTCGCGATCAATGGCGGCGAAGCTTGGAGGGCTCCCATGATCCGCATCGTCGTCGCGGCCGCCGCCGCCCTGGTCCTCGCCGGCTGCGCCACCACGCCGTCGGCGCAAGGCGCGGGGGGAACCTTCGACGGCTGGACCGGCGCGGTCGTCGCCGCCGACTGGCGCACCAGCCGGGGGCAGCCCATCGTCGCATTCGACAACGCCCGCCGCGACCTGACGGCCGCCTTCCTCGCCGAAGGGTTCGAGCGCCGTCACTTCGTCGACTACACCCTGCGTCCGGACGCTCCGGACGGCGCGACCGGGAACGAGGTGCTGGCCGGCATCACGGAAACGGCCCGTCGCGCGACCGTCGGCTGCTTCCTCTACTTCTCCTCGCACGGCAACACACGCGGCATCACCTGGGGGAATGAAGGCCAGCTGAGCCCGGCCCGCATGGGTGAACTGGTCGATCAGTGGTGCGGCGAGCGGCCGACGGTGGTCGTGGTCTCGGCCTGTTTCTCGGGAGTCTTCATTCCTGAGCTTCAGGGCCCCAACCGCATGATCATGACGGCCGCGCGCCGCGACCGTTCGTCGTTCGGCTGCAGCGAGGACGCGACCTATCCCTACTTCGACGGATGCGTGCTCCAGAGCCTGCCGAACGCCTCGGACTTCATCGATCTGGCCGAGCAGACCCGCACGTGCGTGTCGCGGCGCGAAACCGCAGAAGGCCTGCGTCCGGCATCCGAGCCCCAGGTCTTCATCGGCGGCGACATCCGGCCGCTGCTGACGACCACCTATGCCTTCGCCCGCGAGATCATGATCTGACCCTGCGTGCGACGGACTGCGTGATGCTTGAAGGCGGCTGTCACTGCGGCGCGGTGCGGTATTCGATGCCGAACGACGCCCGACACGCCCTGTGTCACTGCGAGGACTGCAGGAAATGCTCGGGCGCGCCGGCCGTCGCGTGGGCGCTGGCGCCGGCCGCGGCCGTGCCCATCACCGGAGAGACGCGCGAATACGCCTCGTCCGAGCACGGTCGCCGGCACTTCTGCGCGACCTGCGGCGCCGGCCTCTTCTATACCAACGCGGTGATCTTTCCCGACCAGATCGACGTCCAGACCGCCACTCTGGACGATCCGTCGGCGCTGCCGCTTCAGGCGCAGATCCAGACGGCGGAGCGGATCGGCTGGATGGAATCGCTCGACGCCCTGCCCGCCTTCGACCGCTATCCGGCCCCCTGAGCCGCGCCCTCAGTCACGGCGCGGGTAACTGCGGATCGTGATCCGCTCCCGCTCGCCCTCGCGCCGCTCGACCAGAAGCCGGGCGACCTGCGCGTCGTCGTGGAACAGATAGCCCTTGATCGCGTCCAGCAACGCCTTGGCCAGATTGTCCAGATCCATCCACGGCGGTTCGCCGACGTGTTCCATCCGGATTTCAACGACGTGGTCGCCGTACGAGGGGCGCGCCCCCCGCCACTCCTTGCGCATGAACTCGTAGACCAGCGGCTTGTAGTACTTCGCCTGGGTGGTCAGTCCGTCGATGGTGATCTCGACCGCATCGCCGTTCTCGCGCGCGCGGACCTTGCCCGTGCCGATCCAGCCCGGCGTCAAGCGGCGCAGACCGCAGGCATGTCGCCGGTCAGACTGACGCGCATGATGGACACCGGCTCGAACAGAGCCTCGTCGACCGCGGAGCCTGCATGGATCTCCCGCACCACGTCCATTCCCTCCACGACCATGCCGAAGGCCGCGAAGCCCTGACCGTCCGGATTGCGGCCGCCTCCGAAGTCCAGCGCGGGCGCGTCCTCGACCACGATGAAGAAGCTGCTGGTCGCCGTGTCAGGCCCGTCGCGCGCCATCGAGATCGTGCCGGCCACGTGCCTCAGGCCGGTGTCGCGCGTCCGCTCCAGCGCGATGGGGCCGAGGCCGGGATCGTCGCTGCCGGCCGGCGTCGCCGCCTGCACGACCGAGATGGGGTTCGGGTTGTCGTTCGTCTCCCGGACCACGGTGCGGAAGAAGGCGCCGCCCGAGTAGGCGTCGGAGGTCACGTACTTCAGGAAGTTGCACGTCGTCGCCGGCGCGCGTCCGGCGTCGAGGCGCAACGTCACGTCGCCGCGGCTCGTCTCGATCACGACCCGCGCTTCGGGATCGCCGCCCGTGAGCGTCAGCGCGAGGGCAAAAGCGGCGGCGATCATGGCGGGTCTCCGGGTTGTCGCGTCCCGCCCAAGTGCTACACCCCCGCGCATCCTCCCGTCACGCCCGAAGAGCCGCCGCCCATGACCGACGTCCGCACCGAAACCGACACCTTCGGCCCCATCGAGGTGGCGGCGGACCGCTACTGGGGCGCGCAGGCGCAACGCAGCCTGGGCAACTTCAGGATCGGTCTGGAGAAGCAGCCCCTGCCCGTCGTCCGCGCGCTGGGCATCGTCAAGCGCGCCGCGGCCGAGACCAACATGGCGCTGGGTCGGCTGGACCCTACGCTGGGCGCCGCCATCGTCCGCGCCGCCGACGAGGTGATCGAGGGCAAGCTGGACGACCACTTTCCGCTGGTGGTCTGGCAGACCGGTTCAGGCACCCAGTCGAACATGAACGCCAACGAGGTGATCTCGAACCGCGCCATCGAGATCCTGGGGGGCGAGATGGGCTCCAAGAAGCCCGTCCACCCCAATGATCACGTCAACATGAGCCAGTCGTCCAACGACACCTATCCCACGGCCATGCACGTCGCTTGCGCCGAGGAGGTCGTCCACCGCCTGCTGCCCGCCCTGCAGAAGCTGCAAAACGCGCTGAACGACAAGGCGCAGGCGTGGAAGGACATCATCAAGATCGGCCGCACCCACACCCAGGACGCCACGCCGCTGACGCTGGGACAGGAGTTCGGCGGTTACGTTCAGCAGGTGGCCAAGGGCATCGAGCGGATCGAGTCGACCCTGCCCGACCTCATGCAGCTGGCCCAGGGCGGCACCGCGGTGGGCACCGGCCTGAACGCGCCGGTCGGCTTCGCCGAAGGCGTGGCCGACAAGATCGCCCAGATCACGGGCCTGAAGTTCACGACCGCACCGAACAAGTTCGAGGCTCTGGCCGCCCACGACGCCATGGTCATGAGCCACGGCGCGATCAACACGGTCGCGGCCTCGCTGTTCAAGATCGCCAACGACATCCGCTTTTTGGGGTCCGGCCCGCGCTCGGGCCTCGGCGAGCTGGCCTTGCCGGAGAACGAACCGGGCAGCTCCATCATGCCGGGGAAGGTCAATCCGACCCAGTGCGAGGCCCTGACGCAGGTTTGCGTGCAGGTGTTCGGCAACCACGCGGCCGTCACCTTCGCCGGCTCGCAGGGGCATTTCGAACTGAACGTCTTCAACCCGGTGATGGCCTACAACTTCCTGCAGTCGGTGCGCCTGATGGCCGACGCGGCGGTCAGCTTCACGGACAACTGCGTCGTCGGCATCGAGCCGCGCCGCGACAACATCGAACGCGGCCTGAACAACTCACTGATGCTGGTCACGGCCCTGAACGGCAAGCTCGGCTACGACGCCTGCGCGAAGATCGCCAAGACGGCCCACAGGAACGGCACCACCCTGCGGGAAGAGGCCGTCGGCGGCGGCTATCTGACCGACGCGGAGTTCGACGAGGCGGTGCGGCCGGAGAAGATGATCAGCCCCGGCTGATCACTTCTCCCGGATCGTCCGGCCGACCGGCGCGAAGGCCAGCTTGGCGAGCTCCAGGTCCTTCAGCGCGAACGGGATGCCGATGATCGTGATGGCCTCGAAGAAGGCCGAGATCAGGTGCGCCAGGGCGATCCACCAGCCGGCGAAGACGATCCAGAACACGTTCAGCACAGTGCCGAGCGGCCCGCGGCCGGGGTCGACGCCGTCGTCGGTCCGCCACACCACTTCACGTCCGAACGGCCAGAAGGTGTAGGCCGCGATGCGCCATGCGGCGAACGTCCACGGCAGGCCGACGATCGTGAGCGCCAGGATCGCGCCGCCGATCAGCCAGCCGATGCCGGCGATCAGGCCGCCGAAGATCAGCCACAGCACGTTCAGGATCAGCGCGATCACTTTCGTCTCCTCACCGGACCGGGTCGGTCCACGAGGAAGGAATACGGGCGCCTATGTCCGGGACGCAGTGAATTCGCCGACACCTTGGTCTAGATTTCGCCGCATGGCCGAGATCGTGAACTTCAACAAGGCGCGGAAGGCCCGCGACAAGGCGGCGGCGAAGGCGAAGGCGACCGAGAACCGCGCCGCCCACGGCCGCACGAAGGCCGAGACGCAGCAGAGCCTGCTGGAACGGCTGGCCCGCGATCGCGCTCTGGATGGACACCGCAGGGACCGCGACCCGGAACGACCCGATGACGATTGACCCTCGCCGCGACCCGCGCATCACCCACGGCCTGATCCCGCTGATGGCCGTGCTGCGCAAGAAGCGCTTCATCGAGGAGCAGCGCCGGCGCGAAGCCGCGCGCAAGCCGCCGCCGGAGGCCGCCGACGAAGAGCCTCACCCCAAACGGAAGCGTCGCTGGTTCTGGTGACGCCTCAGCCGGCGGGCTTGCGGGCGGCGCGGATCATCAGGGCCTGACCGGACACCACGATCAGCAGGCCGATCAGGGCGCCCCATCCGAACCGCGCGTTCTCGAACGTCACCGACACCAGCATGGCGATCGGCGGCGTCAGCGCGGAGATGTAGCTGGCCAGGGCGAACCCGCGCGTCCTCGCCACCCAGAAGTAGACCACGAAGGCCACGACCGACCCCAGCACGGCCAGATAGACCAGCGAGACCAGATACCCCGCGGTCGGCTCGATGCGGAACTGCGCGCCGGTGGCCAGTCCGTACAGGGCCAGCATCGCGGTCCCATAGGCCATGGCCCAGGCCGTCGACGCCAGGATCGGAGCGCCCGCCTTCTGGCCGCGCCACGCGAACAGGTTGCCGAAGGCCGAGCTGGTCACAGCCAGCGCGGCGAAGCCGATGCCCGCGGCGGCCTGCGGCCCCAGCCGCGCGCTCAGCAGTTCCGAGCCCGAGAGCACCGCCACCCCCACGACCCCCAGACCTGCGCCGGCCCAGGAGAGAGCATGCGCCTTCTGGCCCACGACGACCCGGAACAGCCCGAGATTCAGAAACGTCAGGGCGCCGAAGATCACCGCCACGATGGCCGAGGGCACATGCTGCTCGGCGCCGTAGGTGAAGGCATAGGACACCGCGAAGGTGAAGGCGCCCTGCCCCACCGCCTCGACGTGCTGACGCCGCGTCAGACCCATCGGCTGGCGGGTCACCGCGATTCCGGCGAACAGGACCAGGGCCGCCAGTCCGAAGCGCCACGTCACCGACACGATCGGATCGACCACGCCCAGCTGCCAGGTGATGCCATACCAGGTCGTGCCCCATATCGTCGCGCACAGCGCGACGGCGCCGACGGCGATCAGGGTCGTCCTGTTGAAACGGGAAACACCGACGGGAGCGAGCTTGTCGGACAGGGAGGTCATGCTCCTTGACGTGCGCCGCGTCGGCCACGTCCGCAACGCGGATCGACGCCCCGCAGGCATAAGTCCACCTTGTGTCAGGCCCGCAGCTTCAGCGCGGCCCGGGTCGTTTCGGGGACGGCGTCATAAATCGTCGGCGGCGTCAGGCCCAGCCGGGCGCGGGCCGCGTCCAGCGGCTCCCTGAACAGGGCCTCATAATCCAGTGCCGGAAGCCAGCGGGCGCGCCGACCCAGCCGCCAGGCCTGGGCCACCGCGCGCAGGGCCGGCACGCCCGGCGCCTCGCGTCGGATTTCGGCGGCGGCTCCCCAGCCGATGAAGGCGAAGCCGAGGTTTCCCGTCTGGGCGTGCGAGAAGCTGACCACGCAGGCCTCGCCCAGCGCGTCGGTGCCGTAGCCGGTCAGCACGTGCCAGACGTCGTGCACGTCGCGGATGCGCCGGGAGTACCAGACGACGGGATGCGCCGCGTCGACGGCGTCCGGGGCCACCTTGCGCGCCTCGTCCGCCAGACCCTCGGCCGTGAACCCGCGCGCCTCCCGGAACGCGCGGTAGGCGGCGCCGACGGTCCCGGGACCGAACCCGGCCAACCAGACCGCGTCATCCAGATTCCGCGCCAGCTCGGCGCGCAGATACGCCTGTCGCCCGCCCTCGACCGAGCGCAGCATGCGATCATATCCCCGCTTCAGGGACCCTCCCGACAAGGCCCGCATGATCTCGAAGACCTGCGCCGTATCTTCCTTGTCGCGCACCAGCCGGCCGAAGGCACGCAGCGCCGTCAGCGGCCGCAGGGGCGGCATTCGAAAGTCACGAACCTCTGCGGACGCGTTCATCCCGGCAATCTAGGCCGACGCGGAGCGGGTGAACAGCGATCACCTCTGCTAGGCTGCAGGCATGTTGCGCAAACGCTCCATCCTGCTCTCTGGCCACGCCACGTCGGTCGCGCTGGAGCCCGAGTTCTGGGCGGTGCTGGACGGCATCGCGGCGGAGCTTTCCCTGCCTCTGTCCGGCCTCATGAAACGTCTCGACGAACGTCGCGGCAGAACGCCCCTGGCCTCCGCCTGTCGCCTGCTCGCTCTGGCGTGGGTCGGCGGAGATCGCGGATTTGCGGCCGACTTGACGCCTCCGGCGGTCTGAGCCGATCGCCAGAACGAACGGCCGGCGTCGCGTTCGAAGGCGCGACGCCGGCCGATCCGTCCATATTTGCTTGGGCCGTCAGCCCTCCGGAGCGGTCGGGGGCTCCACAGTCGGGAGATCCGGCGTCTCAGGCAGCTTCGGCTCCGGCAGGTCGGGCAGGCTCGGCGCGGGCACGTCGACGTCCAGATCGACCTTCGTCTCATCGACCGACCTCATGCCGCCGCCGTTGAGCAGCACGACGGCCACGATGATAAGCACGATCACGATGCCGCCGATGAGGAAGGCCAGCCAGCCGCCGCCTCCCCCGCCGGACGGCGGCGGATTGTTGATGGTGGTCTGATGCACCACTTCCGGCCGGTCGTCGCGGGGCGGCAGGTTCGGATCGGTCATCGATCAGTTCCCGCCCGGCGCGGCCGGCGCGGACACCGAAGGCAGGTCGACGTCGACGTTCACTTCCTTGGTCTCGGCCCCGCCCAGGCCGCCACGGGCGAACACGAAGTAGGCCACGATGGCCAGCACCACGACGATCGCGCCGACGATGAAGGCCATGCCCGCATTGCCGCCGCCGGTGTTGTTGTTGATGTTGTCGGCCATTCGTAGTCCTCCTCAGGATGGTCCCTGTCCGGCGGGGAAAACGGAGGCGTGGCCGTATCGGTTCCGGCGGCGTCACGGCCAAGGCTGACATCAGGCGCCGGTCTCCTTATGTTCCGGCGTCTCCATGACCGAATCCGCCCCCCGCATCTCCGATCTCGCCCGCGCCCGTCCGCCGGAAGGCGCGCCGACCGACTGGCTGCAGGGGCTGAACCCCGAGCAGCGGGAGGCGGTTGAAACGACCGAAGGCCCCGTGCTGGTGCTGGCGGGGGCCGGCACCGGCAAGACCCGCGTGCTGACGACCCGTCTCGCACACATCCTCGCCACCGGCCGGGCCCGCCCGTGGGAGCTGCTTGCCGTCACCTTCACCAACAAGGCCGCGCGCGAGATGCGCGAGCGGATCACCCACCTGATCGGGCCGTCGGCGGAGGGCCTTCGCTGGCTCGGGACGTTTCACTCCATCGCCGCCCAGATCCTGCGCCGCCACGCGGAGCTGGTCGGGCTGAAGTCGACCTTCACCATTCTCGACACCGACGATCAGGAGCGCCTGCTGAAACAGGTGCTGGAGGCCGAGAACGTCGACGTGAAGCGCTGGACGCCCCGCTCCTTCGCCGGCGTGATCGACGGCTGGAAGAACCGCGGCTGGACGCCGGACAAGCTGCCGCCGGGCGAGGACTTCGCCGCCGGCAAGGGCCAGAAGCTGTACGCCCTGTACCAGTCGCGCCTGCGCACGCTGAACGCCTGCGACTTCGGCGATCTGCTGCTGCACAACCTGACGATCCTGTCGCAGCACGCGGACGTCGCAGAAGAATATCGGAGACACTTCCGATACATCCTCGTCGACGAATACCAGGACACAAACGTCGCCCAGTATCTGTGGCTGCGCCTGCTGACGTCGTCGGACGGCAACGTCTGCTGCGTCGGGGACGACGACCAGTCGATCTACGGCTGGCGGGGGGCCGAGGTGGACAACATCCTGCGCTTCGAGCGCGACTTCCCGGGCGCGAAGGTCATCCGGCTCGAGCGCAACTATCGCTCGACCACCCACATCCTGGGCGCGGCGTCCGGCCTGATCAGCGCCAACAAGGGCCGCCTGGGCAAGACTCTGTGGACCGAGGACTCCAGCGGCGACAAGGTGCGCGTGCGGGGCGTGTGGGACGGCGAGGCGGAAGCCCGGCTGATCGCCGACGAGATCGAGACCGCGCGGCGAACGGGCATGAACTACAAGGACATGGCGGTCCTTGTTCGCGCGTCGTTCCAGATGCGCGCGTTCGAAGAACGCTTCGTCATGCTGGCCATCCCGTATCAGGTCATCGGCGGTCCCCGTTTCTTCGAGCGCGCCGAGATCCGCGACGCCCACGCCTATCTTCGACTGATCCTGTCCGAGGACGATGATCTGGCCTTCGAGCGCATCGTCAACGTGCCCAAGCGCGGCATCGGCGACACCTCGGTGCAGAAGATCCTGCACATGGCCCGCCTGTCGGGCGTGTCAGCCATGACGGCGGTGCGGGAGCTGATCACATCGGACGAGCTGCAGGCCCGCACGCGCACCGCGCTCGGCGGTTTCGTCCGCGACCTGGACCGCTGGCGCGCCTTGGCCCAGGACACGCCGCACTGGACCCTGACCGAGACCATTCTGGAGGAGAGCGGCTACGTCGAGATGCAGAAGGCCGACCGCGCCTCGGGCCAGACGCGTCTGGAGAACCTGAAGGAGCTGGTGCAGTCGATGCAGGGCTTCGACAGCCTGCTGGCCTACCTCGAACACGTCGCCCTGGTGCTGGACCTCGACCGCGGCGCGGGCGAGGACGCGGTTCAGGTCATGACCCTGCACGGCGCCAAGGGGCTGGAGTTCCCGCTGGTCTTCCTGCCGGGATGGGAGGAAGGCGTCTTCCCCAGCCAGCGCAGCATCGACGAGAAGGGCGAGAAGGGTCTGGAGGAGGAACGCCGCCTCGCCTACGTCGGCGTCACCCGCGCCAAACGCGACGCCCGCATCTCATTCGCCGCCAACCGCCTCGTCTACGGCCGCTGGACCAGCCAGCTGCCCAGCCGCTTCGTCGACGAACTGCCCATCGACCACGTCGAGGCCGAGGCCGAGACCGGCTACTACGGCGCCTCCGCCGGTCTGAAGGAGGCCAAGAGCCGCTGGGACGAGATGCCGACCTTCGGCAGCGGCTATTCCTCTCCCGGCTGGAAGCGCGGCCAAGCCTTCGCCGCCGGCCGCCAGCCCACCGACCGCCCGGCCCGTCAGGCCCTCATCGAAGGCGACGGCCGCCTCGTCGCCACGGCCGACCCGTCGGCAAGCTCCGGCTGGAACCGCGGCACGCGCGTCTTCCACCAGAAGTTCGGCTACGGCCTGGTGAAGGCCGTGGAGGGCAACAAGCTGGTGGTCGCCTTCGACAAGGCCGGCGAGAAGAAGGTCATCGACACCTTCGTGGAGCGGGCGTGAGCGCCTAACCCCCCTTTAACACCGCCCCGCCACCCTGCCCCGGTGCGCGATTCCGCCCTGACCGCAGCTCCGCTCGAGCCCACTCCAACGTGGTGGGAGACGGCGGCGTGCGTCTTCATCCTGTTCATGCTGACGGGCGCGCTGGTGGGCCCGATCTTCGCGCCGACGCAGGAGGAGACGCCGATCCTGCGGCTGGCCTGGCTGCCGGTCTACGCCATGACCGCAGGACTGCTCATCTACAGGATCGACCGTCTGTGGCGGGCGTGGCCCGCGATCGTCGCCATCGGCCTGCTGGTCGTGTGGGCCTACGCCTCAAAATGGTGGTCGCTGTTTCCGGAGGTCACGTCGCGGCGGGCCATCGCTCTCGCCATTTCCTGCGGCTTCGCCCTCTATCTCGGCGCGGCCTTCCGCGGGCCGCATCTGCCCCGCCTGCTGATGCGCACAGGTCTGATCATGGCCGTCGGCAGCCTGGTCATGGTCTTCGCCTTCCCCGCCATCGGCGTCCACCAGCAGGACAACGCCGGCCTGTGGCGGGGCCTCTGGTACGAGAAGAACCAGATGGGCGCGGTGATGGTGATCGTCGCCACCGCGGCCGCCGCCTGCCTCGCGTCGCCTGACCGGCGCCGGCTGGTCCCCGCGCTGGTCCTCGTCCTGGCGTCGGCTCTGGTGCTGGCCACCCAGTCCAAGACCTCGCTGCTCTGCCTGATGCTCGGCGTGGGCGTGGTCGCGGGGTTCTGGACCATACGTCAGGGCGGCGCCGCGTTCGCCGTCTTCGCCGTCTGGGCCGCGGTCGCCGCCGCGGGCGCGGCTTTCCTCATCTGGAACAGCCACTCCGTCGAAATTCTGGAGATTCTGGGCAAGGACCCGTCGCTGACCGGACGCACCGAAATCTGGGACGCGATCATGACCCGCGTGGCGGAGCGGCCGTGGACCGGCTGGGGCTACGGCGCCTTCTGGGAGCGGGACAGCGTCCCCGCGGACTGGATCCGCGTCGAGACGGGCTGGCTGGTGCCCAACGCCCACCACGGCTGGTTCGACGTGCTGGTCCAGCTGGGCTGGCCCGGCGCGATCCTGGTCGGCCTTTTGACCGCCTTCGCCATCGCGGCGACCCTCCTGCGATCCGGCCGCGCGGGCGTGCAGGAAGGCTGGTGGGCGCTGGGCTTCCTCGCCGCCTTCCTGACGCTCAGCTTCTCGGAGAGCATCCTTCTGGCGCACCAGGGCCTGCCGTGGGTGCTGTTCCTCGCCGTCGTGACGCGCGCGATCCTGCCCGATTCCATCCCCGTTCCGCTTGCCCGGGACCCACTCCGGGTCTACCGGAGCCCTCCCCGAATCGTCGCATCATCGGCCCATGTCGTCCGCCGCCCCGTCCCTGTTCGATCTGCCCGAGCCCGAACCGCGGCCGGAAACCCCGCGCGCGGCTGAGCCCGCGCCCCAGGCCGCGCCCGCGCCGGCCCAGCCGTCCACCGTCGACGCCGGCTATTCCGCCAGCTCCATCGAGGTGCTGGAGGGGCTGGAGCCCGTCCGCAAACGCCCCGGCATGTACATCGGCGGCACCGACGAACGCGCCTTGCATCATCTCTTCGCCGAGGTGCTGGACAACGCGATGGACGAGGCCGTGGCTCGCCATGCGAAGCTGATCACCGTCGATCTCGACGCCGACGGCTTTCTGACCGTCCGCGACGACGGCCGCGGCATCCCGGTCGATCCGCACCCGAAACACCCCGGCAAATCGGCGCTGGAGGTGGTCATGACCGTGCTCCACTCCGGCGGCAAGTTTTCCGGCAAGGCCTATGAAACTTCAGGCGGTCTGCACGGCGTGGGCGTGTCCGTCGTCAACGCCCTGTCCGACGTTCTGGACGTGACCGTCTGGCGCGACGGCTTCGAGTGGAAACAGTCGTTCAGCCGCGGCCACGTCATCGCCCCGATCCAGCAGGTCGGCCCGTCGAAGAAGCGGGGCACCCGCATCCGCTTCCGCCCGGACGAGGAGATCTTCGGCCATGGCGCGGCCTTCAAGCCGGCCCGCCTGTTCCGCATGACGCGGTCCAAGGCCTATTTGTTCCGCGGCGTCGAGATCCGCTGGACTTGCGCGCCGGAGCGGATCACCGACGCCACCCCCACCGAGGCGGTGCTGCACTTCCCGGGGGGTCTCGCCGACGCCCTGGCCGACCGCATCGGCGACGTCGAGACCGTGACGCCGGCCTTCGCCGGCCGCGTCGAGCGGAAGGGCGAAGCGGGCGCCGTGGAATGGGCGGTCACGTGGACGCCTGCGGGCTTCGGTGACGCCGACGGCTTCGTCTCGTCCTACTGCAACACGGTGTCGACGCCCGACGGAGGCACCCACGAAGCGGGATTCCGCGCCGCCCTGGTGAAGGGACTCAAGGCCTATGGCGAGCTGATCAACGAGAAGCGCGCCGGCCAGATCACGGCGGAGGACGTCATCGCCAACGCCGGCGCCCTGATCAGCGTCTTCATCCGCAATCCGGAATTCCAGGGCCAGACCAAGGACCGCCTGTCCTCGCCGGAGGGCGCGCGTCTGGTCGAGCAGCTGATCCGCGACCCGCTGGACCACTGGCTGACCGAGAGCCCCAAACAGGCCAATGCCCTGCTGGGCTTCGTCATCGAGCGCGCCGAGGACCGGTTGCGCCGGCGCAAGGACAAGGAGGTCCAGCGCGCGTCGGCCACCCGCAAGCTGCGCCTGCCGGGCAAGCTGGCGGACTGCACGCGCCAGGGCGCCAACGGCACCGAACTGTTCATCGTCGAGGGCGACTCGGCCGGCGGCTCGGCCAAACAGGCCCGCGACCGCGCCACCCAGGCCATCCTGCCCCTGCGCGGCAAGATCCTGAACGTCGCCTCGGCCACGGCGGACAAGCTGCGCGCCAACGTCGAGCTGTCGGACCTGACCCTGGCGCTCGGCGTGCATCCCGGCGCCCGCTTCAGCATCGACGACCTGCGCTACGAGCGGGTGGTCATCATGACGGACGCCGATGTGGACGGCGCCCACATCGCGGCGCTGCTGATCACCTATTTCCACCGCGTGATGCCCGACGTGATCCGTCAGGGCCGCCTGTTCATGGCCCTGCCGCCGCTCTACCGCATCCAGGCCGGCGCCCTTTCGGAATACGCCCGCGACGACGCCCATCGCGACGAGCTGCTGGCCGGCCCGTTCAAGGGCAAGAAGGTCGAGATCGGACGCTTCAAGGGCCTCGGCGAAATGATGGCGTCCCAGCTCAAGGACACCACCATGAACCCGAAGACCCGCACTCTGGCGCGGGTCACCATTCCCGAGGACGGCGAGGACGTGGAAGATCTGGTCGAACGCCTGATGGGCAAGAAGGCCGAAGCCCGCTTCCGCTTCATCCAGGACAACGCCCGGTTCGTGAAGGAAGAGCTGGACGTCTGAGCGGCGCTATGCGGCGGCGTGCTAGGCTCGCCGCATGATCGACCCGCTGATCTCCACAAGCGCGCTCGCCGCCCGGCTGGGTGAGGAGGACCTGCGCCTGCTCGACGCCAGCTGGCACCTTGCAGACCGCGACGGTCGGGACGAGTTCGACCGCATTCACATCCCGGGCGCCCGTTTCTTCGATCTGGAGGCGGCCTCCGCGCCCGACGCAGGCCTGCCGCACATGCTGCCCTCTCCTCAGCATTTCGCCGCCTACGCGGGCTCGTTGGGTCTGACGGTCGACTCGCCGGTCGTCGTCTACGACCGGGCCGGCCTGTTTTCCGCCGCCCGCGTCCGCTGGATGCTGCGGACCATGGGTGCGCGGGACGTCAGGGTTCTGGACGGAGGCCTGCCCAAGTGGCACGCCGAGGGCCGCCCGCTGGCGACCGGCCCGGTCGCGCCTGCACGGCCTGCGGTGTTCACGCCTGAACTCGACGCGACGGCCGTCGTCGACGTGGGTCAGGTCAGGGCGGCGCTGGCTGGAGCGGCGCAGGTGCTGGACGCCCGGGGCGCCGCGCGCTTCGCCGGTCGGGCCGGGGAGCGGCCGGGCGTGCGCAAGGGGCACATGCCGGGGGCGCGGAACCTCCCCTATTCCGACCTCTTGCGCGACGACGGCGCCATGAAGACCGGCGACGCGCTCGGGGCTGCCTTCCGTGAAGCGGGCGTGGATCTGGATCGGCCGATCATCACGACCTGCGGATCCGGCGTCACGGCCGCCATCCTGTCGCTCGCTTTGGAGCGGCTCGGTCGGCCGTCGCGGCTCTACGACGGCAGCTGGTCCGAGTGGGGCGCCCGCCCCGACCTGCCGGTCGAGACGGGCTGAGGTCGTGGTCAGGCCGGCGGCGCGACCGGCTCCGGCTCGTCGGCCGGCACGATCGCGTCGGACTCGCCGCGCGACACGACGGTCGCGGCGACCAGATCGCCCGTCACGTTCAGGGTCGTGCGGCACATGTCGAGGAAGCGGTCGACGCCGAGGATCAGGCCGATGCCTTCGGCGGGCACGCCGACCATCACCAGGATCAGCGCGATCACGGGCAGCGACCCGGCCGGGACGCCCGCGGTGCCGATGCCGCCCAGGATGCAGACCAGCATCACCACCAGCTGCTGGTGAAGGCTCAGGTCGATGTTGAAGAACTGCGCGAGGAACAGGACCGTCACGCCCTCGAACAGGGCGGTGCCGTTCTGGTTCGCCGTCGCGCCGACGGTCAGGACGAAGCGTGAAATGCGACGCGGCAGCTTCAGCTTCTCCTCCGCCGCCTTCAGCGCGATCGGCAGGGTGGCGTTCGACGACGCGGTCGAGAAGGCGACCACGAACGGCTCCTTGACGCCGTTGGCGAACCGCAGCGGGTTCATCCCGCCAAAGATCAGGACCAGCAGCGGGTAGACCACGAACATGTGGAGCGCCATCGCGCCGATGGCGACGCCCGCATAGGCGCCCAGACGGATCAGCAGGTCCCAGCCGAACAACGCCGCCAGATTGAACATCAGCGCGGCGATGGCGATCGGCGCCAGCCTGATGACGAGGTTGATGAGCTTCATCATCACCTCGAACAGGCCCTGCAGCGTCTCCTGCAGCCGATCCGTCGCCGGCGACTTCGCCATCACCATGCCGATGCCGAAGATCAGGGCGAACACCATGACCGGCAGGATCTGGTTCTCCGCCGCGGCGGTGACGACGTTGGACGGGATCATGTCGAGGAAGAACTTGCCCGCCTCGATGCTGGTGGGCGCGTTGCCGACGATGCCCGCGGCGCCCTCGGCGCCCTCGGCCAGCAGTTGCTGCGCGAGCACCGGATCGACGCCGTCGCCCGGCCGGAACCAGTTGACCATGCCCAGGCCGATGGCCACCGCGATGGCGGAGACCAGAATCGAGAAGATCAGCGTCTTGAAGCCCACGCGGCCGAGCGACTTCAGGTCGCCCATCTCGGCCACCCCGACCGCCAGCGCGGCGAACAGCAGGGGCAGAACCAGCATGAACAGCAGGCGCAGGAAGATCTGACCCACCGCCTGGACGATCTCCATGACCCACGGCAGGACGACCAGATCGTTCTGGTTGACGTACAGCCCGCCCGCCAGGCCGAGCGTGAAGCCCAGCAGCATCCAGACGTAGAGCGGAATTCCGCCGCGCTTCACCGTGTCCATGCGTCCCCCTGTCGGCCTTCTGTGCCGGGCCTATCGAATCGGCAGGGCGTACATCAGCCCGCCCGGCTCAGCGTTCCATTGTGCGTTGAGACCCCGCGCGAGGTCGAGAGGCGAATCCGCCCCGACGTTGCGCTCGAAGATTTCGCCGTAGTGCCCGCCCGCGGCCACGGCGGCGCGCGCCCAGTCGCGGTCGAGGCCCAGCATCGCTCCGAACTCGCCGTCCAGACCCAGCAGGCGCCGCGCCCGCGGATCGCGGGACTCATCGTCGCTCCGGGCCACGGCCTGGGTCACGCCGAGCTCCTCGGCGAGGATCAGGCCATTCAGGGTCCACCGGACGACGGCGGTCCACGTCTCGTCGCCCTGTCGGGTGATCGGCCCCAGCGGCTCCTTGGAGATCACGTCAGGCAGGATGGCGTGCTGCTCCGGATTGGGCAGGGTGGTCCGCGCCGCTGCCAGCGCCGACACGTCGGCCGTGACGGCGTCGCAGTCCTCGCGCGCATAGGCCTGTCGCGCCTCCTCCTCGCCCGGCAGCACCACCGGCTCGTAGTCCAGCCCCCGCACGCGAAACCAGTCGGCCAGATTGAGCTGCGACGTGGACGATCCCTGCACGCAGATCCTTGCGCCGTTCAGCTCGGTCGCGCTGGTCAGGTTCAGGGCGCGTCGCACCATGAAGCCCTGACCGTCGTAGTAGTTGACGCCTCCGAAGGCGACGCCCTCGCTCACGTCACGCGTCATCGTCCAGCTGGTGTTGCGCCACAGGACGTCGACGCGCCCGTCGCGCACGGCGGCCAGCCGATCGCGATTGCTCAGCGGCACGAAGCGGACGGCGTCGGCGTCGCCCAGCACCGCCGCCGCCAGGGCGCGGCAGAAGTCGACGTCGAAGCCCCGCCACTGGCCGCGATTGTCGGTGAAGGCGAAGCCGACCAGGCCTTCGTGCACGCCGCAGTTCAGCCGCCCCCGGCGCTTGATCGCCTGCAGCGTCGGACTGGCCGGCGCCGAGACGTCGTCCCCGGCGGCCGTCGGCGCCGCCCGGTCCCCGCGCGTGTCCTCCGCCTCGCGGTCCCGGTCGCCGCAGGCCGACGCGAGCAGCACGAAGGGCAACAGAAGGAAAAGGAGACGGCCGGACATTCGCCCGGACCATAGCCCCCCGCGCCATCGCCGCAAGCCGCGCGTCGAGGCGGTGGCGCGCCCGGCAGGACTCGAACCTGCAACCGTCCGCTTAGAAGGCGGATGCTCTATCCGGTTGAGCTACGGGCGCCTGGCCCGGCGATACGCGCGCCGGTCGCCCGGCTCAAGCCGCGAGCCGCCGGCTCGGGCCGCCGATCCAGGATCAGTGCGTCCAGGGCTGTTTGCGGCCAGTGGCGAAATTGTCGGCGTAGGCTTTGAGGATCGGCGCCGGCTCGTTGGGCTCCTGCACGCGGAAGGCGATGCCGTGGCGGCGGGCGTAGTCGACGGCCTCTTCCTGGGTGTCGAAGGTCAGCCGGACCTGCCCGTTCATGTCCGTCGAGCCGGTCCAGCCCATCAGCGGATCCTGAAACCGCGCCGTCGCCGGCTCGAATTCCAGCCGCCACTCGCGCGTCTTCGCCTTGCCGGACTGCATGGCGGTGCGGGCGGGACGATAGATGCGCGCGAACATGACGGTCTCCGATCACTTGTCCCTTGGTCGGGGCGAGAGGATTCGAACCTCCGACCCTCTGGTCCCAAACCAGATGCGCTACCAGGCTGCGCCACACCCCGACGGAAGGGACGGCCTTCTGCCACGCCGCACGGAATCGGGCAACGCGCCGCGTCGCACATTGGATGCCGGGCGGCCGCCGACGAAACGGCGGGGCGGCTCAGCCTCCGAAGAAGGGGTGCACGACCCGGTCGCCGGGCTTGGCGCCGATTTCGTCCATACGGCCGGCGCGCGTTTCCAGAACGCCCTTCGCAGGGCCGTTAGACGGATAGGTGCTCTCGGAATAGGGCGTGGTGTGCTTCGCGATCGAGACGATGCGGCCGTCGGCGCCGATGTAGACGATGTCCAGCGAACTGGGCGTGTTGCTCATCCAGAACCCGCGCTCGGCGGCCTCGGGAAACTCGAAAAGCATGCCGCGGTCGTCGGCCAGGGGCTGGCGGAACATCAGGCCGCGCTGACGCTCCGCCTCGTCGTCGGCGATTTCGACCCAGAACTGGTGCTCGCCGGACGTCGTCACCACGGTCAGCTTCTCTAGCGGATTTCCGTCCTGGTCCTTCGGTCCCGCCGCGTCGCCCGCGCAGGCGCCCAGCGCCGTCACCAGCGCCGCCGTCAGGACCAGTCGTCGATCGAACATGCTCGCCTCGCACTGTGCGGGGCGACGTTTCAGCCGCCCGGCTTGATCTCCGCCACCACAAGCCCCTTCGGACCTTCGGCGAACCGCACGGATACCGCCTCACCCGGCACGAGGTCGTCAAGCCCGCATCGACGCAAGGTTTCGACGTGGACGAAGATGTCCCCCGCGGCGCCGTCCCTGACGACGAAGCCATACCCCTTGGTGCGATTGAACCATTTGACGACCGCGCGCTCCATCGGGCCTTCGACGTCGAGGTCGCCGTCGACGGCATGACGCAGGGCGTCGTAGCCGCGGCGCGGCGTCTCGTGGGCCGGCGCGTCGAGGCTCAGCACTTCCACGACCTGCCAGCCCTTGGGGCGGCGCACGCAGTCGCAGCTGATGGCCGCGCCCTCGGCCGCCTCTTCGATCCCCCTCTGTCTCAGGCTCGACACGTGCAGCAGCACGTCGCGGAGCTCGGTCTGCGACGGGTCGTCAGGAACGATGAATCCATATCCCTTGCCGGGATCGAACCACTTGATCTTGCCCGCGATGCGCACCGTGGCGGACGCGCCCGCTTCCTCCAAATCCGACACAGCCGTAAGCCCCCCCTCCGCGAAACACGCGGGGCGGCTCATTTATCACCGTTCCGTGAATAGCTGGGAAGGGCAAAAACGCCGCTTTCCGACATGACCTCGGGTGACGCAGCGTCAATCTGCGCGCCGAAGCAAGCGGCCTGCGAGGGCGGCACGAGGATGTGGAGGAGAGGCCCCGCGTGGCAGTCCCTAGGGGAATCGAACCCCTCTTTTCAGGTTGAAAACCTGACGTCCTAACCGATAGACGAAGGGACCGCTGCGCGGGGAGCCGGCGATATAGCCGCCGATTCCCGAGGGTGCAAGCCCTTCACACGGCTCTCAGATCGGCGACGTCCTCGATCTCGAATTGGACGCCGCGCCGGCCGTTCCAGTCGTCCGCCTTGAGACGCCCGGCCACCGTCAGGCCGCCCTGCCCGGCCAGCAGAGCCCTGCCGTGAGGCAGGTCGGCGCAGCGCCAGGCGACGGCCCTGACCGAGGCCCCGTCCGGCCCCACCAGACGGCACCGCACATGCCCCTGTCCCATCGGAGCGGCATCGCGCGCCGCGACGCCTTCAAGCGCAAAGACGGGCTCGGGATTGCCGGGGCCGTGGGGCGTCATCTGCTGGAATGCGTCGAACAGGGCGCGGTCCGCCGACCGGGGCTCGATCAGGGCGTCGATCTCCAGCGCGTCGAGCTCCGCCGCCTGGATGCGATCGCCCCTGAGCCGTTCGTTCAGGAAGGCCGACAGATCGTTCACGCGATCCACCGCGACGGTCAGGCCTGCCGCCATCGGGTGGCCGCCGCCCGCCAGCAGGATGCCGGCGTCCCATGCCGCCTGGACGGCCCGGCCCAGATCCATGCCGGGCTGGGAGCGGCCCGAGCCCTTGCCGACGCCGTTCACCGCATCGACGCCGATGACGATCACCGGCTTGCGCCACCGTTCACGCAGCCTGCCGGCGACGATTCCGATGACGCCCGGATGCCAGTCGTCTTCGGCCACCACGACGACGGCGCTGTCGTCGGCATGCGCGCCCGTCGCCTCGACGCGACGTATGGCGGCCTCGGTGACCTGCCTCTCCACTTCCCGCCGTTCGAGGTTCAGCGCGTGCAGCTGTGCCGCGAGATCCTGCGCCTCAACGGGATCATCGGTCGACAACAGCCGCGCCCCCAGATCGGCGCGTCCAATGCGTCCGCCCGCATTGATGCGCGGCCCCAGAATGAAGCCGGCGTGGTTCGACCCGGCCGGGCCAGGCTCGGAACCGGCGGCCGCCAGCAGCGCTCTCAGGCCGGGATTGCCCCATCCGGACATCACCCGCAGGCCGAGGGCGGCGAGCGCGCGATTGAAGCCCGTCAGGCTGGTGACGTCGCAGATCGCGCCCAGTGCCGCCAGATCGAGCCACTGGCGCAGATCCGGCTCCGGCCGGTTGGCGAACATGCCGCGACGGCGGGCCTCGCGGTTGAGGGCCGCCAGCAGCACGAAGACGACGCCGGCGGCCGCCAGATTGCCCTGCCCCGACCCGCAGCCGGGCCGGTTGGGATTCACCACGGCCACGGCCGGCGGCGTGTCGCGCATCAGGTGGTGGTCGACCACCACGACCCTCAGCCCTATCGCCGCGGCGTGCTCCAGCGCCGCGACCGCCGCCGCGCCGCAGTCGACGGTGACGACGAGGTCCGCGCCCGTGGCCTTCAGGGCGTCGAACGCCCGCGCGCTCGGGCCGTAGCCCTCGGTCAGCCTGTCCGGCACGTAGATCGGCAGCTCCGCGCCCATGGCCCGGAACCAGCGCACCAGCAGGGCGGCGCTCGACGCCCCGTCCACGTCGTAGTCGGCGAAGACGTGCACGGAGGCGCCGCTTGCGACCGCATCCACGATCGCCTCCGCCGCCACGTCCATGTCGAGAAAGCAGGACGGATCCGGGAACCACGCGCGGAGCGTCGGGTCCAGGAAATCCGCGACGCCCGCCGCATCCTGACCGCGCGCGGCCAGCGCGCCGGCCAGCGCCGCGTTCAGGCCGCGCTCCTGCATCAGGCCGCGGACGACGTCGGCGTCCGCCGCGCGCTGTCGCCACGTCCGTCCGGACAGCGATCTTTCGACGCCCAGAAAGGCGCCCAGGGCCGCCTGCGGCGCCCCGTCCGCCATCAGACGCGCCGGATCGTGCGGATGCGCCGCACCGTGCCGTCCGACGAATCCATCACGAGGGTGTGGGTCGAGACCCAGCCCTTGCCCATCTGCACGCCGTCCAGCAGCGCGCCCTTGGTGACGCCCGTGGCGGCGAAGACCGCCTCCTTCGAGACCAGCTCGTGCAGGTCGTACTTGCGGTCAAAGTCGGTCACTCCGGTCCGGGCCGCCCGCGCCCGCTCCTCGTCGTTGCGGAAGATCAGACGACCCTGAAAATGACCGCCGACGCATTTCAGGGCCGCGGCCGCCAGAACGCCCTCCGGGGCGCCGCCCGATCCCAGATACATGTCGATGCCGGTTTCCGGCTGTGTGGTGTGAATGACGCCGGCCACGTCGCCGTCGGTGATGAGCACGACCTTGGCGCCCACCTCGCGCAGTGCGGCGATCAGCTCGGCGTGGCGCGGGCGATCCATGACGCAGACCGTGATCTGGTCCTGCTCGACCCCCTTCGCGCGGGCCAGCGCCCTGACGTTGTCCTGCGGACTGACGTCGAGATCGACCGTGCCGGCCGGATAGCCGGGCCCGATCGCGATCTTGTCCATGTAGGTGTCGGGGGCGTGCAGCATGCCCCCGCCGGGAGACATGGCCAGAACGCACAGGGCATTGGCCATGGCCTTGGCCGTCAGCGTGGTGCCCTCCAGCGGGTCCAGCGCGATGTCGATCGCGCGTCCGTTTCCGGTGCCGACCTTCTCGCCGATGTACAGCATCGGCGCCTCGTCGCGTTCGCCCTCGCCGATCACGATCTTGCCGTCGATGTCCAGCGTGTTCAGGGCCGTTCGCATGGCGTCGACGGCCAGCTGGTCTGCGTGCTTCTCGTCGCCGCGGCCGATCTGGCCGTACGAGGCGATGGCCGCCAGTTCGGTGACGCGGGCGGCGTCGGCGGCGAGGTTGGAAGCGTGGGCCGCATCGGCCATGTGCGATTCTCCAGGTGAGCTCAGGCTCTCAGATTCAGACGACGGCGGCGACTCAGCGGCGCGGAATGGGGGCGGGCGCGCGGGCGCGCTCTCGCAGACCGCGGGCGAAGGCGTCGATCTGCTCGCGGGTGCGCTGCGTGTCCGGCGAGATGGGAACCGCGTCCACCCGGGCGCGGACCTCCGCCTCGAAGCCCGTCGGGTCGTCGACGGGCGGCGTCGCGGCGATCCGCGCCTGCAGGGCCGCCCCGTCCGCGCGCAGGGCCCCGACCTCGGCGCGGACCTGATCGATCGTCGGCCCGTCCGTGCCGGCTCTCGGGAAATCCTCCCAGCGCGGAAATGTCCGGTTGGCGTTGACGATCTCGGCGATGCGGGCGCTCTCGGCCGGGTCGGCGCTCTCGGCGGCGTCGAGCGCGGTCCGGCAGCCGCCCAGCGCGACGACCGCAGCCCCGGCGACCAGCACGCCCGTCTTTTTGAATGCCGACGCGTTCATTTCGGGCCCGGTCATATGCCATGATCGGAGCCGGCGGAAGATCAAGACGGGGAAGCGACCATGGCAAGGCGACCGACCACGACAGAACCCCCGCCCGTCGCGCCCGGGGCCCGCAAGCCCGGCCGTCCGACTTCGGCCAAGCCTCGCCCGAAGGCCCCGAAGACCGCCGCGCCGGTCGAAACGCCTCACGATCCCGCGCCGGCGTCGGGTCACACGGCCTCGTCCGGCCCCGGCGTCGGGCCGCAGCCCGCGCCCGACCTGTCCCGTGAGACGCTGGAGACGCTGTCCATGAACCTCGCCCGGGCGGCGATGACGGCGCAGGCGGCGATCGCCGAGGCGGCGCTCAGCCAGGCCGACCGCCCGGCCGCCCTGTCGCCCGACCCCTTCAACGTCGGCCCGGCCATGACGCAGGTCATGACGGGCCTCGCGTCCCGCCCAGACAAGCTGTTCGCGGCGCAGGCCGACCTGTTCAACCGCTACCTCGACCTCTGGGCCGGCGCGACGCGCCAGGCGGCTGGCGAGGCGCCGCAGCCGGCCCCTGCGGACAAGCGGTTCAAGGATCCGGCGTGGTCCGAGAATCCGATGTTCGACGTGATGCGCCGCTCCTACCTGATCACCGCGGACTGGATGAACGGCCTCGTCTCCTCCGTGGAGGACGTCGATCCGCGCACAAAGCGCCGGGCGGAGTTCTTCACGAAGCTGCTGACCGACGCCTTCTCTCCGTCGAACTTCCTCGCCTCGAACCCCGCCGCCCTGAAGGCCATGGCCGAGACCAACGGCGAGAGCCTGGTGCGCGGCATGCAGAACTTCGCCGCGGATCTGGAGCGCGGGGCCGGCAAGCTGAAGATCAGTCAGGCCGATTACGGGCGGTTCGAGGTGGGCGTGAACGTCGCCACGGCCCCGGGCAAGGTCGTCTGGCGCGACGAATTGTTCGAACTCATCCAGTACGACGCGGCCACCGACAGGCAACGCGCGATCCCGCTCCTGATCTTTCCGCCGTGGATCAACAAGTTCTACATCCTCGATCTGCAGCCCGAGAATTCGATGATCCGGTGGCTGTCGGCGCAGGGCTTCACCGTCTTCGTCTGCTCATGGGTCAATCCGGACGTGGACATGGCCGACTTCGGCTTCGACGACTACCTTCAGAAGGGCATCTACCGCTGCGTCGAGAAGGCGCTGGAGCAGGCGGCGGCCGAGCGGCTGAACGTCGTGGGCTATTGCATCGGCGGCACCCTGCTCGGCGCCGCCCTGGCTCACATGGCCGAGCACGGCGACGACCGGATCGGCGCCGCGACCTTCTTCGCCGCCCAGCACGACTTCGCCGAAGCCGGCGACCTGCTGCTGTTCACCGACGACCACTGGCTGAATGAGATCGAACAGCAGATGGACGCCGCCGGGGGCGTCCTGCCCGGCGCGGCGATGGCCGAGACGTTCAACGCCCTGCGCGCCAACGACCTGATCTGGTCGTTCTTCGTGTCCAACTATCTGATGGGCAAGGACCCGCCGGCCTTCGACCTGCTGTTCTGGAATGCCGACCAGACGCGCATGCCGAAGAAGCTGCACCTCGACTACCTGCGTTCGATGTACGGCCGCAATGCGCTGGCCCGGGGCGAGTTCGAGATCGGGGGCGTTCGCGCCGACCTGTCGAAGGTCCGCATCCCGCTGTACTTCCAGGCCAGCCGCGAGGATCACATCGCGCCGATGAACTCGGTCTACCGGTCGGCCCGCGCCTTCGCGAACGCCGACGTGACCCTGACCCTGGCCGGGTCGGGCCACATCGCCGGCGTGGTCAACCCGCCGTCGGCGAACAAGTATCAGCACTGGCTGAATCCGGCCCTGCCCCCGACCCTCTCGGAATGGCAGGCGGGCGCCGAGCAGCGACCCGGCAGCTGGTGGGAGCACTGGGCCGGCTGGCTGCACGACCGCTCGGGCGACTGGGTCCCCGCCCGCGACCCTGAAAAGGGCGCATTCCGGCCGCTGGAATCCGCTCCGGGATCGTATGTGAAAGTGAAGTCTTGAACCGTCTCGAGCCGAATGCCCTTCTTGCCCTGTCGGCCGCCTTCGCCCTGTTGCTGGTGGTGCTGACCACGGCGGTCTACGGCCCGACCATCGGACTCATCCGCAACCCGCTGCTGGCCATCATCTGCGCGGGCGGCTTCCTGCTGCTCAATCCCGTGTTCGACCGGATGATGAAGCGGCCGCTTCGGCCGCCGCTGATCTCGGCGCGAAACCCCTCGACCGCAGCCTGGGCGGCCCTGTTTCCGATGATGATCCTGATCTGCGCCGCCGTGCCGGTCTTCTGGCCGGGGCGCGACTACGGGCTTCTGGTCATCATCGCCGCCGTCTTCTTCGGCGCGACGGCGGAAAGCGCCCTCAAGGCGCGGAACGACCCCCGCTGACGTCGCGCGCCCGGACTGCTAGTCCGACGCCATGAAAGTCGGTCTCGCTCCGCTCCTCGTCCTGCTGCTCGCCGTCGCCGGTCCCGTGGCGGCGCAGCAACCGACGCCGGAAACGGATCCGTCGGGCGTTCTCTTCTGGTCCCCGGCCGACCGCGAGCGGGTGTTCCGCCGAATGGACTCCGTCATGCCGCACGCCGTCGTCTCGCGAGGAAGCGGCGCCGTGCGCGATCTGCCGGACGGGGCGCCGCTGGCGCTAGATCCCGCCGCGTACATGGAGGCGGAGCGCGTCGCGGGAGTGCTGGTCATCCAGGACGGGCGCGTCCTGATGGAACGCTATGGTCTGGGCATCAGCCGCGACACGCCCTGGGTGTCCTTTTCGATGACCAAGAGCCTGACGTCGACGCTCGTCGGCGCGGCGCTCAGGAGCGGCGCTATCCGGTCGCTCGAGGACCCCGTGACCTTGTACCTGCCGGAGCTGGCCGGCGGCGGCTACGACGGGGTGACCATTCGCCAGCTGCTGACGATGACCTCGGGCGTCGCCTGGAACGAGGATTATGCCGACCCGGCGTCCGACGTCGCGCGCTTCTTCTCGGAGCCGGTCGTGCCCGGGCAGGATCCCGTGGTGACCTACATGTCCCGTCTGCCGCGGGCCCATGCGCCCGGAACGCGCTGGAACTATTCGACCGGCGAGACGAACCTCGTGGGCTCGCTCCTCGTGGCCGCGGAGGGACGCCCGCTGGCCCAGCTTCTGTCGGAACACATCTGGTCCCGTGCCGGCATGCAGGCCGACGCCGTGTGGGCGCTGGATCAGGGCGGACGCGAGATGGGCGGCTGCTGCGTCTCCGCCACGCTGCGCGACTGGGGCCGCGTCGGCCTGATGGCGCTCGAGGGCGGCGTGCTTGGGGGCGAACGCATCGTGCCGGACGACTGGTTCGACCGGGCCGTCGTCAAACAGGCCGACACCGGCGAGCCCGGCGAGGGCTACGGCTTCCAGTGGTGGACCCAGGACGACGGCGTCTACGGAGCCTACGGCATCTTCGGTCAGGCCATCCGCGTCGATCCGGAGCGGCGGCTGGTCATCGTCGTCCTTTCGGCCTGGCCGCAGGCCGTCGGCTTTCGTCACCGCAAGGCGCGCGAGGACTTTTTCGCCGACATCGTCGCCGCCGTGGACGCCCGATCCGCCGACTGATCAGGCCAGACCCGCATCCTCGCCCAGACCCAGCATCAGGTTGAGGTTCTGCACGGCGGCGCCGGACGCGCCCTTGCCGAGATTGTCCAGCAGCGCCACCAGCCGCGCCTGGCCGCCCGCGCGGTCGCCGAACACGTGCAGCCTCAGCCGGTTGGTGCCGTTCAACCCCTCGGGCGTCAGGCCGGTCATGGCTTCGGTCTCCTCAAGCGAAGCCACCTCGACGAAGCGCGCGCCGGCATAGGCTTCGGTCAGCGCGCCGTGCACCACCTCGATGGACGGCGAACCCGGCAGGGATGCGAGATGCAGCGGGACCTCGACCAGCATCCCTTGCCGGTAATTCCCCACCGCCGGCGCGAACAGCACGGGCCGCGACAGGCCGGCGTGCCGGGTCATCTCCGGCACGTGCTTGTGCTTCAGCGCGAGGCCGTAGGCGCGGAAGGGATCGGGCTTGCCCTCCTCGAACTCCGCGATCATCGCCTTGCCGCCGCCGGAATAGCCGCTGACGGCGTTCACGGTGACGGGCTGATCCGCCGGCACGATCCCGGCCCGCACCAGCGGCGCGACGAGAGCGAGGAAGCCGGTCGGATAGCAGCCGGGGTTCGACACCCGCTTCGCCGCCATGATCCGCTCCCGCCGTTCCGGCGAGAGCTCGGGAAAGCCGTAGGCCCACATGGGATCGACCCGGAAGGCGGTCGAGGCGTCGATCACCCGCACCCCGGGGTTCTCGACCATGGCCACGGCGTCTCTGGCCGCGTCGTCGGGCAGGCACAGGATCACCAGATCTGCGGCGTTCAGCGCCTGCCGCCGCGCTTCGACGTCCCGCCGACGGTCGCCCAGCAGCACCAGCTCCAGATCGGCGCGCGCCTCCAGCCGCTCGCGGATCTCCAGCCCCGTGGTCCCGGCCTCGCCGTCGATGAAGATGGTGTGGGTCATGTCGCCCCTTTCGCCCGGACGCCGGACGGAAAAAGGGCGCTCCGGTTTCCCGAAGCGCCCCTGAAATCCAGACCGCGTGAGCGGGCTTAGCGCTTCGAGAACTGGAAGCTGCGGCGGGCCTTGGCGCGGCCGTACTTCTTGCGTTCGACGACGCGGCTGTCGCGGGTCAGGAAGCCGTGCGGCTTCAGGACCTTGCGCAGTTCCGGCTCATAGCGCGTCAGGGCGTGCGACAGGCCGTGGCGGATGGCGCCGGCCTGACCCGACAGGCCCGAGCCCTCGACGGTGCAGACGACGTCGTACTGGGTGGCGCGGTCCGACACGGTCAGCGGCTGGGCGACCATCATCTGCAGCACCGGACGGGCGAAATAGGCGGCCACGTCCTTGCCGTTCACGGTGATCTTGCCCGAACCCCGCTTCACCCAGACGCGGGCGACGGCGTTCTTGCGCTTGCCGGTGGAATAGGCGCGGCCCTGGGCGTCCAGCTTCTGCACGTGGACGACGGTTTCGGCCTCGGCGGTGCCCATGCCCTTCAGGGCGTCGAAGCCGGTCGCGGCCGGCGCTTCGGTGGTGGCGTCGGTCATGCTCAGGCGCTCCGGACGTTCTTGGTCGACTTCGCCTTGAAGTCGATGGTTTCGGGCTTCTGGGCCTCGTGGTCGTGCGCGGCGCCGGCGAACAGGCGCAGGTGCGTCATCTGCTTGCGGGCCAGCGGGCTCTCCTTCGGCAGCATGCGTTCGACGGCCTTCTCCAGCACGCGCTCGGGGAAGCGGCCGCCCAGCACCTTGGCAGGAGTGGTCTCCTTGATGCCGCCCGGGTGACCGGTGTGGCGGTAGTAGACCTTGTCGGTGTTCTTCTTGCCGGTGAAGATGACCTTGTCGACGTTGGTCACGACGACGTAGTCGCCGCAATCGACGTGCGGCGTGTAGGTCGGCAGGTGCTTGCCGCGCAGGCGGTTGGCGATGAAGGTCGCGAGGCGGCCCACCACGACGCCTTCGGCGTCGATGTGGATCCACTTCTTCTCGACCTCGGCCGGCTTCAGCGAAGCCGTGGTGCTCTTCAGCATGACGAAGGGTCCAGTGATCGGAATGCGGCTGACCGGAGGAGCCGGCCGACGGAAGGCGCGCTGATAGAGGATCGCCGCCGCCCGGTCAATGCCATATGGCGCGTGCAGTATCTTCTAACTCATGAGAACAACTCAACAAATTTCAAGCGGTATTAAAATACCCGGTCAAGTCTGGGCCGGAAGTCATCGAACCGTGATGATCCCGCCGCATCGACCCGGCATAAGGCCGCCGTTCTGTGGAGTCTCCCATGCCGTTCGACCTGATCCACCGCCGCCAGCTGATGGCCACGGGCGCCGCCGGCGCGGCCTTCGCCGGCCTTGCCCGCCACACGCAGGCGCAGGAGGCCGAAAGCTACGTCAACGAGGTGGAGGGATACGGCCCGCTGCTGAAGGATCCGAACGGTCTGCTCGATCTGCCGGCGGGGTTCACCTACGAGGTCGTGTCCCAGGCCGGAGACACCATGGACGACGGCCTCTACATGCCCGGCCAGCCCGACGGCATGGGCTGCTTCCCGCTCTCGGACCGCGAGGTCGCGCTGGTCTGCAACCACGAGCTCAAGGGAACCAGCGCCCTTCACCGCAACCTGGGCCCCGGTGGCTTCCATCAAGAGCGGCTGCACCTTCTCCGCGCCGACCGCGCCTATGACACCTACAAGGACGGCCGCGTCCTGCCGGGCGGAACGACCACCACGATCTACGACCTCAAGGACCGCAAGGTCCTGCGGCGCCACCTGTCCCTGGCCGGTACGTCCACCAACTGCTGCGGGGGCCAGACGCCCTGGGGCAGCTGGCTGACCTGCGAGGAGAACGAGGAGACGGCCGAGACGGCCGACGTCACCAAACCCCACGGCTTCGTCTTCGAGGTGCCGGCGGGCGCCCCCGGCCTGGTGGACCCCGTTCCCCTGAAGGCCATGGGCCGTTTCGAGCACGAGGCCGTCTGCGTCGATCCGGGCACGGGCATCGTCTACCTCACCGAGGACAAGGTGGACGGCCTGTTCTATCGCTTCATCCCCACGGTGCCGGGCAAGCTGGCCGAGGGCGGCCGGCTTCAGGCCATGGTCGTGCGTGGCGCGACCGACACCCGCAACCACGACGCCCGCACCTGGAACGTCGGCGACTGGCTGGACGTCGACTGGATCGACATGGAGGACGTGGAGGCGCCGAACGCCGACCTGCGCCAGCGGGGCCACGCGGCCGGCGCCGCCCTGGTCGCGCGCGGCGAAGGCATCTGGTGGGGCACGGACGAGCTCTACATGACCGCCACATCCGGCGGTCCGCTGAAGCGCGGCCAGATTCTGCGCTACGTCCCGTCGCCGGAAGAGGGCAAGCGCGGCGAGCGCCGCCGCCCCGGACGCGTGCAGCTGTTCGTCGAAAGCGCCGACGAAAAGACGCTGAACATGGGCGACAACATCACGATCGCCCCGTGGGGCCACCTGATCGTGTGCGAGGACAACTATTCGGACACGACCCGAAACCACCTCAAGGGCGTGACGCCCGAGGGCAAGCTCTACACGATCGCCCGGAACGTCTTCCGCGGAAACTCCGAGTTCGCCGGCGCCTGCTTCGCGCCGGACCGGACCCTGTTCGTCAACATCATGTACCCCGGCCTGACGCTGGCCATCCGGGGTCCCTGGGATGCCGTGCGCGGCTAGAGCAGGCGCGCCGGCCCGCTGACGAACAGGCGCGGCTGCGAGCGCCGCACCAGCCAGAGGTTCCAGGTGGCGACGCCCAGCACCACGGCGGCGCCGGCCTGGTGCAGCACGCCCAGCCCGATCGGCACGGCGTGAACCAGCGTCAGCACGCCGATCGCGGCCTGCAGGCAGACCACGCCCGCCAGCACGAACGCCGCCGCGCCCAGCCCCTCCGCCAGCCGCCAGCGCCAGGCCTGGACGGCATAGACGACAGCGCCGATCAGCAGGCCGTAGGCGACCAGCCGGTGGTTGAACTGAACCAGCCCCTGATCATGCAGGAAGGCCAGCCCGCCCTGCCCCCAGTTCACTGGCGGAAACACGGCGCCGTTCATCATCGGCCAGTCGGTGTAGACCAGCCCCGCCTTGCCGCCCGCGACCAGCCCGCCCAGCAGGCATTGCAGGAAGACGAGGCCCAGCAGCACGGCGGCGCCCCGGCTCCACCCGACGGGCGAGCGCGAGGTCTCCTCCCCGAACAGCGCCTCCAGACCCGTCCAGATCAGCCCGGCGAAGATCAGCAGGGCCAGCCCCAGATGCGTGGCCAGCCGCTCGGGCGCGACGTCGACGCGCTCCGAGAGACCCGACGACACCATCCACCAGCCGATCAGGCCCTGCAGCCCGCCCAGCGCCAGCAAGGCGGCGCAGCGCCAGAACAGCCGGCGCGGCAGGCGGCGCAGAACGACGAAGACAAGAAACGGCACGGCGAACGCCACGCCGATGAAGCGGCCCAGCTGGCGGTGGATCCACTCCCACCAGAAGATGCCCTGGAACTCCGACAGGCTCATGCCGGCGTTGATCTCGCGGTACTGCGGAATCTCCTGATACTTGCGGAACGCCTCCATCCAGTCGGCGTGGGTCATCGGCGGCAGGGCGCCCATGATGGGCTTCCACTCCGTGATCGACAGGCCGGAGCCCGTCAGACGGGTGATTCCCCCCACCACCACCATGGCGAAGACCAGAGCCGCCACGGCGAACAGCCAGATGGCCACCGCAGGCGCGCGGTCCGGCGTGAAAATACGGTTCATTCGACGCTCGACGTCCGTCACTGTACAAGGCGGTCCGCCCGGCGGGCGACCCGACCGGGAGCGGTATGCCCGCCCTTTCGGTCGAGGGCGAGTCGCCGGGCGTCATGTCGCAGAAGGATCGGCCCGCGTGCAGCACCTGGATGTCATCGTCGCCCTGCTGGCCGTGGTCGGTCTGGCGGTCGTGGCCGACCAGCTGACCGGCCGCCGCAGCCTCGATCAGGCCTTGCTGGCCGGCGGCGTCGGCGCCGTCTGCGGAGGCTTCCTGCATGTGCGCGTGTTCGCGCTCGGCAGCATGGACGGGTGGGTCTGGGTGCTGTGGAGCCTGATCGGCGCGGTGCTGTGCCTGTTCGCCCACTTCCTGTTCCGCGGGAAGCGCTGATGCCGCCCCGCGCGCGCCGCGCCGTCGCGGCGCTGGGCATCGTCATCTTCCTCGCCGTCTACGTCTGGGCCGCGATCTTCATCGCCGACCGCCTGCCCGACGCCGCCTGGATCGACGCGATCTACTTCATCCTCGTCGGCACCCTCTGGGGCGTGCCGCTGCTGCCGCTGCTCAAGTGGGCCGAGGGCGGGCGGAAGGACTGACGGCGAATGTATTGGCGACCGCGTCGCGAACATCGCCCTTCAGACAGCGACCGCCGCGCGGAAAGCGATTAGGGTCAAGAGAAATGGTCGGAGCGACAGGATTCGAACCTGCGACCCCTTGACCCCCAGTCAAGTGCGCTACCAGGCTGCGCCACGCTCCGAGAGGCGCTCCCTATAGACGGGGCCGCGTCGGGCGCAAACCCCGATCGCAGGAAAAATCCTCAGGCGGACAGCGCGCGCTCCATCCGCATGCGCGCGGCCTCCACGCGCGCCAGGGCGACGCGCAGGATCGACAGGTTGGGGGCGGCCGACGCCGCGGGTTCACGCATGGACACGTCGGCGCCTTCGACCTCGAGTTCAGGCACGTCGCCGCCGGCCACGGCCTTGATGCCGCGCGTCCTGTGCAGCTTCTGCACCCCGCGGATGGTCATGCCCTCGTCGTGCAGCAGGCGCTTGAGGCCGCGCAGCACCGCCAGATCCTGAGGCCGGTAGAAACGCCGCCCGCCGGCGCGCTTCAGCGGCGTGACGAAGGCGAATTTCGTCTCCCAGAACCGCAGCACGTGCTGGGGCACGCCGACGTCCTCGGCGGCCTCGGAGATCGTGCGGAAGGCGTCGGGCGCCTTGGCCATGTTCAGACCGCCAGATGGGCGTCGTGGACCCGGCTCTTCATGATCTGCGAGGCGCGGAAGCTGATGACGCGACGCGGGTTGATGGCCGCCGGAACGCCAGTCTTGGGATTGCGGCCCATGCGGGCCCGCTTGTCGCGCACCTGGAAGACGCCGAAGCCGGACAGCTTCACGGTTTCTCCGCGTTCCAGCGCCTCGACGATCAGTTCCAGCGTGCGCTCGACCAGCTGGGCGCATTCGGCGCGCGACAGCCCCACCGCATCGTGGACGGCGTCGCACAGGTCGGCGCGCGTGACGGTCTCAGGCGTGGACATCTTCCCTCCCTCGGCCCCTTGTCCCTCGGCCGACATAAAGGGCCATGCGGACTGATTTTCAAAGGCCAATCTTCGTTTCAGAGGCGAAACGCGCAGGCGCCCCACGTCAGTCCGCCGCCCATCGCTTCCAGCAGCACCAGGTCGCCCTTCTTGATGCGCCCGTCCTGGATCGCCGCGTCCAGAGCCAGCGGAATCGAGGCGGCCGAGGTGTTGGCGTGCTCCGCCACCGTGGACACGACCTTGTTCTCGTCCAGGCCGAGACGCTCGCCGACGCCGCGGATGATGCGCTGATTGGCCTGGTGCGGCACGAACCAGTCGACGTCGTCCACGGCGATGCCGGCGTTGGCCGCCGCCGAGGTCACCGCTTCGGCGATGTTGACCACGGCGTGTCGGAAGACCTGATTCCCCGCCATCCTGAGATGGCCGACGGTGCCGGTGGTCGACGGTCCGCCGTCGACGTAAAGCAGGTCCGTCTTCGTCCCGTCGCTGCGCAGCGAGAAGCCCAGAATGCCGCGATCGGCGGGCGTGCCCTGCCCCTCGACCGGCTCCAGCACCACGGCGCCCGCCCCGTCGCCGAACAGGACGCAGGTGGACCGGTCCGTCCAGTCCATAAGCTTCGACATCTCTTCGGCGCCGATGACGAGCGCGCATTTGGCGTGCCCGCGCGCCACGAAGCCGTCGGCGACGCTTATGGCGTAGACGAAGCCCGTGCACACCGCCTGGACGTCGAAGGCGATGCACGTCGGCGCGCCGATCTTGCGCTGCACGATCGAGGCGGTCGCCGGGAAGGTCATGTCCGGGGTCGTCGTCGCGACGACGATCAGATCCACCTCGGCCGCCGTCCGTCCCGCCGCGGCCAGAGCCTTCTTCGCCGCCTCCACGGCCAGATCGCTGGTCGGCTGGTCGTCGGCGGCGCGATGCCGTTGGCGGATGCCGGTCCGCTCCCGGATCCACTCGTCCGAGGTGTCCACGATCTCGGACAGGTCGGCGTTCGTCACGACCCGTTCCGGCAGATAGGCCCCGACGCCGGTGACGGCGCTGCGGATCATGGTCAAGGGGTCGTCTCCTGCGGGGTCGGCCCGGCCAGCACCGAGGTCAGCTGGTCCAGATTCTGCCCGACCTTGTCCAGATAGTCGCTGCGGGCGAGGTCGACGGCGATGCGCACGGCGTTGGAGAAGCCCTTGGCGTCGGCGCCGCCGTGGCTTTTCACCACGATGCCGTTCAGACCCAGCAGCGGTCCGCCGTTGATGGCGCTGGGATCGATGCGGCCCCGCATCCGCTTCAGCGCCGGCAGAGCCAGCAGGGCGCCGGTCCGCGCCATCATGCCGGAGGTCAGGGCGCCCTTGAACTGGGCGAAGATGTAGCGGGCCACCCCTTCGGCCGTCTTCAGCGCGATGTTGCCGGTGAAACCGTCGGTGACGACCACGTCGACGGTGCCTTTGGCGATGTCGTCGCCCTCGACGAAGCCCTTGAAGGCCAGGCCCAGTCCGCCCTCGCGCAGCAGCCGCGCCGCCTCACGCACCGACTCGTGGCCCTTCATGTCCTCCGAGCCGACGTTCAGGATGCCGATCGTCGGACGCTTCACGCCGTGCACGGCGCCGACGAAGGCCTCCCCCATGATGGCGAACTCGACGAGCTGCTCGGCGTCGCTTTCGACGTTCGCGCCCACGTCCAGAACCGCGGTGACGCCACCCTTCATGTTCGGCCAGCTGGCCACGATGGCGGGGCGCTCCAGCCCATGGGCCGACATGCGCAGGATCAGTTTGGAGATCGCCATCAGGGCGCCGGTGTTTCCCGCCGACACAACGGCGTGGGCCTCTCCCGTCTTGACGGCCTCGATCGCGTTCCACAGGCTGGAACCCTTGCCGCGCCGCATGGCCTGCGCGGGCTTTTCGTCCATGGCGACGACCTTGTCGGAATGCCGGACCTCGACCGCGCCCACGGCGTCGCCCAGCTTCGCCAGCTCGGCCCGGATCGCCGTCTCGTCGCCGTGCAGCAGGAAGCGCGCGGGCGTCGCGGAATGGCGACGCCGCCACGCGGCCACCGCGGGCACGGTCACCGCCGGTCCGTGGTCCCCGCCCATGGCGTCGACGGATATGGTCAGCATGTCAGGCAAGCCTTTGAGCCTCCTTCGGCTCGTGTCCGGCGCGGGCGGCGGACGATAGCGACGCGAATGCCGTATGCAAGCGCGCGACGCGAGGTCAAGTTTCCGACGCGTCGCCGCCGGTCTTCAAGCCCTTGAGCACGGCGAAGGGCGAGATTTCCGCCGTCTCCTCCGGCTGCACGAACTCGGCGCCGGGCGCCCGCGGAAAGGGATCCAGCGCCAGACTGAGCTGTTCGACGGCGTGATGGCCGAGATCGACCTGACCGTTCTCGATCACGTCGGCGCCGTCGTCTTCCAGCGACACCTCGACCTCGCCCTCCTCCGGCGCATCGGCCTCGACCAGCCTGACCGCGAAGGTCTCGTCGACCGAAGCCGGCAGCGGGGCCAGCGTCAGGCCGCAGCTTTGCGTCACCTGCGCCTTGATCCGTCCGTTCAGCAGCCAGCCGGTCTCCGCCGGCGCCAGGGTCAACTCCGCCGAGAAGGCGTCGACGGCCTGGAGGTCCAGCCAGCGGGCGATCGCCCTGCGTCCGGCCTCGTCCGGCTCCAGCACGCGCGTGACGCCGACGCCCGCCTGGTTCAGGCGCACCGGATGGCTGAGAGGATGCTGCGGGCTCACGCGGGGACCTCCGGCCAGTTGGGGCCCTGAATGAGGGCACGAACGTCCTGTCCCGCAAGAGCGGCTTTCGCGGCCAGGGCATAGCCGGCGAGTGCGGAGCCTGCGGCGGAGGCCTCCGGCGCGACGTTCCGACCCAGCGCCCCGGCCAGATCGGTCTCGTCCCCGCCCTTCAAACCCGGCTCATAGGCCGACATGCGGCCGTAGACCTGCTCGCTCAGCTTGCGCATCTTCTTCGCCACCGACAGGTCGCCGACGCCCAGTTCGCGCAGGTCGTTGTCCAGCGCCGACACGAAGACGTCGAACAGCCGCTGGGCCAGATCCCGGCCCTCGTCGCCCAGCTCCTGCAGCCTCAGGATCAGCAACTGCACGTGCAGGACGTAAAGCTCGAACCGCGAGTCGATCCGGTCCGCCACGCCCAGTCCTGCATAGAAGCGCACGTCGCGCGCCTGCGCCACGGCGTGGGCATACAGTCGGTCGGCCGCGTCGGGCCGGCTCTTCAGCCCCAGAAGTCTCTTCAGCATGGTGGGCGGCCCCTTTTCCGCCGCGGCGTTGAACTAGGACGACGCACGGGCTAGGTCAAAGCCTGCAACTCCGCTGATGGGCGTTTCATGTACCGCATTCTGACCGCTTCGGCTTTCGGCGCCCTGGCCCTGACCGCGTCCGCCTGCGCGCCGGTGATCGGCAGCCACGGCTATCAGGCCCTGGAGGCCGCGCCGGCCGACGTCGCGGTGGGCACCGACACGAAGACGACCGTCCGCACGCGTCTGGGCACGCCCTCGGCCACCTCGCTCTTCGAGGGCGACGACATCTGGTACTACATCAGCCAGACGACCGAGAAATACACGTTCAACCTGCCGCAGGTCTCGCAGCGGTCGGTTACCGAGATCGTGTTCGAGGGCGACCAGGTGGCGTCCGTCCGCACTTTGGGGCTCGAGGACGGCCAGGACGTTCGCATGAACCGCAACGAAACCCCGACCCGCGGGCGTGAGCTGACCATCCTCGAACAACTGCTCGGCAACGTCGGCCGCGGCCAGCTGCCCCGCACCGACGAGGACCAGCCGGGCCAGCGCCGCCCCGACTGACGGCGGCGGCGGTCTCCGTTCGCAGGCGGAGCAGGAAAAAGGCCCCGGAGATCGCTCTCCGGGGCCTTTTCCTTGGTCTGCCGGGGATCAGATCCCCAGCTTGCCGCTGGCCAACACCGCCAGCAGCAGCAGCGCCACGATGTTGGTGATCTTGATCATCGGGTTCACCGCCGGGCCGGACGTGTCCTTGTAGGGGTCGCCCACCGTGTCGCCGGTGACCGCGGCCTTGTGGGCCTCGGAGCCCTTGCCGTGGACGACGCCGTTGCGGTCGGTGAAGCCTTCCTCGATCACCTTCTTGGCGTTGTCCCACGCGCCGCCGCCCGAGGTCATCGAGATGGCCACGAACAGGCCGGTCACGATCACGCCCATCAGCATCGCGCCAAGGGCGGCGAAGGCGTCGGCCTTCTCGGTGCCCGGCAGCATCAGGACGACCACGAACAGGACGATCGGCGACAGCACCGGCAGCAACGACGGCACGATCATTTCCTTGATCGCCGCCGAGGTCAGGATGTCGACGGCCTTGCCGTACTCCGGCTTCACCTCGCCGGTCATGATCCCCGGGTTCTCGCGGAACTGGCGACGGACCTCGGCCACGACCGATTCGGCCGCGCGTCCCACGGCGGTCATCGACATCCCGCCGAACAGGAAGGGCAGAAGCCCGCCGAACAGCAGGCCGACCACGACGTAGGGGTTGGCCAGATCGAAGGCCACGGGTCCAAGGCCGTCGAAGAAGCTGCCCGGCAGCGCCTCGGCGGAGAAGTGCTTCAGATCCTCGGTGTAGGCGGCGAACAGCACCAGGGCGCCGAGGCCGGCCGAGCCGATGGCGTAGCCCTTGGTCACGGCCTTGGTGGTGTTGCCCACGGCGTCCAGCGCGTCGGTCGAGTGGCGCACCTCGGGCGGCAGGCCGGCCATCTCGGCGATGCCGCCGGCGTTGTCGGTGACGGGACCGAAGGCGTCGAGAGCGACGATCATCCCCGCGACGCCCAGCATGGTCGTCGTGGCGATGGCGATGCCGAACAGACCGGCCAGCTGATAGGTCACCACGATGCCGACGATGATGGTCAGCGCCGGCAGGGCCGTGGATTCCAGCGACATCGCCAGACCCTGGATCACGTTGGTGCCGTGTCCCGAGACCGAGGCCTTGGCGACCGACTTGACCGGGCGATAGTTGGTGCCGGTGTAGTATTCGGTGATCACCACGATCAGGGCGGTGACGACCAGCCCGACCATGCCGGCCCAGAACAGGTTCATCGGCTCGATCACAAGCCCGCCGGACGTCGTGACGGCCCCCAGCAGGCCTTGCGCCTGCAGGAACTGGAACAGGCCGAACACAGCCCCCGCAGACAGCACGCCGGTTACGATCAGGCCCTGATACAGGGCGCCCATGATGTTCTGGCTCTTGCCCAGACGCACGAAGAAGGCGCCGACGATCGAGGTGACGATGCACACGGCGCAGATCAGCAGCGGCAGCAGCATCATCATGTCGACGTAGGGCTGGCCGCGGAAGAAGATGGCCGCCAGCACCATGGTCGCGACCGTGGTCACCGCATAGGTCTCGAACAGGTCGGCCGCCATGCCGGCGCAGTCGCCGACGTTGTCGCCCACGTTGTCGGCGATGGTCGCGGCGTTGCGGGGGTCGTCCTCGGGGATGCCGGCCTCGACCTTGCCCACCATGTCGCCGCCCACGTCGGCGCCCTTGGTGAAGATGCCGCCGCCCAGTCGTGCGAAGATGGAGATCAGCGAGGCGCCGAAGCCCAGCGCGACCAGACCGTCGATGACCTCACGGCTGGTGCTCTCGAAGCCCAGCCCCTGCGTCAGCATCGCATAGTAGCCCGCGACGCCCAGCAGAGCGCCGCCGGCGACGAACATGCCGGTCACGGCGCCGGAGCGGAACGCCAGATCCAGACCGCGCGACAGGCTCTCGCTGGCGCCCTGCGCCGTACGCACGTTGGCGCGCACCGAGATCAGCATGCCCGCGAACCCGGCCGCGCCCGACAGCACGGCCCCGATCAGGAAGCCGATGGCGGCCCATTGGCCGATCAGCAGCCAGGCGGCGATCAGGATGACCACGCCCACCATGCCGATGGTGGTGTACTGGCGGCGCAGGTAGGCGGAGGCGCCTTCCTGGATCGCCGCGGCGATCTCGCGCATCCGGTCGGTGCCGGTCGAGGCTTTGAGAAGACTGGCGGTCTGGACGGCGCCGTAAAGCACCCCCAGCGCGCCTGCGGCTATGACCAGCCACAGATAGTTCGTCATGGCGTTTCCAAGTCCTGTGATGCAAAGCGCCCGGACCCTTGGCGCGGCGGGTCCTCAGGACCTTCTTCCGCCTTCCGGTCCCCCCGTGCGCGACGGACGCGAACGATGCGTCCTTGGGGAATTGCGGCGAAACCGTGCCATCACGGGACGTCCCGCGCAAGGCGCAGGATGAACGGCTTTCAGGAGGCGCGCATGCCCGTGCGCCGGCGCGGCGACTGGCTGACGATCTCGACGCGCGCCACCTGCCGCGCCCCCGCGATCCGGGCGGCCGACTGCGTCAGCGACGCCGCCATGGCGCGGTCGTCCAGCCGGGTCCAGTCGTCGGCCACGGTGAAGGGCGTCCGGTGCGCCGCGCGGACCAGGGCGTCCCGGAAGAAGGCGTCCTTGTTGCGGATGGCCGTGGCGTCCGCGCCCCGGGCGAGATGCAGCCTCAGACTGACGAAGACGTAGTTGCGGACCCGTCCGCCCGAGATGACCGGGAGGCCCACCCCGGCGATGCTCACGCTGGCGGCGTCCTCTTCCCCGCCGGCGTGAGCGGGCGGGGCGAGTCCGAGAACGGCGGCGGCGGTCAAAAGGCTGCGGCGGATCATGGGCACAGCTTGACGGCGCCGCGTTGAAATTCCGTTGCCTCAGCCGTGGGTGAAGCCGGGTCTTGCGATCGTCACCGGCTTGCCGCCCCAGCGGGCCGTCACGCCTCGGCCTGACGTGAACCGACCCAGCCTGGTCAGGCGGAGGTGCAGCCTCTCGGCGTCGCGTCGCAATGCGGTCTCGGCGGACGCTGGCGCGGCGAAGGCGATCTCGTAGTCGTCGCCGCCGGTCGCGAGGTCTATCAGGGCGCCTTCCGGGTCCACGCGCCCCTGGAACCAGGCGTCCGCAGCCGCCGACAGCGGCAGCGGTTCGAGGTCGAGCTCCACGCCGAGGCCGGAGGCGATCGCCACCCGGCCCACGTCGGCGATCAGGCCATCGGACACGTCGACGGAGGCCGTGGCATGCGCCCGGATCGCTTCGACGAACTCAAGCCGCGGCGTCGGGCGCCGATACCGGTCGGCCAGCGCCGCGACGCGCTCCGGCTCCAGCGCCAGGCGGCCTTGTGCCGCGAGCAGCCCCAGCTTGCCGTCGCCTATGGTTCCGGTGACGAACAGCAGGTCGCCGGCCCGTGCGCCCGCACGGCCCACCGTCCTGCCCTTGGGCGTCCAGCCCAGCAACGTGGCCGAGAAGGTCGCGGGTCCGGGCATGGACACGGTGTCCCCGCCCAGCAGCGAGACGTCGAACGTCTTCTGATCGGCCCTCAACCCGTCGCAGAACGCCATGCGCTCGGGCCAGCCGCAGCGCGGCGACCAAGCGCAGGTCAGCAGATAGCCGAACGGTTCGGCCCCCTTTGCCGCCAGATCCGACAGGTTCACCCGCAGCAGCTTCTGCGCCACCGTTTCCAGCGGATCGTCGGGCAGGAAATGCACGCCCTCGACGATGGCGTCCTGCGTCAGAACCAGGTCGAACCCCGGCCTGGACGGCAGCGCCGCCACGTCGTCGGTCAGGCCGCGCGCATATTCCGGATGGGCCAGCGGCCGCAGCAGCCGCTCAATGGTCTCGAACTCGCCGGCGACGTCAATCGCGGGCATCGCGGGCCACGCCGTCCAGCGCGGCGTTGACGAACTTGGCTTCCGCTTCGTCGAAGAAGGCCTTGGCCAGTTCGACGTACTCGTCGATCACGATCTCCCGCGGCACGTCCGCCTTCTCGCGCAGTTCCCAGGCGCCGGCGCGCAGCAGGGCCCGAACCGTGGCGTCGAGGCGATCCAGCTTCCACCCGCTGGCCAGCCGCTTCGTCACCGCCGCGTCGATCGCCGCCTGACCCGACACGACGCCACGCAACAGATCGGCGAACCACGCTTCGTCGGCCTCGGCCAGCGTCATCCCCTCGATGTCGCGGTCGAACCGGTGGCGCGTGAACTCGTCGATGACGGTCTCGACGCCCTCGCCGGCCAGTTCCATCTGATACAGGCCCTGCACCGCGGCCAGACGGGCGACCGTGCGCGCGCGCCGCTGGCGTCCGGTCAGGCCCTTCTCGGCCTTGGCCTTCTCCGCCTCTTCCAGCTGGGCCATCACGGCAGACAGGCTGTTCGCTTCGCTCATCCGTTCAGTCCCACGCGCAGCCGCTTCCTCAGGTCGATCAGGTCCAGGCAGGCGCGCGCGGCGAAGCCGCCCTTGTCGCCCTCGCTGCGCCGGGCTCGCGCCCAGGCCTGATCCTCGTCCTCGGTCGTCAGCACGCCGTTGCCCACGCACAGGCCTTTCAGCCCCAGTTGCATGATGCCCGCGGCGGACTGATCGGCCACGATCTCGAAGTGGTAGGTCTCGCCGCGGATGACGGTTCCCAGCGCCACGTAGCCGTCGTAGCGCGGCGCCGTGGGATAGCGCCCCGCCTCCTCGGCCAGGGCGATGGCGGGCGGTATTTCCAGCGCGCCCGGCACGGTGATCACGTCGTAGGCGACGCCGCGGGCGCGCAGCGCGTCCGTCGCGCCGTCCAGCAGCGCGTCCGCCAGCTCGTCATAGAAGCGCGCCTCGACCACGAGGACGCGCAGGGGTTCGCTTACGATCGGTCTTCTCCGTCCCGGGAACTGGCCATGTCGCGCCAGCCGACGATGCGCAGGCCGTAGCCCTCCAGCGCGGTGGGATTGGGGCGGGTGGAGCTCATGACCACCATGTCGCGGACGCCCAGATCCAGCAGGATCTGCGCCCCAACGCCGTAGTTGCGCAAGGACCGCTCGACAGCCTTGGGCTTCTCGACGTTCGCCAGCCGCTCGGCCAGACCCTGCAGCTCCGGATCGCGCAGGAACACCATCACCGCGGGTCCGGAGTGATCGCTCAGCGCCTTCATGGCCTGCGGCACGTAGTTCTGGCGCGCCTCGACGTGCCCCAGGATGTCCGCGGCGAAATCGACCTGGTGCATGCGCACCAGAGTCGGCTTGCCGGGCTCGACCTTGCCCTTCACCAGGGCGATGTGCTCGGTCCCCTCGATTCCGTTGCGGTACAGCATCAGGCGGAATGGGCCGCCGTGCACGCTGTCGAACGGCGCGTCCATGACACGCTCGACGAAGCGCTCCGTGCGTCGGCGATGAGCGATCAGGTCGGCGATGGTGCCGATCTTGAGGCCGTGCAGCTGGGCGAAGGCGATCAGGTCCGGCATCCGCGCCATGGTGCCGTCGTCGTTCATGATCTCGCAGATCACGCCGGCGGGCGTCAGCCCGGCCATGCGGCTGATGTCCACCGCCGCCTCGGTGTGGCCGGTCCGGACCAGCACGCCGCCGTCGCGCGCCACCAGCGGGAACACGTGGCCCGGCGTGACGATGTCGTCCGGCCCCTTCGTCGGATCCGCCGCCACCTGCACGGTGCGCGCCCTGTCCGCCGCGCTGATCCCGGTCGTCACACCCTCCCGGGCCTCGATGGAGACGGTGAAGGCGGTGCCCATGCTCTCGCGGTTCTCGGCCGTCATCGGCGGCAGGCGCAACTGGCGCGCCCGTTCGGCCGTGATGGCCAGACAGATCAGGCCTCGCGCATGCCGCGCCATGAAGTTGATCTGGTCCGGCGTGGCGAACTGGGCCGGGATGATGACGTCGCCCTCGTTCTCCCGGTCCTCGGCGTCCACGAGGATGTAGGGCCGCCCGTTGCGGGCGTCCTCCAGAATGTCCTCGATGGGGCTGATCGGGCTGTCGTTCACGTTTGCGGCCAGGGGCGATTGCATCACGCCGTCTCCTGCCACCGCGCGAGGTAACGCGCCAGCATGTCGATCTCGAGATTGACCCGGTCGCCGACCTTCAGCCCGCCCAGGGTCGTGTGATCCCAGGTGTGGGGGATCAGGTTGACCTCGAAGCGGCGCCCCTCGACCTCGTTGACCGTCAGCGACACCCCGTCGATCGTGATGGAGCCTTTGGGCGCGATCATGCGGTGCAGCGGCTCGGGCGCCTCGAACGTCACCCTGTGCGACCCGCCCTCGGGCGACACGGCCACGACCGTGCCCACACCGTCCACGTGCCCGGACACGACGTGGCCACCCATCTCGTCGCCCAGCCGCGCCGCGCGCTCAAGATTGACGCGGTCGCCCTCGACCCAGCCGCCCAGCGTGGTCTTCGACAGGGTTTCGTTGGAGACCTCCACCGCGAACCACCCCTGCCCCTTCTCGACCACCGTCAGGCAGCAGCCCGCATGACTGACCGAGGCGCCCAGGTCGATGCCGGACACGTCCCAGACCGTTTCGATCTCATAGCGACGGTCCCGCTCCGTCTGTGCGACGGCACGCACCCGGCCGACGTCGGTGACGATCCCCGTGAACATTCAGATGCGCTCGTACCGTTCCCACAGATCGTCGCCCACGGACTGGACGTCGAGGCGCCGGAACTTGGGGGCGTCGGCCAGCTTTGCAAGCGCCAGCGCCGCCACGCAGGGCCGCCCCTCGGCGCCCAGCAGGATCGGCGCGCGGAACCACCACAGGGCGTCGACCGCGCCCGCGGCGACGAACGCCGCCGCCACGCGCCCTCCGCCCTCGACCATGAGGGTCCGCACGCCGCGGTCTGCGAGGGCCTCGAGAACGGCCGCGACGGCGGGGCGACCGTCGGCGTCGGGGCCGACCCCAACCACCTCGGCGCCGCCGACGGGCCGGACGTCGGAGGTCGTCAGGATCAGCGTGCCCTCGCGCGCCAGATTGGCGCCCGGCGGGGTCCGCAGCCGGCTGTCCAGCACAACGCGGATCGGGTCCGGCCCGGGTTCGTCCTCCGGCAGACGGGTGGTCAGGCGCGGGTCGTCGGCCAGCACCGTCTCGACCCCGACCAGAATGGCGTCGCTCTCGGCGCGCAGACGATGACCCAGATTCCGCGCCTCCGGCCCGGTGATCCAGCGGCTCTCCCCCGCCGCCGTGGCGATCCGGCCGTCCAGCGACGTCGCGAGCTTGAGCGTGACGGCCACCCTATGTCTTTGGGGCGACATCAGCCCTCGTCCAGCCCCTCGTCGCCGAGGAAGCGGGCGAAGTCGCCCGTGTGGCGGAAGTCCTTGTACACCGAGGCGTAGCGGACGTAGGCGACCTCATCGACCCCCTTCAGCGCCTTCATGATGAAGTCGCCGACCACCGACGAGGCGATCTCGGTCTCGCCCAGACTTTCCAGCTGACGCGTGATGCGGCTGACCAGTTGCTCCACCTGTTCGGGCTGGACGGGACGCTTGCGCAGGGCGATGCGCAGCGAACGCTCCAGCTTGTCGCGGTCGAAGGGCGTGCGCCGGCCGTTGCGCTTCAGGATCATCAGCTCGCGCAGCTGCACACGCTCGAAGGTGGTGAAGCGCCCCTCGCACGACGGGCACGACCGGCGGCGACGGATGGCCGCGCCGTCGTCCGACGGCCGGCTGTCCTTCACCTGGGTGTCGGCGTTTCCGCAGAAGGGGCACTTCATCGGATCATCCGTAGATCGGGAAACGCGCGGTCAGCTGGCGCACTTCGGCGGCGACGCGCGCCGAAACGGCGGCGTCCGCTTCGTCCCCGCCCTGCATCGAGTCCACCACATCGGCGATCCAGTGGCCGACCTGTCGGAACTCCGCTTCGCCGAAGCCCCGGGTGGTGCCCGCCGGGGTGCCCAGCCGCACCCCCGACGTCACGGTGAACGGCGCCGTGTCGAACGGCACGCCGTTCTTGTTGCAGGTCATCAGGGCGTGCTCCAGCTGCAGCTCCGTCGCCTTGCCGGTCACGCCCTTGGGCCGCAGGTCGACCAGCACGATGTGGCTGTCGGTGCCGCCGGACACGACCGCTAGGCCGCGCTCGATCAGGACGGCGGCCAGGGCGCGGGCGTTCGCCACGACCTGCCGCGCGTAGGCCTTGAACTCCGGCTTCAGCGCCTCGCCGAAGGCCACGGCCTTGGCGGCGATGACGTGCTCCAACGGTCCGCCCTGCAGACCCGGGAAGACGGCCGAGTTGATCTTCTTCCCCAACTCGACGTCGTTCGAAAGGATCATGCCGCCGCGCGGCCCGCGCAGGGTCTTGTGGGTGGTCGTCGTCGTCACGTGGGCGTGCGGAACGGGGCTGTCGTAGGCGCCGCCCGCGATCAGTCCGGCATAGTGCGCCATGTCGACCATCAGCCATGCGCCGACCTCGTCGGCGATCTCGCGGAAGCGTCTGAAGTCGATCTGGCGGGAATAGGCCGACGCCCCCGCGATGATCAGCTTCGGCTTCTCCGCCCGCGCCATCTCGGCCACGTGATCATAGTCGATCAGGTGATCGTCCTCGCGCACCTTGTACGTCACCGGCCGAAACCACTTGCCCGACTGGTTGGCGGGGCTGCCGTGCGTCAGGTGCCCGCCGCAGGCCAGATCCATGCCCAAAAAGGTGTCGCCGGGCTGAAGCAGGCTCATGAACACCGCCTGGTTCGCCTGGGCCCCGGAGTGCGGCTGCACGTTGGCGAAGGCGCAGCCGAACAGGGCCTTCGCCCGCTCGCGCGCCAGGTTCTCGGTGACGTCCACGTATTCGCAGCCGCCATAGTAGCGCCGCCCCGGATAGCCCTCGGCGTACTTGTTGGTCAGGACGGACCCCTGCGCCTCAAGCACCGCCCTGGAGACGATGTTTTCCGAGGCGATCAGCTCGATCTGCTCCTGCTGGCGGGAAAGCTCGCCCTGAATGCCGGCGAAGATCTCCGGATCGGCCGCGGCCAGATCGGTCGAGAAGAAGGCGGTCACGGGCGGCATCCTGGGCAGAAATCGACGGTCAGGCTTTCTAGGCCCGGCCGCCGTTCACCACAACATCTGGCGCCCTGCCCGCGTCAGAGCCCCAGTCTGGCCTTGAGGATCTCGTTCACCGCGGCCGGATTGGCCTTGCCGCCGGTGGCCTTCATCACTTGCCCCACGAACCAGCCGATGGCCTGCGGCTTTTCGGCGACGGCGGCGGCCTTGTCCGGGTTGGCGGCGATGATCTCGTCCACCGCACGCTCGATCGCGCCGGTGTCGGTGACCTGCTTCAGGCCCCGCGCCTCGACGACCTCGACCGGAGAGCCCTCGCCGTTCCAGACGTGGTCGAAGACTTCCTTTGCGATCTTCGACGAGATGACGTCGGTCTCGATCAGCTCGACCAGCTCCGCCACGTGCGAGGCCGGCAGGGTGTTCTCGGCGAAGTCGCGCCCGTCGGCGGCCAGACGCGCCGACAGTTCGTTCGTCACCCAGTTGGCGACCAGCTTGGCGTCCCGCCCCTTGGCCGCGGCCTCGAAATAGTCGGCCTTGGCCTGTTCGGAGATCAGCACCACGGCGTCGTACTGCGACAGGCCGTACTGGCTCATCAGACGCTTGCGCTTGTCGTCCGGCAGCTCGGGCAGCGACGCCCTGATGCCGTCGATCCACGCCTGCTCGATCTCGAGCGGCAGCAGGTCCGGATCGGGGAAGTAGCGATAGTCGTGCGCCTCTTCCTTCGACCGCATGGACCGGGTCTCGCCCTTGGTCGGGTCGAACAGGCGCGTCTCCTGCACGATCGAGCCGCCGTCCTCCAGGATCTCGATCTGGCGCCGCGCCTCGTAGTTGATGGCCTGGCTGATGAAGCGGAATGAGTTGACGTTCTTGATCTCGCAGCGCGTCCCGAACGGCTCGCCCGGACGTCGGACCGAGACGTTCACGTCGGCGCGAAGGTTGCCCTTCTCCATGTCCCCGTCGCAGGTGCCCAGATAGATCAGGATCGTCCGGATCTTCTTGACGTAGGCGACCGCCTCTTCCGGGCTGCGCAGGTCGGGCTTGGACACGATCTCCATCAGGGCCGTGCCGGCGCGATTGAGATCGACGTAGCTCTCCGTCGGCGACAGGTCGTGGATCAGCTTGCCCGCGTCCTGCTCCAGATGCAGACGCTCGATGCCGACGTTGAAGAAGCTGCCGTCTTCGGCCTCGACCTCGACGACGCCTTCGCCGACGATCGGATGATACAGCTGGCTGATCTGATAGCCGGTCGGCAGGTCGGGATAGAAATAGTTCTTCCGGTCGAACTGGCTGAAGGTGTTGATCTTCGCCCGCAGGCCCAGACCGGTGCGCACCGCCTGCTCCACGCAGAAGCGGTTCAGCGTCGGCAGCATGCCGGGAAAGCCGGCGTCGACCAGCGACACCTGCTCGTTCGGTCCGGCCCCGAACCCGACCTCGGCGCCTGAGAACAGCTTCGACTTCGACGCCACCTGGGCATGGATCTCCAGCCCCATGACGATTTCCCACGGGCCGGTGCGGCCCTGGATCAGCTTGGATTTCTCGGCGACGTCGGTCATGCGCGCTGAGATAGCGCCCTCGACGACGAAGGGGAACATTCGTCTTGAGACTGTCTCAGATCAGGCGTTTCCTGCGGCTCTCAATCGGGGAGACCATCATGATCAAGATCGCCGCCGCTTTCGCCGCCCTGGCTCTCGTCGCGGGCGCCGCGCCCGCCGCCCTGGCCCAGACGTCCCCGCCCGCGACCCAGGACGCGAAACCCAACATCGGATGGACCATCGGCGAGTTGCTTGAGAACGAGAAGTCGGCGGCCGTGCTCGAAAAACACATGCCGGGCATCGCCGACCACCCGGCCCGCCCTCAGTTCGAGGGCATGACCCTGCACGCCGTGATGCCGTATTCCGACGGCGCGATCACCGAGGAACTGATCGACGCCATCGACGCCGATCTGAAGGCCCTGCCCGCCGACTGATCAGCCGGTCACGACCGAGGGGGCCTGCCGTCCCAGCAGGCCCTCGACTTCGGCGAAGCCTCTCGACGCGGCGGACAACGCCGCCAGGCCTGCGGCCGGGTCGGAGTCGGACCGCTCCGGCGGCAGATAGGTCTCGAGATAGACGCGAAGCGTCGCGCCCGACGATCCCGTGCCTGAGAGCCGGTAGGTGATGCGCGCGTCGGGCGTCAGCAGGACCCTCACGCCCTGGGAGCTGGCTCCCGAGCCGTCCACCGGATCGACGTAGGCGAAGTCGTCCGCCGCCACGACGCTGAACGGACCCGCCGGCCGGCCGGCCGCACCGTCCAGTCGCGCGCGCAGGGCCTGCATGAAGGCCTCGGCGGGACCGACCTCCAGGCCCTCGTAGTCCTCCCGACGGTAGGCGTCCCTCCCGAAGCGCGCCCAGTGGCGCCGGACCAGTTCGACGACGCCCACCTTCTCGGTCGCCAGCAGGTTCAGCCAGAACAGCACGGCCCAGAGGCCGTCCTTCTCGCGCACGTGGTTCGACCCCGTGCCGAAGCTCTCCTCGCCGCACAACGTCACCCGGCCTGCGTCCATCAGGCTGGTGAACCACTTCCACCCCGTCGGCGTCTCGAAGGCGTCGATGCCGAGCGCCTCAGCCACGCGGTCGGCGGCGCGGGCCGTCGGCATCGACCGGGCCACGCCGGCCACGCCGCCCGCGTAGGCGGGCACGCGGTCCGCCAGGGCCGTCATTATGGCCAGGCTGTCTCCGGGCGACACGACGAACCCGCCCGGGCCGACGATCATGTTGCGGTCGCCGTCGCCGTCCGACGCGGCCCCGAAGTCCAGCGGCTCCGGCCCCGACAGGGCGGCCATGAGGTCCGGCGCGTGGTCCGGGTGAGGATCGGGGTGCCCCCCGCCGAAATCTGGCAGGGGCGTGGCGTTCATCACCGTGCCGCCGGGCGCGCCCAGCCTGCGCTGGAACAGTTCCTCGGCGTACGGACCCGTGACCGCGTGCATGGCGTCGAACCGGATGCGGAATCCGGAGGCGAGCAGGCCGCGGATCGCCGGGAAGTCGAACAGGCTCTCCATCAGCTCGGCGTAGTCCGCCACCGGGTCGATCACCTCGACGACGCAGCCCCCGATCCGCGTCTCCCCGAGGCGGTCCAGTTCAAGGTGTCCGTCCGTCTCGATGCGCCACGCCGTCAGCTTCCTCGAGCGCGCGAAGACCGCCTCCGTCAGACTTTCGGGCGCGGGACCGCCCGACGCCGTGTTATACTTCACGCCGAAGTCGCCGTCGGGTCCGCCGGGATTGTGGCTGGCCGACAGGATGACCGCGCCCTGGGCGCCGGTCTTGCGGACGAGGTGCGACGCCGCGGGCGTCGACAGCAGGGCGCCGCGGCCCACCTTCACGCGGGCGTATCCCGCCGCCGCCGCCATGCGGATCACCGTCTCCGCCGCTTCGCGCCCGAAGAACCTTCCGTCGCCGCCGACGATCAGCGTCGCGTCCGGGGCCGGTGGGTCCGTTTCCAGGATGGCCTGGACGAAGGCCGGCAGATAGCCGGCTTCCATGAACCGCCGCGTCGACTTGCGCAGGCCGGACGTGCCGGGTTTCTGGTCGTCGAAGGGCGTGACGGCGTGGACGGCGACGGGCAAACGCGGCTCCTGCGGGCAGACGACGCTCGCCGAACGCGCGCGCGGCCTCACGGCTCCGCCGGGCTTCGCAGATGGGGCGCCGGGCCGCAACCCGACGTCGATTTCAGGCGATCGGCGCCGTGACCCACCCGATGGCGCCGGCGGCGCTCACGGCGGCGACGATCACCGCCACGCCGATGATCACGCGCGAATGGCGACCCAATGCGCCCACAATGCTGACGAACATGACACCCACTCCCCGGACGCCGCATCTCCGCCACACTCAGGCGCGGCCATCAAGGTGTACGAAAGGTTAACGCGCATCACGGCTGTGTGATTTCATGCAGGGCGACGGCGGCCGCCGTCGCCACGTTCAGCGAGTCGAACCCGGCGCGCATGTCGATGCGCACGCTGCGAAGGCGGGCGATCGTCTGCGGCGGCAGGCCCGGTCCCTCCGCGCCGACCACCAGCGCCCGACGATCGGACGTCCGCAGCCCCTTCAGCGCCTCCGTCCCGGCCGGGCTCAGGGCCAGACATTCGACGTCCGCGGCCGCCAGCTCTTTCAGGACCGCGTCCAGCGGCCCTCCGCGCACGATCGGCAGGCTCAGGGTCGCGCCCACCGCAACGCGGAGCGCCTTGCGATAGAAGGGATCGCAGCATCCGTCGTCCAGCACCACCGCCCCCACGCCGAAGGCGGCGGCGTTGCGCATCAGGGCCCCCATGTTGTCGTGATTGCCCACTCCGCCCGCCACCAGGAGCGTGCGCGGACCGGGGCGCAGCACCTCCGCGGGCGCCACCGGCGCCGGGATGCGACCCAGCGCCAGAATGCCGCGATGCAGGTGAAAGCCGGCGATCGAATCGAGCACGCCTTGGGCCGCGACATGCACGGGCGCCCGACCGCCCAGCGCCGCCCAAACGTCGGCGAGGCTCGCGACCCTTCGTTCGTCGACCAGCACCGATTCCACCGCGCACAGGCTGGTCGGTGCGACCAGGGCGCGCAGCACGACCGCGCCTTCGGCCACGAACAGGCCCCGGCGGCCGGTCAGGTCCCGCTCGCGGACGTCGCGAAAGGCCGCCACGCGGGGATCGTCAGGGTCGTGGATGCGGATGGGCGTCATCGCCGCGGATTTACCGTTGCGCGACGCGCGCGGCCACTGCTATGGAGCCGCCCTCTCGAGAGGGGCCTCCGTTCCGCGGTAGCTCAGTGGTAGAGCAGCCGACTGTTAATCGGCTGGTCGTAGGTTCGAATCCTACCCGCGGAGCCACTCTCGACCTCCCCGCACAGACGAAAAAAAGCCCGACCTGTGAGGGCCGGGCCTGAAGGGTCTGGTGATGGTGGGCGACCTCGCGAAAGGCGTCCGGCACCCTCGTTCCGCTGAATTGGTTGCCGGGAAGTTAACGCGCCGGAAGCCAGGTCGACAGCGTCGCGCCGTCGGGGGCGGACCATCCGATCAGCGTGCCGCTCCCTGCGCTCGACACCGAGCCCGGAGCGGCTGCCGTGACGACGGGCTCATGGGCGACGCCGTCGACGACGATCGATCCGCCCAGGTTGGCCGCGTCGGTGCGGAGGACCCACGACCCTGCGGCGTCGGTCCGCACGTCCATGCCGGCCCCGTCCCCCAGCCGCACCTGCGCCGCCCCCCTGTCCTTGCGTCCGGAGATCAGCGCCATCCGTCCGTCGAAATCGATCGCCGCCAGGCCGGACCCTCCGTCGAGACGGCGCGACGGCGCGCCCGGCGACAGGGCGACGCCGGCGCCGTCGGGCAGGACCAGAACGGCGTCGGGCGACGGCATGGCGCGCTGACCGTCCTGATCCTCCGGCCGCAGCAGAATGGGGCGGGTCGACGCGGGAATGGCCATTTCGAACGCTCCGTCGGCGCCCGCCGTCGCGGCGTGGGCCCGGCCGTCGCCGTCGCGCATGACCACCCGCCCGCCCGGCTGCGCCCGTCCGGTCAGGGTGATCCGGCCGCCGCCCACGACGATCCTGTCGACGCGCGGCGGCGCCCGCCAGGCCGTCTCCATCGTCGACGTCTGGCCCTGCCCTCGCTCGGCCTGATCACAGGCGGCGAGCGCGAGGGCGGCGAAGACGACGGAAGCGGCGGATCGGAGCATCGGAGGCCTTTGGCGCTGGGCGGTCGTCCGCTATGTCCATGCCCGCGCCCCCCTTGTCGAGGACCCATGGCCGACCTGTCAGACCTTCAGCCGTTCGACGGATTCTCCGTCTGCGTCTTCTGCGGCTCCTCCGAGCGCGCCGACCCCGCTTTGACGGAAGGCGCAGCTCGACTGGGCCGGATGATCGCCGAGCGCGGCTGGCGTCTCGTCTACGGCGGGGGCGGCGTCGGCCTGATGGGCGCCGCGGCGCGCGCCGCCCATGCCGCGGGCGGCCGCGTCGTGGGCATCATGCCGGCCTTCCTGCGCAGCCGCGAACGCCTGTTCGACGACGTCGAGACCGTGGTCGTCACCTCCATGCATGAGCGCAAGACGCTGATGTACGACGCCTCCGACGCCTTCATCGTCGCGCCCGGCGGCGTGGGCACCCTGGAGGAGGCCGTCGAGGTCCTGTCGTGGAAGCGGCTGGATCTGCATCCCAAGCCGGTGGTGTTTCATGGCCCCGGGGGCTTCTGGGACTCCTTCGACGCCATGATGCGCCACAGCGTGGAAACCGGGATGACGCCGGAATCCTTCCTCGACGCCTATGAGATCCACGCCGATCTGGAGCAGGTGGTGGAGGCCGTGGCGACCGGCGCAAATGCGGCGCCGTTGCAACATGATCGGCGATAAGTGATCATCGTTTAGGGTTGAGTGCGTTTTTAAACAGAACTCACCTTGACGCCGCCTGCGCCACGTCGTTTTTCGACGTCGGCACGAGCCTGATCCCTAACGGAGCCTCCCCATGCGCGCTTTCGTCTTCGCCGCCGTACTGGCCCTCGCCGCTCCGGCGGTCGCCCAGACCCCCGTCAACTCCCTGACCTTGGCCGACGCCGCGACCGCGCCGGCGGGCCGCACCATCGTCGACGGCGCCTCGTGGGCCTGCGAGGGCGCGACCTGCACCGCCACCGGCGGCGCCAACCAGCCTGCAGCCCGCGCCTGCAAGCGCGTCGTGGCGCGCGTGGGCAAGGTCACCGCCTTCACCTGGAAGGGTCAGGCTCTGACCGCGGAACAGCTGGCGACCTGCAACGCCTGACGACGTCGCGTTCGACGAGTGGAAAGGGCCGCTCCTCCCGGGGCGGCCCTTTTCGCTGTGAGATTCAGCCCGAGGTCAGCCGCGCGATCATCTCTTCGCGCCCGATCAGAGGGATCAGGGCGGCCATCTCGGGCCCGTGCGTCTGACCGGTCAGCGCCAGACGCAGCGGCTGGAACAGAGCCTTCCCCTTCGCGCCCGTCTCGGCCTTCACCGCCTCGGTCCACGCCGACCACGCGCCGGCGTCTATGGTCTCCGGCAACAGGCGCGCGGCCGTGGCCATGAAATCGGGATCCTCAATGACCGGCGTGACCGGACCGCGGACAAGTCGGGCCATTTCAACGACGTCGCCGAATTTCTGAAGGTTGGCGCGAACCACGGTCCAGAAGTCTTCTCCCAGATCCGCGTCGACGTCGGCCAGCCGCGACCGGGCCGTCGCATACGGCATGGCGTGCAACGCCTGCGCGTTCAGCCGGTCCAGATCGGCGGTGTCGTAGCGGGCCGGCGAACGTCCCATCTTGGAAAAGGCGAAGCCCGCGCCCAGCGCTTCGATCGACTCGCCGACCTCCAGCGGGTCGCTTGTCCCGATGCGGCCCAGATGGCTGACGATGGCGATCGGCTCATACCCCTGGTCGCGCATCTCGCTGATCGACAGCGAGCCCAGCCGTTTCGACAGGGCCTGCCCGTCCGCGCCCACCAGCAGCGGCATGTGCGCGAACCCCGGGACCGCGCCGCCCCAGCCTGCGGCGATCAGGGCCTCGAAGATCTCGATCTGGGCGCCGGTGTTCGTGACGTGGTCCTCGCCCCGGATCACGTGGGTGATCGCCATGTCCAGATCGTCCACCACCGACGGCAGCGTGTACAGGAAAAGGCCGTCCTCGCGGATCAGCACCGGATCCGACATCGACGCCGTGTCGACCTCCGCGTGGCCTCGCGACAGGTCTTCCCAGGCGACGCGACGCCCATCCAGCTTGAAACGCCAGTGGGGCCTGCGCCCCTCGGCCTCGTAAGCCGCCTTTTCCGGATCGGTCAGCGCCAGCGCCGCGCGGTCGTAGATCGGGGGCAGACCGCGCGACAGCTGAACCTTGCGACGCCGGTCCAGCTCCTCGGCGGTCTCGTAGCAGGCGTAGAGCCGGCCCGCGGCCTTGAGCGCCTCAGCCGCGGCCTCGTAGCGGTCGAACCGCTTCGACTGGTTGTGCCGCTCGTCCCAGACCAGCCCCAGCCAGCGCAGATCGTCCTCGATCCCCTGCTCGAACTCCGGCGTGGACCGCGCCAGATCGGTGTCGTCGATGCGCAGCACGAACTGCCCGCCCTGCCCCTTCGCGAACAGCCAGTTCACCAGCGCGGTGCGGACGTTGCCGACGTGCAGCTTCCCCGTGGGCGACGGGGCGAAACGGACCTTGACGGACATGCTGAAACCTTGAGACGCGAAGCCGCGCTAGGTCGCGCCCCGGTTCGGCGAAGTCAAGGCGACGTCAGTCGTCGCGATGGACCCGTTCGCGGCGCTCGTGACGTTCCTGCGCCTCGACCGACAGCGTGGCCGTGGGGCGGGCTTCCAGCCGACCCAGGCTGATCGGCTCGCCCGTCTCCTCGCAGTAGCCGTAGGAGCCGTCGTCGATCCGGCGCAGCGCCTCGTCGATCTTGGAGATCAGCTTGCGCTGACGATCCCGCGTCCGCAGTTCCAGCGCGCGATCCGACTCCGACGACGCGCGGTCGACCAGATCCGGATGGTTTTCCGTCTCGGCCTTCAGGTTGACGACGGTGCCCTTGGACTCCCGCAGGATGTCTTCCTTCCACGCCAGCAGCTTGCCGCGGAAATAGGCGAGCTGGCGCTCGCTCATGAACTCTTCCTCGTCGGACGGCCTGTAGGCGGTCCCGGAGTCAGGCGTTTTGGCAGCCAAGGCGGTCATTTCACTCACGCTCGACCAGACGCGCCCCCCTGCGACGCATGGCGCCCCATTAACGAGCCAAGGGAGTCGCGACAACGGTGTTGTGGTGGCCACATTGCGGTCACGCTTCACGTCTGCGTCATGGCGTGACATTTCTTCATCACCCAGGCAGGCAGATGAACATTCCGTCATGTTTTCCGACGGTTCATGCTGCAGTGCGGCGGACGTCCCGTTTCGCCAGTTCCACGGCAGCGCGCAAATCGATTTGGGTCAGAACCAGGGCGAGTCCGGCGTCGTCCACCTCCGCCGCCGCTTCCGCGGCCGCGCGCGACAGGCGCTGCAACGCCGACGCGTCGTCGACGCCCTCCAGCGCCGCCAGTCTCAGGGCGTCCAGACCGTCCAGCAGGCCGCGCCCCCTGCGCACGGCACGGCGTTTCCGCTCCGTCGCGTCTTCCACGCCCTGAAGCGCCATGAGGGCCGAGACCCCCGCCACCCCCGCCGTCGCGGCGGGAGCCGTGGCCGCCGCGCTCGACGCGGTGGAGCCCGCGCCCGGCAGGGAGAACCCGCCCCCGGCGCGCTGCGGCCGCCCCGCGTCGGCCGGCCTGATCCCGCTGGGTCCGGTCACCTTCATCGATCGGCGCTCCACTGCATGAGGCGACCATCGTGGACCGCCGTCACCGTTTGGTTAACGCCCCGGCAGAGTTTGCCGCCTCAAAGGCTCCGCTCACCGGGGCATCGCTGTATTTATTTGATTTTCGTCCCGGCACGATCCTCGCAGCAGGGTGAACGACCGCACTCCGGGAGTTCGCCGCGCATGCAGAATCTGCTCACCGCCCTCGCCGTCTCCGGCCTGATCGGGCTGGCGTCGACGCCCGCCCTCGCCCAGTCGCGGATCAAGGACATCGTCTCGATCGAGGGGGTGCGCTCGAACCAGTTGGTCGGCTACGGCCTCGTCGTCGGTCTGAACGGCACCGGCGACAATCTGCGCAACTGCCCCCTGACCCGCCAGTCGCTGGACAGCATGATGGAGCGGCAGGGCGTCAACATCCGCGGCGCCCAGGCCAACACCAAGAACGTGGCCGCCGTCATGGTCACCGCCGAACTGCCGCCCTTCGCCGCGCCCGGTTCGCGCATCGACGTCTCGGTCTCGACCCTGTGCGACGCCAAGAGCCTGCAGGGCGGCACCGTGGTCGTGACGACGCTGCAGGGCTGGGACGGTCAGGTCTATGCCGTGGCCCAAGGCTCGATCCAGACCGGTGCGGTCTCGGCCTCCGGCGCTTCCGGGTCTTCGGTGACGCGCGGCGTGCCCACGGCCGGCCGCATCGCCTCCGGCGCCGTGGTCGAGCGCGAGACCGGCTTCGACCTCAACGGTCAGGACGCCGTGCGCCTGACCCTGCGCAATCCCGACTTCACCACCGCCCAGCGCGTCGCGGGTGCGGTCAACCAGATGTTTCCCAACACGGCCTGGGCCGAGAACGGCACCGTCGTCGTCCTGCGGCCACCGGCCGGATACGGTACGGCCAACTTCCTGAGCCGGGTCGAGAACCTGTCGGTCGCGGTCGACGCCCCGGCCAAGGTCATCATCGACGAGGTCAACGGCGTCATCGTCATGGGCGAGAGCGTCCGCGTCTCCACCGTCGCCATCGCCCATGGCAACCTGACGGTCTCGGTTCAGGAGAACCCCCGCGTCAGCCAGCCGGAGCCCTTCAGCGACGGCGAGACCGTGGTCGTGCCCCAGTCGGACGTGACCGTCGAGGAGGACCGCGGCACCCAGATCCGCATGGTCGACGGCGGCGCCTCCCTGTCCAGCCTGGTGGCGGGTCTGAACGCCCTGGGCGTGTCGCCGCGAGACCTGATCTCCATCCTGCAGGCCATCAAGGCCGCCGGCGCCCTCCAGGCCGACATCGAGGTGATGTGATGAGCGACCCCCTCGTCGTCTCTCCCGACCTGCTGCGCAACTCCGCGCCGCCCCGCGTTGCGCCCGACCGCCTGAAGCAGACGGCCGAGGCCTTCGAAGCCTCGTTCATCGCCCAGATGCTGCGGCCGATGTTCGAGGGCATCTCGACCGAGGCCCCCTTCGGCGCGGGCGAGGCCGAAGCCACGTGGCGCGGCTTCCTGCTGGACGAGATGGGCAAGCAGGTCGCGCGGGCGGGCGGCGTCGGCCTGGCCGACCACGTCATGGCCCAGATGATCCAGATGCAGGAGATGCAGGCATGAGCGCCGATCCCCAGACCGCCGCCTTTCACGTCCGTCGTCTGATCGACCTGACTCGCCGCCTGACGGCCCGGCTGGAGACCGAGACCGAGGCGTTTCGCGATCATCGCGCCAAAGATCTGCTGGCCGGTCAGGCCGAGACGCAGGAGATGGCCAACGTCTATCGCCGCGAGTCGGCCCAGCTGAAGTCCCGTCCCGACGTGCTGAAGGCGGCGACCGTCGGGGACCGGATGGAGCTGATCCGCGCCACCGAGCTGTTCGAGCAGGCCCTGTCGGCGCACGCCCGCGTCGTCGAGGCGGCCCGGACCGTCTCCGAGGGTCTGGTCCGCACCATCGCCGCCGAGGTCGCAGGCCAGCGCGGCAATCCTTCGGCCTACGGCGCGGCCGGACAGGCCCATGCGCCGAACGCCACGGCCGTCGCCCTCAATCGCACCGCCTAGAGCGCGATCTCGCGATCGACGCCCACGGCGTCGAGAAAGTCGCGGTCGTGACTGACCACGACCAGCGCTCCGTCATAGGACGTCAACGCCGACTCCACGGCTTCGATCGCCTCCAGATCGAGGTGGTTGGTCGGCTCGTCGAGCACGAGCAGCTCCGGCGGCGTCGCCCCCGTCATCACGCACGCGAGGGCCGCGCGCAGCCGCTCCCCGCCCGACAGGGTTCCCACGACCCTCTGCGCCGCCGCGTTGCGGAACAGAAACCGCGCCAGCGCCGCCTGCGCCGCGTTCGGCGACCCTGAAGGGTTCAGTCGCCGCCACGCCGCCAGCAGCGTCTCCTCCGGTCTCAGGAGGGCCACCTCCTGATCCAGCAGGGCCCCGGCGACCCGGCGCGACACGGTCCCGGTCGTCGGCGTCAGCTCGCCCGAGATCAGACGCAGCAGCGTCGTCTTGCCCACCCCGTTGGCGCCGGTGATCGCGACGCGCTCCGGTCCGGTCAGGCGCAGGGAGACGGGTCCCAGCACCCTTCGCCCCTCCGGCGCATCCCATGTCGCGTCGGTCACCTCCAGCACGGTGCGCCCGGCCGCCAGTCCGGTCGGCGGAAGGGGTATCGACAGCGTGCGGACGCGCTCGACGCGATCCCGCGCCTCGGCCAGCCCGGCTTCGGCCTCCGCCGTCTTGCGTTCCGCCAGTCGCCGCTCTCCGCCGCCCGACTTCTCCGCGCGCTCGGCCATCATGCCGAGCACGATCTTCGGGGCCGATCCGCTGGCCGCGAACGCCCGACCCACGCGATCGCGGCGAGCCTTCTTCTCCACGGCGCGCTGCGCCTCCCGGGCCGCCGCGTCGACGGCGCGTTCCGCGCTCTCCAGCCCGCGCGCGGCCGCCGCCCGCTCGGCGTCGCGGCGCTCGACGTACAGGTCCCAGCCGCCGCCGAAGGCCCGCGTGCCGAGGCTGGTCAACTCGACGATGCGGTCCATGCCGCGCAGCAGGGCCCGGTCGTGGCTGACGACGACCGCGCCGCCCGTCCAGCGGTCCAGCAGGCCGGCGATCGCGGCGCGGCCCGCGGCGTCGAGATGATTGGTCGGCTCGTCCAGCACCAGAAGGTCCGGCTCGTCCAGCAGGAGGGCAGCCAGCCGCACCCGCGTCCGCTCGCCGCCGCTCAGCGTGTCCGCTTTTCGGTCAGGCGTCAGCCCGGCCAGCCCGACGTCGGCCAGCGCGGCGTTCAGCCGCGCTTCCAGCGTCCAGTCGACGTCGTTCAGATCGTCGTCATCGCCCTGCCCCGCAGTGATGCGATCGATCCGCGCCAGATCGTCGGCGCAGCCCAGCAGATCGGCGACCGTCTCGTGGGGCCGCGGCTCGTCGCGTTGGGGCAGCCAGCCGACGCGCCCGACGCGCGTCACCGCGCCTTCGACCGGTTCGGCCAGGCCCGCGACCAGACGCAGCAGGGTGGTCTTGCCCGCGCCGTTGCGGCCGACGACGCCCGTCAGCTCACGCCCGAAGGCGAGGGTCAGATCTTCGAATAGGGGCCGCCCGTCAGGCGTGCGGGCCGCGACGCCGTTGAGCGTCACGAGCGCGGATGCGGACGGGTTTGGCCTTGGGTTGGGCGAGGACATAGGCGAGCGCCAGCAGCGGAACGGAAAGGGCGAAACCGATTTCCAGGGCGCTGATCATGGGACTCGAAGCCTCGTCGCACAGATCCGGAGAGGTCCGGACGTTTCGAAGGTGGTGGCAAAATGCGGCCGGATCAAGTTACTTCGACGCATGCCCCGCGGGAGGACGGCTTCCATGCGTCAGACGACGATCCTGCTCGCGGCCTCTGCGGCCACCCTCGGCGCCTGCGCCACGGCGCCGGAAACGGCCGGGCCCGCCGACTTCACGCCCATAGCCTCGACGCCCAGCGCCAACGCCCGCCTGTATGCCGACTGCATCGCCCAGGCGACGCAGCGAAACCGCTACGGCCACGCCTACGAAGAAGTGCACGTGGTCATCTTCACCTGCGACGGGGCCCCGGCCCGCGCCTTCTTCGACGCCCTTGGGCCCTGGGCGGCGTCGCAGAACTCGGAGGTGGTTACGGGCGGGCGGACCATCCGCGCCACGACCCGCATCGAGCGCGACCTGTTCGCCGCCGACTACTGCGAGAAGCGCGGCGAGGCCGTCACGTGCAGCATCAGCCTGCGCACAGGCGAATTCGCCCGCCCCTGACCTCCTGACGTCCTGCTGTCAGTCCGCGTCAGCAGACTGGCGCGGCGGCCTCGCGTTCCCACATTGTTCTTGCTGCAGGACGCGAATTCATCCCCATATGACGCCGTTGCGCCGGAGCCGCCTCCGGCCCGTCGGCGTTCCCGGACCACATGAGCGAAAAACACGACTTCATCCGCGTGCGCGGTGCGCGCGAGCACAATCTCAAGGGCGTCGACGTCGACATCCCGCGCGAGAAGCTGGTGGTCGTCACCGGTCTGTCGGGCTCGGGCAAGTCGTCATTGGCGTTCGACACCATCTACGCCGAAGGCCAGCGCCGCTACGTCGAGTCGCTCAGCGCCTATGCGCGCCAGTTCCTCGAGCTGATGGGCAAGCCGGACGTCGACCTGATCGAGGGTCTGTCGCCGGCCATCTCGATCGAACAGAAGACGACGTCGAAAAACCCCCGCTCCACCGTCGGCACGGTCACCGAGATCCACGACTACATGCGCCTGCTGTGGGCGCGCGTCGGCGTCCCCTATTCGCCGGCCACCGGCCTGCCGATCGAAAGCCAGACCGTCAGCCAGATGGTCGACAAGCTGACTGCCCTGCCCGACGGCGAGCGCCTGCTGCTGCTGGCGCCCGTCGTGCGCGGTCGCAAGGGCGAGTATCGCAAGGAAATCGCCGAGTGGCAGCGCGCGGGATTCCAGCGCCTGAAGGTCGACGGCCAGTTCTACGCCATCGAGGACGCGCCGACCCTCGACAAGAAATTCAAGCACGACATCGACATCGTCGTGGACCGCATCGTCACCAAGGCGGGGCTCGAGGGACGTTACGCCGACAGCCTGCAGACGGCGCTGAGTCTGGCCGACGGCATCGCCGTCGCCGAATGGGCGAGCGCGCCGGAAGGCGAGGAGCCCCGGCGGATCACCTTCTCCGAGAAATTCGCCTGCCCGGTCTCCGGTTTCACCATCAGTGAGATCGAGCCGCGGCTGTTCTCGTTCAACAATCCGTTCGGCGCCTGTCCCGTCTGCGACGGTCTGGGGGTCAAGCTGGCCTTCGACGCCGATCTGGTGGTGCCCGACCGCGACAAATCCTTGCATGCAGGGGCTGTGTCGCCGTGGTCGCGCGGCCCGTCGCCGCTTTACACCCAGACCCTGCAGTCGCTGTCGACGCACTACGGGTTCTCGATGGACAAGCCGTGGCGCGCTCTGCCTGAGAAGGCTCAGCAGGTGATCCTGCACGGTTCGGGCGGCGAGAAGGTCCGCTTCGTCTACGACGACAACGCCCGCAAGTACGAGACGACGAAGCCGTTCGAGGGCGTCCTGCCGAACCTGGAGCGCCGCTGGCGCGAGACCGACAGCGCCTGGGTGCGCGAGGAACTGGGCCGCTACCAGTCCGAGACCCCGTGCGAGGCCTGCGGCGGAAAGCGCCTCAAGCCCGAGGCCCTCGCGGTCAAGGTCGCCGGCCAGGACATCGCCGAGGTGTCGTGGCTGTCCATCAAGCACGCCCACGAGTGGTTCACCGGTCTCGACGGCAAGCTCTCCGACAAGCAGATGGAAATCGCCCGGCGGATCCTGAAGGAGATCAACGACCGCCTGCGCTTCCTGAACAACGTCGGCCTCGACTATCTGAACCTGTCGCGCAGCTCCGGCACGCTGTCCGGCGGCGAGAGTCAGCGCATCCGTCTGGCGTCGCAGATCGGCTCGGGCCTGACCGGCGTTCTGTATGTGCTCGACGAGCCGTCGATCGGCCTGCATCAGCGCGACAACACCCGCCTGCTCGACAGCCTGAGGGGCCTCCGCGACCTCGGAAACTCGGTCCTCGTCGTGGAGCACGACGAGGAGGCGATTCTGACCGCCGACCACGTCATCGACATGGGACCCGCAGCCGGCGTCCACGGCGGCACGGTGTGCGCCGAAGGCACTCCGGATGAGGTCATGGCCAATCCGAAGTCGCTGACCGGCAAATATCTGACCGGCGAGCGCGAGATCGAGCTGCCGCCCGACGGCCGCCGTCCCGTGGACCGCAAGAAGATGCTCAGGATATCGGGCGCGACCGGCAACAATCTCAAGAACGTCACCGGCGAGATTCCCGTCGGCCTGTTCACCTGCGTCACCGGCGTTTCCGGCGGCGGCAAGTCCACCTTCACGATCGAGACCCTGTACAAGGCCGCCGCCCGCCGCCTGCACAACGCCTCGGATGCGCCGGCCCACTTCGATCGCATCGAGGGGCTGGAACTGTTCGACAAGGTCATCGACATCGATCAGTCGCCGATCGGCCGCACGCCGCGATCGAACCCCGCCACCTACACCGGCGCCTTCGGCCCCATCCGCGACTGGTACGCCGGCCTGCCGGAGTCGAAGGCGCGGGGGTACGGCCCCGGCCGCTTCAGCTTCAACGTCAAGGGCGGCCGCTGCGAGGCCTGCCAGGGCGACGGCGTCATCAAGATCGAGATGCACTTCCTGCCCGACGTCTACGTCACCTGCGACGTCTGCAAGGGCAAGCGCTACAACCGCGAGACGCTTGAAATCGTCTTCAAGGGCAAGAGCATATCCGACGTTCTGGACATGACGGTCGAGGAAGCCGCCGGCTTCTTCAAGGCCGTGCCCTCCATCCGCGACAAGATGCTGACGCTGGAACGCGTCGGCCTGGGCTACGTCAAGGTCGGCCAGCCGGCGACGACCCTTTCGGGCGGCGAGGCCCAGCGCGTCAAACTGTCCAAGGAGCTGTCGCGCAAGGCGACCGGCCGGACCCTCTACATCCTCGACGAACCCACCACCGGCCTGCATTTCGAGGACACGCGCAAGCTGCTCGAGGTGCTGCAGGAGCTCGTGGACACCGGCAACACCATCGTCGTGATCGAGCACAACCTCGACGTCATCAAGGTGGCCGACTGGCTGCTCGATTTCGGCCCCGAAGGCGGCGACGGCGGCGGTGAGATCGTGGCCGTGGGTACGCCTGAGGATGTGGCGAAGAACCCGGCCAGCTGGACAGGCAAGTACCTCAAGGAGGTGCTGGACCGGCACGAGGACCGCCGCAAGGCGCGCGTGGCGGCCCTCAGGAAGCGGGCCTGAGCCCGCTCGGCGGCGATCACTCCGCCGCCGGCGAGGCCCCCCGAATTCCCAGATAGGCGGCCGAGAACGGGGCGTACGCCACGGCCAGCTGCAGCGCCGCGCCGATCGCTTGGAACAAGACGGTCACGGCGAGGAACGGTCCCATGGCCGCAAAGATCTCCGCCGGCGTCGCGCCTTCCAGCTGCGCCAGCTGCTCCCACCCGCCCGCCATGCCCATGGCGATCGTGATCGGGAACAGCACGAAGCTGAACAGCAGCGACACGACGATCGTCATGATGAAGGCGAGGATGGCCATGCCGATGATCGGCAGTGTCTTGCCCTTGGTCACGCGCCAGCTGTCGAACACGGCGATCTTCCGCTCCGCCATGGTGATCGGGACGGCCAGGCTGAAGCGGGCCGCCAGCCAGGCGATGAGGACCGCGAAGCCGAGCCCGGCCAGAAGCGCGACGACCCAGCCCGCGTCGCCCAGGGCGACCGCGGCGATCCCGGCGATCACGCCGACCGCCAGTCCCATGCCGCCGAAGGCGAACATCGCCAGCACGGCGAGGGCGACCGTCACGGCCAGCACCCGCAACTCGTCGGCGCCGACGCGCAGATAGCCGAACGAAGACTTCCCCGGCTCCAGCACGGAGCGCGCCACGGCCGCGTTCAGCACGGCCCCGAACAGCAGGCCGAGCGGCATCAGCAGAACCATCAGCGAGCCCCAGGCGGCCATGAAGGGCGCGATGTCTTCAGGGGTGGGCGACACGACCCCTTCCAGCGCCTCGGCGGCGCCCATCAGGCTGACGATCGGGCCGATGCCGATCAGGACGATCAGCGCCATGAAGGCCAGATAGGCCGCGGTCCACCAGACCAGCACCATCGGCTTGCGCCGCACCACGCGAAAGCCCTCGAACGCCGCGTCCGTCGCCGAAAAGGTCATGGAATCCTCCCTTGGTGTCAGCCTGCCGGGACCGTCTCTAGACGTCGGCGCGCTCTTCGTCAGCCACGGCCGCGGCCCGCGGCGGCGCCAGACCCCGGGCGGCGACCGCATAGGGCGCGGTCCACAGCGCGGAGCTGAAGCCCTGAACCCAGGCCATCGGTATCAGCAGCACGACGCCGATGGCCACGAGGGGCCAGGGATTCTCCAGCTGGGCCAGCAACCAGGCCTCGACCGCCGCCTCGTCGGCCCAGGCCTCCAGCCCGCCGCCGAAGACGATCGCCGTCAGGACGAACAGCACCATCAGCCCGATGCCGATCAGGATCGTGACGCCGATGAGGCCCAGCATCAGGAGGAACAGACGTCCGGTCTGACCACGCCCGGCCTTCCAGCCGGCGGCGAAGGTCAGTTCGCCGGCGATCACCGCCGCGGGCGCCATGAGGGCCAGACGCCCCCAGAACACCAGGATGACGAGCACCAGCAGAAAGGCGCCGATCACCGCGATCGCCATGGCCCACTCGGCCCCCGTCGCCACGCCGGTGATGCCGAATCCGGCGATCAGGAAGATGCCGATCGTGGCGGCGATGCCGACGCCGACGCCGATGACGATCCCGATCACCGCGACGTGCAGCTCGTCCTTCGACAGGCGCAGGAATGCCGCGCGGTCCCGGGCCCGGCCTCCGACGACGGCCCGGATCACGGCGGTCGTCACCAGCAGCAGCGCCACGAGACTGAGCATGTTGGACAGGCCGCTCCACGCCTGGAACATCATGAACTGGCTGAAGGTGTCGAAGTCGCCGGCGCCCGGCTGCGCCCCCGCCGCGGCCAGTCCATGCGTCGTGATGGTCTCGGCGATGAAAGGCCCCATCGCCGCGAAGACGATGAAGGACGGCACGATGCTCAGCAGGCCCCAGACCATGGTCGTGACCGGCCGGCGAAACGCGAGACGGAACGGCTCGCCGATCGCCTCGCCGATGGAAAATCTCTTCGCCATGTCAGCCCCCCGGCTTCCAGTGTTCCAGACTGCGATAGGCCGAACCCAGCGCCCCGGCCGCGAACGGCAGCCACAGCGCGGCGACGGCGATCGCGGCCCCCACGGCGAGGACCGTCCCATGCGCGGCCGCCGCCGACAAGCCGACCAGCGGCGTCAGCAGCGCCGCAAGCAGGACCAGCAGGCGCCAGAAGCTGCCCCTGGCGATGCCCATGGTGTTCAGGGACACGGCGTGACCGCGCCCGACCGTGGCCTGGCTGAACAGGGCCAGACGCACCATCAGCGCGACGGGGACCGCCAGCACGATGCCGCCCACGACGGCCAGAACGGCCAGCTTCCACGTCGGCCCCACCGCGGCCCAGTCGCGCGACCTGACGGCCCCGGCGTCCAGTCCGGCCGCGCCGAACAGGGCCAGCGCGACGAGCGCCAGCACGGCCGCGATCATCGTCAGGAACAGCAGATTCAGCAGCAGGGCCGCGACCAGCCGGAGCTCCAGCCGGCCGAACTGAAGGCCGGCGGGTCCCAGCCCGTCCGCGTCGGCGCCCAGCACCGTCACCCGATTTGCCGCGCCCCAGGCCACGAGCGCGGACAGCAGCGCCACGCCCGGAAGAACGGTCCCGCCTGCGCCGCCGACGCCGATGGCCGCGTTCGCCGCTCCGGTCGCGGCGAGCAGCAGCAGGGCGGCCCAGCACCGCGTCCAGACGGTCGGGACCGCGCGGGCGCCGTCCGCCAGGGCGTCGGTCACATGAAATCGTCGAACGTGCGCAGGCGCGCGCATGGCTGGGTCCCCGATGGCGGCGGGACCATAGGCGGGCGGCCGCCGCACCGCCACCGCACGGGCTGACGCGGGCCACGACTGTGGCTAGAAGGCCGCGATGAACGCCTCATCCCCCTCCCCCATCCACGTCGTCGGCGGCGGCCTGGCCGGGTCCGAAGCCGCCTGGCAGATCGCCGAGGCCGGCGTGCCGGTGATCCTGCACGAGATGCGACGCGCAGGCGTGAAGACCGACGCCCACCAGACCGACGGCCTGGCCGAGCTGGTGTGCTCCAACTCATTTCGGTCAGATGACTGGGAATACAATGCGGTCGGCCTGCTTCATGCCGAGATGCGTGAACTCGGCTCGATCATCATGGCCGCGGGCGACGCGCACCAGGTGCCGGCCGGCGGCGCCCTCGCCGTCGATCGCGACGGCTTCTCGGACGCGGTGACGAAGCGCCTGACGCATCACCCCCTCGTCACCGTGGTCGGCGAGGAGATCGCGGGCCTGCCGCCCGCGGAGTGGGACAGCGTCGTCGTCGCCACCGGCCCCCTGACCTCTCCGGCGATGGCCGAAGCCATCCTGGCGGTGACGGGAGAGGAATCGCTCAGCTTTTTCGACGCCATCGCGCCCATCGTCCACGCGGACTCCATCGACTTCGACGTCGCATGGCGCCAGTCGCGCTACGACAAGGCCGGGCCGGGCGGGGACGCCGCCGCCTACGTCAACTGCCCGATGGACAAGGCCCAGTACGACGCCTTCGTCGACGCCCTGCTGGACGGGCCCAAGGCGGAGTTCAAGGACTGGGAGCACGTCCCCTACTTCGACGGCTGCCTGCCCATCGAAGTGATGGCCGAGCGCGGCCGCGAGACCCTGCGTCACGGGCCGATGAAGCCCGTCGGCCTGACCAACCCCCGCGACCCGACCGTCAAGGCCCATGCGATCGTCCAGCTGCGTCAGGACAATGCGCTGGGCACCCTGTTCAACATGGTCGGCTTCCAGACCAAGCTCAAGCACGGCGCCCAGGCCGAGATCTTCCGCATGATCCCGGGCCTGCAGAACGCCCAGTTCGCGCGTCTGGGCGGCCTGCACCGCAACACCTTCCTGAACAGTCCGAAGCTGCTGGACCGCCAGCTGCGCCTCAAGGCCCTGCCCCGCCTGCGCTTCGCCGGTCAGGTCACCGGCGTCGAAGGCTACGTGGAAAGCGCCGCGCTGGGACTGCTGGCCGGTCGTCTGGCCGCCGCCGAACGCCTCGGTCGTCCGCTTGAGGCGCCGCCGCCGGAGACGGCCATGGGGGCTCTGGTCGGGCACATCACGGGCGGCCACCTCGAGGGCTCGAAATTCCAGCCGATGAACGTCAACTACGGCCTGTTACCCCCCCTTGAGGCGCCGCGCGTGGATGACGAGGGCAAGCGCATTCCGCCCAAGGACCGCGGCCGGGCGAAGAAGCGGCTGATGAGCGTCCGGGCCCTGAACGCGCTGAAAGCCTGGCGCGACGCCGCCTAGAGGTCGAGGTCGATCCACACGGGCGCGTGGTCGCTGGCGCGTTCGCGCCCCCGGACCTCGCGATCGACGCCTGCGTCACGCAGCGCGCCCGCGCCGGGCGCGTTCAGCAGCAGGTGATCGATGCGCAACCCCGCGTCTCGTTCCCAAGCCTGCCGGAAATACTGCCAGAAGGTCCACGGCGGCGGATCCAGCGGAAATCGCTCGCGCAGGGCGTCGGTCCAGCCCTGCTCCAGCAGGCGCGCGAACGCCTCGCGCGGCTCCGGCTGCAGCAGCGCGTCCCGCTTCCACGACCGCGTGTCGTAGATGTCCGCGTCGGTCGGCACCACGTTCCAGTCTCCCGCCAGCACCACGGGCGCCGGCGCCTCGATGACCGTGGCGGCATGGGCTATCAGCCGCTCGAACCAGGCCAGTTTGTAATCGAACTTCGGACCCGGCCGCGGATTGCCGTTGGGCAGATACAGGCAGGCGACGAGCACCCCGTCCACCGCCGCCTCCAGATACCGCGCCTGTACGTCCTTCGCGTCGCCGGGCAGGCTGCGCCGGGTCACCACGGGCTCACCCAGGCGGGTCAGGATCGCCACGCCGTTCCACCGATGCTCGCCGACCCAGGCGGCGTCATACCCGACCTCGCGGATCGCCGCGGCCGGGAACTGGGCGTCCGTGGCCTTCAGCTCCTGCAGGCAAGCCACGTCGGGGCGCGTCTCCTTCAGCCACTCCAGCAGACTGGCCAGCCGCGTGTTGACGCCGTTGATGTTGAAGGTGGCGATGCGCACCCGGCCTCAACCCCCGCGGCCGCCGTCGGGTTTCTCAGATTCGTCCGCGCAGCACAGCCCATGTCAGCCGCAGACGCTTCAGCGGCTCCGCCTCGTCCGGACGCATCAGGGCCGCGGAAGCCGCAGCGGGAAAGGCGGCGACGGGCAGGCTGCGCAGCGCCGCGTTGGCTTCCGGCCGCAAGGCCTTCGCCTCGTCGAACCGGCCGGTCTGCGTCAGGCCCCGCAGGCGTCCGGCCGCCGCCACCGCCGCTTCCTGTCCCGGCCCGGCCAGGATGCCCGCCGCGGCCTGCATGGGGCCGACGAACAGCGCCTCCAGATCGTGCGGGCGGCCGTGGGCGCGATCGACGTGGGCGTCGATGAGGGCGTCAAGCGGTTCGCGTCGCACGCCGCGCCGCGACACGGCCCCCGCCAGCGCTTCGAGCACGGGGTGCCCCTTGCGCGGCGTGCCGGCGAAGACCCGGTCCATCTGGTCGCGCCACCACACGTACCGCATCTCGGCCAGCAGGGGCTGGCTGACCCGGGTGGGGATGGCCATCAGCTCCGCCTCGAACGCGTGCAGGGCGATAAGATCGGCCCGGGCCTGCGGATCACCGACGAACCGGCTGGCCAGCCAGCGGTCCGGATCGGCGGCGCGGACCTGGGCGTCGAGGTCACTCACCCAAACAGCGTCTGATACATCGCCATCGAGGTCAGCATCGGGAAGCTGAGCAGCAGATTGGTGCGGCTGGCCAGCATGGCGACGCGCGCGGCCCGGGCCTTCTTCTCGTCGTCGACCACGACGATGCCCAGCGCCCGCTTCTGGTTCGGCCAGATGATGCCCCAGACGTTCAGGAACATCACGACGGCCAGCCACACGCCGACGCCCATCAGCATGAAGCCTTGGTCTCCCTGCACCAGACCGCCGGCCAGGCCGAAGCTCAGCACTTCCAGCGCATAGGCGTGGCCGCGCAGGAACATCACCGCCAGACCGGCCAGCACGGTGGCGAAGGCGGCCCAGCGGAACCAGAACAGCGCCTCGGGCGCGATATGCTTGCCGACGGCCGGCTTCAGCTCGGCGGGGATCGACGGCATCACCCGGATCTGCACGAAGTTGAAGTACCACAGCAGGCCGATCCACAGGATGCCCGCCACCACGTGCACCCAGCGCAGCGTCGCCTGCCAGAAGCCGGCGTCGAAGCCGCCCGGCGCCACCCGCCCGAAGGCGAAGATCATCAGGCCCGCCAGCACCAGGCTGAGCACGACCGTGTTGCGGAAGTTGGAAAGCAGATTGCCCATGACGGCCCCTCCCCGGGGAATCGGAATGGGCCACCGTAGCGCTCCCTCCCCTTGCTGGGGAGGGAGTCTTCACGTCACGGCCGGCTGGCCATGCCCATCTTCACCGGAGTGGGGTCTTCCTCCCCGCCGCGCTTCACGCCCCACAGCAGGATCACCGGCGCGCCGACGTAGACCGACGAATAGGTGCCGCAGATGATGCCGAACATCAGGGCGATCGAGAAGCCGAACAGGGCCTCGCCGCCGAAGATCGCCAGCACGGCCAGAACCATGATCGCGGTGACGCCGGTCACCAGGGTCCGGCTCAGCGTCTCGTTGATCGACAGGTCGATGACCTCGCGCAGCGGCATGGTCTTGTACTTGCGCAGGTTCTCGCGAAGGCGGTCGAACACGACGACGGTGTCGTTCATCGAATAGCCGATCACGGTCAGCACGGCCGCGACCATGTTCAGACTGAATTCCAGCCGGAACAGCGCGATGACGCCGAACACCAGAATGACGTCGTGCAGCAGGCCCACCACGGCTCCCAGCCCGAACTGCGGCTCGAAGCGGAACCAGATGTAGGCGAACATCAGGAGGATGGCGCTGCCCAGCGCCAGCAGGCCCGACGTGAACAGCTCGTTCGAGACCTTGGAGCCCACGACGGACACGCCGGAATAGGTCACGTCACCGACGGCCTGGCTGATGGCGCCTTCGACCTGCTGGACGACCTCGGTCTGATCGCGGGTCTCCGGCACCTGGAAGCGCAGGATGGCCGTTGAGTCGTCGACGACCCCTGTGTCGCGCCGGGCGATGCCCTGCACCTGAACGTCGCCAAGACCCAGCTCACCGACGGCGGAGCGAATCTCGTCCAGCTCCAGCACCTGACCGGCGGGTTTTGCGACCTCCAGCGACGCCCCGCCGCGGAAGTCGATGCCCATGTTCAGGCCGGGATAGAAGCACGCGACGATCGAGGCGGCGCACAGCACCACCGACAGCGCGGCGAACAGGCGGGCATACTTGACGAACTTCAGGTTCGTTTTCGCCGGAACCAGTTTGATCAGGGGCCATCCACGCATCGCCATCACTCCGCGATCGGCAGTTTCTTGGGCTTGGCGAGCTTCAGCCACCAGGCCAGTCCCACCTGTGCGACCAGAACGGCCGACAGCATGGAGGTGAAGACGCCGATCGTCAGCGTCCAGGCGAAGCCGCGCACGGGGCCGGCGCCGAAGATGAACATGATCAGCGCCGCGACCAGGGTCGTCAGGTTGGCGTCGATGATCGTGCCCATGGCCTTGTTGAAGCCGGCGTCCAGGCTGGCGATGACGCTTCGGCCCTGCCGCGCCTCGTCGCGCATGCGCTCATAGATCAGCACGTTGGCGTCGACCGCCACGGCGAACGTCAGGATCAGACCGGCGATGCCCGGCAGGGTCAGCGCGGCGCCGGTCATCGACATGGCGGCGATGATCAGCAGGCCGTTCAGCAACAGACCCAGCACCGAGATGCCCCCGAACAGAACACCATACGCCAGGAACATGAACAGCACGATGATGACGAAGCCCACCGCCGTGGAGATCATGCCCTTCCTCACCGCGTCCTTGCCCAGTTCCGCGGTCACCGTTCGGCGTTCGACCACGTCCAGCGGCGCCGGCAGGGCGCCCCCGTTCAGCAGGGTGACCAGCTCGGCCGCCGACTGGATCGAGAAGCTGCCCGTGATCTGGCCGTTGCCGTCGGGAATGGCGCCCTGGATCGTCGGCGCCGAGATGATCTTCCCGTCGAGGATGATGGCGAAGGGCTTGCCGATGTTGGCCGCCGTGGCGTCGCCGAAGCGCCGCGCGCCCTGGCTGTCGAAGCGGAAGTCGATGGCGGGACGGCCGCTCTGGTCGGCGCCCACGTTGGCGCGCGTCAGGTTTTCGCCCGACACCAGCACGCGCCGCTTCACCAGATAGGGGGTCTGCTGATCGTCGTACAGCAGCTGGGCGTCCGGCGGCACGATCCCCGCAAGCGCCTGCTCGACGCTGTTTTCGGCGTCCACCATCTGGAAGGTCAGCTGCGCCGTCTGGCCGATGACCCGTTCCAGCGCGGCGGGGTCGCTCTCGCCGGGCGCCTGGACGACGATGCGGTTCGCGCCCTGACGGGTGATCGACGGCTCGCGCGTGCCCAGGGCGTCGACCCGGCGGCGGACCACCTCGATCGACTGGGTGACGGCGTCCGGGCCCATGTTGCGCAGCGCCTGCTCGGTGTAGGCGACGCGAACGCGGTTGTCCGACAGGCGCTGGATGGTTCGCTCCGACGTCGCGTTCAGCCCACCCGATTGCGTCAACGGGCGCAGCGCCGTGAAGGCCGCGTCCTGCCCGGCGCGGTCGGCCATGGCCACCGTCACGCCCGCCTCATCCGGCGTCACCGTGACCGGCGTCAGACGGTCGGTCGCCAGCGTGGACGTCACGTCCTCGCGCAGGTTCGCCAGCCGGTTGGCCTGCATCTCGGTGACGTCGACCTCGAGCAGCAGATAGCTGCCGCCCTGCAGGTCGAGGCCCAGATTCACGCCGCTCTTCGGCAGGAAGCCCGGCAGCGCCTCGCGCTGCGCGGTCGTCAGCAGGTTCGGGAAGGCGAACAGCACGCCGAACGCCACGGACAGGGCCAGAAGGATGACCTTCCAGCGGGACAGATGGATCATGGCTTCAGGGCCCCGGTCGGAACGTCAGGCGCTCAGGACTTGGCGTCGTTGGCGGCGATGGCGGTGCGGTTGCGGACGTCGGCGATCATCGCCTTGACCACGCGCACGTTCACGCCCTGGGCGATCTCGACCATGACCTCGTCGTTCTCGACGCGCGTCACCTTGCCGATCATGCCCGAGGACATCACCACCGTGTCGCCGCGCTTCACCGCGCCGATCATGGTCTGATGCTCTTTCTGCCGCTTCTGCTGCGGACGGATCAGCAGGAAGTAGAACAGCACGAAGATGGCCACGAAGGGCAGGAACTGCATGGCCAGTCCCAGCATTCCGGGGTCGGCGGCCACCGCCATCAGGATCAGGTCGGTCGAGGCGGCGTCGGTCATGCGCACTCCAGGCGTGCGGGCGTTCAGGCCCGTCGAAATCAAGAGGCGCGGAACCTAGGGCCGGCGCCGCGCGGATGCAACGCGGCGAAATGAATGATCCGGCTACCGTGGCAGAACGGTCAGCGGATCGACCGGCCGGGGCTCGTCGCCGAACATGCGCCAGACCTGGAAATGCATGCTCGGGCCGTTGCCCGGCGTCCGTCCGGCCGTGCCGATGACCTCACCGGCGCGCACGTCCTGGCCCTCGGTCACCCGCTCCGAACCCAGATGGGCGTAGACCGTGCGCCAGCCGTCCGGGTGCACGATCAGGACCGTCAGCCCCTGATCCGCCACCACGTTGCCGACGTAGTAGATGCGTCCGGCGGCCGAGGCCCGCACCTCCGCCCCTTCGACGGTGCCGATGTCGACGCCGCTGTTTCGCTGGCTGACGCCCGTGGCGCCGAACCGGCTCAGGATTTCCCCGCGCACCGGCCAGTTCAGCTGGCCCGGCGCCGCCGGCATGGACCGGGGCGTGGCGGCGTTCCCGGAAGGCGGCGGCGGCGGCGGCGGAGGCGGCGCGGCGCCGGCCGGCACCCTGACTCCCCGCGGCGACGGACCGCTGGCGCGGTCCTCAGGTCCCAGATCGACCGCGCTGTCCGGCAGGGTCAGACGCATGCCGGGCCGGATGGCCGCCCGCGGGCCGAGGTCGTTCAGATCGACCAGGGTCTGGATCGGCGCCTGGAAGCGGCGGCCGATGCCGTAGAGCGTGTCGCCGGGCTGAACCTCGTAGCTGGCCCCGGCCACCACGGAGACTGCGGCGGGCGGCGGCTCGGAGGCGGGCGGAGGGGGCGTGGTGAATGCGGGCTCCGCGGCCGTCGCCGGCGGCGGCGGGTCGGGGTAGGCGGGCTCCGGCTGCGCCGGAGGCGAATCGTACGGATCGGCCGGGACCGCGCCGACCGGGGCCAGCCCGCCGCCCTGAATGTCCTCGCGAGGCACGGCCGCGTTCGGCGGCGGCTCGTAGGCCTGCGGCTGATACGCGGGCTCCACGTAACCCGTCTGCGCGGGCTGGACCGCCAGCGGCATCGGCCGGGTCGAATAGCGGGGCTCGGTCGGATAGGTCGAACAGGCGGCGGCGCCCACCGCCAGCATCGCCAGCGCGCCCAGCGCGGCGGCACGTCGCATCCCGTGTCCTGCGGTCATGGATCTCCCCTTGGCCTGCGGTTCCGGTCGCCCCTGAATGCCCGGAAGCCGACGCCCAGCCAAGCCGTCAATCGGCGCCATTTTGGGGCGCCGGGATGAACGCGGCGACCCTCAGCTCTCCTTCGCGGCGCCCTCGACCAGGGGCACGAAGCGTACCTCGGTCAGGCTCTCGCGGCTGAAGCTGCCGTCGGGCTGGCCGACGTAGCGGTTCAGCATCTGCACCGAGGTGCGCCCGACCGGGCAGACCAGGATCCCGCCCGGCTTCAGCTGCTTCAGCAGTTCCGTCGGCTCGTGCGGCGCGGCGGCGGTCACCATGATCCGGTCGAAGGGCGCCTGTTCCGGCCAGCCCAGCCCGCCGTCGCCGTGACGGGTGATGACGTTGTCGATCTCCAGGGTCCGCAGCTTCTGCTCCGCCTCGGTCAGCAGGCTGCGATACCGCTCCACCGAATAGACGTAGCGCGCCAGCCGGCTCAGGACGGCGCACTGGTAACCGCTGCCCGTGCCGATCTCCAGCACCCGGTGCCGCGGCTGAACCTCCAGCGCCTGCGTCATCAGGCCGACGATGTAGGGCTGGCTGATCGTCTGGGCGCAGTCGATCGGCAGGGCCTGATCCTCCCATGCCTGATCCAGAAACCGCTCGTGCACGAACACCGACCGGTCGATCGACTCCATCGCGGCCAGCACGCGGGGATCGGTCACCCCCTGCTGCCGCAGCGACAGGATCAGCCGACCCGCCCGGTCGTCGCGCAGGTTCATCCCTCGATCCGCTTCGGCGGCGCCCCGCCCAGCATGCCCTTCAGGTCGTGCACGCTGGCATGGTGGGTCAGGTCGATGTGCAGCGGCGTGACGCTGATGCGGCCGTCGTCCATCGCCCTCAGGTCGGTTCCGGGCGCGTGGTCCTGTTTCGTCCCGCGGAAGCTCATCCACCAGTAGTCGCGCCCGCGCAGGTCGGTGCGCTTCACCGCCGCCATCTCGCCGGCGACGCGGAAGCCCTGCGTCGTCACCTCGACCTCGGTCACCTGCTCCGGCGCACGCGCGGGGAAGTTCAGGTTCATCACCACGCCGGGCGCCCACTTCGATTCCAGCAGGCGGGAGATGATGCCGGGCGCGTACGCTTCCGTCGTCTCCCAGTGCGCCGTCACCTCGTCGTGGAAACGTTCGAGGCTCTGGCTCAAGGCGATCGAGCGAATGCCGAACGCCATGCCCTGCAGCGCGCCCGCCACCGTGCCGGAGTAGCTGCAGTCCTCGCCCACATTGTGCCCTCGGTTGACGCCCGACAGCACCAGATCGGGCGGCGCGTCCATCAGTTCGTTGACCGCCAGCACGACGCAGTCCGTCGGCGTGCCGGTGACCGCGAACCGCCTTTCGCCGAAGCCGTGCACCCGCAGCGGCTCGGTCAGGGTGATCCCCCGCCCCTTGCCCGACTGCTCGGCCAGCGGGGCCACGGTCCAGACGTCGTCCGAGAACCGCCGCGCGATGCGCTCCAGACACGCCAGCCCCTCGGCGTCGATCCCGTCGTCGTTGGTCAGAAGGATTCGCACGCCGCGGAGATAGCTCAGTTCGGGCGGATCGACGACGCCAGGATCACCACGTCCTTGCGGCAGCCGTTCGTGATGTTCGATCCCTCGTGGTCCAGCCGGTCGCCCGGCAGGTCGTCGCTCCACGGCGCGGTGCGGCCCTGGACCAGCACCTTCATCCCGCCCAGATCGGCCGAGGCCTGACGCTGAAGGTCGCGCGGCAGGGCCCCGGACACGCAGTCCTGGCTGAAGGCGCGGCGAGACGCGTTCTGCTCCGGATACAGCCGGAACTCCTCGCCGGAGAACCTCACCCAGCCCACCCACGATTGCGCCCCGGCGTCGAATTCCGCGGGCGGCGGCACAGTGGCGGTAGAGGCGCAGGCGCCCAGCGTCAGGGCCGACAGAACGGCGAAGGCGGCGGTCTTCATGTGGATCAGGCTCCGATGTGGGTCAGGCCGCCCATGTAGGGCTGCAGCACGGACGGAACGGCGATGCGCCCGTCCTGATCCTGATAGTTCTCCATGATCGCGACGAGCGTGCGACCGACCGCCAGACCGCTGCCGTTCAGCGTGTGCACGAACTCGGTCTTCTTCTCACCCGCGCGCTTGAACCGCGCGTCCATCCGCCGGGCCTGGAAGTCTCCGCAGTTCGAGCAGCTCGAGATCTCACGGAACGTGCCCTGCGACGGCAGCCAGACCTCCAGATCGAAGGTCTTCCGCGCCGAGAACCCCATGTCGCCGGCGCACAGCAGCATCCGTCGGAACGGCAGCTCCAGCGCCTTCAGCACCGCCTCGGCGCAGCCCGTCATCCGCTCGTGCTCGGCCTCGGAATCCTCCGGCCGCGTGATCGACACCAGCTCGACCTTCGAGAACTGGTGCTGCCGGATCAGGCCCCTCGTGTCCCGCCCGGCGGACCCCGCCTCGGCCCGGAAGCAGGGCGTCAGCGCGGTGAGACGCATCGGCTCGGCGAGCTCATCCTCCGACAGGATCGTCTCGCGCACGAGGTTGGTCAGGGAGACCTCGGCGGTGGGGATGAGCAGGTGTTCCCCGACGCGGAACAGATCCTCTTCGAACTTCGGCAGCTGCCCCGTGCCGAACATCGCTTCGTCGCGCACCAGCAGCGGCGGATTCACTTCCTGATAGCCGTGCTTGTCCGTCTGCAGGTCCAGCATGAACTGGCCGATGGCGCGTTCCAGCCGCGCCAGCCCGCCCTTCAGCACGGCGAACCGCGCGCCCGACATCTTCGCCGCCGCCTCGAAGTCCAGCAGGCCCAGCGCCTCGCCCAGATCGGCGTGATCCCTGGCCGGGCCCGTCGTGCGCGGCGTGCCCCAGGTCGAGACCTCGACGTTGCCGCCCTCGTCCTCGCCGTCCGGCACGTCGCCGGCGGCGAGGTTCTTTTGACCCGCCAGCAGGTCGCGCAACTTGGCGCCGACGGTCCGTTCGGTTTCCTCCGACTCCGCGATCTTCGCCTTCAGCCCTTCGACCTCGGCCTTCAGCCGGTCGGCCTCGGCCATGTCCTTGCGGCCCATGGCGGCGCCGATGGCCTTGGACGCGGCATTGCGCGCGGCCAGCGCCTCCTGCCCCGCCGTCTGCGCGGCGCGCAGCGACTGGTCCAGGCCCAGAATCTGCTCGACCAGCGCGCCCGCGTCCTCGACCCCGCGCCGCGCCCACCCGGCCACGTAATCGTCCGGCCGGTCCCGAATGGCTTTCACGTCATGCATGGAGCGGGGCTTAGCGCCCCGCCCCGTCCGGCTCAACCGCCGTCAGCGGTTCACCGCCGCCATGCCCGCCTCGGGATAGCGCGTGCCCGACGCCGCGCCCTTGGGGAACACCGACTCGATCCGCGCCAGATCCTCGGCCGTCAGCTGCAGGTCGACCGCCGCCGCGTTCTCCTCCAGCGTCGAAATCCGCCGCGTGCCCGGGATGGGGACCAGGTTCGACCCCTGCGCCAGCACCCAGGCCAGGGCCAGCTGCGCCGCCGTCACGCCCTTGTCGGCCGCGATGCCCTTCACGGCTTCCACCAGATCGAGATTCTTCTGGAAATTGTCGCCGGTGAAGCGCGGATTGTTGCGACGGAAGTCGCCCTCCTCCAGATCCTCGATCTTCGTGATCTGGCCGGTCAGGAAGCCGCGGCCCAGCGGGCTGTAGGGCACGAAACCGACGCCCAGCGCCTCGCACGTGGCCAGCAGCTCGTCCTCCGGCTCGCGGCTCCACAGCGAATATTCGGTCTGCAGCGCGGTGATCGGATGCGTCGCATGCGCCCGCTTCAGCGTGTCCGGCGCGGCCTCCGACAGGCCCAGGAACCGCACCTTGCCCTCGGTCACGAGCTCGCCCATCGCGCCCACCGTCTCCTCGATCGGGACGGCCGGATCGACGCGGTGCAGGTAGTAGAGGTCGACGTGGTCCATCCCCAGCCGGCTCAGGCTGCCGTCGATGGCGCGCCGCACGTTCTCCGGCCGCCCGTCGTTGACCCGATCCTGCCCGTAGTAGACGCCGAACTTGGTGGCCACGAAGGCCCTTTCGCGGCGATCCTTCAGCGCCTCGCCGACCTGCCGCTCGTTGACGTGGGGGCCGTACATCTCGGCGGTGTCGAAGAAGGTGATGCCCAGCTCCAGGGCCTTATGGATCACCGCCGTGGCGGCCGCCTGATCCGAGGGTGTGCCGTAGAAGCTGGCCATGCCCATGCAGCCCAGGCCGATGGCCGAAACCTCGGGCCCGCGCGGGCCCAGCGTGCGCGTCTTCATGCGCCGTCTCCTGAAATGTGAGGAAGCCGGCGCCTCGCCGGACGCCTCTTCAGATGGGCGCCGTTCGGCCTTATTTCAAGGCGCGGACAGAGCCCGCACCGTCGGCGTCCGGTCCAGCGCATCGCCCGCGACCGGGTCGCTCCGCAGCACCAGATGCGCGAACAGCGTCCGCGCGCCCGCCAGATCCTCGGCGCCCACCGGTCGGGGGTGCGCGCTCCCCTCGCCCGTCAGCGGGATCAGGGTCAGGGTCACCCCCTGGATCACATTGCCGCCGATGACCGCCACCCGGTCGTCGAACACGCGCACGACGACGTCGCAGTGCATGGCGGCATAGTCGCCGACGTCCGGACGCCGGTCCTCGACCGTCGCATAGCGCCAGCGCCCGCGGCTGTTGCACAGCAGATCGCCGGGCAGCAGCGGCCGCTCGCCCGGATCGTGCGCCTCATAGGCGGCCCCAGGCTCCTCACCGTCCGCCGCGCGGATGGCCTGATCTACATAGACCCGATGAGAGACGTCGCGTCGGAACAGGCCGGGCGTGTCCAGCCCGGACTCGCACATCGCCCAGCTGACGAAGGCCGCCGACCACGGCTCGACCCAGTTCAGCTCGCCGTCCCCGTCGCGCCACTGACGGTTCTGGCGCGCCAGCACGTCGGGGCCGTCCGGCGTCGCCGACCAGTATCCGGCCACCACCGCATACGTCGCCGGATCGCTTTCCCACCGGCCGATCCGGCTCAGGGGGCGCGCCTGCCGCGGCGCCGCCAGCCGCGGGTTGGCCGCGGCCGCGACCACGCCCTCCGGCAGGACGCGCGTCTGCACCTGCGTCGCGTCGACGGTCTGGAAGCCGAACACGCCCCATTCGCCGGCGGCCACGTCGACGATGCGCTGGCGCACGCCGGGCAGACCGCCGGGCCGGCACCGCGCCTCGGCGATCCGCATCGCCCCCGGCCGCCCCTCGACCCGGCTCTCCGGCGGGATGACGTCCAGCACCTCGCGCGGCAGTCGCGTCACCTGCGCCTGCGCCGGCGTCGCCGCCAGCGCGAGCGCCAGGATCAGAGGGGCGCGCACTGCCGCTCCAGCCAGCCTCGCACCTCGCCGTCCAGCAGCGGTCCGACCTTGGCCAGCGTCTCGGCATGATAGGCGTCGACGTAGGCGCGCTCGTCGGCCGTCAGCAGGTCGACGTCGATCAGTTTCCGGTCCAGCGGCGCGAAGGTCAGCTGCTCAAATCCGTGCATCGGCCGCTCTCCGCCCGGGATCGGCGTCGGCTCGGTCACGACCTGCAGCGTCTCGATCCGGATGCCCCAATGCCCCTCGCGGTAATAGCCGGGCTCGTTCGACAGGATCATGCCGGTCAGCAACGGCTGCGTGTTCACCAGCTTGGCGATCCGCTGCGGTCCTTCATGCACGCCCAGATAGCTGCCCACGCCGTGGCCGGTGCCGTGGTCGTAGTCGAAGCCCTGCATCCACATCGGCAGACGCGCCAGCGCGTCCAGCTGATGCCCCGTCGTCCCCGCCGGGAACCGCACCGTCGCCATCGCGACATGCCCCTTCAGCACGAGCGTGAACATGCGCCGCTGGTCCGCCGACGGCTCCCCGACCGCCACGGTGCGGGTCACGTCCGTGGTGCCGTCCAGATACTGCCCGCCTCCGTCGACCAGCAGCAGGCTGCCCTTCTCCATCCGGCGCAGGGTGCGGGTGACGGGCTTGTAGTGCGGCAGAGCGCCGTTCGGCCCGGCCCCGGCGATGGTGTCGAAGGACAGGTCCTTCAGCGCGCCGGTCTCCTCGCGGAACCGCTCCAGCGCCTGCGCCACCTCGCGCTCGTCCGGCAGGGTCTCCTGCGCCACAGTGTCCACCCAGTGAAGGAACCGGCTCAACGCCGCGCCGTCGCGAACGTGCGCCTGACGGCTGCCCTCGATCTCGACCGGGTTCTTCGCCGCGCGCGGCAGGGTGCAGGGATCCATGCCGCGAACGATTTCCGCGCCCGCGGCCTCCAGCCGGTCGAACCACCAGGCGCTGGACTGCGACGGATCGATCAGCACGCGCCGGCCCGCCAGTTCCGCCAGCGCCGCCTCGATCGTCGCCGGGTTCTCCGGCGTGACGTCCTCGCCCAGCCAGCCGGGCAGTTCATTGGTCACCTTGCGCGGATCGAGGAACAGCTTGGCCGTCCCGTTGGCGTGAACGATCGCCTGACCCAGCGGCAAAGGCGTGCGGATCACGTCTCCGCCACGGATGTTGAACAGCCAGGCGATGGACGCCGGCGCCGTCAGCACGGCGCAGTCGGCGCCCTTCGCCTCGATGGCGGCGCCGATGCGCCTGCGCTTCGCGGCCGAGCCTTCGCCCGAATACTGGTCGGGATGCGGCACGACCGGCGCGGTCGGCTGGGCCGGGCGGGCGTCGCCCCAGGCCAGATCCAGCGGATTGACCTCGACGGGCGCAAGCTCGGCGCCGGCCTTGGCCGCGGCGCGCTTCAGCGTGGCCAGCGCGTCCGGACTGTGCAGGCGGGGGTCGTAGCCGATCACCGCGCCCTTCGGCGCCTTTTCCAGATAGGCCGGAACGCCGCCGTCCACGAGGTCCAGGATTTCGAACTGCGCCGGGTCGACCTGCGCGCGCACCTGCACGGTGTAGCGCCCGTCGGCGAACACGGCGGCCCGGTCCCTCAGCACCACGCCCGCGCCGGCCGAGCCGGTGAAACCGGTCAGCCAGGCCAGACGGTCGTTGGCCTCGGGCAGGTATTCGTTCTGGTGCTCGTCCTCGTGCGGGACCAGCAGACCGTCCAGCCCCTGCTCGGCCATGCGGGCCCGGACCAGCGGAAGGTGCCTCGCCCCGAAGGACGGATCGGTGGTTTCGTCGAAGGACTGGCGCATGGGGCGGAACCTAGCGGCGCTCCGCCCCATCGCAAGCCCGCGATCAGCCCTGCGGCGTCGTCGGCGTGACCACCGCCGTGCCGCCGGTCGCCGGCGCGGGGCGTTCCACGATCACCGGCACCTCGCGCTCGATGACGACCGGCTCGGCCGCGCGCGCCGCGGCGGCGCGGGCCTCGGCGTCGGCCCGGGCGGCATTGGCGCGGGCCACCTCGACGCTGGCCTGGGCGCCGGCGATCTGGCCGGCCACGGCCGCCTGCTGCGCTTGCGCCTCCGCCTCCGCGGCGGCCACCTCGGCGGCCAGGATCTGGTCGTCGGTCTGCGGCTCCCGGCGGCTGAACAGGATGAACATCACGGCGATGATCACCAGGCCGCCCAGAATGCCGGCGATCCACCAGCCCGTGTTGGACTCGCGCACCACGACGGTCTCGGTCGTCTCGGTGTAGACCGGCGCCGGATCGACGACGACGGTCGTGCGGTTGGGATCGTTGGGGTCAGTGTAGGTCACGCGGCATCCTCCAGGTTCGACCGCGAAACGGCCAAGCCTCCCGCGTCGTTCCTTAACCCTGCTTGCGCAGCGCCAGCGCGCTCCACGCATCGTGGTGGATCGTCCGCTCCACCACGAAGCCCAGCGGCCTGTAGGCGTCCAGCACCCGCTCCTCCTGCGTCCGCAGCAGGCCCGACAGGATGGCCACCCCGCCCGGCCTCAGCGCCCCGGCGATCTCCGGCGCCAGCTCCACCAGCGGCGCCGCCAGGATGTTGGCGAACACCAGGTCGTACGGCACGTGGCGGGCGATGCGCGGGTCGTTCAGCCCGTCGGCGAAGTAGAAGTCGCACGCGGCGCCGTTGATCTCCGCGTTCTCGTTGGCGATCCGCGCCGAGGGCTCGTCGATGTCTGTGCCCACCGCCACCGGCGACCCCGTCTTCGCCGCCGCGATGGCCAGCACGCCCGTGCCGCACCCCACGTCCAGAACCTTGTCGAAACGCTCGGTCTTCAGCAGGTCGTCGAACGCTTCCAGACAGCCCACCGTGGTCCCGTGATGCCCCGTGCCGAACGCCGCGCCGGCGTCGATCTTCAGCGTCACCCGCCCCTCGGGCACCTTGCCCTGATCGTGCGCGCCGTAGACGAAGAAGCGCCCGGCCTCCACCGGCGGAAGCCCCGACAGCGACATGGCCAGCCAGTCGGCGTCCGCCAGCTTCTCGACCGCGACCTCCAGTCCGCCCTGACCGCGCAGGACGGTCTCCATGCCCGCCGCCTCCTCGTCCGTCGTCGGAAAGGCGTCGATGCGCCAGACGCCCCGGTCCTCGTCCTCCTCGAGGATGGAGTAGGTCGCGCCCTCCAGCAGGGGGTCGGCGTCCATCCGTTCGGCGGCGGCTTCGGCGGCCTCGCGCGGGCCGCGCGCCACGATCTGAAGTGCGGATTCGGACATTTCTCAAACCTCGTTATCATGCCGAATCGAGCAGGCGCGGGACGTGGGGTCCGGCGTCGACCGAACACGCAACCGAGGGGTCGGGGAGTTCATGGCCAAAGCACCGTCTAAACCGTCCAGCGCCGCGTCGAAGACGACGGCCGCCGCTTCCAAGCCCAAACCGGCCGCGAAGTCGAGCGCCGCCGCGAAGAAGCCGGCCGCGCCCAAGGCCGCCGCCGCCAAGCCCGCGGCCGCCCCGAAGACGGCCCCCGCCGCCAAGGTCGCGCCGAAGCCGGCCGCCGCGAAAAAACCGGCCGCGCCGAAGGGCGTCACCGTGAAGCCCGCCGCCAAGGCCCCCGCCGCGAAGCCCGCGGTCAAGGCAGCCCCCAAGGCCGCCGCCAAGCCCAAGGTCGCCGTCAAGGCCGCGGAGACCAAGGCGCCCGCTTCCAAACCCGCCCCGAAGCCCGCCGCCAAACCGGCCGCGACCAAACCGGCGGCCGCCGCGCCGAAGCCGGTCGAGGCCCCGAAACCCGCCGCGGCTGCGCCCGCAGCCGCCCCGTCGCCCGCCAAAAAGGACGAAGCCAAGGGCTTCTTCGGCAAACTCAGCGACATGATCTTCGGCAAGCGCTGAACGTGCCTCACCGCTGATCCCGAAGCCCGGAGCGGACCCCGCTCCGGGCTTTTCATTCAGCCCCGCCGGCCCCTCGCCACCAGATAGACCTCCGACGAATCCTTCCGGCTGGCCTTGGGCTTGATCGGACGCACGTCGTCGAACTCGGCCCGCAGCCGGGCCAGCACGCCGCCCGCGTCGCCGCCCTGGAAGTTCTTGGTCACGAAGGCGCCGCCCGGCTTCAGCGTCCGGATGGCGAAGTCCGCCGCGATCTCGATCAGGGCGATGATCTTCAGGTGATCGGTCTGGCGGTGACCGACCGTGTTATGTGCCATGTCCGACAGCACCAGATCCGGCGGCCCGCCGAGCGCCGCGATCAGCTGAAGGTCGACGCCGGCATGGGTGAAGTCGGCCTGGATCAGCTCCGCCCCCGGAATGTCCTCGACCATCAGCAGGTCGACGCCCACCACGGCCTTCGCGCCCCGGTCCAGCGCCACCTGAACCCAGCCGCCCGGCGCGGCGCCCAAGTCAATGACGCGCGATCCCGGACGGATCAGCCCCAGCCGGTCGTCGATTTCCATCAGCTTGAAAGCCGCCCGGCTGCGCCACCCCTCGGCCCGCGCCCGCTCCGACCACGGGTCGGACAGCTGACGCTTGATCCACTGCTGGCTGGACATCGACTTGGTGTCGGCGGTCTTGATCTTGCCGCCCATGCCGCGCCCGGCCGCGGTCCCGCCCGTGGGCGGACGCACCATGCGGCGACGTTCCTGCGGCTTGTCGTCTTCGCTCATCCGCCCCCCATAGCCTCGCGGGCCGCCAGCGGCTATCACCCGCGCAATTCGAAAAGGAGCGCCCGATGGCCGACACCCTGACCCTCACCCTCGACGTCGGCGACGGCGAAGCCCGCGACGTGGTGATCAAGCTGCGCCCCGACCTGGCCCCCGGCCACGTGGCCCGCATCACCGAACTGGCCTCCGAAGGCTTCTACGACGGCGTCGTCTTCCACCGCGTGATCCCCGGCTTCATGGCCCAGGGCGGCGACCCCACCGGCACCGGCACGGGCGGCTCCAAGAAGCCGAACCTGAAGCAGGAATTCTCGGCCGAGCCGCACGTGCGCGGCGCCTGCTCCATGGCCCGCACCTCGGATCCCAACAGCGCCAACAGCCAGTTCTTCATCTGCTTCGACGACGCCACCTTCCTGGACCGCCAGTACACGGTGTGGGGCAACGTCACTTCGGGCATGGAGCACGTCGATGCCCTGCCCAAGGGCGAGCCGCCGCGCAATCCGGGCAAGATCGTCAAGGCGACCGTGAGCTGATCCGCCGATGCGTCGCGTCCTGACCCTGGTGCTGGCCGTCATGGTGTCCGGCATGGTCGCCGGCCTGGTCGGCGCCTTCGTCATGAACCTGGCCGCCCAGGGACAGGCCGCGGCGCCCGCCGGCGCGCAGAATTTCCTGACGTTCAGCGCCCTGCTGTCGCTGCTGGCCCTGCCGACGGCGGCTGTGATCGGCCTGCCCGCCCACACCGCCCTCAGCCGGGCGGGCCGCACACGTCGCGCGCCCTACGTGCTGGCCGGCGTCATGGCCGGACTGATCATCGGTGTGGTCTTCTCCGGCTTCCGCGCCGACGGCTGGGTCGCGCTTCTGGTCGGCATGTGCGCCGGCGCAGGCGGCGGTCTGGGCTTCTGGCTCATCGCCCGCCCCGACCGCCTCGCGAAGACCTGACGCCTAGCGGCTCAGCCCTTGGTCCAGAGCGCGGAAGCTCTGGATCGCCAGCGTCGTCGACGACTGGAACACCGCCGGCTGCACCCGCTCAACATCGTCGGTCGGCTTGTGGTAGTCGGGGTGGAACTCCACGCCCAGATACAGGAAGGGCACGTTCGCCCGGAAGAAGGCGCCGTGGTCCGACGCCTCCACCCAGTTGTTCGCGCCCGTGTCCTCCGGCGTGTCCTTGCCGAAGGCCAGCGAGATGCCGCCGACCGGCGCCATGCCCTCAAGCAGCGGCCGGAAGGTCGGGTTCTGGTAGGTGCCCGTGACCCACAGCCTGCCGTCGGTCTCGGCGCGCGCCGTCATGTCGAAGTTCAGGTTCAGCGCGATCGATTCCAGCGGCACCGGAGGCGCCTCGACGAAGTGCTTGGCCCCCAGCAGGCCTTTTTCCTCCGCGTCGAAAGCCACGAAGATGACGCTGTGCTCCGGCGCCTGCCGCTTGAGGTCGGCCGCGAGAGCCAGCAGGGTCGACACGCCGGACGCGTTGTCGTCGGCGCCGTTGTGGATCTGGCCGTCGGACACGCCGACGTGGTCGTAGTGGGCGGTCACCACGATGTAGCGGTCGCCGCGGCGGGTGCCCGGGATCACGCCCAGGATGTTCGTGCCGTTCACCACCTCGCCCCGGCGATTGGTCATCTGGAACGGCTGAAGCCGCCCCATGGCGGGCGCCGCCACGCCCATCTGTTCGAACCGCGAGACGATGTAGGCGCGGGCGCGCTCAGATCCGGGCGTCGACGGCGCGCGGCCCTCCATGTCGTCGGCCGCCAGGGTCGTCAGGTCGGTCCACAGCTGGGCGTCGATCGCGGGGGCGACCGGGGACGGCGGCGTCCCTTCGGAGGTGGTCATGCAGCCCGACAGGGCAAGGGCGGCGATCAGGGCGGCGGACGAGACGTGCAGGCGCATGCGGGCTCCTCGAAAAGATTCCGGCGACGCTAGACCGCGCGCGCGACGCCGTCAGCTTAAGTTCGCGTCATCCCGCGATGACCGTGGCGGGCCGCCGCGCGGCCTGCTAGCCATCGCCGCCATGAGCGAGATCGCCGTCGACGCCCTGACCCTGGACCAGGCCCGCGAGGAACTGGCCCGGTTGACGACCGAACTGGCGCACCACGATCGCCTGTATCATCAGCAGGATGCGCCTGAAATCTCCGACGCCGACTACGACGCCCTCAAGCGTCGGGCGCTGGGGATCGAGAACCGCTTCCCGGAACTGACGCAGGACGACAGCCCGTCGCAGGTCGTCGGGGCGGCCAGCTCCAGCCAGTTCGCCGAGGTGCGCCACGGCGTGCCCATGCTGTCGCTCGACAACGCCTTCGCGGTGCAGGACGTCCTCGATTTCGAGGCCCGCATCCGCCGCTTTCTGAAGCTGCCGTCGGACGAGCCCGTGGCCTTCGTCGCCGAACCCAAGATCGACGGCCTGTCCGCCAGCCTGCGCTATGAGGACGGCGTGCTCGTCGTCGGCGCCACCCGCGGCGACGGCAGGACGGGGGAAGACGTGACCGCCAACCTCCGCACCCTCCAGGACGTGCCGCAGAAGCTGAAGGGGTCCGGCTGGCCCGCCGTCATTGAGGTGCGCGGCGAGGTCTACGCCCCGAACGACGGCTTCGACGCCTTCAACCGCGCCGCCGAGGCCGACGGTCGCCGCACCTACGCCAATCCCCGCAACTTCGCCGCCGGCTCGCTGCGCCAGAAGGACCCGGCCGTCACCGCCTCGCGGCCGTTGAAGTTCTTCGCCTATGCATGGGGCGAGACGTCTGCGTCCTTCGCGACCACGCAAAAAGACGCGCTGACGTCCCTGCAAACATGGGGATTTCAGGTCAATCCACGGTCGACCAGAGTCGAAGGCGCGGAGCCCCTCCTCGCCCTTTACGATCAGCTGCAGTCGGATCGCGCCACGCTCGGCTACGACATCGACGGGATCGTCTACAAGGTCGACCGGCTGGACTGGCAACGGCGACTCGGCTTCGTGTCGCGCACGCCGCGCTGGGCCGTCGCCCACAAGTTTCCGGCCCAGCAGGCGCAGACGGTGCTCGAAGGCATCGACATCCAGGTCGGCCGCACCGGCTCGCTCACCCCCGTCGCCCGCCTGCATCCCGTCACCGTCGGCGGCGTCGTGGTCCGCAACGCCACCCTCCACAACGAGGACGAGATCGCCCGCAAGGACGTCCGCATCGGCGACACGGTGATCCTCCAGCGTGCGGGCGACGTCATCCCCCAGATCCTCGGCGTGGTGATCGACAAGCGCCCGGCCGACGCCGCCCGCTACGTCTTCCCCACCCACTGTCCGGTCTGCGGTTCGGAGGCCGAACGGCCCGAGGGCGAGGTCCGCCGCCGCTGCACCGGCGGGCTGATCTGCGACGCCCAGCTGGTCGAGCGCCTCAAGCACTTCGTCGGCCGTCGCGCCTTCGACGTTGAGGGCCTTGGCGAAAAGCAGCTGGTCGCCTTCCATGAGCGCGGCTGGCTGAAGGAGCCGGCCGACATCTTCCGCCTCGCGCGCGACTCCGAAAAGCTGGACGCCCTGCGCGCCGAGGACGGCTATGGCGAGACCAGCGTCGCCAACCTGGTCGCGGGCATCGAGGCGCGGCGCACGATCGCGCTCGACCGGCTGATCTTCGGCCTCGGCATCCGCGAGATCGGCGAGCAGACCTCCCTGCTGCTGGCCCGCCACTTCGGCACGTGGAACGCCTTCCACGCCGCCGCGCTGGAGGCGGCCTCGGGCATCCCCTCGCCCGCATGGACGCGCCTCTCTGAAGGCCACGGCGTCTCACCGCGAACCCTCGCCGTCATGGCGGCCGCCGATCTGGCCGCTCAGGACCCCTGGCTCGAAGCGCCCGCCGAGCAGAAGCTGGCCATGGCCTTCCCCGGCGTGGCCGCGCCCGCCCGCCGCGCCCTGATCGACCTCGCCCCCGACTGGCCGGCCATCGTGGAACTGGCCCGCGTGGCCAGGGAGGACGGCCCGTCGGCGACCTTGGGCGAGATCGCCGGCATCTCCGGCGTCGGGCCCGTGGCCGCCCGGGCGATCGCGCAGTTCTTCCACGAGCCCCACAACCGGGCCGTCGTCGACGCCCTGCTGGAACAGCTTGATCGCGTGGAAGACGCCGAACGCCCCAGGACCGACACCGCCGTGGCCGGAAAGACCGTCGTCTTCACCGGCGCACTGGAGCGCTTCACCCGCGACGAAGCCAAGGCCCAGGCCGAATCCCTGGGCGCCAAGGTCTCCGGCTCCGTGTCGAAGAAGACCGACTTCCTCGTCGCCGGTCCGGGCGCCGGATCGAAGCTGGCCGAGGCGCAGAAGCACGGGGTCGAGGTGCTGACCGAGGACCAGTGGCTGGCGCTGATCGGCTGATCCGCCTTCGCCGCTTGCTCCCTCGCGGCCGCGACGCCTATACGCGCAGTCGGGCGATCTGCGCCGCAACCCGTCGGGCCTCTTCGAATGATTTCCAGCTTCCGTGATTTCGCCAAGTCCAAGTGGGCGATGGCCCTGCTGGTCGTGCTGGCGCTCAGCCTGCTGATCACCGGCGGGACCCAGATGGACGTCTTCGCCTCGCTGGGGCCCAGGCACGTCATCTCCGCCGGCGACCGCAGCGTCGATCAGGCCCAGTTCCGCTCGGACTTCGATCGCGTGCGCGGCAACATCGAGGAGCAGCAGGGCCGTCCGGTCACGGCCCAGGAGCTGATCGACCAGAACGTCCACGTCCGCTACCTCGAAAGCCAGACCCAGCGTCTGGGCTTCCTCGCCTGGGCGTGGAAGGCCGGCATCCGCCCCGGTCAGGACGTCATCGCCAAGCAGATTCGCCAGATCCCCGCCTTCTTCAGCGAGGTGACGGGCAAGTTCGACGAGCAGCGCTATGCCCAGGCCCTGGCGCAGGCGAACCTGACCCCGGCCCAGCTGGAGCAGGAGTTCCGCGACGAATACATGCAGCGCCACTACGCCGCCGCCCTCTTCGCCGGCGCCCGCACGCCGCGCGTCTACGGCGCGCTGGTGGCGACGCAGGCGCTGGAGCAGCGCGACGGCCGCTGGTTCCGCGTCACCCAGGACATGGCCGGCCGCGCCGGCGCCCCCACCGACGCCCAGCTGACCGCCTTCCTGAACGAGAACGGCGACCAGCTGCGCCGTCCCGAGCAGCGCACCCTCTCCGTCGTGGTGTTCGGCAACGCTCCCGGCCAGCCGGTCGAGGTGACCGAGGCGCAGGTTCAGGAGCGGTTCGAGTTCCGCAAGGACGCCCTTTCCCTGCCCGAGCGCCGCAGCTTCGTCGTCATCACCGCCCCGAACCAGCAGCAGGCGCAGTCGGTGGCCCAGGCCCTGCGCGGCGGCCAGACGCCGGACGCCGCCGCCCAGGCCGCCGGCCTGCAGCCCACCCGCTACGACGAGACGCCGCGCTCGGCCGTGCCCGACCCCGCCGTCGCCGGCGCCGCCTTCGGCCTGCCCGCCGCCGGCGTCAGCGCCCCGGTCCAGGCCCGCGTCGGCTTCGCGGTCGTGGCGGTGACCGGCATCCTCCCGGCCGAGCCCGCGACGCTGGAGGGCGTGCGCGAGGCCATCGTGCAGGAGCTGCGCGGCGAGGCCGAGCGCAAGCTGGTGTTCGACCGCGTCCAGCGCTTCGAGACCCTTCGCGGCCAGGGCCGCACCCTGGAACAGGCCGCGGCCGAGGTCGGCGCCCGCATCCTGCCGGTGGCCGACGTCTCGCGCGAGGGCCGCACCGCCGCCGGCGGTCAGGTGAACTCTCCGCCGGCCGTGCTCGAAACGGCCTGGAGCCTGCAGCGCGGCGGCGTCAGCGACGTGGTGGACGCCGGCAACGGCCAGTACTTCGCCGTGCGCGTCGATGCCGTGAAGCCCGCCGCCCTGCCCCCGCTCGACGAGGTGCGCGCCGACCTGACCCGCGCCTGGGTCCAGCGCGAGAACAATCGCCTGCTGCGTGCCAAGGCCGACGAACTGGCGGGCCGCCTGCGCGCCGGCGAGGACATCGTGGCCGTCGCCCGCTCCGTCGGCGCCGAACTGGTCGTGCGCACCGGCGTGCAGCAGGACGAGGAGACCCAGACGGCGCTCGGCGCGGGCGTCCTGTCCGGCCTGTTCGGTCAGGGCAAGGGTCAGGCCTTCGCCGAGGTGAACTCCGAGACGGACTTCGTTGTCGGCGTCACCGACGCCATCCGCGCGCCGGCCGTCGCCCTGGTCGCGCCGATCGCCGAGCGGGTGCGCCCGCGGATCGGTCAGGACCTCGCCAACGGCCTCGGCGATCTCGCCATCGCGGCCGGCCAGTCGCGCATGAAGGCGGAGTTCGACGTCGGTCTGGCGCGCGAGGCCCTCGGCCTGCCGCGCGAAGCCCCGGCCACGACCGGTCCGCAATGACGGCAGCCGGCGCCGGGCCGGTCGTCCGGCGGCTGATCGACGATCTGGAGACGCCCGTCTCGGCCTTCCTCAAGGTCGCGCACGGGCGTCCGCACGCGTGCCTGCTGGAATCGGTCGAGGGCGGCGAGAGCAACGGCCGCTTCTCGATCCTGACGATCGATCCGGACGTGGTCTGGCGTTGCCGCGACGGCCGGGCCGAGATCGCCCGCGACGGCGGCGACTTCCGGGTCGACGACCGCCCGGCGCTCGCGTCCCTGCGCGCCCTGATCGCGGAGTCCGCGCTGGACCTGCCCGACGACCTGCCGCCCATGGCCGCCGGCCTGTTCGGCGTCTTCGGGTACGACATGGTCCGCCTGCTGGAGCCGCTGGGCCAGCCCAACCCCGATCCGCTCGACCTCCCGGACGCGGTCCTGACACGGCCCGGCCTGATCGCCGTGTTCGATTCGGTGAAGCACGAGATCGTCGTCGTCGCCCCCGCCCGCGACGGCGACCGCGCCGCCGCCGAGGCCCGCGTCGACGCCTTCGAGGCGGCCCTGCGCGCCCCGCTTCCCGCCCGCGCGGCGTCCGCGCCCACCGCGGTCGACTTCGCCTCTCCGGTCGACGAGGCCGCCTTCGCCGACATGGTCGCCCGCGCCAAGGACTGGATCGCCGCCGGCGACATTTTCCAGGTCGTCCTCAGCCACCGGTTCGACGCGCCGTGGTCGGCCGACCCCTTCGCCTTCTACCGGGCGCTTCGCCGCCAGAATCCCTCGCCCTACCTGTTCTTCCTCGACATGGGCGACTTCCAGCTGGCCGGTTCCAGCCCGGAGATCCTGGTCCGCCGCAAGGACGGCCGCGTCACCATTCGTCCCCTCGCCGGGACCCGCGCCCGTGGCGAGACGCCCGAGGACGACCGCGCGCTCGAGGCTGAACTGTTGGCCGATCCCAAGGAACGCGCCGAGCACCTGATGCTGCTGGACCTCGGCCGCAACGACGTGGGCCGCGTCGCCGCGCCCGGCAGCGTGCGCGTCACCGACAGCTTCACGATCGAGCGCTACAGCCAGGTCATGCACATCGTCTCGAACGTGGAGGGCGACGCCCACCCCGACCTGGACGCCGTCGACACGCTTCTGGCCGCCCTGCCCGCCGGCACGCTGTCGGGCGCGCCCAAGGTCCGCGCCATGGAGATCATCGACGCGCTGGAATCGACCAAACGCGGCGTCGGCTATGGCGGCGGCGTCGGCTACATCACCTCCGGCGGAGAGGCCGACGTCTGCATCGTCCTGCGCACCGCCCTGTTCGCCCGCGGCCGCATCCATGTGCAGGCGGGCGCCGGCGTCGTCGCGGACAGCGATCCGGCTGCGGAGTATGAGGAAACCCGCGCCAAGGCCCGCGCCCCCATGCGGGCGGCGCAGGAGGCGTGGCGCTTCGCCTAGGGGACGAAGGTCACGCCCGGCCCGAGGATGAAGGCCCCCGCCATCAGCACGGCGCCGATCGCCGCCAGCGCCGAGGCGCCCAGCGCCTTCAGCGGCGCGGTCCGGTCGGGCGCCGCCTCTCCCGTCAGCAGGGCCTTCGCCTGTCCGATGGCGGTGCGGGCGGTGTCGATGCGGGCGTCGCTCATGTCGCCACGATCCCGCAGTCATGGTTAACGAACCCTTGCGTCACCCTCTCCGCTTGGCCCGCCGCGCGGCCGGCCCTAAGGAACCGGCATGATCCTCGTCGTCGACAACTACGACAGCTTCACCTGGAACCTGGTCCACTACCTCGCGGAACTGGGCGCCCGGACGCGCGTCGTGCGCAACGACGAGATCACGCCGGAGGAGGCCTGGGCGTCCCGGCCCGACGCCGTCCTGCTCTCGCCGGGGCCCTGCTCGCCGAACGAGGCCGGCATCTGCCTGCCGATTCTGGCGACCGCGCCGGACGACATGCCCATCTTCGGCGTCTGCCTCGGCCATCAGGCCATGGGGCAGGCCTTCGGCGGCGAGGTCGTCCGCGCCAGGACCCTGATGCACGGCAAGACCAGCCCGATCCTGCACGACGGGAACAGCGTGTTCCGCGGCCTGCCCGCGCCCTTCACCGCCACCCGCTACCACTCGCTGGCCGTCCGCCGCGAAACTCTGCCGGACGCGCTTCAGGTCACGGCCTGGACCGCCGACGGCGAGATCATGGGCCTGGCACACCGCACCCGCCCGATTCACGGCGTGCAGTTCCATCCCGAGTCCATCGCCACGGAACACGGCCACGATCTGCTGGCCAACTTCCTCGACCTCGCGAACGTGAAGCGGATCGCGACGGTCTGATGGCCGACTCCTTCAAGCCTCTCCTCGCAAAGCTGGTCGACGGCCGCGTCCTGTCGTCGGACGAGGCGCGCGACTTCTTCGCCGCCTGCCTGCGCGGCGAGCCGACGCCGGCCCAGGTCGCCGCCGCCGTCACGGCGCTCCGCGTGCGCGGCGAGACGGTGGACGAGATCGCCGCCTTCGCCGGCGCCATGCGCGACGCCGCGCGGACGCTGGACCATCCCTACGACGCCATCGACACCTGCGGCACGGGCGGCGACGGCCAGCACACCTTCAACATCTCCACCGCCGCCGCCCTGGTGCTCGCCGGCGCGGGGCTGAAGGTCGCCAAGCACGGCAATCGCGCCCTGTCTTCGAAGTCGGGCTCGTCCGACGTGCTGGCGGCGCTCGGCGTCGATCTGGCGGCCTCGCCGGAGCAGCAGCGGCGCGCGCTGGATCACGCCGGCATCGCCTTCCTGTTCGCGCCCCACTACCACGGGGCGATGCGCCATGTGGGGCCGGTGCGGGCCGAGATCGGCTTCCGCACCGTGTTCAACCTGCTGGGCCCGCTCTCCAATCCGGCCGGCGCCCGGCGTCAGGTCATGGGCGTCTATGACCCCCGCCTGCTGGAGCCGCTGGCCGAGGTTCTGGGCCGTCTGGGCGCCCGCCGGGCGTGGACCGTCCATGGCCAGGGTCTGGACGAACTGACCACCACCGGCCCGACCGAGGTCGCGGAATGGAAGGACGGCGCCGTCCGCCGCTTCACCGTCGTGCCCGCCGACGCCGGCCTGCCGACCGCCTCCATCGACGACCTGCGCGGCGGCGACGCCGAGGAAAACGCGGCGGCCCTGCGCGCCCTGCTGGACTGCGCGCCCGGCCCCTATCGCGACGTCGTCCTGCTGAACGCCGCCGCCGCCCTGATCGTCGCCGACCGCGCCGCCGACCTGCGCGAAGGCGCCTCCCTCGCCGCCTCGGTCATCGACGACGGCCGCGCCTCGCAGGCTCTGGCCCGCCTCGTCGAGGCGACGAACACGCCGATCGCGGAGCCGGAAGAATGACCGACGTCCTCGCCCGCATCGCAGCCTACAAGCGCGAGGAGGTGGCCGCGCGAAAGGCCGCCGAATCGCAAGCGGCGGTCGAGGCGCGCGCGGCTCTTGCCTCGCCGCCTCGCGGCTTTCACGCCGCGCTGCAGGCCCGCTTCAACGACACCGGCCGCCCCGCCCTGATCGCCGAGATCAAGAAGGCCAGCCCCTCAAAGGGCCTGATCCGCCCCGACTTCGACCCGCCCGAACTGGCGAAGGCATATGAGCGCGGCGGCGCGACCTGCCTCTCCGTCCTGACCGACGGCCCCAGCTTCCAGGGCGACGACGCCTTCCTGGGGCAGGCCCGCGCCGCCACCGCCCTGCCCTGCCTGCGCAAGGACTTCCTGGTCGATCCGTGGCAGGTGGCCGAGAGCCGCGCGCTGGGCGCCGATTGCATCCTGATCATCCTGGCCATGGTCGACGACGCCCTGGCCGCCGACCTGCTGGCCGAGGCGGACCGCTTCGGCATGGACGCCCTGATCGAGACCCACGACGAGGCCGAGATGGCCCGCGCCTGCCGGCTGGTCGAAGACCGCGAGACGGCGCTGGTCGGCGTCAACGCCCGGTCCCTGCGCACCTTCGACGTCGACCTGGCCCGCGTCGAGGAACTGGCCCTGCTCAGCCCCGTCCACGCCCTGCTCGTCGCCGAAAGCGGCATCTTCACCCCCGACGACGTCGCCCGCGTGTCGGCGGCACATGCCCAGGCCGTGCTGGTGGGGGAAAGCCTGATGCGACAGGCGGACGTTGAGGCGGCCACGCGGGAGTTGATGGGCTGATGCGCGTCGTCGCCACGCGATCGGCGGTGGGCGGTTGGCTCTCACTGGTCGGGTTTTGTGCCCTCTTCCTCGCCCTCGCTTGGCATGGCGTGGCCATGACGACTCAGCACGGCTGGGCATGGCTCCTGTCGCAAAGCAGCCGAGGGTTTCCAAACTGGCTGATCTACTTGGTTCTTTTCGGTGGTTTGGCCTTCATCCTTCCAAGGCTGCTCAGAGCGACCAACACACTGATCGACCACGGCTCGGCTGTGATCTGGCTGCAGGACGACTGCCTCTACAGCAGCACTCATCGTCCCATACCGGTGGCCGAGATCGCTTCAATCAAGGGCGAAGCCAGTTTTGGTATGCGTGTGGTTCGCGTGACCTCCCACGCTGGCAGAAACTATGAACTCGGCGTTGGCGGGATGGAACCTGATGCTGACGACGCTGCACACGAGCTGCGGGGCCTTCTCGGACTGATCCCGCCGTTAAGTTGACATTAGGCAAGAACACTTACAGAACATCGCCATCGGTTCACGGCTTGTTCCTGAAAGATTCGACGCCATGCTCACCAAGAAGCAGCACGAGCTCCTGATGTTCATCCATGAACGGATCAAGGAGACGGGCGTCTCGCCGTCGTTCGACGAGATGAAGGAGGCGCTGGATCTGGCGTCCAAGTCGGGCATCCACCGCCTGATCACGGCGCTGGAGGAACGCGGCTTCATCCGCCGTCTGGCCCACCGCGCCCGTGCGCTGGAAGTGACCAAGCTGCCCGACGCCGCCGCGCCCGGGGGGCGGGGCTTCAAGCCGCAGGTGGTGCAGGGCGGCGGCCGCCCGATCGCGGCCGAGCCCGCCAACGACACCCGCGAGCTGTCCCTGATGGGCAAGATCGCCGCAGGCACCCCCATCGCCGCCATCGAGCACGAGACCGCCCGCTATCCGGTGCCCGAGGCCATGCTGGGCTCCGGCGAGCACTATCTGCTGGAGATCGAGGGCGACTCCATGATCGAGGCCGGCATCCTGAACGGCGATCTGGTGGTCATCAAATCCAGCGACACGGCCGTCTCCGGCGACATCGTCGTGGCCCTGGTCGAGGGCGAGGAGGCCACGCTGAAGCGCCTGCGCAAGAAGGGCGCCTCCATCGCGCTGGAACCCGCGAACCGCAACTACGAAACGCGCATCTTCGGCCCCGACCAGGTCGAGGTTCAGGGCAAGCTGGTCGGCCTCATCCGCCGCTATCACTGACGGCCGCTGAGGGGCTCACTCCCCCTCCCCGTACCGCGCCCACGGCCGGTCGCTGCGCAGGTCCGCGACCCACAGCGCGCGCCACCCGTCGCCTTCGCGCCACAGTTCCACCGCGCCCTTCTCGGCGAAGTCCCGTCCGTCCAGCACCAGCCGCGACGCGCACGCCGGCGGCAGGACGTCGACCTCCGTCCGCACCGCCACCACCTCCGCGGTCGCGCACGCGGCCGCCAGCCGCTCGGCCGTCGGCGCGCGCCGCCCCCACAGCAGCGCAGGTCCGACCGCTTCCGCAGTCGGCCGGCAATCCGTCCGCCCGCAGGTCCAGCCGTTTTCGTCCCGCGCCTCGACCGTCAGCCCGCGACGCCGGCTCCACACCTCGACGCCGAAGTCTTCCAGCCCGCCCCGGATCACCGTCGCGCGCGCGCCAGCGACCGTCGCCGCCTTCGCGCCGCCGTCGCCGATCCAGACGTCGGGCGCCGGCCCCCTCGGCCAGACCAGCACGGCGCACGCCAGCGGCAGGCCGATCCACCGCAGCGGCCCCCGCACCAGACAGCAGATCATCACCCCCATGAAGGCGACCGGCAGCGCCGCCGTCGGCGCGCTGGCATAGGTCCGCACCGCGCCCGGCAGCCCGGCGGTCCACCCGCCGACCCACAGCATGGCCTCGATGCCCGCCCCCGCCAGCCAGAGGAACGGCGCGCCGAGGCCGACGGGCTCCAGCAGGGCGCCCAGCGCCAGCGTCGGCATGATCAGGAAGTCGCTGATCGGCGCCACCGTCATGTTCGAGACCAGGCCGTACATGGCCGCGCGGTTGAAATGCTGCATGGCGAACGGCGCGGTCGCCGCGCCGGCCACCAGACTGGCCAGAGCCGCCGCCGCGATCCACTGCCCCGTCCGCTGGACGGCGAGGATGGGCAGCGGCGTCTGGATCTCTCGCGGCGCGCGCGGCCACGCCTCCACCAGCGCCACCAGCGCCGCGGTCGCGGCGAACGACATCTGGAAGCCCGGCGTGACGATGGCCTCCGGCTGGATCGCCAGCACGACCAGCGCCGCCACGGCCAGTCCGTGCATGGTGATGGCCGGCCGGTCCAGCAGGATGGCCAGAAAGGCGATCGACGCCGTCACCGCCGCCCGCACCGCCGGCGGCGGCGCGCCCGATATGACCAGATAGACCGCGACCGCCGCCAGCCCGACCCACGCGGCCGCCTTCTTGCCGTTCACGCGCAGCGCCAGCGGCGGGATCAGCGCGATCAGCAGGCGGGCGCCGAAGAAGGCGAAGCCGCCGACCACCGCCATGTGCAGGCCCGAGATCGAAAGGATGTGCGCCAGGCCGGAATCCCGCATGCGCTCGACCTCCTCCGGGTCCAGCCACGCCTCCACGCCCGTCGTCATCGCCGCCGCGATGCCGCCCGTGCGGGGCCCCAGCCGCTCCACGAGGCGCGCGGCCAGATCGACCCGCGCGGCGTTCACCGCCATCGTCAGCCGGAGCCGCCAGGGCGGCCGATCCAGCGACGCGGGACGGGGATCCGTCAGCACGAAGGCCACGCCCCCCATCCGCTGGAACCACGCCGAGCGCCCGAAGTCGTACGCGCCAGGTGAAGCCGGGGCCGGCGGCGGGTTCAGCAGGGCGAACAGGCTGACCGGCGTTCCCGGCGCGATCGGCGCCCTGCCCCTCAGCGTCGCCCGCACCCGCAGCGGCGTCGCTTCCGGCGCCAGTCCCTCGATCCGGACCGGCGCCACCATCACCCGCGCGCCGCCGCTCCCGCCCGGCGACTCGACGTCCGTGACCCAGCCGGTGATCCGCACCGGCTCCCCCATGGCCGGCGCGATCGGCGCGGCGGCCCGGTCGCTCCTCAGCTTGGCGTTCGTCAGGCCGACGGCGAAGAAGGCGAGCAGCATCAGCGGCCATGTCACGACCCTGCCGACCGGCAGCCGCCTGACGGCCAGCCACGCCGCGGTCGCCGCCAGCGCCGCCAGAACCAGCGGCCACGCGGCCGGCTCGCGGTTCAACAGGAAGTAGACCGCCGATCCCGCGCCGAACGCCACGGGCGCCCACAGGCCCCACCGCAGCGCCTGCGCCGCCGCCTGATCACGCAGGAAGGCCGCCGCACGCGCAGGCAGGCTGGGCTTGGCGGCGTCCGGCGCTATAAGGGCGGCCCTGATGGACCCCGCCCCCATGACCTCCGCCTCCCCGTCGACCCCCGTCGTCACCCGCTTCGCCCCCTCGCCCACCGGCTACCTGCACATAGGCGGTGGAAGAACGGCGCTTTTCAACTGGCTGTTTGCACGCCGCCACAACGGGAAGTTCCTCGTCCGCGTCGAGGACACCGACCGCGAGCGGTCGACCGACGCGGCGGTGAAGGCCATTTTCGACGGCCTCAACTGGCTGGGCCTCTTCCCGGACGAGGAGCCGGTGTTCCAGTTCAGCCGCGCCGAACGGCACCGGGAGGTGGTCGATCAGCTGCTCGCCTCGGGCCACGCCTACCGCGACTTCCTCTCCGCGGAGGAGACGGGCGCCCTGCGCGACCAAGCCAAGGCCGAAGGCCGGGCCTTCGAAAGCCCCTGGCGCGATCGCGAGCCGTCCGTCGACGACCTGATGAAGCCCCACACCGTCCGCTTCCGTCGTCCGCGGGGCGCGCCCGTCGTCGTCGCCGACGCGGTGCAGGGCGAGGTGCGGTGGGACACGGCCGCCCTCGACGACCTCGTCATCCTGCGCTCGGACGGCGCGCCGACCTACAATCTCGCCGTGGTGGTCGACGACCACGACATGGGCGTGACCCACGTCATCCGCGGCGACGACCATCTGAACAACGCCGCCCGCCAGTCGCTGATCTACGACGCGCTCGGCTGGCCCCGCCCGACCTTCGCGCACATTCCGCTGATCCACGGCCCCGACGGCGCCAAGCTCAGCAAGCGCCACGGCGCCCAGGCCGTGCATGAGTACGCCGACATGGGCTACCTGCCGGAGGCCATGCGCAACTACCTCGCCCGCCTCGGCTGGGCCCACGGCGACGAGGAGCTGTTCTCGGACCAGCAGGCGATCGCCTGGTTCGCTCTGGAAGGCATCGGCAAGGCGCCCGCGCGCCTGGACTTCGACAAGCTGGCCCACGTCAACGCCCACTGGATCCGCCTCGCGGACGACGACCGGCTGGCCAAGTCCACGCTGGACGTCCACCTGTCCCGCGGACACCCGCTCGCCGAGGGCGACGAGGCCCGGCTCCTGCGCGCCATGCCCTTCGTCAAGGACCGCGCGAAGACCGTGCTGGACCTCGCCGACCAGACCGCCTTCGTCCTGCGCACTCGCCCTCTGGCGCTCGACGACAAGGCCGCGTCGCAGCTGACCGCCGAGGCGCTCGACCGCCTGTCCCGCCTGCGCGCCCGCATCGCCCTGTTCGAGAGCTGGGACGTCTTCGCGCTGGAGGCCGAGCTCAAGGCCTTCGCCGACTCCGAGGGCGTCGGCTTCGGCAAGATCGGTCCCGCCGCGCGCGCGGCTCTGGCGGGCGGCGCCGTCTCGCCCGACATCGCCCGGACCCTGGCGGCTTTGGGCCGGGAAGAGGCCCTCGGACGCTTGGATGATGCGCTGCAACAGACTAAATGACGTTCACCTTCCGCCTTCCGTCTCGCCGCCGCGGCTCCTCGCCGGCGTGAGACGCTCAAACCCGGGCCCTGCATGACCGACGCCTCCAAGACCGCCACCCTCACGCTCGGCGACAAGAGCGTCGACCTCCCGGTGCTCTCCGGCTCGACCGGCCCGGACGTGGTGGACATCCGCAAGATGTACGGCGCCACCGGCGCCTTCACCTTCGACCCCGGCTTCACCTCCACGGCGGCGTGCGAAAGCGCCCTGACCTACATCGACGGCGACGCCGGCGTGCTGCTGCACCGCGGCTACCCGATCGACCAGCTGGCCTCGAAGTCGAACTTCGTCGAGGTCTGCCACCTGCTGCTGCACGGCGAACTGCCCACCGCGTCGGAATACGAGTCGTTCGAGCGCAGCGTGACGATGCACACCATGCTGCACTCGCAGTTCGACCGCTTCTTCGAGGGCTTCCGCCGCGACGCCCACCCCATGGCGATCATGGTCGGGACCGTGGGCGCCCTGTCGGCCTTCTACCACGACAGCCTCGACATCCACGACCCGGTGCAACGCAACATCTCGGCCATCCGCCTGATCGCCAAGATGCCCACCATCGCGGCGCGCGCCTACAAGTATCACGTCGGCCAGCCCTTCGTGTCGCCGCGCAACGACCTCAGCTACGCCGAGAACTTCCTGCGCATGTGCTTCGCCGTTCCGGCCGAGGACTACGAGGTCAACCCGATCCTGGCGCGCGCCATGGACCGCATCTTCATCCTGCACGCCGACCACGAGCAGAACGCCTCCACCTCCACGGTCCGTCTCGCCGGCTCCTCGGGCGCCAATCCGTTCGCCTGCATCGCCGCGGGCATCGCCTGCCTCTGGGGCCCGTCGCACGGCGGGGCCAATGAGGAGGCGCTGAACATGCTCAAGGAGATCGGCACGCCCGACAGGATCCCGGAGTTCATCGCCGGGGTGAAGGACAAGCGCTACAAGCTCATGGGCTTCGGCCACCGGGTCTACAAGAACTACGACCCGCGCGCCAAGGTGATGCAGGAAAGCGCCCACGAGGTGCTCAAGGCCGTCGGCGACCCCAACGACCCGCTGCTGCAGGTGGCGATCGAGCTTGAGAAGGTGGCGCTCAACGACGAGTACTTCATCGAGCGCAAGCTGTTCCCGAACGTCGACTTCTACTCGGGCATCACCCTGTCGGCGATGGGCTTCCCCACCACCATGTTCACCGTCCTGTTCGCCCTGGCCCGGACCGTCGGCTGGATCGCCCAGTGGCAGGAGATGATGGAGGACCCGTCGCAGAAGATCGGCCGCCCGCGGCAGCTCTACACCGGCCCGACCGAGCGCGATTACGTGCCCATCAGCCAGCGCGGCTGAGCTCTCGGACCGGACTGAAGATCAGGGGGCGCGGCGCCGGCCGCGCCCCTTTTTCATGGGCGGGGCGCCGGTGCAGCAGGCGGCCGTCGAGGTCCCGCGCCTCCACCACCTGTTCCGCGGAAACGGTGCGCACCTCGGCCCCCGCCACGCGCGGCGACAGGTTCAGCGTCAGATGTTCCCACTCGGCGCCCCAGTCCCGCCCCCACACGCTGTTGAACGCCGTCACCTCGCGGCCGTCCGTCAGCCTGAGCAGCGTCGGCCGCCCGCGCCGTCCGGCCAACAGCCGCACCAGCCTTCGCCCCTTCCCGGGCAGGATCAGATCCACCACCGCGCGCCTCCTTCACTGGGAGGTGCAGCATCGCCGCCGTTTCCCTGACCGCCATGAGCGGGTCGTGAGGCCTCGCTGAAAACGCCGCCGCCTTTCCCTCGGCGGGCGCGCAATCCGACGGCCGCTCGCCGACGTCGCGATGATGCGCTCGAGATTCTCCAAGGACATCAACGCCCGGCGGGAGTCTTCGGCCTCTTCGTCATGACCGGTCGGGCGTCGTGCCAACCTTCGCGTGGTTCCGTCGCAGGGAGGGGCGCAAGGCCTTGCGAGCTTGTCGCGGCGGGAGCGGTTCGAGCGGGGGTCGACGCCGGGGCTCACATGTCCACGGCCGGCCGGCGTCGGCGTGAACCTGCAAGGTCGTGGCCATCGGAGGTGGGCGGCGGCGCGGGGGCCGGGGGCAATGAGACGCCTCCGGATCAGGCCGGCGATCATGGCGCGTCACGGGAAGGC
>NZ_DASYWO010000010.1:0-59386 GCF_035935935.1 Brevundimonas sp.
CCGCCCGCCGGAGGCGACCGCGGTAAGGCGTGAACAGCGCCACCCGACGCGGGCTTCCGGAAAACCATGCGCGCGGAGCGTCACGCGAAGCCGAAACGGTATTTTCTTTCTGCATCCGGGCTTCGCGCCCGGCGCTCCGCCAGCCCTCCAACCTCGCCGTCCCGCGGCGGGGCGCTTGGGCACGCCCCCGTGCCTCTCAATCCCCATCCGATTTCCGGCCACGCTTGAACGCGTACGCTTCCGGACCACATACTTTCCGAAGGCCGCCACAAGGCGGGTCGAGTCGAAACGGCCGGGCTCTCGCCCTCCACGCCGGCTCGGCGGGTCCGGGATCAACCCGGGCTCCAGGAAGTCGCATCATGTCCGAGTCCACAGTCCTGCCCGTCCTGCCGTTGCGGGACATCGTCGTCTTCCCGCACATGGTCGTGCCGCTGTTCGTCGGCCGCGAGAAATCCGTGCGCGCGCTCGACGAGATCATGAAGGGCGAAAAGCAGATCCTGCTGGCCACGCAGAAGAACAGCGTCGACGACGATCCCGCCGCCGACGCCATCTATCCGATCGGGGTGCTGGCCACCGTGCTGCAGTTGCTCAAGCTGCCCGACGGCACCGTGAAGGTGTTGGTCGAGGGCAAGCGCCGCGCGCGCCTGACCCGGTTCACCGATCAGGAAGAGTATTTCGAGGCCGAGGCCGTCACCCTGGACGACGAGGTCGCCGACCCCGCGCGCGCCGAGGCCCTGTCGCGCGCCGTGATCGAGCATTTCGAGCACTACGTGAAGCTGAACAAGAAGGTCCCGCCCGAGGCCCTCAGCTCCATCCCCCAGATCACCGACCCGTCCAAGCTGGCCGACAGCGTCGCCGCCCATCTGTCGGTCAAGATCGCCGACAAGCAGAAGTTGCTGGAAACCTTCGACGTCTCCGGCCGTCTGGAGCAGGTTTACGGCCTGATGGAGGGCGAGATCAGCGTCCTGCAGGTCGAAAAGAAGATCCGCTCGCGCGTCAAGCGTCAGATGGAGAAGACCCAGCGCGAATACTACCTCAACGAGCAGATGAAGGCGATCCAGCGCGAGCTGGGCGAGACCGACGATCAGCGCGACGAGATCATGGAGCTGGAGAAGCGCATCCGGAAGACGAAGCTGTCCAGGGAAGCGCGGACCAAGGCCGAGGCCGAGGTCAAGAAGCTGCGCAACATGAGCCCGATGTCGGCCGAGTCGACCGTCGTGCGGAACTATCTCGACTGGCTGCTGTCCATTCCGTGGGGCAAGGCCAGACAGAAGCCCATCGACCTCCAGAAGGCCGAGGACATCCTTGAGGAGGACCACTACGGCCTCGAGAAGGTCAAGGAACGGATCATCGAGTATCTGGCCGTTCAGGCGCGCACCGGCTCGCTGAAGGGGCCGATCCTGTGCCTCGTCGGTCCTCCCGGCGTGGGCAAGACCTCGCTGGCCAGGTCGATCGCCAAGGCCACGGGTCGTGAGTACGTCCGCATGTCGCTGGGCGGCGTGCGCGACGAGGCGGAGATCCGCGGCCACCGCCGCACCTACATCGGCTCCATGCCGGGCAAGATCATCCAGTCGATGAAGAAGGCGAAGACGACCAACGCCTTCATCCTGCTGGACGAGATCGACAAGCTGGGCGCCGACTGGCGCGGCGACCCGTCGTCGGCCCTGCTCGAGGTGCTGGATCCGGCCCAGAACTCGACCTTCGGCGACCACTACCTGGAGGTCGATTACGACCTCTCGAACATCATGTTCGTCACGACCGCCAACTCGCTGAACATGCCTCAGCCCCTGATGGACCGGATGGAGATCATCCGGGTCAGCGGCTACACCGAGGACGAGAAGGTCGAGATCGCCAAGCGTCACGTCCTGCCCAAGCAGCTGTCCGACCACGGCCTGAAGGCGGGCGAGCTGATCGTGCCGGAAGATACGATCCGCGACCTGATCCGCTACTACACGCGTGAGGCCGGCGTGCGCTCGCTGGAGCGCGCCCTGGGCGGCGTGGCCCGCAAGGCTGTGCGTGAGATGGCCCGGACCGGGGCGAAGACCATCACGGTCGACGCTGGCAAGCTGGGCGAATACGCGGGCGTGCGGAAGTTCCGCTACGGTGAGACGGACGAGACCGACCAGGTCGGCATCGTCACGGGTCTGGCCTGGACGGAGTTCGGCGGCGACATCCTGACCATCGAGGCGATCAGGATGCCGGGCCGCGGCCGCATGACCGTGACCGGCAACCTCAAGGACGTGATGAAGGAGTCGATCTCCGCCGCCGCGTCCTACGTCCGGGCGCGGTCGCTGGCCTTCGGCGTCAAGCCGCCGGTCTTCGAGAAGACCGACATCCACGTCCACGTGCCCGACGGCGCCACGCCGAAGGACGGCCCCTCGGCCGGCGTGGCCATGACCGTGGCCATGGTCTCGGTCCTGACGGGCGTGCCGATCCGCAAGGACATCGCCATGACCGGCGAGATCACGCTGCGGGGACGGGTCACGGCCATCGGCGGCCTGAAGGAGAAGCTGCTCGCCGCCCTGCGCTCCGGCATCCGGACGGTGCTGATCCCGCAGGAGAACGAGAAGGACCTCGCCGACGTGCCCGACAACGTGAAGTCGGCGCTGGAGATCGTTCCGATCTCGACGGCCGACGAGGCGCTGAAGTGGGCCCTGACCGGCACGCTGACCCCCGTCGAATGGGACGAGGCCGCCGAGCCCCTGCCGCGCGCCGAACCGCCCGTCGACGGCGCCGCGGTCACCGTCAGCCACTGACGACCTGAAACGGAAAAGGCCCGCCGGAGCGATCCGGCGGGCCTTGTCTCTGGTGGGCGGCGAGGGGTTCGAACCCCCGACCCCCTCGGTGTAAACGAGGTGCTCTGACCAGCTGAGCTAGCCGCCCCGCCTCAGAACCGGAAGCTGGCCCGCAGCAGCAGCATGTAGCGGACGTAGTCCTCGATCAGCTCGGCGTCCGCGCTGACGGACAGCATGCCCAGCTCGTTGCCGACGTTCAGGCGGAAGCCGACGATCGGACCGCCGCCCTCGATGCCGGCGGGCGTGATGGCGAAGTCGCCGCCGCCGCCCGTGAACCGGCCCATGGTCACGCCCGGATCGACCGAGATGTTCTGGCGCCAGCCCAGCCGCAGCTCGGGCCGCAGCCAGCTGCCCTGGCCCATGCCCATCGAGACGTTCATGGCCGCCACGGCCGAGAACATGTGACCCTCGCGCTCGTCGATCTCCAGATCGAACGCGCCGCCCCCGCCGGTCTCCGTGTGCGCGTCCTCGCTCAGCGAGAAGTACTCCGCGTAGACCTCGGGGCGGATGGTGAAGCGGCCGTAGCTGCGCTCGTACGAGGCGCCGCCGGCCAGGGCCACCGTCCAGCCGTTCCAGCTGGACGTGTTCGTCAGGTTCAGGCCCGACCCCACCAGCCGCCGGGTGGAGTCGAACGTGGCGTATCCACCCGCCGCCCGCGCCCAGGTCGTCCAGTACTGGCCCTGCGCCCGCCAGTAGAGGCCCAGCTCGATCAGGTTGGCCGAAACCACCTCCTCGGCCGCCGATTCCGGGTCTTCCAGATCGGACGAGGTGAAGGCGACGCTGACGCCGAGATTGCCGTAGTCGGTGCCCATCTCGACGCCGCCCGCGACGCCGAAGCCTTCCGACCGGAAGCCGTAGCTGTCGGTCTTGTCCTTGTCGGCGTAGAAGGTGATCTCCTGCAGCCAGGCGCTGGCTTGGCCCGGCGCGGCCGAGGCGTTGCGCCCGACCAGTGCGCGGGTCACGGCGTCGACGCCGCCCGCGAGCGACAGCAGCGGACCGCCCGAATGGTCGGGCAGCAGCTGCTCGTACAGGTCGATGAACTCCGCCCGGTCGGTCTGGGACAGGAAGGCGTTCAGCAGGGCCTCATCCGACTCCAGCGCGCCGTAGAACGAGTCGAACAGACCGGCTTCCGACGTGATGAGGCCGGCTTCCTCCGCCGTGCGTCGACGCACGTCGACGTACACCTCCCCGGCGGCGGCGTCGGCCGAGGCGTCCACTCGGAAGAGATAGGGCGAGTTGGCTTCCGTCGCGTCGAAATCCACCTGACCCAGAGTCAGGGTGTTCGCATCGATCACCGTGTAGCGGGTGGGGGCTGAGATCAGGGAGTTGAAACGCACGCCGAGCTGAGCACCCGTCTGCAGGTCGGCGGTCCCGGAAACCCGGTATCCACCCGCCTGACCGGTGCCGCCGTCGACGGTGACGATGAGCCGGCCGTCGGGACCCACAGTCAGACCACTGACGTCCAGCGGCCCTGTCTGCCGGCCGTCGAGCGTGCCGTTCTGCACGTTGATCGACAATTGTCCATCGGCGTCGGACAGCCGCGCGGTCACGCGGGAACCTCCTGAAATCAGGAGGCGGTCGGCGCCTGCCCCGAAGGCTATGTCCCCGTCGACCGTGCCGTTCCGGACGTCGACGACGTCGGCGCCGGAGCCCAGCAGAATCGACCCGAAGACGGAGGGTTCGGACGCGTCGGCCACTCCGTCGCCGTCCGTGTCGGGGTTGCCGGCTCCTGGGGGCGCATCGGTCGGGTCGTCATCCTGCAGGAACGTGACCCCGGTCGTGTTCGCGCGAAGATCGATCGCAACGGCCGTGCCGGTGACCGGCGTGTCGTCCGCGGGCACAAGGTTGGCCTCGATGATCCCCAGGTTGGTGAAGGACGTCAGACGCCCGCTCAAATCCAGCACCGTCGAGATGTTGGCCGTGCCGCCTCCGCTCGTGGCCAGAACGGTCCCGCGATTGGTGAACTGGGCGACGTCGGCGCCGGCGTCGAACATCAGTGCCGTCACCTGACCCCCGACGTCGCTGGCGCTGGCGGCGGTCAGAAATCCGGCATTTACGAAGCGCGGCGTCGTGACGCCGTCGCCGAAGCGCACCGCGATGGCGTCGCCGTCGAACGCCAACGCCGACACAGGCCCCGAAGACAGCACGCCGCCTGCGATGTTCACCGTCCGCCCGCCCCCGGCGCCGAACCTGATGGCCTGCGCGTCGGTGCCGTCCAGGATGCCCTGCGAGCTGACCGTGCCCCGATTGATGAACCCGTAGTTCAGGTCACCTGTCCCTACCGCGCCGAGGTCGACGTTCTGGGTGGTGGAACCGACCAGAATGGCCGGCGCCGCGCCGAAAACGGAAACGCGGGAAGCGGTTTCCTCAGAATCGGTCACGCCGTCGCCGTCGTCGTCGGTTGAGTTGGGATTGGAGTCCGTGGGGAGGACGTCGAACAGCACGCCCCGAGCCACGTTGGCGCCGATCACGATCGCGGGACCGCCTTCAAGCCTGTCGTCGGCGTCGAGGTCGTCAATGGCGTCCTGATTGGGACGAGAGGTGTACCGGTAGCCCGTCGACTGGACTTCGCCCTGGAAGATCAGGCGCCCGGTGACGTCGCCGTCGAACCGCACCGCCGAGGAGCCTTCCCCAAGCGACGCCACGGTTCCCCCGATGTAGGCGTCGCCATCGAGGGTGCCGGCGCTCCTGACCGCCACGGACCGGTCGCCCAGCACCCGCACTTCGCCCTGGTTGCGGAGGTTGCCCACCAGGCCGGCGTCGATCGAGATGCCGTAGGAGTCGTTCCCTTCGACGAAGACGAAGCCCGAGCGACTGAGGGCGACGTTTCCGGTGACCGGCCCCGCAAGCCGAATTCCATAACGCCCCGAGCCGGTCGCGAAAGGACCGTCGGCGTCGAGGTCGTTGTCCGGATTGGGATAGGTCCCCAGCGAGTCGGCCACGGTGATGCGGTCGTTGATGGTGATGCTGGTCGTCACCCCTCCATTCACCAGCACCCCGACGGCCCCATTGGCGGCGTTCGTGAAGTTGATGGATCCGCCGGTGGACAGGGTGAAGGTGTTGCTTGAATCCACCGTGACGGCCGTGCCGGCCGACAGATTGATCGCACCGCCGGAGGCGATCTCGATATTGGCGGGCGCGCCGCTCGTGCCGGCGTTAGACGTCTGGATCGGCGTCGTCCGCGCCGTGTTGATCACGACCTGGGCCTGGGCGCCGGCGGCGAAGAGAAGGGGCGCGAGCGCGGCGGCGGTCGCATAGAAAAGACGCATGAGCGGGGGCACCCTCGACGACACGAGACGATTTGAGGGGCCGTTTAGCAGCCCCTTCGGACGTTTGTCCCAAGTTTCCCGAATTTGAGGCGAATGCAAGGCCGGGCGCCGCATTCCGGCCTTGCGCCGCACGATGTCACGGTGATATCACTTCGACATCGAAACAGGGGGTTTCAATGACCGAGAAAAGAGAACGATCCGTCGAGCGGGCCGCGCGGGCCGCGGGCGGCATCCCCATTCTGCTGGCGTCGCTGGCGATGGTTGTGGCCGGGCCGGTGCTGGTGGCCCAGAATCCGGATGCGTGGCCTTACCTCGTCGGCGGCGTCAGTCTGGCCACCGTCGGCCTGTTCCTGATGTGCGGCTTCTACGCGCTTCAGCCGAACGAGGCGGCCGCCATCCTGCTGTTCGGCGACTATCGCGGCACCGACCGCACGACCGGTCTCCGCTGGGTTTTGCCGTGGTACACGCGCAAGAAAATCAGCCTGCGGGCCCGCAATCTGACCAGCGACAAGCTGAAGGTGAACGACAAGCGCGGGAACCCGATCGAGATCGCCGCCAACGTCGTATGGCGCGTGGAGGATTCGGCTCAGGCCCTGTTCGACGTCGACGATTATCAGGCTTTCGTGAACATCCAGGTCGACACCGGCCTGCGCGATCTGGCCTCCCACTACGCCTACGACCACGGTGAAGAGCATGAGTTGACGCTCCGGGCCGACGCGGAGGACGTCGCGGCCAAGCTGAGCCAGGAACTGGCCGGCCGCGTCTCGGTCGCGGGCGTGGTGGTCGACGAGGCCCGTTTGGCGCACCTTGCGTATGCGCCTGAAATCGCCGGGGCCATGCTGAAGCGTCAGCAGGCCGAGGCCGTTCTGGCCGCGCGTCGTCTGATCGTGAAGGGCGCCGTCGGCATGGTCGAGGCGGCGCTGACGGATCTCGGCGAGCGCGGCGTGGTCGAGCTGGATGAGGACCGCAAGGCTGCCATGGTCTCGAACCTTCTGGTCGTGCTGTGCGCCGACCGGGAAGCGCAGCCGGTGGTCAACACCGGCACCCTGTACGGCTGATGCCGGGACGGGCGACGAAAGCCTTCCTGCTTCGCGCCTCTCCCGAGGTGATGGCGGCGGTCGAGCGATTGGCCGCCGCCGAACTTCGATCGGTCAACGCCCAGGTCGAGATGCTCCTGCGTGAGGCCCTGTCGCGGCGGGGGCGGCCCGTTCCGGACTCCCGCCCGCCCGGGGGAAGGGGCGACGACGCTTGAGCTTGATCGCGGGCGGCGCTACGGCGCGACATGGTCAAGTCGCACATGTCAAAGGTCCGCAAGGCCCGGCGCATCCAGAAGAAGGTCCGCAAGGGCCGCATCGGCGTGAGCGCGGCCGAGCGCGAGCTGGTGAGCCTTGCGGGGCTGGAAGTGCAGGAGGGCGAGCTCCGCCTCTTCCCGGGCTGGGACGAGGAGGTGTCGGAGACCCTGCGCGCCACCAAGGCCGCGTCGGAAGATCCGCGCCCCCGCATGGTCGACACTACGATGCTTTATGCGCCCAAATCGGGCGGGGTGAAGCGTTACCTGCTGTCGAAGAAGGCCTGGCTGGAGGCCAACCGTCCGAACGTCGCCCATACGCTGGTGGTGCCGGGCGCGCACCACAGGGCGGGCGACGACGGCATCGTGCAGTTGCACGCCACCAAGCTGCCCTTCGGCGACGGCTATCGCTGGCCCCAGTCCGTGCGTCGCTGGGCTGCGTGGGTGGCGTCGCTCGAGCCTGACCTGATCGAGGCCGGCGATCCCTACACGCCGGGGCAGGGAGCGCTGGAGGCCGGCCAGCGCGCCGGGTGCCCGGTGATCGGCTTCTGCCATTCCGACCCCGCGGGCCTGGCCGCGCTTCACTTCGGCGAATGGGCCAAGAAGCCGGTCGAGAAGCGTTGGGCGCAGTTGTTCGGCCAGTTCGACCGCGTGATCTCGCCCAGCCGCTACATCGCCAGACGGCTGGAAGAAGCGGGCATCCGCGACATCGTCATCCAGCCGCTGGGCGTCGAAGTCGACACCTTCCGGCCGGACCGGAGGGACCGGGACTGGCTGTTGAAGCGGCTGGGCCTGCCTGCGTCGGCGCGTCTGCTCTGCTTCGCGGGTCGGCCGGCACGGGAGAAGAACATCGACGTCCTGATCCAGGCCGTCCAGAAACTGGGAGAGCCCTATCACCTGGTGCTGGTGGGGGCGGGGCAGGGCCTGCCGCCAGAAGAGCGCGTCATCTCGCTTCCCTATGAGGCGAATCCGAAGGTGGTGGCGAAGATCATCGCTAGCTGCGACGCCTTCGTGCACGCCAACGACAAGGAGCCCTTCGGTCTGATCGTTCTGGAGGCCATGGCCTGCGGCCGTCCGGTGGTGGGCGTGAACGCCGGCGGCGTGAAGGAGACGGTCGATGCCAACGTCGGCCAACTGGCGGAGGTGGCCGAACCCGCGGCCTACGCGGAGGCGGTGGAGGCGCTGTTCCAGCGCGACCTCGGCGCCGTCGGCGCGGCCGCACGGCAGAAGACCGTCGACCGTTTCGCATGGGGACGGGTGTTCGAGGGCCTGTGCGACACCTATGCTGACGTCAGCGGCAAGGCCGAGTTCCGGTCGCCGCGCGGAGGGGACTGAAATGAAGCCGACGATCATGGCCGCGCTGGCGGCCTCCTTGTGGACCCTGGCCTCCGCGGCTTCCGCTCAGCACGTCGTCTTGGCCCGACATGCCGAGAAGGCCGACGCGTCCCGCGATCCCGTGCTGTCGGAAGCCGGAACGCTTCGGGCGCAGGCGCTTGCGGCGACGTTCGGCGCGGACGGGCCCGACCTGGTGCTCGTAAGCCCCCTGCAGCGCACCGCCCTGACGGCCGCGCCGACGGCGGCGGCTTTCGGCGCTCCGGTCCGGGCCTTCGCCCTGGACGGCGGCGTCGATGCGCACGTCGCCGCGATCGTCGCGGAGATCGCCGCCCAGCCGGAGGACGCCGTGATCCTCGTCGTCGGCCACAGCAACACGGTTCCCCTGATCGCAAGGGCGCTGGGCGTCGAGGCGGCGGACATGCCGGAGTGCGAGTACGACCGCCTGACGCGGGTGGATTTGACGGCCTCCGTCCCGCATGCCGACGTGGTCCGCTACGGTGCCGCCACGACCTGCTGAGCTGAGCCGTTCGGAACGGGCCGCGCGCCCGGCTCGTTGCCCCTGCGAAGACGCAGGAGGCAGACATGGACGACCGCTTCGACCCCCGCGCCGAAAAGGTGGCGGAACATGAGCGCGAGGTGCAGGCGCGCATCGACGCGAAGGACGCGAAGTCGGGCGGGGGCGGCGATGAGGGCGCGGTTCAGGCCGGCGCGCGCCGGTATCCGGAACCGCCGTTCCCGAAGCAGCACCAGACCAAGCCGGGCGACGAGGCGGCGCTGGATCCCGCGCCCCTATACGACGCGCCTTTCTGGAAGGGCTCGGGCAAGCTGGACGGGTTCGCCGCGCTGGTGACCGGCGGCGACTCCGGCATCGGGCGCGCGGTGGCGGTGCTGTTCGCCCGTGAAGGCTGCGACGTCGCCATCTGCCACCTGGACGAGGAGTTGGACGCCGAAGACGCCAGGGCCGCGGTCGAGGCGGAAGGGCGCAAGGCGATCGTCATCAAGGGAGACGTGGCCGATCCGGAGTTCGCCAAGGCCGCGGTGAAGGCCACGCTGGACGCCTTCGGCCGGCTGGACGTCGTGGTGCCCAACGCCGCGTTCCAGGAGCATGTGCAGGCGTTCGAGGACCTGAAGTTCGATCACTTCGACCGGACGATGAAGACCAACCTCTACGGCTACTTCAACATCTGTCAGGCGGCCGTCCCGCACATGAAGGCGGGCGGATCGATCGTCATGACCGGTTCGGTCACCGGCATCATGGGGAACAAGGACCTGCTGGACTATTCGCTGACCAAGGGCGGCATCCACGCCTTCGCCCGCTCGCTGGGCACGCATCTGGCGCCGCGGGGAATCCGCGTGAACGTGGTCGCGCCCGGACCTGTCTGGACTCCGCTGAACCCGGCCGACAAGGACGCGGAAAAGGTGTCGGAGTTCGGGTCGCAGACGGTGATGAAACGCCCCGCGCAGCCCGAGGAGATCGCTCCGGCCTTCGTCTTTTTGGCGTCGCCCCAGATGTCCAGCTACATCACCGGCGAGGTGCTGCCGATCATCGGCGGCTACTCGGGCGGGTGAGGAAGGGATGGGCGGTGGCCATTCCGACGTTCGTCAGGAATGGCGCGAGTGACGGGGCTCGAACCCGCGACCTCCGGCGTGACAGGCCGGCACTCTAACCAACTGAGCTACACCCGCACATCCCGGCCGAAGCGCTGGTGCGCCGCGGCGAGGGGCGTCGTTTAGGCGGGGGCCGCGCGCCCGTCAAGCGCGGCCCCGCCCGTTTTTTCACAGATCAGCGCGCGGCCGGCTGGGGCGGCGTCTGGGGGCCCAGAACCCCGCCTTCGGCCGGCGCCTGCGCCGCCTCGACGGGCGGCGGCGGCTCATAGTGCACGCCCACGCCCGGCCCCAGCGGCAAGTCCAGCGCGACCCACAGCGCCACCATGGTCAACCCCGCGATCAGGAAGGCGCCGGCGTAGGGCAGCATGGTCGACATCAGACTGCCGAGGCCGAACCGGGGATCCCAGCGCTGGGCGAAGGTGAGGATCAGCGGGAAATAACTCATCAGCGGTGTGGCGATGTTCGTCACGGAATCGCCCATGCGGTAGGCGGCGGTGGTCATTTCGGGACTGATCCCCAGCAGCATGAACATCGGCACCACGATCGGGGCCAGCGCCGACCACTTGGCCGAGGCCGAGCCGATGAACAGATCGAAGAAGCAGGAGACCAGCACCACCGCGATCAGCAGCAACGGCGTGGGCAGGGCGATTTCCTTCAGTCCCGCGGCCGCGTTCACCGCCAGGATGGGACCCAGCCCCGACCAGTTGAACATGGCCACGAAGTGTGCGGCGAAGAAGGCCAGCACCAGATACGGCGCCAGCTGGGCGATGCCCTCGCGCATCATGCGCACCAGGTCGCGGTGGCTGTGCACCGTGCGCGAGCCCACGCCGTAGGCCGCGCCGGTGACGAAGAAGGTCACGGCGAAGAAGGCGGCCAGCGACCGGTAAAGCGGATTGAAGCGCTGCTCCGGGTCCGCCTCGGGGTCGATGAACGGCGATGCCGGCAGCCAGGTGATGAACGCCCACAGGGCGACCATCCCCAGCGCGGTCAGAGCGGCGAACAACAGGCCGCGCTTCTCGTCCGGGGTGAGGGCGTTCTCGTCGGCGCTGGCCGGCGCAGCGGGATCGGCCGCCTCGACGGGCGTCCAGGCGCCGAGTCGCGGCTCGATGACCCGGTCCGTCAGAAACCAGACGATCGGCGTGAACACGATCACCACGCCGACGATGAAGAACCAGTTGCCTGCGATGTTCACTGAGTAGGACGGATCGATCAGGTGTGCCGCCGGCTCGGTGATGCCCAGGATCAGCGCGTCCGAAGCGCCCGGAAACAGGTTGCCCGCGTAGCCGCCGGACACCGCCGCGAACCCGGCGGCCAGCCCGGCCAGCGGATGCCGGCCGGCCGCCGCGAAGATGACGGCCGCCAGTGGAATGACCACGACGTAGGACGCGTCCGACGCGTGGTGCGAGACCATGCCGGTGACCACGACGATGGGGGTCAGGATCGACTTCGGCGCATTCAGCAGAGCTCCGCGGATCGCCGTGCGGAACAGGCCACTGCGCTCCGCCACCGAGGCGCCGTAGATGATCGTCACCACGATGCCCAGCGGCGGAAACTCCGCCAGGGTGCGCGGCATGCCGATGATCAACTGCTCGAGATTTTCGGACGACAGCAGGCTCTTGGCCACCAGCACGTCCCCGGTCACCGGATTGACCGCCGTCCAGCCGAGGCCGGACCCGATCAGGCTCAGCACGATCAGCCCGCCGATCAGCCAGAGGAACAGGAACACCGGGTCAGGCAGCTTGTTGCCGACCCTTTCCACGGCGTCGAGGACGCGGGCGCCGAGCTTCATGGGGAACTCCGGAAAGTGACGGGATGGTCCAAGGGAAACGGTCACGGTCGATCGCGCAATGCGACATCTCGTAACCTGCGAACGACTCGCAGAAAATCCCGGCCCCGCAGGGTTTGAACGCGGCGGGGAGTGCGTCTAGAAAGCCGCGATTCCGCCCGCCTCCTCGCGGGCGACCGAGGTCCTCTCTCGATGAACGAATTCCTCCTGGAATACCTGCCGGCCGTCATCTTCCTGGCGATCGGCGGCGTGATCGGCATCCTGTTCACCGTCGCCGCCCTGGTGGTGGCGCCGAAGAACCCCGACAGCGAGAAGCTGGCGGCCTATGAATGCGGTTTCAACGCCTTCGACGACGCCCGCATGAAGTTCGACGTGCGCTTCTACCTGGTGTCGATCCTCTTCATCATCTTCGACCTTGAAGTCGCCTTCCTGTTCCCCTGGGCCGTCTCGCTGTTCGACCTGTCTCAGGGCGGCATGATCTTCGCCTTCTGGTCGATGATGATCTTCCTCAGCGTGCTGACCGTCGGCTTCATCTACGAATGGAAGAAGGGAGCCCTGGAATGGGAGTGATCGTTCCCGGCGCGACCCCGCCCGCGCCCGCCAGCCCCTACGGTCTGTCCGCCCGCTCGTCGGTGGAGGGGTACGACCCCGCGCTGCACGACAAGTTCTTCGAGCAGGTCAACATGGAGTTGGGCGAGCGCGGCTTCCTGACCGCCTCGCTGGACGACGTCATCACCTGGGCTCGCACCGGGTCGCTGATGTGGATGACCTTCGGTCTGGCCTGCTGCGCCGTGGAGATGATCCAGGCGTCGATGCCGCGCTATGACCTCGAGCGCTTCGGCATGGCCCCGCGCGCCAGCCCGCGCCAGTCCGACCTGATGATCGTGGCCGGCACCCTGACCAACAAGATGGCCCCCGCCCTGCGCCGGGTCTACGACCAGATGCCCGACCCGCGTTACGTGCTGTCGATGGGCAGCTGCGCCAACGGCGGCGGCTATTACCACTACAGCTATTCCGTCGTTCGCGGTTGCGACCGGGTCGTGCCGGTGGACGTCTACGTTCCGGGGTGCCCGCCGACGGCCGAGGCGCTCGTCTATGGGCTGCTGCAGCTGCAGAAGAAGATCCGCCGCACGGGGACGATCGACCGATGAGCGCGCTGGACGTGATCGCGGCGACGGAGGCCGCCCTGACGCCGCTGGGCGCCGAGATGGTGGCCGAGCTGGACGTGGCAGCCGAGGTCGCCTTCGGCGAGCTGACCCTTGTCGCCGAGCGCGAGAAGATCGTGCAGGTGCTGACCGACCTGCGTGACCGTTTCGGCTTCCAGCAGCTTCTGGACGTCTGCGGCGCCGACTATCCCGACCGCGAGGAGCGGTTCGAGGTCGTCTATCACCTGCTGTCGATGACGCGGAACGTGCGCGTGCGGGTCAAGGTGGCGACCGACGAGGTTCAGCCGGTCCCCAGCGTCATCGAGGTCTATCCCAGCGCCAACTGGTTCGAGCGCGAAGCCTTCGACATGTACGGCATGCTGTTTTCCGGCCATCCCGACATGCGCCGCCTGCTGACCGACTACGGCTTCGAGGGGCATCCCCTGCGCAAGGACTTTCCCATGACCGGCCACGTCGAGGTGCGCTGGGACGAGGAGCAGCGCCGGGTGGTCTATGAGCCGGTCCGCCTGCAGCAGGAGTTCCGCAACTTCGACTTCCTGTCGCCCTGGGAGGGCGCGGAATATCCGGCGCCGGTCCTGCCGGGCGACGAGAAGGTGAAGGGCTGACCATGGCCGACGGAACCCACACCCCGGCGCCCAAGCCCACGACGGTGATCGGCACGGACGTCTTCGACGACCCGAGCGATGCGCGCACCCACCACGCACGTGAGATGGACGACCGCAAGTTCACCATCAACTTCGGTCCCCAGCACCCGGCCGCACACGGCGTGCTGCGTCTGGTGCTGGAGCTGGACGGGGAGCTGGTGACCCGCGTCGACCCGCACATCGGCCTGCTGCACCGCGGCACCGAGAAGCTGATGGAGGCGCGCACCTACCTCCAGAACGTGCCGTATCTGGACCGGCTCGACTACGTTTCGCCGATGAACCAGGAGCACGCTTTCTGCCTGGCCATCGAGCGGCTGCTGGGCATCGACGTGCCCTACCGCGCCCAGCTGATCCGGGTCCTGTACTCCGAGATCGGCCGCATCCTGTCGCACATGCTGAACGTGACGACCCAGGCCATGGACGTCGGCGCGCTGACGCCGCCGCTGTGGGGTTTCGAGCAGCGCGAGAAGCTGATGGTGTTCTATGAGCGCGCTTCGGGCGCGCGCCTGCACGCCAACTACTTCCGTCCCGGCGGCGTCCACCAGGATCTGCCGGGCGACCTGATCGACGACATCGCCCGCTGGTGCCAGGAATTCCCGGCGGCGATGAAGGACATCGACGCCCTCGTCACCGAGAACCGCATCTTCAAGCAGCGCAACGTCGACATCGGCGTGGTGTCGAAGCAGGACGCGCTGGAGTGGGGCTTCACCGGCGTGATGCTGCGCGGCTCGGACATCGCCTGGGATCTGCGCAAGAACCAGCCGTACGAGTGCTATGCCGAGCTGGAGTTCGACGTCCCGGTCGGCAAGAACGGCGACTGCTGGGACCGCTACCTGTGCCGCATGGAAGAAATGCGCCAGTCGGCCCGGATCATGGAGCAGTGCATCCACCGCCTGCGCAACTGCACCGGCGCGCCGGTGATGATCGAGGACAACAAGATCGTGCCGCCGCGTCGCGGCGAGATGAAACGGTCGATGGAAGCGCTGATCCATCACTTCAAGCTGTACACGGAGGGCTTCCGCACGCCGGTGGGCGAGGTCTACGCCGCCGTCGAGGCGCCCAAGGGCGAGTTCGGCGTCTATCTGGTCTCGGACGGCACCAACAAGCCGTACCGGGTCAAGATATCGGCCCCCGGCTTCCGGCACCTGCAGGCCATGGACTGGATGAACCGCGGCCACATGCTGGCCGACGTCTCGGCCATCCTCGGCTCGCTGGACATCGTGTTCGGAGAGGTCGACCGGTGATGTTCGACTGCGATCCGGTGGAAGTGGTGGAGCGCCAGTTGCAGGCCTTTCAGGCCGGCGACCTGAACGCGTTCGTCGCCATGTACGCCCCGGACGCGGTCGTTTCCGACTTCCCGGGTACGCCGGTCATGACGGGGCACGACGAGATGCGGGCGGGCTACGCCTCCAGCTTCACCGACCGTCAGTTCACGCTGACGCTGGGCGAGCGGATCGCCAACGGCCAGTTCGTCATCGACGAGGAGATCATCGCCGTCGGCGGCGTGGAGATGATGCGCGCCGTCGTGATTTATCAGGTCGAGGGCTGCACCATCGCGCGGTCGTGGATCCTGCCGGACGCGGGGGAGGGGCAGTGAGCGCCTTCGTCGTCCAGCCGGTCTTCACCCAGCTTCAGCTACTGGCCTTCGTCGGTCTGCTGGCGTTCGGACTGGGCGTGGAGTTCGCCTTCTCGCCGCGTCGCCGGGAGAAGCTGGGCGCCTTCGGCTTCCTTCTTGGCGCGGGCCTGATGCAGACGCCGTCGATCGCAGGCGTGACCCTCGTCCGCGGCGCCTATCGCCTCGGCTACCTGGAGGACGGCCGCGGCTTTCTCGAAGCCAACCTGCGCAGCCTCCCCTGGATGATGGGCGCGATCTTCCTCGGTCGACTGGCCGTGCGCCGTCTGCCGCCGTTCTCGTTCGCCACCGGCGCCCTGATCCGCGCCGACCGCGCGATCTGGTCGGAGCGTCTGGGCCGCTGGTTCGGGGGGCGCCGATGATCGCCGCCGCCCTGATTTCCGCACTGACGGTCTGCGAGCCGGGCGCCGTCGCGCGCACGGCGGCCGAGGCCGTCGACGCCTTCATGGCGGCCTACAACGCCCGCGATCTGGCGGCGGCGGAAGCGGTGATCTCGCCGGGCGCACGCATCGGTCTGGGCGCCGGCCTGCAGATGACCGGCGCCGATCTGATCGGCAACTATCGCACTCACATCTTCCTGACCGAGCCGGCCTACGTCATGCGGCCGCTGCAGCAGCTGGCCGTCGGCGACACCGTGGCCCAGACGGAGGCCTTCACCGGCGGCCCGCAGGGCACCTTCACCGGCCTGACGGTCTATCGCGTCAAGGACGGCTGCATCGTCGAGATGAGCGTGAACACATGACAGATCGCGCCCTGACCGCATGGCTCTCGCAAGGGTGGGAGCTGGACCACTATTCGGCCACGGCTCCGTATGGCGAGCACGTGCATCACTGCTTCCTGCTGCGCCGCCACGGCCAGCGGAAGATCGTCACGCTGAGGAAGAAGATGATGGGCAAGGGCCTGACGGTGACGGAGATGGACGTCTGATGGGTGTGCGTCGTCTCGCCAAGGTCCAACCGGAATCCTTCGTCTTTTCCGAGGAGACGAAGGAAAAGGCGTACTGGTGGATCAACAAGTACCCGGGCGACCGCCGCCAGTCGGCGGTGATCCCGATCCTGTGGCTGGTGCAGAAGCAGGAAGGCTGGGTGTCCGAGCCCGCCACGCGCGCCATCGCCGAGCTGCTGGGCATGCCGGTGATCCGCGTGCTGGAGGTCGCGACCTTCTACACCATGTTCATGCTGGAGCCGGTCGGGAAGACCGCCCTGATCCAGGTGTGCGGCACCACGCCGTGCATGCTGCGCGGCTCGGGCGACCTGATGAAGGTCTGCGAGAAAAAGATCGGGCCGAAGGACAAGCTCAGCGCCGACGGCCGCTTCACCTGGCAGGAGGTCGAGTGCCTGGGCGCCTGCGCCAACGCGCCCATGGCCCAGATCAACGACTATTATTTCGAGGACCTGACCGCCAGGGACATGGAGCGGATCATCGACGACTTCGCCGCCGGCAAGTCGCCCGAGCCGGGTCCCCGCGTCGATCGCACGAACTCTGGTCCCGAGGGCGGTCCGCTGACCCTGACGGATCCCGGCCTCTATGACGGCTCGGCCGCAAAGCCGATCCGGAAGCTGCCGAACGCCGAACCGGTGAAGGCATGACGAAGCCGGACTTCAGCACCGACGCGGGCGTGGCCGCCTATCGGGCCGAGCTGCGTGCCGTCGCGCGCACGCCGCGCCTGATCGGCTTCGCGCTGGTCGTGCTGGGGGCGATCGCCGTCTATGCGTCGGCACAGGCGGGCGGAGCGGCGCAGACGGTGCAATGGGTCGGCTATGCGGCCCTGGCCGGCGGCTGGGCCCTGATGCTGGCCGCCATCTTCATCCGTACCCGTCACCACCGCCGTCGCATGCGGGAGGCGGGGTGATGGCCGAGAAGGACAAACCGGTCGACCTGCGGGTGTTCATGTGGGTCGCGCTCAGCGACGTTCTGCTTGGGGCCGGCCTCGCCGCCGCGGGCCATCTGGGCTGGTTCGGCCCGCACATGGAGCTGCTCGTGCCCGTCGGCGGTCTGATCGCCCTTGCGGGCGTCGGCATGGCCGTCTGGGCCAAGATCAAGATGAACGCGGCCGAGAGCCGCCGCGGGGACCTGAACTGACCATGGTCGGAATCCTGGAAGACAAGGATCGCATCTTCACCAACCTGTACGGCCTTCAGGACTGGACGCTGGAAGGCGCGAAGAAGCGCGGCGCGTGGAACGCGACCAAGGACATGCTCGACCTCGGTCGGGACTGGATCATCACCAACGTCAAGAATTCCGGCCTGCGCGGGCGCGGCGGGGCCGGCTTCTCGACCGGACTGAAGTGGTCGTTCATGCCGAAGGAGCTGCGCGCCGACCGGCCGCACTACCTCGTCGTCAACGCCGACGAATCCGAACCGGGCACCGCCAAGGACCGGGAGATCATGCGCCACGATCCGCAGCTGCTGATCGAGGGCTGCCTGATCGCCAGCTTCGCGATGCAGGCGCACGCCTGTTACATCTATCTGCGGGGCGAATACGTCTTCGAGCGCGAGCGGATGGAGGCGGCGGTCGCCCAGGCCTATGAGGCCAAGCTGATCGGCAAGAACAACGTTCACGGCTGGGACTTCGACGTCTACATCCACCACGGCGCGGGCGCCTACATCTGCGGCGAAGAGACGGCGCTGCTGGAAAGCCTGGAGGGCAAGAAGGGCCAGCCCCGCCTGAAGCCGCCGTTCCCGGCCGGCGCCGGCCTGTACGGCTGCCCGACCACGGTGAACAACGTCGAGTCGATCGCGGTGGTCGGCACCATCCTGCGTCGCGGCGCCGATTGGTTCGCGGGCTTCGGCCGGCCGAACAACACCGGCACCAAGCTGATGACGATCTCGGGCCACGTGAACCGCCCGTGCAACGTCGAGGAGGCGATGTCGATTCCGCTGAAGCAGCTGCTGGAAGAGCACTGCGGCGGGGTGCGCGGGGGCTGGGACAACCTGAAGGCGGTGATCCCCGGGGGGTCGTCGGTGCCGCTGATCACCCGCGAGATGTCCGAGGTCGCACTCATGGACTTCGACAGCCTGCGCGAGATGCGTTCGGGGCTGGGCACCGCGGCGGTGATCGTGATGGATCAGTCGACCGACCTGGTGAAGGCGATCGCGCGCATCAGCTATTTCTACAAGCATGAGAGCTGCGGTCAGTGCACGCCGTGCCGCGAAGGCACCGGCTGGATGTGGCGCGTGCTCGAGAGAATGGCCGTGGGCGAGGCCGATCCGTCGGAGATCGACCTGCTTCTGGACGTCGCCGGTCAGGTGGAAGGCCACACCATCTGTGCGCTGGGCGACGCCGCGGCGTGGCCGGTACAGGGGCTGATCCGTCACTTCCGTCACGAGATCGAGGACCGCATCTCCCAATATCGGACCCGCCGCGCGAACTTCGCCGGTCACGCCGTGGCGGCCGAATGATGCGCGCGCTTCCCCTCATCCTGCTGGCGTCGTTGGCCGTGGCCGCCTGCGGCCGGAGCGAGAAGGCCGAAGCACCGCCTGCCTCTCCGCCGCCGCCGGCCAAGGACGGCACGGCGCCGCCCACCATCGAACTGACCGAGGCCGGCCTTCGCAGGGTATGTCGCGCCGGCATCGCCGCCGTTCACGGCCAGCAAATCGAGGCCGTGACCATCGCCGCCGTGCGCGAGGGCATAGCCGACGCCACGTGGCGCGCGCCGGTCGACGGCGGCGCCCGCCGGGCCCAGTGCCGCGTCGACGGCGACATGATCGTGTGGAAGCCGCTGGATCGCCCGGACGAGGCCCAGAACCGCTGGATGAATCAGGCCGGCGATCCGCTGGTCCGCTTCGTGGTCACCGCGCGCGAGATCACGATCACCACGACCCTGCCCGACGGCGCCGTCTCCGCCGAGACCTTCCCCGTCGCCGCCGAACCCGAAGAAGAGGCCGCCTGATGCCCGTCGCCAAGGTCAATGGCATCGAGACCGAGTTCGAGCCCGGCATGACCGTGCTCCAGGTCGCCGAGCGCGCGGGCCACGAAATCCCGCGCTTCTGCTACCACGAGCGCCTGTCCATCGCCGGCAACTGCCGCATGTGCCTGGTCGAGGTGAAGCCCGGACCGCCCAAACCACAGGCGTCGTGCGCGCTGCCGGCCGCCGACGGGCAGGAGATCTTCACCGACACGCCCATGGTGAAGAAGGCGCGCGAAGGGGTGATGGAGTTCCTGCTCATCAACCACCCGCTGGACTGCCCGATCTGCGATCAGGGCGGTGAGTGCGACCTGCAGGATCAGGCCATGGGCTATGGCCGCGACGGTTCCCGCTATGCCGAGAACAAGCGCGCGGTCGAAGAAAAATACATGGGCCCGACCATCAAGACCTTCATGACGCGGTGCATTCAGTGCACCCGTTGCGTGAGGTTCATCACCGAGGTGGCCGGCGTGCCCGACATCGGCATGATCTCGCGCGGTGAGGACGCCGAGATCACGACCTATCTCGAAAAGGCGGTCGACAGCGAGCTGTCGGGCAACGTCAATGACCTTTGCCCCGTCGGCGCCCTGACGCACCGGCCGTGGCAGTACCATTATCGTCCGTGGGAATTGCGCAAGACCGAGACGGTCGACGTCATGGACGGTCTGGGCTCGGCCATCCGCATCGACGCCAAGGGGGCCGAGGTCATGCGCGCCCTGCCGCGCGTGCACGAGGGCATCAATGAGGAGTGGCTTTCCGACGCCTCGCGCTACGCCGTCGACGGGCTGAAGCACCGCCGTCTGGACCGGCCGTGGGTGCGCCGGGACGGCAAGCTGGTCGCCGCGACATGGGACGAGGCGCTGGACGCCGCGGCGAAGGCGCTGTCGGCCGCGGCCGCCGATCGCATCGGCGTGATCGCCGGCGACCTGCAGGACGCGGAGTCGATGAAGGCGGCGCTGGACCTGTTCCGCGCCCTGGACTCGGCCAATGTGGACTGCCGTCAGGACGGGTCGGCGCTGGGCCACGGCCCGCGCGAGGGCTGGCTGTTCAACTCGGGCATCGCCGGCATCGAAGCGGCCGACGCCGTGGTGCTGATCGGCACGGACCCGCGCGTCGAGGCGCCGATCCTGAACGCCCGCCTGCGCAAGTCGTGGCTGAACGGGTCGTCGCAGATCGGCGTCGTCGGCGAAACCGGCGACCTGACCTATGACGTTGAGCGGCTCGGCGCGTCGGCGGCGACGCTGGCAAAGCTGACCCGGGAAGCGACCGATGCCCTGTCGAAGGCGGAACGTCCGGCGTTCGTGATCGGCGCGGGCGCGTTGGCGGGCGAGCAGGGGCCGGCGGTGCTGAACGCGCTGGGCGTCCTGGCGAAGAAGCTGGGCGTCGTGAAGGACGGCTGGAACGGCTTCAACGTCCTGCACCATGCCGCCGCGCGCGTCGGCGGTCTGGACATGGGCTTCGTGCCGGCCGACGGCGGCCTGTCGGCGACCGACATGGTGAAGAAGGGCGCGCTGGACGTGCTGTTCCTGCTGGGCGCCGACGAGATCGACGCCTCGGGTTCGACCGCCTTCAAGATCTATCTCGGCAGCCACGGCGACCGCGGCGCCCATAGCGCCGACGTCATCCTGCCCGGCGCCGCCTTCACCGAGAAATCGGGTCTGTACGTCAACACCGAGGGCCGGGTTCAGATCGCCGAACGCGCCGTCTTCCCCAAGGGCGAGGCCAAGGAGGACTGGGCCATCCTGCGCGCCCTGTCCGAGCGCGTGGGCCGCACCCTGCCGTACGACAGCCTGACCCAGCTGCGCGAAAGGCTGATCGCCGAACATCCGACCTTCGGCCAGATCGACTGGCGGCCCACGCCTGCGCCGTTCGACCCGTCCACGCTCGGCAAGAAGGGCGAGCTGTCGGCCGCGCCGCTGCGCTCGCTGGTCCGCGACCCCTATCTGGCCAACCCCATCGGCCGCGCCAGCCCGACCATGGCCGACCTGTCCGCGCGCCGCGTCGGCGGCAAGCTGGCCCTGGCGGCGGAGTGACGGGATGACGGAAACCGAAATCCCCGCGTCGTTCCTGTCGCTTTTTGCCGCTGCGTTCCTCGCGAATGCCGCCTACATCGGCAGCCTGTTTCTGCTTCATCGGCGCGTGTCCTCACCTGACGTGCAACCCCGGGGTTATGAGGTTCCGCCGCTGTTCCCGGACTCGCCCGCGAAGGGCATGCGATTTTTGGGATTCGTGTTCAGCTCGCGGCACGTGGAGTTTGGCGACCAGACGGTTTCTCGCCTGGTCTGGCTGACCAGAGCCTTCTTCGTGGTCGGCGGCGTGCTGACCATATCGCTGTTCGGCTATGCCTTGGGTCTGATGTGATGGAATTCTGGACTTCTCCCCTTGGCTGGACCCTGGCCACCGTCGGCGCGATCCTGCTGGTGACGATCGGCGTGCTTCTGGCCGTGGCCTTCCTGCTGCTGGCCGACCGCAAGATCTGGGCGGGCGTGCAGATGCGCAAAGGGCCGAACGTGGTTGGCCCCTTCGGCCTGCTTCAGTCGTTCGCCGACTTCTTCAAATTCGTGCTGAAGGAAGTCGTCGTTCCGGCGGGGTCGGACAAGGCGGTGTTCCTGCTGGCGCCGGTTCTGACGGTCATCGTGGCTTTCGGCGCCTGGGCGGTCATTCCATTCGCCCCGGGGTGGGTCATCTCCGACCTGAACGTCGGCATCCTGTACGTCTTCGCCATCAGCTCGCTGGGCGTCTACGGGATCATCATGGGCGGCTGGGCCTCCAACTCGAAGTACCCGTTCCTCGGCTCGCTGCGGTCCGCGGCGCAGATGGTGTCCTACGAGGTCTCCATCGGCCTGGTGATCATCAACGTCATCCTGCTGGCCGGGACCATGAACCTGACGTCGATCGTGACGGAGCAGGAGGGCTGGATCTGGAACTGGTTCGCCTTCGGCGGCGGGGAGGGCACCTGGCCCACCGTCCTGATCATGTTCCCCATGGCCATCATCTTCTTCGTCTCGGCCCTGGCCGAGACCAACCGCCCGCCCTTCGACCTGCCAGAGGCGGAGTCGGAGCTCGTGGCCGGCTATCAGGTCGAGTACTCGTCGACGCCGTACCTGCTCTTCATGATGGGCGAGTACGTCAACATCGTCTTCATGTGCGCGATGATCAGCCTGCTGTTCTTCGGCGGCTGGAACCCCGGCGTCTCGCAGGCGTGGCTCGACGCCTTGCCCGGTTGGTTGGAGCAAACCGTCTATTTCCTGACCTTCTGCGCCAAGACGGTCTTCTGGTTCTTCATGATCGCCATGGTGAAGGCGTTCGTGCCCCGCTATCGCTACGACCAGCTGATGCGTCTGGGCTGGAAGATCTTCCTGCCGACCTCGCTGGTCGCCGTCGCCGGCGTCGCCGCCTGGCGCGTGTTCATGGTGGGGGCGTGATGCGCGCGATCCTGATCCTGACGCTGGCCCTGACGGCCGCCGCCTGCAACTGGACGCGGCCGATCCAGCCGAACCCGAACGAAACGGCCCAGCAGCGGGTGGAGCGCGCCGACCGGCAGGCCGAGCAGGACCGCCGCTGTCAGGCCGCGGCCAACCGCAACGCCGACCGCGACTACGACCGCGACATGCAAGCCTGCCCGCGGAATTGACGATGATGCCCCTGACCCCGATGAGCCAAGGATCGACCCGATGATCGCCCGCGTGAGCCAGACCCTGCGCGGCGCCCTGCTGGTCGACGTCGTCGGCGCCTTCTTCCTGACGTTCAAACAGCTGCTGCGTCCGAAGATGACGGTGAACTATCCGTTCGAGCGCAACCCGCAGTCGCCGCGCTTCCGTGGCGAACATGCCCTGCGCCGCTACCCGAACGGTGAGGAGCGCTGCATCGCCTGCAAGCTGTGCGAGGCCATCTGCCCGGCGCAGGCCATCACCATCGAGGCCGAACCGCGCGAGGACGGCAGCCGCCGCACGACCCGCTACGACATCGACATGGTGAAATGCATCTATTGCGGCCTGTGTCAGGAGGCCTGCCCGGTCGACGCCATCGTCGAGGGCCCGAACTACGAGTTCGCCACAGAGACGCGGGAAGAGCTCTACTACGACAAGGCCCGGCTGCTGGACAACGGCGACCGCTGGGAGCGCGCCATTGCGAAGAATCTGGAGATGGACGCGTCATGGCGCTGATCGTCTCCGCCGGCCTTGTCGTCGCCGGAAGCGCGGGTCTAGAAGGGCGCCGCGTCGCCCCGGGACCTGACTCGCGCGCGCCGTCCTTCATCTTGGGAGCCCGGGCGTGATCTCAGCCATCGCCTTCTACGTGCTGGCGGCCGTGACGGTGACCTCGGCCCTGCTGGTCGTGACCGCGCGCAACCCCGTGCACTCCGTCCTGTGGCTGATCATGGCCTTCTTCTCCGCCGCGGGGCTGTTCGTCCTGCTGGGCGCCGAGTTCCTGGCCATGCTGCTGGTCGTCGTCTACGTCGGTGCCGTGGCGGTGCTGTTCCTGTTCGTCGTCATGATGCTGGACGTCGACTTCGTGAAGTTGCGCTCCGGCTTCGCGCAGTATCTGCCCATCGCCATCATCGTGGCGGGCGTGCTGCTGGCCGAGATGATCATGATCACCGTCGCGGTGGCCAACGGCGGCGCGGCGGCGGACGCGGTCGGTCCTGCGGTCGCGACGGCGGACCAGACCAACATCGAGGCGATCGGCCGGGTGCTCTACACGGACTACGTCTACTTCTTCCAGGCCGCGGGCATCGTGCTGCTGATCGCCATGATCGGCGCCATCACCCTGACGCTGCGCCACAAGCCGGGCATCAAGCGCCAGGACGTGGGCGTGCAGGTCGGCCGCAGCGCGAAGACCGCCATGGAGCTGAAGTCCATCGAGACCGGCGCCGGCCTGAACCCGGAGGAGCTGCGCTGATGGTCGTGACCCTGGCCCACTATCTGGCGGTCGCCGCCATGCTGTTCACGATCGGCGTCTTCGGCATCTTCGTGAACCGCAAGAACGTCATCATCATCCTGATGTCGGTCGAGCTGATTTTGTTGGCCGTGAACATCAACTTCGTCGCCTTCTCGACCCACCTCAACGAGGTTTCGGGGCAGATCATGGCGATGTTCGTCCTGACCGTCGCCGCGGCCGAGGCTGCCGTCGGCCTGGCCATTCTGGTCACCTTCTTCCGCAACCGCGGCGACATCGCCGTGGACGACGCCTCGGTGATGAAGGGCTGACCGTGGACATCCAGCTTCTCGTCACCCTGGGCGTCTTCGCCCCCCTGCTGGGCGCCGCCATCGCGGGCCTGTTCGGCCGCCGGATCGGTAACGTCGCGTCGCAGGCCGTCACCACCGGCCTGCTGTTCTTCTCGTGCTTCGTCGCCTGGACGGTCTTCATCCAGCACACTTGGGGGCACATGGAGGCCTTCACGGTCCAGATCGCGCCCTTCATCAACGTGGGCGACTTCCAGTCGAACTGGGCCATCCGCGTCGACGCCCTGTCGGCGGTGATGCTGATCGTCGTCACCAGCGTGTCGTCGCTGGTTCATCTGTATTCCTGGGGCTACATGGCCGAGGACGACAGCCGGCCGCGCTTCTTCGCCTACCTGTCGCTGTTCACCTTCGCCATGCTGGCGCTGGTCACCGCCGCGGACTTCATGCAGCTGTTCTTCGGCTGGGAAGGCGTGGGCCTGGCGTCCTACCTGCTCATCGGTTTCTGGTATAAGAAGCCCACCGCCAGCGCCGCCGCCATCAAGGCCTTCGTGGTCAACCGCGTCGGCGACTTCGGCTTCGCGCTGGGCATCATCACCGTCTTCTGGATGTTCGGCACCATCCAGTTCGCCGAGCTGTTCCCGATGATCGCCGGGCGCGCGGGCACCGGCTGGGACTTCCTCGGTCACACCTGGTCGGCACTGGATCTGGCGGGCGCGCTTCTGTTCGTCGGCGCCATGGGCAAGTCGGCGCAGTTCTTCCTGCACACCTGGTTGCCCGACGCCATGGAAGGCCCGACTCCCGTCTCGGCCCTGATCCACGCGGCGACCATGGTCACCGCCGGCGTCTACATGGTCTGCCTGCTCAGCCCGATCTACGAGTACGCCCCGACGGCCTCGTTGCTGATCGCCATCACCGGCGCCGTCACGGCCCTGTTCGCCGCGACGGTCGGCCTGATGCAGAACGACATCAAGCGGGTCATCGCCTATTCGACCTGTTCGCAGCTGGGCTACATGTTCTTCGCGGCGGGCGTGGGCGTCTACGAATCCGCCATGTTCCACCTGTTCACCCACGCCTTCTTCAAGGCGCTGCTGTTCCTCGGCGCGGGCTCCGTGATCCACGGCATGCATCACGAGCAGGACATGCGGAAGATGGGCGGCCTGTGGAAGCTGCTGCCCGTGACCTATGCGGTCATGATGATCGGCACCATCGCCATCACCGGCCTGGGCATTCCGGAAATCGGCGGGTTCGCCGGCTTCTACTCCAAGGACTCGATCATCGAGAGCGCCTACGCGGCCGCGACGACGGGCCACTCGGCGGCCGGGTATTTCGCGTTCATCGTCGGCCTGCTGGCCGCGGCCCTGACCAGCTACTATTCGTGGCGTCTGATCTTCATGACCTTCCACAACAAGCCGCAGTGGACGGAAGAGGCGCACGCCGCTCACGGCCATGACGATCACGCCACCGACGCCCAGCTTGAAACCCACTCGGAGCCTCTGGACGATCACGCCGACGACCACGCCCACGACGATCACCACCATCACGGGCCGCTGCATCCGCACGAGAGCCCGTGGGTGATGCTGGTGCCGCTGATCCTGCTGTCGGTCGGCGCGGTCGCCGCCGGTTTCGTCTTCGCGCCGCACTTCATCGGGCATCACGAGAACGAGTTCTGGCGCGGCGCCATCTTCTCCGGTGCGGCGAACCATGTGCTGCACGACAGCCATGAAGTGCCGAAGTGGGTGAAGTGGGCCCCTCTGGTCGTCACCCTGATCGGCGCTGCCTTCGCCCTCTACTACTACGTCCTGCGCGAGGGGCTGGCGAAGCGGATGGCCGAGGCCAAGGGCCCGCTGTGGACCTTCCTCTACAACAAGTGGTTCTTCGACGAGCTGTACGACGTGATTTTCGTGCGCGGCGCCAAGGCGTTGGGCGACCTGTTCTGGAAGGTCGGCGACGTGAAGATCATCGACGGGCTGGGCCCCAACGGCGCGGCCTGGGCGTCGCTGAAGTCCGCGGCGCGTCTGGGCCGGATCCAGTCCGGCTACGTCTACCACTATGCCTTCGTGATGCTCCTGGGCGTGGCGGGCCTGCTGGCCTTCGTCATCGCGACCTTCGGAGCCTGAGCCCATGGCCGTGACCGATCACATCCTCAGCCTCGTCACCTTCCTGCCGCTGGTCGGCGCCGCCCTGATCCTGCTCGCGCGCTTCGCCGCAAAGGGGGAGGGGGCCGCGAACGCCGCGCGCTGGATCGCTCTGGGCACGACCCTGGCGACGCTGGCCGCCGCCGGCTGGCTGACCGCGATCTTCGATCCGTCGAACGCCGACTACCAGTTCGTGGAGCGCTACGAGTGGTTCCGTGCGGCCCAGTATCATCTGGGCGTGGACGGGGTCTCGATCCTGTTCGTGCTGTTGACCGCCTTCCTGATGCCGATCTGCATCCTGGCCAGCTGGACCACGATCAAGGACCGCGTCGTCGACTACATGATCGCCTTCCTGGTGCTGGAGACGCTGGTGATCGGCGTCTTCACGGCGCTGGACCTGTTCCTGTTCTACATCTTCTTCGAGGGCACCCTGGTCCCGATGTTCATCATCATCGGGGTGTGGGGCGGGCAGAACCGGATCTACGCGGCGTACAAGTTCTTCCTGTACACCCTGCTGGGCTCGGTCCTGATGCTGCTGGCCATGCTGTGGATGGCCTATGAAACCGGCACCACCAGCATTCCGGCGCTCAAGGAGTATGCCTTCTCCGCCCAGGCCCAGCCTCTGCTGTGGCTCGCCTTCTTCGCCTCCTTCGCGGTCAAGATGCCGATGTGGCCGGTGCACACTTGGCTGCCCGACGCCCACGTGCAGGCGCCGACGGCGGGCTCGGTCATCCTGGCCGGCATTCTGTTGAAGCTTGGCGGCTACGGCTTCATCCTGTTCAACCTGCCCATGTTCCCGCAGGCGTCGCAGCAGTTCGCGCCGCTGGTCTTCGCCCTGTCGGTGATCGCCATCGTCTACACCTCGCTGGTCGCCTTCCGTCAGACCGACATCAAGAAGCTCATCGCCTATTCGTCCGTCGCCCACATGGGCTTCGTCACCATGGGCATCTTCGCTGGCAACGAGCAGGGCGTGCAGGGCGCGGTCTTCCAGATGCTCAGCCACGGCCTGATCTCCGGCGCGCTCTTCCTCTGCGTCGGCGTGGTCTACGATCGCATGCACACGCGGGAGATCGCCTTCTACGGCGGCCTGACCAGCCGCATGCCGTGGTTCGCGGCCATCTTCCTGATGTTCACCATGGCCAACGTCGGCCTGCCGGGCACCTCGGGCTTCATCGGCGAGATCCTGACCATGACGGCGGTGTACGAAGGGTCGACCTGGGCGGCGCTGGTCGCGGCCACGGGCGTGATCTTCTCTGCAGTCTATGCGCTGACGCTGTACCGCAACGTCATGTTCGGCGAGATCTTCAATCCGGCGCTGAAGACCATCGCCGACGTCGACCGGCGGGAGCTGATCCTGTTCGTGCCGCTGATCGTCGGCACTCTGTGGCTCGGCGTGCAGCCCGGGCTGGTTCTGGACGTGACCGCCGCGTCGGTCGAAAGCGTGACGAGCGCCTATCGCGCCGCGATCGGGGGCTGAGATCATGATGGACCTGAACGGCGCGCTGCAGATCGCGGCTTCCGAACTGACCTTGGCCATCGGCGCCATGGTTTTGCTGATGCTGGGCGCCTTCGCGGGCGAAAAGTCGGCGCGCCTGGTCTCGATCCTGTCGGTCGCACTGCTGATCGGGGCGTCCGCCGTGGCCGCGACTTCGCCGCTGGGCGTCGCCTTCGACGGGGCCTTCGTCTCCGACCGGCTTGCGGTGTTCGGCAAGATCGCGATCTTCCTGTGTTCGGCGGTCGCCATCGTGCTGGCCGACGGCTGGATGCACCGGAACCGGATCGCCCGGTTCGAACTCCCCATCCTGATCGTGCTGGCGTCCGTCGGCATGGCCATGATGGCGTCGTCGGGTGACCTGATCAGCCTCTATGTCGGCGTCGAGCTGCACTCGCTGGCGCTGTATGTGCTGGCCGCCTTCCACCGCGACGACCTGAAGGCGTCCGAAGCGGGGCTGAAGTATTTCGTGCTGGGGGCCCTGTCGTCTGGCCTGCTGCTCTACGGCGCCAGCCTGGTCTACGGCTTCACCGGCTCCATGCGGTTCGAGGACATCGCCGCCGTGGCCGCCGCAGACCCCGGCCCCGGCCTGATCTTCGGCCTGGTCTTCCTGATCTGCGGACTGGCGTTCAAGGTCTCCGCCGCGCCGTTCCACATGTGGACGCCCGACGTCTATGAGGGCGCGCCGACGCCGGTCGTGGCCCTGTTCGCCACGGCGCCCAAGCTCGCGGCCATGGTGCTGATCGCCCGCGCGCTGGATCAGGGCTTCGGCGGCATTCACGACCAGTGGGCCCAGGTGCTGGTGCTGATCTCCCTGATCAGCTTCGCCGTCGGCGCCTTCGGCGGCCTGGCCCAAAAGGATCTGCAGCGGCTGCTTGCCTATTCGTCGATCGCCAACATCGGCTACGCCCTGCTGGGTCTGACCGCAGGCACCGAGGCAGGCGTGCAGGCCATGCTGATGTTCATGACGCTGTACGTCATCGACCAGTTCGGCTTCTTCGCCATTCTGCTGAGCCTGTCGCGCGGCGGCCGTCCGATCCGGCGCATCGCCGATCTGGCGGGGCTCAAGAAGGACAAACCCCTGACGGCCGTCGCCCTGACGGTCCTGTCGCTGTCGGTGCTGGGCATGCCGCCCTTCTCGGGCTTCTGGGGCAAGTACTACGTCTTCGGCGCCGCAGCCGAAGCCGGCTACTGGCAGGTCGCCGCGGCCGGTCTGGTCGCCTCGGTGGTGGCCGCCTTCTACTATCTGCGCATCATCAAGCTCATGTGGTTCGACCCGGCGCCCGAGGGCGTCGAAACCACCGACAAGGCCCCGATCGAGGCCAAGACCATCGCCCTGGCCTCGGCCGCCTTCGCCTTCCCGCTGGTGATCGTCGGCCTGACCTGGCTTGAGCCCCTGACCCGGATCGCCGCGACCGGCTACGGCGCGGGATGACCCTGCCGCAGGTCGAGATCCTGCGTCTCGACGAGGTCGACTCCACCAACGCCGAGGCCCGCCGCCTGGCCGAGGGCGGACGCCTGGCTCCCGTCTGGATCACCGCGCGTCGCCAGACCCAGGGCCGGGGCCGCCGCGGCCGCGCCTGGTCCAGCGAGGCGGGAAACCTGGCCGCCACCCTGCTGGCCGTCACCCGCCGCCCGCCGGCGGAGGCGGCCCAGGTCACCTTCGTGGCGGCCCTGGCCGCGCATGAGCTGATCGCCGCCTTCGTCGACCCGTCCCGCGTCCGCATCAAATGGCCCAACGACGTCATGATCGATGAGCGGAAGGCCTGCGGCATCCTGCTGGAGTCCGGCGCGCATCCCGCCGGCGGATTGTGGCTGGCCGTCGGCATCGGTGTGAACCTATCGCACGCTCCCGACGAGGTGGAACGTCCGGCGGTCGCCGTGGCCGACGCCCTGCGCCCGGATCTGGCCTACGCCCCGTCGCGCGATGCGGCGCTGGATGTGCTGGCCCAGGCCTTCGACGCGTGGTGGGAGAGGTGGGAGCGCTATGGCTTCGCGCCGATCCGCGACGCCTGGACCGCCCGGGCCCAGGGCATCGGCGGTCCGGCGGTCGCGCGGCTGGGGCACGAAACGGCGCAGGGCGTGGCCGAGGGGCTGGCCGACGACGGTTCCCTGCGTCTGCGGCTGGCGGACGGGAGCCTGCGGCTGATATCTGCCGGCGACGTGTTCTTCGGAGAGGGCGCCTGATGCTGCTGGCCATCGAGCAAGGCAACACCAATACGCTGTTCGCCGTGCATGACGGCACGGATTGGATCGCCCAATGGCGCGCCGCCACGGAAAGCACGCGCACGGCCGACGAATACGCGGTCTGGCTGGCCCAGCTGCTGTCCATGCGCGGGCTCGCGCTGAAGGCGCTGACGGCTTGCATCATCTCGTCGGTCGTTCCGCAGTCGATCTTCAATCTGCGCAACCTGTCGCGGCGATACCTGAACGCCGAGCCGCTGGTGATCGGGGACTCGGGCGTGAGCCTGGGCATCACGCCGCGCATCCTGAAGCCCAGCGAGGCGGGCGCCGACCGGCTGGTGAACGCGGTGGGCGCGCATCTGAAATACCCGGGCGACCTGATCGTCATCGACAGCGGCACGGCGACGACCTTCGACGTGGTCGCCGCCGACGGCGCCTTCGAGGGCGGCGTCATCGCACCGGGCATTAATTTGAGCCTCCAGGCCCTGCACGAGGCCGCCGCCATGCTGCCCCGCATCGCCATCCAGAAACCCGACAGGGTGATCGGCAAGGACACCGTGTCGAACATGCAGTCGGGAGTGTTCTGGGGCTACGTCGCCCTGATCGAGGGTCTGGTCGCGCGCATCAAGGCGGAGTGGGGCGGCCCCATGACCGTCATCGGCACCGGCGGCGTCGCCAGCCTTTTCGAGGGCGCCACCGACGCCGTGGATCACTTCGATTCCGATCTGACCATCCGCGGGCTGCTTGAGATCCACCGGCGGAACGGGCCCGTCGGGACCCATGGCCGCGCGCCGGAAACTTGAAATTCTTCGTTCCGTCGCCAGATTCGCCTCGTCGGAGACAGCGCCGTGGGCGCTTTGGCGGCGCGCCTCGCCTTCGACCACTTCTTCGCCGAAAGGCGTCCCCACAGAATTCAGGGCCGACCGGTCCCACCCCGCCGCGCAGCGGCTTTCGAGAGTTTGAATGACCGACACATCGAACGAACTCGTCTTCCTGCCCCTGGGCGGGTCGAACGAGATCGGCATGAACTTCAACGCCTACGGCTTCGGCCCGGCGCACGACCGCAAATGGATCATCGTCGACGTCGGCGTGACCTTCGGCGACCTGACCACGCCGGGCGTGGACATCATCGTGCCCGACCCGACGGCGCTGGAAGGCGAGACGATCCTCGGCATCGTGGTCACCCACGCGCATGAGGATCACATCGGCGGCCTGCCCTGGCTGTGGCCGCGTCTGAAGGCGCCGATCTACGCCACGCCGTTCACCGCCTACCTGGTGCGTGAGAAGCTGCGCGACGCGGGCATCGACGACGCCCCGATTCATCTGGTCGACGTCGGCGGCACGGTCGATCTGGGCCCGTTCCACGTCGAGATGGTCACAATGACCCACTCGATCGCCGAACCCAGCGGCCTGGCGATCAGGACCCCGCTCGGGACCGTATTCCATACCGGTGACTGGAAGCTCGACGACGATCCCGTGCTGGGCTCGAACACCGACGTCGAGGGGCTCAAGCGGCTCGGCGACGACGGGGTTCTGGCCATGGTGTGCGACTCCACCAACGTCTTTCAGGACGGGGTGGCGGGGTCCGAAGGCGAGGTCCGCACCGCGCTGGCCGCGCTCATCTCGGAGTTGAAGGGTCGTGTCGCCGTCGGCTGCTTCGCCTCCAACGTCGCCCGCATGGACAGCGTCATCCATGCCGCCGAACAGGCCGGGCGCCGCGTCGCCCTGGCCGGGCGATCGATGCACCGCATCACGGCGGCCGCGAAGTCCGTCGGCATGCTGTCGGACGTGAAGCCGTTCCTCACCGAGCAGGAGGCGCGCATCTGGCCGGCCGATGAGATCCTGTATCTGTGCACCGGCAGCCAGGGCGAGCCGCGCGCCGCCCTGTCGCGCGTGGCCGACGGCAGCCACCCCTTCATCAAGCTGGGTCCCGGCGACCACTGCATCTTCTCGTCGCGCATCATCCCGGGCAACGAGGTGCCGATCGGCCGCCTTCAGGACCGACTGTCGGAGCGCGGCGTGCGCATCTACACCGACAAGGACCACCCCGGAATTCACGTGTCGGGTCACCCGTGCCGGGATGAGCTGAAGCTGATGTACCAGTGGGTGCGGCCGCAGATCGCCGTGCCGACCCACGGCATGCGTCGCCACATCGCCGAGCACGCCCTGCTGGCGAAGGACATGCAGGTTCCGCAGACGGTCACCCCGCGCGACGGCGACATGGTGCGCCTGGCCCCCGGGCCGGCCGTGATCATCGACGAGGTCCCTTCGGCGCGGCTGTTCGTCGACGGCGGCATGCTGGTCGAGGAGGCGGGCGAGGCCCTGCGCGAGCGGCGACACGCATCCAGCAACGGGGTGCTCATCGTCAGCTTCGCCCTGGACAAGCGCGGCAGGATCGTCAGCGACATCGACGTGCGCGGCCTGGGCCTGCCCGGCGACGCCGACCGGCCGCTCGGCGACATTCTGGACGACATGGCCGAGCGCGTCGAACAGACCGTCCGTAAGCTGAAGGGCGAGGCGCTGGAGGACGAAATGGTGGTGGAACAGGCCGTCGCGCGCACGCTGAAGAAGGCCAGCCAGCACATCTGGGACCGCCGCCCCATCGTCGAGACGATCGTGCTGCGGCTGTAGACCGCTTTCACGAAACCGCTCGGAGAGGATACAGCACGGGCATGATCGGACGCCTGAATCACGTCGGGGTCGCCACCCCGTCCATCGCGGCCTCGGTGGCCCTGTACCGCGACATGCTTGGCGCCACGAAGGCGCACACGCCGTTCGACCTGCCGGCGCAGGGCGTGCGGGTCTGCTTCATCGACCTGCCGAACAGCCAGATCGAGCTGATCGAGCCCCTCGGCGAAGACAGCCCGATCCACGGCTTTCTGGCGAAGAACCCGAAGGGCGGGCAGCATCATGTCTGCTTCGAGGTCGAGGACATTCTGGCCGCGCGCGACGCCCTGCGCGCCAGGGGCGCGACCATCCTGGGCACGGGCGAGCCTCGCATCGGCGCCCACGGCACGCCGATCCTGTTCCTGCATCCGAAGGACATGGGCGGGGTGCTGGTCGAACTGATGGAAACGCCGAAGGAGCCGCATTGATGGACTTCCCCATCGGCCCGATCACCATGACGGCGATCTACATCACCTGCTGGTGGACCGTGCTGTTCGCCGTCCTGCCGCTGGGCATGAACCAGAGCGATCAGGAGCGTCCGACCGACGGCGGCCAGTGGGGGGCGCCGGCGAACCCGAACCTCAAGAAGAAATTCCTGACCACCACCTGGGTCTCCGCCATCGTCTGGGCGTTCATCATGGTCCTGATCGGCACGGGGTGGCTGCCGCTGCCGAACCTGCGCTGATCGCGGCCTAGCTTTCGCCCCGCCGTCCCGGCTAAAGCTGGCGGCCCACCTCCCGCCTGCCCGGATTCCCAGACCATGCGCCTGTCGCGCTACTTCCTGCCCACGCTGAAAGAGGCGCCGTCGGACGCCCAGATCGTCTCGCACCAGCTGATGCTGCGCGCCGGCCTGATCAAACAGGAGGCCGCCGGCATCTACGCCTGGTTGCCGCTGGGTCTGCGGGTGCTGCGCAGGATCGAACAGATCGTGCGCGAGGAGCAGGTGAGGGCGGGCGCGGTCGAACTTCTGATGCCCACCCTCCAGCTGGCCGACCTGTGGCGCGAGAGCGGTCGCTACGAAGCCTACGGCCCGGAGATGCTGCGCATCACCGACCGGCACGAGCGCGAGTTGCTGTATGGGCCCACCAACGAGGAGATGATCACCGACATCTTCCGTGCCTACGTGAAGAGCTACAAGGCGCTGCCGCTCAACCTCTTCCACATCCAATGGAAGTTCCGCGACGAGCGCCGGCCGCGCTTCGGCGTCATGCGCGGGCGCGAGTTCCTGATGAAGGACGCCTATTCCTTCGACCTCGACGAGGCGTCGGCGCGGCGCGCCTACAACCGCATGTTCGTCGCCTATCTGAACACCTTCGCCCGCATGGGCCTGAAGGCCGTGCCGATGCGCGCCGACACCGGTCCGATCGGCGGGGATCTGAGCCACGAGTTCATCGTCCTGGCCGACACCGGCGAGAGCCAGGTCTTCTGCGACCGCAAGCTGGTCGAGATGCCCGCGCCCGGCGCCGACGTCGACTGGAACGACCTGCAGGCCATCGTGGACGGCCGCACCTCGCTCTATGCGGCGACCGAGGAAATGCATGACGCCGCCGCCTTCGAAAGCCAGACGGCGGAGGGCGACCGCCTGACCGCCCGGGGGATCGAGGTGGGCCACATCTTCTATTTCGGCACGAAATACTCCGCGCCCATGAAGGCGAAGGTCGCAGGACCCGACGGCGCCGACACGGAGGTTCATATGGGCAGCTACGGCGTCGGCGTCTCGCGCCTGCTGGGCGCCATCATCGAGGCGAGCCATGACGAGGGCGGGATCGTCTGGCCGGACGCCGTCGCGCCGTTCGACGTCGTGGTCATCAACCTGCGCGCCAACGACGAAGCCTGTTCCGCCGCCTGCGAAGACGCGGTGAAGCAGCTGGAATCGCTGGGCAAGGAGGTCCTCTATGACGACACCGACGAGCGCCCGGGCGGCAAGTTCGCCACCGCCGACCTGATCGGCGTGCCGTGGCAGCTGACCATCGGGCCCAAGGGGCTGGCCGAGGGCTTGGTGGAGCTGAAGCGCCGCGCCACGGGCGAGAAGGTCTCCGTGGCGCTGGCCGAGGCGATCGAAAGGCTGACCGCGTGAAGGGCGCGGGTCCCTTCTCCGCCTGGGAGATCGGCCTGGCCATGCGCTACCTCCGCGCCAAGCGGAAGGAAGGCGGCGTCGCCCTGATCGCCTGGATCAGCTTCATCGGCATCATGCTGGCCGTGACCGTGCTGATCTCGGTCATGAGCATCATGGCCGGTTTCCGGTCGGAGCTGCTCAGCCGCATGCTCAGCTTCAACGGGCATCTGTACGTGCACGGGCAGGTGCTGAACGCCGACGACCGCGAGCAACGGCTGGCCTCTCTGGACGCTCTCCCGCAGGTCGTCAGCGTCACGCCGCTGATCGAAAGCCCGGCGATGTTCCGGGCCGGCGGCCAGGTCACCGGCGGTCTCGTCCGCGGCATCCGTCCGGGCGATCTGGACTCCATGCGCTTCGTCTTCGCCAGCCTCGACGACCGCGCCAAACAGACGTTCGGCCAGGGCGAATGGGGCGGCGACCGCGTGCTGGTCGGCAAGGCGCTGGCCCAACAGCTGGGTCTCGGCGTCGGCTCGCCCATCACCCTCTACTCGCCGACGGGCGCCGACAGCGCCTTCGGCAATCTCGGCGGACAGGAGAAGACCTATGTCGTCGGCGGCGTCTTCTCCTCCGGCGCCGCGGACTTCGACCGCGCCTACGTCTTCATGCCGCTGGAGCAGGCCCAGCTGTTCTTCGGCAAGGAGGGTCTCTGGGACGTCGTCGAACTGAAGGTCACGGAACCGGATCGGGTCGAGCGGCTGCTTCCCGCCGTGCGTGAGGCGGCGGGCCCGGGCACGCTGGTCACGGACTGGCGCCAGAGCCTCGCCGCCTTCTGGGGCGCGCTCCAGGTCGAACGCGTGGCGATGAGCATCATCTTGGGCATGCTGGTCGTCATCGCCACGCTGAATATCATCAGCGGCATCGTCATGCTGGTGAAGAACAAGACGCGCGACATCGCCGTGCTGCGCACCGTGGGGGCCAGCCCCTCGTCCATGCTTCGCGTCTTCTTCATCGCCGGAGCCACGATCGGCGTCGCGGGCACCGCAGCCGGGATCACCCTGGGCTTGCTGTTCTGCCTGAACATCGCGGCGATCCAGCACTTCCTCGAGCGCCTGCTCGGCGTGCAGCTGTTCAACGCCGAGGTCTACATGCTCGACGCCGTGCCGGCGCTGGTCGACATGGGCGACGTCTTCTGGGTGGCCGTGCTCGCCGTCGGCGCCTCATGTGTCGCCGCCTTCCTGCCGTCGTGGAGGGCCAGCCGCCTGGATCCGGTGGAGGCGCTTCGCTATGAGTGAGCCCGTCCTCTCCGTCCGCAACCTGACGCGCACCTACGCCACCGGGTCGGGCGGCCTGACCGTGCTGAAGGGCGTCGATCTGGACGTCCGCCCGGGCGAGGTCGTGGGCCTGATCGGTCCGTCGGGTTCCGGAAAGTCGTCGCTGCTGCACGCCGCGGGCCTGCTGGAGCGTCCGACTGAAGGTTCGATCGCCATAGACGGCGAGGACGTCGGCGGGCTGGACGAACGCGCCCGCACCAAGCTGCGGCTGTTCAAGATCGGCTTCGTCTATCAGTTCCACCACCTGCTGCCGGAGTTCGACGCGCGGGACAACGTGGCCCTGCCCATGCGCATCGCCGGGGTGGCGGAGGCCGAGGCCCGCCGCCGCGCCGAGGAGACCCTGACCTCGCTCGGTCTCGGCGAACGCCTGACGCACCAGCCGGCCCAGATGTCGGGCGGGGAGCAGCAGCGGGTGGCCATCGCCCGCGCCCTCGGTAACTCTCCCCGCCTGCTGCTGGCCGACGAGCCCACCGGCAACCTGGATCCCACCACCAGCCAGGCGGTGTTCGACGATCTGCGCGCGCGGGTCAAAGCCACCGGCGTGGCCGCGCTGATCGCCACGCACAACATGGAACTTGCGGGGCATATGGACCGCGTCTTCGCCTTGAAGGACGGCCATCTGGAAGAGCGGCCGGCAGAGAGCCAGGCCTACTGAGGGGCTTCGCCGTGCGCGGGGGCGAACCCCCGCCGCGCCGGCCTATCGCCACTTCCGGCCTTCGCCGTGCTTGCCAACGCTCAGGAACTCGGCGTCCGCCGCCTTGTGCACGTACTGTTCGCTGACCAGCCACCCCTTCAGTGGCCGCAGCACGCCCAGACACGCCAGCGCCAGCAGGGGAAACGTCACCACGAAATGCACCCAGATCGGGGGCTGGACGGTGAAGTCGAACGCCATGAACGCCGCCATTCCGACCGTTCCGACCAGGCTCATCCCGAAGAAGGCAGGCCCGTCGGCAGGGTCCGCGAATCCGAGGTCGAGCCCACAGACCGGGCAGGCGTCGCGAATTTTCAGGAAGCCCCGAAGCACGGGGCCTTCGCCGCACCGGGGGCATCGACAGCGCAGTCCCGTGCGCAGGGTGCTCAGTCGCGGATAATCCTTGTCGCTCATGAAAGGCCTTCTACTCCCGCCCGCCGGTTCGCGGACGGACTGATCGTCGCAGTGTGATCGGCCGTGGCCGTGGAACGTTCCTGTGTCGGGCAGCGGACCCAGGCGCCCGCGACTGTGGTTCTTGACGGGAACCAAAGCAGAACATAGAACATAGCCGGAACATCATTTCTGGGGACGGTCCTATGGCTCGGTGGATGCGGGAAGCGATGGCGCTGGCGTCGTGCGGCGGTTTCGTCTGGATGGTCTGGCAGGTGGCGTTGAGCGCGCACGGGGCCTGATCGCGACCGAGTGATGGAAATGAGAGCCTTTTTTTTTGGACTCTCACTCTCGCGCCGAGCGCGTGGACCGGGCGAGCGAGTCGCGGTCTGATCAGATGATGAAGCGGGTGACGGCGTGAGCGAGGCGGCGACGGGTTCGGGGTTCGTGCACCTGCGGGTGCGCTCGGCCTATTCGCTGCTGGAAGGCGCCCTGAAGGCCGGCAAGATCCCAAAGATGGCGGCCGACGCAGGCATGCCCGCCGTGGGCGTCGCCGACCGGGCCAACCTGTTCGGCGCGCTGGAGTTCAGTCAGGCCGCGCGCGACGCCGGCGTCCAGCCCCTGATCGCCTGCGCCCTGCCGGTGTCGGGCATCGGCGGTCAGGTGAACGCTCGCTGGGCACGTTGCGCCACCGTGGTGCTGATCGCCCAGGACGAGGCCGGCTGGCTGAACCTGTGCGACCTGTCGTCCGCCGCCTATCTGGGAGCCGACGACGCTGTCGAGCCCTGCGTGCCCTGGTCCCGCGTGGTCGAGCGTAGCGAGGGGCTGATCCTGCTGTCCGGCGGCCCGGACGGCCCGGTCGATCCCCTGTTCGTGCAGGGTCGGGAGGCGGAAGCGCGCGCCGCGCTGGGCGAGATGGCCCGCGTCTTCGGCGATCGCTTCTACGTCGAACTGCAGCGACACGGCCGCCCGGAAGAGGCGCAGGCCGAGGCCGGTCTGGTGGCGTGGGCCTATGAGAACGACGTGCCGCTGGTCGCCACCAACGACGTCCACTACGCCAAGGCGGCGCAGGCGCGGAGCCACGACGCCCTGCTGTGCATCGCCGACGGCGCCTTCGTGGGTCAGGACGACCGCCGTCGCATCACGGACCAGCACTGGTTCAAGCCGCCGGCGGCCATGCGGCAGCTGTTCGCGGACCTGCCCGAAGCCTGCGAGTCCACGCTGGAGATCGCCCGCCGCTGCGCCTTCCTGGTCAAGACCCGCGCGCCCATCCTGCCCCGCTTCGACACGGGCGACGGCCGCAGCGAGCCCGACGAGCTGCTGCATCAGGCCCGCGAGGGGCTGAAGGCGCGTCTGAAGCAGGTCGTGCCCGCCGCGCCGGAGGCGGACTACTGGAACCGGCTGGAGTGGGAGGTCGGGATCATCACCCAGATGGGCTTCCCGGGCTACTTCCTGATCGTGGCCGACTTCATCAAATGGGCCAAGGCGCACGGCATACCCGTGGGCCCGGGGCGCGGATCGGGCGCCGGCTCGCTGGTGGCCTGGGCTCTGACCATCACGGATCTCGACCCCCTGCGGTTCGGCCTGCTGTTCGAGCGGTTCCTGAACCCCGAGCGGGTCTCAATGCCCGACTTCGACATCGACTTCTGTCAGGAGCGTCGGGAGGAGGTCATCGCCTATGTGCAGCAGCACTACGGCGACGACCGGGTGGCCCAGATCATCACGTTCGGCACCCTGCAGGCCCGTGCAGTGCTGCGCGACGTCGGCCGCGTGCTGCAGATGCCGCTGGGCCAGGTCGACCGCCTCTGCAAGATGGTGCCGAACAACCCGGCCAATCCGACGACGCTGGAACAGGCCATCGAGATCGAGCCGCGCCTGAAGGAGGCGCGTGACGCCGAGCCCGCCGTGGCCAATCTGCTGGGCGTGTCGCTTGAGCTGGAGGGGCTGTACCGCAACGCCTCGACCCACGCCGCCGGCATCGTCATCGGCGACCGTCCGCTGACCGAGCTGGTTCCCCTCTACAAGGATCCGCGCTCGGACATCCCGGCCACCCAGTTCAACATGAAGTGGGTCGAGCCGGCCGGTCTGGTGAAGTTCGACTTCCTCGGCCTGAAGACGCTGACGGTGCTGGATCGCGCCCGCCAGTTTCTCGAGCGGCGGGGCGCCGCACCCGACTGGAACGGCCTGCCGCTGGACGACGCGGCGACCTACGAGCTCATGGCCTCGGGTCAGACGGTCGGCGTGTTCCAGCTGGAATCGCAAGGCATGCGCGACACCCTGCGCAAGATGCGCTGTGGCTCCATCGAGGAGATCACGGCCCTGATCTCCCTCTATCGCCCGGGTCCGATGGAGATGATCGACACCTACATCGACCGAAAGTTCGGCCGACAGGAGGTCGACTACCTGCACCCCACGCTGAAGGAGACCCTGTCGGAGACCTACGGCGTGATCATCTACCAGGAGCAGGTGATGAAGATCGCCCAGATCCTGGCTGGCTACAGCCTCGGCGAGGCCGACCTCCTGCGCCGGGCCATGGGCAAGAAGAAGAAGGAGGAGATGGATTTTCAACGCGCGCGCTTCATCGCGGGCGCGTCGGAGAAGTCCGTGCCGGAGGCCCAGTCCGGCGGCATCTTCGACCTCGTGGCGAAGTTCGCGGGCTACGGCTTCAACAAGTCCCACGCCGCGGCCTATGCCCTGATCAGCTTCCAGACCGGCTGGCTGAAGGCCAATCACCCCGTCGAGTTCATGGCCGCGTCCATGAGTCTCGACCTCTCGAACACGGACAAGCTGGCCGTCTTCTATCAGGACGCCCGCCGCTTCGGCGTCAGGGTCGAAAGGCCCGACGTGAACCGGTCCTCGGCCGACTTCGACGTGGCCTGGACGGACGGAGAGGGTGCCGTCCTGTACGCGCTCGGCGCCGTCCGCAACGTGGGGCTGGAGGCCATGCGCCACGTGGTGGAGGTGCGCGAGACCGGCGGGCGCTTCGCCGACGTCTTCGACTTTCTGGAACGGGTCGATCCGCGCGCGGTCAACAAGCGCGCCATAGAGAACCTGGCCCGCGCCGGCGCCTTCGACTCCATCCATCCGAACCGCCGCCAGCTGGTCGAGCAGGCCGACGTGCTGATCGCCTATTGCCAGAGCGTGGCGGCCGAGCGCGCCAGCAGCCAGGTCAGCCTGTTCGGCGCCGATCAGGCCCACGCCGCCCGCCCGCGCCTGAAGCCGGTCGAGCCGTGGAGCGGCCCGGACGCGCTGGACCAGGAGCTGGCGGCCGTGGGCTTCTACCTGTCCGGCCACCCCTTGGAGGACCTGGCCCCCGCCCTCAAACGTCGACGCGTCACCTTCGCCGCCGAGGTGCAGGCCCTGGCCGAGAGCGGGCACGAGGCCTTCCAGATGGCCGGCGTCGTTCGGCGGCGTCAGGAGCGGGCGAGCGCCCGCACAGGCGAGAAGTTCGCCTTCGTGACGTTCTCGGATCCGACGGGCGAGTTCGAATGCCTGTTCCCGCCCGAACAGCTGCGCCGCTGCCGCGACCGCCTCGAGACGGGGGCCACGGTACTGGTCAAGGTGCGCGCCAAGGCCGCGGACGGAGAAGTCCGCTATTTCGGCGACGACGTTTCCCCCCTGGACCGGATCATCGACGACGCGGCGGCCGGATTGCGCGTCCATGTGTCCTCGCGCGCCGCCGACGCGGAAGCGCTGAAGGCCCGCCTCGACCGTGCGCGCGCCGACGACAGGGGCGGGGAGGTCTGCATCGTCGCCGCGCTGGAAGGACGGCGCGAGGTCGAAATCCGGCTTCCCGGCCGCTACCGCCTCGACGCCGCCGTCCGCGGCGCGTTGAAGACGGCACCGGGGGTGACGCTGCTGGAGGACGCATAGCGGCCGTCCGGCTTGCCTTTCCTCCGGATCTCCCCTACATGCGCGCCCACTTCACACGCAGGCGTGGCGCGTGCCGGGAGACATCCGGTCCGCTCCGTTCCGAGGGCCCAAATCCTTAGGGAGGGGGGCCTTTAAAGCGCCTGCGGCGGATCAATCGGATAAAGGACTGAACGCAGATGGCTCTGCCTGAATTCTCCATGCGCACCCTGCTCGAAGCGGGCGCCCACTTCGGCCACCAGACGCACCGCTGGAACCCGAAGATGGAGCGCTACATCTTCGGCTCGCGCTCGAACATCCACATCATCGACCTGTCGCAGTCGATTCCGCTGCTGCACCAGGCGCTGGTCGCCGTGCGCGACGTGGCGGCCAAGGGCGGCCGCGTGCTGTTCGTCGGCACCAAGCGCCAGGCGTCGGAGCCGATCGCCGAGGCCGCCAAGCGCTCGGCCCAGTACTACATGAACAACCGCTGGCTGGGCGGCACGCTGACCAACTGGAAGACCGTGTCGGGCTCCATCGCCCGCCTGCGCGAACTGGACTCCCTGCTGGAGTCGGGCGGCGAAGGCCGGGTCAAGAAGGAACTGCTGACCCTGCAGCGCGAGCGCGACAAGCTGGAGCTGTCGCTGGGCGGCATCAAGGACATGGGCGGCCTGCCGGACATCATGTTCGTGATCGACACCAACAAGGAAGCGATCGCGATCCAGGAAGCCCGCAAGCTGAACATCCCGGTCATCGCCATTCTGGACACCAACTGCGATCCGGACGGCATCACCTATCCGATCCCGGGCAACGACGACGCCGCCCGCGCCATCCAGACCTACTGCGACCTGATCGCCGACGCGGTCCTCGACGGCCTGGCCTCGGGCGCCTCGGCCTCGGGCGTGGATCTGGGCGCCTCTGAAGCCCCGGTCGAGCCGATGCTGCGCGAAGCCAAGGCCGCTCCGGCCGAGGCCGAAGCCGCCCCGGCCGGCACGGAAGACGTCGCCGCCGAGCTGGAAGCCGCCGCCGAGGCTCCGGCGGCCGCCGAAGCCGACGCCGACGCCCAGGCCGCGACGACCGAGGCGCTCGACGCCGTCGAAACCGAGAAGGCCACGGGCTGACCGCCCTGCGGTCTTCTCCCCCCATGCAGCGAGGCCCCGCGGGCCGAGCGGTAGGGGAAAGAGAGATGGCCGCGCCTGACACCATGAGCGCGGCCGGGTCCCTCACGGGCCCGGCCGTTCCCGCATACGAAGACCAAGGAGACTGAACATGGCCGAGATCACCGCCGCCCTCGTCAAGGAACTGCGCGAGCGCTCCGGCGTCGGCATGATGGACTGCAAGAAGGCCCTGCAGGAGAACGACGGCAACATCGAAGCCGCGATCGACTGGCTGCGCGCCAAGGGCCTGTCCAAGGCCGCCAAGAAGGCCGACCGCGTCGCCGCCGAGGGCTTGGTCGCCGTCGCGTCGAAGGAAGTGGGCGCCGGCGAGGTGGCCTCGGCCATCGAGTTCAACGCCGAGACCGACTTCGTGGCCCGCAACGACCTGTTCCAGAACGCCGCCAAGAAGTTCGCCGAGCTGGGCCTGGAGCACGCCACGGTCGAGGGCCTGCACGGCGCCGAGCTGGAAGCCGGCAAGACCGTCCAGGACGAAGTCACCAACATGATCGCCACCATCGGCGAGAACATGCAGCTGCGCCGCGCCGCCCGCCTGTCGGTCGACGAGGGCGTGGTGGCCACCTACGTCCACAACGCGGTGTCGCCGGGCGTCGGCCGCATCGGCGTGCTGGTCGCCCTGCACGGCGCGGGCGACAAGGCCAAGCTGCGCGAGCTGGGCCGCAAGATCGCCATGCACGTGGCCGCCACCAGCCCGCTGTCGCTGAACACCGACGACCTCGATCCGGCCGCGATCGAGAAGGAACGCGCCGTGCTCATCGAGAAGGCCAAGGAAGAGGGCCGTCCCGAGAACATGATCGAGAAGATCGTCGAGGGTCAGATCAACAAGTTCCAGAAGGACGTGGTGCTGACCAAGCAGCCGTTCGTCATGAACCCGGATCAGACCATCGAGCAGCTGGTCGCCGAAGAGGGCAAGGCGCTGGGCTCCCCGGGCCTGCACATCGGCGGCTTCGTCCGTCTGGCGCTGGGCGAGGGCGTCGAGAAGGTCGAGGGCCCCGACTTCGCCGACGAGGTCGCCTCGATGATGAAGGGCTGATCGGCCGAAATGCCGAACGCCGAGGGCGCGCCGGGCTTTGAAGCCGGGCGCGCCCTTCGTCTATAAGGGACCGCCGATTCCGGCGTCCTCCGCCCACCGATGGATTTCCGATGCCCGACGCGCCCAGCGAGTTCCGATACAAGCGCGTCCTGCTGAAGGTCTCGGGCGAGGTCCTGATGGGGGACCAAGGCTACGGCATCGACATGGCGACCGTCGCCGAGGTGGCCCAGGCCGTGGCCGAGGTCGCGCGCGAGGGGGTGGAGATCTGTCTCGTCATCGGCGGCGGCAACATCTTCCGGGGCCTGTCGAAGGCGGCCGGCGACATGGACCGCGCCTCGGCCGATTACATGGGCATGCTGGCGACCGTCATGAACGCCCTCGCCATGCAGGCGGCGCTGGAGAAGATCGGCGTCCAGACACGGGTCCAGAGCGCGCTGGTGATGAACGCCGTGGCGGAACCCTATGTGCGGCGCCGGGCCCTGCGGCATCTGGAGAAGGGTCGCGTGGTGATCTTCGCCGCCGGCGTGGGCGCGCCCTTCTTCACCACCGACTCGGGCGCGGCCCTGCGTGCGGCCGAGATGGGCTGCGACGCCCTGCTCAAGGGCACCAGCGTCGACGGGGTCTACACTGCCGATCCCAAGAAGGACGCAACGGCCACCCGCTACGACGAGCTGACGTACCACGACGTGCTCGCGCGCGACCTGAAGGTGATGGACGCGTCCGCCGTCGCCCTGATGCGTGACTCCGGCATCCCGATCGTGGTGTTCTCGATCCGTGAGAAGGGATCGTTCCGGCGGACCCTGCGCGGCGAGGGCGCCTTCACCGTGATCCACAACGCCAAGACCGCCTGACAAGATCAAGAAGACACGAGAGAACCGCCCATGGCCAAGCCCGACCTCAAAACGTATCGCGACCGCATGGACAAGGCGGTGGACGCGCTGAAGAGCGAGTTCAACGGCCTGCGTACGGGTCGGGCCAACGCCGGTCTGCTGGATCCCGTCACGGTCGAGGCCTACGGCTCGACGTCGCCGTTGAACGCCGTGGCGGCGATCAGCGTGCCGGAGCCGCGCATGATCTCGGTCAGCGTCTGGGACAGGGGCATGGTGGTCTCGGTCGAGAAGGCCATTCGCGCCGCGGGCCTCGGTCTGAACCCGGTCGTCGACGGTCAGACCCTGCGGATTCCCATCCCTCCGCTGACGGAGGAACGTCGCCGCGATCTGGCGAAGCTGGCCGGCAAGTACGCCGAGCAGCAGAAGATCGCCGTGCGCAACGTGCGCCGCGACGCCAACGACGACCTGAAGAAGGCCGAAAAGGCGTCCGACATCAGTCAGGACGAGCAGAAGAAGATGGAAGCCGAGGTCCAGAAGGACACAGACGCCGCCATCAAGCGCATCGACGAGGCCCTCAAGGCCAAGGAAGCGGAGATCATGCAGGTCTGAGGCGCCTTAGCCCCGGCCGCGCCCGCGAATGAGCGACGCTGACCCCGATCAGGCCCCCGGGCCCCGCCATGTGGCGATCATCATGGACGGCAACGGCCGCTGGGCCGAGCGTCGCGGCCTGCCGCGCGCCGTCGGCCATCGCGAGGGCGTGCAGGCGCTGAAGCGCACCGTGCAGGCCGCGCCCAGGCTTGGCGTGGAATGCCTGACCGTCTACGGCTTCTCGACAGAGAACTGGCGGCGATCTGCGGAAGAGGTCTCCGACCTGATGGGGCTGGTCCGGGCCTATGTCGGCAGCGATCTCGCCCGGTTGAAGCGGGAAGGCGTGCGGGTGCGGATCCTGGGGAGACGCGAGGGGCTGCCGCCCGACATCGCCGACATCGTGGCCCGCACCGAAGCGGAGACGGCCGCGAACGACAGGTTCCGCCTGCAGGTGGCCTTCAACTACGGCGGCAGGGCTGACGTCGTCGACGCCGCCCGCAAGTTGGCCGCCGCGGGTGAAGCGATCGACGAGGAGTCTTTCGGCCGCGCCCTGTCGACCGGCGACGGCCCGCCGGTCGACGTCATCGTCCGCACCTCCGGTGAGACGCGGCTGTCGAACTTCCTTCTGTGGGAGGCCGCCTACGCCGAGTTGGTGTTCCAGGACGTGCTGTGGCCGGACTACGGCGAGGCGCATCTGGCCGAGGTGGTCGCCGCCTTCCGCAACCGCGACCGGCGCTACGGTGGTCGCCCGGCGGTTTCCGCCTGATGCCGGCGCTCAAGGATCTGGGGCTGCGGGCCGTCTCGGCCCTCGTGCTGGCGCCGCTGGCCGTGCTGGCGATCTGGGCCGGCGAAAGCTGGTTTCTGGCGATCATGCTGGCCGCGTGCGCGGTGCTGGCGCGCGAGTGGGCCCAGATGAGCGCTCCGCAGCGCGCGACCCCGATCGCCTGGGCAGTCGGAGCGGCGCTCGTGGCGGTCACGGCCACCGCTCACGTCGGCGCCATGTCGCTCGCCCTGGTTCTGCTGGTCTTCGCGGCGGCGGTCGCGGGGGTGTTCGCCCGACGCGTGGGTCAGGAGGGCGTCGACGCCGCCTACGGCGTCCTCTACCTCGGCTGGCCCGCCATCCTCCTGATCTGGCTCCGTGACGGCGACTCCGCCCTCGGGCTGAGCTGGACCATCCTCGTCTTCGTGGTGGCCTGGGCGTCCGACGTCATGGCGTTCGTGATGGGCAGCCTGCTCAAGGGACCGAAACTCTGGCCCCGCTATTCGCCCAACAAAACCTGGTCAGGCTTCATCGGCGGCCTCGCGGCGGGCGCCTTGGCCGGCTGGCTGATTGCGGCCTTCATTCCCGGCGGGCTTGGTCTGCCGGACCCGGGGCTGGGTCTGGCGCTGGGCTTTGCCGGAGCGCTGGCCACGATGGCCGGCGATCTGTGGGAGTCGGCGCTCAAGCGTCGCTTCGGCGTCAAGGATGCGGGGGGATTGATTCCCGGACACGGAGGCCTCCTGGACCGGGTCGACGGCCTGATGTTCGCCGCCGTCGTGCTGGCCGGCTGCCGTCTGGCGAGCATGATGTGGGCGACGGGCGCGTGATCCGTCGCAAGGTCACGGTGCTCGGATCGACCGGGTCCGTCGGCGCGTCCACGCTGGACCTGATGGCGCAGACGGCCGCGTCCGGCGAGGCCGTGTACGAGGTCGAAGCCCTGACGGGCGGGGCGAACGTGGCCTTGCTGGCCGAGCAGGCGAAGCGCTGGAAGGCGAAGCTGGCGGTCACGGCCCACGAGAACCGGCTGGACGACCTGCGCGCCGCCCTGTCCGGGTCGGGCGTCGAGGCGGCCGCGGGCGAGGGGGCGCTGGTGGAAGCCGCCCTGCGCCCTTCGGACTGGACGATGGCCGCCATCGTCGGGTCGGCGGGTCTGCGCTCGGCGTGGGCCGCCGCGGGGCGGGGAGGGGTGCTGGCGCTGGCCAACAAGGAAAGCCTGGTCTGCTGCGGGCGGGCGCTGGTCGAGCGCGTGAAGGACGGCGGCGGGCGCTTGATCCCGGTGGACTCCGAACACTCGGCGATCTTCCAGGTTTTCGACGCGCATCGTCCGGAGGGCGTCGAGCGTCTGGTGCTGACGGCCTCGGGGGGACCGTTCCGTGGACGCTCGCGCGCCGACCTCGCGAACATCACGCCGGAGCAGGCGGTCGCCCACCCGAAGTGGTCCATGGGCGCCAAGATCTCGGTCGACAGCGCGACTTTGGCGAACAAGGGGCTGGAAACGATCGAAGCGGCCTACCTGTTCGACATGCCCGCCGACCGGATCGACGTCGTCGTCCACCCCGAGTCCATCGTGCACAGTCTGGTGGAGCACAGGGACGGGTCGACGCTGGCGCAGCTGGGGCAGCCCGACATGCGCACGCCCATCGCGGTGGCGCTGTCCTGGCCGGACAGGCTGCCCTGGCCGGCGCCGCGTCTGGATCTCGCGGCCTTGGGCCGCCTGACCTTCGAGGCGCCCGACATGGAGACCTTCCCTGCGCTGAGACTGGCGCGAGAGGCGCTGACGGTCGGAGGTGCGGCCCCCACCGTCTTCAACGCGGCCAACGAGGTGGCCGCACTGGCCTTTCTTGACCGGAGACTCGCGTTTCTCAATATTGCCGCAGTCGTCGCCGAAACGCTCGAGGCGGCGACGACGGGAGGACTGCTCACCGCCGGCGGCGACTGTGACGGAGCGCTGGCCGTGGACGGCGAGGCGCGACGCCTGGCGCGGACGGTCGTCGATCGTCTCGCGGCCTGAGCGGCGGAGGAGCGATGAACGCCATTTTCGACCTGCTCGGCTCGCTGCTGGTCCATGTGGTCCCGTTCGTGCTGGTCCTCAGCATCATCGTGACCATTCACGAGCTCGGGCATTTTCTCATGGCGCGCGCCTTCGGCGTGAAGATCGACCAGTTCTCGCTCGGCTTCGGCAAGCGGCTCTGGAGTCGAACGGACCGGCATGGCGTCGAATGGCGGGTCGCGGCGCTTCCGCTGGGCGGTTACGTCAAGTTCTCGGGCGATCTGGACGCGTCGAGCGTGCCGGATCAGGCGGGTCTGGCCGAGTTGAAATCTCGGCTCATCGCCGAGCAGGGTCCGGGCGCGGAGCGGGACTATTTCCACTTCAAGCCGATCTGGCAGCGCGCCCTGATCGTGGCGGCGGGACCGGCGGCCAACTTCATTCTGGCGGCCGTTCTCTTCACGGTCCTGTTCTCCGTGGTCGGCGAGCAGATCGTGGCGCCGCGCATCGCCCAGGTGGTCCCGGGCACGCCCGCGGCCGAGGCCGGCTTCCGTCGTGGCGATCTGATCACCTCGATCAACGGCCGTGCCGTCGTGGAAGCCGCGGAAGTGACCCAGAAGGTCGTGCTGAGCGCCAACGAGCCGCTGACGTTCGGCGTGCGTCGCGGCGAAGAGACCCTGTCCCTGACCGCGACGCCCGAGCGCGTGATCGAACAGGATGAGATCGCTGGGCGCGTCCGCATCGCGCGCATCGGCATGTCGCTCGGCCCGCTCGTCAGGTCCGACTTCAGCTATCGCCCGCTGAATCCCCTTGAGGCGCTCCAGCGCGGCGTCGGCCAGATCGGCGCCACGCTGAACACGACGCTGACCTATCTGGGCCGCATCTTCACGGGACGGGAATCCGGTGATCTGCTCAGCGGGCCGCTGGGCATCGCCAAGGCCGCCGGCGGCGCGACCCAGCAGGCTCTGGCGGGCGACGGCGGGGCGGGCATCAAGTCCGCCAACCTCGCCCTGACGCTTCTTCAGTTCGCCGCCTTAGTTTCGATCGGAATTGGCTTTGTAAATCTGCTCCCGATTCCGGTTCTCGATGGGGGGCACCTGATGTTTTACGCCTATGAGGCTGTTGCTCGACGGCCAGTCCCCGCGCGGGTACAGGACGCGGGGTTCCGCGTCGGTCTTGCCTTGCTGGCGGGATTGATGTTGTTCGCCACTTGGCACGATCTGCAGAAACTGAATCTCTTCGCCTTCCTCGGCGGGCTCGCCTCGTGAGCCGACGCCAGCCCCCGACGGTAACAAGCATGACCTCTCCCCACGTTCGCGGCCCCTTCCGACCGCTTGGCCGCGCCAGCGCGCTGGCCCTGGTCGTCGCGGCGGGCCTGGCTGGCCCGGCCCTCGCCCAGCAGACTCCGCCCGCGCCCGCCATCCAGGCGGCCCCCATCCAGCAGGATCCGGGGCAGGACCGGGTGCAGGTGAACCGCATCGAGGTGCGCGGCGCGAACCAGCGGATCGAGGACGCCACCGTTCTGTCCTACCTGCCCATCCGGCCCGGCGACGTCGTCGACGCCGTCGTGCTGGACGTCGCGGTGCAGGCTCTGTCCCGGACCGGCCTGTTCGCGGACGTGCAGATGGGCGTCCAGAACGGCGTGCTGATCGTCGAGGTCGTCGAGAACCCGATCGTCAACCAGGTGATCTTCGAGGGCAATGGCGCCGTCGGCGACGACAAGCTGCGCGAAGAAGTCACCATCCGCCCGCGCGGCATCTACACCGCAGCGCGCGTGCAGGAGGACGTCGGCAAGATCGTCGAGCTGTACCGTCTGTCCGGCCGGATTTCGGCGACCGTCTCGCCGAAGATCGTGCGGCTGGAGCAGAACCGCGTCGACGTCGTGTTCGAGATCGACGAGGGGCCTGAGACCGGGCTTCAATCCATCACCTTCCTCGGCAACGAGGCGTTTTCCGACAATGACCTACGTGAGGTCATGGTCACCAAACAGTCGGTGTGGTGGCGGATTTTCACGCAGAACGACAACTACGATCCCAATCGTCTCGATTACGACCGGGAGCAACTGCGCGACTTCTACACTAACCGCGGATACTACGACTTCCGCGTGGTGTCCGCCGTGGCGGAGCTGACGCCGTCGGGCGACGCGTTCGCCATCACCCTGACGGTCGACGAAGGCGACAAGTACACCTTCGGCGACGTGAAGGTGGTGACCGAGAACGACAAGCTGAACGCCGACTTGCTCACTCGCATTCTGCCGTTTCAGTCCGGGGCCCTCTACGAGAGCGACAAGATCGAGACGGCGACGGAGACCCTCACGTACGCGGCGGGCTCTGCGGGCTACGCCTTCGTGGAGATCGAGCCGGAGTTCCGGGCGAATCCTGAAACCGACACCATCGACGTCACCTTCAACGTGCGCGAGGGCGAGCGCGTCTACGTCGAACGCGTCAACGTCATCGGCAACACGCGCACGATCGACCCGGTCATCCGGCGCGAGCTCGTGTTGACGGAAGGCGACGCCTTCAACCGTCAGCTTCTGGAGCGCTCGCGCAACAATCTGCGCGCTCTGGGCTTCTTCAAGGACGTGACGGTCGAGGAGGTTCGGGGTTCCGAGCCCGACCGTTCGATCGTCAACGTCACGGTTCAGGAACAACCGACCGGCGAGCTTTCGGTGGGCGCGGGCTTCAGTTCCTACGACTCGTTCGTCCTCAACCTCGGCATCTCGGAAAGCAACTTCCGCGGACGCGGCCAGAACCTAGTTGCACGCGCGGAGTGGGGTTCGCTGCGGCAGAACATCGATTTCCGCTTCACGGAACCGAAGTTCCTGGGGCGCGACCTGCGCGCCGGCTTCGATCTGTTCCATTCCCGCTACGATCTCAGCGAGTACTCGTCTTACGACTACCGCTCGACGGGGGCGGGGTTGCGGGTTTCCTATCCCCTGAACGGATATACGGCGATCAGCGGCCGCTATTTCCTCAGGGAAGACGAGATCATCGTTCCCAGCGGCTTCTGCGGCAGCGGATCTGGCTCTTCGGCGCTCTGCGATCAGATCGGCAGCTTCGTGAACTCGTCGATCGGCTACACGCTGCTGGTCGATCGCCGCAATGACCCGATCCGTCCGACGCGCGGCTGGACCGGCAGTCTGCGCCAGGACCTCGCGGGACTGGGCGGCGACGTGAACTACCTCAAGACCGAAGGCGAGATTTCCGCCTTCCACGGCTTTGCGCCGGAGTGGATCGTCACCACGCGGCTGGAGGCCGGATACGTCACCGGCTGGGCGGGCGACCCCGTCCGGATCAACGACCGCTTCTTCAAGGGCGGCAATAGCTTCCGCGGCTTCGAGACCGCGGGCATGGGGCCGCGCGATCTGCTGACCACCGACGCTCTCGGCGGCAACTTCTACGTGGTCGGCACTGTGGAGCTGACGGTGCCGAACGGGTTGCCCGAGGAGTATGGCATCCGAACCTCCGCCTTCGTCGACGTCGGTACCTTGGGGCTGCTCGACGATCGTTACACGACGGACCAGGCGACTGGGCTGCCGAGCACGCGCATCAACGACGAGCTCGATTTCCGGGGCGCAGTGGGCGTCAGCATTCACTGGCGATCGCCGATGGGCCCCATTCGCTTCGATCTGGCCCAGCCCTTCTCGCAGATGCCGTTCGACAAGACCGAGAATTTCCGGTTCTCGACTTCCACCCAGTTCTAACTCCCCTCGACAGGGGGCGTACCAAAGGCTGAATGACATGAAGACCCTCGCTTACGGCGCCTTCGCCCTGGCCCTCCTGACCGCTGGTCAGGCCGCCGCCCAGGCGCAGGGGCCCGCCAACCCCGGCCCGGTGATCCCCGGCGTCTGTGTGTTCCACAACGAGCGCCTGCTCGCGCAATCGACGGTCGGCCAGTCGGTCCAGACCGGCATGCGCACCCTTTCGCAACAGGTGTCGGGCGAGTTGCAGCCCTATAGCCAAGCCATTCAGGCCGAGATCGCGGCGCTCGAGCAGGGCCGCGGCACCATCCCCGAGGCCGAATACGCGCAGCGGGCCCAGGCGCTGCAGCAGCGGATCCGCGAGGCCCAGCAACTGGAAGCCCAGCGCCAGCAGGAGCTGGAGTACACGCTGAACATGCAGTTGCGCGCCATCGCCCAGGCCACCGACCCGATCCTGGTGGCCGTGTACCAGGAACGGGGCTGCGGTCTGCTGCTGTCGCGCGAGGCTGTGATCGAGATGAACCCGGCCATGGACATCACCGACGTGGTCATCCAGCGCCTGAACGGCGCCCTGCCGTCTCTCAGCTTCTCGCGCATGACCCCGCCGGTTCAGGTTCCGAACCAGTAAGGACGCCGTTGCCGGATCCCCGTTTCTTCGAGGCCCTGCCGCCGCGCTCCGTCCGGGAGCTGGCCGATCTGGTCGGCGGCGAGGTTCTGAGAGGCGGGGATCTGGTCGTCGTCACCGTGGCGCCCTTGGCTTCGGCCGGCGACTCCGCCGTGACGTTTCTGTCGGATCGGAAACTGAAGGCGTCTCTCGCGGCGACGGGCGCCGGAGCGGTGTTCGTGCGTCCGGAATCCGCGGACGACGTGCCTGTCCGGGCGGCCGTGATCGTGACGCGCACGCCGCATGCCGCCTGGTCGCGGGCCGCCGACTCCCTCGTAAGGCCGCGCCCCTTCAAGGCCGTCGATCCAGCGTCGACTGCTGAGGGCTCCACCGTCGAGTTCGGGCCCGGCGTGGTGGTCGGAGAGGGCGCACGCATCGGGCGGGACACGCGGATCGGGCCCAACACGGTGATCGGCCCCGGCGTGCAGATTGGCCGCGACTGTCAGATCGGGGCGAACGTCAGCGTCTTCTTCGCGCTGATCGGCGACCAGGTGAAGCTGTCGGCCGGCGTGCGGATCGGCGAAGCGGGCTTCGGCGCGGCGGTTTCGGCGGATGGTCCGGTCGACGTGCCGCAGCTGGGCCGGGTCATCCTTCAGGATCGCGTCACCATCGGCGCCAACTCCTGCGTCGACCGCGGGGCCTTCGACGACACGGTCGTGGGCGAAGGGACCAAGATCGACAACCTGGTGATGATCGCCCACAACTGCGTCATCGGCCGCAACTGTCTCATGGCCGCGTTCACCGGCATTTCGGGCTCCGTGACGGTCGGTGACGGCGCGGTGTTCGGCGGACGTGCGGGGGTGGGCGACCACATCACCATAGGCGAGGGCGCGCGCATCGCCGCCGGCGCCGGCATTTTGAAGAACGTGCCGGCGGGCGAGACCTGGTCCGGCTATCCCGCCAAGCCTTTGCGGGAATCCTTGCGCGAAGCCGTGTGGCTGGCCAAACAGGCCGCCGGGAAGGCGCGCGGGAGGCCGGACGGATGAGCGACGAGGTCAGCATCGACTACGCCGAGGTGATGCGGCGTCTGCCGCACCGCTATCCCTTTCTGCTCGTCGACAAGGCCGAGGCCTTCGTCGCGGCGACGTCGATCACGGGGATCAAGAACGTCACCCACAACGAGCCTTTCTTCCCGGGACACTTTCCGATCGACCCGGTCATGCCGGGCGTCCTGATCGTGGAAGCCATGGCCCAGACGGGCGCGCTTCTGATGTCCAAGACCATGGACGTGGCGGTGGCCGACAAGGTGATCATGTTCATGTCGATCGACGGCGTGCGCTTCCGCCGGCCGGCGCGGCCGGGCGATCAGCTGCGGATGGAGGTCAAGGTGACGCGCGCCCGCGGCGATGCCTACAAGTTCCGCGGCGAGACCTTCATCGACGGCAAGCTGGCCGCCGAGGCGGAGTTCATGGCCATGGTGGTGACCGTGGATCAGCCGGCGACCTGATGGCCATCCATCCGACAGCCCAGGTCGACGGCTCGGCCCGACTGGCCGATGGCGTCGAGATCGGCGCCTGGTCGATCGTCGGTCCGGGCGTGACGCTGGCCGACGGCGTCCGCCTCGCCAGCCACGTGGTGATCCAGCAGGACACCACCGTCGGCGCCGGCACCACGATCCATCCCTTTTGCGTCATGGGCGGGGACCCGCAGCACGGCGGCTACAAGGGCGAGCCGGTCGCGCTCGAAATCGGCGCGGACTGCACGATCCGCGAGCACTCGACGTTCAACCGCGGCACGCCCGGCGACCGCAAGCTGACCAGCATCGGCGACGGCTGCCTGTTCATGACGGGCGCACACGTGGGCCACGACTGCGTCGTCGGCAGCAGCGTCACCTTCGCAAACAATGCCACGCTGGGCGGGCACGCCCGGATCGGCGACCGCGTTTTCCTGGGGGGGCTGTGCGCCGTGCACCAGTTCGGCCGGGTTGGGCAGGGCGCGATCGTCGGGGGCCTGTCCGCTGTCACCCGCGACGTCATTCCCTACGGATCGGCGTGGGGCAACCACGTGCGGCTGCACGGGCTGAACCTGATCGGGCTGAAGCGGAAGGGCTACGGCAAGGTTGAGGTCCGGCGTCTGCTGGCGGCCTATCGGGACATCTTCGAGTCGCCCGGTCTGTTCTCCGATCGGCTGGAGGCCGCGCAGTCGGCCTACGCCGACCTGCCGGAGATTCAGGAGATCATCGCCTTCATCCGCGAGGACACGCGGCGTCCCGTCGCGCTGCCGGGCGAATGAGCGGGCCGAAGCTGGCGCTGATCGCCGGCGGCGGCGCCTTGCCGCTGGCGGTGGCCGCGCGCTGCGAGGCGGAGGGCAGAGCCCTGTTCGTCGTCCGGCTGGCGGGCTTCGCGGACCCAGATCTGTCGGCGATCGACGGCGTCGACATGGGCATGGGCCAGATCGGCGGCATCCTGTCAGCGATGAAGAAGGCGGGCTGCGAGGCGGTGTGCCTGGCGGGCACCGTCAGCCGGCCGGACTTCAGGTCGCTGAAGCCCGACTTCAAGGGCGCGACCCTGCTGCCCGGGATCGTGAAGGCGGCGAGTCAGGGTGACGACGCCCTGCTGCGCAAGATCCTGTCGGTGTTCGAGGCGGAGGGATACGCCGTCGAGGGCGCGGACGACATTCTCGGCGGCGACATGCTGACGGCGGGCGCTCTGGGCCGCGTCGTGCCGGACGCCGGTCAGTTGGTCGATCTGCGCAAGGCCCTGCACGTGGCGGAGAAGTCCGGCGAGCTGGACGTCGGGCAGGGGGCCGTCGTCTGCGACGGCCTGGTGCTGGCGGTCGAGGCGCAGGAGGGCACGGACGCCATGCTGGCGCGGGTCGCCGGCCTGCCCGTCGACCTGCGGGGCGCGTCCGGCGCGCTGAAGGGCGCGCTGGGCAAGGCGCCGAAGCCGATCCAGGACCTCCGCGTCGACATGCCGGTGATCGGCGCGCGCACCATCGAGTTGGCGGCTGCGGCCGGCTTGGCCGGGGTGGCAGGCAGGACCGGACGGCTGATCCTGATCGACCGAGAGGCGATCGTGCAGGCGGCGGACCGGCTGGGTCTCTACGTCTGGGGCGAGGGATGAGCCGCCCGCTGAAGGTGATGCTGGTGGCGGCCGAGGCGTCGGGCGATGCGCTGGGCGCGGGCCTCGCGCGAGCGCTCAGGGCGCAGCTCGGCGGGGAGGTGGCGTTCGTCGGCGTGGGCGGCGCGGCCATGGCCGCGGAAGGCGTCGCAAGCCCTTTCGACATCGCCGAACTGTCGATCCTGGGCTGGCTGGAGGGGCTGAAGGCCTACGGCACGGTCAGGCGGCGGGTGGCCGACACGGTGGCGCTGGCGCGGACGGAGCGGCCGGACGCCGTGGTGCTGATCGACAGTTGGGGCTTCACGATCCGGGTGGCGAAGGCGATCCGCGAGGTCATGCCGGACGTGCCCCTGATCAAGTACGTCGGGCCGCAGGTGTGGGCGTCGCGGCCGGGGCGGGCGAAGACCCTGGCCGGTGCGGTGGATCACCTGCTGGCGCTATATGCGTTCGACGCGCCGTGGTTCGAGCGGGAGGGGCTGGCAACGACCGTCGTTGGTTCGCAGGCGCTGCATGTCGACATGTCGGCCGCGGATCCGGCGGCGTTCCGGGCGGCGCGGGGGATCGCGGCCGAGGCGCCGCTGTTGCTGGTAATGCCGGGCAGCCGGCCGAGCGAGATCAGGCTGATGGCGCCGGTCTACGGCGAGGCCGTGGCGCGGCTGAAGGCGTCGCGGCGGGAGCTGGAGGTCGCCGTCGTCGTGGCCGGGACGGTGGCGGCTCGGCTGAGGGCCGAGCTGGCCGAATGGTCGGCTCCGGTTCACGAGGTCGAGGAGCCGGAGAAGTACGCTGCGATGAAGGCCGCGACCGTGGCCATGGCGACCAGCGGCACGGTGTCGACGGAGTTGGCGCTGGCGGGCGCGCCCATGGTGATCGGCTACCGTTTCCAGCCGTTGAGCTACGCGATCATGCGGCCCTTCTTCACCGGCAAGTACGCGACGCTGTTTAATCACGCCGCCGACGCGGAGATCGCGCGGGAGCTGATCCAGAAGGACGCGACGCCCGGGGCCTTCGCCGCCGAGGTCGGGCGGCTGCTGGACGATCCGGCGGCGCGCGCCGATCAGGCGGCGCGGCAGACGGCGGCTCTGGACCTGATGGGCCGGGGCGGCCGCGACCCGTCGGAGATCGCGGCCGAGGCCGTGCTGAGGGTCATCGTCGAGCGCAACGGCTGACCCCCGGCGTAACGCAGGCGCCTAGCCCACCACCGCCGCGATGCCGGTCAGGGTCTCCTTCAGGCCGCGCATGCGCTTGGCCGTCTGGTCCGTGCCGCGCGGCGAGATGGCGTCGGCCAGACCGCGCAGGCGGGCGGCCACGGCAGGGTCCTTGCGACCGGAGTCGACCAGCGGCTGGGCCTGATCGAGGGCGGCCGTGATCTGGGCCATCTGGGTCGCGTCCATGCCGCCGTCACGGGCGAACTGGTCCAGATAGGCGCGGGCCACCACCGGGTGCGCGGGCCAGCGCACGGGATACTGCTGCTGCGGGTTCACCGTGCCGCCCTCGTCGGCCATCTGGGCCGCGGCGATTTCATTGGCGGTCAGATGCTCGCTGGGCGTCAGTGCGAAGACGTCCAGACCGCGGCCGATCTCCGAGCCATAGATCTTGCCGTTGTACCAGTAGACGGACCAGTAGCCGCCCGACCCCTGACGCTCGGCGTTCACCGGGCCGCGGTCGAAATAGGCGATTTCGTGGGCGTTGGCCGAGTCGGTGAAGTCGCTGATCGACAGACCGCCCTGGTACCAGGCCTGGACGAACAGGTCGCGGCCCGGAACCGGGATCAGCGAGCCGTTGTGCGCCACGCAATTCTCAAGATCGGTCTGGGCGGCCGGCAGCTTGTAGTAGCCGCGGTGCACCAGCTTGCCGTCGACGATGTCGTAGATGGCGTTGGCGCCCCAGGTCATGGGGTCCTGAACACGGCAGCGCGGACGCCCGCCGCCGCCCCATTCGTCGGTGAACAGCACCTTGTCGCCGTCGTTGTTGAACGTGGCCGAGTGCCAGTAGGCGAAGCCTTCGTCGACGACCGCGTCGATCCGCTTCGGCGCGCGCGGATCCGAGATGTCGAACAGGATGCCGTTGCCGGAGCAGGCGCCGCCCGCGATGTTCCGGGTCGGGAACAGGGTGATGTCGTGACAGTGGTTGGTCTGGGCCGTGGTCTGGGTGCCCGCGCCGTGATCGCCGCCGGCCCACAGGCCCGCGACGGCGCCCGTCTGCTCGTCGGCGAAGACCGTGGGGCTGTCGATGATGCGGGACCGCGACGGATCCGCCAGCGGGATTTCGATCACGTCCACGCGGAAGAGCGCGGTGCGCGCGCTGCCCGGCTCGCCGACCACGCAGCCGGCCAGCTCTTCCTCGGCGCGGACGCCGGCGGTGCCGGAGTTGTAGACGATCAGGCGGTTCGCGTCGGCCGAGACCACCGAATGGGTGTGGGAGCCGCGGCAGGTCTGGACCTGTCCGACCTGCACAGGACGGACCGGATCGGAGATGTCGAAGATGCGCAGGCCGCGGAAGCGCTCGGCGCTGGGCTCGGGTCCGACGCCTTCCCGGCCGCAATCGACGCGGCCCTGGGTGGATTCGACCGACATCAGCATCAGGTCGCCGACGATGGACACGTCGCCCTGACCGCCGGGGCAGACGATGGAGCTGACGAGGGTCGGCGCCGGATCCTCGCCGATCCGGTACAGGTTGATGCCGTGATAGTTGCCGACGGCCAGCAGGTCGCCCTGGAAGGCCATGTCGGTGTTGGAGAAGCTGAGGAAGGGCGAGCGTCGGCCCACGTCCTCGCCCGCGCGCGGCGGCAGGCCCTCCGGGTTGGTCGGGTCGAAGAAGCCGGTCGGCTTGGGCAGGCTGGCCAGCAACGTCATGTTCGACGCCGCCGTCTCGGCGTCGCGGAAGCCGGCGCGCAGGTTGGTGCGCGGGTCGGTCGAGGCGGCGCGGGCCAGCGCCGTCATGCGGTTGATCTCGGCCTGCTGCTCGTTGGTCACGTCGTTGACGAAGCGGAACAGGACGGGGTCGTAGGCCGAGCCGCCGCGGGCCAGCAGGTCCGACACCATGGTGACGGCGCCCTCGTGGTGGCGGATCATCATCTGCAGGAACAGGCGGTCGAACTCGGCGCCCTGGGCCGCGGCGAGGGCGGCCATCTGCTCCGGGGAGGCCATGCCCGGCATGCCCGCGTGTCCGGCGCCGTGGGCGGAATGGTCCATGCCGGCGTGGCCCGCATGGTCGGCGGTCGTCGGCATCGGCGTCGGGGCGTCCTCGCCGCGCTCGGTCAGCCAGCCGCGCATGAAGGCGATCTCGTCCTCCTGCGAGGCGTCGATGCGGCCGGCCAGGGCGACGATCTGCGGGTTGTTGGTCCGCCCGGGGACCAGCGCCGCCATCTCCAGCGCCTGACCGTGATGCAGGATCATGCCCTGCATGAAGGCGACGTCGGCGTCGGAATAGCGGTTGTCGGCGATGCGCGCGGCCTCGCGGCCCTCCAGAGTGCGGCTGGCCTGACCGGGCGCGCCCGGTTGAACCAGCGGCGCCTGCTGGGCCCATGCCCCGGTGGCGAACAGGACGACGCCGAGGGCGGCGGAACCCCCCAGCAGCTTGCGGATCGACGAGGCGGACTGACGCACGGTTTCACTCCCCGGAAATGACGGTTTCGAAATGGCTATCACGCGCGAACCGGCGCCGTAAGTCCGAATGCCGTCGGTGCCGGAAGGGAGGCGCCTCATGCGCCGGAGACGGCCGCGCCGGCGAGGCGTGGCGCCCGGACGCGCGAGATCGCCCCGCCGCATGACGGCAAGGTGGGAAGGGCGGGCGGAGCGCCGGGCGCGGAGCCCGGATGCTGTGATGTGTTACCGTTTCGGCTTCGCGACGACGCTCCGCGCGGTCCGTCTGATCGAAAGCTGTCCGAGGTGGAGAGGACCACCGCATAGGGCCGCTGACTTGGCGACTAACGGACGCGCCTTCGGCGGGCGGGCGGGAGACTTGCGAACCCCGGACCCGGACGCGCGCCTTCCCGTGACGCGCCATGATCGCCGGCCTGATCCTCCGTGCCGAAACACGAAGGCCCCCGCGCCGCCGCCCACCTCCGATGGCCACGACCTTGCAGGTTCACGCCGACGCCGGCCGGCCGTGGACATGTGAGCCCCCGGCGTCGACCCCCGCTCGAACCGCTTCCGCCGCGACAAGCTCGCAAGGCCTTGCGC
>NZ_DASYWO010000011.1:0-171057 GCF_035935935.1 Brevundimonas sp.
ACAGCGCCACCCGACGCGGGCTTCCGGAAAACCACGCGCGCGGAGCGTCACGCGAAGCCGAAACGGTATTTTCTTTCTGCATCCGGGCTTCGCGCCCGGCGCTCCGCCCGCCCTCCAACTCCGCGCGAAAGCGACGGGGCGCCGACCCGTGTCAGGAACCGTCGGCTTGCCCGTGTGGCCATCCCGCGCCATCGTCGGCCGGCGCAGGGGAGTGCCGTGATGACCGACGCCGCGATCGAGGACGACGCCTTCGCCCAGCTGGGCGCTGTCTTCGCGGGCCGCTCGGCCCTGTTGCTGGAGGACGACCCCGCGCTGGCCGAGCACGTCGAGGCGCGGCTGCGGCGCGCGGGGTTCGCGCGCGTCGACCGCTTCGACGCCGGCGAGGGCGCGCTGGGCGCCGCGGCGGACCACGCCTACGACGTCATGATCCTCGACCGCCTGACGGCCGGGCTGGACGGGCTGGAGACGCTGAAGCGCCTGCGCGCCTCGTCGGGACCCTCGGCCCAGGCTCCGGCCCTCATGCTGACCGCGCTGGGCGGCGAGCGGCAGAAGGTCGACGGCCTGCTGTCCGGCGCCGACGACTACCTGGCCAAGCCGGTGGGCGACGAGGAGCTGCTGGCCCGCATCGCCGCACAGCTGCGCCGCTCGTCGAAGGCCGCGCCCGCGGCGCCGTCCGAGCTGGTCAACGGCCCGTTCCGCCTCTCGCCGGGCGCCCGCACCCTCAAGTGCCGCGACCGCGTGATCGACCTGTCCCCGCTGGAGTTCGCCATCGTCTCGGAACTGATGGGCGCCCGCGGCCAGCCGGTCACCAAGACCATGCTGTGGGACCGCTGCTGGGTGGAGTGGAACTTCCTGCCCGACAATTTCGTCAACATCATCGACGCCCGCATCTCGGCCCTGCGCAAGCGGCTCAAGGAGCAGTGCCCGGAGGTGCCGGACGAGATGCACCCCCTGATCGTCTCCGCCCGCAGCCAGAGCCTCGTGTTCCGCGACCTGGGGCCCGCATCCTAGGTGATCGGCACGCGCTTCCGGGCCTGGCTGGGCCGTCGCACGCTCGCGCAGCTGTCGGTGGCGGTCGGCGTGCTGGCGGCGCTGGCCCTGACCGGCTCCCTGATCGTCACGGGTCTGGCGGTCCGGGCCGAGCAGCGCAAGCAGGCCGCACTGTCCGCCCTGGCCGACTACGCCGCCATGGCGTCCAAGCTGGGCGCCGACGCCGGCCTCGCCGAAGGCTCCGTGACGGCGGCGGACGCGGCCTATTTCTCGACCTGGCTCGCCGCCTTTCAGGACGGCCCCGCCGCCGCCCAGAACGACGTCACGCTGGAGGAGACCTGCCGCACCGGTCGCGGCGGCGCCGGCGTGCGCCTGATCCGCGCCCCGGTCGGCAAGCCGGCCGGGCTGGCGGCGCTGGAGCAGGCTCCCGCCACCCGTCTGCCGGCGCTCGGGGACGACGTCTGGGCCGTCCATTTGGCGCCCGGAGAGCTGTGTCCGCGGCGGGCCGTGGACGTCGTGGTCGTGGCCAAGTCCGTCGGCGCTCTCGACATCCGCGTGGGACGGGTCGTGGCCCCCATGGGCGAGGCCTGGATCTGGGCGGTCGTCAGCGTCGCCGGGGCCGCCGGTCTGATCCTGATCACCGCCCTCGCCGGCGCCGTGATCGCCCGGGGCCGCCTGTCCGTCGGCCTCGACGCCGTCAGTCAGGCTCTTGAAGGCGCCGCCGTCGGCGACCTGTCGCGGCGCGCGCCGGAGGAGGGGGTCGCGCCGGAGCTCGACGAGCTGACCCGCCACGTGAACCGCACGTTGGACCGGCTCGACGACCTGATGTCGTGGCTTCGTGACTCCTCCGACCAGCTGGCCCACGACTTCCGCACCCCGCTGGCCCGGGCGACGGCGCGGCTGGAGTCGCTGGAGGAGGCGTCGACCGCCGCCGAGCGTCGCCGTCTGCTGGCCGAGGCCCGCGCCGACCTCGATCGGCTGAGCCAGGCCATGGCCGAAACCCTGATGCTGCGCGACGGCCAGGCCTGGGCGTTCGAACGGATCGATGTGGCCCAGCTGCTGCGGGCCGTCGCGGAGCTCTACGAGCCGCTCGCCGATGCCCGCGGCGTCGCCGTCGTCGTCGACGCCGGGCCCTGCGCCATCCTCGGCGTCCGCTCCCTCATCCAGCGGGCCCTGGTGAACCTGACCGACAATGCGGTGAAGTTCTCGCCCGACGGCGGCGTGGTGACGCTGGCGGCGAGGACGCAGGGCGACGGCGTGGTCCTGACGGTCGCCGATCAGGGCCCCGGCTTCGGCGCGCAGGCCGCCGGCGGCGCCGAAAGCCATGGCATGGGCCTGCCCTTCGTGCGGGCGGTGATGCGGCGGCACGGGGCGACCCTGGACGTCGGCTCCGCCGATCCGGGCACGGTCGTCACGGCGACTTTCTCGCGCTAGCGTGGGGGCGAACAGAGGATTCCGCATGCGTCGCACCGTCCGCCTTTCGCTTGGCATGGCCCTGACCCTGGGCGCCGCCCTGCCCGCCGCGGCGGCCCACGCCCAGTCGGCGCCCGCGCCGTACGACGCCCAACGGGGGGTGTTCACCTTCGCCGCGGGGCTCGAGAAGTCGCTCCCGGCCGTGGTGCAGGTGACGACGCTGGGACAGTCCGAAGGCCCGTCTTCCGGCAGTCGGGATCCCAAGATCATCGCGACCGGGTCCGGCGTCATCATCGACGCCCGTCAGGGCATCGTCGTCACCAACCAGCACGTGGTGGAGAACGGCACCAAATTCACCGTCGACATGCTGGACGGCCGTCTGGTGGACGCCACCCTGATCGGCGCCGACAAGTCCACGGACATCGCCGTGCTCAGGATCGACGCGCCGAACCTGATGCAGGTCGAGATCGTGGACAGCGACACCCTGCGCACCGGGGACGTGGCCTTCGCCGTGGGCTATCCGCTGGGTCTGGACCAGACGGTCACCATGGGGGTCATCTCCGGCCTGAACCGGTCCGGCCTCGGCGACGCGGTCGAGGACTACATCCAGACCGACGCGGCGGTGAACTCCGGCAACTCCGGCGGACCGCTGCTGGACAGCCGCGGCCGGCTGATCGGCATCAACACCTCGATCCTGTCCGGCGGGGGCGGCGGCAACGACGGCATCGCCTTCGCCGTGCCCACGCGCATCATGATGGTCGTGGTCGGCCAGCTGCGTGCATTCGGCGAGGTGCGCCGCGGCGAGATCGGCGCCGTGCTCGGCTCGCTGACGGCCGAACGGGCGCGGGAACTGGGTCTGGGCATCGTCCGCGGCGCCGTGGTGCTGGACGTGGCGCCGGGCTCGCCGGCCGAGCAAGCGGGTCTGCGCGCCGGCGACGTGATCACGCGCATCCACTCCCGCCCCGTCGCCAACGCCGGTTCCGTGCTGGCCACCGTCGGCGTCGCCGCCCCCGACGCCCGTCTGTCGGTCGTGTGGCTGCGCGACGGGGTCGAGATGTCGGGTCAGGTGCAGGTGCGCATGTCCGCGCCGGGCGCGATCGTCGTCGGCGCCGACCGGGTGGTCGCGCGCGGCGCCACCCTGGCCGTCGCGTCCGGCGACGTCGCCGGCCTGCTGGTGGAGTCGGTCGAGAGCGGATCGGCCGCCGCGGCAGGCGCGCTGCGCGCCGGGGACGTGATCGTCGCCGTCGACGGCACGCCGGTCGCCGATCTGTCGTCCGCGTCCCGGCTGGAAGCCGACGGCACGCACGCCCTCACGGTCCGGCGCGGCGGCGAGGACGTCCAGATCACGATCTGAAGGAGCCCGAAACGAAGACGCCCGCCGCCGCCTAGAGGGGGAGGGGTGGCGGGGCGGACGTCTCGCTTGGAGGAAGCATCGGCCCGCCGGAGCCCGTAGCGGAATGAACCGGGGGGCTGGGGGGGCTGTTCAGGATCCAGGTTCACTCCGAACCCCGGCGAGCCGATGAGAGGACCTTCATCGGCCAACGCGGCGCGTGAAAGTCCGAAACGGGGCCATTTCGTGTCTCGGGAGAAGGGCTGGCGCCGGGGCGGAATCGTCCCCACTCTCCCTGCATGAGCTTCGAGGCCCTGCCCGATCCGAAGGCCGGTCCGGTCTTCTTCGACCGCCGCGAACTTGAGCGCATCCTGCGGGTCTACGGGCGCGGCGTCGCCGCCGGGCAGTGGCGCGACTATTCGGTGCTCGGCCACGAGGACGCGGCGGAGTTCGCCATCTTCCATCGGTCGGGCGACGCGCCGCTGTATCGCATCGAGAAGCGCCCCTCCCTGCAGCGCCGGCAAGGCCAGTGGGCCGTCTACGGCTCGGGCGGTCAGGTGCTGAAGCGGGGCCGCGAGCTTGAGCCCGTCCTGCGCGTCTTCGACGCCCGGCGCTTCACCGTCGTCGACTGATCAGCGCGGCGCCAGCCGGATCGCGCCGTCCAGCCGCACGCACTCGCCGTTGATGTAGACGTTTTCGGCCAGATGGATCGCCAGCGCCGCATAGTCCGCCGGCGTGCCCAGCCGCTTGGGGAAGGGGATCATGGCCGCCAGGGCGTCCTGAACCTTCTGGTCCATGCCGGCCATCATCGGCGTCCACATGATGCCCGGCAGGATCGTGTTGACCCGCACGCCCTCGTTCATCAGGTCCCGCGCGACCGGCAGCGTCATGGCGTAGACGCCGCCCTTGGAGGCCGAATAGGCCGCCTGTCCGATCTGGCCGTCCTGCGCCGCGACCGAGGCCGTGTTGACGATGGCCCCACGCTCGCCGTCCTCCAGCGGGTCCAGCGTCACCATGCCTGCCGCCGACTGCGACAGCACGCGGAAGGTGCCGAACAGGTTGATCGAGACGGTCCGCTCGAACTGCGCCATGTCGTGGGCCCGCGGCTCCTGCGTCTCGCGATTGCGCGACACCGTCTTCTGGCCGGTGGCGATGCCGGCGCAGTTGACGGTCAGGCGCTCCTGACCGTGCGCGGCGCGGGCCTTGGCGAAGCCGGCGGCGACGCTCTCGTCGCTGGTCACGTTCACCTCGCAGAAGACGCCGCCGATCTCGAACGCGACCTGCTCGCCGCGCTCTGCGTTCAGGTCGAAGATGGCCACCTTCACGCCCTTGTCCGCCAGCGCCCGCGCCGTGCCTTCGCCCAGACCGGAAGCTCCGCCCGTCACCACCGCCGCGATCGACCCGTCGAGTTTCATGGAGGCAGTCCCTATGTTGGCTGAACCGTTGAGTTGCGCGAGGGTTTAGCGGCCATGCCCGCCGATGCCAAACCGATCGATCCGGATGAGGTGCTGGACCCCAGGCGGGCGCTGGTGCCCTCGGTGCAGAAGGTCAACGAGCGTCGCGTGACGCGGGGCTTCTGGCCCAAGATGCGGCGCGTGGCCACCCGCGTCCCCTTCGCCGATCGCGCCCTGTCGGTCTGGTACGCAGCCCGCGATCCGGAGACGCCGGCGGCGGCCAAGGGGATCATGCTGGCCGCGCTGGCCTATTTCGTCATGCCGATCGACGCCATTCCGGACATTTTCGCCGGCATCGGCTTCACGGACGACGCGGCGGTGATCGCCGCCCTGCTGGCGACGCTGGGCGCAAACGTCCGCAAGAGGCACCACGAACTTGCCAAAGACGCGCTGAAGCGCCTCGACGGCTGAGGCCACGCGTTCGCCGCCTTTCGTGCTATAACCCCGACATTCCCCACGCCTTTCCGAACGCGGATCGATCTCTCTTGAGCCTGACCCTCGACCTGACGCGCGCGTCGCCTGCGCCCGCCGCCCCCGTCAACCTGACCGGTCTGACGCGCGAGGGCCTGCGTCAGGCGCTGATCGACGCGGACATCTGTCCGCCCGAGAAGGCGAAGATGCGGGCGTCGCAGGTGTGGCGCTGGATCCACCACTACGGCGTGACCGACTTCGCCCAGATGAGCGACGTCGCCAAGGAAACGCGGGCGAAGCTGACCGAAGCCTTCACCTTGGCGCGGCCCGAGATCGTGGAGCGGCAGGTGTCGAAGGACGGCACCCGCAAGTGGCTGATCCGCACCGCGCCCGGGATCGAGATCGAAACCGTCTACATCCCCGACGTGGGGCGCGCCGGCGCCCTGTGCGTGTCCTCGCAGGTAGGCTGCACGCTGAACTGCAGCTTCTGCCACACCGGCACGCAGAAGCTCGTCCGCAACCTGACGGCGGCCGAGATCGTGGCCCAGGTGCAGGTGGCGCGCGACGACCTGGACGAATGGCCGTCGCCCAAGGAAGACCGTCGCCTGTCGAACATCGTCTTCATGGGCATGGGCGAGCCGCTCTACAATCTCGACCACGTCGCCGATGCGGTCGACATCATTTCGGACAACGAGGGCATCGCCCTGTCGCGGCGCCGGATCACGGTTTCCACGTCCGGCGTGGTGCCGCAGCTTCAGGCGCTGGGTGAGCGGACCCAGACCATGCTGGCGATCAGCTTGCATGCCACCAACGATGCCCTGCGCGACGTGCTTGTGCCGCTGAACAGGAAATATCCGCTGGACCAACTGATGGCCGGCATCCGCGCCTATCCGGGTCTGGGCAACGCGCGTCGGGTGACGTTCGAATACGTGATGCTGAAAGGCGTCAACGACAGCCCCGAGGAGGCGCGGGCGCTGGTCAAGCTGATCCAGGGCATCCCGGCCAAGGTGAACCTGATCCCGTTCAATCCGTGGCCGGGGACGGACTACCAGTGCTCTGACTGGAAGACGATCGAGGCGTTCGCCGCCATCCTCAACCGCGCCGGCTACGCCAGCCCCATCCGCACGCCGCGCGGCCGCGACATCTTGGCCGCCTGCGGGCAGCTGAAGAGCGAGAGCGAAAAGGTCCGGGCCAGCGCGCTCAGGCAGGCGGAGCGGGACGCGGGCGCCGAGGCGGCCTGATCGTCCGCCCCCTGTAATCATCCGTCACCGGGTGTGTCCCCCCTGCGCTTGCGGATTGGGGCGCGATTGAGGCATGTCCGGACCAGGCGCATGGGGCGCCGCCGGCTCGCGTCCTGATGGAATCCTTCCTCTCCGATCTGCTCGCAAGCGCCGAGGTTCAGGCCTTCGCGAGCGGGTTCCCGACCATGCTGCTACATCTCGCGGCGACCTTGGGGCTGCTGGTGCTGGGCGCGATCATCTACGTCGCCCTTACGCCGTGGAAGGAAATCGAGCTGATCCGCGAGGGCAACGCCGCGGCGGCGGTGGCTTTCGCCGGTGTGCTCGTGGGCCTGGCCGTGCCGCTTGCGGTGTCGCTGACGGCGTCGACCTCCCTGCGCGAAATCGGCCTGTGGGGACTGGCCACGGTGGTGATTCAGCTGCTCGCCTTCCGGGTCGTGGACATGATCCTGACCGGCCTGCCGCAGCGGATTCGCGAGGGAGAGGTCTCGGCCGCCGTGCTGCTGGTGGGCGCGAAGTTGGCGACGGCCTTGATCCTGGCCGCCGCGCTGTCCGCCTGAACCGATGAAGCTTCCCGACTGGTTGGTCTACGCCTCGGTCATAGGCGCCTTGGCCGTGGCCGCGGCCTCCGTGCGCGAGGACGTCTACACGCCGCCCGCGCCGCCGCCCCCCGGAGAGGCGGAAGGCGCCTTGCTGGGGCCCGTCACGCCGTTCGACGCGGCGGTGACGGTAAACGCGCCGGACATTCCCTTTCAGCCGGCGGCCGGAACGGCATTCTCCATTGCCGGCGAGGGGCGCTGGGTGACGGCGCGCCACGTGGTCGAGGGCTGCCGGAGGCCGGCCATTGTGGTCGGCGGCGGGCGCGCCGTGGCCGCCGACGTCCGCCTGGCTCCCCGGGCGGACGTGGCGCTGTTGCTGACCGACGGCGGCCCCCCCGCGCTGCACGTCCCGGTCGACCTGCCGCTGAGGGTGGGTCAACGGGGGTTTCATCCCGGGTTTCCGCAGGGCCGGCCGGGCGAGGTGACGACCCGCCTGCTGGGGCGCGAGACGTTCAAGGTGCGCGGCCGCGGGGCCCGCGACGAGCCGGTCCTGGCGTGGGCGGAGATCGCGCGCACCGACGGCCTTCGCGGAACGCTTTCGGGCCTGTCCGGCGCGCCGGCGCTGGATCGGTTCGGCAATGTGGTGGGCGTGACCATCGCCGAGGCGCCGCGGCGGGGCCGGGTGTACACGACCGCCCCCGACACCTTCCTGCCGGCCGTTCGCGGCATCCAGCACGCCGACGAACCCGCCTTGGGCGAGCCCGTCACGCCCGACAACTACGGGCGCGTGGCCGACGCCCTGCGCCGCGACCTGCGCGTGGCGCAGGTGATCTGTCTGTCCGCCTAGGCCATGTCCTCGTCGAAGACGGCCACGTGGATCTGGCCGTCCGGCGCCAGCCAGGCGCGCTTCATGCCCTGGCTGTTGAAGGGGTGGGACACGCGGCCGGAGGCGTCCAGCGCGATCAGGCCGCCGTCGCCGCCGAGGGCCCCCACGGCGTCGATCGCCGCGCGCGCGGCGTCGTCGACCGATGCGCCGCCCGCGACCGACCAGCCCACGCGGGCCGCCGCGACGGTGCGCATGAAGTATTCCCCCTGACCCGTGCACGACACGGCCACCCGGGCGTCGGCCCAGACGCCGCAGCCCACGACCGGGCTGTCGCCGACGCGTCCGGGCGCCTTGCCGAAGACGCCGGCGGTCGAGGTGGCAGCTGCAAGGCGACCCTGCGCGTCCAGCACGCAGCAGCCGACCGTGCCGTGCGCCAGCGTGCCCGGCGGATGATTGTCCTCGCCTTGACCGGCGCGGGTGAACCAGGCGTTGACGTCCTCAATCCGGTCCAGACCGCATTCGCCGGCGAACCGGGCGGCCCCTTCGCCGGCCAGCAGGACATGCGGTGTGTGATCCATGACCGCGCGGGCCGCGACGACCGGATTGCGAAATCCCTGCAGGGCGGCGACGGCGCCGACGCGTCCGGTGGCCCCGTCCATCAGGCTGGCGTCCAGTTCGAAGGCCCCGGCGAGGTTCGGCGAGCCGCCGCGCCCGGCGACGTACAGGCCGGAGTCCTCGAGCAGCACGGTGGCCTCGACCGCGACGTCCAGGGCGGCGGCGCAGGCGTTCAGCCGCTCGGCCATGCGGGCCACCACCTCGCCCATGTGGGCGCGCTCGGCCGAATAGTCCTTGCTGCGTCGCGCGCCGGCGCCTCCGTGCAGGATCAGGGCCGGGCGGGTCATGCGTGCCTCATCGGAAGCGGGCCTATGCGGAAGCGTGCGCGACCGTTAGCGTCGGCGTCCTCCCCGACGCAAGCCAAAGGATCACCATGCGCGCCGTCCTGTCCAAAGCCCCCGGCGGACCCGAGACCCTGGTCGTTGAGGAGGCGCTGGATCCCACGCCGCTGAAGGGCGAGGTGGTGATCGAGGTTAAGGCGGTGGGGATCAACTTTCCCGACACCCTGATCATCGAGGACAAATATCAGTTCAAGCCTCCGCGACCCTTCTCGCCGGGCGCCGAGGTGGCCGGAGTCATCGACGCGGTAGGGGAAGGCGTGAAGGGGCTGCAGCGCGGAGATCGCGTGATCGCCGTGCCCGGCTGGGGCGGACTGGTCGAGCGCATCGCGGTGCGCGCCGATGCGGTGGTCAAGATGCCGGCGGGCATGTCCTTCGAAGAGGGCGCGGCCCTGCTGATGACCTACGGCACCAGCTATTACGCGCTGAAGGACCGCGCGGAGCTGAAGGCGGGAGAGAGCCTGCTGGTGCTGGGCGCCGCCGGGGGCGTGGGCGTGGCGGCGGTCGAGCTGGGCAAGGCCATGGGCGCGCACGTCATCGCTGCGGCCTCAACCAACGACAAGGTCCAGTTCGCCCTGGAGGCCGGCGCCGACAACGGCCTGATCTATCCCTCGGGACCGATGGACAAGGCCGCGCAGAAGGAACTGTCGGGCGAGCTGAAGCTGGCCAGCGGGCGCGACGGGGCCGACGTGGTCTACGACGCCGTCGGGGGCGACTACGCCGAACCGGCGCTGCGGGCGATGGACTGGGGCGGCCGGTACCTGGTGGTCGGCTTCCCGGCGGGGATACCGAGCCTGCCGCTGAACCTCACGCTGCTGAAGTCGGTGTCGGTGGTGGGTGTGTTCTGGGGCGCGGCTGTGATGCGCGATCCGGCGGGTCATGCGGCCAACGTCGCCGACCTGATGCGCTTCTGGAGCGAGGGAAAGATCAAGCCGCGCGTCAGCCGGACCTTCCCGCTGGAGCGCGCCGCCGACGCCATCCAGGCGCTGGGCGACCGGTCGGCCCTGGGCAAGATCGTGGTGACGGTGGAATGACGCCGCCTCCGGCGGAGGCGATCACGCGGCTGGCGCAGACGGGTCGCGTGCGGGTGGACATGCCGCTGGGGACGGAGCTGACGCAGGGTCTGCATCACGCCCTGGCCTCCCCGGAGATGGTCTGGAACCGGGCGATCCGCACGCCCTTCGGCACGGACGTTCCGGCCACGGTGTTCGACGCCCAGGATCCGGTCGAGAAGGCGCGCCTGATCGCCATGGTTCATGAAGAGGCCGGCGAAGGCTTCCAGTTCATCTACGACCGGCTGCGACTCGGTCAGGCTCGGGCGATGGGGCTGCCGCTGCCGCCGCCGCTGGACGGCCTGCACGCCCTGTTCAACGCGCCGGAGTGGCTGGATTGGGCCCGGTCGTTGACCGGCGACGACCGCATCGCCTACGTCGACGCCCAAGCGACCCGCTATCTCCCCGGTCACTTCCTGAACGGGCACGACGACCGCCACGAGGACGCCGGGCGGCTGTACGCCTACGTCCTGAACCTGACGCCGCGCTGGCGCGTGGAGTGGGGCGGTCTGCTGGCTTTCCTCGACGACTGGGTCCGGGTGTCCGAAACCTTCGTTCCCGCATTCGGAACGCTGAACGTGTTCCGCGTGCCCCAGCCGCATCTGGTGACGCAGGTGGCCGACTTCGCGCCGGACCCGCGCCTGGCCGTCACCGGCTGGTGGCGGACCACGCCGCCGCCGACCGCCTAGAGGATGTAGCGGCCCAGATCGGCGTCCTTCGCCAGATCGGCGACCCGCGAGCGGACGAGGTCGGCGTCGACGACGAATGGACCGGATCGGTCGGGGGCGGTGAAGCTGAGGTCCTCGAGCACGCGCTCCACCACGGTCTGGAGGCGGCGCGCGCCGATGTTCTCGACCGCCGTGTTGGCGGCCACGGCCGCGTCGGCCAAGGCCTGCACCGCTTCCGGTGTGAAGCTCAGTTCGACGCCCTCGGTCGCCATGAGGGCCTCGTTCTGGCGGATCAGGTTGGCCTCCGGTTCCGTCAGAATGCGGGCGAAGTCCTCGCGCGTCAGCGCCTTGAGCTCGACCCGGATCGGCAGCCGGCCCTGAAGCTCCGGCAGCAGGTCCGACGGCTTGGCGACGTGGAAGGCGCCCGAGGCGATGAACAGCACGTGGTCGGACTTCACGGGCCCGTATTTGGTGGACACCGTCGTGCCTTCGATCAGCGGCAGCAGGTCGCGCTGCACCCCTTCGCGCGACACGTCGGCGCCCCGGGCCTCGGACCGGGCGGCGACCTTGTCGATCTCGTCCAGGAAGACGATGCCCTCCTGCTCGGCCAGGGCGACGGCCTCACGGGTCAGGCTGTCCTGATCCAGCAGCTTGTCCGCTTCTTCGGACGTCAGGGGGGCGACGGCGTCGCGCACCGTGGTGCGCACGGTCCTGGTGCGCCCGCCGCCCAGCTTGCCCAGCATCTCCGACAGGTTGAGCATGCCCACGTTGCCGCCCGGCAGGTCCATGCCCTGCAGCGGGGAGGCGGTGTCGGCCAGAGCGATCTCGATCTCCTTGTCGTCCATCTGGCCGGCGCGCAATTTCGCGCGGAAGCTGTCGCGGGTGGCCGGCTGGGCGCCGGGGCCGACGAGGGCGTCGAGAATGCGCTCTTCCGCCGCGGCCTCGGCCCTGGCCCGCACGTCGGCACGGCGGCGATCGCGGACCATCACCAGCGCGGCCTCGACGAGGTCGCGGATGATCTGGTCCACGTCGCGGCCGACGTAGCCGACCTCGGTGAATTTGGTGGCCTCGACCTTCAGGAATGGCGCGCCCGAAAGCTTCGCCAGACGGCGCGCGATCTCGGTCTTGCCCACGCCGGTGGGGCCGATCATCAGGATGTTCTTGGGGGTCACCTCGTCGCGCAGGGCGGGATCCACGCGCTTGCGCCGCCAGCGGTTTCGCAGCGCCACGGCCACGGCGCGCTTGGCGTCGGCCTGTCCGACGATGTGGCGATCCAGTTCGGAGACGATCTCGCGGGGGGAAAGGTCGGTCATGGGCCCCAGATGGGGGCGCTCACTGCGTCGCGGGAGGGGGCGGCGCCGGGATCAGGTAGGCGACCACGATCCGCCACTCGCCCACCCGGTCGCCCGGCTCCGACGGCCGGCGCTGCCACAGACGGACCCAGTGACCGGTGCGGGCCAGCCCATCAGCTTCCCAACGCGCCGGGCCGTATCCCCAGACCAGATCGCCATGGGCGGAGACGCCGCCGTTCTCGGCCGGACCGAACTGGAAGCCGTGAGGCCAGGCGTCCAGAGCCGCGGCCTGCGCCTGCGGATCCGTGGCCGGCGGCAGCCTTGCGACGTAGAGGCGCGCGTCCGGCGCCAGCCAGGTCAGGTGGACCTCCTTCTGGGCCATGGAAGCGCCCATGTGCAGCATCTCCTCGTTCACCCGCACCGACCGGACCGCCATGTCGGCCGGCATCGGGGCGACCGGCGATGCCGGCAGAACGACGGGATCGGCGTCCGGCCCGGCCACGTCCGAGGACGGAGAGGCGGGGCCGCCGTCGTAGACCCAGCGCCACGAGCCGTCGGCCTGTCGACGCCAGACCGTGAAGTAGTGGCCGGCGCGCTGGCCGTTCACCGCCACGCCGCCCGTGGTGAAGCCGAGGTCGCCGGACGCGGCGATCCCCGCGAAGTTGGGCCACCATTCCAGCAGCGGCTCCTGCGGGTCGCGCACCGCCTCCGGCGGATAGACGGCCGACACGCGCTGGGCCCGACCAGCGGCGATTACGATCCCGTCGGGCTCGGCCCATTTGTTGAAGCTGCCCGCGATGCCCAAGGCACGGCCGTCGGCCGCGAAGGCGCGTTCGGCCGCGATGACGGGGGCGGCGTCGGGCATCTGAGCGGCCGCCATGGACGGCAGAGACAGTGCGAGGGTCAGGACGAGGACGCGCATGCCTCCATGAAGGCGCGAAATGAGCCCACTGTCAGGTGAATTCGTCGTAGGACTCAGCCCTCCAGCGTCTCCACCGTCAGGTTGCCGTTGGTGTAGACGCAGACCTCCGCCGCGATCGCCATGGACTTGCGGGCGATGGTTTCGGCGTCGAGGTCGGAGTTGTCCAGGAGGGCCCGTGCGGCGGCGAGGGCATAATTCCCGCCGGATCCGACCGCGGCGACGCCGTGCTCGGGCTCCAGGACGTCGCCCACGCCCGTCACGGTGTAGATGGAGGTCCGGTCGGCGACCAGGAGCATCGCCTCCAGCCGCCGCAGGTACCGGTCGGTCCGCCAATCCTTGGCCAGGTCGACGCAGGCGCGAGCAAGCTGGTCGGGAAATTGCTCCAGCTTGGCCTCCAGTCGCTCGATCAGGGTGAGGGCGTCGGCCGTGGCCCCGGCGAATCCGGCCAGCACCTTGCCACCGGCCAGCACCCGCACCTTGCGCGCCGATCCCTTGACGATGGTGGGGCCCATGGAGACCTGACCGTCCCCGGCGATCACGGTGCGCCCGTCCCTGCGCACCGCCAGAATGGTGGTGCCGTGCCAGTCGGGGAAGATTGTGGAACTCGTCATCCGCCGCAGATGGCGACAGAAATGCGGCGCATCAAGCGAAAGCTGTGCGATTTCAGCGTCACGTATAAGTCATATTTCGACCACTGTAACCCGTTACACGGACACATTCCACCCAAGAATATCCCCTTCAGGGAAATGGAATGCTGCGACGCGTCGTCTACACGAGCCGATCGATCGGCGGAGCCGGGCTCAGCACCGTGTCGCTGGCGCATATCCTGGGCGCGGGTGAGCGCAACAACCGCCGAGACCAGATCACCAGCGGTCTGGTGGTGCACGGCGATCGCATTCTGCAGGCGCTGGAGGGGCCGGCTAACGAAGTCGGCCGGACGCTGGCCCGCGTGCAGGCCGATCCCCGGCACACCGATGTGGAGATCCTCGTCGACACGACGACGACGCGCCGCGTGACCGGCGAGGCGATCGCCCTGTGCGACGACCCTGAGGCTTTCCTGAGGGCCGTGAGCCTGCCGTGCCTGTCCCTGATGACCGCCGAGGTCGCGGAGGCCTTCGTGGAACGACGTCTGGCTGCGTGACGGCGCCGGTCCCGCGCCCTATGTCGGAGCGGTGAGCCTCAACGACGACGAGATCGAGCGCTACGCGCGGCACCTGATGCTGGCCGAGGTCGGCGGCGTGGGACAGCGCCGGCTGAAAGCCGCGAGGATCGCGGTCGTCGGCGTCGGCGGTGTCGGCGGTCCGGCTGCGATGGATCTGGCCGCGGCTGGCGTGGGCGCGCTGAGGCTTATCGATCCCGACGCCGTGTCGCTTTCCAACCTGCAACGTCAGGTGCAGTTCGCCACCGCCGACGTGGGCCGGAGCAAGGTCGCGGCGGCCGCGGAGCGGCTGGTGGCGCTCAATCCTCACGTGACGATCGAGCCGCGGCGCGAGGCGCTGACGCCGGAAACGGCCGAGGGCCTGCTGCATGGCTGCGACGTGGTGATCGACGGGACCGACGACTTCGAGGTTCGTCGGGCCGTCAACGCCGTCTGTCTGTCGCTTGACGTGCCGCTCGTGTCCGGGGCCATCGGCCGGTGGGGCGGTCAGGTCGGAGTTTTCACCGGTAGGCCCTGCTGGGCCTGCCTTGTGCCCGCAGCGCCGCCCGAGGCTGAGACCTGCGCCCGCGTCGGGGTGATCGGGGCGTTGGCCGGGGTGGTCGGCAGCCTGAGCGCGCTGGAAGCCGTCAAGCTGATCGCCGGCGCGGGCGAGCCGCTGACCGGGCGGCTGCTGGTGTTCGACGGGCTGACGGGCACGGCGCGGACGGTGCGGATCGCGGCGGACCCGCACTGCCAGGTCTGCGGAGCCTAGGTCAGCACACGATCCGGGGGGCGGTGGCCGTTGGCGAACGTCATGACGTTCAGGATCACGCGGTCGCCCATGTCCTGGCGCGACTCGACGGTTGCGGAGCCCAGGTGGGGCAGGAGCACGGCGCGGGGGTGGCGCAACAGGTCGGGGTGGACGGCAGGTTCGTGCTCGAACACGTCCAGCCCGGCGCCGCCGAGGCGGTTTTCGATCAGGGCCCGCGCCAGCGCCGCCTCGTCGATCAGCTCTCCCCGGGCGGTGTTCACCAGAATGGCGTGGGGCTGCAGCCGCGACAGGCGCTCGGCGGATACGATGTGCCGGGTTTCCGCCGTGGCGGGCGTGTTCAGCGAAATCACGTCCATGCGCGGCAGCATGGCGTCCAGATCGTCCCACCAGGTGACGCCCAGCTCCTCTTCGATCATCGCGCTGAGCTGGCGACGGTTGTGATAGTGCACCTGCAGGCCGAAGGCCCGGGCCCGGCGGGCCAGCGCCTGACCGATGCGGCCCATGCCGACGATCCCCAGCCGCTTGCCCCATAACTTGCGGCCCATCATCCAGGTCGGGGTCCAGCCCTCGAACCGGCCTTCCCTCAGCGCTTCAGCGCCTTCGACCACGCGGCGGGAGACGGCGAGGATCAACGTCATGGCCAGATCGGCGGTGTCCTCGGTCAGCACGCCGGGTGTGTTGGTCACCAGGATGCCGCGCGCCTGGGCCGCCGCCACGTCGACGTGTTCCGTGCCCGCGCCGAAGTTGGCGATCATCTTCAGCGTGTCGGGCGCGCCGTCGATCAGCTCCGCGTCCACGCGGTCGGTGATGGTCGGCACCAGCACGTCGGACGAGGCCATGGCCTGCGCCAGCTCCTGCCGCGACATGGGCCGGTCGGTCAGGTTCAGCCGGGCGTCGAAAAGTTCGCGCATTCGCGTCTCGACCGCGTCCGGCAGCCGGCGGGTTAAGGTGACCTTAAGGCTGCGGGCGGACATCTGGCGGCTGATTCCCTTCCCGGAGAGCGCTACGTGACGCTCGTGACGCTTAGCAAAGCCCTCGGCGCGATCAAACGTCCGACGCTGCTGCTCGGCTGCGCGCTGCTGGCGGGGGCGGCGACGACCATGCCTGACGGACGGCCGACCCCGACGGGCTTCGAAGTGCCCCGCTGGATCGCCCTGAGTTCCAAGGAGGTCTATGGCCGCCGCGGCCCGGGAACGGACCATCCGATCCTATGGAAATACACGGCGCGTGGCCTGCCCGTGCAGGTCATCGCCGAGACGCGCGAGTGGCGGAAGGTCTGTGATCCGGAGGGATCCGTGGTGTGGATCCATCGCACCGTCACCAGCGGGCGGCGGCGCGTGTTCAACATGGGCGCAGAGTCCGTCCCGATCCACGCGGGGCGCGACGCGGGATCCTCCGTCAAGGCACGGCTGGGTCCACGCAGCCTGATCTCGGCCGACGACTGCCAGGACGGCTGGTGCAAGGTCCGCGACGGCCGGCTGAAGGGCTGGGTTCAGGAGAGTGCGGTGTTCGGCACCGCGCCCCGCGCCCAGTGCGATTGGCGCCGCCCGGCGGGCCCCGCCGCCGGTTGACCGCGCCCGCCCGGCGGCGCAAACCCGCCGCATGAGCACCGCGACCCCGATGTCGGACCCGGCGAACCGCCGGTCCAGCTACACCTACGACGAGCTTCTGGCCTCGGGCCGCGGCGAGCTTTTCGGGCCCGGCAACGCCCAGCTGCCGGCGCCGCCGATGCTGATGTTCGACCGCATCGTCCACATCGACGACGTGGGCGGCGCGCACGGCAAGGGCCGCATCGAGGCTGAATTGGACGTCCGTCCGGACCTCTGGTTCTTCCAGTGCCACTTCATCGGCGATCCGGTGATGCCGGGCTGCCTGGGCCTGGACGCCATGTGGCAGCTGGTCGGATTCTACCTCGGCTGGATCGGCGGTCCCGGGAAGGGCCGGGCACTCGGCGTGGGCGAGGTGAAATTCACGGGGCAGGTGCTGCCCGACGTGAAGAAGGTCACCTACAAGATCGAGCTCAAGCGCGTGATCAACCGCAAGCTGGTCATGGGCATCGCCGACGGGGTTCTCGAAGCCGACGGCGTCCCCATCTATACCGCCACCGACATGCGGGTGGGCCTGTTCGGCGCGACCGGGCAGGACTGAGCGCGTTAAGGGGCCAGTCGCCGCAGAGCGACGGCTCGATCGAAGACCGAAGGGACTGAAACATGCGGCGCGTCGTCGTCACCGGACTGGGCATCGTCTCCTCCATCGGCACCGGCCAGGACGAGGTCGCGGCTTCGCTGCGGGAGGCGAAGTCCGGCGTGAAGTTCGCGCCCGACCACGCCGAGCACGGCTTTCGGTCGCAGGTCTGGGCGCCGCCTGCCCTGGGGCACACGGCAGAGGACTGGGCGCCGCTGGTCGATCGCCGCGCCGCCCGCTTCCTGGCAAACGGCACGGCATGGGGCCACATCGCCTTCGAGGAGGCGCTGAAGGACGCGGGCATGACGCCCGACGAGATCAAGGACGAGCGCATCGGCCTGATCGTCGGCGAGGGCGGTCCCTCGACGCAGGTCATCCTGCAGGCGGCCGAGACGACCAGGGAGAAGGGCTCGCCGAAACGCATCGGCCCGTTCGCCGTGCCCAAGGCCATGGCGTCGGGCCCCTCGGCCGTCCTGGCGACGTGGTTCGAGCTGAAGGGCATCAACTATTCGATCAGCTCGGCCTGTGCGACCAGCGCCCACTGCATCGGCGCGGCGGCCGAACAGATCGCCTGGGGCAAGCAGGACGTCGTCTTCGCCGGCGGCTGCGAGGACATCGATTGGTCCATGTCGAACATGTTCGACGCGATGGGCGCCATGTCTTCGAACTTCAACGACACGCCCGAGAAGGCCAGCCGCGCCTACGACAAGGACCGCGACGGCTTCGTCATCGCCGGCGGGGCGGGCATCGTCGTGCTGGAGGAATACGAGCGGGCGAAGGCGCGCGGCGCGACCATCTATGCCGAGGTCGCCGGCTACGGCGCCAACTCCGACGGCTACGACATGGTCGCCCCCTCGGGCGAGGGCGCGGCGCGCTGCATGCGCATCGCGCTGGAGATGGCCGGCAATCCGAAGATCGACTACCTGAACCCGCACGGCACCTCGACGCCCGTCGGCGACAGCAAGGAGATGGGCGCGGTGCGCGAGGTCTTCGGCGACGACCTGCCCATGATCTCCTCGACCAAATCGCTGACGGGCCACAGCCTCGGCGCGGCGGGCGTGCAGGAGTCGATCTACTGTCTGCTGATGATGAAGCACGGCTTCGCCGCCGAGAGCGCGCACATCGAGAACCTGGACCCCGAGTTCGAGGGCATGCCGATCCTGCGCGCCCGCAAGGACGGGCCGCTGACGCACGTGATGTCGAACAGCTTCGGCTTCGGCGGCACGAACGGCACGCTGATCCTGTCGAAGATCTGACTCCTCACGCCGCGGCGCGGCCGGCCTGTTCGGGCGGCGTCAGCACACGGCGGATGGCGTCCAGCAGGACGTCCGGCTGGATCGGTTTCTGCACGACGCCGTCCATGCCGGCGGCCAGATAGGTCTCGGCGTCACGGTCGTCGGCATTGGCGGTCAGGGCGAGGATGGGCAGAAGGCCCGCGGGCCCCGACAGGGCGCGGACGGCGCGCGTGGCCTCCACCCCGTCCATGACCGGCATCTTGATGTCCATGAGGACGAGGTCGTACGGCCGGACCTGAACGGCCTGCAGCGCGGCTGCGCCGTCTTCGACCACGTCGGCGGTGCAGCCGAACATCTCCAGCAGCCTGACGGCGAGGAAGCGGTTGGTGGCGTTGTCGTCGGCGACCAGCACGTGAATCGTCTCGTGCGGGGTCGGCGCGGCCATGGTGGATTCGCTGGCCGCCTCCACCTCCACCGCAGGGGCAGAGACCGAGAAGACGAAGCGGGCCCCGCCCGAGGGACTGGTCGCCAGCGCGATCGATCCGCCCATCCGATCCACGATCTGGCGGCAGATGGCCAGCCCAAGGCCGGCGCCGGCGCTGGATCGACCCGCATTGCCTGTGTTGAACGGCTCGAAGATGGTCGCCGCGGCGGTTTCCGGAACGCCGGGCCCGCTGTCGTCGACCGTGGCGGTCAGGCGTACGTCGTCGCCGACCGGCTCGGCCACAAGGGTCACCCGCACGCTGCCCGCTTCGGTGAATTTGATCGCGTTGCCGATCAGGTTGTTGAACAGCTGCTTCAGCCTGACGCCGTCAGCCTGCATTCCGTCGCGCACGTCGACCTGGGCGTCGACGTCCAGCGAAAGCCCCTTCTCCTCGGCACGGGGGCGCCACAGCCGGTCCAGGTCGCCGGCCAGCTCGGACAGGCTGAGCGGCGCGGGTTCGAGCGCGAGCAGTCCGGCCTCGGCGCGCGACATGTCCAGGGCGTCGGTCAGCAGGCGCAGCAGGCCCTGGCCGGACGAGACGATGGTCTCGACGTGCGGCCGCAGCTCCTCCTGCGTCAGCAGGCGCTGCATCAGCGCGGCGACGCCCAGCACGCCGTTCAACGGCGTCCGGATTTCGTGACTCATGACCGCCAGGAATTCCGACTTGGCGCGGCTGGAGGCCCGTGCGCGGGCCTCGGCGGCCGCCAGGCCGCGCGCCAGTTCGCCCATTTCCTCCGCGCGGCGGCGATACAGGGCGCTGCCGGCGCGAAGCACCTGAAGGATGGCGCCGACCCCGACGTAACGGCCGTGACCGTCCACGGCGATGAACCCGCCCAGCAGCGACGCCGCTTCGCCGGAATCGACGGTCGAGAAGAAGGCCTCGGCGCCGTCCTCGGCGCGCGCGATCGAGGGCCGGTCGTTCATCAGCGCCGACACCGGGCGCCGTGCGTAGAGCTCCCGGCCGAAGGCGCCGGCCATGGTCAGGGTGAAGGCGTTGCGCTCGATCAGCCCCAGCGGTCGCCGCTCCGGATCGACCACGGCGATGACCAGGGTGTTGGGCTCGGCCAGAAACCGCTCGTACACCTCGGCCCCGCGCGTATCCGGCCCGACCGGCTCCGCCGCTTCGATGTAGTCGCCGATGCGCGCCATGAAGCCTCCCGGGCCCGAGACGCGGCCCTTGCGGAGGGTTAGGCCCGGCCGCTTAACAAGCAGTTGGCGCAGCGTGAAAGTTTTTCAATGAAAACAGCAAAGTAGATCAGCTTACGGAGCGATCGTCACAATCCCGGACCGTCTGAGGGACCTTGTGGGGAACCCGATGTGATCCTACGCCTTCAAGCCGACCTTGATGGAGCGCGCGCTGACCGCCGATCCCTACATCCTGTTCCTGCTGGGGCTCGGACTGGTGATCCTGCTCGTCAGCTGGGCACCGGTGGGGCTGAAGCGGCTGCCGCTGACGCTGGCCATCGTCTGCGTGGCGCTGGGTGTGGCGATCTTCTCGTCCGGGCTTCTGGCCTTCGATCCCGATCCCCGGACATGGGACACGGTCACCGAAAAGCTGACCGAGGCGGTGGTGATCATCAGCCTGATGGGCTGCGGACTGAAGCTGGATCGCAAGATCGGGTGGAAGCGCTGGGGCGTGACGTGGCGGCTGCTGGCGGTGGCCATGCCCGTGACGATCGCGGCGGGAACGGCCCTCGGCATATGGGGGCTGGGTTTCGCCTTGCCGATGGCGCTGCTGTTCGGCGCGGCCCTGGCCCCCACCGATCCGGTGCTGGCGTCCGACGTGCAGGTAGGCCCGCCCGGCTCGGGCGAGGAGGACGAGGTGCGGTTCGGGCTGACGTCCGAGGCGGGTCTGAACGACGCCCTGGCCTTTCCCTTCGTGCATCTGGCCATCCTGGCGTCGCTGGGCGGTCTGGCGTCGCAACAGGCGCTGCTGGACTGGGGTCTGGTCAAGCTGGGGTGGAAGATCCTGGCGGGCGTCGGCGCGGGTTGGCTGGTCGGGGCCGCGTTCGGCTGGATGCTGTTCCGGGATTCGAAGCGGAAGCTGTCGCATCTCGGCGACGGGCTGATCGCGCTGGCCGCGACCTTCATCGCCTACGCCGCGACGGAACTGGCGCACGGCTATGGCTTCCTGGCCGTGTTCGCCGCCGCCGTGACCATGCGCAACTGGGAACGGGACCATGACTTCCACGAGGAGATGCACGACCTGTCGGACCAGATCGAGCGGCTGCTGATGATGCTGCTCCTTGTGCTGTTCGGCGGGGCGATCGCCAACGGGCTGCTGGCCGGTCTGACCTGGATCGACGCGGCGGTCGGCCTGGTGATCCTGTTCGTCGTGCGGCCTGTGGCCGGCTTGCTGTCGCTGATCGGCGCGCCGCAGCCGTTTCGCGAGAAGGTGCTGCTGGCCTTCCTCGGGATCCGCGGCGTGGGCACGATCTACTACGTCGCCTACGCGCTGAACCACGGCCGCTTCGGCGACAGCGAGCGGTTGTGGGCGGTGATCGGCTTCATCATTCTGGCGTCGATCATCGTTCACGGGGTCACCGCGACGCCGCTGCTGGAGCGGCTCACGAAGTGGCGGACGTCTAGGGCGGGCTGACTTTCGCGGCGCGGCGCGGGCTGCTACCCCGCACACACCGCACATATGCGGCCTCACGCAGCGAGCGACCGCGTCGCGAGCGGCAGGCCGACAAAGGAGACTCTCATGGCCGAATCCAGCTGGAACATGCCGACCGGCGAGCTGATGAAGGGCAAGAAGGGCCTGATCATGGGGGTGGCGAACGCCAACTCCATCGCCTGGGGCATCGCCCAGCAGCTGGCCGCGCAAGGGGCGGAGCTGGCCTTCACCTATCTGGGCGAGGGTCTGGAGCGCCGCGTGCGCCCCTTGGCCGAAAGCGTCGGCGCCAAGCTGCTGGTCCCCGCCGACGTCACCGACGACGCCTCGATGGACGCCCTGTTCGCCGAGCTGGAAACGACCTTCGGCACGCTGGACTTCGTGGTCCACTCCGTCGCCTTCGCCAACAAGAACGAGCTTCAGGGATCGTTCGTCGACAACACCACGCGCGACAGCTTCCTGCTGGCCATGAACATCTCGGTGTTCAGCTTCGTGGACGTGTCGAAGCGGGCGGCGAAGCTGATGCCGAACGGCGGGTCGATCGTGACCATGACCTATCTGGGGTCGGAGCGCGCCATTCCGAACTACAACACCATGGGCGTGGCCAAGGCCGGGCTGGAGGCCGCGACCCGCTACGTCGCGCGCGACCTGGGGCCCAAGGGCATCCGCGTGAACGCCATCTCGGCAGGGGCCATGCGGACCCTGTCGCTGGCTGGCATCTCCGGCGGCCGCGGCATGCTCAGCAAGGGCCGCGAGATGAGCGCCATGAAGGAGGACACCAGCATGGAGGGCGTCGCCGGCTGCGCCCTGTGGCTGTGCTCCGACCTGGGCTTCTCCACCACCGGCGAGGTCATCCACGTCGACGCCGGCTTCCACATGATGGGCATGGCTGCGGACGAGGAGGGCTGAGGCTCAGGCCCGGCCTTCGCCCCGCCCCACCCGCCGATACGGAAACGAGTCCCGGATGTGCGGGCCGAAGAAGCGGCCCTTGGACTTCGACGCGCGGAAGTCCTCGACCAGCTCCGGCGGGACTCGCTCATAGTCATAGACGTCGCCGGAGGTGAAGAGGATCCTCAGGCGGCGGGCGTCCGGGTCATAGCGAAAGCTGCGGATGACGCTGGAGGGCATGCCTCTCCAGCGTCTTTCCGCGACTCGGGGTTCCGTCAGGCCAGCGAGGGGTCGGCCTGCTTGCAGGCCTCGATCAGGCCCTGAACCGAGGCGACGGACTTCGCCAGCATCTCCTTCTCGGCGTCGTCGGTGGTAAACTCCACGATCTTCTCGACGCCGCCGGCGCCGATCAGGGCCGGCAGGCCGACGTAGAGGTCGTTCAGGCCGTATTCGCCCGACGCCCAGACGGCGCAGGGCAGAACGCGCTTCTGGTCCAGCAGGTAGGAGCGGGCCATGGCGACCGCCGATTCCGCCGGGGCGTAGAAGGCCGAGCCGGTCTTCAGCAAGGCCACGATCTCGCCGCCGCCCTTGCGGGTGCGCTCGACGATCGCGTCCAGATCGGCCTGCGACAGGAACCCGGCCTTGACCGCGTCGGGCAGGGGCAGACCGCCGACGGTCGAGTGGCGCACCATCGGCACCATGTCGTCGCCGTGACCGCCCAGGGTCCAGGCGTGCACGTCCTGGATCGACACGCCGGTCTTCTCCGCCAGGAAGGCGGCGAAGCGGGCGCTGTCCAGCACGCCGGCCATGCCGACGACCTTCTCCTTGGGCAGGCCCGAGAATTTCTGCAGGGCCCACACCATCGCGTCCAGCGGGTTGGTGATGCAGATGACGAAGGCGTTCGGGGCGTGCGCCCTGATGCCCTCGCCGACCGCCTTCATGACCTTCAGATTGATGCCGATCAGATCGTCGCGGCTCATGCCCGGCTTGCGCGGCACGCCGGCGGTGACGATGCAGACGTCGGCGCTGGCGATGTCGGCATAGTCGTTGGCGCCCTTCAGCGACACGTCCTGACCGAACACGGCCGAGCCCTGGAAGATGTCCAGCGCCTTGCCCTGCGGGGTGCCCTCGGCGATGTCGAACAGGATCACGTCGCCCAGCGCCTCGCGCGCGCAGACGTGGGCCAGGGTGCCGCCGATCATGCCGGCGCCGATGAGGGCGATCTTGGCGCGTGCCATCAGGGAAGTCTCCGAAGGTTCGATGGGGAGGATGCGCGCGGGTCTAGACCCCGTGCGGGCGACCCGCAAGGCTCACTCCGGCTCCCGTTCGTCCACCTCTTCCGGGCGGATCGCGCGCAGCCAGCGGTCGGCCACGCGGACCTCGGGCACGGCGTCGCGGGTGAAGGGCAGGTACCAGGTCGGGCCGCCCTCCGCCGGCGCGATCTCCAGCATGTCGCCGGCGCCGAAATTGGGCACCGACTTGACCGTGCCGATCACGCGGTCGTCGGCGTCGCGGGCGGACAGGCCGATCAGGTCGGTCAGATAGAACTCGTCCTCGTCCTCGGGCGGGGGCAGTCGGTCGCGCGGGACGAACAGCTTCAGCCCGCGCAGGGCGTCGGCCTGTTCCTTGGTGGCGATCTCCTTGGCCCGGCCCACGATCGCCGTCTTCTCGGGCCGGCCGGAGGTCAGGGTCAGGCCGACGGAGCCGTCGGCGCGCAGCAGGGGACCATAGGCGACCAGCGCCATGGGATCCGCCGTCCAGGCGGTGACGCGCACCTCGCCCTTCACGCCGAATCCGCCGGCGACCTGGGCGACGAGGATGAGGTTCTGATCGGTCATGCGACGCGCCGGATAGCAGAAAGGGCGACGCCAAACGACGCCGCCCCTTCAATCTCCGGAGAGATGAGGCGATCAGGCCTCGGTCTTCTCTTCCTCGTTCGCCTCGGCGGCCGGGGCTTCTTCGGTCGCTTCCGCAGCCGGAGCTTCCTCGGCGGCGGCTTCGGCCGGGGTTTCTTCCGCGGCGGCTTCGGTGGCCGGAGCCTCCTCGGTCACTTCAGGCTCGGGCTCGGGCGCCGGAGCGTTCTTGGCGGCCTCGGCGGCGGCGGCGGCCTCTTCCTTGGCGCGGGCGGCGGCTTCGGCGGCGTCGGCCTTGGCCTGGGCTTCGGCTTCCAGTCGGTCGGCTTCACGCTGGGCGCGCTCGGCGGCGCGCTCCTGAGCCTTCTTGCCCGGCTCGGCCTTCTTCATGTTCTGGCCCTGCGTCCACTTGACCTTACCGGCCAGGGCCTCGTCCTGAGACAGGAAGCGCGCGACGCGGTCGGTCGGCTGGGCGCCCTTGCCCAGCCATTCGGCGATGCGGTCGGTCTTCAGGTTGACGCGCTTCTGCTCGCCGTCGCGCGGCAGCATCGGGTTGTAGGTGCCGACGCGCTCGATGAACTTGCCGTCGCGCGGCGAGTGGGAGTCGGCGACGACGATGTAGTAGTAGGGGCGCTTCTTGGCGCCGCCGCGGGCCAGACGGATCTTCAGCATTTTCGGTCTCTTTCTCTAGTCGGTCTTATTTCTTGGGAGGGAAGCCCGGCAGACCCGGAAGGCCCCCCGGAAGTTGTCCGCCGCCCAGCCCGGCGAGCCGGTCCTGGATGGCTTTCAGTTCGTCGGCCGAGGGTTCGGGCATCTTGCCGCCGCCCATCGCCTTGAGGCGCGCCATGTCGGGGCCGCCCATGCCGCCGGGGCCGCCGCCGAGGCCGCCCAGCATGGCGGCCATCTGCTGCATCTTTTTCGGCCCGCCGCGCGACAGGGACTTCACCATGTCGGCCATCTGACGGTGCTGCTTCAGCACGCGGTTGACCTCCTGCACCTCGACGCCGGCGCCGGCCGCGATGCGGCGCTTGCGGCTGGCGTTCAGCAGGTCGGGTTTCTTGCGCTCCAGCTTCGTCATCGAGGAGATGATGGCTTCCTGACGCGCGATCATGCGGTCGTCGACGCCGCTGTCGGCCATCTGGGCCTTCATCTTCGCCACGCCGGGCAGCATGCCCATGATGCCCTGAAGCCCGCCCATACGCTTCATCTGCTGAAGCTGGCCCATCAGGTCGTCCAGATCGAACTGGCCCTTGGCCAGCTTCCTGGCCATCTTCTCGGCCTTGGCCTGATCCAGCTCCTGACTGGCCTTTTCGACCAGGGCGACGATGTCGCCCTGACCCAGGATGCGGCCGGCGACGCGGCGGGCGTCGAACACGTCCAGCGCGTCGACCTTCTCCCCGGCGCCCAGGTACTTGATCGGCAGGCCGGTGACGGCGCGCATCGACAGCATGGCGCCGCCGCGGCCGTCGCCGTCCGCGCGCGTCAGGACCAGACCGGTCAGCGGCAGGCGCTCGTGGAAGGCCTTGGCGGTGCGCACGGCGTCCTGACCGGTCAGGCTGTCGGCCACCAGCAGGGTCTCGACCGGCTTCGACACGGCGGCGACCTCGGCCACCTCGGCCATCAGGCCTTCGTCCAGCGTGATGCGACCGGCGGTGTCGAGGATCAGGACGTCGAAGCCCTGCAGCTTCGCCGACTGCAGGGCGCGTTTGGTGATCTGGACCGCGCTCTCGCCCGCCACGATCGGCAGGGTGGCGACTTCGATCTGCTTGCCGAGCGTGGCCAGCTGCTCCATCGCCGCCGGGCGCCGGGTGTCCAGCGAGGCCATCATGACCTTCTTGCGATCGAACTTCGTCAGCCGCAGCGCCAGCTTGGCCGAGGTCGTCGTCTTGCCCGAGCCCTGCAGGCCGGCCATCAGCACGACGGCGGGGGGCGTCGCGTTCGTGTTGAGGGGAACCGGCGCCTCGCCGCCCAGCATCTCGATCAGGCCGTCGTAGACGATCTTGACCACCTGATCGGCCGGCTTGACCGAGCGGATGACTTCCTCGCCAGTGGCGCGCTGGGTGGCGAAGGCGATGAAGTCCTTGACGACGGGCAGGGCGACGTCGGCCTCGAGCAGGGCGACGCGCACCTCGCGCATCGCCTCGGCCACGTCCTTATCGGACAGGGCGCCGCGGCCGGTGATCCGGTCGAAGACGCCTGTCAGCCGCTCGTTCAGAGCCTCGAACATCCAAACCCTTTCAGGGCGCAAAACGACCTCAGCCCCAGTGGACGTATGACGTCGACTGGGGTCCTCCCCATCCTCGTCCCGGTGATGATCGGGGGTCGTGATGGGGGAGGCGCGAGGGAAATTGCGCCGGAAGCGGCGGCTTATGGCGGAAAAGCCGCGCCAAGACAAGGCGAGGGCGACGACGTGGCTGATCGACGTTCAGCTTTCGCCGAATTCACCCGGCGTCACCATTCCGCCCTGGGATTCGCAACATGCCGCAATGAAGCGTCGCCATTGAAGCGGGGTCGCCGGCAAGAGCGACGCATCCTCTCAGGAGACCCCGATGAAGACGCTGATCCTGGCCGCCGCGGCGGCCCTGACCCTGACCGCTCCCGCCATGGCCGCCGACCCGCTGCGCATCTCCCTGGCCGACCTGGACCTCGGCACGGCCTCCGGCGCGGCTCTGCTGGACGCGCGCATCGACGCCGCCGCCGACGCCCTGTGCCACGACGCCCGTCGTCCGGGCAGTCGGCTGTCGGACCGCGCGTACTGCGAGGCCGGCGTGCGGGAAGAGGTGATGGCCGCCCTGCCGCTGCGCGCCCGTGCGGACTATGTGCGCGCCACCGACCTGCTGTCCGCTCAGGTTCCCGCATCGGAGCGGTGATCCCCTGAGGAAATCAAGAAAGGCCCCGACGGGAAACCGCCGGGGCCTTTTTTGGTTTGCGCTACCGCGCGGCTCGCGGAGCCTTGCTGGTTGAGCGCGTTCAGCCGGGCGCCCTCAAGCGGCGAGCGACCGCGTCGCGAACGGCTGGGCCACTCAGGAAGTCGGGAAGCCGCGGACCCTGAGCAGGGCGGCCACGTCCGGATCGCGGCCCCGGAAGCGGCGATAGGCCTCGGCGCGGTCCGTGGTGTTGCCCTCCGCCAGGATGATCTCCTTGTAGCGGCGGCCGATGTCCGGATTGAACACGTCGCCCGATTCCTCGAAGTACGCCCAGGTGTCGGCGTCCATGACCTCGGACCACAGATAGCTGTAGTAGCCGGCCGAGTAGGCGTCGGACGTGAACAGGTGATTGAACTGCGGCAGGCGGTGCCGCATCACGATCTCCTTGGGCATGCCGTAGCGCGCCAGGCTTTCCCGTTCGAAGGCGTCCGGATCCGTCGGCGGCACGGCCTGGGTGTGCAGGTCCATGTCGACCAGCGCCGACGACAGATAGCTGACCGTCGCATAGCCCTGGTTGAATGTGGCCGCGGCCTCGATCTTGTCGACCAGCGACTGCGGCATCGGCTGGCCGGTTTCGACGTGCTTCATGTAGCCGTCGAGGATCGGGCGGCTGAGCACCCAGTGCTCGTGCACCTGCGACGGATACTCCACGTAGTCGCGCGGCGTGCCGGCCAGCGACGGATAGGTCACCTTCGACGACAGGCTGTGCAGGGCGTGGCCGAACTCGTGGAACAGGGTCTCGGCGTCGTCCAGCGAGATCAGCAGCGGGGCGCCGCCTTCGGCCTTGTTGAAGTTGTTGTTGTTCGACGAGAGGACGTTCTTCACGCCGTCGTACGTCGAGTAGCCGCGATAGCTGGTGGCCCAAGCGCCCGAGCGCTTGCCGGTGCGGTTGAAGTCGTCGGAATAGAACAAGCCGACGTGGCTGCCGTCGGACCGGTTCTTGACCTCGAACACCTCGACGTCCGGATGGAAGACCGGAACCGCGCCCCTCGGCAGCTTGACGAAGTCGAAGCCGTACAGCCGGCCGGCCATGTAGAAGGCGCCCTGCTTGACGGCGTTCAGCTCGAAGTACGGCTTGATCTCGTTCTGATCGAGGTCGTACTTCGCCTTACGCACCTTCTCGGCGAAGTAGAGGTAGTCCCACGGCTCGATGTCGTGGCCGGCGATGGCGCGCATGTCCGCCACCTCCTCCGCCACCCGTGCGACGGCCGGACGCCAGACGCGCATCATCAGGTCCATCGCCGCCTCGGGCGTCTTGGCCATGGTGTCCTGCATGCGCCACTCGGCGTGGTTCGCGTAACCGAGCAGGCGGGCGCGCTGGTGGCGCAGGCTCACGATCTCGGCGATCGTCGCATTGGTGTCGTTGGCGTCGCCGTTGTCGCCGCGGTTGACGAACTTGCGCCAGACCGTCTCGCGCATCGCGCGGTCGTCGGCCGTGGTCAGGAAGGGGTCGACGCTGGACCGCGTGTTGACGATGGCCCAGCCGTCGAGGTTCCGGGCCCGGGCCGCCGCGGCCGCCCCGGCCTTGTCCGACGCCGGCAGACCGGCGACGCCGGCCTCGTTCGGGATGTGCGTCCAGGCGTTCTCGTCGGCCACCACCTTCTGGCTGAAGCTGGTGAAGGCGGCCGAGAGGGCCGTGTTGATGCGCCCCAGCTCAGCCTTCTGCGCGGTGCTCAGGGCCGCGCCGCTGCGCACGTACTGATCGCGCGTGCGCTCGGCCAGCCGCTTCTGCTCGGCCGTCAGGCCCATGGCGTCGGCATTGTCGGCGACCGCCTTGAAGCGGGCGAACAGCTTCTCGTTGAAGGTGATCTCGTTCGACGCCTGCGTCAGCAGCGGCGACACCTCGCGCTGCAGCGCCTGATAGTCGGCGGTGCCGATGTTGCCGGTCATGACGCCGAACAGCGACAGCGCGCGGCCAAGCGGCTCGCCCGCCATCTGGTTGGCGACCAGGGTGTTGGCGAAGGTCGGTGGGGCGGGGTTGTCGGCGATCGCGGCGTACTCGGCGCGCTGCAGCTCGATGCCTTCGACGATGGCGGCCTTGAGTTTGTCGGCCGTGACCTTGTCCCACGGGGGCACGCCCTCGTAGGGTCCCGTCCATTCCTGAAGCAGCTCGGCGCGCGGCGTCTGGACCGGCAGGACGGCCCGCGCCTCGGCGGCGTCGGCCTGCAGCGTGGCCGTGGGCGTGCCGGTGGGGCCGGCGCCGGCGGTGGCGCATCCGGTCAGGGCCAGCAGGCTGCCTCCGGCGATCAGGAAATGGCGTCGTTGCATGACGAAAGGTCTCCGCATCTTATTCGGTTGCGGACCTTAGGGCGGCGCGCGCCTGACTGTCACCTGAACGGGCCGTAATGTTCGGCCATGGCGTGCGCGGCCCTTCGTCGCTAAAGGCCGCGGCATGGCCATGGGCGTTTTCGATTCCGGCGTGGGCGGACTGACGGTCCACCGCGAGCTGACACGGCGGTTTCCGGCCGCCGATTTCGTCTATCTGGCCGATCAGGCCATGGCGCCCTACGGAGGCCGCGGGGGCGAGGAGATCGTCGACCTGACCCGTGCCGGTTGCGAGCGTCTGGTCGAGGCCGGAGCCAGCCTGATCGTGCTGGCCTGCAATACCGCCTCGGCCATCGCCCTGCGCCGGCTGCAGCAGACGTGGGTTCCCGAGGTGCGCGCGCGGACCGGCCGACCGGTCAACGTGCTGGGCATCATCGTGCCGACCATCGAAGCGGCCACGGGCCTGCCCTGGACCTATGAGTCCGATCGTCTGCGCGAGGAGGGCGAGAAGCGGGAGTCGCTGGAGATCACCGGCGTCTTCTGCACCGCCGCGACGGCCATGAGCCGGGTGTACGAGATCGAGATCGACAAGCGCCGCGACGATCTGGCCGTCTTCTCCGAGCCCTGCCCGGGACTGGCCGGCCTGATCGAGCTGGGCGCGCCGGACGAGGAGCTGGAGGTGGTCGTCCGCGACCACGTCGACAGCCTGCGCCGCCGCGTCGGCCGCCACCCGGACAAGGCCATCCTCGGCTGCACCCACTATGAGATCGTCGCCGACGTGTTCGCGCGCGAACTGCCCCAGGGGACGCCGCTGATTCACCAGCCTTCGGCGGTCGCGGATGCGCTGGAACGCTACGTGTCGCGCCATCCCGAGTATGACCTCGGTGCGGGGGCCGGGCGGCTTTTCCTGACCACCGGCAAGGCGGGGCCCCAGAGCGAACGCGTGTCGCAGTTCTGGGGCGCCCCGCTGACGTTCGAGCCGGCCTAGGCCGCCAGCGCCGCTTCCGACGCCACGATCCGGCCGGCCGCGTGAACGACCGCGCCGATGCGCAGCGCCGCCTGCACCTGCGCCGCCGGGACCCCGTGCTTGCGCAGTTCCGCCTCGTGCGCGTCCAGGCAGGCGCCGCAGCCGTTGATGGCCGACACGGCCGTGCACCACAGCTCGAAGTCGACCTTCACTACGCCCGGGTTGGCGATGACGTTCATGCGCAGCCGAGCCGGGATCGTCGCGTACTCCTGGTTCTTCATCAGGTGCAGGGCGCGGTAGTAGATGTTGTTCATGCCCATGACGGCGGCGGCGGACTTGGCCGCGTTCATCGCCTCCGGGGTCAGAACGGTCGCGGCCTGGGCCTCGATCAGCTTCACCAGCGGGGCCACGCCGAGAGAATGGGCGGAAGCCAGGAAGCAGCCCCACTTCTGCTGGTCGTTCAGCGTCGTCTCATTGGCGAGCGACGACAGGTTCAGGGAGATGTCCTTGGCGTAGGCCGGGATCAGATCGCGCAGGGCGTCCAGCGACATGGGGTGTTCCTTCAAGTGCAATGAGAAAGGGCGGCGACGGTGACCGCCGCCGCCCTTCATTTCAGTCCTGACGGACGGCTCAGGCCGCCAAGGTCTCGCCGCCGACGGGACGGTTGCAGGCGCACAGCTCGTCGGTCTGCAGGGCGTCGACGACGCGCAGGGTGTCGGCGGGCGCGCGGCCGACGTTCAGGTTGGTGACGTAGACGTGCTGCACGACGTTGTGCGGATCGACCACGAAGGTGGCGCGCAAGGCGACGCCTTCAGACTCGTCGAGCACGCCCAGGGCGCGGGCGAAGACGCCGCCGTTGTCGGCGAACTGCCAGATCGGCAGCTTCGACAGGTCGGCATGGTCGCGCCGCCAGGCCAGCTTGACGAACTCATTGTCCGTAGAGCCGCCCAGGACGACGGTGTCGCGGTCGTCGAAATCGCGGGCCAGCGAGGCGAACTCGGCGATCTCGGTCGGGCACACGAAGGTGAAGTCCTTCGGATAGAAGAAGATGACCTTCCACTTGCCTTCGAAGGAGTCCTTCGTGATCGGCTCGAAGGCCGAGACGCCGTTCTCTTCGTGGCTGTTGAACCCCGGCTTCACGCCGATGATCTTGAAATCAGGCAGGGTCTGGCCGACGCCCAGCATGGTGAACTCCGTTTTCGATGAAGAGGTTCGGCGGGGGAGGCCGCCGTCGGCGCGTAGATGGATTGCTGCGAGTGCGAAGTCAAATGGATCATTTCGCGTCTGCACAAAAGCTGCGCTTATGGGTGATCTATAAGCTGAGCCTTCCCTTGGCATGAGAACTATCGATTTGGCTTTGACGGCTCGGCCGCCCAGCGTGGCGCCTCAACCCTCAGCCGCAAGAGGCCAGTCATGGACGGAAACGACCGCAGCCCGCTCAGCGACCCCAGGAAGGAGCCCGCCGCGCTCCGCAGTCTTCTGGGCCGCACCAACCGCGACTGGTGGCCCAATCATCTCTCGACCGAAATCCTGCACCAGCAGGGCAAGTCGGGCGATCCCATGGGCGACGACTTCGACTATGCCGAGGCGTTCAAGGCGCTCGACTATGCGGCGGTGAAGCGCGACCTGATCGCCCTGATGACCGACAGCCAGCCGTGGTGGCCGGCCGACTATGGCCACTATGGGCCGTTCTTCATCCGCATGGCGTGGCACTCGGCCGGCACTTATCGCACCGGCGACGGGCGCGGCGGCGCCGGCGCGGGCCAGCAGCGGTTCGCCCCGCTGAACAGCTGGCCGGACAACGGCAACCTCGACAAGGCGCGCCGTCTGCTGTGGCCGATCAAGCAGAAGTACGGCGCCAACCTGTCGTGGGCCGACCTGATGATCCTGGCCGGCAACGTCGCCATCGAGTCGATGGGCGGGCCCGTGTTCGGCTTCGGAGGAGGACGAGCCGACGTCTGGGAGCCGGAGAAGGACGTCTACTGGGGCACCGAGGAACAATGGGTCGGCGACGAGGGCAATGAGACCCGCATCCAGCCCGACAAGCAGATGGCGCTGGAAGAGCCGCTGGCCGCGATCCAGATGGGCCTGATCTACGTCAATCCGGAAGGTCCCGGCGGACATCCCGACGCCCTGCAGTCGGCGCGCGACATCCGCGAGACCTTCGCCCGCATGGGCATGAACGACGAGGAGACCGTGGCCCTGACGGTCGGCGGCCACACCTTCGGCAAGGCCCACGGCGCCGGCGACGCCAAGAAGGTCGGCGTCAGCCCCGAGGGCGCGGACATCGCCCAGCAGGGTCTGGGCTGGGTCTCCGGGCACGAGAGCGGCATGGGAGACCACACCATCACCTCGGGCATCGAGGGCGCGTGGACGCCGACGCCGATCACCTGGGACATGACCTATTTCGACATGTTGCTGGATCACGAGTACGAGCTGGTCCGCAGCCCGGCGGGGGCCAAGCAGTGGCAGCCGGTCGGCAATCCGGAAGAGACCCTGGCTCCCGCCGCGCACACGCCGGGCAAGCGCGTGCCGACCATGATGACCACCGCCGACATGGCGATGAAGGTCGACCCGTCCTATCGCGCCGTCATGGAGAAGTTCCGGGCGGACCCCGCCTACTTCGGCGACGCCTTCGCCCGCGCCTGGTTCAAGCTGTGTCATCGCGACATGGGACCTAAGGTCCGCTACCTCGGGCCGGAAGTGCCGCAGGAGGACCTGATCTGGCAGGATCCGATTCCGGCGCACACGGGGCCGAAGCTGACCGACGCCGACGTGGCCTCGCTGAAGGACCGCATCGCCGCCTCGGGACTGTCGATCGCGGAGCTGGTGCGCACGGCCTGGGCCTCGGCGGCCACCTGGCGCGGCTCGGACCATCGCGGCGGCGCCAACGGCGCGCGGATCCGCCTGGCGCCGCAGAAGGACTGGGACGTCAACGAGCCGGCGAAGTTGTCGAAGGTCCTGGCCGTGTATGAGGACATCAAGGCGTCGTCGGGCCTGAACGTCTCCATCGCCGACCTGATCGTGCTGGGCGGCGGCGTGGGCGTGGAGCAGGCGGCGAAGGCGGCGGGGCACGCGATCACCGTGCCGTTCGCGCCGGGCCGCACCGACGCGACGCAGGACCAGACCGACGTCGACGGCTTCAAGGTGCTGGAACCGCGCGTCGACGGCTTCCGCAACTATCTTCAGGTGCGCTTCAACGTGCCCACGGAGGAGCTGCTGGTCGACCGGGCGCAGCTGCTGGGTCTGACGGCGCCGCAGATGACGGTGCTGGTCGGCGGTCTGCGGGTGCTCGGCGTCAATCATGGCGACAGCGCCCACGGCGTCTTCACCGATCGCAAGGGCCAGCTGACCAACGACTTCTTCGTCAACCTGCTGGACATGAGGACGGGCTGGAAACAGGTCGACGACTCCGGCGACGAGACCTTCGTCGGCTCGGACCGCATCACCGGCGAGAAGCGATGGACCGCGACGCGGACCGACCTGGTGTTCGGCTCCAACTCGCAGCTGCGGGCCTTGGCCGAGGTCTATGCGTCGGCCGACGCCGGGGAGAAGTTCGTGCGCGACTTCGTTTCGGCGTGGGTGAAGGTCATGGAGAATGATCGCTACGACCTGCCGCGGGCCCGAAAGAGGGCGCACGCGGTGGGCCAGGACTGAGGCTGATCATATCGGCGTGGCGCCGGGCATAGGAACCTCTTATGTCCGGCGCCATGTTACCCACCCTCCGACAGCTGCAGTACCTCAAGCTGCTCGCCGAGCACGGCTCCTTCAGCCGGGCCGCCGAGGCCGCGCACGTCAGCCAGCCGGCGCTGTCCAGCGGCGTTCAGGAGCTTGAGCGCATCCTCGGCGCGCCGGTGGTGGAGCGGACCCGGGGGCAGATCACCCTGACGGCCGTCGGGGCCGAGGCGGTGAGGCGCGCGGAGGATGTTCTGGCGCGCACCGAGGACCTGGTCGAGGCCGCCCGCAACGCCGGCAAGCCGCTGTCGGGACGGTTCCGGCTGGGCGTCATTCCCACGATCGCGCCCTTCCTGCTGCCGTCCCGCCTGCCGCGACTGAAGACGGCGCATCCCGGTCTCAAACTCTTCATCCGCGAGGACCTGACGCCGCGGCTGGTGGGGGAGCTGAAGGCCGGACGGCTGGATGCGGCCGTGATCGCCCTGCCGTATTCCGCCGCAGGGCTGGACCACGCGCGGATCGGCGACGACGCCATCCTGGCCGTGGCGCCCGCCGACCACCGACTGGCCGGAGCGGCGTCGGTGAAATCGGGTCAGCTGAAGTCCGACGACCTGATCCTGCTGGAAGACGGCCACTGTCTGCGGGATCAGGCGCTGGCCGCCTTGTCGCTGGACGCGCCCAAGGGCGAGGACGTCTTCGCCGCCACCAGTCTGCACACGCTCGTGCAGATGATTTCGTCGGGTCTGGGCGTCAGCTTCCTGCCCGAGATGGCCATCAAGGCCGGTCTGGCCGACGCCCCCGGCGTCGTGGTGCGACCGCTGGCCGGTGGTCCCGGCGGCGGCCCGAGTCGCGAGATCGTGGTGGCGTGGCGAAAGGGGTCCAGCCGCGCCGCGGAGGCGCGCCTGCTGGCGGATGAGCTGCGGCTGGACTGACCTTACGGCGAAGTCACCTGCATTGCGGAAATGTCACTAGGCTGTGGCCGATGCGCACGGCATGCCTAGGGAAACCTCGTTCTCCGGGACCACCGCCATGAAAACCGCCGCCGCCCTGATCGTCGCCGCCCTGCTGGGCACGGTCGCCTGCGCCCCCGTGGTTCAGGGCGGACCGCCGCTGGACCTGCCGCCCGGCCTGGCGGAGACGGCCCAGATCGGTACGGTCTACATGTCCAGCGAGTGGCTGCAGGTCGAGGAAGACTTCTCGGACACCTTCGTGGAGGAGGTCGACGAGGAGATGCAGATGTGCGCCTACGGCACCTATCCTCTGGATCTGCGCCTGCACGTCGAGGACGTCCGCCGCGCCGGCCGGTTCCAGACCGCCGTCACGGGAGAGGGCACGCACGAGATCCGCGCCGTCGCAGAGCTGGTCGATCCGCGCCGGGACAATCTGATCGTCGGCCGCTACCCGCTGATCGTCGAGGTCGACGCCGGCGGCCGGCTGGCGGGCGTGTTCGGCGACCGCCAGATGATCGCGGCGGAAGCGTTCGGCCGCGCGCTGTGCGACGCCGCCTTCGCCCGCAATCCCCGCCGCCCGGGCCCGCACAACGCCACGCCGGGCTGATGCGCGGGCTGATCTGGATCGCGGCCCTGTTCGTCACGGGCTGCTCGGCGGAGTTCTGGGACATGACTCCGTCCACGCAGATCGCGATAGAGCCGGGCACGGCCGCGACGCTCCGCATCGATCGCGTCGAGGTGCGCAGCAGCTACTACGACCCGCCTGACGCCTTCTCCCGCGCCTTCGTGCCCGCCCTCAAGGCCCGGACCGACGTCTGTCTGTCTGGGCCGGCGGGCGCGACGGCCGTCGTCTTCGTGCATGCGCTGGACAGGGGGTCCGACCTGTCGGACGGTCGACTGTCGGCAAGCGTGGAGGTGAAGGACGCGCGCGGTCGGGTCCTGGCCCGGTTTCCGGTTGCGGTCGACCTGCCGACCGCAGGCGACGTCGAGGCGCGCCGGCGGGCGGCCGGCGACCTGTTCGGCCAGAGCATCTGCACGGAGCTGGGAGCCCGCTGACGGGCCTCAGGCCGCGATCATCTTCTCGACCTCGCCCACGAGGTCGCGCAGGTGAACGGGCTTGGACAGGACCTTGGCCTGCGGCGTGGCCTGGGCGGCGCTGAGCGCGACCGCGGCGAAGCCGGTGATGAACATGATGCGCAGGCCCGGCTGACGCTGGGCCGCCACGCGGGCGACCTCGATGCCGTCCGCTCCCGGCATGACGATGTCGGTCAGCAGCAGGTCGTAGGGGCCGTGATCCAGCGCGTCGATGGCGTCGTCGCCGTTCTCGCAGTCCACGACCGAATGACCGGCTCGCTCCAGCGCGCGCGTCAGGAAGCCGCGCAGCGAGGAGTCGTCTTCCGCCAGAAGAATGCGCGCCATGTGCCGTCCGTGATCCCCGAGTGAGCGGGCACACTAGCCCCGCATCCGTAAACCGGCCATGAAAACCGGCGGATTCGCAGGGGTTTGGAGCGGCGGCGCGATGCAGGACGTGGCGGGGCGAAGGGAGGATGCGCGACCGCCGACGCCGTGGGTTTTCGCCTCGCCGCACTCGGGCACGACCGTCCCACCTGACATGCGCCCGGCCCCCGGGTTGTCCAGGCGCAGCCTCAGGAGCGCGGAGGATGCCCTTGTCGACCGGCTCATCGCGTCGGGCGCGTCGCGCGGGGCCGCCCTCCTTCTGGGCGACGTCAGCCGGGCCTACGTCGACCTCAACCGCGCGCCGGACGAGCTGGACCCGGACCTGATCGACGGGGTTGACGCAGGGGCGCCGGTGTCGCCCCGGGCCGCGGCGGGCTACGGCGTCATCCCCCGGCTGTCGGGCGACGGCCATGCGCTGAACGCGGCGAGGTTGACGCGGGCCGAAGCGGACGCCCGCGTCGCGGCCTGGCATGCGCCGTATCACGCGCGCCTGACGGAACTGATGCAGTCGGCCCGCGCGGCGCACGGCCGGGCCATCCTGATCGACTGGCATTCCATGCCGGCCACGCGGGACGCCGGCGCTCCGCGGGTGGTCGTGGGAGATCGGCACGGGGAGTCGTGCGCGCCGGAGCTCAGCCGGCGTGTCCAGGGGCTGTTCGAGGCGGAAGGCTGGCGGACGGCGCTGAACGTCCCCTACGCCGGAGGGTGGTCGACACAGCGGTGGGGGCGGCCGTCCGAGGGCTTTCACGCCGTCCAGATCGAGCTCGATCGGGGCCTCTATCTGGACGCGGGCGCCTTGCGACCCGGTGCGGGCTGGGCGCGGTGCACGGCCGGCGTGGAAAGGGTGATCGCCGCCTTGCTGGCCGGATGAAAAAAGGGCCGCGCCCGGAGGCGCGGCCTTGAAAGTCTATAGGGAGGAAACGCCCAGGAAGGGCATGACGCCCGAAGGCGTCACGGTGAAGTTAGGTTGCAGTGCACAATCCGTCAAGGCGCAAACAGCGGGCCCGCTTCACGACGTGTTTCGAAAAATCGGTGCGTCAATCTGTCGTGTAACCGATTTCAGAGGGCAAAAATCGGTCGTGTGAACCGCCGGCGCGGCGTCAGTGGTTCAGGTCGGGGTCGAGAAGGCGCCGCGCCGCGCGGATGGCGCGGGCCGCGGGCGAGCCTGCCTGACGCCACAGCAGGAGCCCGAAGGCGAGGATGACGCCGCCCGCCAGCCACCATGGTCCGAAGAGCCACGCCGCCGCCGCGAGGGCGAAATAGTAGGCGCGGACGCCTTGGCTGAAGGCCGACAGGGCGGGGTTGAGCAGGTCTGCCGCCGCGGCTCCGAGGGCCACGCGATCGGCCTCGGTGTGCGCCTCGGGCGAGGCCCCGATCAGCGCGAGGGCGTAGTTCATCTGCCGGATCGACCAGATGAAGTCGAGGAGGCCTCGCACGAGGCACAGCAGGATGAGCCCCAGCTTCACCTCCAGCAGGCGGCGGGGCACGCCCTCCGCCCCGACCGCGGCGAAGCCGTCCAGCGCCTGCTGGCCGCCGAACAGGATGCCGGCCACGGCCGCGATCAGCAGCAGGTTGGTCGAGGCGAAGAAGCCGCCGGAGTTGATGGTGTGGCCCATCAGCTGGCTGTCCACCAGCCGCGGCGCCTCCCGGTGGCTCATGGCCGTCATCCAGACGCGGCGGATGATCATCATGTCGTCGTTCAGGGTGCCCGTCCTGTGCGCCAGGACGTCGAGCAGGGGGCCGTACCCCAGCCAGCACAGGGCGAAGAGGCCAAGGGCGAGGCCGTCCAGAAAGGTCATGCGTCACGCTCCGCCATGGCCGGGGCCGCCTTGCCTCCGCCACGACCGGAGACTATCACGCCCGCCTCCCCGTTTCGCAGTCGCACAATCAGGTCCGTCATGAACATCGACGCCATTCCCGTCGGCCCCAATCCGCCCTGGGACCTGAACGTCATCATCGAGATCCCGCAAGGGGGTCTGCCGGTCAAATATGAGATGGACAAGGCGTCCGGCGCCCTGTTCGTCGACCGCTTTCTGCACACGGCCATGTATTATCCGGCCAACTACGGCTTCGTTCCGCACACCCTGTCGGCCGACGGCGACCCCTGCGACGTGCTGGTCCTGAACCCCACGCCAGTGGTGCCCGGCTGCGTGATCCGCTCGCGCCCCATCGGCGTGCTGATCATGGAGGACGAGAAGGGCATGGACGAGAAGATCCTTGCCGTGCCGGTCGACGCCCTGCATCCCTACTACACCGACGTGGCCAGCTATCGGCAGCTGCCGGCCATCATGATCGAGCAGATCCAGCACTTCTTCACCCGCTACAAGGATCTGGAGAAGAACAAGGAGACCGTGGTCAAGCGCTGGGGCGACGCCGGCGAGGCGGCCGAGCTGATCGCCCAGGGCATCCGCGCGCATCAGGAAAAGCTGAAGGCCGACGGCAAGTCCGGCGCGGCCAACGCGGCCTGACCCATGAGCACGACGCCCGCGCCTTTGCCTCATCTGGAAGCGGTCGCGGGCGACTATGACGTCCTGTTCTGCGACGTCTGGGGCGTGATCCACAACGGCCGCGAGAGCTGGCCGGGACCGGTGGCGGCGCTGACGCGGTTCCGCGAACGCGGCGGCCGCGTGGTGCTGGTCTCAAACTCGCCGCGGCCGTCGTCGGACGTCATCGCCCAGCTTGACCGGCTGGGCGTGGCTCGCGAGAGCTGGGACGCCTTCGTCACCTCGGGCGACGCCACACGGATGGTCCTGGCCGAGCGCGCGCCGGGCCCCGCCTGGGTCATCGGTCCGGATCGCGACTGGCCGCTCTATGAAGGGCTGGGTCTGCGGACGGCCCACGGGGCGGAGGACGCCGCTTTCATCTCCGTGACCGGCCCCTATGACGACGCGACCGAGGCGCCCGAGGACTACCGCGAGCGGTTCCTGCCCGCCGCGGCGCGCGGCATCGAGATGATCTGCGCGAATCCGGACAAGGTGGTGCGGCGCGGCGACGACCTGATCTATTGCGGCGGCGCGCTGGCCGACCTCTATGCCGAACTGGGCGGGCCGGTGACGCTGGCGGGCAAACCGTTCGCGCCGATCTACGACCTGTCGATGATCGAGGCCGAGCGTTTGCTGGGCCGGCCGGTCGATCGTGCGCGGGTGCTGTGCGTCGGCGACGGCGTCGTCACCGACGTGAAGGGCGCGAACGATCAGGGGCTGGACTGCCTATTCGTGGCCGCCGGCATCCACGAGGCGGCGGCGGACGCCGCAGGTCGGCTGGATCCGCAGGCCGCGAAAGCCCTGCTGGACGCCGAGGGGCTGACGGCGGAATACGCGGCGCTGGAACTGGCCTGGTGAGTGTGGTCAAAGCCGGCGGACGGGTCTAATCCCGCCCGCATGACCCAAAGCGTTCAGGCCCACCCCTCGGGCGGCTACATCCTTGAGGAACTTCAGGTCGGGATGACCGCCGAGAAGGCGGTGCCGGTCGACGAGGCGCGCATCCAGCAGTTCGCCGAAGCCTCGGACGACTTCAATCCTTTGCACGTGGACGAGGCGTTCGCGTCGAAGACGGCCTATCGCGGGCGCATCGCCCACGGCCTGCTGTCGGCGTCGTTCGGCTCGGCGGTGGTGGGGATGATCCTGCCCGGCGCGGGATCGATCTTCCTCAGCCAGAACACCGCCTTCCACAAGCCGGTGAGGATCGGCGACGTGGTGATCGCGCGCGTCACCGTGGCCTCCATCGACCTGGAGAGCGCGCGGGTGGTGCTGCGCTGCGAGGGGTTGGTGGGCGACGACGTGGTGCTGGACGGCGAGGCGACCGTGCGGGTGCCCCGGCGCCGGCGTCCGGCCCGGGATTGAGCATGGCCGCCCGCATCGTTCGGGCCTGGCGCGACCTGCCGCCGGAGCTGAGGGGCGCGGCGGTGGCCGTGGGCGCCTTCGACGGCGTTCACCGCGGGCATCAGGCGGTGATCGGCGAGGCCCGCGAGGCTGCCCGGGCGATTGACGCGCCCTTGGCCGTCGTCAGCTTCGATCCGCATCCCCGCCGCTGGTTCCAGCCGGACGCGGCGCCCTTTCGCCTGATGACGGCCGATCAGATGGCGCGGGCGCTGGGCGAACTGGGCGTGGAGACGTTGTTCCTGCTGCCGTTCGACGCCGGGATGGCGGCCATGAGCCATGTGCAGTTCGCCGAAGACGTGCTGGCCGGCGGTCTTGGCATCCGGCACGCGGCCGTCGGCTTCGACTTCACCTTCGGCAAGGGCCGGACCGGCTCGCCTGAAGCGCTGCGGGAACTGGGCGGAGGGCTCGGCTTCACCGTATCGACCACGGAAAGGATCGACGACGCCGGCGGGCTGAAGCTGTCGTCCAGCGCCGTGCGCGAGGCGCTGCACGCCGGCGACATGGCCCGCGCCGCGGCCATTCTGGGCCGACCCTTCGCCATCGAGGGCGAGGTCATTCACGGCGACAAGCGCGGGCGCACGATCGGCGTGCCGACCGCCAACGTCGCGCTGGGCGACTACATGCGGCCGGCCTTCGGGGTCTACGCCACGCAGACGCGCCTGGACGACGGCAGGGTGATCGACGGGGTGGCGAGCCTCGGGCTGCGGCCGATGTGGCGTCTTGAGGCGCCGCTGCTCGAGGTCTGGCTGTTCGACTTCGACGGCGATCTGTACGGCCGGACGATCGAGACGGAGCTGGTCGCCTTCCTGCGGCCGGAAATGAGCCTCGACGGACTGGACGCCCTGAAGGCGCAGATCGAGGCCGACGCCGGGGCGGCCCGCGAAGCACTGGCGAACGCCCCGCGCGGCTGATAGACCGCAGACACCATGACCGTCCGCGTGATCCGTGTGATTTCGATTAGCCGCCCGGCGTAGCGCCGCAGGGGCTTTCCCCGCGCACGCCGGGATCATTTCGAACTTCACGCGAACGATCGAACGACGAGAGACTCATGGCCGACGCCGGCGAAACTGCTGCCCCCTCCACGCGCGACTGGCGCGAGACCGTCTTCCTGCCGGAGACGCCCTTTCCCATGCGCGGGGGCCTGCCCCAGAAGGAACCGGAAATCCTGGCGAAGTGGGGCGACCTGTACGGGGACCTGCGCCGGCTACGCCAGTCGCAGGGCGCGCCCCTGTTCGTGCTGCACGACGGCCCGCCCTACGCCAACGGCGACATCCACATCGGCCACGCGCTGAACAAGACGCTGAAGGACTTCGTGGTCCGGTCGCAGTTCCTGCTGGGCAGGGACGTCGACTACGTGCCCGGCTGGGACTGCCACGGCCTGCCGATCGAGTGGAAGATCGAGGAGCGGTTCCGGTCCGAGGGCAAGCGCAAGGAAGAGGTGTCCAAGGCGGCCTTCCGCGCCGCCTGCCGCGAATATGCGTCGGGATGGATCGACGTGCAGATGGCGCAGTTCAAGCGGCTGGGCGTGCTGGGCGACTGGGCGAACCGCTACGCCACCATGGATTTCTCGACCGAGGCGGCGATCGTCGCGGAGTTCCACCGCTTCAAGAACTCCGGCCAGCTGTATCGTGGCTCCAAGCCGGTGATGTGGTCGCCGGTCGAGCGCACGGCCTTGGCCGACGCCGAGATCGAATACCACGATCACGTCTCGCCGACCGTCTGGGTCAAGTTCCCGGTGACGGGCATGAGCGACGACCACGACGACGACCTGCTGGCTTTCCGCCACGCCACGCCGTCGGTCGTGATCTGGACGACGACGCCGTGGACCATCCCGGCCAACCGGGCCATCAGCTATGGTCCGGAGATCGCCTATGGCCTTTACGAGGTCACGGCGATGGAGACGGGGCTTGAGTTCGAGCCCTGGGCCAAACCGGGCGATCGGCTGATCCTGGCCGACAAGCTGGCCGGGGAGGTGTTCAAGGCGGCCAAGATCGCGAGCTGGACCCGCGTCGGCGACCTGAATCCGTCGGGTCTGGAATGCGCGCATCCTCTGGCGGAGCTGCATTCCGGCTACGGCTTCTCCGTGCCCCTGCTGGCCGGCGACCACGTGACCGACGACGCGGGCACGGGCTTCGTGCACACGGCGCCGGGCCACGGCGCCGACGACTATGAGGTGTGGAAGGCGCACGGCCACCACGAGGTGCCCGACACGGTCGATCCGGACGGCGCCTACTATCCGTCGGTGCCCCTTTTCGCCGGCCTGAAGGTCATCGAGACCGAGGGCAAGAAGGACAGGATCGGCAAGTTCGGCCCGGCCAACAAGGCGGTGACCGAGGCCCTGATCCAGACCGGCAACCTGCTGGCGCGCGGGCGGCTGGAGCATTCCTATCCGCACAGCTGGCGGTCCAAGGCGCCGGTGATCTTCCGCAACACGCCGCAGTGGTTCATCCGCATGGACAAGCCCCTGAAGGCCGGCGAGACGCTGCGCGAACTGGCGCTGAAGGCGATCGACGACACCGCATTTCATCCGGCGGGCGGGCGCAACCGCATCCGTTCCATGGTCGAGGGCCGCCCCGACTGGCTGGTCAGCCGCCAGCGGGCCTGGGGCACGCCGCTGGCCATGTTCGTGGACAAGCACACCGGACAGCCGCTGAACGACCCGGAGGTGGACGCGCGGATCCTGAAGGCGGTGACCGAAGGTGGCGCTGACGCCTGGTTCGACCGGCCCGACGCCGACTTTCTCGGCGTTCACGACCCGGCGAACTACGAGAAGATCACCGACATCCTGGATGTCTGGTTCGACAGCGGCTGCACCCACGCTTTCACGATCGAGGGCCGTGCCGACAGCCATTGGCCCGCGGACCTTTATCTGGAAGGTTCGGACCAGCATCGCGGGTGGTTCCAGTCCAACCTGCTGGAGGGCTGCGGTACGCGCGGTGGCGCGCCCTACCGTGCCATCCTGACCCACGGCTTCACCCAGGACGAGAACGGGGAGAAGATGTCCAAGTCGCGGGGCAACACGACCGACCCCGCGGTGGTCATCAAGGAGTCGGGCGCCGACATCCTGCGCCTGTGGGTGGCGCTGGTGGACTATGCCGAGGACCAGCGGATCGGGAAGCAGATCCTGCAGACCACGGTCGACGCCTATCGCAAGCTGAGGAACACCGTCCGCTACCTGCTGGGCGCGCTGAACGGCTTCGACGAGGCCGAGCGGATCACCGACTACGACCAGTTCCCGCCGCTGGAGAGGTTCATTCTGCACCGCCTGTGGGAGCTGGATGGGCAGGTGCGCGACGCCTACGCCGAATACCGCTTCCAGGACGTGGTGCGGCCGGTGCTGGAGTTCTGTTCCGGTGACCTTTCGGCCCTGTATTTCGACGTTCGCAAGGACAGCCTTTACTGCGACCGCCCCGACGCGATCCGCCGGCGCGCGGCCCGCACAGTGATGCACGAGGTCTTCCTGCGCCTGACCGCCTGGCTGGCCCCGCTGACGCCCTTCACCATGGAGGAGGCGTGGGGGACGTTGTACCCGGACGCGGGGTCGAACTGCGCGCGGGTGATCCCGGAGACGCCGGCGGCGTGGGAAAACGCGACGGAGGCCGATCGTTGGGCCGGGGTCCAGGCCGTGCTGGAAGTGGTCAATGACGCCCTCGAGGCGGCGCGCCGCGACAAGCGCATCGGTGGCGCGCTGGACGCATGGCCGATCGTGACGGGGCCGGCAGACGCCTTCGCGCCGTTCGAGGGATTGGACGCCGCGGAGGTGTTCCGCACCTCGGGCGCGGAGCTTCGCGTCGGTGGGGAAAGCCCGTCGGTCGAGGTGCAGATGGCCGAACACGCCAAATGCGCCCGCTCGTGGCGGCGCGTGCCCGACGTCGGATCCGATCCAGACTATCCCGAGCTCAGCGCCCGCGACGCCGACGCCGTGCGGTGGCTGGACTCGCAGAAGGCAGCCTAGACCGCATGGCCGACGACAGCCCGCAGGAGGTGTTCAAGCGCGCGCTGGCCCATGCGGCCCGCGCCCTGGCCGAGCGGGCGGAGCTGGAGGTCACCTACGGCTCCGACGGTCCGCGGCTGACCACCGACGGACTGGTCCTGCCGCATCCGCCGCGCAATCCGTCGGGGCCGGAGGCGGCGAACCTGCGCGGTCAGGCGGACCGCATGGCGCTGAGGCTGGCCAACCACGACGAGGCCCTGCACGGCCGGTCGCGCCCGTCCGATCCGCAGGCCGCCGAGGTCTATGACGCGCTCGAACAGTCGCGCGTCGAGGGGCTGGGCGCGCGGGTCATGGCCGGCGTGAGGGCGAACCTGGACGCCGCCACGCTGACCCGGCTGGAGCGGACGGGCGCCCTGCGCGTCACCGACGCCGATCGCGTTCCGGTGCACGAGGCGGTGGCGCTTATGGTGCGTGAGCGCCTGACGGGAACGCGGGCTCCGGACGGGGCGGGGGCGCTGCTGGATCTGGTGCGCGGCGGGCTGGAGACGCGCGCGGGGCGCGAGATCGACGCGCTGGTCGAAGCGGCCGACGACCAGGCCGCCTTCACGGAGCGGATGAAGGCCGTGCTGCGCGCGCTGGACCTCGACCCGGGCGACGGCGAGGGCGACGACGCGTCGAACGACGTCGGCGACGACCAGCCGGACCCCCAAGAGCCCGACGCGGCCGACGATCAGGACGAGGAGGAGGAAGATCCGGGGGGCGGCGACGGCCAGTCGATGGAAGGCACGGCCGACGACGACCAGTCCGATCAGGAGCGCCAGTCCCGTCCCGACGGCAGTCCCGTCGAAAGCGACGGCGACGCCGCCGAGATGGGCGAGGAGATGCCCGACGCGCCGCCGCAACGCTCCGGCAAGGCGGCGACGGGCGCGGACCCGGCGGCCTATCGCGTGTTCACCACGGCCCACGACGAGACCGTCGATGCGGCCGACCTGTGCGACCCGGTCGAACTGGGCCGGCTGCGCGCCCTGCTGGACCAGCAGCTCACAGCCCTGTCCTCGATCGTGGCGCGGCTGGCCAATCGGCTCCAGCGAAGACTGATGGCGCAGCAGAACCGCAGCTGGACCTTCGACCTGGAGGAGGGGGTGCTGGACGCCGCGCGCCTGAGCCGCGTCATCGTCGATCCGACCAGCCCGCTGCTGTTCAAGGCCGAGAGCGACAGCCCGTTCCGGGATACGGTGGTGACCCTGCTGCTCGACAACTCGGGCTCCATGCGCGGACGGCCGATCATGGTGGCGGCTGTGTGCGCCGACATCCTGGCGCGGACGCTGGAGCGTTGTGGCGTCAAGGTGGAAATTCTGGGCTTCACCACGCGGGCATGGAAGGGCGGACAGGCGCGAGAGGCGTGGATCACGGCGGGCAAGCCGGCCAACCCCGGGCGTCTGAACGACCTGCGCCACATCATCTACAAGGCCGCGGACGCCCCTTGGCGGCGCGCCAAGAAGAACCTCGGCCTGATGATGCGCGAGGGTCTGTTGAAGGAAAACATCGACGGGGAGGCCCTGCTGTGGGCCCACGACCGCCTGATGGCGCGGACTGAGCAACGCAAAATCCTGATGGTCATCTCCGACGGCAGCCCCGTGGACGATTCGACCCAGTCGGCCAATCAGCCGCTGTATCTGGACCGGCACCTGCGCGAGGTGATCGCCGAGATCGAGACCCGCTCGCCGGTCGAGCTGCTGGCCATCGGCATCGGACATGACGTGACCCGCTGGTACCGCCGCGCGGTGACCCTTGCCGACGTCGAGCAGCTGGGCGGGGCCATGGTCGAGAATCTGGCGGCCCTGTTCGAGCAGGAACCGTCCACAGGTCGGCGCCGGGCGGCCTGATCCGTTCACTTTCGCGAAACCACGCCTGAACACCCCGTCTTCAGCGGGCGGCCCTAGACCAGGGACGATGGCCATGGACCCGGCGCCCCGGCAGACCTCGCAGACCCGCGCCGCGCGCGGTCCCATGCGGCTGTCTGCCCTGTCGACGCTGGGCGTGCGCATGCTTCTGATCCAGGCGCTGCTGGTCGCCTCGGTGCTTGCCGTCGTCGGCGCGTCCCTGGGCATGACTCTGGGCGAGGACTTGTTCCTGGTCTGGCTGGCCCTGGCGGGTCTGGTCGGCGCGGCGATGCTGACGCTGGGCAGTCTGGCCGCCTCCGGCACGGTGACCCGGCCCATAGATCGTCTCAACGACGCCGTGCTGGCGCTTCAACGGGGCGAGCACGTCGAGGTCGAGGTGTCCTCGGACGACGAGATCGGCCGCCTGTCGAAAGGCTTCAACGCCATGGTGTCCGTCCTGCGCGACCGCGAGGACAAGCTGACTCATCTGGCCCTTCACGATCACGAGACCGGCCTGCCGAACCGTCGCTTTCTGGAACGCCAGTGCGCGCGGACGCCGGACGTCCGCGTCGTCGTGGTCGGGCTCGACCGCCACGAGGTGGTCCGTGGCGCCATCGGCCACGACGCCATGATCGCCCTGCTGCGGACGCTCGGCGCGCGGCTGGCGGTGCTGTCGGGCGGCGCCGCGATCGCCCGCATCGGCGCGGACGCGCTGGGCCTGGCCATCCCGGGCCGGGACGCCGACGCGGTCGAGGAGATGGTGGCGCGTCTGCTGCACGCGTCCGAAAGCCCCATCGTCGTCGCCGGCGCCCCCATCGACGTGTCGCTGCGCGTGGGCGTGGCCGGGCGCGGCGGGCCGGGCGCCAAACTCGATTCCCCGATCGACCGCGCCGCCGTGGCGGTGGAACAGGCCCGCGCTGCGCATCGGCCGTGGGGTCGTTTCGACGAGGAGGCCTACGGCGATCCCGCCGGCGCCCTGTCGCTGATCAGCGAGCTGATGTCGGCCCTGTCGCACGATCAGGTCGGCGTCGCCTATCAGCCCAAGTGGGACTGTCGCGCGCGCCGCGTGACCGGGGTCGAGGCCCTGATGCGGTGGACCCACCCGCGCCGCGGGGCCGTTCCGCCCGACCTGTTCATCGGCATGGCCGAAGAGACGGGCCACATCCGCGCCCTGACGGAATGGACAGTGCGTCGCGCCATCGACGATCAGCGGCGGCTGGCCGACGCCGGGCATCAGGTGTGCATGTCGGTCAATCTTTCGGGCCGTCTGCTGGCCGACGAAGCGTTCGCCGACACGCTGATCGCCGCGTCGCGGGGCGCGGCCGGCCGGCTGCGAGTCGAGATCACCGAAACGGCCGCCATGCAGGATCCCGAGGCGGCGCTGCGCATCATCGACCGGCTCGCCGCGGGCGGCATCTCCGTGTCGCTGGACGACTATGGGTCAGGTCTGTCGTCTCTGGCCTATCTGAAGCGCATCCCGGCCGACGAGCTGAAGATCGACAAGGCCTTCGTCATGGGACTGGACCAGTCCTCCCGCGACGCCCTGCTGGTCAAGTCGACCATCGATCTCGCCCACGGTCTGGGCATGAAGGTGACGGCCGAGGGCGTCGAGACCGAAACCTCCCTGGCCCTGCTCAGCGGCATGGGCTGCGACATGGCGCAGGGCTATTTCATCGGCCGCCCGGTCCCGCTCGAGGAACTGATCGCCAAGCTCAACGGCGACGCGGGCCACGGCGATCAGGACGCCGTCGCGGTGGCCTGACCCGTGGCGACGGCCTTCATCGGTACGGACGGGTCGGCCAGTCTTGCCGGATCCACGGCCTGCCCCTTCTGGATCAGCAGTCGCCCGCCCATGAACTCGGCCGGCGCATTGACGGCCTCCACGCAGACGATGCGGTCACCCTTCAGATGGAACACGGCGAACCCGCCCGGGCGGTCCGCGTCCACATCGCCCCGCACCACGCGCGCGTCGGCGCCCGCAGGCAGGCCGGCGATCTGGATCTTCAGGTCGTACTGATCGGACCAGAACCACGGAACTTCCGGCGGCGGCGGCGACCGTCCGCAGATGGCCGAGGCCGCCTGTCGTGCCTGCTCCAGCGCGCTGGGCACACTCTCCAGACGCACGTCGGCGAGATCGAGGACGGGCACCGGTCGACAGGTCATGTCGCCGATGGCGAAGACGGCGGGATCGTCAGTGCGGGCCTGGTCGTCGACGAGGACGCCGTCCCGGCAGGTCAGGCCGGCCGCCTCGGCCAGCCCCGTGACGGGCCGCGCGCCGACGCCGACCAGCACCGCGTCGCCCGGGAAGACCGCTGCGCCGCCGCCCAGAACAGCGGCCCCCTCGGCCGTCGCCTGTACGCCCCGCACATCCGTGCCCGGCCGAACTTCGACGCCCCGTTTGTGGTGATAGGCCGCGAGGAAGTCGCCGACCACGTCCGACGCGACGCGCGACAGGGCGCGTCCCTCACGCTCCAGCACGACGGCTTGCGCGCCCAGCGATCGCGCGGACGCCGCGGCCTCGAGCCCGACGTAGCCGGCTCCCACCACCACCAGCCGCCGGCCGGGGGCCAGCGCGGCCTTCAGCGCCTCCGCGTCCGCCATGTCGCGCAGCACGAGCACGCGCTGATCGTCCCAGCCCGGCCCTTCCAGTCGGCGGGCCTCGGCGCCCTGGGCCAGGATCAGCCAATCGTAATCGAGAGTCTTGCCGTCGGCGAAGGCGACCGTCTTCGCCGCCCGGTCGATGTGGACGGCGGTCGCGCCGCGCCGAAGGTCGATGGCCTGTTCGGCGTAGAAGCTTTCGGGGCGAAGCAGAAGCTCCTCCTCTCCCGCCTCGCCCTTCAGCCAGGCCTTGGACAGGGGCGGGCGCTGATACGGCGCGCTGGGCTCGGTTCCGGTCAGAACGATCTCGCCCTCAAAGCCGTACTGGCGTAGCAGCGCCGCGGCCGTGCCGCCCGCATGTCCGGCGCCGACGATCAGAACCTTGCTCATGCAGCGCACATAGGGCGCCGTGGCTGACCGCGCCAAGCGTCCCGCGCCGCAACGGACGCGGGGCCGCCACGTTGGGTGAGGCATGCGCAGGCCGTCACTTGCTGTTTCACCCCCCGGCGAAAGCTTGGCGGGACGGCGACCGGCAGCCTAACAGGCGATGGAACGAGGAAGGAAAGGAGCACGCATGCCGGCCTTGGTGCTGTTCGGCGGCGGCGGCGATCTGGCCATGCGGATGCTGCTGCCCTCGCTCTACTTCCTGGAGCACGACGGCCTGCTGCCCGACGGACTGAAGATCATCGGCGCCGCCCGCTCGGAAGAAAGCGCCGCCGAGTACGCCGCCAAGGTGAAGACTGCGGTCGAAGGAAAGGCGAAGGCCGACGAAGCGTGGTCCGTGGAAATCTGGGACAGGTTCGCATCGCGGCTGGACTACCTGGCGGTCGACGCCACGTCGGCCGAGAGCCTGAGGCCGCTCAAGGACAAGGTGGGCCCCGGGGAGGTGACCAGCTTCCTGGCCGTTTCGCCGTCGCTGTACGCCCGCATCGTCACGGCCATGCGCGCGGCCGGGCTGGCCGAAGCCGGAGACCGGGTCGTGCTGGAGAAGCCGGTGGGCCGCGATCTGGAGACCTTCCGCGAGATCGACGACGCCGTGTCGGACGCCTTCTCCGAACAGCAGGTCTTCCGCATCGATCACTATCTCGGCAAGGAGACGGTCCAGAACCTGATTGCCCTGCGTTTCGGCAACACCGTGTTCGAGCCGCTGTGGAACAGCCAGAACATCGACCACGTCCAGATCACCGTCGGCGAGACCGTCGGGGTCGGCGACCGCTGGCCCTATTACGACGAGTACGGCGCGCTGAGGGACATGCTGCAGAACCACATGCTGCAGTTGCTCTGCCTGGTCGCCATGGAGCCGCCCAGCGATCTGGAACCGGACTCGGTGCGCAACGAGAAGGTGAAGGTGCTGCGGTCGCTGCGCCGCATCACGCCGGAAGAGGCGGAGCGGGTGACGGTGCGGGGCCAGTACGGAGCGGGCACGTCGGAGGGCAAGGCCGTCCCCGGCTATGACGATGAGCGCGGGCAGGACAGCGACACCGAGACTTTCGTCGCCATCCGTGCGGACGTCGACAACTGGCGCTGGGCCGGCGTGCCCTTCTTCATGCGCACCGGCAAACGTCTGCCCGAGAAGCGGACCGAGATCGTCATCCAGTTCAAGGAGGTGCCGCACAGCATCTTCGACGGCGGGCGCGGGGTCATCCAGGCCAATCGGTTGGTGATCGAGCTGCAGCCCGACGAGGACATCAGCCTGTCTGTCATGAACAAGCGGCCGGGGCTGGATCAGAAGATGCAGCTGCAGCCGATACGCATGTCCCTGTCATGGGGGCAGGAGGACCGCGGCGCGCGGCCGCCGCGGCGGCGCATCGCCTACGAGCGGCTGCTGCTGGACGCCCTGAACGGCGACTCGACCCTGTTCGTGCGCAGGGACGAGGCGGAGCAGGCGTGGAAGTGGGTCGACGAGGTTTCCGACGCCTGGGCCGAGAGGCATGTCAGGCCGATCGACTATGCCGCGGGAACGTGGGGCCCGCGCGAGGCGTCCTACCTGCTGGGCCGCACGGGGCGCAGCTGGAACGTGGGCGATGAGTGAGATCCGCACCTTCCCGACGGCCGACGACTGGACGGCCGCCTGCGCGGAACGGCTGGCGGAAGCGCTGGCCGCGGGCGCGCGTGAGAACCGGGGCGCATCGTCCCTGGCCTGCTCGGGCGGATCGACGCCGGAACCCATATACCGCCACCTGTCCGGCCTGCGAGCCACGCAGGATTGGCAGCACACCACCGTCACGCTGATCGACGAGCGCTACGTTCCCGAGGACCACCCGGAGTCCAACGCGGCGCTCGTCAAGCGCACCCTGATGACGGGGGCGGCGACGGGGGCCGGGTTCGTGCCGCTGTTCAGCCCGGAAGTGACGGTCGATCGCGCCGCCGCCGTCGCGACGCGACGACTGGCGATCGAACTGGACGGTCGGCCGCTGGACGCAGTTCTTCTCGGCATGGGTGAGGATGGCCATATCTGTTCCATGTTCCCCGAAAGCCCGACGCTGAAGACCCTGCTGACCCCCACGTTGAAGCCCGCGATCCTGGGCGTGCCCCAAGGCCGCGACGGCCTGGCCCCGACCCGCGAGCGGCTGTCGATGAACCTTCCGTGGCTGATGACGGCGCGCCGCGTCGTCCTGGCCATCACCGGCAGACAGAAGCGGGCCGTCTTCGAGCGGGATGCGCAAGGCGACCCGAAGGTGACGCCCATCGCCGCCCTGATCGCCGCGAACGTGGCGCTCGAGGTGCTCTGGACGGAGGGCGCCGCGTGAAGCCGCTGAATCCTGTCGTCGCCGAGGTCACCGACCGCATTCGCGAGCGCAGCGCGGTCACGCGCGCCGACTACCTGCGCCGCATGGACGCCGCCTCCGGGCGTCGGCCCGGCAGGGCCAAGCTGTCCTGCGCCAACTGGGCCCATGCCTTCGCGGGCCAGACCACGGCCGACAAGCTGACCATGATGGGCGGAAAAGCTCCGAACGTCGGCGTCGTCACGGCGTACAACGACATGCTGTCGGCGCATCAGCCGTTCGAGCGCTTCCCCGAGATCATCCGCAAGGCGGCGCGCGAGATGGGCGCCACGGCGCAGGTGGCCGGCGGCACGCCGGCCATGTGCGATGGGGTCACGCAGGGGCGGCCCGGCATGGAGCTGAGCCTGTTCAGCCGGGACGTCATCGCCATGTCGACCGGCGTCGCCCTGACCCACGACGCATTCGACGCGGCCCTGATGCTGGGCGTGTGCGACAAGATCGTGCCGGGCCTGTTCATGGGATCGCTGGCCTTCGGCCACCTGCCGGTCGTCTTCGCGCCGGCCGGACCGATGCCCAGCGGCATCCCGAACGCCGAAAAGGCGCGGGTCCGGGCCGACTACGCCCAGGGCAAGGTCGATCGGCGGACGCTGCTGGAAAGCGAGATCGGCAGCTACCACTCGCCGGGCACATGCACCTTCTACGGCACCGCCAACTCCAATCAGATGATGATGGAGATCGCCGGACTGCACATGCCGTCGACGGCCTTCGTGCACCCCGAGACCGGCCTGCGGGACGCCCTGACGGCGGCGGCGGCGAAGCAGGCGGTGACGCTGGCGAACGAGGGGCGCGGCCGGATGGCTGAGGTCGTGGACGAGCGCACCATCGTGAACATGATCGTGGCCCTGCTGGCCACCGGGGGCTCGACCAACCACGCCATCCATCTGGTGGCGATGGCGCGGGCGGCGGGCGTGCTCATCGACTGGACCGACATGGACCGGCTCAGCTCGGTGACGCCGCTGCTGGCGCGGGTCTACCCCAACGGCTCGGCCGACGTGAACGCCTTTCAGGCCGCCGGCGGCGTGGCCTTCGTCACGCGCGAGCTTGCCGAGAACGGCCACCTGCACGCCGATGTGACCACGATCATGGGCGAGGGGCTGGAAGCCCACTACCGGGAGCCCGTGATGCAGGACGGCGAACTGACGTGGGTCGACGGGGTGAACGAGAGCCTCGACCTCGAGATTCTTCGCCCCGCGTCCGACCCGTTCCAGCCGGACGGGGGTCTGCGCCTCCTCCAGGGGGATCTGGGTCGTGCCGTCATCAAGGTGTCGGCGGTCAAGCCGGAGCATCGCGTCATCGAGGCGCCGGCCGCCGTGTTCGAAACGCAGGAGGACGCGCTTCAGGCGTTCCGTGACGGCCGGCTCGACCGCGACGTCGTGGTCGTCCTGCGTTTCCAGGGACCGCGGGCCAACGGCATGCCGGAGCTGCACAGCCTGTCGCCCGCCCTGTCGGTCTTGCAGGACAAGGGCTTCAAGGTGGCCTTCGTTACGGACGGCCGGATGTCGGGCGCCAGCGGCAAGACGCCCGCGGCCATCCACGTCAGCCCAGAGGCCCTGGCCGGCGGGCCGCTGGCGCACGTTCGGGACGGCGACGTGATCCGGCTGGACGCCGTGACCGGCAAACTTTCGACCCTGGGTGCCGGGGACCTGTCGCAGCGCCCTGCCGCGACCCGCTCGCAGGCGCATGCCGAAGGATCGGCCTGGGGTTACGGCCGCGAGCTGTTCGGCGCTTTCCGCGACGTCGTGTCGACGGCCGAGGAGGGGGCCAGCGTCTGCTTCGCCGCACCGACCCACGCGCGCAGCCACGTGGACGCGCCGCCCGATCCCAACGTCGTCGACCGCGCCGTGGACGCCTGAGGAAACCGCATGACGCTGCATTGGGACCGCACCCTGCTGGTCGGCGACGTTGGCGGCACGAACGCCCGCTTCGCCCTGGCCCACATGATCGAAGGCCGGCCGGTGCTTGAGCATTTTCAAAGCTTCAAGGGCGCCGACCATCCGACGTTCCTCGACGGCGTGAAGGCGTTCGTCGACGACTGCGAGGAAAAGCCGTCGGGCGGCGTCATCGCCGTGGCCGGCCCGGTGACGAACGGCGCCATCGACCTGACCAACTCGCCATGGCGGGTGTCGGAACGCGAACTGGCGACGCTGGGGCTCGACCCCGTGCGGCTGATCAACGACTTCGAGGCGCTGGCGTGGGGCGCTCCTGTCGTTCCTGAGGCGGACCTAGCTTGGCTGGGCGCGCCGGTCGCGGGCGAACCAGGCGCGACCGTGGCCGTTCTCGGGCCCGGCACCGGCTTCGGCATGTCGGCCCTGGTCCGCGACGGCCATGGCGGAGAGGTCGCCATGCCCAGCGAAGGCGGTCACGCCTGCTTCGCGCCGGGCGACGCGGTCGAGGACGAGATCCTGCGCATCCTGCGCCGGCGCTACGATCGCGTCTCCATAGAGCGGCTGATCTGCGGTCCGGGCCTTCTCAACATGCACCGCGCCCTGGCCGAGATCGAAGGGCGGGAGACCCGCGTCGAGGACCCGGCCGAGATCACGCGCGAAGCCCTCGCCGAGCCGAACGGCCCCTGCGGCCACACGCTGGCGCGTTTTTGCGCCATTCTCGGCTCGGTCGCCGGCGACATCGCCCTGACGTGCGGAGCCCGCGGCGGGGTGTACGTCGGAGGCGGCATCGCCAAGCGCATCCTGCCCTTTCTTCAAGCCAGCCCGTTCCGTGAGCGGTTTGAGCGCAAGGGGCGGTTCACCGACTACATGAAGGCGATCCCGACGCGGGTGATCACCCACGAACATGCCGCCCTGCTGGGCGCGGCGCGGGTCGCCTTCGCGCTAACGTGAGGGAACTCACATAATTCTCACGTGGGCGTGAACCTAACGTCCGACGGCGCATTCAACAGGCTCCACTGTGGAAGGGAGCATCCCACTATGCGTAAACTGATCGTCGCCGCCGCCGCCACCTTCGCCCTGGCCGGTCTGGCCGCCTGCGAAAGCCCGCAGGACGCCGCCGCCGAGAAGCAGGCCGACGCCCTGGAAGAACAGGCCGCCGCCACGCCGAACGAGGCCCAGGAGCAGGCCCTGAACGAAAAGGCCGACATGATCGAGCAGCAGGCCGGCAACGCCGACGGCGGCGCGACCACGGCCAACACGCCGAACACCTCGCCGACCACGGCGACGCAGGAAGCCGACAAGGCCATGTGATCCCGAACCCGGGGTCTCATGAACCCCGGGACAGGATCGGAGGATCGACCCCCGTCGCGACAGCGGCGGGGGTTTCTCTTTGAGCTCAGGCCTTCCTTGGGGGCAGGGGGATGAAGGCCGACGTGCGGCACACGTAGTCAGCGTAACCGGGTCTGGACTCGCTCATGCCTTTCTCCGTCAGGCCGATGCCCGACCAGCGCGTGAGGGTGAAGGTCAGGAAGATCGGCCCGGCGACCGCCCAGGCGCCGGTCGCGGTTTCGGCGGCCAGCACGTACAGCCCCCACCATGTGCACGCCTCACCGAAATAGTTCGGGTGGCGGGACCAGCGCCACAGTCCGCGGTCCATGACCTGACCCTTGTTCGCGGCGTCCTTGCGGAAGGCGGACAACTGCGCGTCCGCGACCGCCTCGAAGACGATGCCGAACGCCGCCAAGGCCGCCCCTGCCCAGCCGATCCAGCCGACCGGCGGCGTCGGGTCGATCTGGCCCAGCTGAACGGGCAGGCTGTTCAGCCAGGCGAAAGCGCCCTGCGGCAGAAAGACGAACAGCAGGCTGGCGACCGCGAAACCGCGGCCCTTTTCCGCCTGGCCTTCAAGCAGCGCCTTGTAGCGGCGGTCCTCGCCGTGGCCCCGCCAGCGCAGATACAGATGGCCGCCGAGCCGCAGGGCCCAGGCGGCGCACAGCCCGACAAGCAGGATCTTCCGGGTGGCGTCGCCGTCGGCTCGCGGCCAGGTGGCCACGGCGAGCAGCAGCATGGCCATCGGCCAGACCGCGTCGATGAAGCTGACGTCCTTCAGCCGAAGCGCCACGGTCCAGAGCGCCGCCATGACGGCAAGCACGAGCGCGAGGTTCATCGCGAGCAGGATCAGGACGTCGGTCATGGCCCAGAAACGTCACGGCCCCGCTTGCGGATGCGCCGGACGTCCGATCAGTCGACGCAGATCGCCGCCGTGGCCCGGCCGTCCTCGACGCGGGTGTAACAGCCGAACCTGTCGCTGGTGGCGGCGCACTGTCCGGCCACGGGACGGCCGTCCTCGACGATCACGCCGCCCGGCACGCGACAGTCGCCCAGACAGTCGTCGCCGTCGCGGCAGGTCTTGGCGGCGTCCGGGTAAGCGATGACGCACTGCAGCGTCTGGGCCCGGCCGACCCTCTGCATCTGTCCGCCCTGCGCCGCGCAGTCGCGCTCGGCCAGCTGTTGCGGAGACATCGACGGGGTGCAGGCGCCCGCGGCGAGCAGGGCGAGGGACGCGCTGAGGGTCAGCAGGACGCGCATGGGAAACTCCTCGCGATCAGATCAGTCGACGCACAGCATGCCTTCGGCCTTGCCGTCCTCGACCCGCGTGTAACACCCGAAGGGGCTGGTGGTGGCCTGACATCTGCCGGTCATGCGGTCGCCGGGCGCGGCGCCGCCGCTGGACGGGTCGCCGCGGCAGTCGCCGACGCAGTCGTCGCCGTCGCGGCAGGTCTTGCCGGCGTCGGGCATGGGCATCACGCACTGCTCGGTTCCCAGCAGGCCCTGACGCCCCCAGGATCCGCCTGCGGTCTTGCAGGCCGCGGCGGTGACGGGGACTGCCGGACGACCTTCATCCGGCACTGGACCCGTGGACGGCACGGGCTGGCATGCGGCGGCGAAGAGGACGCAGGCGGCGAGCCGGGCGGCTTTCGTCATGCGGTGCCTTTGTCGAACCCGGTCCAGACGTCGTCGTAGTCCAGCTGCATCGTCGGCGTGGATTGCGCCCATTCCGTGGTGCGGATCGGCATGCGGGTTTCGAACATGAAGGCCAGGGTGTTCTCGATCTTGACCGGCTTGAGGTCGGCCTTCACCGCCTTTTCGTAGCTGGCCTGGTCCGGGCCGTGCCCGCTCATGCAGTTGTGCAAGCTGGCCCCGCCGGGCGCGAAGCCGCCTTCCTTTGCGTCGTACTCGCCGAACACCAGGCCCATGAACTCGCTCATGACGTTCCGGTGGAACCAGGGGGGACGGAAGGTGTCCTCGGCCACCATCCAGCGGGGCGGGAAGATGACGAAGTCGCAGTTGGCCGTGCCGGGCGTGTCGCTGGGCGACGTCAGGACCGTGAAGATCGACGGGTCCGGATGGTCGAAGCTGACCGTGCCGATCGTGTTGAAATGCGCCGTGTCGTATTTGCAGGGCGCGTAGGTGCCGTGCCAGCCGACCACGTCCAGCGGACTGTGGTCGAAGGTCGTGGTCCACAGGCGGCCGCCGAACTTCTGCACGCATTCGGTCGGGCGGTCGACGTCCTCATGCCAGGCGACGGGCGTGCGGAAGTCACGGGGATTGGCCAGCCCGTTGGAGCCGATGGGGCCGAGGTCCGGCAGGCGGAACGGGGCGCCGTAGTTCTCGCAGACGTAGCCGCGGATCGGGCCTCCGCACTCGACGCGGAAGCGCACGCCCCGCGGGATCAGCACGATCTCGCCGGGGCGGGCGTCGATGCGGCCCATCTCGGTGACGAAGGTCTGGTCGCCCGACTGCGGCACGATCAGCAGCTCGCCGTCGGCGCAGTAGAACACGCGATCCGTCATGGATCTGTTGGCCGCGTACAGGTGGATGCCCGTGCCGACGCCGGCTTCCGGATCGCCGTTTCCGCCGTAGGTGACCAGGCCCTCGACCCAGTCGGTCGGCGCGGTCGGCATCGGCAGCGGATCCCACCGCATTCGGTTGGGGCTGGGCGGCGCGTCCGTGAACGGGCCGGACCGGACATGGCCCTGTGCGAACGGTTGGTAGGCCGGGTGCTGGGCCGAGGGCCGCAGCCGGTACAGCCAGCTGCGGCGGTTCTCGGCGCGCGGCGCGGTGAAGGCGGTGCCCGACAGCTGTTCCGCATACAGGCCCAGGGCGTGGCGCTGGGGCGAGTTTCGGCCTTCGGGCAACGCGCCGGGCACGGCTTCCGTGGCGAAGTGGTTGCCGAAGCCGGTCATCCAGCCGGGCGCATTGGTTAGCGTCGTCATGCGTCGTTGTCTCCCGTGCGTCCGCTTTAGCGCGGCCGGCGGCGTGCCGGGAAGAGTTCAGACACCCGCCGGCATCGTCCCGGCGTTGATGGCGATGCGACCCAGAAGGCCCTTGACGATCAGGTCCAGCGGGCGGCCTTCGCGATAGTCCGCCGCAGCGACGAAGTTCACCCGGTCCTCCGAGATCAGGGAATAGATCTTCTGCTGGTCCCGCTCGGAGTTTCGAGGGTCGTAGACGGCGATCGAGAAGCCGCCCTTGGTGTGCATCATCTTCATGGTCGGCACATCGGTGTCGCCGTCGCCCAGGAAGATCATCCGCTCGAACGGGATCGGCCGCGCTTCGTCGGGCATGAAGCGGTTGATGGCCTCGTGTTCGTAGTGATTCTGCACGCCCTTGTTGATGCGGAACAGGTACTGGGTCTTGGTGGTGTAATTCACCCCCACCGCGGGCCAGACCGCCACGCCATCGGCGTCATAGACGAAGTGGCTGGCGAAGACGTGGGCGAAGGCGTCCCGGATCGGACAGCCCTCGATCATCTCCTCCAGTCCGGCGGAGACGATGTAGTGCTCGATCTCCAGCCCCCACTCGGCGCCCAAAGCGTTGATCCGGTCGAACCAGCCCGGACCGGTCAGGTCGGTCTTCAGCCCGTCGAACAGCTTAACGTCGTGGCCGTGCTCGCGCAGGGTCGCGCGGGTGATCGGCGCGCCGTTCTCGCGCGCCCGCTGCAGCATCAGCTGCATGTACATCAGGATGTTGTCGCCGTCGGCCTCGCGCGTCAGGCGGTCGGCCTCGCCCCAGAAATCGCCGATGCCCATGCCGACGGAGGGGATGAAGGTCACCTCCTGCATGTTGCCGCGGGCCAGCGTCCCGTCGAAGTCGTAGATCAGGGCGGTCTTGAGCAGGGCCATGCGCGAGCCGTTAGGCCCGCGCATGGCGGCTGTCAAAAACGGGAGATCAGGCCGCTGCGTCCAGCGTGCTCATGTCGATGACGAAGCGATAGCGCACGTCGGATTTCTCCAGCCGCTCGAAGGCGTGGTTGATCTCGTCCATCCGGATCATCTCGACGTCGGGAAGGATGCCCTTCTCGGCGCAGAAATCGAGCATCTCCTGCGTCTCCCTGATGCCGCCGATGGGCGAGCCGGAGACGCGGCGACGGGCCAGCAGCAGCGGCAGGCTGGACATGTTCGGGATCGGACCCAGCTGGCCGACCAGCACCAGGGTTCCGTCCACGTCCAGCAGCGGCAGATAGGGGTTCAGGTCGTGCTCGACCGGCACGGTGTCGATGATCAGGTCCAGGCTGTTCGCCGCCGCCTTCATCGCCTCACGATCCGACGAGACCAGCAGGGCGTGCGCGCCCAAGGCCTTGGCGTCGGCCTCCTTGTCGGCGGTGCGGCTGAGCACCGTCACGTGCGCACCCAGACCGACGGCCAGCTTGACCGCCATGTGGCCCAGTCCGCCCAGCCCGACGACGCCAACGCGCGTCCCCTCCGTCACGCCCCAGGTTTTCAGCGGCGACCAGGTCGTGATGCCGGCGCACAGGAGGGGCGCGGCCTTGGCCATGTCCAGACCGTCCGGCATGCGCAGGACGAATTCCTCGCGCACGACCAGATCTTTGGAATAGCCGCCATAGGTCGGCTCGCCGGTGACCCGGTCGCGGCCGTTGTAGGTCTGGGTGTTGCCCTCGCGGCAAAGCTGCTCCTCGCCTTTTTCGCACTCGTCGCAGTGCTGGCAGCTGTCGACCAGGCAGCCGACGGCGACGCGGTCGCCCTCGCGGTACCTAGTGACGTCGGAGCCCACGGCGGTGACCACGCCGACGATCTCGTGCCCCGGCACCACGGGATAGGACGACCAGCCCCAGTCGTTGCGCGCCTGGTGCAGGTCCGAGTGACAGACGCCGCAGTAATTGATGCGCATCTGCACGTCGTTGGGCCGCAGCTCGCGGCGCTGGAACGTCCACGGCTCCAGCGGGGACGTCGTCGAATGGGCGGCATAGCCGATGGTCTGCATGGGAAGGTCCTCCGTCGATGGCGGGAAGATAGGCCGCGACGCCTTCTGCGATTACCCGCTAGAACCTGCATGAACCCGTGAATGGAGCTCATGAATGCGGCGCGACGAGCTGGGCGATCTGGCGGCGTTCCTGGCGGTGGCCGAAGCGCGCAATTTCACCCGGGCCGCGGCCCAGCTTGGAGTGTCGCAGTCCGCCTTGAGCCACACCGTGCGGCGACTGGAGGCCCGTCTGGGCCTGCGTCTTCTGGTGCGCACGACGCGCAGCGTTGCGCCGACCGAGGCTGGCGAGCGCCTGATGCAGACGCTGCGCCCGGCCTTCGACGGCATCGAGGCGCGGATCGACGCCCTCAGCGATCTGCGGGACCGGCCGTCCGGCACCATCAGGATCACGTGCGGCGACCATGCGGCGCGAACCGCCCTTTGGCCCGTGGTCGAGCGCCTGCTGCACGAAAACCCGGACGTCTGCGTCGAGCTGGCCACCGACTACCGCATGGTCGATCTGGCTGAAGGGCGGTTCGACGCGGGCGTCCGCCTCGGTGAGCATCTCGGCAAGGACATGATCGCGGTGCCGATCGGTCCGGAAGTGCGGTTGGTGGCCGTGGCCACGCCGGGGTACTTCGCCCATCGGCCGATCCCGCGCCACCCCGACGATCTGGCCGCCCATCGCTGCGTCAACCTGCGCCTGCCGACGCGCGGCGCCATCTATCCGTGGGAGTTCGAGAAGGACGGGCGCGAGCTGAACGTGCGGGTCGAGGGGCCGCTGGTCCTGAACGACATGAATCTGATCATGGACGCCGCGATGTCCGGCCTCGGCATCGCCCGCGTGATGGAGGACCAGGCCGCCGAAGCCCTCGCCGACGGCCGGCTGATCGAGGTGCTGGCGGACTGGTCCCCGCCGTTCCCGGGATACCACCTCTACTATCCCAGCCGCAGGCAGCCGACGCCGGCCTTCGCCCTGCTGGTGGAGGCGTTGCGCTACCGTCCGGACTAGGCCCGCAGTTCCAGTTCCGGCGCCGACACCTTGCCCGCGGCGCGGCGCGGCAGATGCAGGACGAAGGTCGCGCCCTTGCCCGGCTCGCTCTCCACCTCGGCCCAGCCGCCGTGCAGTTCGACCAGGGCCTTGACCAGGGCCAGGCCGACCCCGGGCCCGCCGCGTTCACGCCGGACGAAGCGGTCGAAAACGTGGGCCTGCAGGTGATAGGGGATGCCGCGCCCGGTGTCCGAAACGCGCAGGCGGACCTCTTCGGGGCCCGAGCGGGCCTCCAGCGTCACCTGACCGCCCTCGCCGACCGCACGGGCGGCGTTCTCCAGCAGATGGTCCAGCGCCTGCGCCACACGGCGGCCGTCGGCCTGGATCGCCCCCACGCCCGCATCGACCGCGACCACCAGCGCGGCGCCGCGACCCTCGACCCGCGCCCGCACGCGTTCGGCTGCATCCTCGATCAGGACCGGGATGGAGGTCTCGGCGTGCACCAGCTCCATCTCCCCGGCGTCGATCTGGGACATGTCGAGCACGTCGTCGATGGAGCGCGCCAGCTGCTGGGCGGCGGTCCGGATCGCGCCGGCGTGCTGCCGGGCCCGCTCGGGCAGGTCACCCGCGATCTCCAGCAGCTCGGAGTAACCGACGATGGTCGTCAGCGGCGTGCGCAGCTCGTAGCTGACGCTGCCCACGAACTCCCGCTTGAGGGCCTGACTGGCCTCCAGCGCCGCCTCCCGGTCCTGCAAGGCCCGCTCGAGACCGCGCCGGGCCGTGACGTCCGAAAAGGCGACCAGAGTGGCCCCGTCGGGCAGGGGGCGCGTCTGCCATGCAGCCAGTCGTCCGTCGGCCGTGGCGGCTTCTCCGGACACGGCCACCCGGCTCTCGGGATCGGGGTCGGCGATGCGCGCCTTCAGCCCCAGCCACAGGCCGGGCTCGGGCATGATCCGGCGGCACAGCTCGGCCACGGCGTCGAAGTCCGAGGCGGCGCGCAACTCGTCGCCCCCCAGCTTCCAAAAGCTTTCGAACGCCTCGTTGTGCAGGCGCAGGCGGCCGTCTGAGCCGAACACGGCGACCGCGTCGTTCAGCTTGTCCAGCGTTGCGGTCTGCACCTGCAGTTGCGCGTTGAACCGGCTGCGCAGCTTCAGTTCGTCGGTGATGTCGGTGAACAGCAGCAGCAGTCCGCCCAGCGGGTGCGGCTGACGCACGACCCGCAGCGTTCGGCCGTCGGGCAGGGACCAGCCGTCGTCGGGTCCCGCCTCGGCCGCCCCGTAGAACTCGAGTTCGGCCGCCTTCCAGCCGGCGTAGTCCACGACCTCGGGGAGCAGCCGGCGCTGACGCAGGCGGTCCAGCAGTTCGGCGTGCGTCGGGCGCTCGTCCAGCCACGCCGGGTCCAGTCCGAACAGCTGCTGGAAGGCCACGTTGTGGAAGGCCAGCCGGCGCGAAGGTCCGAAGATCGCGACCGCGTCGGCAAGGTGGTTCAGCGTCTCGTCGTGCGCCTCGACGTGCCGACGCAGGGTGTCGCGCGTCTCCTCCGCTTCGGTCACTTCGAGGGCATAGACCGTGGAGGCGCCGCCGGGCGCGGGCTCGGCGACGATGCGCCACGCGCGCCGACGGCCGTCGGCGGCCGTCCAGCGAAACCCTTCCTGACGCTGCCCCAGACGGGCGGCCTCCATCGCTAGCGCATCCGCGCCGCGGTCGAAGCTGACGTCGCGGCGCACGGCCTCCTCGACGCTGGCGGCCCTGACGGCGTCGAGCCAGGCGCGGTTGGCCCAGACCAGTCGCCCGGCGCCGTCCAGTGCCCAGGTCGGAACCGGAGACGCCTCGGCGACGAAGCCCGCGGCCGCGCCGTCGCCGCCGCGGACGGCCGGGGCGTCGGCGACGGCCAGCCACGCCTCGCCCGCCTCCACGTGTCCGCTGACCCGCCAGGCCCTGTCGCCGGCGGCGACGCGGGCCTCGAACGGGCGGCCTTCCGACTCCAGTAGATCAATGGCCCCGCCGAGCTCCACGCGCAGGCGCGACAGAACCGCCTCCGCCTCCGCGCTCTCGCCGCCCGTCAGGTCCCGGGCCACGGCGTCCGACCCCAGCAGGCGAGGGCCGTCGAACGCGCCGAGCGGACCCAGTCTCAGGTCGCCGCCGGCCGTGAAGGCGGCCCGCCACAGGTCGCCCTTGCGCTTCTCCTCCTCGACGGCGCCGGTCAGGGTCTCCAGCCGAGCTCGGCTGCGGGCTGTAAAGCGCCAGGCCCACGCCCCCACGGCCAGCGCCAGCCCCGCCGCGCCCGCGGTCGCCCAATAGGCCATGTCGGCGTCGGCCATGCCCCTCGATCAGCTCCCGGCGTCCTGATTCGGTAACCATACCTCATCGGCGACCAGGGACTAGGGATCAGGGACGAGGCGCGCGACGCTCCGCCGTCTTTCTTCCCTCGGGTCGCGCCCCTATCCCTGCGACATGCGCACAGACTGGACGAACCTCGCCGCCCCTTCCCTCGACGACTTCGCGGCCCTGGCGCGCGCGGCGTTCGACGCCCTGCCCGAACCTTTCCGCGGGCTGGCCGGCGAGGTCGTCCTCCGCGTCGACGACTTCGCGGACGAAGAAACGCTGGCGACGATGGAGATGGAGGATCCGTTCGAGCTGACCGGCCTGTATCACGGCGTCGACGTGGGCGCGCGCGACTCCATGGGACCTGCGGCGGAGCCGTCCCGCATCTTCCTGTACCGCCGTCCCATCCTCGACGAATGGGCGGAGCACGGCGAGGTGACGCTGGGCGAGATGATCGCCCACGTGTTGATCCACGAGATCGGCCATCACTTCGGCCTGACCGACGACGACATCGATCACATCGAGGCGGACTGAGGCGTCCATTCGCGAAGCGCCAACGGCGGGCGTGGTCGTTGGCGAAATGCCGGCGGCCGACGGCGCATGTCCTGTGGCGGCGGGCCGGGGGCGGGGACACGGTCGCTTCGTCGACGGACGCCGCCCCGGCGCCGGCCACGGAGGACACGCCATGAAGACCCTGATCGCCGCCGCCCTGTTGCTGGCCGCGCCCGCCGCAGCATACGCCCAGGACTCCGGCAGGATCACGTTCGAGTTCGCAACCGCCCGGGCCGAGGGCGCCGTGATGCTGGCCCTGTTCGACTCGGCCGACGCCTACGCCGGTCGCGGCGCGCCCGTGGCCAACCGCATGGTCCCCGTCGGCGCCGACGGAGCCTCGGTGACCTTTGAGGATCTGCCGGCCGGCGACTACGCGATGCGCGCCTTCCACGACGTGAACGGCGACGGCCAGATGAACACCAATCCCTTCGGCATGCCGACCGAGCCCTATGCCTTTTCCAACAATGCGGTCGGCAACATGGGCCCTGCGAGCTGGGATCGCGCCAGCTTCCGCGTCGACGGCGCCGTCACGCAAGTGATCGAGCTGAAGTGATGACCAGCCGACGGTCGTTCCTCGCCGGCTGCGCCGCCCTGTCGGCCGCGGTCGCCACCCCTGAACTGGTCCGCGCCGCCGCGCTGGACCGCGTCGCCCATGACTGGAGCCTTGCCACGCGCGACGTCGAGGCCGACGTCGCCCGCCATGCCATGACCCGCTTCCACGGCCGGGCGCCGCGCGCACTGGAAGGCACGCTGTTTCGGAATGGACCGGCGAAATTCCGCAGACCGGGCGGCAGCGCCACCCACTGGTTCGACGGCGACGGCCTGATGCGCGCCTTCCGCATCCATGACGGACAGGCGTCGCTCCAGGCGCGCTTCGCCGACACGCCGAAGCGCCGGCACGAAACCGCACTCGATGCCGTCGTCACACCGGGGTTCGGAACGGCCGGAGACGCGCGCGCCCAGGTCGGATCGAGCGACGACGCCAACGCGGCCAACACCTCGGTCATGGCCGTGGGCGGCAAGGTCTGGGCGCTGTGGGAAGGCGGCTCGCCGCTGGCCATGGACACGGATACGCTGGCCACCGAAGGCTTCGTGACGCTGCGCGACGATCTCAAGGGCATGCCGTTTCAGGCGCATCCGCGCGTGGACCCCCGAGGCACGATCTGGAACGTCGGAACGAATGGCGACATGGCCGTGGTCTGGGCCCTGGAGCCCGATGGCGGTCTGATCGACGCGCGCATGCTGAAGCTGCCGCGCGCCAGCTACATGCACGACTTCACGGCCACCGACCGGCATCTTGTGTTCGTGCTTCAGCCGTGGGTGTTCGCGCGGAACACCATGCCCTTCTCTGCCCGCCTGGACTGGCGGCCGGAGATGGGGACGCTCGTCGCCGTGGTCGACAAGGACGATCTGACGAGGATGCGGACCTATGAGCTGCCGACCTTCAGTCATTTCCATCTGGGCGACGCCTGGGAGGAGGCCGACGGCACGATCCGCTTCGACCTGCCGGCGGGCGAGGACGTGCAGTTCGCCGTCGACGGCGCGCGCGTGCTGGTCGAGGGCAGGGGACAGGTTCCTGGCGCGCCCAGCCGCCTGTCGATGGTGACCCTGCGTCCCGACGGACGCGCCGACCTGTCGCGCACCGAGGTCACCGCCGAGTTCGTCGGCGCCGACCCCCGCCGTCGGGGTCTGCGCCGCAGCCTGACCGTACACGTCACCGGCGAGCGCGGCGACCGGCCGCTGGCGACCGGACTGGCTGTGCACGACTGGGACGCCGGACGCTCCGACGTGTTCGACTTCGGCGACGGGCACGTGGTCGAGGAAGCCCTGTTCGTGCCGAAGCCGGGGCGGTCCGCCGAGCGCGACGCCTGGCTGGTCGTGCCCTCCATCAACCTCACCGCCGCCCGCACCGAACTGCACGTGCTGGACGCCGCGCGCGTATCGGACGGTCCGGTCGTCAGCTGGCGCGCCGACGTCGCCCTGCCCGCCGGCTTTCACGGCACGTGGAAAGGGTAGGAATCACCACCAGCCGGCGGCGCGCAGAGCCTTGGCGTGGCGCCGGCTGACGGGGACGGAGATGCCGCCGTCCAGCGTGAGCAGCGCCCTGCCGTCGCCGCGTTCGACGTCGCGTACCGCGTCGCGGGCCACCCACCAGCTCCGGTGCGTCTGGGCGCCTTCCAGCCCCTCAAGCTCGGTGACGGCGTCCGACAACCGCATCAGGATCAGATCCGAACCACGATCGGTGTGCAGGCGCAGATAGTGGTCCTCGGCCTGGACCGCGATCAGCCGCGAACCGCGAAGCCGTGCGGGAAGCCGGTCAAGGAATCGCGCCGGCGCCGGCGACACTCCTTCCGAGACATGGGTCTGGCGCGGTTTGCGCCCAAGGAAGACGTTCAGGACGCTGACCGTGGCCGTCACCAGCGCCACGGGCCCCAGCAGGTGCACGAAGGCCTCCGCGGGATAGACTTCCCGAACGAAGATCAGCCCGGTCACCAACCACACGAAGCCCGTCATCGGCAGGGTGATCACCGCCGTCAGGACGATCGCCGCCAGCCAGGGCCGCTCGTCGAAATCGACCAGACGCTCGGCCAGCAGGGAGGCCACCGTTCCCCAGATCGCTCCGACGAACATGACGAAGGTCCAGTAGGCCAGCCGGAGCCACAGGGGCGCCTCACCCGTGTTGAACGCGCCCGTCAACGCCAGAAGCACGCCTCCGGCCAGCGCCACGCCCAAGCCGCGCAGGGTCTGTCGATCAGGCATTATGCGGAGCACGGTCACGGCGTCTTCAAATCACGCGTCCGGATGGCGGGAAAGGCCCTAGGCGCGGATGTCCAGCAACGCACCCGGACGGCTCGGGCGCGCGGCTCCCGTTTCGTCCACGGCGATCGTCGGCGTCTGGGCGGTCGGGGCGGCCACGGGCGCGACCGGCTGGATGGTCTGGGCCGCGGCCATAGCCGTGCGGAAGAAGGCCGCCTGCGCCGCGCGCGCGCCGGGAGGCGCGCCCGTCTGGGCGGCGGCGATGGAGGGAGCGAGGCCGGGGCCGATGGCGGTCATGGCCGCAGGGTTAACGAAATCCGTCGCGGAACGGTTAACGCGGGTTTCGCGGCCCCACTTCTTGCGCCGCCGCGACCAGCCGCGCCACGTCGGCGTCGTCCAGAAGCACGCCGGAATGCTTGGCCGTGACCGTGCCCATGGCGTTGACGGCGAACGTCTCGGGCGCGCCGGTGATCCCGAGGTCCAGCCCGGCCTGCCCGTCCGCGTCGACCAGCACGAAGGCGAAGGGATCGCCAAGTTCGGTCAGAAAGGCGCGGGTGTCCTCGGGCCGGTCCTTGTAGGCGACGCCGACGATGGTGACGCCCTGCGCCTTCAGCGCCATCAACTTCGGGTGCTCGATCTTGCAGGGGGCGCACCAGCTGGCGAACACGTTGATGAGCATCGGGCGTCCGCGGCCGGCCGTCTTCAGATCCAGAACGGCCCCGGTCCCTGAGCCCTGCAACATCGGCAGCACCGTCTCGGGGACCGGCCGCCCGACCAGCGCCGCCGGCTTCACGTCCGGATCGCGCTTCAGCGACCAGCCGGCGAAGAGAACGAACAGGGCGAGCAGGACGACGATCGGGATCGCCGGCAGGATCCAGCGCCTCATTTCCCGTCCTCCAGTTCCTGCAGGCGTGCGCGCACCCGCCGCGCGGTCAGCAGGGCGCGGCCGGCGACGACGGCCAGCACCAGCGCGCTCAGACCCCACGCGGCGGCGACGTATTCGACGTAGCTGCGGGGGATCTGGTCCATCAGGCCTCCATCGCCCGGCGCGCACGCAGGGTGCGCAGGCGCCGGTCCAGCACTTCCGTGCGTATGCCTGTGATCCAGACCGCCGCGAACAGCACGGCGTAGGCGGCCATCATGGTCAGGAGGGGCGTCAGATAGGCGGCGGTCATCGACGGCCCGTCGGCACGCAGCAGGCTGGCCGGCTGGTGCAGGGTGTTCCACCAGTCGACGGAGAACTTCACGATCGGCAGGTTGATCAACCCGACCAGACCGAGCACGGCGCTGGCGCGGGCGGCCTTGGCCTCGTCCTCGATGGCGGCCCTGAGCGCCAGCCATGCGAGGTAGAACAGGAACAGCACCAGCACCGACACCAGACGCGCGTCGCCCCAGGTCCACCACACGCCCCACATCGGCTTGCCCCAGATCGCGCCCGTGACGAGCGCCAGTCCCGTGAAGGCGGCGCCGGGCACGGCCGCGGCGCGGGCCGCGGCGTCGGCCAGCGGGTGCCGCCACACCAGCGAGAACAGGCAGCTGAAGCCCAAGGCTGCATAGGCCATGAGCCCGAGGGACGCGGCCGGCACGTGCACGAACATGATCCGCACGCTGTCGCCCTGCTGATAGTCCGGCGGCGTGTTCAGTGAGAACCAGGCGCCCACGGCCAGCAACAGGCCGGCCGCGATCCACAGCGGCCCGACCAGCGGCGCCGAAAAGCGCATGAAGCGCTCGGGATTGGCCAGACCGAACATGGCGCGCGCTCTACCCCTCGCTTGCTCGGGCGACAAGCGACGTGCTGACGCGCGCGTCCGTCACCCCTGCGCGTTCCGGATCGCCGCGCCGCCGGCGAAGGGCGACAGGGCGCAGGCGAACAGGGCGTAGGCGGTCAGAAGCGCCAACGCCGGAGCCGGCGACGTCCCCTCCTGCGCCGCCGCGATCGCGCCCGCGCCGAAGATGACGGGAGGCGCGTACAGGGGCAGGGCGATGACCGCGACCAGCAGTCCCCCCCGCTTCGACCCCAGCGACAGCGCGGCGGCCAGCGCGCCCACCGCCGCGAAGCCCAGCCCGGCCAGCGCCGCGACGCCGGCCGTCAGCGGGGCCAGCGCCGGGTCCAGGCCCAAAGCCAGGGCGGCGACGGGCGCCGCCAGCGCCAGCGGCAGGCCCACCGCCGTCCACTGCGCCGCCGCCTTGACGGCGAACACGGCCTCCAGCGTCAACGGCCCGAGCGCCAGCAGATCCAGCGCCCCGTCCTCGTGGTCCCGCTCGAACAGGCGCTCCAGAGACAGCAGCGACGCCAGCGCCAGCACGATCCACGTGGCGCCGGCGGCGATGGGAACCAGCCGCACCGGCTCGGAGCCGATCGCCAGCGGCAGGGCGGCGGTCGCGGCCAGCGCGAAGCCGCAGGCCAGCAGCGGCCCGCCCCCTCCGGACCAGAGCAGCGCAAGCTCGCGCCGAAAGAGCAGCATCAGCGCGCTCATGCCGGCGCCCCCACGACGATCTCGCGCGCCGCGACCGGCAACGGATCGTGCACGGCGGCCAGGATCATGCCGCCGCGGTTCAGGTGTTCAGCCATGATCTCCGCCGCCTGGGCGCGTCGTCGGGCGTCGAGAGGGGCCAGCGGCTCATCCAGCAGCCACATCGGGCGTTCGGCCGCGACCAGCGAAGCCAGCGCCAGCCGCCGCTTCTGTCCTGCCGACAGGACGCGCACCTCCAGATCCAGCAGGGGCGTCAGATCCAGCCGCTTCGCCGCCGCCGCCACCGCCTCGGCCGACGCCCCGAACCATCGCGCCTGGAACGTCAGCTCGGCGCGCGCTGTTCGGCCCGGCCGAAAACCCTCCTGATGCGCCAGCAACTGCACCCCGGCGGCGCGCGCCGTGCCCGCGTCCAGCGGACCGCCGGCCCCTTCGAACCGCACCTCTCCCCCGTCGGGCCGCAGCAGGCCCGCGACGGCGCGCAGCAGCGACGTCTTCCCAGCCCCGTTCGCCCCGGTGAGCTGAGCCGCCTCACCGGCGCGCAAGGCGAACGACAGGCCGTCGAAAAGGCGGCGCTCGCCCCGGGAAACCGAAAGATCGAAAACGGTCAGCGCGGCGATCATCTGCGACCGGTTCTCAATGTCCACGTCGGCGTTGTGGACTCATGGACGGGCGCGCCCGCGCACATTATGACCGCCCCAGCCGCAGCAGGCCCTGAGCGCGCGCGGCGGGGACCTGTGCGCCCCGTCGAAAGGCGCGGCAGGGAGCGACCGGATGTTCGGGCGGCGATGACCAGAGGAAGCCTCCCATGCCGTCAGTCGACAGCCTGAAAACCCGCCGGGACCTCACCGTCGGGCGCAAGAAATACGCCTATTACAGCCTTCCCGCCGCCGAGGAAGCCGGTCTGACCGGCATCTCGCGCCTGCCGCGATCCATGAAGGTGCTGCTGGAAAACCTGCTGCGCAACGAGGACGGCGTGTCGGTGACCGAGGCCGACCTCAAGGCCGTGGCCGCGTGGATCGAGAACAAGGGCGCCGTCGAACACGAGATCGCCTTTCGTCCCGCACGCGTCCTGATGCAGGACTTCACCGGCGTGCCGGCGGTGGTCGATCTGGCCGCCATGCGCGACGCCATGACCGGCCTGGGCGCCGACGCATCGAAGATCAACCCGCTGAACCCCGTCGACCTGGTCATCGACCACTCGGTCATGGTCGACCACTTCGGCGACTCCAAGGCCTTCGAGCGCAACGTCGAGCGCGAATACGAGCGCAACATCGAACGCTACAAATTCCTGCGCTGGGGTTCGTCGGCCTTCAACAACTTCCGCGTCGTCCCGCCCGGCACCGGCATCTGCCATCAGGTCAATCTGGAGAACCTGGCCCAGACCGTGTGGATCGACGCCGAGGGCAAGGCGACCGTGGCCTACCCCGACACCGTCGTCGGCACCGACAGCCACACGACCATGATCAACGGTCTGGCCGTGCTGGGCTGGGGCGTCGGCGGCATCGAGGCTGAAGCCGCCATGCTGGGCCAGCCGATCCCGATGCTGATCCCGGAGGTCGTCGGTTTCCGCCTGACCGGCCGCCTGCCGGAAGGCGCCACCGCCACCGATCTGGTGCTGACGGTCACGCAGATGCTGCGCAAGAAGGGCGTGGTCGGCAAATTCGTGGAGTTCTTCGGCGACGCCCTGTCGGGCCTGACGCTGGAAGATCAGGCGACCATCGCAAACATGGCCCCGGAATACGGCGCCACCTGCGGATTCTTCCCGACCTCGCAGGCGACGATCGACTATCTGCTGGCCACCGGCCGCGACAAGGCGCGGGTCGCGCTGGTCGAGGCTTATGCCAGAGCGCAGGGGCTGTGGATCGAGCCGGGCTCGGAAGAGCCGGTCTTCACCGACGTGCTGGAACTGGACCTGGGCACCGTCGTGCCGTCGCTGGCCGGTCCGAAGCGCCCGCAGGACAAGGTCGAGCTGACCAGCGCCGCCGCCGAGTTCGAAGGCCACCTGACCGGAACCTTCAACCGTCCGGCCGACGCCGCCCGCGCGGCCGTCGACGGCGAGAAATTCACCGTGGGCGACGGCGACGTGGTGATCGCCGCCATCACCAGCTGCACCAACACGTCCAACCCCTCCGTCCTGATCGCCGCCGGTCTGGTGGCGCGCAAGGCCAACGCCCTTGGCCTGAAGCCCAAGCCTTGGGTCAAGACGTCGCTGGCTCCCGGCTCGCAGGTCGTCACGGATTATCTGACCGACGCCGGCCTGACGAAGGATCTGGACGCGATCGGCTTCAACTTGGTCGGCTACGGCTGCACCACCTGCATCGGCAACTCCGGTCCGCTCGACCCCGCGATCTCGAAGGCGATCAACGAAAACGGGCTGGTCGCCACGTCGGTGCTGTCGGGCAACCGCAATTTCGAAGGCCGGGTGAATCCGGACGTGCAGGCCAACTATCTGGCCTCGCCGCCGCTGGTGGTCGCCTATGCGCTCGCCGGCTCGATGCGCATCGACCTGGCCACCCAGCCGATCGGCCAGGACAAGAAGGGCAAGGACGTCTTCCTGAAGGACGTCTGGCCGACCAGCCAGGAGATCGCCGACATCCAGAAGAAGTCGGTGACGCCGAAGATGTTCGCCAAGCGCTACGCCGACGTCTTCAAGGGCGATCGGCACTGGCAGTCCATTTCGGTCGAGGGCGGCCAGACCTACGACTGGGACGCGGGCTCCACCTACGTGCAGAACCCGCCCTATTTCGAGGGCATGTCGATGGAGGCCGCGCCGGTGAAGGACGTGGTCGAGGCCCGCATTCTGGGCATCTTCGGCGACAGCATCACCACCGATCACATCAGCCCCGCGGGCTCGATCAAGGCGTCGTCGCCGGCCGGCAAGTATCTGGTCGAGCACGGCGTCGAGCCGCTGGACTTCAACAGCTACGGCGCGCGCCGCGGCAATCATGAAGTCATGATGCGCGGAACCTTCGCCAACATCCGCATCCGCAACCGGATCACGCCCGAGATCGAGGGCGGCGTGACGAAGCACTTCCCCTCCGGCGAGGTCATGTCGATCTACGACGCGGCCATGCGCTATCAGGCAGAGGGCCGTCCGCTGGTGGTCTTCGCCGGCAAGGAATACGGCACCGGCTCGTCGCGCGACTGGGCGGCCAAGGGCACGCGTCTGCTGGGCGTCCGCGCCGTCATCGCCGAGAGCTATGAGCGCATCCACCGCTCCAACCTGATCGGCATGGGCGTGGTGCCGCTGCAGTTCAAACAGGAGGGCTGGACCCGGCTTGGCCTGACGGGCGAGGAGATCGTCACCATCCGCGGCCTCAGCGACGCCAACGTCGGCAAGCTGAAGCCCCGTCAGGACCTGTGGGTGGAGCTGTTCCGCGCCTCGGACGGCAAGATGGCCCGGTTCCCGGTCCGCTGCCGCATCGACAACCAGACCGAGCTCGACTACTTCCGCGCCGGCGGCGTCATGCCCTACGTGCTGCGCAACCTCGCGGCGGGCTGACGCGACCGTCGGAACGAAAAGGCCGGGGTTCGCCCCGGCCTTTTTCGTTTCCGCCGTCCTCGGCCCTTGCGGGCCGCCACGGGCCGGGTTATGCACCCCGCCTTCCCGCCCCGGGGCATTCCGGGGCCGTTTCGGCGGACGCGTAGCTCAGCGGGAGAGCACTACGTTGACATCGTAGGGGTCACAGGTTCAATCCCTGTCGCGTCCACCATTCTCTTTGAATGACCTGGGGGCTGGCCACCTCCGCCGCCGCCCAAAAACCCCCAAGAAATCAGTTCGGCTTTGCATTCCACGTCGGTGCGGGCGTCAGTGCGGCTTCCCGTCGATGGCCGGCCCCCTGCGTGGCTTCCGCAGCGGACGACAGTGACGTGGGCTTTTGGTCTGGCCACCACTGGTTGTCGTTGACAACACTGTTCGCGGGCGCGATCTGACTTCGTTCCTCAGCGTTCGGTCGTTCTGTGATTCCCCTGAAGCGTTTCTCGACGACCCATCTTCCAGAAGAGGCCCGGCTTCAGGCGTGGCTGGAGCGGGATTGGCCGAGGGTCGACCGGGTCTACCGAACCGTGCCGCTGGAGCCGTTCGACGTGGTCATGGAGCACGCGGCCCTCGCCCGGACCGTGCTGGTTCGAACCGAAATCTCGGCGATGATCTGGGAGCGGCATCCGGACGACATCCGGGCCTCCGACATGAACGCCATCATCGTCAGCATGATGGTCCGCGGACGGGCGCACGGCGATCTGGACGGCAGGCCGTTTCTGGAACCTGCCGGAACCTATCACTTCCACGATCTGAGCCGCCCCTCGCTTCACACCTCGACGGCCAGTCTGACGTACGGCCTGATGCTGCCGCGCGACGTCGTCGAGGGCATGGGCGTGCCGATCGACGATCTGCACGGTCTGGTCGTCGACGGTCCCGCGGCAGGCGCGCTCCTGAACCTTGCCGGGACGGTCTGGAGCTGGCTTCCGGACATGACGACCGACGGCGCCGCGCGGGCGGAGGCGGCCATGCTGGAGCTTCTCGTCGCCGGCATTCACCAAGCCCTCCCCGGCGCGCCCGCGCGGGCAAGACGCGACGCGCTTCGCGACGCGGCGATCGCCGAGATCGACCACAGTCTGGGTCTGAGCGCGACGACCGTCGCGAAACTGGCCCGGATCCTGGCCGTGCCGGTCGAGCAGATCGTGTCCGCGTTTCGCGGCGACGGCGGCCTGGCGGCCTACCTGTTGTCCCGGCGGCTGGAGGAGGCGCGGTCGGCCTTGGCCGATCGCGGCCGACAGGAGCCGATCGGCGACATCGCCCACCGCCTGGGGTTCAGTGACGCGGCACACCTCAGCCGTGCATTCCGCAAACGCTTCGGCGTCTCCCCGAGGGACTACCGCAGCGACCGCCGCGCCGCGGCGGGGCGGGGGGACGACGGAACAGCTTAACCATTACCCCCGGACGACATTCAATTTTTCGGCGACCGACGTTCAAGTCGATCCGCGTGAACCCGTGTTATCGCGCTCGTCCGCATCACTAATGATCCGTTAACCGGACGCGTGGGGCGGGTGTCGGTGAGCGTCGGCCGTGTGCCGTCGGGGGGCTTTTTTGATGTTTGGATCGATCCTGGCCGCGTGCGGCCTGAGCGCGCGCGTTCGTGTGGGCGCGCGCCGTGAACGACCGACCCGCCGCGGCCTGGGCGCCGCGCTGGCGACTATGACGATCCTGCTGACCGCGTGGGGCGGACCTGCGCTGGCGCAGTCCGCTGGATGCACCGCCATCAACAACGGCGCTCTGAACCACACCGTGCGGCGCGTCAGCGCCAACGTGTCGGCCAGCGGCACCACGGCCAACTACTTCGCGGGCCAGGAGTCGGTTCACAACATTCAGACCCAATCCGGCGGGACCGACCCCACGTACGGGACCACGCCCTTCGGCAGCGGTTACTCGGCGACCCCCCTGTCTGCGGGCGAGCAGATCGTCGTCACCGCGACCACGACCAACTTCGCCAGCCCCGGCGACATCGTCGGCGTGACCCTGCGGGGCACGTCGAACGCCTTCTCGATCAATGGCAACGGCTCCTCGTCCTCGACCTACACGGCCACGGGCAGCGAGACCTATTTCGGCATCCGCACCTGGCGCGAGGGCGGCCTCGCCTCGGCCGACATCTCGTTCACGGCCAGCTGCACCCAGGCGACGCCCTCGGTGTCGATCACGGTCGGCCCGGCCAGCGTGTCGGAAGACGGTGCGACCAACCTGACCTACACCGTCACCCGCAGCGTGACGTCGACGTCCGCCCTGACCGTCAACCTGACGACGACCGGAACGGCCACTTCCGGCACCGACTACACCGGCGGCGTCGCGAGCGTGACGATACCCGCCAACGCGACGACCGCCACGGTCACGATCGACCCCACAGTCGATGGCGCGGTCGAAGCGAACGAGACGGTCACGCTGACGGTCGCGTCGGGCGCCGGATACACGGTCGGCTCGCCCGCGTCCGCCACCGGGACCATCCTGAACGACGACGTGCCGTCGGCGACCATCGCCGTCAGCCCGGCCTCGGTGGCCGAGGACGGGGCGCCGAACCTGGTCTACACGATCACCCTGAACCAGGCGGCGCTCAGTTCGACCAGCGTCGGCTACACCATTACCGGCACGGCGACGAACGGCACGGACTACGCCACGATCGCCAGCCCGCTGGTCATCCCGGCGGGGAATCTGACCGGCACGATCACGGTCAATCCGACCGCCGACGCCACCATCGAGGCCAACGAGACCGTCACCCTGACGCTGGGCGCGGGCGCGGGCTACACGGTGGGCGTCCCCAATGCCGCCACCGGCACGATCCTGAACGACGATCTGCCCAATCTGACGATCAACGACGTCACGGCGAACGAGGGCAGTGCGGGGACCACCAACTTCACGTTCACCGTCTCGCTGAGCGCGCCCGCGGGCCCCGGCGGCGTGACCTTCGACATCGGCACGGCCGACGGCACCGCGACTGTGGGAGCCGACTATGTCGGCAGCAATCTGACCGGCCAAACCATCCCGGCGGGATCGTCGACGTACACCTTCACGGTCTCGGTCTATGGCAATACGACGCTTGAGCCGAGCGAAACCTTCTTCGTCAACGTGACCAACGTCGTGAACGCGATCGTGGTCGATGGGCAAGGCGTCGGCACAATCGTCAACGACGACGTGGCGGCGCCGGTCGTCACCTCCATAGCCCCGACCGCGGGCCCGACCGTGGGCGGCACGATCGTCACCATCACCGGAACGAACCTCTCGGGCGCCACCGCGGTGGCCTTCGGCGCAAACCCCGCCACCGGGTTCACCGTCAACAGCGCGACCCAGATCACCGCCACGGCGCCGGCGGGCACAGGCACGGTCAACGTCACGGTGACCACGGCGAGCGGCACCAGCGCGACCGGCGCGGCGAATGAGTTCACTTACCGGGCCGCTCCGACAGTGACGGCGCTGGCGCCGACGTCGGGGCCGACCGTCGGCGGCACCTCGGTGACCATCAGCGGCACCAACTTCGCCGGCACGACCGCCGTCAGCTTCGGCGCGACGGCCGCCACCGCATTCACTGTGAACAGCAACACCCAGATCGTGGCGACGGCGCCCGCCGGCTCCGGAACCGTCGATGTGCGCGTGACCACCGCCGGCGGCACCAGCGCGACCAGCGCGGCTGATCAATTCACCTATCAGACGGGCACGATATCGGTCGTGCCGACGGCGACCAACCTGGCGTCCGGCAACAGCGCCACGGTCACGGTCACGCCGTCGTTCGCGCCGCCCAGCGGCTCGTTGGTGGTTACCCTGAACGCGTCGGGTTCCGCCGGCGGGACGTTGAGCACCAGCACGCTCACCTTCACCAACGCCAACCCCCAGACGTTCACCTTCACGGCGGGCGCGCCGTCGGGTCTTAAGACGATCTCGTACTCGCTGAGCGGGGCCAGCGGCGCCGCCTATGCTGCGCCAGCTTCCACCGGCTTCACCGTCACCAGCGGGACGATCAGCGTCACCGGCGTTCCGGCCAGCATGGCGGCGGGGGACGTGGCGACCATCACGGTCACGCCTTCCATGGCGCCGCCGAACGGCAACCTGGTCGTGACCCTGTCCAAGTCCGGTCTGTCGGGGACGTTGAGCACCTCGTCCCTGACCTTCACCAGCGCGGCTCCGCAGACGTTCACCTTCACCGCGACGGCCCCTGCCGGCAACGTGACGCTCAACTTCGTCCGTTCGGGCACGGATGCGCTCGCCTATGCGGCCCCGGCTGGCGTCACCATCGCGGTGTCGGCGCCGCCTGCGCCGACCATCAGCTTCCTGGGGCCGAACTCCGGCAGCTTTGCCGGCGGGACGCCGGTCACGATCTTCGGCACCAACTTCACGGGGGCCACGGGCGTCAGCTTCGGCGGAACGCCGGCCACGAATTTCGCGGTCCAGGGCGCCACGCAGATCATCGCGACCAGCCCTGCCGGCGCCGTGGGCCCGGTGAACGTGACGGTGACGACGCCCGGCGGCACCTCTTCGGGCGCGACCTACACCTACGTGCTGGCGCCGACGATCAGCGCGGTGAGCCCGGCGGAGGGCCCCGCCAGCGCGACGACCCGTCCCGCCGACGTCACCATCACCGGCTCCAACTTCTCGGCCAGCGGCAACATGGTGCAGTTCGGCGGCACGCCCGGCACGATCGTCAGCGAAAGCGCGTCCAGCATCGTCGTGACGCCCCCCGCCAATGGGACCGGCGGGCTCGTGAACGTCACCGTGTTCGACGCCAGCTACAGGTCCGGCACCGCCGTCGATGCCTATCGCTACGTCCTGCCGCCGGTCGTGACCGTCAGCTTCGGCACGTCGTCGATCGTGGGCACTTCGGGGACGACCGGCTTCTCGGTCACCCTGACCAATCCCAACCCCGTCGCCATCCGGGGGGCGCGCGTGGCCTCGAACGGGGCCAACACGCCATTCTTCCTGACCGCATTCGGGACGTTCTGTGGCGGTTCAGGCAATTACAACGCCAGCTCGGCCTTCGTCCTCAGCGGCGTGGATCTGGCCGCCAACGGATCCTGCACGGCCACGTCGACCCAGCAACCGACGGCCAGCGGAAGCTTCCAATTCGTCACCGCCCCGCCGACGGCCACGGGCACGGCGACCACGACCTTCACCTTGACCGGGGCGGCGGCGACGTCGAACACCCTCACGGTCCAGCGCGCGAGGCCGTCGATCACCGGCGTGTCGCCGGCCACCGGACCGCAGTCCGGCGGCACGAACGTCACGCTGACCGGCTCGAACCTGACCGGCACGACCGCGGTCACGGTCGGCGGCGTGGCAGCGACCAACGTCACCGTCGTCAGCGACACCCAGGTCACCTTCACGACGGCCGCCGCACCCACGGCAGGCGCCGCCTCCATCTCGGCCACCAACAGCGTCGGCACGGGCACCCTCACCAGCGCCTTCGCCTACATCGCGCCGCCAGTGATCACGACGATCTCGCCCGCGGTGACCTCCACGGCCGGAGGCGGGACGATCACGCTGAACGGCTCCGGCCTGGGCAGCTCGACGGTCACCGTCGACGGCGCGCCGGTGGGCACAGTCCAGAACACGGGCAGCCTGCGCTCGTTCACGGCGCCGGCCCACGCCGCCGGCACGGTGAACGTCATCGTCACGACGGGCGGCGGCTCCGCCACCGCGCAACTGACCTACGTCAATCGTCCGACGGCCAACGCGCAGACGGTCGCGGTCCCCTACGGCACGGCGACCGGCATCACCGTGACGGGCTCTGATCCCAACACGCCGCCTCAGCCGCTGACCTACAGCATCGCAAATCCGCCCTCGAACGGCGTGCTGAGCGGCGCCGGGCCCAACTACACCTACACCCCCCTGGCCGGGCGCAGCGGCGCGGACTCCTTCACTTTCGTCGCCAGCAACGGCGGCGCCACGTCGTCGCCGGCGACCGTCACGCTGAACGTCGGCGCGCCGACGATCACCCTGACGCCGACGACCGTGCCGGACGCGACCGCGGGGATCGCCTATTCCCAGACCCTGACCGCCAGCGGCGGCGCGGCGCCCTATGCCTACGCCGTCACGGCCGGGGCCTTGCCCGCGGGCCTCAGCCTGTCGACGGGCGGCGTCCTGTCCGGCACGCCGACCGCAGGCGGCGCCTTCACCTTCAGCGTCACGGCCACGGACTCGAGCACGGGCGGCGCCGCGCCGTTCACCGCGACGCGCGTCTACAGCCTCACGGTCCAGGCGCCCACCATCGTCGTGTCGCCGAACACGCTGCCTGGCGCGACGCGCGGCGTGGCCTATTCGCAACCGATCGCCGCCTCGGGTGGCGTGGGCCCCCTTGGCTTCGCCGTCACCGCAGGCGCCCTGCCGGGCGGACTGACGCTGTCGCCGTCGGGCGTTCTGTCCGGCATTCCTTCGACGACGGGGGTCTACAACTTCACCATCGCGGCGACGGACCAGTCCACGGGCTCCGGCCCGTACTCCGGATCGCGCGCCTACAGCCTGAACGTGGGCCAGGGCGCGCCGGTGATCACCGGCCTCTCGGTCGCAGCCAGCCACCAGTTCCAGACCACGCCGGTGACCATAACCGGCTCCGAGTTCACCGGCGCCACGTCGGTCCTGTTCGGAACAGCGCCCGCCGCGTCGTTCACCGTCGTCTCCGACACGCGCATCGACGCGGTCGTGCCCGTCTTCGTCCCCGCAGGCGTCGTGAACGTCAGCGTTGCCACGCCGGGCGGCACGAGCGCGGACGCCGGCGCGACCGACGACTTCCGCTTCATCGGCCGACCGCTGGTGACGTCGGTTTCGCCGTCGACCGGCGGCACGCCGGGTGGCGCGTCGCTGACGGTGTCGGGCCAGAACTTCACCGGCGCGACCTCGGTGGTCTTCAGCGTCCCGGCGGCCGGAGGCGCGTCGAACGTGGTCTCGGCCAGCAGCTTCGTGGTCGTGGACGACGCGACCCTGACGGTCGTCACGCCGAACGTGGCGGGGATCGCGCCCAACGGCGGCGTCGCCGAAATCGTCGTCGCCAATCCCTCGGGCGAGGACAATCCGCAGGCCGGCCCGCAGGACGACTACACCTTCGTGGGTCAGCCCTCGGCCGCCATGCTCGACGTCACCGAAGGCCCCGTGGCCGGCGGAACGCGGGTCACGGTCACCGGCCAGCGGCTGGGAACGGTCACGGGCGTCACCGTGGGCGGCGTCGCGGCGACCAACGTCGTGGCCGGCGCCACCAGCGTCGCCTTCGACACGCCGGCGGGAACGGGCGTCCAGCCGATTGTCCTGACCTGGACCTACGGGGCCGTTCCGGCCCAGAGCTTCAGCTATCTGTCCGCGCCGAACACGCCGCAGATCGTCCAGGCCCCGCCCAGCCTCAGCGCCAGCTCGACCGCGCAGTTCACGCTCTCGGGCGTGTCGATCGAGGCGTCGCTGGACGGCGCGGCCTTCACCCCCATCGCGGCCCAGCCGGTCATCTTCACCGGCCTGACCGACGGCCCGCACGTCGTGCGGTTCCGGTCGGCCAACGCCGGCGGCGTCAGCGGCGAGGTCAGCCACGCCTGGACCATCGACACCGTCGCTCCGGCGGCGCCCGTGGTCACGGCTCCGGTCGACGGCGCGCGCGTCCTGATCGCCACGCCGACCTTCAGCGGCACGGCCGAAGCGGACGCCCGAGTCTCGATCGCCGTGGACGGTACGGGCCTGGGAACCGTGACGGCGACCGGCGGCGCGTGGTCCTTCACGCCCTCGACCGGCCTGGCGATCGGCCCGCACGTCGTCGTCGCCACCGCCACGGACGCGGCGGGCAACGTCTCGGCCGCCTCGTCGACCGTACGCTTCACCTACAACCCGATCAGCGTGAATACCGCGGCCCTGCCCAACGCGCGCGTCGGCGTCGCCTATGCGACGTCGGTGACCGCCACGGGCGGGACCGCGCCCTATGCGTTCAGCGTGGTCGGCGGCGCCTTGCCCAATGGCGTCGTTCTGTCCACGAGCGGCGCCCTGTCGGGCACGCCAACCGCCAGCGGAACGTTCGGCTTCACCGTCAGGGTCATGGACGCGGGCGGCGTGTCGGCCGACGGGGCCCAGACGCTGGTCGTCGAAGCCCCGGTCGTTCCGGACGCCCGGCCGACGGTCGTCACGGTTCCCGCCACCTCCACGACGGGACCGACCACCATCGATCTGTCTGCGCAGACCGCCAACGCCGCCCGCATCGAGATCGTGACGCCGCCCGCCCATGGCAGCGCCACGGTCGACGGCATGAGCATCCGCTACACGCCTCAGCCGGGCTTCTATGGAACGGTGACCTTCACCTATCGCTCCGTCGGTTATGCCGACGGCGGTCAGGCGGGCGTCGCGTCGGCTCCGGCGACCGTGACGGTGACTCTGGCTGCGCCGACGCTGGTCCTCTCGCCGTCCACGCTGCCGGCGGGCCGCGTGGCGGTGGCCTACAGCCAGACGGTCTCGGCCTCCGGCGGCACCGCGCCCTATACCTATGCGGTGACCGGCGGGGCGCTTCCCGCGGGTCTGACCCTGTCCGGCGCGGGCCAACTGTCGGGCGCGCCGACGGCGGGCGGCACGTTCAACTTCACCGTCACGGCGACGGACTCCTCCACGGGGACCGGGCCGTTCACGGTGTCGCAGAGCTACGCCCTGACCGTTGCGGCCTCGACCATCGTCGTCTCGCCCGCCAGCCTGCCGGCCGGCACGCGCGGCACGCCCTATTCGGCCGGCGTCGGCGCGACCGGCGGCGTGGCGCCGTATGCCTACGCCGTCAGCGCCGGCGCTCCGCCGACGGGGCTGACGCTGTCGACCGCGGGCGTCCTGTCGGGCACGCCGACGGCGGTCGGCTCGTTCACCTTCACGGTGACGGCACGCGACAGCGCCGGGGGCGCGGGCCCCTACACGGGATCGGCCACCTACACGGTCACGATCTCGGCCCTGACCCTGACGGTCACGCCGACGGCCCTGCCGCCAGTTCTGGCCGGCACCGCCTTCAGCCAGCAGATGTCGGCGACAGGCGGGCGCGGGACCTACAGCTATGCCGTCACCGGCGGCGCGCTGCCGTCCGGCCTGACGCTGACGACCGGCGGCCTGCTCAGCGGTCGCCCGTCCAGCGGGGGGACGTTCGCCTTCACGATCACGGCGACGGACAGCTTCGGCAACACGGGCGGGGCGGCCCTGACCCTCACGGTCACCGCGCGCCCGGATCCGGCCGCAGACCCGGACGTGCAGGGCCTCACCGCGGCCGAGGCGGACGCGGCGCGCCGCTTCTCGCAGAGCCAGATCGGCAACTTCACCCGTCGTCTCGAGCAGATCCGTCGCGGCGGCGGCGCGAGCGGCGCCTTCAACGTCAGTCTGGACGGTTCGGCCTTCATGTCGCTGTCTGACGACGAGGCGGTGCGCGGTCCCCTGGCCCAAGCTCAGGGTGGCCAAGGCCGCACGGCCGGCGACCGATTCGGCGTGAGCGGGCGGTTCGACGACCGCGAGGCCCTGCGCGGACTGCTGACCGCGGGCGCGCCGGACCGCCAACGCCTCGACGCGGCGTCAGCCGTGCCGACCGCGGCGGCGCAGGCCGGTCCCGGCGGAGTGCGCGTCTGGGCGGGCGGCGCCATCAGCCTGGGTGAGCGCGACGCCACGACGCGTCGGGCCGAGCTCGACATCCGCACGGGCGGGCTCAGCGTCGGCGCGGACATGAGCGTGTCCGACCAGCTCGACGTCGGGCTAGGCGTCGGCTTCGGTCAGGAAGACACCGACGTCGGATCAACGGGCACGCGCCTGGAAGCCGAAACCTGGGTCGGCGTCGGCTACCTGACATGGCGTCCGGACGACCGCGTGTTCGTGGACGGCATCCTCGGCTACGGCAGCTTGTCCTACGACACGCGACGCCGCACGCCGGTGGATCAGTCGCTGGTATTTGGACAGCGTGAGGGCGAAATCGTCTTCGCCGCGGTCACCGGCGGCATCGACCACGCGGCCGGCCCGACCCGCTGGAGCGTCTACGGGCGCGCCGAGGGCATGACGGCCGATCTCGAAGCCTTCACCGAAACGGGCTCTCCGCTCTGGGCGCTCAGCTATGACGATCGTTCGGTGCAGTCGCTGCAGGGCGTCGTGGGCGTGCGGTGGGAACGCGACTTCGGTGTCGGCTCGCCCAACGTCTGGTCGCCTGGTCTGCGGTTCGAGCTGTCCAACGAGTTCGCCGACGCCGACGCCCAGACGCTCCGCTATGCGGACTGGCTGGACGGCCCCAGCTATGGCTTCGTGCAAGATGGCTGGAGCCGCACTCAAGGCATGGTCGGCGTTAGCCTGGGCCTGACGGGCGAGCACGGCTGGTCTGTTCGTGGCGAAGCCGAGGGCCGGACGCGCGGCGACGAGCTGATGGGCCAGTTCCGCATGCTTGTGAGCCGTAAGTTCTGACGGGAGACGAGCAGGGCGCCAAACCCTGCTCGTCTCTCCTCAAATTAGCTTACAGTTCGGCGGCGTGGGCTTCAGGTGACCATCAGGTTTCGGTCGCTGCCTGGCGGCGCGCCTTGTCACGCGGCGCGGGAAGGGGCACGGTCGGGCGTCCTGAACGGAGCCGGCCGCGATGCTCGTCCTGGCGCTGAGCCTTCTGATCGCCGTGCCGACGCAGGACCCGCCCCCGGGTGGCGCCTTCGCCGCGCTCGCCCAGGATCCTCCGCCCGGAGCGCCGCCGCCGACGTCGCGGCCCGACGACGCGGCGGTCGCCACCCTGCAGGGATGCGCGATGGAGGGAGAGCGGTGGGTCTGCCGCTATCAGATGCCGGAAATCCGCGTGGTGGAGGAGCCGCCCCGCAGCCTCGGCGTCGAACCGGCGGCCGTGGTCGCGGACGGACCGTCGGACGAGGGCGTCCTGGACGAGGCGGAGCGCGCGCTTGTCGGTCGCTGCGCCGACGCGGGCTGGCTTTCCCTGTGCCTGCCCGGCGACCGTCGGCGCGCGCGCGCCTTGCGGGACTCCGCGGCGGCCTATGACGTCAAACGGCGCGAGGTGGCGTCGTTGCTGGCACAGGGGCGGTGCGACGCGGCCGTGGCCGCTGCGCTGGAAGCCGGCCATCTGAACCTCGCCCGCGAAGCCCGCGCCTTCTGCGGACGGTGACGTTGCGGGCATGAAAAAGGGCGCCGGTCGCCCGACGCCCCTTTCCGTTCAGCGATGGATCACTCCGGCGCGACGCAGTCCGTGCGGTCCCGGCAGTCGGCGAAGCGCACTTCCGGCGGGTCGATGATGACCTCGGACGGACGGACGATGACTTCCGGACGCTCGATGAAGATCTGCGCCGGACGCACGCGCACGGGCGGGGCGTCGACGTAGACCGGGGGGCCGGCGATGTGGATCACGGGTCCGGCGACGTCGACCGGGCGGCCGATGACGCGGATGCCCGGAGGCGTGATCCGGATCGGGCCGCCGGGCGCGACCGGGCGATAGAAGTCCACCACGCGGGTGCACTCGCAGTATTCGTGGTCGGTGTGCGGCCGCTCGGGGCAGCCGTGCGGATCCGGCATGGCCATGCCCGCGGTCAGCGAAAACGTAAGCGCCGTGGAAAGCAACTCGATCATGGACATCCCCTCCAGCCGAACCCCGGTATCCGGGACAGGGTTAACGAGCATACGGTCAAGCCCGTCGTCAATCGTTCGTTCCCACATTCCCCTGAGGGGCGAGCGGAATTTCAGGCGCGCGGAAAGGGGCGGCTGAGCCAGGCCCCGGACTCGCCCCAGCGACGGGGCAGGTCGGCCGCCTTCGTGATGCCGATGCGCGGCCCGCACAGGAGCTCAGGCGTGGCCGGTCCGGGCGTGAGGGCGAAGGGAGGCGACAGCATGGGGGCGCCGTCCAGCGCGCCGTCGACGCCCAGCGCCTGACACAGACGCGCGGGGCCGGAACACAGCAGGCCGGCGCGATCGACGCCGCGCCGGGCCCACATGATCTCCAGCCCGTGCGTCGGCTCCAGTGCGCGGATCAGGACGGCGCCGCCCGGGTGGTCGCCGCAGACGAGGTTCAGGCACCAGTGCAGGCCGTAGATGCGGTAGACGTAGGCCCGCCCCACCGGGCCGAACATGGCGGCGTTGCGGGGCGTGGGACCGCGGAAGCTGTGCGAGGCCGGATCGCCCACGTCATAGGCCTCGGTCTCGACGATGCGGCCGCCGACGCCGTTCACCGTCAGGGTCGCGCCGATCAGAAGGCGTGCGACCTCGTCGACGGGACGGGCGAAATCGTCGGTCGTGAAGGCGGCGGCCATGCGGGTCAGGTGCGGCGCGGGTCGCGCCGGGTCAAGGCGGTTTGACCCGGTGGGCGGCGAGACGCATTAAGCCGCCATGTCGAACGTCGCCTTTCCGATCCCCACGCCCGCCGACTGGCGTCAGCTCGCCGAGAAGGCCCTGAAGGACCGGGCGGTCGAAAGTCTGGTTCATCTCGACGCCGACGGCCTGGCGGTGCGGCCGCTCTATGCCGCGGCGACCGGCGTGACGCCGCTGTTCGCGCCGCGCCCATCCGACGCGGACGGGCGGGCCTGGGACCTGCGGTCGCAGGTTGAGGCGGACGACCCGTCTGAGGCGAACCGGCGGGTGCTGGCCGAGCTGCAGGGCGGGGCGGCTTCGGTGATCCTGTCGGGCGCCGTGCTGGCGGACAGCGAGCCCTTGGCGCGGGTGCTGGACGGCGTCGCCCTGGAGCTGGCGTCCGTGGCGCTGGATGCGGGTCTGGACGGTCCGGACGCCGCCAACGCGCTGGCGGTGGCGGCCAAGGGCGCTCCCCGCGCGCGGTTGATGTTCCACATGGACCCGGCGTCGACCTTCGCGGCGACGGGCGCGGCCCCGCGGTCGATGGAGGAGCATCTGTCGCTGGCGGCGAACACGGCGGCCCGCCACGCCGGGGCCTATCCGGAGGCCCGCTTCTTTCTCGCCTCGGGCCGCGTCGTACATGAGGCGGGCGGATCGATCGGTCAGGAGCTGGCCTTTGCGGCGGCGAACGCGGTCCTGCTTGTCGAGGCCGCGGTCGCGGCGGGCATGCCGGCCGAGCGGGCGCTGAAGGGCACGGTGCTCGGCGTGGCGGTCGATCAGGCGTACTTCGACGGGTTGGCGAAAGTGCGGGCGCTGCGGCTCATCTGGCGGTCCATCGGCGCCGCCTACGGAGTGGATGCGGAGGCTGCGATCGAGGCGCGCTCGTCGCGGCGCATGCTGTCGGCGCGCGATCCCTGGCCCAACCTGCTGCGCCTGACGGCGGCCGGGTTCGCGGGCGCCGTCGGCGGGGCGGACGCGGTGGTGCTGGACGCCTTCACCGCCGCCGCCGGGCTTCCGGACGATTTCGCCCTTCGCCAGGCGCGCAACACGCAGCTGGTACTGATGGAGGAGGCGAACCTCGGCCGCGTCGACGACCCGGCGGCCGGCAGCTGGTACCTCGACCAGCGAACGCGCGAGCTGGCCGAGACGGGGTGGGCCGAGTTTCAGTGGATCCAGTCGGAGGGCGGTCTGGTGGAGTGCCTGCGCGCGGGCCTGATCCAGTCCCGCGTGGCGCGCGCGCGTCAGGCGCAGGAGGCGGCGCTGGCCGATGGCGCGGCGCATCTGGTGGGCGTGACGAAATTCATCGATGCGGAACCGAGACCCGCGGCCGCGACGCCGCGTCCCGGGGCGGCGGCGCAAGGCGGCGGCGACGCCTGCGCGCCGTTGGCGCCGGTGCGCCTTTCCTCGGCGCTGGAAGATGCGGGAGATGCCCGATGACCCGTCCCGACTTTTCCGCTCTGACGCTCGACCTGTCGCCCCTTGACGCCGGTCCCGCCCGCGCGGCCTGGTCGACGCCGGAAGGCATCGAGGTCGCCACGGCCTATGGGGAGCCGGATCGCGACGGTCTGGAATTCATCCACGGCCTGCCCGGCATCGCGCCGTATCACCGCGGACCCTATCCGACGATGTACGCGCAGAACCCCTGGACGGTCCGGCAGTATGCGGGCTTCTCCACGGCGGAAGAGTCGAACGCCTTTTACCGGCGCAACCTCGCAGCGGGTCAAAAGGGGTTGTCGATCGCCTTCGATCTGGCCACGCACCGCGGCTACGACAGCGACCATCCGCGAGTGAAGGGCGACGTCGGCATGGCGGGCGTCGCCATCGACAGCATCTACGACATGCGCACCCTGTTCGACGGCATCCCGCTGGACCAGATGTCGGTGTCGATGACCATGAACGGCGCGGTCCTGCCGATCCTTGCGCTCTATGTCGTGGCCGCCGAGGAGCAGGGGGTCGGCCCCGACAAGCTGACCGGGACCATCCAGAACGACATCCTCAAGGAGTTCATGGTCCGCAACACCTACATCTATCCGCCGGCGCCCAGCATGCGGATCATCGCGGACATCTTCGCCTGGACGGCGGCCCACGCGCCGAAGTTCAACTCCATCTCGATCAGCGGCTATCACATGCAGGAGGCCGGCGCGTCGGCCGACCTGGAGCTGGCCTACACGCTGGCGGACGGCATCGAATATCTGAAGGCGGGCGTCGGCGCGGGGATGGACGTGGACGCCTTCGCGCCGCGTCTGAGCTTCTTCTGGGCCATCGGCATGAACTACTTCATGGAGGTGGCGAAGATGCGCGCCGGCCGCCTGCTCTGGGCCGAGGCGGTTCAGGCGTTCGGAGCGAAGAATCCGAAGTCCCTGGCCCTGCGCGCCCACTGCCAGACTTCGGGCTGGTCGCTGGCGGCGCAGGACGTGTTCAACAACGTGTCGCGCACCATGATCGAGGCCATGGCCGCGGCGGGCGGCCAGACGCAAAGCCTGCACACCAACTCGCTGGACGAGGCGCTGGCTCTGCCGACGGACTTTTCGGCCCGCATCGCACGCAACACCCAGCTGTTGCTCCAGATGGAGACCGGCCTGACGCGGGTGATCGATCCGTGGGGCGGCAGCTTCTACGTCGAGCGGCTGACGCACGAACTGGCGGAGCGGGCGCGGGCGCACATGGCCGAGGTCGAGGCCTTGGGCGGCATGGCGAGGGCCATCGAGGCCGGGGTGCCGAAGCTTCGGATCGAGGAGTCGGCTGCGCGGACACAGGCCCGAATCGACACCGGCCAGCAAACCGTCGTCGGCGTGAACCGCTACCTGTCCGACCAGATCGACGACATCCCCGTGCTGAAGGTCGACAACGCCGCCGTGCTGGCCGCGCAGATCGAGAAGCTTAAGCGCCTGCGGGGCGAACGCGACGATGCGGCGACGCAGGCGGCGCTGGCGGCCCTGACGGAGGGAGCGAACGGAGGCGCCAACCTGCTGGCCCTGGCCATCGACGCGGCGCGCGCCAAGGCGACTGTGGGTGAGATTTCCGATGCGCTTGAGGCGGCCTTCGGGCGGCACGTGGCGACGGTGCAGACCGTGTCCGGCGTCTATGAGACGGAGGCCAGGAAGGACGCCCGCTTCAGCCGCGCCCGCGACATGGTCGCCGCCTTTGTGGAGAACGACGGCGGCCCCCCGAAGATACTGATCGCCAAGCTGGGACAGGACGGCCACGACCGGGGCCAGAAGGTCGTCGCCACGGCCTATGGCGACCTGGGCTTCGACGTGACGGCCGGCAGCCTGTTCCAGACCCCGGCCGAGGCGGCGAAGGCGGCGGTGCAGAAGGGCGTTCACGCGGTCGGCGCCTCGTCGCTGGCCGCCGGTCACCTGACGCTGGCCCCGGAGCTGATCGCCGAGCTGAAGAAGCTGGGCCGCGAAGACATCATGGTGGTGGTCGGCGGAGTGATCCCGCCGGCAGATGTGCAGCCGCTGCTGGATGCGGGCGTTGCCGCCGTCTATCCGCCCGGTTCGGTCATCGCCGACACCGCGGTGGATCTGATCGAGAAGCTGAACCAGCGTCTGGGTTACGCCCAGCCGAGGCCGGGCGTCTGAGGCCTCACGGCCGCAGGCGGGGTTCCAGCGCGGCGATCTCGGCTTCGGTGAGGCGGCGCACGACGCGGGCGCGGCAGCGGCTGTCGTTTTCGCCCTGCAGGCCGGGGCCGGACACGGCGATCTCCACGGAGTCGCCGACGCAGGACCTTCCACCACCCGCGCCGGCGCTCAGCGCCAGACTGCGCGCGGACGACAGCCCCCGGCAGAAACCGCTGCCCAGCTCATAGACTTCATTGCGGCCGGCGCGGACGTAGACCCGGGCGTCACCCTCGGGTCGGAAGTTCCGGACGGTGTCGGGAATGAAGCAGGCTCGCTCCGGCGACGGTCCGTCGATCGTGGCGCGGGGCACGTCCCCTGCGTTGCAGGCGGTCAGCGCCAGACCGAAGGAGAGCAGGAGAACGCGCGAGATCGGCTTCATCGGGTCACGGACGCTGGCGGCTGGGAAGGGCGGCGACCTCTTCGTCGGTCAGAACTCGCGTCACCCGCGCCCGACAGACGTCGGTCGCGGAAGTGGCGCCCGGCGTGGCGATCCTCAAAGAATCCGAGGTGCAGACGCGACCGCCGCCGACGCCGCCGACGTCGGGCAGGAACGCCAGTCTTTGCGCGAAGTCCAGATCGTTGCAGCCGTACGCCTCGATCTCGAACACGTCGCCGCCGGCCGCGCGGACGAACACCTGGCCGGTGCGGCCCTGACGGAAGTTGCGGACCTGATCGCTGCTGAAGCAGCGGGTTTCGGCGCGGGGTGCCGCCCCGTCGTCGGCCATTCCGTCCGTGGTGGGCGCGCAGGCCGACGTGGCCAGGGCGGCCGACGTGGCCGCGACGAACAGGGCGGCGCGCATGAGAAACCTCCGATTTGGACGGTCAACGATCCCGTGGACCGCTGCGTTCCGCAAGTCGGGAAGGCGACAGCCGCGCGGCCAGCCGACGCGGCAACGGGCTCAGTGCACCGACGACCATGGCGCCGACGTGTTCGCCCAGCAGGGGGGCGAGGCAGAAGCCGCGGGATCCCAAGCCGCCGATCAGGAAAACGCGTTCGGACAGGGCGCCCGCCGCCGGCAGCCGGTCGGGCGTGGTGGCCCGGACTGCCGCCCGGGCCCCGCGCGCTTCCGCCGCCGGAAGTCGCCGGGCCAGGCCCGGCAGACGGGACGCGAGGGCGTCGATGTTTCGGGCGGTGTCCGCCGGGTCCACCTCGACGTCCGTGCGATCCCGGTCGTGGGTGGCGCCGAACAGCAGACCGTTCGTCGTCGGCGCCACGTACCCGCCCCAGGCGACGGCGGGCCCCGTCGGGCCTTCCACCCAGTCGGCTTGTCCGCGAACGGGGCGGAGCCCCAGTTCGGGACGCAGGGCGTCGACGCCCCAGCCGGCCGCCAGCACGACGGCGTCCACGTTCAGCCTTTCGCCGTCCTGGCCCAGGATCAGGACGCCCGTGTCGGACGCGTCGATCTTCGCCACCCGCATGGGCGCCGTCGCCACGCCGTCGGCCCATGCCGAGAGGATCGCCGCGGGACGAACGACCATGGCCTCCGTCATCAGCAGGCCGCCCGTCGCCTGAGGCTCGTGGAGCCGTTCGGCGGCGGCTTCGGCCGACAGACGGACCATCGCGCCGTCGGGCCAGATCGACTGCTTCGGGATATGGTCGTATCGCCGGGCGTCCCGGGGCGCCTGCTCCAGCTGAACGACGCCATGCGTCAGCACGGCCCCGTCGACCTGGCGGTACAGGGCGCCGGCACGGTCCAGCGCCTGGGCGTACAGGGCGGCCAGATCCCGGTCGCCAACGTCCAGTCGGGGCGTGACGAGGGCGGCGGGAAAACCCGAGGCGCCCGCGCCCGGACCGTCGCCGTCGATCAGCACCGGGTCGGCTCCCAGCGCGCGAAGGGCGCGGACCGCCGACATGCCCGCGATGCCGGCGCCGATGACCGCGACCCGCGGGGCCGGGGAGGTCGGCCCGGCCTCGCCGGCGGCCCTCGCTTCCAGCCGCTCGCGCTTGCGTCCGTGTCCGGGTCGCTTGTCGACCGTGAAGCCGCGACGTTGAAGACCGCGGCGCACGGCCCCGGCGACGGTGAAGGTCGCCAAGCGTGCTGCCGGGGCTGATCGGGCCGCGACGAGGTCGAGCACCGCGTCGCTCCACATCTCCGGATTGGCGGCCGGGGCGAAGCCGTCGAGGAACCAGGCGTCGGCCGCGCCCATCCAGTCGGTCAGGGCGTCCTCGACCGGCGCGACGGCCAGGTCGAGACTGACGCCCCAGTCGGCCGGAAGCGCGAACCGGTGGAAGCCGGGAGTGCCGGGGGGCCACGCGGCGATCAGCCCCTCGACGATGTCGGCCAGCTCCGGCCAAGCCGAAAGGGCCCGCGCCGCCTCGTTGCGCGTCAGCGGAAAGGCCTCGACGGAGAACACGTGCAAACGCCCGCCGACGGGGCGCTGGCGCAGCCAGAGGGCGATCAGGGCGGCGACGTTGAGGCCGGTGCCGAAGCCGAGCTCGGCGACGGTGAAGCGGTTGCGCGCCTTCCACGCGTCCGGCAGGCCGCAACCGGCCAGAAACACCGCGCGGCTTTCTGCCAGTCCGTCTTCACGCGAAAAGTAGACGTCCCCGAAGCGGCCGGAGACGGGCGCGCCGTCCTCAGTCCAGTCCAGTCGCGGCGAGCGGTCGTCGGTCATTCCGACGCGGTGCCATCGGCGGCGGGCGCCGCGCAACGAAAAAGGGCCGCCCCGTGAGGAGCGGCCCTTTCCGTCAGAGGCCCGAGGGCCTCGTCAGCTCGACTTAGTGAGCGGCAGCCGGGGCTTCCGTCGTCGCGGCCGGAGCGGCAGCGGCGTCGGCGGCCGGAGCGGTCGTCGCGGCGTCGGCAGCGGCGGTCTCGGCGGTGGCGGCGGCGGCGCCGGCTTCAGCAGCGGCGGTTTCGGCCGTGGCGGCGGCTTCAGTGGCTTCGCCGGCGGCGGCTTCGGCTTCAGCGGCCTTGTCTTCGGCGGCGGGCTGGCAGGCGGCCAGGGTCAGGGCGGCGGCCGAAGCGGCGATCAGGGCAACGATGCGCATTTTGATGTTCCTTAAGGAGGATCACGGGGTCATGAATCCCCGCACCCCCGCAATAACGGAATCGTGAGGCGCACCGCAAGCGAATTCTCACGGGTTCGTGATCACTTTCACGAGGCGCTCGCCGCCTAGGGCGGCGAGCGCTCGCGCAGTCGTCACTGGGTCGGCGGCGTCTCCGGCGGCAACGTCGGGGGCGTGCCGGCGCCGGTGGTTCCGTCCGGCATCGTTCCCGTCGTTGTGCCGGTGGTTCCGGTCGTGCCGGTCGTCCCGGTCGTTCCCGCGCCGGCCGTGCCGTCGCTGGCGGGCGGCATCGTTTCGGCAGGCGGCATGGTGTCTGCGTTCGTCGCCATGCCTTCCTGGGTGTTGGCGTCTTCTTCCTGAGCGGGCGAGCAGGCGGCCATCGCCAGGGCGGCGGCCGCGACGCCGGCGAGGGTCAGTGCGGTTTTCATCATCGTTTCCTCCGGTCCGGACGTGAGGCGACGCCGGAATGACGCCGCGTCACGTCCTCGTGACCGAAGGACAATCCCCGTGATCGGTGCGTGTTCCGTCGGGTTTACCGCTTAGGATCGACGCGCGGATTGGTCGGCGAATAGGCGTAGGGCGCCGTCTCGCCGGTGTTCGTGCCGGCGGCCGCCTGCGTTTCGCGCGTGTTGCGCGACGGGGCGTCCGCGGGGATCGCGCTGTCGACCTGTCCCGTCACCGCGACCGAGCCGGACGTGGACGACGTCGAGCCCGCACCCGACGAAGCCGTCGATCCGGAGCCGCCCGAAGAGGCCGATCGGCCTCCACCTGAGTTGGAACCGCCGGCCGTCGAGCCGGAAGCGGCGGCGCCTCCGGCGGTCCCGCCCGCGGCGGCGTCCCCGGTGGCGGTGGTCGCTTCGGCGTCCATCGCGGCGTCACCGGTCGTGGCGGTCTCCTCGGCGGGACGGTTGCAGGCGGCGAGGCTCAGGGCGGCCACGCCTGCGGCGGCGAGCATCAGGGTGCGTACGGTCATGAAATCCTCCAATCGGGCCGGCGCGACGCCAAGCCTTGCCGGAGATAACCCCGGTCGCCGCGCCGCGTTCCGTGATCGGAGCGTGAGCGGTCAGGCCTCGACGGGGGCGTTCGACAGCGTCTCTTCCATCTCGGCGAAGCTGGGCTGGGCGCCGGACGGAATGTCGCCGCGGCCGATCTCGCACGAGATCTGTGCCGCATTGCCGTGCAGGTGCGCCACCAGCACCGACTGGATGATCTTGTAGAAGGCGCCGTCGCCGTCGACGATCTCCTTCAGGCGCGCCGCCATCGGCCCCACCAGCCCGTAGGCGAGGAACACGCCGAGGAAGGTGCCGACCAGGGCGCCTCCGATCATGCCGCCCAGCACCTCGGGCGGCTCGGTGATCGAGCCCATGGTCTTGATGACGCCCAGCACGGCCGCGACGATGCCCAGCGCCGGCAGGCCATCGGCCATGGTCTGCAGGGCGTGGGCGCCGGCCAGACCCTCGTGGTGATGCTTCTCCAGCTGCTTCTCCATGGCGTCCTCGATCTGATGCGGATCCTCGAGGTTCATGGTCATCATGCGCAGGGTGTCGCAGATGAAATCGGTGGCGAAGTGGTCCTTCAGGATCTTCGGATACTTCTGGAAGATCGTGGATTCCGCGGGCTTCTCGATGTGGCTCTCTAGGGCGATCACGCCCTTGGACTTCATCGTCTTGGTCAGCTGGAACAGCAGGGACAACAGGTCCTTGTAGTCCTGTCGCTTCCATTTGGGCCCGGCGAAGACCTTGCCGAAGCCGCCCAGCGTCGCCTTGATGGTCCCGACCGAGTTGCCGATCAGGAAGGCCGACACCCCGGCGCCGAGGATGGCCATCAGCTCATAGGGCAGGGAATGGAGGATCACCTCCATCTTGCCGCCGGCCAGGATGTAGCTGCCGAACACCATGCCGAACAGCAGGACGATGCCGATGATCTGGAACATGGGCGCGGAAAAGCCTTCGGCGGGGAGAGGGACGTCCGCCGGACATTGGCCCGTTAATGCTTAATCCGGAGTTGCCGTAAGCGCTTACAGTCGCGTCTGTCCGGTCAGGATGGAGTCTCGTGCCTTGGCGGACAGCCTGGTGTAGCCGCTCTTGCCCCCCTTCACCCACACGCCGCCCGCCACGGCGTCCGGGTCGAACCCGTCGGCGACGAGGTCGGCCTTGCGGTACTTGAAGGTGCCGGTGGTGTCGGCCGACTTCAGCTGGCGCACGAAACAGGGGCGAGCATAGGTCGGCAGTTCGCGATCGACCCACTCGGCGAAGCCTGCGGCGTCGAACTTGCCGTCGGTGACGAGGGCGACCATGCCGGCCTTGCCTTCCTGACCCGGCACGGGGACGCCATAGGCCACGACCTCCTTCACGCCCGGCGCGTCGGCGAGCCTCTGCTCGACCTCGGCGGTCGAGACGTTTTCGCCCTTCCAGCGGAAGGTGTCTCCGATGCGGTCGACGAAGTAGAGGTATCCGGCGCGGTCCTGACGCATCAGGTCGCCAGTGCGGAACCAGCGGTCGCCCTTCTTGAAGACGTCGGTCAGCACCTTCTTCTGACTGGCGGCCTTGTCGGCGTAGCCCGAAAAGTCGTGGCGGTTGTCGTCGGCGATCAGGCCGATCGCCTCGCCCACCTCGCCAGGCCGCGCGATCCGGCACAGACCGTCGGATCCGCGCACCGGCGCCTCGCTGTCGACGTCGAACTCGACCAGACGGATGTTGATCTGCTTCTTCAGGAAGCCCGGCACCCGGCCGATCGCGCCCATCTTGCCGTCGAAGTTGAAGACCGAGACGTTGCCCTCGGTCGACCCGTAGAACTCCAGGACCTTGGGAATGTTGAAGCGCGGCTGGAACTCTTCCCACACGTCGGGGCGCATGCCGTTGCCGTAGGCGAGGCGCAGCTTGTGGTCCCGCTCGGCCGGCCCTTCCGGCGCATTGATCAGGTAGCGGCACAGCTCGCCGATATAGACGAACAGTGTGGCCCCGGAGGCCTTGACGTCAGACCAGAAGGCCGTGCTGGAAAACCGCTTGCGCAGCACCAGCCGCCCGCCGTTGAGGAGGGCGGGGCCGATGCCGACCAGACCTCCCGTGGAATGGTAGAGAGGCAGGACGTTGAAGATCACGTCCTTGTCCGTCGCCTCCGTGCACCCGGCGAAGGCGCGCATGTAGGTGCGGGCCCGGGCATGCGTGATGCGCGCTGCCTTGGGCAGGCCGGTGGTGCCCGAGGTGTAGATCAGCAAGGCGGTCGAGCGGTTCGTCAGGCCCTGGCGCAGGTTGCGCGGCGGGCGCACCGAGCTGGCGCCGCGCACCGGCTTGTCCAGATCTCGACGGTCGCTGGTCTCGTCCGCGTCCTGCAGGCCCAGCACCCACAGCATCAGATGCCGGTCGATATGGGGGCGGGCTTCCTCCACCTGCTTCCAGCAGCCTTCGTCGGCCACGATCTGGCTGGTGTTGGCGATGGCGATGCAGTGGGCCAGCGCCTGTCCCGTCAGGTTGGTGTTGATCAGCGCCGTGGTGACGCCGACCTTGGAAAAGCCGACCCAGGCCGCCAGGTATTCCACCCGGTTGCACATCATCAGGGCGACCACATCGCCGCGCTTCAGATTGCGGCCCCGCGCCCAGTGGCCGAAGCGGTTCGCCAGCTGATCGAACTCGCGATAGGTCAGACTGCGCCGCTCGTCCTCGACCGCGACGTGGTCGCCGAACTTGTCGACCGCCTCTTCGAGGTCGTCGCAGACCAGATCGAGGCTGTCGAGCGACACGGGCTTGATGCGCTTCAGCAGACGGCTGAGCCCCTTCGCGAACCGGACGTCGCGTCGGATGTCGGCGATCAGGCCCATGGATCGGTGATTCCTTCGTGCCAAGGCTGCCCCGTCTCCGGTGATGGCCGCGCCGCCCCGCGCGGTCAACCGTCAGGCGAACGCGCGTGGCGTTCGCCGGCATGATGTGACCCCTCAGGCACGACGCAAGGTAAACTTCGCCGTACTTTCGCCGTCCTGCTCGCAGCACAGCCGCGGCCGCGCGTCGGCAGTTCAAAGAACAGCCATAGAAACGGAGCAGTCGCCAGCGTCGCCATAACTGTGGCGAGGGCAAGGTATCTTGGGGGCTCGACTGGCGGAAGCGGAACGGCGCTGCGATATCGGGGTTCAGTCAACCAACGCAAGGAGGAAGACCATGAGCGTCACCTACACCGACCGCGATTACACGCATCGCGATGACGTCGTCGAGGAGGCCTACGTGCCCGTCTATGCCCGCAAGCGGGCGGCCCGCGGACGCATGGGGTCGAGGGGCGGCGTTAAGACGTGGATGATCCTGGCGCCGCTCGGCGTGCTGGTCGTCGGCGGCGCGGCGGCCGCCATGATGATGAACGGCGGCGAAGCCGAGCCCACCGCGGCGCCGGCCGCTCCTGCTCCTGCCGTCGCGCCCCTGACCGACATGATGGCTGCGCCCGCCGCTGGCGGCGCCGCCGCCTTGACGGCCATGCGCCCGGTTGAGGCGGCCCCCGCGCCGGTTGCGGTCGAACGGTCGGCCGCTCCTGCGCCGGCTCGCCGCGCCGCGCCGGTCCAGCGTCGCGCGGCGCCCGCGGCAGCTGCTGTGGAGCCGGGCATCGCCGTCGATTCCGGAGACGACGCCACGGCCGAACTGAACCGCGCCCAGGCCGCGCGGACTACGACGCCTTCACAGGCGCCGGTCGTCACGTCGACGCCGACCGCTGAGCCGCGTGCCCCCGCCATCGAGGTGCAGCCCTTTCCGGGTCAGTGAAGACCCGACACGGTTGATCGTGAAAGCCCCGGCGTCTCGCCGGGGCTTTTTCGCGCGCCTCAGTCGGCGACGGCCGGGAACTCCAGTCGCGCGACGTCGTAGCCGAGCTGACCCAGTCGCCTCACCAGTGCGTCGCGTTCCGCGATCGACGGAACTTCCCGCGCGTAGATGAAGGCCTTGTCCAGCGTGGGGCTGGCGGCGATGAACCATGAGTAGTCGTCGGCGCGGTCCAGGACCCAGTAGTCCCACGTCACGAAGCCCCAGAAGTATTTCACCCGCAGCTTGGCATTCGTGCCGGGATCGAGGATCCGGCCCGAGCCCTCCACCGCCTTCTCACGGCCGTCGGGCGTTCCGACCTGACAGGTGTCGCGGACCTCCACCTGTGTGGGCGAGGTCAGGCGATAGTTCGACGCTCCCGCGACGCAGCCGTCGGTCAGCGACATCGGCGTCCGCGCGATCTCCAGCCAGCGCCCGGACCACAGGCGTTCGGCGTCGACGACTTTCGCCGGAGCGGGCGCGCGCCATTGCGACGGCGGGGGAGCCGAGACGCAGCCTGCCAGCGTCAGCGCTACGGCGAGGGTGAGGGCGGTCAGGCGCATGATGGGCAACTCCGGTCGCGGACGGCTCGAGCTACGTCGCAGGCCGTGATCCGGACGCGTCAGAGCACTTCCCTCGGCGGACGGATCCGGCGCCAGCGCGCCTCGACGAAGGAAAAGACGCCGAAGGCGATGAGACCCGACGCCATGGCGATCAGCGCCCATGGACCCGCCGGCTGGCGCTCGACCGCTTCCAGAGCTGCCCCGAGGCTGGTCACGTCCGACGGCTGGGAGTGCAGGCCGGCGAGAACCACGATCGCGCCCAGCGGCAGATAGGCAAGTCCCCGCGCGACGTAGCCCCAGCGCGCCAGAGGCGCGACCCTGCGGCACAGCTGTTCGGAGCATGCGAGGTGCTGCGTGAAATCTTCGCGCCACGCCCGTGTGACGTTGGCGATGCCGATGCCGATGATGGCCAGACCTCCGAGGGCCAGAAGCCAGTCGCCCCAAGGCAGCGAAGTCACAGTCTCCGCCGTCTGGCGACTGGCGACCACGGCCTCCCGTTCCGCGTTCTCGGGCTTGTCGAACAGGAGGCCCAAGGCGCCGAAGGCCATCGCCGAATAGCCGAGGGCGCTGAAAAGCTGACCCATCCGCGCCATCAGGCCCTCGCGGTCCTTGCCCTCGTGGTCCGCGTCGAACAGCGCCTGCATCAGCCGCCACATGACGAAGGCGGCCAGGCCGAGGATCACCAGCGCCAGCCACACCCGGCCGAACGGCCGCGTCACCAGCCAGGCCAGAGCCCCGCCCGTTCCGACCGCCTCTCCCACGCCGAAAACGCCCAGCAGCGTCAGCGCTCCCACGGAAAGATAGACGAACCCGCGGGCGCCGAAGCCGACCCGCGCGGCCCACTCGATCCAGTGCTTCAGTTCCGGCGTGCGTGAAAGAAGCGGAATGCGTCGGCGCGACCACGCGCCGAGGCGAGCGAGACGCGAGCGGACGGGCAGGGGGATCATCGTCATGGCCGGTCGTGAACGCCCGCCGGGCCCAACCGCTCCGCTTGCCCTTGCGGAACGCCGGTCGCGGCCTAACTTCGCCTGACCGCGCGGGGAGGGGCCATGGCCGGCGTCATCGAAATCCAGGGTCTGACCAAGACCTACAAATCCGGGCTGAAGGCGCTGGACGCCGTCGACCTCTCGATCGAGAAGGGTGAAATCTTCGCCCTGCTTGGCCCGAACGGCGCCGGCAAGACGACCATGATCTCCATCGTCTGCGGAATCGTCACCGCGACCGAAGGCGCCGTCACCGCGGACGGCCACGACATCCGCAAGGACTATCGCAAGGCGCGGTCGGCGATCGGCCTCGTGCCCCAGGAACTGACGACCGACGCCTTCGAGACGGTTCTCGCCACGGTCACGCTGAGCCGGGGCCTGTTCGGCAAGGCGCCCAACGCGGCCTTCATCGAACAGCTGCTCAAGGATCTGTCCCTGTGGGACAAGAAGGACGCGAAGATCATGACGCTGTCCGGCGGCATGAAACGCCGGGTCATGATCGCCAAGGCGCTGAGCCACGAGCCCGACATCCTGTTCCTGGACGAGCCGACGGCGGGCGTGGACGTGGAGTTGCGCAAGGACATGTGGGCCATGGTGCGCCGCCTGCGCGAGCGCGGCGTGACCATCATCCTGACGACCCACTACATCGAGGAGGCCGAGGAGATGGCCGACCGGGTGGGCGTGATCCTGAAGGGCCGGCTGGTGCTGGTCGAGGAGAAGACCGCCCTGATGAAGAAGCTGGGCCGCAAGACCCTGACGCTTCAGCTTCAGGAACCGCTGGCCGCGCTGCCGCCGGAGCTGGCAGAATGGAAGCTGGCGCTGAACGCCGACGGGACGGAACTGGAATACGTCTTCGACTCCACCGCCGAAAAGACGGGCGTACCGTCGCTGATGCGCCGCCTGTCGGATCTCGGCGTCGGCTTCAAGGACCTGTCGACCAAGCAGTCCAGTCTGGAGGACATCTTCGTCGGTCTGGTCCATCAGTCGAGGGAGGCCGCGTGATGGGCTTCAACGGTCACGGCGTCTGGGCCATCTACCGCTTCGAGATGGCGCGGACCTTCCGCACCCTCTGGCAGTCTATCATCACCCCGGTGGTGACGACGGCGCTGTACTTCGTCGTGTTCGGCTCGGCCATCGGCAGCCGCATGGGCGGCGTGTCGGAGGTGCCCTACGGCGCCTTCATCGTGCCGGGCCTGATCATGCTCAGCCTGTTCACCAACTCCATCTTCAACGGCAGCTTCGGCATCTATTTCCCGAAGTTCACCGGCACGATCTACGAACTGCTTTCGGCGCCCATCTCGCCCCTTGAGACGGTTCTGGCCTACGTCGGCGCCGCGGCGACGAAGTCGGTCATCCTGGGGCTGGTGATCCTGGCCACGGCGGCGCTGTTCGTGCCGTTGCAGATCCTGCATCCGGTCTGGATGATCGCCTTCCTGATCCTGATCTCCGCGACCTTCAGCCTGTTCGGCTTCATCATCGGAGTCTGGGCCCAGAGCTTCGAGCAGCTGAACTTCATTCCGATGCTGGTGGTGACGCCGCTGACCTTCCTCGGCGGCGCCTTCTACTCGATCGACATGCTGCCGCCGGCCTGGCAGACGGTCAGCCTGTTCAATCCCGTCGTCTATCTGATCAGCGGCTTCCGCTGGGCCTTCTTCGGCGTCGGCGACGTTCCCGTGGCCATCAGCCTGGGCGCGACGCTGGTGTTCTTCCTGGTCCTGCTGACCTTCGTCGGCTGGATATTCCGGACGGGTTGGCGCCTCAAGGCCTGACCCGCCGCCCGCCAAGAAATGGTCGGGATCAAGCGCCACGGTCGTGCGCTTCAGTACGCGTACCGCCGAGTGATCCCCCATGTCCGACGACCGTCGCCCGCCGTCCCCCGCCTCCATAGACTGGCGCCGTTCGGCCGCGCCGGTGTTTCGCGCCGGACCGCTGCCCACGGGTGAACGGCTTGACCCGATCCCTCAACCGCCACGGAGCGCGACCCCGGCCCCGTCGCGGCCTGTGAACCTGTTTCGGGACTCCCTGGTGCCGCAGGCGCGACCCACGTCCGCGCCGCCGACGACGCCGACGACCGCTCCACCGCCTGCGCCGGCGCCGGACATGACGGTCAGGCCGCTGCCTTCCACGCCGGCGACCGTCCCGGCTGCGGCTGCGACGCCGGTGACGACGGTCAGGCCCGGCCCCGCCCCCGTCGGCCCCTCGCCTCTTCCGTCCGACCCCGCCGAACCCGTCGTCGTGCCGGCATTCGCCCGGTCGACCGAGGGCAAGGGGCCGGCACGGCCTGTCCTGATCGGAGGCGCGGCTGCGGCCGTGCTGGCCGCCGGCGTGGCCGTGTGGCTGCTGATCCCGCGCGTGCCCGGGCCCGGGCCGACCGAAGCGCCGCCCTCCGCCATGGCCGCCGCGGCCCCGACGGCGGTGGAGTCGACGCCCGTCGGGACGCCTATCGAAACGGCGGCGCCCGCCGTGGGGTCCGCTCCCGCGTCGACGGCCGCTTCGGTCACTGGGCCCCGCGTCGCGAACACAGAGCGGACGGTCGCGCCGCCGCCCGCGGTCACCCGACCCGAGCCCGCTCCGGCCGCGCCGGAACCGCAGACCGCGACCGTCGCTGAGCCACCCGCTCCGGCCATCGACACGGCGCCCCTGATCGAGCCGACGCGTCAGCCGCCGGTGGAGTCTCCGCCCGCCGACCCGACCCCGCGCACGGACGGCGAGACCATCGTCACGCGGCCGCGCTGATCGGCGTCAGGCTTTCAGTGTGACGTAGCCGCGCTCGACCATGCGGCGCAGACCCTCATACGCCTCGGCCAGCTCTTCATAGGCCGCGCGGGCGGACGTCAGGCGGGCGATCTGGTCCGGCGTCGACGGCGCGCCGGACTCCGACTGCCGCAACGCTTCGGCGACCCAGCGGGCGCGCGCCGTAGCGGTCAGCACGGCCAGTCGCTGGAACGTGGCGGGCTCGACCCCCTGCAGGGCCTGGCCGACGACCTCGCGGTTGGCGACGAAGGCCGCATAGTCGATCTGCTCCAACTGGCCGCGCAGCCGCCGCTGCTCTTGCGGATCGATGTCCTGCGGCTCGAAGTGGTCGCGGGTGCGGCGATAGCTCTGGGTCTGGATTGTGGACATGACGGCCATCCGGCGTTGCCTGTGAGGCGAAGGCTGCGCCGCGTCGCTTAACGGGGGGTTGCGGCTCCGGGCGCGCCCTGATACTTAAGTGAATGCTTCAACATCGCCCGCTTGATCTGGCGTTCCACGCCCTGTCCGACCCGACCCGCCGCGCCATGGTGGAGCGGCTGACCCGCGGCGCGGCCTCGGTCAGCGACCTCGCGGCGCCCCTGCCAATGTCGATGTCCGCGGTGGTCCAGCATCTGAAGGTGCTGCAGGAGGCCGGACTGGTGACGTCGGAGAAGTCCGGCCGCATCAGGACCTGCCGCATCGACCTGCACGCCCTGTCGGCCGCCGAGCGCTGGATCGCCGAGCGCCGCCTGTCGATGGAGGCCCGGCTGGATCGCCTCGGCGTCTTCCTCGAGGAGACGAAATCCGAAACGGAGCCCCGCAAATGACCGGTCGTCTGGCCCATGGCATGTTCACCCTTGAGCGTCGCTACGACGCTTCGCCGCCGCGCGTCTTTCGAGCGTGGGCCGACCCGGCCGCCTTTCGGCGATGGTTCGTGGAAAGCCCGGGGGCGACCGTCCTCGACTGGCGGCACGATCTGACGATCGGTGCGCACGGCGGCGGGCGCTACCGTTTCGGCGGGCCCGAAACGCCGGTCGGCTTCAACGAGACGGTGTTTCTGGATCTGGTCGAGAACCGGCGCATCGTTCTGGCCTATGTCATGGGCCGCGAGCTGGAAGGCGGGGCGCGTCGCGAGTCGGCCTCGCTCGCGACCATCGAATTGCTGCCCGACGGCGAGGGCACCCGGCTGATCTACACCGAGCAGGGGGCCTACTACGGCGACGACGGCGGTGACCACCTGCCGCTGCGCAAGGAAGGCTGCGCCGAAATGCTGGAAAATCTGGCCCGCGAACTTGAGCAATCCCGATGACCGGCAAGGTGCGCGTATCCGCCTTCGGCGTTTCGGTCGACGGCTTCGGCGCCGGGCCTGACCAGAGCTTGGAGAATCCGCTCGGCCGGGGCGGGCCGTTGCTGCATCACTGGTTCTTCCCGACCGACGCCTTCCGCACGCAGCATCTCGGCCAGCCCGGCGAGACGGGCGTCGACGACGAATTCGGCAAGCGCAGCATGCAGGGGCTGGGCGCGTGGATCCTCGGCCGCAACATGTTCGCCCATTCCCGCGGGCCCTGGGCTGAGGACGACGCCTGGAAAGGCTGGTGGGGCGACGAGCCGCCCTATCGCTGCGACGTCTTCGTGCTGACGCACCACCCGCGGCCGTCGTTCGCCATGAAGGGGGGCACGACCTTCCACTTCGTCACGAACGGCGCCGCGGCGGCGCTGGAGCGAGCACGTGCGGCGGCAGGGGATCTGGACGTCCGCATCGGCGGCGGCGCGGCGACCATACGCCAGTATCTGCGCATGCGGGCGATCGACGAGATGCACGTCGCGGTGTCCCCGGTGGTCTTGGGCGTTGGCGAACCCCTGTGGGCGGGACTGGACCTGCCCGCGCTCGGCTATGACGTCGTCGAAAGCACCGCCGGCGAACGCGCAACCCATCTGAAGATCGTGAGGAAAGACCCCAGATGAGCTTCACCCTCTGGCTTCACCCTTACGCCGGCTACGGCCAGAAGGCCTCGACCGCGGCGTATGAACTGGGCACGCCCTTCACCCTGCAGGTGCTGGACCACGCCGACGCGGAGCTGATGGCCGAGTTCGGACGCCTGTCGCCTTTCGGCAAGATGCCGGTGCTGGTGGACGCGGAGGGCCGCACCGTGTTCGAATCCAGCATCGTCGTCGAATGGATGGACCGCCATGCCGGCGGCGGACGCCTGATCCCCGCCGATCCCGACGCGGCGCTGGAGACGCGACTGATCGACCGGATCGTCGACACCTACGTCGGCGGGCCGATGAACCGGATCGTCTTCAATCGCCTCGGCCGCGCCGGGACGCCCAACCCGGTGGCCATGGAGCAGGATGAGGCCGAGCTGGCGCGAGCCTGGGACTGGCTGGAGAACCGCCTGTCCGACGGCCGGACGTGGGGCGCGGGCGAAACTTTCACCCTCGCGGACTGCGCCGCCGCGCCGTTGACGACCTATGCTCGCCGTCTGGTCCCGTTCGGCGACAGGCCCCGGCTGCGCGCGTGGCACGCCCGGCTGACGGCGCGACCGTCGTTTCAGCGTGCGCTCGCAGACGCGGCCCCCTACGGAAACCTCATGCCGGCGCCGCCGGCGGCGGATTGAGCATCTCGTCGACCCATCGTGGAACTTCCACGGACGCCGGGCCGTGGCGAGTCTCGTCGAACAGACCGGAGCCCAGTGAGGGTTCGAGGTTGATCTCCAGCGTCCGGGCGCCCGCCGCCCTCGCCTGACGCACGAAGCCCGCCGCCGGCCAGACCGCGCCCGAAGTGCCGATGGAGACGAACAGGTCGCACGCCGCAAGCGCCGCCTCGATCCGGTCCATCTCCAGCGGCATTTCGCCGAACCAGACGACATGCGGGCGCATCCGGCCAGTCGGGTGGTGCGGCGACGGCTCATGCGGAGCCATGGGGCCGGCCCAGTCCGTGACGGCGCCAGAGGCCGTGCAGCGCGCCTTCATGATCTCGCCGTGCATGTGGATCAGCGCGAAGCCGTCCCGCGGCGGCGTCTCCGCATGCGCCCGGTCGTGCAGGTCGTCGACGTTCTGCGTCACCAGCGTAAGCCGCCCGGGCCATCGCGTCGCCAGGTCGGCCAAGGCACGATGCGCAGCATTGGGCTCGACCGTCGGCAGGGCCGCACGGCGCAGGTCGTAGAAGCGCTGGACCAGCACGGGGTCGCGGTCGAACGCCTCCGGCGTCGCGACGTCCTCGAACCTGTGCCCCTCCCACAGACCGCCCGCGTCGCGAAAGGTCGCCACGCCGCTCTCGGCAGAAATCCCGGCGCCGGTCAGGACGACGATGTTCCGAAGGCTCATCCGTCCGGCCTATCAGAGCCCGAGCAGATCGCGCCAGCGCCAAGTCCCGGCGCCCAGCGCCACCTTTGGCCCGTTCGCCGTGCCGTCCAGCGAGACGACGGCCAGGCCGCGCACCTGCTCGTCCCGGCAATGGCGTGGCGCGAAGCCTACCTCGACCGCCACGGCCTGGCGGATGCCGGCCAGGCCCTTGCCGGCCTGCCCGGGGCTCTGCAGCCAGTCGCCGTCCCAGACCAGCACGGCCTGCCCCGTCGCGCCGCGCGCGCCGAGGGTGGCGGCCACGGCCCGGCGAAGTTCGAGGTCGTCGCCCAGCGCCCGCTCCAGGCGGCCGATCATGTCGCAAGAGCCGCCCGCGCCGTCACCGCCCGCACCCCCACCTCCCGCGCCCACGCCCGAACCACCTCCGCCGGCGCGCAAGGCCCCGGCCAGCCGCGCCCCGCCGACCAGGGGCAGGTCGGGGACCGAGCGTTCGGCCTCCGGCGCCGCCGGGCGGGTCGGCACGTCGGGCGGGGGGCGCGGCGTGTTCCGGGCCATGACACGGGGGCGGGGAGCGGGGGACGGCGCCCGGGCGGGCTCCGGCTCGGGCCCCGCGACGCGGCTTTCCGCCGCCGGTCCCTCGGCCGCCGCCTCGGGATCGGGCTCGGGCGCGGGCGGCGGAGGCGGCAGCTGGGGCGCAATCAGCTCGACCAGGGTCACGGGTGGTTCCGGCGGCGGCGCGTCCGGCGTCCGCAACGACAGGCCCAGGATCATCGCCGTCTGCAGACCCGCCGCGACGGCCAGCGCCGCCGACCAGCGGGCCGTGCCGGATCCCTCGCCCGACGATTTCCGGGAGCGTCTCATGCCTGTGGATGAAGCGGCGCCGCGTGTCAGGAACGTGGCCGGACCCTTCCCGTCCCCCCGCGTCCCGTCAGCGCCGCCCGCGACAACCCTTGGTGAAAACGTTTTGTTCCAAACCGACACGAATCGTGCCGAAAACACGACATACCGGCGTTCGGAGCGCCAAAACATTGCCCGAAGCGCGCCATTAGCTCGCCCTGCGCGCCAAGATACCTGCCCCGCTTGCGCCTAGGGGCCGAGGTGGCGCGCCGGCGATGATGGAGTTCTCCCCTTGACCCGATCCAATATGCGCACGGCCTTGATGGGCGGCGCCCTCTTGTCCCTCGGCCTGGTCGTCAGCGGCTGCGCCAGCCACCGCTTCGTGCGCGACAACGTCGCCGTTGTGGATCAGCGCGTCACCGAGGTCGACGGCCGCGTGACCCGGGTGGAAGGCACCGCCGGCGAGGCTCTGGCCCGCGCCGACGCTGCCCACAAACTCGCTGAGGGCAAGTTCCTCTACGAGGTCGTGCTGTCGGACGACTCGGTGAAGTTCCCGAACGACGCCAGCGACCTGTCGCCGGAAGCCGAGGCCCGACTCGGTGAACTGGCCCAACGCCTGCGCGCCGAGAACCGCAACGTCTACCTGGAGATCCAGGGCTTCACCGACGCCGCCGGCGACGAGGCCTACAACATGCAGTTGGGCGAGCAGCGCGCCGAGGCGGTTCGTCGCTTCCTGAGCCAGCAGGGCGTGCCGCTGAACCGGATGGCGACCATCTCCTACGGCGAGGCCAATCCGGTCGCGGACAACACGACCCGCGAGGGTCGCGCCCAGAACCGGCGCGTGGCGATCGTCGTCCTGAGCTAGGACTGGCGCAAGCGGACCAAGCTCCCTAATCGTCGCGCGTTCGACGATCAGGGAGCCCCCGCCGATGAAGACCCGCGCCGCCGTCGCCTTCGAGGCCAAACGTCCGCTGGAGATCGTGGAGGTCGACCTGGAGGGTCCGCGCGCGGGCGAAGTGCTGGTCGAGATCAAGGCGACGGGCATCTGTCACACGGACGCCTATACGCTAGACGGTCTGGACAGCGAGGGCATCTTCCCGAGCATTCTCGGCCATGAGGGCGCGGGCGTCGTGGTGGAGGTCGGGCCCGGTGTGACCTCGGTCGAGGTCGGCGACCACGTGATCCCGCTGTACACGCCGGAATGCCGCCAGTGTAAGTCGTGCCTCAGCCGCAAGACCAACCTGTGCACCGCCATCCGCGGCACGCAGGGCAAGGGCCTGATGCCCGACGGGACCAGCCGCTTCTCGTACAAGGGCCAGACCATCGCCCACTACATGGGCTGCTCGACCTTCTCGAACTACACGGTCCTGCCCGAGATCGCGGTGGCGAAAATTCGCAAGGACGCCCCCTTCGACAAGGCCTGCTACGTCGGGTGCGGCGTGACGACGGGCGTCGGCGCGGTGGTGAACACGGCGAAGGTCGAACCGGGTGCCAACTGCGTCGTCTTCGGCCTGGGCGGCATCGGGCTGAACGTCATCCAGGGCCTGAAGATGGTCGGGGCCGACATGGTCATCGGCGTGGACGTCAATCCCGACAAGGAGGCGTGGGGGCGCCGCTTCGGCATGACCCACTTCGTGAAGCCCGGGGACCATGCGGACGTCGTCGCCCATCTGGTCGAGCTGACCGGCGGCGGCGCGGACTACACCTTCGACTGCACCGGCAACACCACGGTGATGCGCCAGGCTCTGGAGGCCTGTCACCGGGGCTGGGGTGAGAGCGTCGTCATCGGCGTGGCCGAGGCGGGCAAGGAGATCGCCACGCGGCCGTTCCAGCTGGTCACCGGCCGCGTGTGGCGCGGCTCCGCCTTCGGCGGCGCGCGCGGCCGCACGGACACGCCGAAGATCGTCGACTGGTACATGGACGGCAAGATCGAGATCGACCCCATGATCACCCATGTCCTTCCGCTGGACCGCATCAACGAAGCCTTCGACCTGATGCACGGAGGCAAAAGCATTCGCAGCGTCGTGGTGTTCTGAGGTTGGTTGCCTAAAGAAACGGACTGAGCTAGGTCTCGTCCGGGAGAGGGAGGAGATCGCATGTTCACCCACGTCACCGTCGGGGCCAACGACGTAGAAGCGTCGCGCCGCTTCTACGACGCCGTGCTGGGCGCCCTGGGACACGAGCCGGCGCAGGGGCCGGATCCCAAGGGTCGATACTGGTGGCGCACGCGCATGGGCGCCTTCGCCGTCGGCAAGCCGATCGACGGCGACCCCGCCTGTCACGCCAACGGCGGCACGATCGGTTTCGGGGCGAAAGAGGCGGCCATGGTCCAGGCCTTCCATGACGCCGGCGTTGCGGCGGGCGGCACGGCGATCGAGGACCCACCGGGCGAGCGCAACGGAGCCTTCGGCACCCTGATCCTCGGCTATCTGCGTGATCCGTCGGGCAACAAGATTTGCGCCGTGCATCGTCCCTGACGGGCGCGACGCGGCTTCCGGGATGACAAGCCGCGCCCCGGATGGGAAGAGCGGCTCATGGAGACGCTGAAAATCCACGCCGTCCACGGCGGAACGCTGCGCTATCTGAAGCACGACAGCACCGTGACCGGCACGCCCATGAGCCTGTCGGTCTTCGTGCCCCCGGGCGACGGCCCCTTCCCGGTGCTGATCTGGCTTTCGGGCCTGACCTGCACAGAGGACAACTTCACCACCAAGGCCGGCGCGTACGGCCCGGCGGCCGAGCACGGCATGATCATCGTGGCTCCGGACACCTCGCCTCGGGGCGAGGGCGTGGCCGACGACGCGTCCTACGACCTGGGGCAGGGAGCGGGCTTCTACGTCGACGCGACGGAAGCTCCGTGGGCGCCGCACTTCCGCATGGAGACGTACGTCGTAGACGAACTGATCGCGCTGATCGACGCGGAGTTTCCAACCAGCGGGAAGCGGTCGATCTCCGGTCATTCCATGGGCGGGCACGGGGCCCTGACGCTGGCGCTCAAACATCCGGAGCTGTTCCGGTCGGTCTCGGCCTTCGCGCCGATCTCATCGCCCACGCGCTGTCCCTGGGGGGAAAAAGCCCTGACGGCCTACCTCGGCCCGGACCGCGCCGCATGGGCGCGACACGATGCGGCGCTGCTGATCGGGGCGGGCGCGGCGAAGGGCGTTTTCGACGACATTCTGGTCGATCAGGGCGACGCCGATCCCTTTCTGGACGAGCAGCTGAAGCCGGACCTCCTGGTCGCGGCGGCGGAAGCCTCGGGCCGGAAGCTGACCCTTCGCATGCAGCCCGGCTACGACCACTCCTACTTCTTCATGGCAAGCTTCATCGCCGACCATGTGGCGTTTCATGCGCGCAGGCTTAAAGCTCAGGCATGACCGCCCCCGATCACTCCGAAATGTTCGCGGCCCTGTGCCGGGAGGTGGGCTTCTGCCTGCATGAGAAGGGGGAGCAGCGCGTGATCGCCGCCCTTCCGAACGGTCTGGACGCCGCCGTCAGAGCGGTGCTGGCCGCAGAGGGCGTCGACGAGCCTAACGCACCCGGCGATCTCAAGCGCGCCATCCGGGACTGTCTGAAGGCCAACCTGCCGCGCTAGAACGGGAAGGCCAGCCCCTCCGACGCGCACAGACGGCGCTCGACCCGCTCTTGCACCTCGTGACGAAGACGCCGACGGACCCGCAGAGCCTCGTGCAGGACGTCCGCCAGACACAGGATCTGGTCGTCCGTCATCATCTCCGCCGCCTCGCCGACGCGAAGGCACAGGGCGTCGAACCGGGCGTCGCCGAGCCGTTTCGGCGCCACGACATGAACCGTCATCTCTTCGACCTCCATGCATCTCTAAGGTGCCTGCCGGGCGCAGTTCCCGCAGACCGTGCCTAAGCTGGCGTGAAGGGAACTTCGGGCGCGCAAGGAAGCTTGGGGTTCCGGACCGCCGCCCCTAGATCAGGGGCCCGAAACCTCAAGCCCGGAGCCTCCCCATGGCCTTCACCCTGCCGCCCCTGCCGTACGCCTACGACGCGCTGGAACCGGCCATCGACAAGGAGACGATGACCTTCCACCACGACAAGCATCACCAGACCTACGTCGACAACCTGAACAAGGCGGTCGACGCGGATCCGGCGCTGCAGGGCAAGTCGCTGGAGGAGCTGTTCGCCGGCATGTCGAAACTGCCCAAGGCGGTGCGCAACAACGGCGGCGGGCACTGGAACCACAGCCTGTTCTGGGAGCTGCTGGCCCCCGAGGGGCAGACCGGCGAGCCGTCGGCGGAGCTGAAGGCCGCGATCGACCGCGACCTGGGCGGCTTCGACAAGTTCAAGGAAGATTTCAACGCCGCCGGCGCCGGCCAGTTCGGCTCGGGCTGGGCGTGGCTGATCGTTCAGGACGGCAAGCTGAAGGTCACCTCCACTCCCAACCAGGACAATCCGCTGATGGACGTCGCGGACGAGAAGGGGACTGTGATCCTGGGCGCCGACGTGTGGGAGCACGCCTATTACCTCAAGTACCAGAACCGCCGCGCCGACTATCTGAAGGCCTTCTGGTCGGTGGTGAACTGGAACAAGGTCAACGCGCTGTTCGCCGCGGCCTGACGTCGCCGACGGGGCCGTCGCGGAAACTTCACCGCGGCGGTCTGGCGCGCGACGCCGGCCTGACCATATCGTCTCCCGAACTCAAGGGAGGCTGCCCATGACCGCGCACTTCAAGCTCGCCGCCGCCGCCGCGGCGCTCTCGGCCCTGCTGGCCGCCTGTTCCCCCGCCGCCGAGAAGACGGAAGCTTCCGACGCGACGGCGACGACCGTTCAGGCCAGCGCCGACGTCCAGCCGTTCAAGGTCGGCGCGCTGGACGTCGTCGCCCTGCGCGACGGCGGCATGACCGGCGTCCCGAACGACAACAAGATCCTGGGCGTCGGCCGCACGCCGGAGGAGGTCGCGGCCGTCCTGACCGCCGCAGGGCTGCCGGGCGACAGCTTCGACCTGTCGATCCAGCCGCTGCTGGTGCGCGATGGCGACGCCGTGGTTCTGATCGACGCGGGGGCGGGCTCGGGAATGGGCGCGGGCGCGGGCAAGCTGCCGGCCTCGCTGGCTTCGGCGGGCGTGCAGCCGGGCCAGGTCACCGACGTCCTGATCTCGCACGGCCACGGGGACCACGTCGGCGGCCTGGTCACGGCCGACGGAGCCCTGACCTTCCCCAACGCCACCATCCGCATGACCGAAGCCGAGTGGACCGCGCTGAAGGCGGACGCGTCGATGGCCGCCGTCGTCACCGCCATCACGCCGAAGGTGGAGACCTTCGCGGCGAACGCGCAGGTCACCCCGTCCATCAAGGCCTACGCCATAGACGGCCACACGGCCGGCCACACCGGCTACGAGATCACCTCCGGCGACGAGCGACTGCTCTATATCGGCGACATGGCGCACCATCACGTCATCTCGGTCCAGCGCCCCGACTGGCGCATCCAGTTCGACGGCGACGCCGCGACCGCCCAGGCCAGCCGCAAGGCCGTGTTCGGCCGGGCCGCCGACGCCAACCTGCGTCTCTACGCCGTCCACTTCCCCTTCCCGGGGCTGGGCCGCGTGCGTCGTGAGGGCGACGGCTTCGTCTGGGTTCCGGAAACGCCCGCCCAGCCTTGACGAAAGGGGGCGGGGCCGTCATAAGCCCCGCCTTCACGCCACCGACCCCGTCGGCGGCGCGAAATCACTACGGACGATGCGTGGACCGCCGTTGAGATCGCATTCCCACTTTCGGGGATGCCGGGCCGCATCAGCATAGAGAGACGACGTATGTCGAAGCGCCACAGCGCCAAGTACAAGATCGACCGCGCCATGGGTGAAAACCTGTGGGGCCGCTCGAAGTCCCCGGTCAACAAGCGCAGCTACGGCCCCGGCCAGCATGGCCAGCGCCGCAAGTCGAAGGTCTCGGACTTCGGCCTGCAGCTGAAGGCCAAGCAGAAGCTGAAGGGCTACTACGCCAACATCACCGAAAAGCAGTTCGCCAAGACCTACGAGTCGGCGGCCCGCAAGAAGGGCAACACCGCCGAGGCCCTGATCGGCCTGCTGGAATCGCGCCTGGACGCCATCGTCTACCGCGCCAAGTTCGTCCCCACCCCCTGGGCCGCCCGTCAGTTCGTCAACCACGGGCACGTCACGGTGAACGGCAAGAAGGTGAACATCGCCTCCTACTCCGTGAAGGTCGGCGACGTCGTCGAGGTCAAGGAAAAGAGCCGCAACATGGCCCTGGTCCTGGAAGCCCAGCAGTCGTCGGAACGGGACGTTCCGGACTATCTGGAAATCGGCGACCGCGGCTTCTCGGTCCGCTACGTCCGCGTGCCGGAACTGGCCGACGTGCCGTTCCCGGTGAAGATGGAGCCGAACCTGGTCGTGGAATACTACGCTTCGTAAGGCGGCCAGCCGGTCGAAGAACGCAGAAGGCTCCGGAGCAATCCGGGGCCTTTTTCGTTTCCGGCGGTTCCGTCGCGTCCGGAATCCGGGCATGTTGCCGCCACGTCAGCGTCTCGTCGGGGAGATCGCCATGCGCGTCGCCAGCTTCGCCCTTGTGGCCGTTTCCGCCCTCGCTCTGTCGGGTTGCGGCCTGACGCGTCTGCTGGATCGCGGCGAGCCGACGCCGACCACGGAACTCGATCCGGCCGTCCACGCGGCGGCCGTGTCTGGCGACCGCGCAGTGGTGTGGGTGGCGTCCAACGGCTGCACCGACAAGGACAGCCTGAGCGCCGTCGTCCGGCGCCGGCATGATGGGCCGCAGCTGGTGCTGTCGAGGCTACGCCCCGACGACTGCGGCCGGCCGCAATCGGTCGAGATGACGTGGACCTTCGAGGAGCTGGGGCTGAAGTCCGGCGAGAGCCTGACCGTGGCAAATCCCTATCGCCAGCCGCCGGACGCCATCACGACCGCAGCCCGCTGAACCCTCAGCCGCGTTCGAAGGCCGGCAGCATGTCGGCCGGGATGCGATGCGGGCGCATCGTCGCTGCATCGACGAGAACCCATTCCGTCACGCCCTGGGCGCACAGCCGGCCCTCGCCGTCCTCGATGCGGACATAGCGGTTGAAGCGCGGCCCCTGCGGCTCGCCCACCCAGGTTCGGGCCTTCACGCCCTTGGCGTCGGGGGGCAGGGGGCGGAAGTAGTCCACCTCGTGCCGGGTGCCGACCCAGGACCACCGAGCGCGTGTGTCTGCGTCGAAGCGAGCGTTCCAGTGGGCAGTGCCCGCATCCTGAAGCCAGCCGACGTAGACCACGTTGTTCACATGGCCGTTCTCGTCGATGTGCTCCGGCCGGACGTCCAGCGGCAGCTCGAATATCTCGCGATCCGCACGGGGCTCCAGCTGGGCGCGCGGCATCCGGCGTCAGGCCTCGCCGAGGGGCACGCCCTTGTCGTTCAGCAGCGCCGCCAGCTCTCCCGCCTGGAACATCTCCCGCACGATGTCCGAGCCGCCGACGAACTCGCCCTTCACGTACAGCTGCGGGATGGTCGGCCAGTCGGTGAAGACCTTGATGCCCTCGCGCAGCGCCTCGTCCTGCAGCACGTCGACGCCGACGAACGGCGCCCCGACGTGGTCGAGGATCTGCACGGCCTGGGCCGAGAAGCCGCATCGCGGCGCGTCCGGCGTGCCCTTCATGAACAGGACCACGTCGTGGTCGGCCACGGTCTTCGCGATGAAGTCGTGGACGGGATTGGCGGCGACGTCGGTCACGGTGCAGGCCTTTCGTGCAAGGCCGTCAGCTAGGCGCCGCAAGGTCCCGGGTCAAGCGATCGGGCGCTTCAGCAGCCACCATCGAGCCGCAGGATGGGCGCTTCCGACATGTCCAGCAGCGCGATGACCCGCTCATAGCGTTCGGCCAGGCGTCGGCAGTCCGCCCGTTCGGCCTCGTCACGCGCCTGATCCGCGCGGTCCCGCCAACGGCGGGCGTAATGATGCAGCTGTCGGCTGTCCATGGCGTCCTTCCTCCACGGAACTTCGCGCGTTCGCCGCCGGCCGGCCTTCACCTGTGATGGTCGGCCAAGGGATTGACGCTCTCGTGATCGACGGTCCGGAAATCGACGTATCGCCGCCCGGCGCGGAACGGCGACGCTCGCCGCAGCGTTGCCGTGGTCCCGCGTCCAGGAGCCGACATATGACCACGCCGGATCCCCGCAAGGGCATGCCCTCCCCGAAGCTGAACCGCGAAGACTTCACCGCGCGCTTCCTGAGCCGCTTCGCCGACCCGGCTTTCGGCGCCCTGTCGGTCGAGCTGGAGAAGATCGCCGACGTTGCCTGGGACGCCTATCAGGACGGCCGGAAGTCGCCGGTGACCCGCAAGGCCGGCCCGGGCTACGCAGATCCCGACTACGACCTTGCCGTCGACTGGATCGAGGCCAGGCGGCGCATCGACGAGGCGCAGGAACGGCATGACCACATCTCGGGCAAGCCGAAGGTGCTGGTCGTCAACGGCTCCTCCCGCTCCGAACACACCTGTCCCGGCGAGATGTCCAAAAGCTTCCGTCTGGCCGAAGTGGCGCGCACCGCGCTGGAGGAGGAGGGGTTCGAGGTCGAGATCCTCGACCTGTCGCGGCTGACCAGCGAGTACGGACGCGAGATCCACCCCTGCAAGGCGTGCTTCTCCACCGCGGCGGCGCTCTGCCACTGGCCGTGCAGCTGCTATCCCAACTACAGCCTCGGGCAGGTCCACGACTGGATGAACGACATCTACCCGATGTGGGTCGAGGCGCAGGGGGTGTTCCTGATCACGCCGGTCAACTGGTACATGGCCTCTTCGCCGGTGAAGCTGATGATGGACCGGCTGGTGTGCGCCGACGGCGGCAATCCTGATCCGACCCTGACCCACGGCAAGGACGCGAAGAAGGCCAAGGAAGAGGAGCTCAAGGGCTGGGACTATCCCCGCCACCTCGCGGGCCGCATCTTTTCGGTGGTGGTGCATGGCGACGTCGAGGGCGCCGAAAACGTGCGCCGGTCGCTCTCGGACTGGCTGCGGTTCATGAAGCTGATCCCCGCTGGCCCGGAGGCGGAGCTGGACCGCTACATCGGCTACTGGGAGCCTTACGCCACCAGCCACGAGGCGCTGGACCGCGATCACGCCATCAGGGCGGAGGTCAGGATCGCCGCACTGGAGCTCGCGCGGGCCTGCCGGGCGCGGCGCGACGGCAAGCTGGTGTCGACCTCGGAAGGGCTGGAAAGCCCCCGGCAGAAGTAGGCTTCAGGCCGCCTTGGCGCCCGCCACGCGCGCCATCTCGATCTGGGCGGCCAGTCCCGGCGGCATGTCGCGGTCGGGCACCTCGGCGACGACCGCCAGACGTTCCGCGCTGCCGGGGCTGATCACGGCGCTGGATACGCCGGGATCCGTCAGAACGTAGGCCAGGCAGATCGTCTCCGCAGGCCAGTTGGCCGTCTGGTGGAGGAAGGCGAAGGTTCCCGCGCCCGCCAGCGGATCGTGCGACCTGCGGCCGCCGCCGAATCCGAAAAGACCGCTCTTCTTCGGCTGGTTCACCTGCGCCGCCTTCTTGGCCGACTGGAACTCCTCGGGGAACCATCCGTGCACGAAGACGGACATGTCCTGTTCGCGCGCGGTACGAAGCCGGTTGCGGACCTTCCACTCGGAGTTCACGTGATACGGCGTCGACAGCACGTCGAAGGCGCCGGTCGACACATAGGCGTCCATCACCTCGCCGTCCCCGCTGACGCCCAGCAAGCGAACGCGCTGGTTCGCCCGCAGCGACTTCAGGGCGTTCAGCGCGGTCTGCGGCAGCTCATGCTCTGCCGGTTGGTCCAGCATGGCCACGTCGAACCAGCCGAGCCCGGACACGCGCAGCGCCCGGTCCATGGCCTCGGTCATGCCGTCTCCCGAGAAGTCGCGCTCGGTTCCCCGGCGGCCGTCCCCGGCGCCCAGGGTGATGGCGACCTGCACCAGTTTGCGGTCCACGTGGCGCAGGGCCTCGCCCAGCACCTCCGCCAGAACAGGGTCGGCGTTCTCGAGCCGGTAGGAGTTTATGCCCGCTTCCAGCGCGGTGTAGATCAGCTCGCAGCCGGCCGTGGGGCCCCGCGCGAGATCCCGCTGCGACAAGCTGAGCGTCAGAGCCGAGACCGCCTGCCCGCCGTGTCCGAAAGGCCGATAGCGCATCGTCAGACCTCCTCGGGCGTCAGGGTTTCCAGCGCCAGCGCGTGAAGCTCGCCGCCCATCTGGCCCTTCAGCGCGGCATAGACCGCCTGATGCCGCCGGACGCGCGCCATGCCGGCGAAGGCCGACGAAACCACACGAGCGCGGTAGTGGTCGCCGTCGCCGGCCAGATCGACGATCTGGATGTCGGCGTCGGGAAACGCCTCGGCGATGTGCGCGCGCAGGGTTTCGGCGGACATGGGCATGCGGCGGGCGGTCTCCGGACTTCGCCGCCAAGCGTGCCGCGTAAACCTTAACGGGCGGCTACGGGGCGGCTCGCTCCAGCAGGACGACCGGATCGCCGCGATAGGTCGTGCGCACGTATTCGACGTATCCCAGCCGCTCCGCCAGCGTCAGGGAAGGGGCGTTGTCCGGCGAGATCATGCAGACGGTCCGCGGCGCCCTCAGGACCGAGTCGGCCCAGGCCAGCGCGGCGCGCACCGCCTCGGCCGCCAGACCTTGCCCCTGAAATCGCGGCGCCACGCCCCAGCCCAGCTCCGGCACGTCGATGGGCGGATCGACGATGCGGCGATAGTCCAGGATGCCGACACTGCCGACGTACGCGCCGGTGTCCGTCAGCCGCACCGCCCAGTTGCCGTACCCGACGGTCGCCCAGTGTCCGACGTCCCGCAGCAGGCGGGTCCAGACGTCCTCGGAACTGAGCCCGGCCGGGAAGATGTGGCGCACGAACTCCGGGTCCGACCAGAGGTCGCACAGCTCCGGCCATTCGGCCTCGGTCATGGGACTGAGCGTCAGGCGCGCCGTCGTCAGCACGGTCATGCGAACAAGGCCCCGGCCCGCTCCATGCGCGTCCCGCCGTCCGCGTCGGTGACGGCGTAGGTGAAGCCGGGCTGCAGCGCGAAGCCCCCGGCCCGGCCCCGCTTGTCCAGCGCCAGCAGCGCCACCTGGTGGCCGGCCACCTTCGTGCCGCGCACCGTGGCCAGCCGCTCGATCACGGACCGACACGCTGCGGTCGGGTCCATGCCGTGGCGCATGGCTTCGACGACCGCATGGCTGCCCGCGACGCGCACCACGTCCTCGCCGACCCCCGTGGCCGTCGCGCCGCCGACCGCGTCGTCGACGTACAGGCCGCAGCCGACGATGGGGCTGTCGCCCACGCGCCCGCGCATCTTGAAGGCCATGCCCGAAGTCGTGCAGGCCCCGGCCATGCGGCTCTGCGCGTCGATCGCCAGCAGACCGATGGTGTCGTGATTGTTCGGCCCGCCGGGCATGGAAGCCCATCCCTCGTTCTCGCTGTTGGGGCGGGGCGCGTACTCGCTGGTCTTCAGCCATTCGCGCCAGGCCGCCTCGGCCGCCGGGGTCAGCAGGTCTTGCGTCGGGAAGCCCTGCGCCACGGCGAATTCCCGCGCGCCGCCGCCGACCAGCATCCAGTGAGGGGTCTTTTCCATCACGGCGCGGGCGACCGACACGGCATGCACCACGTCTTCCAGCGCCGCGACCGCGCCGATTCCGCCCTCCCAGTCCATGACGCAGGCGTCCAGCGTGACGCGTCCGTCCCGGTCCGGCATGCCGCCCAGGCCGACCGACCCGTTCCCGCCCTCGGCCTCGACGACGCGACCGCCCGCCTCGACCATGTCCAGGGCGCTGCCGCCGGCCCGCCGGCGCGCGACGCCCGCCGCATTGGCCTGCCGTCCGAAATCCCAGGTCGAGACCATCACGGCAGGCGGGGGGTCCGGCAGACGCGCGGCGCCCAGGGGGACCAGTCCGGCGGCGGTCAGGGCATCTCGTCGGGTCGGCATCACATCAGTCCCAGTTGCTTGAAGCTGGCCACGCCCTCGCGGCCGACGATCAGATGGTCGTGCACGGTGATGGCCAGCGCCCGCGCCGCCTCGATCACCTGCTTCGTCATGTCGATGTCGGCGCGCGATGGCGTCGGATCGCCCGATGGATGGTTGTGCACGATGATGATGTTCTTGGCCGACAGCTCCAGCGCGCGGCGCACCACCTCGCGCGGATAGACGGGGGCGTGATCGACCGTGCCCCGGTTCTGGACCTCGTCGAGGATCAGCTGGTTGCGGCTGTCCAGATACAGCACACGGAACTGCTCGCGCGGCTCGTGCTGCAGCGACAGGCGGACGTAGGCCAGCAGGGACGTCCAGCTGGAGATGACCGTGCGCTGGTTCGCCTGCTCCCTGGCCACTCGCAGCGTGACCTCTTGCAGCGCCGCGAGATCCAGCGCCGTCTCCGCGCCCACGCCCCTGGTTCGCCCCCGGGCGTCCTCGGACCGCACGGTCATCAGATCCTCGACCGAAGCGGCCAGCACCGCCGCCAGCGAGCCGAAGCGCGCCAGCAGCGCCTTGGCGATCGGCTTCACGTCGCCCTGCGGCTGACTGCGGAACAGGAACAGCTCCAGCAGCTCATAGTCGGGCAGTGGTGGATGCCCGCGCCGCGCGCTCGCTCGCGCAGCCGCTCGCGATGGCCGGCGTGGTGGGGCTTGGCGGTGGCAGGGCGCGCGCCGCCGTTCACGTCAGTTTCCGCGCGGTCGGTTCGGGCTGTCCGGCAGCCACTGAGGGGGAGCGTCGGCGTTCGCTACGGCGTCGACCAGCGCGAACCAGAACGCATGAAAATCCGCCTGCGCCTGGAAGTCGATGGGCGTGGTCACGTCGTCCTGGGGCGCGTGATAGCGGCGGCGGTACCAGTCCAGATAGGCGTCGTGGGCCGGGGTGCCGTAGTCGAAGCCGAACAGGAAGCTGACCGCCGGAACGCCCTTCTGCATGAATGGCCAGTGGTCGGAGCGGCGCAGCAGTCCGCGTTCCGGCTCCCGGTCCGGGCGCACCTCGATGCCCATGGGCCCGGCGACGTCGCGCACGGTCTGGCCCAGGGTGGAGTCGTCCAGCGCCAGCGTCGTCAGGATGGTGAGCGGATAGAGCGGGCGCAGTTGGTCCAGGTTCAGCACCGCGACCGGCGTCGGGGCGCCGGGCGTCGGGTGCTCAGCCAGCCAGCGACTGCCCCACAGGCCCTTTTCCTCGCCGGTCACGGCCGCGAAGATCACCGGCCGGCGCCAGCCTCGCCCGGCGCGCTCGGCGGCCAGCGTCGTCAGGGTCGCGACGTAGGCGGCGTCGTCGAACGTGCCGTTGTACAGGTCGTCGCCGTCCACCGGCGTGCCGTAGCCATAGCCGTCGAGGTGCGCGATCAGCAGGACCGGCTGGTCGGCCAGCGCCGGATCCGTGCCGGGCAGGACGCCCAGGACGTTGGCCGAGGTGTAGGCGCGCTCCCGCGTCGCGAATGCGCCCTGCAGCCTTGCCTTCAGGTCGAACGGCGGCAAGGCCGCGTTGCGCCCCCCGGCCGCCAGCACGGCCGCACCGTCGTGCCCCGCGGCTTCGGCGAGGCCTTCAAACGTCGGCGCGGCCAGACGCAGAACCGGGATGGCCGCGGCGCCCGGCGTCGTCTCGGCGAGGATCACGGTACGGGCATAGGCCACCGGCCACCGCGGCGGCTCGACCGTGAAGCTCATGTCGTCGACGTTGATCAGGGCGACCGCGCCCGCCTGCGTCGCCGCGCGCAGGCGCTCGCCGCCGGTCGTCTGGCCTTCGCGCCTCGCACCGAGGCAGACCACGATCCGGCCAGCGACGTCGGTCATGTCCTCCGGCCGGCACCAGCCCCGCCATACCATGGGCGCGTCGACGGTCGGCGCCAGACCCCACTGAGGCCCTACGGAGACCTCATGCAGGAACCTCAGCGGCCGACGCCGTCCGTCGTCGTGCAGGATGGTCAGCTGCGTGCCTTCGGGCGTGATCTCGACGTCCTTGAAGGCGATGATCTGCATCCAGCCGCCGTCGTCCCCGGCCGGGCTCAGCCCCGCCGACATGAACTGCGCGGCCACCAGATCGGCGGCGCGGTCATAGCCCGGCGATCCCGTGTCGCGCCCCTCCATCACGTCGGAAGACAGGTCCTGTGTCGTTTTCCACCACACGGCCGTGCGGGCATCCAGCGGCGGCGCGCCGGCGCACCCCGCCAGCGTCGCGGCCGCCAGCATCGGAATCCACAATCTGCGCATGATCGACGTCCTCCAGCGTCCGCGACGGTGACCCGTCGCCCGGCCGGGCGTCAACCGCTCAGAATTTCGGTCGGAACAGGCCCGCCGGGCTGGCGGTGAACAGCTCGCAGCCGTCGGCGGTGACGCCGATGGTGTGCTCGCACTGGGCGGACAGCGACTTGTCGCGCGTCACGGCCGTCCAGCCGTCGGACAGCACCTTCACGTGCGGCTTGCCCAGGTTCACCATCGGCTCGACGGTGAAGAACATGCCTTCCTTCAGGACCGCGCCCTCGCCCCGCCGGCCATAGTGCAGGACGTTGGGGCTGTCGTGGAACAGCCGGCCGATGCCGTGGCCGCAGAAGTCGCGCACCACGCTCATGCGGTTGGCCTCGACCACCTGCTGAATGGCGTAGCCGATGTCCCCGAACGTCGCGCCGGGCTTGATCACCGCGAGACCCGCGTCCAGCGAGTCGTAGGTCACGTCGATCAGCTTCTTCGCCCGCGTGGCGATCTCGCCGATGGCGTACATTCGGCTGGAATCGCCATGCCAGCCGTCGACGATCACGGTGTGGTCGATGTTGACCACGTCGCCGTCCTTAAGAACCTTGTCGCCCGGAATGCCGTGGCAGACGACGTGGTTGATCGAGGTGCAGACGGTCTTCTCATAGCCCTTGTAGCCCAGGCAGGCGGGCAGGGCGCCGTGATCCAGCGTGAACTCGCGGATGCGGTCGTCGATCTCCTGGGTGGTCACGCCGGGAACCGCGAACTCGGTGATCATGTCCAGCGCCTGCGCCACCAGCCGCCCGGCCGCGCGCATGCCCTCGAACGCTTCGGCGTCGTGGACGCGGATCTCGTGGGTGCGGACCAGGACGTCGTCGTCCAGCTCGGGCGTCTCGTACATTCAGTCGGTCTTCGTCAGTGCGGCGGAGGGTGCAGGTGGCGATCATAGCACATCGCCGCAAGCGCCGCAGGTGCGCTAAGGGTCGAGGCATGACGCAGAGCTCCCCCACCGCCGCCGTCCTCGTGATCGGTGATGAGGTCCTGTCCGGACGGACGCAGGACACCAATACCAACACGATCGCGCGCTTCCTGTCGGCGCTCGGAATCGACCTTCTCGAGGCGCGGGTCGTCGGCGATGAGATCGATCGTATCGTCGCGGCGCTGAGCGAGTTGCGCGCCACGCACGACTACGTCTTCACCACCGGCGGCATCGGGCCGACGCACGACGACGTCACGGCCGACGGGGTGGCGCAGGCGTTCGGCGTCGCCCTGCCGGAGCATCCCGAGGCGCTGGCGATCCTGGGGCGGCGCTATGGCGACGAGTTCAACGCGGCGCGGCGGCGGATGGCCCGCATCCCGGAGGGCGGCAGCCTGATCGCCAATCCCGTCACCGACGCCCCGGGATTCCAGATCGAAAACGTCTTCGTCATGGCCGGCGTGCCGAAGATCATGCGGGCGATGCTGGAGGACGTTGCGCCTCGCCTGCGCACCGGCGCGGTGGTGCGTTCGCGCACCCTGCGCGTCGTCGGCGTGGGCGAAGGGGCGATCGCCGACCTTCTTGCGGCCGCAGCCCGGGCCGACCGCGACTTGAGCTTCGGCAGCTATCCCTTCGGCCACGGCACTGTGGGAGAGATCGGCACGCAGTTGGTCGTGCGCGGACGCGAAGAGGCCGCCGTCGATGCGGCGGCCTCTCGACTTCAGTCCGATCTGGCGGCGGCGGGGATCGAAGCGACCCCCGTCTAGACCTCAGCCCGCCTTCTGACCGGCGTACCCCTTGCCGCCGTTCGACGGCTTGCGGCGACGGGGACGGCGCTTCAGTTCGCCCTCGGGCTTGGGCGACGGCGTCGTGCGTTCGCCGGCCAAGGGGTCGAAGGTCTTCACCGCCGCCGGGCGCTCGGCGTGGTGGGTGCGGTCGCGCTGCCCGCCGGGTTTACGGGCGCGGTGCGGCTGGCCGCCGCCCTCGGGGCGTTCGCCCTGACGACGACCGCGGCCGCGGCCACGGTTCTGCTGCTCCTGGCGCTCCGAGACGCCGGCCGAGTCGATGCTCGCCTTCTTGCCGACGCCAGCGGCCATGATGGTCGCGTCCAGCTGGGCCAGTTGCTTGTCGTTGCGTCGGTCGACGGCCGGGATCTTCTGGCGCGTCGTCTTCTCGACGTCGCGCAGCAGTTTCATCTCGTCGCCGGCGACGAAGCTGACCGCCGTGCCGTCCTTGCCTGCGCGGGCCGTGCGACCGATGCGGTGGACGTAGCTCTCCGGCACGTGCGGCAGTTCGAAGTTGACCACGTGGGTGACCTTGTCGACGTCGATGCCGCGCGCGGCGATGTCGGTGGCGACCAGCACGCGCAGCTTGCCGTCCTTGAAGGCTTGCAGGGCCCGCTCGCGCTGCGGCTGGCTCTTGTTGCCGTGGATGGCGCCGGCCTCGACGCCGCCCGCCTCCAGATAGGCCGCGACCTTGTCGGCGCCGTGCTTGGTTTTGGTGAAGACCAGGCAGCGCGTATAGGCGGGATCGCTGAACAGTTCGGTCAGCAGGGCGCGCTTCCTGCCCTGTTCGACCCAGATCACCGATTGCTTGATGCGCTCCACCGTGGTCGCCTGCGGGGTCACCTGCACGCGGACCGGGTCCTTCAGCAGCTCGGACGCCAGCTTGCCGATCTCAGACGGCATGGTGGCCGAGAAGAACAGGTTCTGGCGCCGCGCCGGCAGCTTCGCCGTGATCTGACGGATGGGCTTGATGAAGCCCAGGTCCAGCATCTGGTCGGCCTCGTCCAGGACGAAGATCTCGGTCTGCGACAGGTCGACGTTCTTCTGCTGGATGTGATCCAGCAGACGGCCGGGCGCAGCGACCAGAACGTCCAGTCCCTGCTGCAGGGCGCGTTCCTGGGCGCCGTACTTGACGCCGCCGAACACGACGGCGACGCGGAAGCCCAGGTTCTTGCCGTAGGTCTTGAAGCTTTCGGCGATCTGCGTCGCCAGCTCGCGCGTGGGCGACAGCACCAGGCAGCGCGTGGTGCGCGGAACCGGCGGGGTGCGGTTGGCGGCCAGTCGGTGCAGGATCGGCAGGGCGAAGGCGGCGGTCTTGCCGGTGCCGGTCTGGGCGATGCCCAGCAGGTCCTTGCCCGCCATCACGTCGGGGATGGCCTTGGTCTGGATGGGGGTGGGCGTCTCATAGCCCGCGGCCTTCAGCGCGCTGAGCAGCTGGGGGTTCAGGCCGAACGTCTCGAAGTTCGATTGCGTCACGTGTCGTCTTTCATGTGCGAAGACGCGCGCGGCCGATCATGTCGGGCATCGACGCACGCCTTCGGCCCTCGGGGGGGCTTCAGTGCGGGCGTCGCCCCGCGTGTCGTGGCGACGAATGATCTTGAGGAACCGGCCGCTGCTACGGAAAAGCCCGGAAAGGGCCCACACGCGCCGGAGCGCCGGTCGTCGCGATGCTGCGACGGGCGGCAGATGGGCCCTGAATGCGGCCGGGTCAAGGCGCGCAGGTCGGACGGTCGCGCTTCCGCCCCGAACCTTTCGGCGAATTCACCCACCTTGCCGCCTTGTAACTGGAGGGCGCGAAGCGGTCGGTCCACTCAGGCTGCGACAGGGAGAGGGACCCATGAAGACCATTCTGACCGCCGGCGCCGCCTTCTGTGCGCTCATGTCCGGCACGGCGCAGGCGCAGGTCATCCAGACGCCGACGGCCGATCCCAGCTCGGCCGCCGATCAGACCGGCGTGCTGGTCTTCACCCCGGACTTTTTCGCCAATGCGTCGCCCAACACGGCGCTGGACATGATCGCTCGCCTGCCGGGCTTCCAGTTCAACCCGGGCAACAACGGCACGCGGGGCTTCGCGGGCGCGGCGGGCAACGTGCTGATCGACGGCGATCGGCCCTCGTCCAAGTCCGACGGCCTGGAAGGCGTTCTGCGCCGCATCTCAGCCGACAGCGTCGAGCGGATCGAGCTGATCCGCGGCGGCGCGCCCGGCATCGACATGCAGGGCCAGACCGTCGTCGCCAACGTCGTGCTGAAGCGTACGGTCACGACCGAGCGCGTGCTGGAAACCAACGCCTACTTCTATCCCGACGGCTACATCGGCCCCATCCTGGCGGGTCAGTGGTCGCGTCGCGAAGGAGAGAACCAGACCGAGGCCAGCTTCTCGGCCACCACCGACCGCACCGACGGAACGGGCGACGGCTTCCGCCGCCGCTACGACGTCAACGGAAACCTGATCCAGGACGCGGACCTGGTCCTGTGGGACCGCTTCCGCAACATCCGCGGAACCGGCGCGATCCAGCGGACCGTGGCCGGGGGGCGCCTGCGTGTGAACGCCCTGCTGGGCTGGGGCACGCACGAGTTCGAGCAGGACCTGCTGATCCGCTCGGGCCCCGGCGCCGACAGCTTCAACGTCGAGGACAACGAGCAGCTGGACGGCGAACTCGGCGTCAACTGGTCGCGCGACCTCAGCCCGCGCACGTCGCTGGAACTGACGGCGCTGCAGCGTTACGGGCAGGAGGAGTACGTCGGCGACTCGCTGGGCGCGGGCGGCGCCTCCACCTTCACGGCCGACGCCAGCCGCGGGGAGTCGATCGGGCGCGGCGTCCTGCGCTTCCGTCCCAACGACCGCTGGGCCTACGAGACCGGCGGCGAGGTGGCCTACAACTTCCTGGACAGCGACACCGCCTATTCCGAAAACGGCGTGCCGATCCCGCTGGGCAACGCTTCGGTCAAGGTCGAGGAGCTGCGCGGAGAGGTCTTCGGCCAGGCGACGTGGCGTCCTTCGGAACGCTGGACCATCGAGGCGGGCATGCGCGTCGAGGTGTCGGAGATCAGCCAGTCCGGCGACACTGACCTGTCGAAGTCCTTCGTCTATCCCAAGCCCCGCCTGCAGATGACGTTCACGCCCGCCACGGGGCACCAGTTCCGCTTCCGCGTCGAACGCGAAGTGGGGCAGCTGGACTTCGGCGACTTCGTCGCCTCCGCCGACATCGACATCGGCCAGGTCGAGGCGGGCAACCCGGACCTCGAGCCGCACAAGGCCTGGGAGTTCGAGGCCGTGTATGAGCGGCGCTTCTGGGACAAGGGCGTCTTCGACGTCACCTACCAGCACGCCGAGGTCGAGGACGTGATCGACATCATCCCCCTGGTGGGCGGCTTCGAGGGCGTGGGCAACATCGGCGACGGCACGTCGGATTTCTTCCAGATGCGCCTGACCCTGCCCACAGATCGCCTGGGCGTGCCCGGCGGGCGGCTCGTGGCACGCGGCAGCTGGTCGTGGACCGAGGTCACCGACCCCCTGACGGGCGAGCCGCGCCGCTTCCAGGGCAACCAGTACTTCGGCTGCGGCGTCGACTTCGACCAGACGCTGGCCGGCGGGCGCTGGTCGTGGGGCCTGCAGCACGGCTGCAACGTCGACCGCGGCACCAGCTATCGCATCCGCGAGGTGCGCGAGGGCTATGCCGAGCCCTTCGTCACCCTGTGGGGCCAGTGGAAGCCCGACGACCGCACCACCGTGCGTCTCGACGTCGGCAACGCCACCGACCGGCAGAACGGCTATGACCGGGACATCTACACCGGCCCGCGCGACGTCAGCCCCGTCGCCTACCGCGAGGTGCGTCGCACCAAGATGAGCCCCTGGCTGTTCGTGCAGGTCCGCCGGACGTTCTGACGGGCGGCGGAGCGGGCAAGAAAAAGGGCGGCTCCGTCACCGGGGCCGCCCTTCTCCTTTCAGCGGTGGTTCGCGGTCACAGCGTCGTGGTCTGCGGGCGGGCGACGTTGCCGTCCTCCTGGCCGCGGTCGTTCAGCGTCGGTCCGGGGTGGTTGTCGGGGTCGTTGACGCCGTTCGACCACTTCGAGATCACGAAGCTGATCACGATGAAGCCGACGCCGATGCCCACGCCCCACAGACCGATGGCGTTGAACGTGTCGAGCGAGGTCTGCAGCGCCGCCTCCGGGTTCGTCACCTGGCCCCCGACCGTTTCCGTGCCGGCCAGCTTGGCGATCTCACCCCCGATGAAGTGGGCGATGGACGAGGCCATGAACCACACGGCCATCATGAAGCTGACGATCGAGGCGACGGAGAGCTTAGTGATCTCCGACAGCCCGACCGGCGAAAGGAACAGCTCACCCGTCGTGTGCAGCATGTAGAGGATGGCCAGCAGGATCAGGGGCGTGCGGAACGCCTCGTCCACCAGTCCGGAGTTGGCGCCCCAGACCACCACCAGGAAGCCCAGGCCGACCTGGATGATGCCGAGGCCGAACTTCATGACCGGGTTGGGGTCCATGCGGCGCGAGGCCAGGAAGGCCCACAAGGCCGCGAAGATCGGCGCGAAGATCAGGATGAAGCCGGCGTTGAACGACTGGGTCTGCGACGCCGTCATCGAGGTGTCGATCCAGACGCCGTCCGTCGGCAGTCCCGCGGCCGCCATCTGGGCCGGGGTCCCGTAGGGAATGCCCAGCAGGGTGCCCGCGGAACTGGTGATCGACAGATCGACGTTGCGGTCGGCGAACAGGTTCAGCGAGGAGCCGGCCTGCTCGAACAGGGTGAAGAACACCGCCGAGCCGAAGATCAGCACCATGGCCAGCATCATCCGCTCACGCGCCACCTTGTCGCCGCGCAGCTTGAAGACGATGAACCAGCCGATGAAGGCCAGGGCCGCGACGGTCGACAGGGTCAGGCCCTGTCCGACGAGGCCGTGGTTGGGCACGATGAAGTACAGAGCCGCCACCCCCGCGAAGCCCGCCAGATAGATCAGCCATTCGCGGTTGATCGGGCCCAGCACAGGCTTCTTGATGAGCTCGGGGTACGGGCTCTCGCCCTTGCCCTGCAGCAGCGGCTTGCCCAGCCAGAAGACAAGCAGCCCCAGGAACATGCCGATGCCGGCCAGTCCGAAGCCCCAGCTCCAGCCGAAGTTCTGGCCCAGATAGCCGCACAGCACGGCCGCCCAGAAGGCCCCCAGATTGATGCCGTAGTAGTAGAGGGTGAAGCCGGAATCCCGTCGCGGATCGCCCTGCCGGTAAAGCTGGCCGACCAGGGTCGAGATGTTCGGCTTCAGGAAGCCCACGCCCATGATGATCAGCGACAGGGCGACGTAGAAAGCCATCACGCCGGATGCGTCGCGCTCGGCGCTCAGTTCATAGCTGCCGGTGGGCAGGACGTTGGGCAGGGTCCCGCCGGGGGGCAGCCCCTCGACCGTCAGACCGGTCTCGCCGGAGGTGTACTCATAGCCCCGGCCGTCGACCATCAGCCGCGTCTCGCGCGCCTCGCCGCGGCCCTCGATCTGGACCGAATACTCCTGACCGCCGTAGGTCAGCGTCTGGGTTGCCGGCAGGCCTTCATACGCCATCAGCCCGTGACCCATCACCAGCAGGACCGCGCCGAACATGATGGCCTTGCGCGTGCCGATCCAGCGGTCGGCCACGATGCCCCCGACCAGCGGGAGCAGGTAGACCAGCGAGCCGTAGGTCCCGTACTGGCCGGCGGCGAAGTCGTCGTCGAACAGGAAGTGCTGGGTCAGGTAGAAGATCAGCAGGCCTCGCATGCCGTAGTAGGAGAAGCGCTCCCACATCTCGGCGAAGAAGCAGATGATCAGCCCCTTGGGGTGTCCCTTCAGGATCTGCATCAGGACGGGAAGCCCGGTGACCAGCGTCACCACGATCCCCAACAGGATTACGACGTTCATGCGTACCTACGGATTGTCGGGCCTTCGCCCGTGTTGAACCCTCGCGAACCCGCCTCCCGCGCGTCCGCCCCTCGTCGGGCCGGATAAGGCCATCGCAAAACCTTCATTACAAGCCGCAACATGGCGTGAGCGCCCGCGCTCACATGGCGCCGGCCGCCCAAGCTGCCGGACGTGGTATGCAACTTTAGCGAGAACCTGGGCCGAGGCCTCCGCCGCACGCGTCCCGCCAGATGGGTAAAGGGGGCGTTCACCATCATCTGGGTCCCGCCGGCACACCTGACCGGCACAACCTTTGCTCATGTCTCGCGGAAGGCTTCTGTTCCACCCGGAATGAGACATGACCACCCCGATTCGACCCTTCCGACCTCACGATCCGGATGAGGTGGCCCTCGTCGCAGGCCTGCACGCGGGCGTCGGCTGGCCGGTGCGGACCTTCGCCGGCTGGCGCTGGCTGGCGGCCAACCCGGCGGCCGGGGAGGCGCCCGTCGCCTGGGTCGCCGTCGATGGAGACGACCGGCCGGTCGGCGTGCTCGGCAATCTCCGGCTCCGCTGCGTCGGCGCCGGACAGGCGCTGACCGGAGCCACCGGCTATTCCGTCGTGACGGCCGAGCATGGCCGCGGCTCGGGGACGCGACTGGTCCGGACCTTCGTTCAACAGGACGAGGTTTTCGCGGTCTGGACCTTCAACGCCAATCCCGCGGGCGCGCCGCTGTATGGGCGGCTGGGCATGGCGCCGTGGCCGGGAACCACCCATGCGTTGAAGCTCGCATGGATCGTCGATCCGGTCGCTTGCGCCATGGGCCGCGCCCTCCGGCTCGCCGCGCACGATCGCCGCGTCTCCGATCTCCTGGGCGAGCGGCTGGTCAGCCGCCGGCTCGACGGGGACTGGCATGCGGTGGGTGCGGACGGGGGCGTCGAGGCGCTCGTCGACTTCGGGCCCGGCTCGGCCTGGGACGCCTACCGCCTGCGGCTCGCGCGGGAGATGCGCCTCCGGCCCGACAGATCGCCGGAGGTCATGGCCTGGCGCGACGCCGATCCGCAGGCGACCTGGCCGGCGGTCACGCTGGGCCGGTTCGAAGGACGTGAACTGGTCGCGCATGCCCGCGCGAGACTGGCCAAGGGCAACTCCCTGGAAGTCACGGCGCTCGAGATCCTCGATCTCGATTGGGTCGAGGGCCATGACCGCCACGTGCCGGAGCTTGTGGCGGCTCTGTTCGACATGGCGCGCTCGCGCGGCGTGGCCAAGTTGCGGCTGCAGGTCGTGTCGGGGCGCGTTCTGGCGGCGTTGGGGTCATGGGGCGAGCGCGCGCGACGCGAGGGCGGATGGGGCCATTGCAAGCTGCGCTGGACCGACGCCCCCCCCGGGTCTGCCGTGGGACCCCACGCCGTTCGACGGCGACTATGAAATCTGTCTGCGGCCGGCCCCGGGCGGCGAGCGCCGCCGCGCCGCCTAGGCCCGCGGCCGGGCCTTCAGCTCGTCCCGGATTTCGGCCAGCAGGGCCTCGGTCGGCGTCGGCGCCGCCGGTGCGGCGTCGGGTTCGGACGCCTTTTCCCGGCGCAGCCTGTTGATGGCCTTGACCATCAGGAAGATCACCGCCGCCACGATCACGAACTGGATCAGGGTGTTGATGAAGGCGCCGTACTGGATCGCGACTTCTTCCACCGCCTCGGTGGTCGGATCCTCCGGCGACAACACCCACTTCAGCCGGGAAAAGTCGACCCGCCCCAGCGCCAGGCCGATCGGCGGCATGACCACCTGCTCGACCAGGCTGGTGACGATCTTGCCGAAGGCGGCGCCGATGATGACCCCCACCGCCAGATCGACGACGTTGCCCCGGCTGATGAACTCCTTGAACTCGGCGAACAGGCTCATGCCGGCGTCTCCTGTGGCGGCAGGTCCAGATGCAGGAACTGGTTGAAAGGCGTGGCCTCATAGCCGCCGAAGGCCGGCCCGTCGCGGAAGCCGCGCGCGCGATACAGCGCCAGCGCCGGTTCGAAGGCCTCGCCGGATCCCGTTTCAAGGCTGATGCGGGGATGCCCCCGGGCCAGCGCCCGATGGATCAGATGCTCCAGCATCGCCCGCCCCAGCCCCTGCCCGAGGCGATCCGGGCGCACGCGCATGGATTTCAGCTCGACGGTCCCGTCCGGCAGCGCGCGCAGGGCGCCCATGGCCACGGCGTGGCCGGCCTGATGCGCCACCCGCAGATCGACGTCGGCGGCGGTCAGGCCGGATCGGTCGAGCGCATGCACGCTTTCGGGCGGTGAAGACCGCCGCATCCCGTCCATGTGCAGGTCGATCAGCGCCAGCACGGAAGCATCGGCCAGATCGGCCGCGCCGAACCGCAGCGTCTCGTCAGGCATCGCCGCTGGCGTTCAGCCGCTCGCGCAGCTCCTTGCCGCTCTTGAAGAAAGGCACCGACTTGGCCGGCACGTCCACGGCCTCGCCCGTGCGCGGATTGCGCCCGGCCCGCGCCGGACGATCGCGGACGGAAAAGGCGCCGAAGCCGCGGATTTCCACACGACCGCCGGCCGACAGGGCGTCCGTCATGCCGCTCAGAATGACGTTGACGACGCGTTCGACCTCGCCGTGCGTGAGGTGGCGGTTCTCCGCCGCAAGCTTCTCGATCAGTTCGGACTTGATCATGCAGGCCCCCGCCCGTGACTCCCGTGTCCGGAACCGTACGTGGCCGACCGGTTCCGACGCCACCCTAGACCTCGCGTGCGGGGCGAGAAAACCCCCGGGGCGCCGAATAACGCCGTCATCGTGGTGAACCCCGGGTCGGGGGCGCGAAAAAGGGCGGCAGGATCGCTCCCGCCGCCCTTCATCATTCGTGCCCTGACGCGCGCGACGCGGTCGCTTGCGGCTTGGGGCGACCAATCTCGATCAGTCTTTCGAGCCGGCCTTTTCGCGCAGCGCGGCGCCCAGGATGTCGCCCAGCGACGCGCCCGAGTCCGACGACCCGAACTGCTCGATGGCCTCCTGTTCGTCCTTCATCTCCAGCGCCTTGATCGACACCGAGATGCGGCGCGAAGCCTTGTCCACGGCGGTGATCATGGCGTCGACGCGGTCGCCGACGGCGAAGCGCTCGGGGCGCTGCTCGTTGCGGTCGCGCGACAGGTCGGACTTGCGGATGAAGGCCGAAACCGGTGCGTCGTCCTCACCGAACTTCACCTCAATGCCGCCCGTCTCGATCGACGAAACGGTGACCGTGACCTGCTGGCCGCGCTTGTAGGTGTCGCCCTCGCCGATCGGGTCGCCGCCCAGCTGCTTGATGCCCAGCGAGACGCGTTCCTTCTCGACGTCGACGTCCAGCACCTTGGCCTTGACCATCTCGCCCTTGCGGTAGCGCTGGATGGCTTCCTCGCCCGAGACGTTCCAGTCCAGGTCCGACAGGTGCACCATGCCGTCGATGTCGTTGTCCAGGCCGATGAACAGGCCGAACTCGGTGGCGTTCTTGACCTCGCCCTCGACGGTCGAGCCGATCGGGTTGTTGGCCACGAAGGCGTCCCACGGATTGTCCTGGGCCTGCTTCAGACCCAGCGAGATGCGGCGCTTGGAGGCGTCGACGTCCAGCACGACCACGTCGACTTCCTGCGAGGTCGACACGATCTTGCCGGGGTGGACGTTCTTCTTGGTCCACGACATCTCCGAGACGTGCACCAGACCCTCGACGCCGGCTTCCAGCTCCACGAAGGCGCCGTAGTCGGTGATGTTGGTGATGCGGCCCGTCATCTTGGCGCCGACCGGATACTTGGCTTCCACGCCGTCCCACGGGTCGGCCTGCAGCTGCTTCATGCCCAGGCTGATGCGCTGGGTGTCCGGGTTGATCTTGACGATCTGCACCTTGACGGTGTCGCCGACCGCCAGGACCTGCGACGGATGCGAGACGCGCTTCCACGACATGTCGGTGACGTGCAGCAGGCCGTCGATGCCGCCCAGATCCACGAACGCGCCGTAGTCGGTGATGTTCTTGACGACGCCTTCGCGGACTTCGCCCTCTTGCAGCTGGCCGACCAGCTCGGTGCGCTGTTCGGCGCGGGCCTCTTCCAGAATGGCGCGACGCGAGACGACGATGTTGCCGCGCGGGCGGTCCATCTTCAGGATCGCGAACGGCTGCTCCTTGCCCATCAGCGGACCGACGTCGCGGACCGGACGGATGTCCACCTGCGAGCCCGGCAGGAAGGCCGAGGCGCCGCCCAGATCGACGGTGAAGCCGCCCTTCACGCGGCCCACGATCACGCCGTTGACCGGCTGGCCGTCGGCGAACACGACTTCCAGACGGGTCCAGGCTTCTTCGCGGCGAGCCTTGTCGCGGCTGATGACGGCCTCGCCCAGCGCGTTCTCGACGCGCTCCAGATACACCTCGACGTCGTCGCCGACCTTCGGGATCACGGCGCCTTCGCCGATGCCGAACTCACGGGCGGCGATGCGGCCTTCGGTCTTCAGACCGACGTCGATGATGATGATGTCCTTCTCGACGCCGACGACGCGGCCATGGACGACCTGGCCTTCGCCGAGATCGCGCTCGCCGAGCGTGTCGTTCAGAAGCGCGGCGAAATCGTCGCGGGTGGGGGTGAGGGTGTCGGTCAAATGAAGCTCTGGGGTTGAATGAAAGGTTGGGGCGCGCGACCGGACGGTCCCGCGCGGGTTGGGATTTCTGAAGTCAGGTCGTCAGGATGCGAGGCCGGTGGCCAGAGCGCCCGCGGAGATCGAAGACCGGGCGGTGGATTTGTCCTTATCGGACGCGCGCGGCCTCGATGATGCGGCGGGCCGCATCGAAGGCGGCGTCTATATCCATTTCGGTGGTGTCCAGCAAGACCGCGTCGTCGGCCTGCACCATGGGCGCCGCGCCTCGCCCGGCGTCGCGCTCGTCGCGGCGCAGGATGTCCGCCAGCATGTCCTCGAACCCGATGACCTCGCCGCGCCCGGTCAGCTGCTTCCAGCGACGCATCGCCCGCACCTCCGGCGTGGCGGTGACGAACAGCTTGGCCGGCGCGTCCGGCGCGATCACCGTGCCGATGTCGCGCCCGTCCAGAACCGCGCCGCCCGCCTGCGCCGCGAACGCGCGCTGATAGTCCAGCAGCGCCGCCCGCACTGCGGGATGCCCCGCCACGCGGCTGGCCGCCTCTCCGGCCTCGCGCCCGGTCAGTCGCTCGACGTCCTCCAGATGCGCCGCGTCGATGGTGCGTGCCGCGGCTTCCGCCGCCGCCGCGTCGTCCAGGTCCCCGCCGGCGTCCAGCACGGCCAGGCCCACCGCGCGGTACAGCAGGCCAGTGTCGAGGTAGGGCAGGCCGTAGTGGCGGGCGAGGCGGGCTGCGACGGTGCCCTTGCCCGAGGCGGCCGGGCCGTCGACGGCGATGATCAGGTCGCGGCTCATGCGAAGTCGGCTCCCAGGTCGCGCATCATCTGCACGAACGTTGGAAAGCTCGTGGCGATCATGCCTGGCTCGTCGACCGTCACCGCCCGCTCCGCGGCCAGACCGAGGATAAGGTGGCTCATGGCGATGCGGTGGTCGCCGTGGGTGGTCACGGCCCCGCCGCCGCGGACCGACCCGCCGGTGACGACGAAGCCCTCCGGCTCCTCTTCCACCCGCACGCCGCACGCCTGCAGCCCGGCGGCCATCAGGGCGATGCGGTCGCTCTCCTTGACCCGCATCTCGCCGATGCCGCGCATCACGGTATCCCCGCGCGCGAAGGCGGCCGTGGCGGCCAGGATCGGGTACTCGTCGATCATCGAGGCCGCCCGCTCCGGCGGCACGACCACCCCCGCAAGTCGCGAATGCCGCGCCGTCAGGTCGCCGACCTCCTCGCCGCCCGCCGCGCGGCGGTTCGAGACGGTCAGGTCCGCCCCCATCTCCAGCCATGTCTCGAACAGGCCGGTCCGCAGCGGGTTCAGCATGACGTTCCTGACCGTCACCTCCGCCCCCGGCACGATCAGCCCGGCCGCCAGCGGGAAGGCGGCGGAGGAGGGATCCCCGGGCACGCAGACCTCGGTCGCCCTAAACGCCTGTCCGCCCTCCAGCGTGACCCGCCAGCCCGCGCCCTCCTCGTTCACCTGCACGTGCGCGCCGAATGCGGCCAGCATCCGCTCTGTGTGGTCCCGGCTCTTTTCCGGCTCGACCACGACGGTGCGTCCCGTCGCGTTCAACCCCGCCAGCAGGATCGCCGACTTCACCTGGGCGGAGGCGACCTTCTGCGTGAACTCGAGCCCCGCCAGTCCGCCCCCGGTCAGGGTGGCCGGCAGACGGTCTTCCGCCCCGGTCCAGTCGAACCGCGCGCCCATCGCCGTCAACGGTCCGGTCACCCGCTTCATCGGCCGCTTCCGCAGGGACGCGTCGCCGTCGAAGGTCGCCGAGACCGGATAGCCGGCCGCCGCGCCCATCAGCAGCCGTACGCCGGTGCCGGCGTTGCCGCAGTCGATCGCGCCGGCCGGCCGCGAGAAGCCGGCATTCCCCGTCACGCGCCAACGCCCCGGACCCAGCCGCTCCACGCCCGCGCCGAACGCCTCGACCGCCCGCGCCGTGGCCCGCACGTCGTCGCCTTCCAGCAGGCCGTCGATCCGGGTCGTCCCCGTCGCCATTGCCCCGAGGATCAGCGCGCGGTGGCTGATGGACTTGTCGCCGGGCGCCGTCACGACCCCGTTGAGGGGCCGTCCGGGGCGTGCGGTCAGGGTCTCGGGCGAAGGGGCCAAAGGGCGGAACCTCAGGCTTTGCGGGACGCGGGTTTTGACAGCGGCCCCGCGCGGTGGCAAGGGAGCGCCCCGCTTTCCGGCAACTCCTTTCAAGGTCTCCCCGTGGCCAATCCCGAACTGGGCGCCAAGCAGGTCTGTCCGAACTGCCAGGCCAAATTCTACGATCTCAACCGCCGCCCGGCGCACTGCCCCAAGTGCGCCACGGACTTCGATCCCGAAGAGGCGCTGAAGCTGCGCAACCGTCGCGGACGCCCCGCCGGCGTGCCGGACACGGACGACGAGGCGGAGGATCAGGTCAAGGACAAGTCGGCCGACGCCGACGAGGACGAGGAAGAGGCCGTCGCCACCCCCGAGATCGACCAGGAGGGCCATGAGCCGATCCTGACGCCCGACGACGAGGACGACGACGCCAAGGACCCGACGGAGGAGCCCGGCATGGGTGAGGCCGGCGAAGACGATCTGGCCGACGACGACGACGATTCCGTGCCCTTCATCGAGGACGAGGACGACGACGATTCCTTCGAGGACGAGATCGTCAAACCGGGCGACGACGAGGACTGAATCCAGGTCGAAAATAAAAGGCGGGACCGGGCTTGATCCTCAAAAAGCCCTGACATAGGTTCCGCCGCCTCGCCGGGGGGCGACACTGATCCCCGGCGATCCGACCTGTGAAGGTTCGGGGCTATAGCTCAGTTGGTAGAGCGCTTGAATGGCATTCAAGAGGTCAGCGGTTCGACTCCGCTTAGCTCCACCATAACGGCCGCTTCCTGAAGGGGAGCGGCCGTTTCCAATTCCGGCTCAGAGCCGCGCCGGCGGGGGCTGGACGCCCAGCGCCGCGACGACGGCCAGCAGGGCCAAGCCCGCCAGCAGTTCGAGAGCCACGCTGCGGCGCAGGCGGGCGAGGGCCGGGCCCGGATCGCCCGAGACCTGGGCGGCCGCGAGGGCCGGCGTCAGGCGCCATCGGTTCGACGCAGCCAGAGCCAGCATCAGCACGAAGAGCGCGAGCTTGGCCAGCAACAGCTGGCCCCAAAGGCCTGTCGCCAGCTGGCCGAGCCGCTCCGGGCCGACGAGGAAGACGGCGTTGACGGCGCCGGTCACGGCCAGCACGCCGACGCTGCCGGTCCCGACGGTCGAAAAGGCGGCGAAAGCGCGGGGCGTGGCCGGGTCATGCGCGGCCCGGCTCCCACCGATGGTCGCCAGACAGGCGAGGGCGCCCAGCCACGTCGCGCCCGCGACCGCATGTGCGGCGTCCGCGACGGGATGCAGAAGAGCCCCTGCGCCTTCCGCCGTTCCGGCGTGACCGCTCCATGCGAAACTCGCCGCCGCGACGACGCCCGCCAGGCTTGCGAGCCCCCACCTCGTCCGTGCCGGCCGCACGGCGGCGGCGATCAGGCCGACCGCAAGCGCGGCGCCCGCGCGCACCAGCATCGACAGGCCGAGCCCCGTGTTCAGCGCCACCATCGACAGCGCTTCCCCGTCCAGGGCCTTCGTCCACGATCCGGCCATCACGGCGGTCTGCGCCACGAGGGCAAGGAGAGCGGCCCCTGCGGTCGCGGCCGCCGCGGCGATCACAGCCGGCCGCGCCCGCGGCGCGCGCATCCCCCGCCCTGCGCCCAGGAGAAACAGCGGCACGCCGAGAAACAGGCATGCCCCGGCGTACTGGATCAGCCTCAGGCCGATCAGGACATCTTCGCCGCTCACCGGACGGTGAAGGAATAGGATCCCGTCATGCGATGGCCGTCGCTGGAGGCGATCCGCCAGTTCACCCTATGGGTGCCGGCCGTGAGGGGCCGCGCCAGCGTCGCCGTCATCGACTTCCCGTCTTCGCCGTGCGCGATCCGCAACTCGGCCTTGGCGCCCGCGGCGTCGACGACGTCGAAGTCCGAAAATGTGGAGACGATACGCCCGCTGAAGGTGAGGCTGACGGTCCGCGTCGGCGCGACGACGCTGTTCGGCGCCGGCGTCGCCGAGGCGAGATGGGCGTGCGCGACGGCGTTGCCCGTCGCCAGGGCGACCGCGGCTGCTGCGATCAGGGGGAGGGGGCTGAACCGGGGCATGGGCGACCTCAACTACGTCAGGACGCGGCCTGCATGCCGCGACCTCGTGGCCATTTCAGGGAGGCGTGGCGGCTCAGTCCGGCCGGCCGTGCGCGGCGATCCATTCGGTCTTGAAGGCGTCCACCTGCGCCCGATCGAGCTTGCCCGCCGCTTGGGGGGCGACAGCCTCCAGGATCTGTGCGGCGGGGGCGTCGCCTCCCTCCGCCGCCAGTTCGAGGTAGGCCAGCCCGCGCTCCGGTTCGGGGGCGCCGCCGTCGCCCATCAGAAGCATGCCCGCCAGGCCGCGAAGGGCGTGCGCCGATCCATGTGTCTCCGCCGCCCGCCGGTACCAGTCGCGAGCCGCGCCGGGGTCGCGCCCGACGCCCTGACCCATGGCCAGCATGACGGCGGTGGAGATCATCCCGCTTTCGTTCCCCTGCTCGCCGGACTTTCGCACCCAGCGATAGGCCTCGGCGTCGTTGCGGGCCACGCCGTGACCGTTCAGCAGCATCATGCCGACTTCCCACTGGGCGGCGGCGTCACCCGCCTCCGCGCGCGTCCGGAAATCGCGATAGGTCGACGCGGCGTCGGGCGGCGTCTGGGCGGCCACGACGGCGGGGGTCGCCGTTGCCAGGAACAGGATCGAGACCGCGACCGACAAACGCATGAGAGGCTCCTTCGACTTCCGCCGCGCGGGTCGGCGGAATGAGAGGGGAGAAGAGCGTCGCCCGCAAGCGCTTCCGATGACGCGGCCCCTTTCGGTTGAAGGCGAGGCGTCCGATCCCCATGTGCAAGGCTCGCCGGGCCCCGCCGATCGCGGGGGGTCTTGAGGCGGACGGCCTGCTTCGGGGGCTTGAGACGATGACGACCCGCACCCTCCTGTTCGACAGCCCTTTCCTGCTCGGCTTCGACCAGACCCGCGCCCTGATCGACCGCGCCCAGCGCGCCGCCGGCGAAGGCTATCCCCCATACAACGTCGAACAGCGCGGCGGCGACGCCGTGCGCATCACGCTGGCTGTGGCCGGCTTCACGCCGGACGAGCTGAGCGTGACCGTCGAAGGTCGACAGCTGACCGTTGCCGGCAAGCGCGAGGCGCCGGAGGGAGAAAGCGCCGCCTATCTGCACCGCGGCATCGCCGCGCGCGGCTTCACGCGCGCCTTCGTTCTGGCGGATGGTCTGGAAGTGCGGGCCGCGACGCTCGAACACGGCCTGCTTCACGTCGATCTTATCCGGCCGGAGGAACGACCCTCCGTCCGTCGCATTCCCATCATAACGCCATGACTTCAAAGCCCTGTGGAGCTTCAGGAAACACCGCCATGACCCCTTCCATGACCAAGCGCGCCCTTGCCGAACTCGGCGCTCCGGACATGGTCTACGTGCGGGAGGTGGCGGCGGCCGAAATCCTGGGTGATGCGCCCAAGGCGGCGCTCAAGGGTCTGGACATCGATCCGGACCAGATCCTGTACGCCGTCCACAGCGCCGATGGTGAGCGTCTGGCGGTTCTCATCGACCGCGAGGCGGCGTTCGCGGCCGCCGTGGCGCACGAGCTGGAGCCCGTGTCCGTCCACTGACGGCTCAGGCCGCTTCGGCCTCCGACTGCCGCAGCAACAGCGCCAGCACTGCGTCGGGATGCTCCGCGCGTCGCAGCTGTTCGCGCAGCTCGGGCGCCCGCAGCGCGCGCGACGCGGCCGCCAGCGCGCGCAGGTGGCCTGCCCCGTCCTCGGGCGCGGCGAACAGTCCCAGCAATAGATCGACGGGGCGTTCGTCCAGGGCGCCGAAAGCCACGGGCTGTTCCAGTCGCAGGAAGACGGCACTGACCCCGCGCAGGCCGGGGATACGCGCATGCGGCACCGCCACGCCGGCGCCCAGGGCCGTCGATCCCAGCGCTTCGCGCTCGTTCAGAGCGTCATAGACGGTCTGCGCCTCCAGCCCGTAGGCGTGGGCGGCGGCCTCGGCCAGCGCGTGCAGGGCCTGCCGTTTTGAGGTCACGCCGCCGCGAAGGTGAACGCCTTCAACGGGCAGCAACGCGCCGATGTGCATGATGGTCCCCGAACGCCCTAACGCTCACTGCCGGGCCGGTCCGCGGCCCTTTAGCCGCGAACCGTCACCGAATGAAGACGAAACCCTGAAGTGGCGGCTCAGCCGTGCCCGTTCGCCGCCGTTCTGGCCGGATCGATCCAGCCGATGTTGCCGTCGGGTCGTCGGTAGACCACCGACAGCCCGCCATGGCCGGCGTTCCTGAACATCAGGACCGGATAGCCGGTCATGTCGAGTTCGAGGACGGCCTGACCGACGGTCATCAGCTTCACCTGCGACTGGCTTTCGGCGATGACCATGCCGGCTGGCGCGTCGCCGGGAGCGCCGGCCTCCCCGAACTCCTCATCCTCGACGCTCTCGGGATCGCGGAAGACCGTGACGCGGGCTGCCGCCATCTCGGTCTTTTCGGGCGAAAGGCCGGCCGGACCGGCGTGGTGGTTCTTCAGTCGGCGCTTGTAACGCCGCACCCGCTTCTCGAGCTTGTCGAGGGAATCCGAAAAGGCGGCGTGGGCGTCGCCGCCCAGTCCGGTGGTCACCAGCGACTGGCCGGAGGCCAGTCTGACCCAGCAATCGACCTTGAACCCGGGGCCGTCCTTGGACACCACGACCTCGGCGTCCTGGCCGCCGCGTTCGAAGTATTTTCCGACCCCGTCATTGAGTTCCTGGGAGATGCGCGAGCTCAACGCTTCGCCGACATCCACGTGCTTTCCGCTGACCTGGACTTGCATGTCCATAGAACGCGACCGGGCGCGTTCGGTGTCAACGGACCTCACAAATTTGTGGTCAAGCTTCAGTTCGCCGCATCAACCGGCGCGGAGCATCCGTCGCCGCTGCATCGATGAAGGAATGCGCAGGGCTTCCCGGTACTTGGCGACCGTGCGGCGGGCGATGTCGATGCCGGCCTCCTTGAGGATGTCGACGATGGCGTCGTCCGACAGCACGTCCCGCTCCGCCGTTTCCGCGTCGATCATCGACTTGATCCGGTGACGCACCGCCTCGGCCGAATGCGACGCCTGTCCGTCGACCGAGGCGATGGCCGCGGTGAAGAAGAATTTCAGCTCGAACAGGCCGCGTGGCGTCGCGATCCACTTGTTGGACGTGACCCGGCTGACGGTCGACTCGTGCATGCCGATCGCGTCGGCCACCGTCTTGAGGTTCAGAGGCCGCAGGCACTCCACGCCGAAGGCCAGGAAGGCGTCCTGCTGTCGCACGATCTCGCTGGAAACCTTGAGGATGGTCTTCGCCCTCTGGTCCAGCGACTTCACCAGCCAGCTGGCCTGGGCCGCGCATTCCGCGACGAAGGTCTTTTCCTGGTCCGAGCGCGCGCCCGACGCCACGACGCCGTGATAGCGCTTGTCGACCAGCAGTCGGGGCAGGGTGTCGGCGTTCAGCTCCACGCGCCAGCCTCCGGCCGGGTCCGGCTTGACGATCACGTCGGCGACCACCGTCTGCGCCGGCTCGCCGCCGAAGCCCGCGCCGGGCCGGGGCGTCAGGGCCTTCAGTTCGCCGATCATCTCGGCCAGATCCTCACCGTCGACGCCGCAGGCCTTCTTCAGGCCGGGCAGGTCGCGCTTCGCCAGCAGGTCGAGGTTGTCCAGCAGCGCCTGCATCGCCGGGTCCAGCCGGTTCCGCTCCGCCAGTTGCAGCCCCAGGCACTCCGGCACCGAGCGCGCCATGATGCCCGTCGGCTCGAAGCCGTGACAGACCTTCAGCACGGCCTCGACCCGATCCAGCCCGCAGCCCAGCCGGTCGGCGACCTCGTCCAGTTCGCCGCGCAGGTATCCGCCCTCGTCGACCATGTCGATGAGAACCGAAGCGACGGCCAGATCGGCCGGCGACAGCCGCGCGGCCGAGGCCTGCGCCTGCAGATGCTCCCACAGCGTGGCCTCGCGCGTGTCCGGCCGTTCCAGCTCGCCATCTGGGGCGGAGCCGCCGGCGCCGACGCGGCTCCAGTCGTTCAGCCCGGCCTGGGCCTCGGCCGTCGGGGCGGCGGCGGTTTCGGACGCGTCGTTCCAGCCGTCGTCGGCGCGCACGTCCATGGCCTCGTCGGCCGCGGACGACCGCCCGTCCTCGAAGCTCAGCTCGCTCTCCGAGCTCGCGGCGGCCTCGGCGGGCGCTGCCTCCACCTCGCTCGGCGCGTCGGGCTCGTCGCGCTGCAGAAGCGGATTGCGCTCCAGCTCCGCCTCGACGAAGGCCTCCAGCTCCTGGTTCGACAGCTGCAACAGCTTGATGGCCTGCTGCAGCTGGGGCGTGACGACCAGCCCCTGCCCCTGCCTGACCTCAAGCCTCTGACCCAGCACGTCGTCGCTCCCGCCTCCGGATGGCCCGGAACTTGCTGGGGCCACAATCGGGCCGAAGCGGTTAACGGCGATTGAAGTCCTTCAGCCCGCCACGGATCAGGCGCGGATCACCTGCGCGGCGAACCGCTCCATCTCCTCCTCCTGCGGCGACATCTGCAGCAGGAGCAGGTCCAGACCCGCAGCCTCGAACTCTGCGATGCGCTCGCGAACCTGCTCCGGTGTCCCGACGAAGCCGGGCCTCAGGCCCCGGTTTGAGACGCTGTATTCGCGGATCTTGAGCTCGCGCTCCAGCTCGGTGCCCGACAGCCACTGGTCGAAGTTGGCGAATCCGGCGGGCGGCCTGCCTTCGGCCAGGCCGGGGATGGTGGTGATCCGCTCCAGCTCGCGGTCCGCCTCGGCCGGGCTGTCCCTGACGATGGCGTATCCGGCCATGCCGAACTTCATGGGCGGCAGGCCGAACGCTTCCCGCCGCGCCTTCATGTCCGCGATCTTGGCCGCGATGTGCTCCGGATCGTCGCCGTGCATCACGTAGGCGTCGCACAGCCGCGCGATCAGCGTCTTGGCCGCCTCGGATTCGCCGCCGGCGTAGATCGTCGGCCGCCGGCGCTGCGGCGTCGAGATCGGCTTCGGCTCCACGATGGCGTCCTTCATCGCGTACAGTCGGCCGTCGAAGTCGACCCGGTCCTCGGTCCAGAGGCGGTCCAGCACCTGCAGCCATTCCGTCGTCCGGGCATAGCGGTCGTCATGCTGGTCGAACTGCAGGCCATAGCTCTCGGCCTCCTTCGCCCACCACGACGACACGACGTTCAGCGCCAGCCGGCCGCCGGAGATGCGATCGATGTTCGCCGCCTGTTTGGCGAACAGCGCCGGCTGATGAAAGTTCGGCCGCACGGCCGTCATCAACTCGATCTTGCGGGTCACGGCCGCCAGCGCCGCGGTCGAAGACCAGGCGTCCAGCGCCGGCGCCTGGATTCCCTTGATGTCGTTCAGGTTCAGCTCGGCGATCAGGGTCAGATCCCAGCCGATCTCCTCGGACCGCCGCACCAGACGCGACAGGTTCTCCCACGACGCCTCGCGCTCGTCGTCGACGTTCCTCAACCAGCCGCCGAAGACGGGGGCCCAGTAGCCGTATCTCATGCCGCCAAGTCTCCGCCGCGCCCGGCCTTCTCTGCCGCGATGATGCCCTTCAGCCATTCGACCAGGTCGTCGTGCGGATCGAAGCCCAGCACCTGGACCGGATCGGCCACGAAATTCGACAGGCCGTTGATGTCGTAGAAGAGGGCTTCCCCCGTGCGGTCGTCGATCAGATACTCGATCCCGCCGACCTCCAGCCCACCTTCGACGGCGATGCGCTCGGCCGCCGCGATGATCTCGGCCGAGGGTTCGGCCCTGGTCATCTTCAGAACGGGCGCGCCGGGCCGGACCAGACAGGCGTCGGCCGGGCACAGGTCGAAGGCGTCGCCCGGGCTCTCGATGTCGATGGCGTAGAGGTATTTGCCGTTCAGCGTCTCGACGCGCGTGATCTTTCCGTCGCGCCGCGGCGCGTACTCCTGGATCAGCGAGATGCCGTTGACGCCGACCGGGCACCAGTTCTCGGCCGCGGCCTCGGCCAGCGTCTCGGGCGTCTCATAGCGGGTGATGCCGGCGCCGGCGCCCCCGATGTCGGCCTTGACCAGCACAGGGAACCGCAAACCCTCCGCGGCGGCCGGGATGTCCGCCTGCCGGTGCGCGACCCGCGTCGCCGGACCCTTCAGGCCCAGTCGGGCGATCAGGCTCATCTGCCGCGCCTTGGAGGTGTCGATGTTCAGCGCGGACGCATTGACCACCCGCGTCCCCAGCCCCTGCCAGTGCTCGAAGAGGCTTTGCGCATAGAAGATCGGATGCTCCGGCTCGCGCAGGAAGGCGCTCATCGCCACGCGGCTGAACACCACCGTGGCCGGCGCGGGCGAGCCGGCCGGGTCGAAACTGGCGCCCGCCAAGGGGACTTTCACGTGGCTGACCCCATGCCGCTCCAGCGCCCTGAACAGGGGTTCGAACCACTCGGGATGTTCATAGACGACGGCGAGATCAGGCAGCGGGGCGTTCATGCGCAGACAGATGTGTTACACCGCGATGAAACGCAAGCCCCTCAGCGATAGCTGTCGCCCAGATAGACGCGGCGCACTTCCGGGTCGGCCACGATCTCCGCCGCCGTGCCTTCGAACAGCACCGCGCCTGACGAGATGATCGCGGCGCGGTCGATGATGTCCAGCGTCTCGCGCACGTTGTGGTCGGTGATCAGAACGCCGATGCCCTGGTCGGCCAGATAGCGGATGACCTGCCGGATGTCGGCGATGGCCAGCGGGTCGATGCCGGCGAAGGGTTCGTCCAGCAGCATGAAGGCCGGTTTCCCTGCCAGCGCCCGCGCGATTTCCACCCGCCGCCGCTCGCCGCCAGACAGGCCCGCCGCCGACGCCTGCGCCAGATGCGACACGCCCAGCTCTTCCATCAGGCGCTCGGTCTCCACCTTCACGGCCGTCCTGCCGGCCTCGTGCAGTTCGACCACGGCGCGGACGTTCTCCTCCACCGTCATGCCGCGGAAGATGCTGGCCTCCTGCGCCAGATAGCCAAGACCCATGCGGGCGCGCTGATACATCGGCTGGGCCGTGACGTCCTGCCCGTCCAGCAGGATGCGGCCGCTGTCGGGCGGGATCAGGCCGGTGATCATGTAGAAGCAGGTCGTCTTGCCCGCCCCGTTCGGCCCCAGCAGGCCCGCCACCTCGCCGCGGTCCAGACTCAGCGAGACGTCGCGGACGACCTGCCGCGGACCGAAGCTGCGCGCGAGGCTTTCCACCCGCAGGCCGCGTTCGCCGCGCAGGCGCTCGGGGGCCGCGTCGGACGCGACCTCGGGTTCCAGATTGAGGGCGGACAGTTCCTTGCGGGCCACGCGCTCAACGACCGGGCGAACGCCTCAGTCGTTCCCTTCCGGATAGAACACGCCCTGCACGCGGTCGCCGCCGGCCGTCGGCGCGCCGGCCATGCGGCCGGTCTCGGTCCGGACGTTGTAGACCAGCCGGCCGCCGCGCATGACGTTCTCGCCCTGGGCCAGGATCACCTCGCCGGTCACCACCACCTCGTCGGTGTTCAGGTCATAGGTGGCGCGGTCGCCGCGCGCGGTCTGGGTCGGCGTGACGAAGAAGACTTCGCCGATCGCCTCGACCCGGGTCACGCCGCCGCGGTCGTCGGTGGTCAGGTTGACGCGGCCGGCGCGCAGGCGATTGCCGCCTTGGGTGATCTCGGCCCGACCGATCAGCGAGAAGCCGGCCGGCGTGATTTCCAGATCATCCCCGCCCCAGGCGATGGGCGCGTCGGCGGAGTTCCCGGGGGACTGCGCGCCGCCGGCCGCCGGCAGGGCCAGAACGGCGGCGGCGGCCAGAAGGCCGAGGGTCTTGCGCGTGCTCATTCTCATCGGTCCGATCCGGCGGGGTTGATGACCCCGCGCACCTTCTGATCGCCAAGGCCGCGGAAGCGGATCCGTTCGCCCTGGTCCTCGATCACATAGGCCGAAGCCTTCAGCGTTCCAAGCGGGCCGGAGCCCTCCACGCCCTTGTCGCCCCTCACCGTGCCGGACTCGGTGTCCATGACGGCCTCCGGCGTCACCAGGGTGAAGCCGCTTTCGCCGTCGGCGATGCGAACGTTCGGGCCGATCGTCACCGTCTTCGCGGCCTGGTCGTACTCGCCGCCGTCGGCGGTCATCTCCGTCACCTTGCGGCCGCCGAGGTTCAGCCTCAGCACCGGCCCGATCAGCCGGTAGCGGCCGGTCGACGGGTCCCGGGTCGCGCCCTTTGCGCCGATCATGAAGGACCGGCCCTGATCGTCCTGTCCGTGGAAGACGGCGTTGACCAGCGCCTGCTCCTGACGGGTCTCGGCCTCCCGCTCGGCGCCGGAGATCACGGTGCGCAGCGCCACCCAGGCGATCACGCCGCCGGCCAGCACCACGATCAGGATCGGCAGCAGGCGACGCGCCAGCCGCACGCGCCCGGAGCGGGCGCGCCATCGCGCGGCCTCCCGGCCGAGCCGGCCGTCGTCGTCGGGCAGGGGAGGGGGCGCGTCTCTCACGTTCTGCTCAGCTGTGGGCGAAGACGTCGATCTCGTCCCAGCCGGCGAGATCCAGCCTGGCGCGCGTGTTCAGGAAGTCGAAGCAGGCCTGCGCGAGAGCCATCCGGCCTTCGCGTTCGAGCATGGCGATCAGCCGTTCGCGCACCGCATGCAGGTGCAGCACGTCCGACGCCGCATAGGCCAGCTGTTCGGGACTCAGCTGAGCGGCGCCCCAGTCGCTGGACTGCTGCGCCTTGGACAGGTCCACGCCCGCCAGTTCGCGGACCACGTCCTTCAGCCCGTGACGGTCGGTGTAGGTGCGCGCCAGCTTCGACGCGATCTTGGTGCAGAACAGCGGGGCGGTGTCCACGCCGAGATGCAACTGGAACATCGCCACGTCGAACCGGCCGTAGTGAAAGATCTTTATCACGCCGGGGTCGGTCAGCACCCGCTTCAGGTTGGGACAGTCGTAGTCGCGGCGGTTCAACCGCACCACGTGCGCGTCGCCGTCGCCGGCCGACAGCTGCACCACGCACAGGGCGTCGCGGCGATAGCGCAGACCCATGGTCTCGGAATCCACGGCGACGATAGGGCCCAGGTCGAGGCCGTCGGGCAGGTCGCCCTGATGGAAATGCACGGTCATGGGGTGCTCATACACGACAAGTCCCCCGGCGCGCATCACCCGCCCTCAAGCAGCGAGAAGCCGCGCGTCGAGCGCCAGGGCGAGCGTCAGGAATCAAAACGGCGTCGCGATCGCTCGCGACGCCGTTTGAAGAATTGGTGCCCAGGAGAGGACTCGAACCTCCACGACCTTTCAGTCACTGGCACCTGAAGCCAGCGCGTCTACCAATTCCGCCACCTGGGCATTCGGGCCGGGCCGCCGCGTGGGCTTCCCGTCCGGAAGGCGCGGACCCTTAAGGCAGGGGCCCATGCGGGTCAACGGCCTTTTTCTCGCCGTGCGTTTGCCCGCCGCGCGGTCCTCGTCTATCCCGCCCCCGAAGGCCGTGCGCAGGTGCGCCGGCCGACGTCTGCGGAGCATTCCATGGTCGCGACCACGAAAGGTCTGGTCACCGTCTTCGGCGGTTCGGGCTTCGTCGGAACCCAGGCCGTCCGCGTGCTGGCCAGGCGCGGCTGGCGGGTGCGCGTGGCCGTGCGCAATCCCAATCTCGCGGTCGAACTGCGCCCCGCGGGCGACCCCGGCCAGATCCAGCTGGTGCGCTGCGACGTGTCCGACGCGGCGCAGGTGGCCGAGGCCTGCCGCGGCGCCCAAGCCGTCGTGAACCTGATCGGCGTCCTGTTCGAATCGGGCAAGCGCGGCTTCGACGCCATGCACGTCGACGCCGCGCGCCGCATCGCCGAGCAGGCCCGGGCCGCCGGCGTGGGCCGGTTCGTCCAGATGTCCGCCATCGGCGCCGACGCCGACGGCAAGTCGCAGTACGCCCGCACCAAAGCCGCTGGCGAGGCCGCGGTGCGCGACATCTTCCCCGACGCGGTCGTCCTGCGTCCGTCGGTGGTTTTCGGGCCCGGCGACGGCTTCCTGAACCGCTTCGCCGGCATGGCCAGCTACGCGCCGGCCCTGCCGCTGGTCGGCTTCGGCAAGACGAAGTTCCAGCCGGTCTACGTGGGCGACGTCGCCGAAGCCGTCGCCCGGTCGGTCGAGGACGCCTCCCTCGCGGGCCGCACCTTCGAACTGGGCGGGCCGGCGGTGCTGACCTTCGAGGAGGTGCTGCAGCTCGTGCTGCGCGAGACGGGCCGCCGCCGCCTGCTGGCGCCGCTGCCCTTCCCGGTCGCCCGCGCCATCGGTTCGGTGGCGCAGCTCAGCGCCTTCCTCGGCATTCCGCCGCTCCTGACCCGCGATCAGGTCCTGTCGCTGGAGACCGACAACGTCGTCGCCGAGGGGGCCGAGGGTCTCGCGGCGCTCGGCGTCCAGCCGACCGGCATGGAAGCGGTCGTGCCGTCCTACCTCTGGCGCTACCGCCGCGGCGGCCAGTTCGCGGAGAAGGCGACCTTCTGACCGCTCAGTAGAGCCAGATCGCCAGCAGACCCACGGTTCCCACGACGATCCGCCACATGGCGAACGGCGTGAAGCCATACTGTCCGACGAAGTTCACGAGGAACCGCACGACGGCCAGCCCGGCGACGAAGGCGGTCAGGAACCCGAGGCCGATCACCCAGCCGAAGCTGAAGTCCATCGTCTCGTACTCTTTGAGCAGCGCATAGGCGAAGGCGCCGACCATCGTGGGGATGGCGAGGAAGAAGCTGAACTCCGCGGCCGCCGGCTTCTCCAGCTTCAGCAGGATGGAGCCCGAGATGGTCGCGCCCGATCGCGACACGCCGGGCACCAGGGCCAGGCACTGGAACAGGCCGATCAGCAGCGACGTCTTCCACGTCAGCTTCATCGCGTCGAAATGCTGCGGCTGCGGGGCGAACCGTTCCACGGCCATCAGCAGGAAGCCGCCGACGATCAGCATGATGCAGATCACCTGCGGCGTCTCGAACAGGATGCGGGTGATGAAGTCGTACAGGAACACGCCCGCGACCAGCGACGGCAGGAAGGCGATCAGGACGCTGATGGCGAAATGCCGCGCCTCAGGCCGCGTCGGCAGGCCCATCAGCACCTTCCACAGCTTGGCGAAATAGACGCTGATCACCGCCAGAATGGCGCCCAGCTGGATCATCACCACGAAGGTGTTCCAGTTCCGGCCCTGCAGCCCCAGCGCCTCGCGCAGCAGCAGCAGGTGTCCGGTCGAAGACACCGGAATGAACTCGGTCAGCCCCTCGATCAGGCCGAGAAGGATCGCCGCCAGCCAGTCCGTCATGAAGCCCTCGATGTCCGGATGGCCGGGTCAGTTCGCGCCCGGCCGCGGTCCCACATAGCGCACCCGCGCCCGGATGGGCGAGCCCGAACGGCGCTGGTCCAGCGCATGGCCCAGAAGACCCGTCAGCCGTCCGATCAGCACCAGATCGACCGCCGCTTCCCGCGGCAGGTCCAGCGCCCGGGCGGTCAGCGCCAGCGCCAGCGGCAGGTCCGCGGCGCGGCCGGAGTCGTCTTCGACGCGTCGCCGGACGGCCTCGAGGTCGGCGGGCAGCGACAGGGCCGCCAGCAGGGACGGGCCGCGCGGATCGTCCGTCGAGGCGCCGTCGTCCAGCCGCGTCTGCGGGTCGCGGCGCGCCGCCACGACGAAGGCGGTGGCCGCCTGCGTGCGGCGCATGAGCTCCGCCGTCCCCAGCGTGGTCAGGCCGGCCAGCGCGGCGCCGGCCATGCAGGCTCCACCCGAAGCCGCCGTGCGCGTCGCCAGAATGGCCGCGCTCATGCGGCCGTCGGCGCAGAGGACCAGGGCGCGGCGCAGCAGATGCGCGTCCCGCTCCACCATCTTCCACCCGCGCGCCAGCCGCTGGTGGAAATGCGAGCGCGGTCCCGGGCCCGACGCCGCGTCCACCGCCTCGTTCAGGGCGACGGCGGCCTCCGCGACCATGGCGGCTGGATCGTCGCCGGCGCGCGGCCCGGCCTCCCCGGCGCGACGCGCCAGGGTGGCGAAGACCCTCGACCGGATCGTGCCGGCGGTGAACAGGTCGACCCGGGGCCTCAGCTCGGCGAAGGGCTGCAGGCCTTCCGCCCCCCACAGAAGGCGCGCGGTCTGTTCGAGCGTCGCGGTTTCGGCAAGCGTCACGACGTCATGGCCGCGATAGTGGGGACGACCGTCGGCCTCGGCGCCGAGGCTGGTCAGAAGCTCCGCCTCGCCGCGTGCGGCCGCCTTTTCGACGTGCGGCGCCGTCTCGCCGCGGATCAGGCGCTCGATGTCGCTGGAAGCGTACTGGCTGCGTCGCGGATCGGCGGGGTCGGGGCGGGCGGTGATGCGCCCTCGCGAGACGTAGGCGTACAGCGTCTGGGTCTTGACCCCCAGCCGCGCCAGCGCGTCAGCGCGACCGATCCATCCCGTTCCGCCGTCCATCCGGAGGCTCTCCGCATCCGCCGCCGCCCGGCATGACGGCGTTTGATGACGTTATCCCTAACACGGGCCGGAGCGGGGGCCTTGGAACGGGCGGTCAGGCCGCTACAACCGGCACATGACCTCCGATGCCGTTTCCGTCGAAAGCCATCCCCGCCTCCGGCCGCTCGTCGCCGTTCTGGCGATTCTGATCGCCGCGCTGCAAGCGTTCGCCCTCGCCGCGACCGGCTCGATCGCGGCGGCGGCGGCGCTGGTGGCGACGGCCCTGCACCTGGCCGGCTTCGTCAGCCTGCTGATTTCCCGCGAGCGGCCGGGTCAGGGCGGCGGCCGCGCCTTTCTCGCGGGCATGGCCATGGCCGGCGCGGGCCTGCTGGCCGCGGTCGCGGTCGCGCGCATCCTTTCGCCGCAGGCGATCACGGCCGGCGCCGCGGGGGCGCTTGCTCTGGTGGCGGCTTCGGCCCTGGCGCTCGCCGGAACCTCGGTCCCCGGCCTGCGACGCGGCGTGGGGTCCGAAGATCCGGAGGCCGCGGCCGATCCCTCCGTCCTGCTGGTGGCCGCCGTCGGTCTGAGCGGCGCCGCCTTCCTCGGATCGCCGGCGCTGGACGGCGCGGCGGCCCTGATCGTCGCCCTGTGGCTGGTGTGGGGCGGAATCGACGAGTTGCGGGCGGACCGGCCGCGGTAAACGCGCCCTTAACGGCCCCGTGTCATCGCTCGCCGGATGAGCGGCGTCCTGCACCACTTCGCCTTCGATCCCGCGTCCCGCGCCGCGCGGCTGGCGCTGGGCGAAGCGAAGGTCGCGTTCGAGGAAAATCCGGTTCGCCCCTGGGAGCCCGACTGCATTGTCGGGACGCTGAACCCGTCGGGCATGCCGCCGGTCTTCGTCACGCAGGAGCGCGAGCGGCCCCTGACGCTGTGCGAGCTGCCCGCCATCCTCGGCTGGATCGAGGACCAGTCCCCGGGCGCCCTGCTGCCGACCGATCCGGTCGAGCGGGCTGAGGCGCGCAGGTTGATCCAGTGGTTCGCCCGCCGCTTCAACGACGAGGTCGACGCCGTGCTGCTGCACGAGCGGCTGGAGAAGCCCCTCCTGCGCCTCGGCCCTCCGGAAGCCCGCGCCCTGCGCGAGGGACGAGAAAGTCTGAAGGCCCATCTGAGCCAACTGGAAGTCATGCTGGCCCAGCGCGACTGTCTGGCCGGTCGTCGCCTGACGCAGGCGGATCTCGTCGCCGCGGCGCACCTGTCGGTGCTGGATTTCTTCGGCGAGGTGTCCTGGTCGAACTGGCCGACGCTGAAGACCTGGTACATGCGGATCAAGTCCCGCCCTGCGTTCCGCCCGCTGCTGAGCGACCGCCTGGCCGGCCTTCAGGCCGCTCCGCATTACGCCGACCTCGACTTCTGACCCCCGCCGGGGGTACGGCCCGCGCATGGCCGACCTCCGCGCCTTCATCCGTGACCGCGCGACGGCGCTGGGCTTCGACGCCTGCCGCTTCGCCTCGGCGTCCGAGCCGTGGTCGGCCGGCGAGAGGCTGGCCCATTTCGTCGAGGCGGGGCGCCATGGCGAGATGGGGTGGATGGAAACGACGATCGAACGTCGCGCCCATCCCACGGCCATGTGGCCGGACGCGCGCACCGCGGTCGTGCTGGGTCTGAACTACGGCCCCGACGCCGACCCGCTGCCCGAGATGGCCGATGCCTCCGCGGGATACGTTTCCGTCTACGCCCGCGGCGACGACTATCACGAGGTCATCAAGGGCCGGCTCAAGACCCTGGCCGGCCAGATCGCCGCGCGGACCGGGCAGGAGGTGAAGGTCTTCGTCGACACCGCGCCCCTGATGGAAAAGCCCCTGGCCCAGCGCGCCGGCCTGGGATGGCAGGGCAAGCACACCAACCTGCTCAGCCGCGAGCACGGCAACTGGCTGTTCCTCGGCGTGATCCTGACGGCTGCGGAGATCGCGCCGGACGCGGCCGAGGCCGAGCATTGCGGCACCTGCACCGCCTGTCTCCACGCCTGCCCGACCCAGGCCTTTCCCGCGCCGTTTCAGCTCGACGCCCGTCGCTGCCTTTCCTACCTGACCGTCGAGTTCGCCGGCCCCTGGCCGGAGGAGTTCCGGCGCGCGACCGGCAGCCGGATCTACGGATGCGACGACTGCCTGGCGGTCTGTCCCTGGAACAAGTTCGCCAGGTCCGCCTCGGAGATGCGGCTGCGGCCACGGTCGGAGCTCGAGTCGCCGCGGATCGTAGACCTGCTCGCGCTGGACGACGCAGGCTTCCGCGCCCTGTTCGCGAAAAGCCCGGTGAAGCGCATCGGCCGGAACCGTTTTGTCCGCAACGTGCTGTACGCGGCCGGAAACAGCGGCGACTCCGCTCTGGTCGAGCCGGCGCGGGCCCTCCTGACGGACGTCGATCCGGTCGTGGCCGATGCGGCGGCGTGGGCGCTGGAAAGGCTTGCGGCCGACTGAGCCTCAGCCCGTCGCCACCGCGGCGGCCCGTTCGCCGCCCGGGGTTTCCGCCACGTCCAGCATGCGGATGCGGAACACCAGGACGGCATTGGCCGGAATGACCGGAGGGGCGCCGCGCTCGCCATAGCCCAGCGCCGGCGGGGCATAGACGATCCACTCGTCGCCCGGGCGCATCAGCTGCAGCGCCTCGGTCCACGCCGGGATGATGTTGCCGGCGGGCTGGCCCTCCGGCGTCGTCACGAACGGCAGGTCGCGATTGAAGCTGCTGTCGAACACCTCGCCGGTGGTCAGCGCCCCTTCGTAATGCACCCGGACGAGGTCGTTGCGGTCGGGCTGACGGCCGGAGTTCGGACCGCTTTGCAGCACCTTGTATTGCAGGCCCGACGGCAGGCTGACCACGCCTTCGGCCCGCGCGTTGGACTTCAGGAAGAACTCGGCGGCGCGCAGGGCTTCGGCGTCCCCGCCCGCCGCGTCCTCGGCGCCCGCGCCGCAGCCCGCCAGCGTCAGCGCCACCGCGGCCGCCGCAAGAACCTTACCGCCGAAGCGCATAGCCGTGCTCCATAAGGGAATCGCCGATCTCCTCGGCATGGGTCCCGTCGCGCGTTTCCACCAGGATGTCGAATTCCGCGCCCTTGGCCGGCACGTCCAGCGACAGCCGGTCGTGGACGATCTCGATGATGTTGCCGCCCATGTCGCCGATGACGCCCGCCATGCGGGACATCATCCCCGGACGGTCGTCGCCGATGATCCGGTAGGTGACCAGGCGGCGCTCGCGGACCAGTTCCCGGTTCAGCACCACGGCCAGCATGCGGGCGTCGATGTTGCCGCCTGTCAGTTCAAGGCCGACCTTGCGTCCCCGGAACATCTCCGGCCGCGCCAGCATGGCGGCCAGGGCGCCCCCGCCCGCGCCCTCGACCACGGTCTTTTCCAGCGTCGCGAGGAAGGCGACGGCGCGCTCGAAGTCGGCTTCCTCGCACACCACCACCTCGTCCACCAGGGGATCGGCGACCGCGAACGGCACCTCGCCCACGGCCTTGATGGCGATGCCTTCCGCGATCGTCTGGCCGCCGCAGACGGGCGGCAGGCCCGCCCGACGGGCGGTGAAGGACGGATACATGGCGGCCTCGACGCCGATCACGCGCAGGTCGGGCTTCAGCGTCTTGGCCGCCAGGGCCGATCCGGCGATCAGGCCGCCGCCGCCGATCGGGATCACCAGATCGTCCAGCAGCGGCGCGTCCTCCAGAAACTCCAGCCCGCACACGCCCTGACCCGCCACGATCCCGGCGTCGTCGAAGGCTGAGACGAAGATCATGCCCTGCTCGTCGCGCAGGCGGTGCGCCTCTTCCGTGGACCCCGAGAAGTCCAGCCCCTTGATGACCACCGTCGCTCCGTGACGCCGCGTGCCCTCGGTCTTCACGAAGGGCGTGCCCTCCGGCATCACGATGGTCACCGGCACGCCAAGACGCGCGCCGTGATACGCCAGCGCCTGCGCATGATTGCCGGCGCTGGCCGCGACCACGCCGCGCTTGCGCTCTTCGGGAGTCAGGAGCGACAGGCGATTGAGCGCGCCCCGCTCCTTGAAGCTGCCGGTCCAGTGCAGGTTGTCGAACTTCAGCCAGACCTCGGCGCCGGTCAGTTTCGACAGCTTTCGCGAATGCCGGACCGGCGTGCGGTCCACCTGTCCCGCGATGCGGTCGCGGGCGTCCAGAACGTCTTGAAAGGTGACCTGCATGGGCTCCCGCGGGCGCGTTTCCGCCGGGGTTCGTCCCCGGTCGTTCACCGCCTTTTGACGCGGGGGGGATCGCGCCGCAACCTTGACCTTGGGGATCGCGTTGGCACTGTGTCGGCAGTCCCCCGTCTGCCCGGAGTTCCGTCATGTCCCGTCGTTCGCCCGCCCTTCTTCTGCCGGCCGTGGCCGCGGCGGCGCTGGCGGCCGCCGCCTGCGCCCCGACGACGGGCAGCCCCGGCCTGCCCATACCGGTCGAGGACGGCGCCTTCGACGCCTCGGATTTCGCGTGGTCGACCCATTCCGGATCGGCCTCGATCGACGGGCGGATCGACTATCGGCCGGGCGGCGTCGCCTATCGCTGCTCCGGGTCGGTCGGCCTGGTGCCGGACACGCCCTACACCCGGGCGCGGTTTCGGGTCCTGTACGGCTCGACCGACCGCGCCGCCGTGCCGGAAGAGGTCGTGCGCGCCCGCAACGTGCCGGACCCGAACGCCGACTACCGCGCCTTCACGCGTTCCGACGCCTGTTCCGACAATCGCTTCGACTTCGCCGGCCTGCCCGACGGCAGCTGGTTCCTGATCGTCCCCGTGTCGGGCGCCGACGGCGGCCGCATGGTGCTGATGCGCCGCGTCGTGACCCGCGGCGGCCCCATCAGCGTGTCCCTCAACTAGATCTCCGGGAGTCCGTCCATGAAGCCGTTCGCCGCCGCCTTCGCCGCCGCCGGCTTCGTGATGGCGGCGGCCTCCGCTTCCGAGGCGCAAGTCATCGCCGGCTGGAACACCGCAGGGCAGTGGGACCGCGGCGGCGATTATCGCTGCGACGCCTACTGGGACGCGAACCGCACCGACTGCGACGCCGCCTGGCGCACGCCGCGCGGCGGAAGCCGTTACGACTACCGGGGGCAGGACCGGAACTACGGCTACGGCGACCGTTACGGCCAAGGCTACGACTACGGGCGTTCGTCCTATGGGTACGGCCACGGTCGCCATGACCGCTGGCGGGGCCAAGGTCACCAGTATGGTCACGGCTACAGCCATCAGGCCCCGGCCACGGCCTATCCCGCGGCCTATGGCCGTCCGGACCTCGTCTACGGGGGCTCGGGCCACGGCTATGGCCAAGGCGGCCGCGATCCGCGCCGCATCGACTGGTGCCTGCGCAACTATCGCTCCTACGATCCCTACAGCGGCTATTACCGGGCGTACTCCGGCCGTCTGGTCTGGTGCGGCTGAAGTCTAACCGCGTTCGCCATCTTTCGGCCTTCCGCACCCGGTCCATGGACGCTTCAGGACCAGTCGTGGGAGCGCGTTCATGTCCCAGCACAACATCGTCGGCTCGGAAGCCTTCCAGAAGCGACCGCAGGTCTATCTGCGCTCGGTGAAGTCCGGCGGCGTGCGGCGCGTGCGCGCGCGCACCGCCCTGGCGTTCGGGCTGGGCGTGGCCGTCACCGTGATCGGCGGCGTCGTGGCCGCCGCCGCCGTCTTCATGCCGGCCATGGGCGGCTGATCCGGCGTCAGGCCAGCCAGACCATCCGGCGCGTGTCGGTCCACTCGCCGCGCGCCTTTGAGAAGCCCCGCCGCACCTCGCCGGTGTAGAGGAATCCCGCCTTTTCCAGCACGCGGCCGGACGCCGGATTGTCGGTGAAGTGGCCGGCCGTCAGGGCGCGCCGCTTCCACGCCTTCTTCGCCCACACCAAGGCGCCTTCCAGCGCCTCGGTCGCCAGACCCCGCCCCCAGAACGGACGTCCGATCCAGTAGCCGACCTCGGGCGCGGGATCGGCGTCTTCGAACAGGCCGATCACGCCGATCGGGCCGGCTTCTTCGTGATCGATGACGAAGGTCGCGGCCCGTCGGGGGTCCTGCGCCTGCACCGCGCCGACGAAGGCCAGTCCGTCGGCGACCTGGTAGGGGTGCGGCATGCGCAGCGTCATCTTCGCCACGTCATAGTCGGACGCCAGCTCGGACAGGCGGGCGGCGTCGCGCGCCTCGGGCGCCCGCAGGGCCAGCCGCCGCGTCTCGATGACGGGAGTCTTTTCGATCACGCACATGGTCGCCTCGGTCGATCTGCCGTCCCCTTGGGTTCAGGGCTCGGACGGCGAGAGGCGGGGAAACGAAAACGGGGAGCCCGGTGATCCGGACTCCCCGCGGAATATTTCCCTGGTCCGGATCGGGGCCTTTTCGGCCTGCGCGATCCGGAAACCTGTTTCGGGATCGCTTACTCGGCGGCCAGTTTCTCGGCCTGCAGGTCGTTGGCCGGAGCGGCCACCGACACGTAACAACGGCCGCCACGCTTGGTGGTGAACGTCACGGCGCCGTCGGTCAGGGCGAACAGGGTGTGATCGCGGCCCATGCCGACGTTCGACCCCGGGTGCCACTTGGTCCCGCGCTGACGAATGATGATGTTGCCCGGCACGACGCGCTCGCCGCCGAACTTCTTCACGCCGAGGCGCTTCGACTCGGAGTCGCGACCGTTGCGCGACGAACCGCCGGATTTCTTGTGAGCCATGGTGGTGCTCCCTTACTCGTCTTCAGTCTTACGCTTCGTCGGTCGAGGCGGCGGTTTCGGTCGTCTTCGGCGCGGCCTTCTTCGCCGGGGCCTTCTTGGCGGCGGCCGGCTTTTCGGCGGCGGCCTCGGCCTTCGGCGCGGCGGCCTTCGGAGCCTTGGCCGGCTTGGCTTCGGTCGTCTCGACGCGCGGAGCCAGGCCGCGGGCGCGGGCGTTCATCTCGGCCTTGGTCATCAGCGAGGTCTCGCCGTCCCACTTGGCCTTTTCGCCGGCGCCTTCGATGCCGGTGATGCGCAGCACCGATTCCATCTGGCGATGGCCCTTGGTGCGACGATAGCCCTGGCGGCGGATCTTCTTGAAGATCTTGACCTTCTCGCCCTTGCGGGTTTCCACCAGCGTCGCGCCGACGAAGGCGCCGTCGATCAGCGGAGCGCCAAGGGTCACGCCCTTGTCGCCGCCCAGCATCAGGACTTCGCCGAACTTCACGTCCGAACCGGCGTCGCCGTCGAGCTTCTCGACCACGATCACGTCGCCCGGTTGAACCCGGTACTGCTTGCCGCCGGTCTTGATCACCGCGTACATCTTGGAGCCTCAGCGTAACGCAAAAATGTTTGCGCCCGCCGGGGGACCCCCGCGGGCGAAGAGCGGCGACATATGCGGACCGCCCCTCTTGAGTCAAGGCGAAACGGGCCGCAGGACGTCCGACGCGGCCGATTTTTGGGCCCGCAGCTTCAGGTCGGGCAGGGGGCCGCCGACGAATGACCGCAGTGTCCGCCGCCCGCAAGGTCATCGCCCGCATGGGCGCCGCGCTGGACGCCGACCTTTCGGTGCGCCTGTGGGACGGCAGCGTGCAGCCGCTGATCCCGGGGGCGCGCGACGATCTGCTGATCGTGATCGCCGGCCCCGACGTGCTCAAGCGCTTCCTGCTGAAGCCCGGCGCCGAGACGGCGTTCCGCCTGATCGCCGAGGGCCGGCTGCGGGTCGAAGGCGGCTCGCCGCTGGAAGCGCTGGACCGGATCGATCACGGCCGCCTCGTGCATCTGCGCAGGTCCCTGAATGTGAACGCGCTGCTGGCGGACGCATGGCCTCTGCTGTTCGTGCCGTCGCGACCCGGCGAATCGGCCCCGTCGGCCGATCCGGCCGCCGGCAGGGGCCGCGACCGCGACGGCCGCGCCGACGCCGACTTCATCCGCTTCCACTACGACGTCGGCAACGATTTCTACGCCCTGTTCCTCGACCCGGAGCACGTCTACTCCAGCGCCGCCTTCGCGCCCGAGGCCGACGAGCTGGACGCCGCCCAGATCCGCAAGCTCGACCGCATCTGCCGCAAGCTGAACCTGAAGCCCGGCGACCGCCTGCTGGACGTGGGCTGCGGCTGGGGCGCCCTGGCCATCCATGCCGCGACGCGCTTCGGCGCCTTCGTCCACGGCGTCACCCTGTCGCCTGCACAACTGGCGTTCGCGCAAGGCCGCGTCGCCGCGCTCGGCCTGACGGACCGGATCACGCTCGAGCTCAAGGACTACCGCGACCTGGCGGAGCAGTATGACGCCGTCAGCCAGATCGAGATGTTCGAACACCTCGGCTTCCGCAATCACGACCTTCATTTCAAGACCGTGCACCGGCTGCTGAAGTCCGGCGGCCTTTATCTGCATCAGGCGTCGATCCGTCGCGGCGGCGTGCGGCCCGGCCGGCCCGGACGCCCCGCCCGCGCCATCACCCGCTTCATCTTCCCCGGCGGAGAGCTGGACACCTTGGCCATGACCGTGGACGGCCTGGCCCGCCACAGGTTCGAGGTGCTGGACGTCGAGACCCTGCGTCCCTCCTTCGAGCGCACGCTGCGTGAATGGTCGCGGCGTCTCCATGCGAACCGCGCCGAGGCCGAACGCCTGATCGGCGCCCCGCGCGTGCAGCTGTGGCTGGCCTACTTCGCCCTGTTCGCGCGCGGCTTCGAACGGGGCGTGGTCAGCGTGCATCAAACCCTCGCCCGGCGGCACAGGCCGGGGCGCCACGGGCCGATCTTCCGGTGACCGCACAAAAAGTGCGGGAGCCCTCTCGCGCGTTACAAAGTAACACTATATAGCCGGGCCATGGTCGACGCCGCCGCCCAGCCCCTGCTGCTTTCCCTGCTGGCCAGCGGCTTCGGCGTGGCCTTCCTGCACGCCGTGCTTCCCACCCACTGGCTGCCCTTCGTTCTGGTGGGCCGGGCCCAGCGCTGGAACGCCAGCATGACCATCGCCGCCGTGGTCGCCGCGGGTCTTGCGCACATCGCCTCGACGGCCGTGGTCGGCGGCTTGATCGCCATGGCCGGTCTGGCGCTCGAGGGCTGGGTCGCGGGCCTGCTGCCCTGGTTGTCCGCCGCCCTGCTGTTCGCCTTCGGTCTGTTCTATCTGGTCCGCGCGGCGATCCGCCGGCCCGTGCTGGCGGGCGGGCCGCAGGTTCACGCGCCCGAGCCCGGCGTGTCGGATCGCACGGCCTTCCTCGGCCTGGTCGCCATGATGGCGATTTCTCCCGGCGAGGTGCTGCTGCCCTTCTACCTGTCGTCGGCCGAGCAGGGTCTCGGCGCCCTGACCGCCCTGACGGTCGCGTTCGCCGCGGGCACCGTTCTGGGCATGAGCCTGTTCACCGTGCTGGCCCGCGCCGGCGCCTCGATCCTGCGGCTGGAGCGCTGGGCCCGGTTCGAGGGCGCCGTGCTGGGCGTCGCCCTGATCGCGGTCGGCCTTCTCGTGGCGACCCGCGTCCACTAAGGCTTGGCCATGGCTCACGACGCCGCCCATTCCCATGAACACGGGCATGACCATCACGGTCATGGGCACGATCACGGTCACGGCCATCACCACCATGGTCCCGTGGACACGGGCGACTGGCGCTATGCGCTGGGCCTGATCGTCAACCTGGCCTTCGTGGTGGTGGAATTCACGGCGGGCTTCCTTTCCAACTCCACCGCTCTGATGGCCGACGCGGGGCACAACCTGTCCGACGTGCTGGGCCTGGCCATGGCGGGCGGCGCGGCCTGGCTGGCGCGCCGGACGGGGTCTCCGGACAAAACCTACGGCTACGGCAAGGCCACCGTCCTGGCCGCCCTTGGGAACGCCCTGCTGCTGATCTTCGCGTGCGGCGCCATTGCGGTGGAGGCCGTGCGCCGCTTCGCCGAGCCCGCTCCGGTGGAATCGACCACCGTCATGATCGTCGCCGGCGTCGGCATCGTCATCAACTTCGGCACGGCCCTGCTGTTCATGAACCAGCAGCACGACCTGAACGCGCGCGGCGCCTATCTGCACATGATGGCCGACGCCGCCGTGTCGCTCGGCGTCGTGGTCGCAGGCGGCCTGATCCTTCTGACCGGCATGGCCGCGATCGACCCGCTGGTCAGCCTGATCATCGTCGCGGTCATCCTGTGGGGCACCTGGGGGCTGCTGAAGGACTCGGTGAACCTCGCGCTCGACGCCGCCCCGCGCGGAAAGGACGTCGCCGCCATCCGGGCGGCCCTGTCCGGCCTGCCCGGCGTCGCGGCCGTCCATGACCTGCACGTCTGGGGCCTGTCGACGACGAAGACGGCTTTGACCGCGCACCTCGTCCACGACGCGGTCGACCCGGCGGCCCTGCTGACGAGCGCCCGCACACTCGCGCGCGACCGCTTCGGCATCGACCATGTCACCCTGCAGCTGGAGCCGGGCGCCGCGCTGGACTGCGACGGCTGCTGACGCCCTTTCGCGCCGCTGCCGCGCGCCCTAGATGACCGCCATGGAAAAGACCCCTGTCACCGTCCTCACCGGCTATCTCGGCGCCGGCAAGACCACGCTTCTGAACCGCATCCTCACCGAGGATCACGGCAAGCGCTACGCCGTCATCGTCAACGAGTTCGGCGAGATCGGCATCGACAACGACCTGGTGGTCGGCGCCGACGAGGACGTGTTCGAGATGAACAACGGTTGCGTCTGCTGCACCGTGCGTGGCGACCTGATACGCGTCGTCTCCGGCCTGATGAAGCGCCAGCGTCCGGGCAAGCCGGCGTTCGACGCCATCATCGTGGAGACGACCGGCCTCGCCGACCCCGGCCCCGTCGCCCAGACCTTCTTCGTCGACGAGGAGGTGAAGGCCAAGACCGTGCTCGACAGCGTCACGGCCCTGGTCGACGCCAAGCACGTCATGGCCCGGCTGGACGACTCGAAGGAGGCGCGCGAGCAGGTCGCCTTCGCCGACCAGATCATCCTCAACAAGACCGACCTCGTCACGGACGACGAGCTCACCGTCGTCGAGGCCCGACTGCGCGGTTTGAACCCGCTGGCCCCCATCCTCCACGCCCGGCGCGCCGACGTGCCGCTGGATCAGGTGCTGGGCCGCCACGGCTTTGACCTGGAGCGCATCAATGAGGTGCGGCCCGAGTTCCTCAACCCGCCCCACGGCGCCGACGGCCACGTTCACGACGAGCACTGCGGGCACGATCACCACCACCACGACCACGCCCACGCCCACGCCCACGCCCACGACGACTCGCACGACCACGGCCCGCGCGGCCACGCGCATGAGGACGACATCAAGGGCATCGCCCTGTCGCTGGATCGCCCCATGGACGGCCAGCGGTTCACCCAGTGGCTGGACCGGCTGCTGGGCGAGCAGGGCCAGAACATCCTTCGCGCCAAGGGCATCATCGACGTGAAGGGCGAGGATCGCCGTCTGGTGTTTCAGGCCGTGCACATGATCCTGGAGGGCGACCTGCAGAAGCCGTGGGGCGAGGCCGAGCGACGCTGGTCGCGCGCCGTCTTCATCGGACGGGACCTCGACGAGGCGGCGCTGAAGGCCGGTTTCGAGGCCTGCGCGGCCTGAGCGTCAGACCGCCGCCCGCTGTCTCAGCGACAGGCACCAGCCGAACGTCACGGCGATCCCAAGCAACACCGCGGCGCAGCCCACCATGACCGCCACATCCAGCGGCGCGAAGGCGAAGGCTCCGGCGTAGATCAGGCCGCTGATCGCCAGCGACCAGCCGCCGACCCGTTTCGCCGAGCGCGCCCGGTCGCCGGGCACGAAGGCCTTGGGCATGCGGTTGCCGAACCAGGCGATCATCAGCCCGGTCGCGACCAGAACGAGCCGGGTGGTCATGTCGGCGTCGATCATCCCCCGGCTTCGTGCCCAGCTGGCGATCAGCGCCAGCGCCACGATGCCGCCGCCCCACATCAGGGCTCCGATCAGATCCTTGTTCATTTCGCAGGCTCCTCTTTGGCGGCCGACGCTGCGACGCCGCCCTCGAACGAATTGACGAAGCCCAGCAGCGCGTCTTCCAGCACCGACAGCTTCAGGTGATAGATCACGGACTTCCCGGCCTTCTCCGCGTGGACCAGGTCGGCCTCCTTCAACACGGCGAAGTGCGCCGACATGGTCGGCTTCGACACATCGAACCGGTCGCTGATCTCCCCCGCGCTCATCGATCCCGCGCGCAACAGCTGCAGCACGCGGCGGCGGGTCGGATCGGACAGGGCCTTGAACACCGAACTCATGATTTGATGTTTAGCCAATCATCGAAATGAGTCAACAGGGCCTGACGGCTTCTGACGCAGGCTTTCCCCGCCACAATCGCGCCCGCATTGGCCGCCCAGCTTCCGCCCGGGAGGACTCAACCGCATGAAACGCCTTGCTCTGATCGCCCTGGCTGCGAGCCTGCTGGCCGCCTGTTCGACCTACACCACGCCCGGCGCCGGCGTGCCGCTCGGGTCCATCGTCGGCACGGACGTGGCCGAGGCCATGGCGCGCGAGCCCGCGGCCGTCTTCCCCTCGCGCATGGCCGTCGTCCGCGTCGCCGCGCCGGGCTACCAGAGCTATTCCAACTCGGCCGTCGGCGCGGGCGCCTTCAGCGTCGTCACCACGCGCGACATCGAGACGGACGAGAATTTCGAGCGTCTGGGCCGCATGCCGCAGATCGCTGCCGTGGCGCCCGTCAGCCGTCTGCTGGTCCCCGCGACCCTCAACAACGTCGCCGACCTGCGCGCCTCGGCCGCCCAGCTGCGCGCGGACGTCATCCTGATCTACACCATCGACACCCGCTTCCGGACCGAGAGCGCCGAACTGGGTCCGCTGCAGACCATCGCCCTCGGCTTCCTGCCGTCCAGGAAGGCGATCGTCACCGCGACCTGCGCCTTCATGATCGTCGACGTGCGGACGGGCTTCATCTACGGCACCGGCGAGACCACGGCGATGCAGGACCAGCGCACCAACGTCTGGGGCACCGAGAACGCCATCGAGGCGGCGCGGCTCCGCGCCGAGCGCCAGGCCTTCGAGGACGGTCTCGGCGAGATCGAGAAACTCTGGGCCTCGGTCGTCCGCGAGCACGGGTGAGGCGGTCGACGCCTTCTTCACGGCGCCCTAAACCGCGCCCATGCAGCTGACCTTCGACGCCCAGCCCACCGCCGCCCTGTTCGATCGCACCGGCGCGGTCTTCGCCCTGGGCGACGGGTCGATCCGGTTCGAGGGCGGGGAGCGGACCGACGCCCATGACGGCGCCGTGCTGTGCGCGGCCGTGCACCCCTCGGGCGACGGGATCGTCACCGGCGGCGACGACGGCAAGGTCGTGTGGACACGCCGCGACGAGGCGGTCGTCCTCGCAGACGCGAGCGGCAAGTGGATCGACGCCATCGACGCCTCAGCCGACAGCGGCCTGATCGCCTTCTCCCATGGCCGCGCCCTGTCGGTGATCGACGCGAAGGACCCGGCCTTCCGCCGCGAATTCCAGCACGAGCGAACGGTGTCGGGCGTGGCCTTCGAGCCGAAGGGCCGACGCATCGCCTGTTCCACCTACGGCGGGGCCGCCCTGTGGTTCGCGCGGATCGCCGACCAGAAGCCCACCATGATGAAATGGGCCGGATCGCACACCGCGGTCGGCTGGTCGCCCGACGGCGCCTTCGTCGTCACCGCCATGCAGGACGCCCAGTTGCACGGCTGGCGCGTGAAGGATCAGCGCAACCTGCGCATGGGCGGTTATCCGTCCAAGGTGCGGTCCTTCGCATTCCTGTCCAACGGCCGCCTGATGGCGACGTCCGGGGCGCAGGGCGCCGTGCTGTGGCCCTTCGTCGGGGCCGACGGTCCGATGGGCAAGGAGGCGACGGAGATCGGCTTCGATCAGAATGCGCTCGTGGCCCTGGTCGCCGCCCGCCCGGGCAAGGGCGTCCTCGCCGCCGGCCTGAACGACGGCCGCGTCTGGACCGCGGACCCGGCGGCGCAGGGCCTCAACTTCGTCCGCGCAGACAAGGCCGCGCCCGTCGCCGCCCTGTCGCTGAGCCCCGACGCCACGCGGGTGGCCTGGGCGGACCAGGACGGTCAGGCCGGCGTGAACGAGATCGCTTGATCCTCGGCGCAGCCTGACCATCATGGCCACATGAGCGCGCCCCGTCGCCCCGGCTGCCTCGGCGCCGTCGGCCTCCTCATTCTGGTTCTGGTGCTGCTGCCCGTCGGCGGCGTGGCGATCCACGGCCTCGTGCCGCCGTTGACGACCTTCCTCATGGTTGAGCAGGGCCTGAAGGGGCAGGGGGCCGACTATCGCTGGCGTGGCCTGAACGACATATCGCCACGTCTGGTCGAGGCCGTCATCGCGGCTGAGGACGCCACCTTCTGCAGCCATCGCGGCTTCGACATGAAGGCGATCGAGAAGGCGCTGGAGTCCAACGCCCGGGGCCGGCGCGTGCGCGGCGGCTCGACCATCAGCCAGCAGACGGCCAAGAACGTCTTCCTCTGGTCCGGCCGCAACTGGCTGCGAAAGGGGATGGAGGCCGGTTACACCGTCCTGATCGAGGCCTTCTGGTCCAAGCGGCGCATCGTCGAGGTCTATCTGAACGTCGCCGAATGGGCGCCCGGCGTCTACGGCGCCGAGGCGGCGTCGCAGAAGTGGTTCGGCAAGTCGGCGGCCGACCTGAGCCCGCGCGAGGCGGCGCGTCTCGCGGCGATCCTGCCCAGTCCACGACGGTATCAGGCGGCGTCGCCCGGCCCCTACGTCCGGCGCCGGGCGTCGCGCATCCAGGCCGCGATGGGAACGGTGCGCAGCGACGGTCTGGCGGGGTGCGTGCTCGACTGATCCGCGGTCTTGACGACGCGACGCGGCGGGCGTCCCCTGCGCGCCGAAACGACGCGGGACAGCCGCGCGCCCCGGGAGACGACCAGTGAAACGCACGCTTCTGAACTCCGCCGCCCTGATCGCATCGGGCGCCCTGCTGGCCGGCTGCGCCGCCATGAGCATGGACCGTCCGACGACGACCACCGGCGCGGCGCCCGCGGCCTCCGCCTCGGCGGCCACCCAGTGGCCCGTGACGGCCCAGGGCGCCGCCGACTTCGTGGCCGACGCCGAGAAGCGTCTGGCGGAGCTCAGCGAGTTCGTCTCCCGCACCCAGTGGACCCGCGCGACCTACATCACCTACGACACCATGTGGCTGGAGAGCCGCGCCAACGCCCAGTACACCGAGCTTCAGGTGGCGCTGGCCAACGAGGCGGCGAAATTCACGAACGTCTCGGGCCTGGCCCCCGACGTGGCGCGCAAGCTGGACCTGCTTCGCCTCGGCATCGTCCTGCCGGCCCCGAACCGGCCGGGCGCCGCCGGTCAGCTGTCGGACATCACCACCCGGCTGGACTCCACCTACGCCACCGGCAAGTTCGACTATCAGGGCAAGCAGATCACGCTGGACGAGGCGTCGATCCTGATGGCCGAAAGTCGCGACCCGGCCCAGACCAAGGCCCTGTATGAGGGCTGGCGCACCGTCTCGCCGCAGATGAAGGACGACTACGCCAACATGGTCACGATCGCCAACGAGGGCGCGCGCGACCTGGGCTACGCCGACGTCGGCGCCCTGTGGCGCTCTGGCTACGACATGGAGGCCGACGCCTTCGCCGCCGAGACGGACCGTCTCTGGAACCAGGTGAAGCCCTTCTACGAGAACCTGCACTGCTACGTTCGATCGCGCCTGCACGAAAAATACGGCGACGCCGTCCAGCCTGACGCGGGCCCGATCCGCGCCGACCTGCTCGGCAACATGTGGTCGCAGCAGTGGGGCAACATCTACGACGTCGTCGCGCCGAAGTCGGGCGGTCAGGCCGGCTACGACATGACGGAGCTCCTGAAGGCCAAGGGCTACGACGCGGAGAAGATGGTCCGCACGGGCGAAGGCTTCTACACTTCGCTCGGCCTGGCGCCCCTGCCGCAGTCGTTCTGGGAACGCAGCCAGATCACCCGGCCGGAAGGCCGCGAGGTGGTCTGTCACGCCTCGGCCTGGGACCTCGACAACCTTGAAGACGTGCGCATCAAGATGTGCACCCAGGTGAACGCCGACGACTTCTACACGGTCCACCACGAGCTGGGGCACAACGTCTATCAGCGCGCCTACAAGGACCAGCCGTTCCTGTTCAAGAACGGGGCGAACGACGGCTTCCACGAAGCCATCGGCGACTTCGTCGGCCTGTCCGCGCTCACGCCGACCTATCTGAACCAGATTGGCCTCCTGGACCGCGTCCCGGGCGAGGAGGGCGACATCCCCTTCCTGCTGCAGATGGCGCTGGACAAGATCGCCTTCCTGCCCTTCGGCCTGATGGTCGACCGCTGGCGCTGGGACGTCTTCTCCGGCGAGACCAGCCCGGCGGAATACAACGACGCCTGGACGGCCAACATGCTGAAGTATCAGGGCTTGACGCCTCCGGGGCCGCGGCCGGCGGACGCCTTCGACCCGGGCGCCAAATACCACATTCCCGGCAACACGCCGTACACGCGTTACTTCCTGGCCCACATCTACCAGTTCCAGTTCCACCGCGCGGCCTGCAAGCAGGCGGGCTGGACCGGGCCGCTGCACCGGTGCTCGATCTACGGGAACAAGGAGGTCGGCGCCCGCTTCAACGCCATGATGGAGATGGGCCAGAGCCGCCCGTGGCAGGAGGCGATGTTCGCCTTCACCGGCGAGCGCGGCAACGACGCCTCGGCCGTGGCGGACTACTTCGCGCCGCTGAACACCTGGCTGACGGAGCAGAACCGCGGCAAGTCCTGCGGCTGGTAGGCGTTAACCCTCGGCGTTGGTCGAAGCCTTAACCGCGACCGGCGATCTTTCAGCCCGATGACGGTGGGCGATCCGCGCCCGCGCGTCAGGGGCGCGCGCTCGTGGACAAGATCTGGATCCGGCTCAACCACTTCGTGCGGCGCATGGCCGCCGACGCGCGCGGCAACGCGGCCATGCTGTTCGGCCTGGCGCTGCCGGGCCTGATCCTGATGACGCTGGGGGGGGTGGACATTCACCGCGCCTCGACCGTGCGCATCAACCTGCAGGACGCGCTGGACGCCGCCGCCCTGGCCGCGGCCCGCAGCACCTACACCGCCGACGCCGACATCCAGCGGGTGGGCATGGCCGCCTTGCGGGCCAACCTCGCCGCCTATCCGCAGGTCACCCTCCTGACCGCCGGCACGACGTTCCGGCTCAGCGAGGAAAAGATCGTCGTCGCGGACGCCCGCGCCAACGTGAAGACGCTGGTCGCCAACATCTTCCTGCCGCCGTACGGCCAGTTCATGGACGACTACCTGCCGGTGGGCGCCCATTCGGAGGTCAACCGCTCGGCCCGCAACGTCGAGGTGGCCATGGTGCTGGACACCACCGGCTCCATGGCCGGACAGCGCATCATCGACCTTCGCGCCGCGGCCAAGGAGCTGGTCGACATCGTGGTGCAGGACCAGCAGTCGCCCTGGTACTCCAAGGTCGCGGTCATCCCCTATTCCATGGCCGTGAACGTCGATTCCTATGCCGGGTCCGCGCGTGGGGACATCCGCGGCTCCACAAACGTCACCAACGCCAGCTGGACCACCGGCGCCACCAAGGACATCAGCGGCGCCAGCAAGTCGCGCCCCGTGGTCATCACGTCCAACGGCCACGGGTTCCAGAACGGCGACGTGGTCTGGATCACCGGCGTCAGCGGCATGACCCAGCTGAACAAGAAGGCCTTCGTCGTCACCAATCGGTCCGACAACACCTTCGAGCTGTATCGGAACGGCAGCCGCGTCGACGGGCGCGAGTACAACTCGTACTCCAGCGGCGGCAAGATCCAGAAGTGCCAGACCAGCGACTGTTCGGTGGTCATCACCTCGGCCAACCACGGCCTGGCGAACAACGACTACGTTTACTTCACCGACGTCGGGGGCATGACGGAGCTCAACGGCGAGACCTTCCTCGTCGGCAACGTGACGACGAACACGTTCACCATCGACATGCAGGCCTCATCCACCCTCGATCTCTACACCTCGGGCGGCAAGGCGTGGTGCGCCCAGGAAGGCTGCACCTACTTCGCGTTCGAGAACGTCTACGACGATCTGGTCACCCAGAAGATCTCGACCTGTGTGACGGAACGCACCGGGTCCAACGCCTGGACCGACGCGTCTCCGACCCTGCATAAGGTGGGGCGCAACTACCCGAACTCTTCGAACCCCTGCCTGACCAACACCCTGCGGCCGCTCTCCAGCAACAAGTCCGCGATCAAGACGGACATCGACGCCCTGACGGCGTCCGGCTCGACCGGCGGCCACATCGGCGTGGCCTGGGGCTGGTACACGCTGTCGCCCAACTTCAGCGGCCTGTTCGGCTCGTCCGCGGGTGGGGCCTACGATGCGACGCGCACCCTGAAGGCCGCGGTCATCATGACCGACGGCGAATACAACAGCGGGTACTGCAAGGGCGTCATCGCCCGGAACTCGACGTCCGGCTCGGGCTCTACCAGCTATCACATCAACTGCGACTCCCCGAACGGCCACCCGTTCGACCAGACGCTGGCGCTGTGCGCGGCGATGAAGCAGGCCGGGATCATCGTCTACACGGTCGGCTTCCAGGTCGTGGACGACGAGCGGGCGCGGACCATGGTCAACGACTGCGCCACCTCCAGCCGCCACGTGCACATGGCCAACTCGGGCACGGCGCTGACGGAGGCGTTCGCCGCCATCGGACGCGACATCACCCGCCTTCGGATCTCGAAATAGGCCTCAGAGCAGCCGGATCTCGCGCAGGCGTTCGGCCAGATAGTCGTCGGCGGTGATCGCCTTGCCAGCGTAGCGGTCCGGATCGTCCGCGGTGATTGTGGACGGCAGCGTCTCGATCCGGAAGTCCGGGTTGAAGTGCAGGAAGAAGGGCGTCGAGTAGCGCGCGAAGCCGCGGCGCTCCGGCGCCGGATTGACCACCCGGTGCGTCGTCGACGGCAGCCGGTGGTTCGTCAGCCGCTGAAGCATGTCGCCGATGTTGACCACCAGCGCGCCCGGCGGCGGCGCGACGTCCAGCCAGCTGCCGTCCTTCTCCTTCAGCTGCAAGCCCGCCTCCTCGGCGCCCAGCAGCAGGGTGATCACGTTGATGTCCTCGTGCGCGCCCGCTCGCACGCCCGGCGCGTCCGCCGGCACGGGCGGGTAGTGAAGCAGCCGCAGCACGCTGTTGCCCAGCTGGACCTTGTCGTCGAAGTAGTCGTCGGCCAGCCCCAGATGCCGCGCGATCGCCCTCAGCAGCTTGCGCCCCAGCGCGTCCAGCGCCTGATACATGCCGTAAACGTGCTCGCGGAAGCCCGCGACCTCGGTCGGCCACAGGTTCTGCGGCATGGTCGCGGTGTAGGCATGGCCGTCGGGCAACTCGCGGCCCGTGTGCCAGAACTCCTTCAGGTCCGCCGCCTTGGCGTCCTTGGCCGCCTCGATGCCGAAGGGCGTCAGACCGCGCGCGCCGCCGGTTCCGGGGCGGTGATACCGGCGCTTCACGTCTTCGGGCAGGGCGAAGAAGGCCTTCGCGTCGGCCACCGCCGCGTCGATCAGGGCCGCATCCAGCCCGTGATCCGACACCACGGCGAAGCCGTAGCGCTCGAACGAGGCGCCCAGATCATGGGCGAACCGGTCGAAGTCCGCGTCGTAGCCGGTCATGGAGACGGGGCGGATGCCGGGGGCGGGAGAGGCTGTGTCGGGCACGGACGCGATCCTGCGTTGTCGATCGCCGACCGCCATACGCCCCTCTCGGCGTACCCGCAAACGGGCTCGGCGTGACCGTTCATCCCCGGTACAGCGGAACCGTCACCATAAGGGGACGTTCTGCGGCGGTATCCGCATCACCTCAGGAAAGGCGTTCTCCCATGCGCTCCAAACTCCTCGTCGCCGGCGTCTGCGTCGCCTCGCTCGCCGCCGCGGCCTGCACGACCACCGATCCGTACAGCTCCACCCCGAACCGCAACAACACCGGCACGGGCGCCATCGTCGGCGCCGTCGGGGGCGCACTGGTCGGTTACCTGACCAACACCTCCAACAGCGAACAGGGCCGCAAGAACGCCCTGATCGGCGCCGGCGTCGGCGCCCTGGCCGGCGCGGCCGTCGGCCAGTACATGGACCGTCAGGAACAGGCCATGCGCGAGCAGCTCTCCGGCACCGGCGTCGGCGTGGTCCGTCAGGGTGACGTGCTTGTCCTGCGCATGCCGTCGGACGTCACCTTCGGCTCGAACCAGGACGCCGTGAACCGCAGCTTCTACGCCGTGCTCGACGACGTCGCCGGGGTGCTGCAGCAGTACGACCGCTCGACCATCGACATCATCGGCCACGCCGACTCCGACGGCGCCGACGCCTACAACCTCGACCTGTCGCAGCGTCGGGCCTCGAACGTCGCGCGCTATCTGATCGACCGCGGCGTCCTCCCGGCGCGGATGTATGTCGAAGGCCGCGGCGAGAGCCAGCCGATCGCCTCCAACGCCACGGCCGACGGCAAGGCCCAGAACCGCCGCGTCGAGATCATGATCCGTCCCTTCACGGGCTGATCGACGACTGACGCACGATCGAACCGGCCGGAGCCCGCTCCGGCCGGTTTCTGGTCGATCGCCGTGATGTCACGCTTGCGGCCGGACGCCGGCCATGCTGTCTGCACCTGACGGGCGTGGAGTCGGGGGCTTTTTCGCGTGAACGGGGACGACCGGGGCTGGATCGAAGGCGCAAGGCTGACGCTTGTCGCCGTCGTCAGCGCCGTCGTTGCCGCGACCTTGGTCATCCAGATCGGGTCCGCCGTCCGGAACGACGCGACCGTCCGGGCCGAACCCCGGATCATCCTGACCTCGCACTGAGCCGCCGCCCCTTGTGGCGCACGACGCGGGATGCCACGCAGGGCGAATGACGACGCCCGCACGCGGTCTGTCGCCCCTGTTGCGGGCGCTGGAGGCCGAAAGCCTGCACATCCTGCGCGAGACGGCGGCGGAGTGCGCACGTCCCGTGCTGCTCTACTCGATCGGCAAGGACTCCGCCGTTCTGTTGCATCTGGCCAGAAAGGCCTTCGGGCCGGGACCTCTGCCGTTTCCCCTGCTGCACGTCGACACGACCTGGAAGTTCCGGGACATGTATGCGCTGCGCGACCGTGTGGCCGCCGATCCCGACCTGCGCCTGATCGTCCACCGGAATCCCGAGGCCGAGGCGCGAGGCGTCAACCCCTTCGATCACGGCTCCTCGACGCACACCGACCTGTGGAAGACCCAGGGCCTGAAGCAGGCGCTGGACGCGGGCGGCTTCGACGCCGCGTTCGGCGGCGCCCGGCGCGACGAGGACGCCAGCCGCGCCAAGGAGCGCGTCTTCTCCGTGCGCAGCCCGGGCCATGGCTGGGATCCGCGCCGCCAGCGGCCGGAGCTGTGGGATCTCTACAATGCGCGGCTGAAGCCCGGAGAGACCTTGCGCGTCTTCCCCCTGTCCAACTGGACCGAGGCGGACGTCTGGGACTACGTCGTCGCCGAAAACATCCCGGTGGTGCCGCTCTACCTCGCCGCGGAACGGCCGACGGTCGTCAGGGAGGGCAAGCTTCTGATGATCGACGACGACCGCATGCGCCTGCTGCCGGGCGAGACCCCGGTCATGCGCCGCATCCGCTTCCGCACCCTCGGGTGCTGGCCCCTGACCGCCGCGGTCGAGAGCGACGCCGACACGCTTGAGGCCGTGGCCGCCGAGGCGCGCGCCGCCCGGACCTCCGAACGCGCCGGACGCCTGATCGACAGCGACCGGCCCGGATCGATGGAGCGGAAGAAACAGGAGGGCTATTTCTGATGGCCCGCGCGCCCGGGGATCGCCTCCGCGTCCTGACCTGCGGTTCCGTCGACGACGGCAAGTCCACCCTGATGGGACGGCTGATGCACGACGTCGGTGCTGTGCCCGAAGACGTCGCCGCCGCCGCCGCCCGTCCCGACGGCGCCCTCGATTTCGCCGCTCTGGTGGACGGGCTCATGGCGGAGAAGGAGCAGGGCATAACCATCGACGTGGCGCACCGCTACGTCTCCACGTCCCGTCGCGAGTTGCACCTGATCGACGCGCCGGGGCACGAACAGTACACGCGCAACATGGTCACCGGGGCCAGCCAGGCCGACGTGGCCCTGGTGCTGATCGACGCGGTGCGCGGCACGACCGCCCAGACCCGCCGCCACGCCCTCATCGCGGCCCTGACGCGCGTGCCGACGGTCATTTTCGTGGTGACCAAGATGGACGCCATGGGTTGGGACCGGCAGCGCTTCGACGAGCTGGCCGGGGAGGCCGCCGCCTTCGCGTCGGCGCTCGAGCTTCCGGCGATGCAGATCTTGCCGGTGTCCGGCGTGACGGGCGAGAACGTCGCGCGATCGGCCGGCGCGGACTGGGTCGAGGGTGGGACCCTGCTGGACCGGCTGGAAGCGGTCGGGAGCGAAGCCGCTGCGGACGTTCCCTTCCGCATGCCCGTGCAGTGGGTTCGACGCGACGGCGTCGACAGGGCCTACGTCGGCAAGGTCGCGGCCGGGCGGGTTCAGGCGGGCGACGTCCTCCGCGTCCAGCCGTCGGGTCGTACGGCGACCGTCGTCGAGGTGGCCGGCCCTGACGGCCCTGAGCGCGTCGGCCAGGCCGGACTGACCTGTTCCCTCACCCTCGACCGGGCCGTCGACGTGGCGCGCGGCGATGTGCTGACCGCCGCGGACGCTCCGCTGGAGGTCGCCGATCAGTTCGAGATCGATCTGGTGTGGATGGGCGACGACCCGCTGCTGCCGGGCCGCGTCTACGATCTCAAGATCGGCGCCCGGACGGTGGCGGCTCAGGTCACGGAAATCCGTCGCCGCGTGTCGGTCGAGGACTTGGCGCCGCTGGCGGCCCGCACGCTGGAACTCAACGACGTCGGGGTCTGCAATCTTTCGCTGGGCGCGGAGATCGCCTTCGCGCCCTATGCCGAGGACCGGACGCTGGGCGGCTTCATTCTGATCGACCGGGCGACGCTCGACACCGTCGGCGCCGGGATGATCCGGTTCGCGCTGCGTCGGGCGCACAACGTCCATCGTCAGGCGCTGACCGTCGATGCCACGGCGCGCGCGGCCGCCAAGGGCCAGAAGCCGACCGTGCTCTGGTTCACGGGGCTGTCCGGCGCCGGAAAGTCGACGATCGCGGACGCGGTCGAGCGGCGGCTGCACGACATGGGCCGCCACACCTATCTGATCGACGGCGACAACCTGCGGCATGGCTTGACGCGCGATCTCGGGTTCACCGACGCGGACCGGGTCGAGAACATCCGCCGCGCGGCCGAGACGGCCCGCCTGATGGCCGACGCCGGCCTCATCGTGCTGGTGTCGCTGATCTCGCCCTTCGCCGCGGAACGCCGCATGGCGCGCGACCTGATGGGCGACGGCCGCTTCGTCGAGGTGTTCGTGGACGTGCCCCTGGCGGTGGCCGAGGCCCGCGACGTCAAGGGCCTGTATCGCAAGGCGCGGGCGGGCCAGCTGGCCAACTTCACCGGCATCGACAGCCCTTATGAACGTCCCGAGGCGCCGGAAGTGCACCTGCGCGCCGATGCGGTGTCGGCGGAAGACGCGGCGGAGCGGGTCGTTAAGGTCCTGCTTCAGCGGGGTCGGCTTCAGGCCTGACCCAGGCCGCCGCCATGCCACCCGCGGCTCAACGTCGGCAACCAAAGCGAAGGGCCCGCCGGAGTGATCCGGCGGGCCCCTGCATTCGGTCTTTCGACTTGGCTTCTGTGCTTGCGCTTAGAAGTTGATGTCGATGGTGGCGCGACGGTTCAGCGGCTCGCGGACGCCGTCGGCGGTCGGACG
>NZ_DASYWO010000012.1:0-138517 GCF_035935935.1 Brevundimonas sp.
GGTTCGCAAGTCTCCCGCCCGCCCGCCGAAGGCGCGTCCGTTAGTCGCCAAGCAGCGGCCCTATGCGGTGGTCCTCTCCACCTCGGACAGCTTTCGATCAGACGGACCGCGCGGAGCGTCGTCGCGAAGCCGAAACGGTAACACATCACAGCATCCGGGCTCCGCGCCCGGCGCTCCGCCCGCCCTTTCCACCCTCGCCCTCATGCGGCGGGGCGCTTCCGCTTGCCCGGCGCCTGCCGCGCGCCTACCTCCGCGGTTCACGCCGCCGGAGCCCGACATGACCGCCTTCGACTACGACCTCTTCGTCATCGGCGCCGGCTCGGGCGGGGTTCGCGCCGCGCGGCTGGCGGCGCTGGACGGCAGGCGCGTGGCGGTGGCCGAGGAGCATCGCGCCGGCGGCACCTGCGTCATCCGCGGCTGCGTGCCCAAGAAGTTCATGGTCATGGCCTCGGACTTCGCCCACCAGTTCCACATCGCCGAAGGCTACGGGTGGACGATTCCTGAGCCGACCTTCGACTGGCCGGCCTTCATCCAGACCAAGGACGTCGAGATCGCCCGCCTGTCGGGCATCTACGCCGCCAACCTCGGCAAGGCGGGGGCCGAGCTGATCCACGGCCGCGCGGTGCTGAAGGACGCCCACACCGTCGAGATCGTCGGCAAGGACCGGACCTACACCGCCGAACGGATCCTGATCGCCACCGGCGGCCGGCCGTGGGTTCCGCCCGAACTCCCCGGCGTGGAGCACGCGATCACGTCCGAGGAGGCCTTCCACCTGCCCGAGCTGCCCAAGCGCATCCTGATCGCGGGCGGCGGTTACATCGCGGTCGAGTTCGCCGGCATCTTCGCCGGCCTGGGCGTCGAGACGACCCTGATCTATCGCGGGCCGAACATCCTGCGCGGCTTCGACGACGACGTGCGCGCGCATCTGGCCGCCGAGATCGAGAAACGGGGCGTGAAGGTCATCCTCGGCTGCCAGCACGACCGCATCGAGAAGACGGCGACGGGTCTGGTGAACCACCTGGAGAACGGCCACGCGGTCGAGACCGACGTGGTCATGTTCGCCACCGGCCGCATTCCCTACGTCCGCGATCTGGGGCTGGAGACCGCGGGCGTCGAGCTGACCGACGACGGGGCGATCAGGGTGGACGCGTGGTCGCGAACCACCGCGGAGAACATATGGGCCATCGGCGACGTCACCGACCGCATGAACCTGACGCCCGTCGCGATCCGCGAGGCCGTGGCCTTCCACTCCACCGTCTTCCGCGACCGGCCCATGAAGTTCGACTATGAGGCGGTCGCCACGGCCGTCTTCAGCCAGCCGCCCGTCGGCACCGTCGGCCTGTCCGAGGCCGAGGCGCGCCGGGCCTGCGGCGGGGGCGTGGACGTCTACATGACGCGGTTCCGGCCGATGAAATACGCCTTCACCGGCTCGGACGAGCGCATGCTGATGAAGCTGGTGGTCGATCGCGAGACCGACCGCGTCGTCGGCGTGCACATCGTCGGACCCGACGCGCCGGAGATCATCCAGGTCGCGGCGATCGCGGTGAAGGCCGGCCTGACGAAGGCGCAATGGGACGCCACCTGCGCGGTGCATCCGACGGTGGCGGAAGAGCTTGTGACCCTGCGCGAACCCGTCCGGCCGCAGGACACGTCGCTGGGCTAGTGCGGGGCCACGTCCGGCGGCGGCGTGGTCAGCCACGGCGCCAGCCGGAACCGCCGCGGCGGCGCGCCCACGGTGCGGGTGGTGATGAACTGGCGCGCGAAGGTCACGACGCCCCGGATCGTCTGCTCGTCGAACGGCTTGCACACCGCGCCCAGGGCGCCGGAGAAGCCTTCGGGGATCTGCTCCGGGTTGGCGGTCAGGAAGATCACCGCCGCGCCGTGCCCGGCCACCAGCCGATGCGCGATCTGCGGCCCCGTCATGCCGTCCATCAGGTTGACGTCGACCAGGGCCAGATCCGGCTTCTCGCGTTCGGCCACCGCGAAGGCCCCGCGGGTGTCCACAGCGACGCCCACGACCTCGCAGCCCGCGTCGAGCAGGATCAGCTCAAGCTCCATGGCCAGCAGGGCCTGATCTTCCACGATCATGACCCTCAGCCCCTCGACGCCCGTCACTGTTCGCATCCCCCTCGCGCCTTCCGCCCCGCCTTCACCATAAGTGTCAGCGAGCGGACACTTGCAACGTGGCGATGGCGGCTTGGTTCGCCGTCCGCTATGAAATTTTCCGGGGAATCAGGGCGTCGGAGTTCAGTGATGGCGGAAATGTCGCTTGCGGGTCTCATGGGGCCGGGCCCCACCGGTCCGGACGCGTGCTGCCGATTTCTCCAGACCCTCATCTCGATCCGCCTCCGGACCGTCGACGATCCGGAGTCGCGGCGACATCTCGGCTGGATCAGCGACATGGCCGCCGCCGTCGGCCTGCTGAGCGAGCGTCATGGTCAGGGCGATCCCTTCGACGCCTACGTCGAGGAGGCGCTGGCCTTCTGGCGTCGCAGTCTGGAATCCCGCGGCATCCGCCTGGAAGTGCGCGGCCGCGTGGGCGACCTGCCCGAGTCGCAGCGTCTGCCGCTGGCGGTCATCCTGCACGAGCTGCTGACCAACGTGACGCGCCACGCCTTCGCCGAGGGCAAGGGCGGCGCGGTCGCCGTCGCCTTCTCCGCCACCCGGTCGGGCCTGAGCCTGGTCGTGCGCGACACCGGCGCGGGCGCGGCCGTCCCTCGAAAGGGCGACGGCCTGTCGCTGATCGAGGGCCTCGTGGCGGGCCACGACGGCACGATGGCGCTGGAGACCTCGCCGGGCGCCGGCTTCGCCGTGCGGATCGGCCTGCCGTCCGGCGCCGAGCGCCTGAACTGAGGCCCTACTGCTCCTGCATCACCCGGCGGGCGTTCACCGCGAACGTCAGGGGATCGTCGAAATAGCCCTGCTTGCCCGGCGCGGCCGCACAGACCTGACCGCGCACGTCGTCCATCAGCGCCCCTGGGTTGATCGACGTCCAGCTGCCGTCGCCGACGAAGTCTTCCGAAGCCGAGCTGCCGTCGATGTAGAAGAAGCTGGAGCGCACGGTCTTGTATCGCGACTGGGAGCAGTCGACGTCGACCAGGGAGGTGGCCCAGTCGAACTGACCCGCCTCGGCCTGCACCGCGACCAGCGCCGTGTTGATCTGGCGCATGTTGCCGTTGATGCGCATCGAGCCCCAGTCGACGGCCATCACGGCGCTGTCGGAGATGGCGATCGCCTCCCACTCGTCCGCCGCTGCGGCGCCGGCGCTCAGCATCAGGGCGGCGGCGCCCACGAACATCGATTTCAGCATGGTCGGATCCCCTCCACAGCGATGCCGCGAACATCGCTCAGCGGAAGCCTCCCGTCGAGACGGATTTCCTCTCCGTTCCTGACGGCCCCTCACCCGGCCAGCACGTCGACGGACATGCGCCCCAGGAGGGCACCGCCCTGACCGATCGCGGCCAGCCGGCTGGAGGCGTGGCCCAGCACGTTGGCGGCGTAGATCTCGTACAGCGCGATGCGGCCTTCGAGGAACACCGGGTCGCCCTGCCCGGCCTCCAGTTCGGCCCGCGCCTCAAGCGCGCCGCGCGCCAGCATCCAGCCGCCGATCACGTCGCCCATCAGCTTCAGATAGGCGTCGGCGCCCGCCAGCACGTCGGCCGCGCGCGCCGGATCGGTCTTGGCGTCCAGAAGCCAGAGCGTGGCGTCCTCGACCGCCTCGACGGCGGCCGCCAGACGTTCCACCGGCTTGCCGGAATACAGCCGCGGCAGGCGGGCGAGGTCCGCCTTCATCTCGGCGACGACCGCCCGCGCCGCGTCGCCGCCGTCCTGCGAGAGCTTGCGGCCGACCAGGTCCATGGCCTGGATGCCGTTGGTGCCCTCGTAGATCGGCGCGATGCGCGCATCGCGATAGTGCTGGGCGGCCCCGGTCTCCTCGATGAAGCCCATGCCGCCGTGCACCTGCACGCCCATCGAGGCCACTTCGACCCCGACGTCCGTCGACCAGGCCTTGGCGATGGGGGTCAGCAGGTCCTCGCGACCCTTCCACGCGGCGCGCTCGTCCGCCGTGGACGCGTGCCGCGCCAGATCCGCGGCCACGCCGCAGGACAGGCAGATGGCCCTTGCGGCGGCGATCTTCGCCTTCATGACGGACAGCATGCGGCGCACGTCGGGATGATCGACGATCGGCGCGTTCGCCTCTCCGGTCAGGGCGCTGCGGCCCTGACGACGCTCCCGCGCATAGGCGAGCGCGCCCTGGTGCGCCCGCTCGGCGATTCCCACGCCCTCCACGCCCACGGCGAGGCGGGCGGCGTTCATCATGACGAACATGTGCGACAGCCCCTCGTTGGGCTTGCCCACCAGTTCCGCCGTCGCGCCCTCGTAGCTCATCACGCAGGTGGGCGAGGCGTGGATGCCCAGCTTGTGCTCCACGCCGACGGGACGGAACGCGTTGCGGTCGCCCGTCGACCCGTCGGGCTTCACGAGGAACTTGGGCGCGAGGAACAGGCTGATGCCCTTCGGCCCCGGCGGGGCGTCCGGGAGACGGGCCAGCACCATGTGGACGATGTTGTCCGTGGCGTCGTGGTCGCCCCATGTGATGAAAATCTTCTGGCCCGTCAGGGAATACGTCCCGTCGCCGTTGGGCGTCGCCGTCGACGTCAGGGCGCCGAGATCGGTGCCGGCGTGCGGCTCGGTCAGGACCATGGCCCCTGTCCACTCACCGGACACCAGCTTCGGCAGGTAGACCGCCTTCTGGTGGTCCGTGCCGTGCTCTTGCAGGGCTTCGATGGCCGCCAACGACAGCATCGGACACAGGCCGAAAGCCATGTTGGCCGCATGCACGGTTTCGTAGGCGGCGAGTTCCAGCGCTTTCGGCAGCCCCTGCCCGCCATGCGCCGGCGACGCCGTCAGGCCGGTCCAGCCGCCCTCCGCGAACTGACGATAGGCCCCGGCGAAGCCGGGGGCGGCGCTCACTGCGCCGTTCGCATACTTCGCCCCGGCCAGATCGCCGGGCCGGTTCAGCGGAGCCAGCACGTCCTGCGAAAATGCGCCCGCCGCGTCCAGCACGGCGTGCATCAGATCGTCGTCGTAGTCCGGAAACGCTCCCGTGGCGGCGAGGCGATCGATGCCGGCCACGGCCTTGAGCGTGAAGGCGAGGTCGCGAATGGGGGCGCGGTAGGTCATGGAACCCTCTTGAAGTCATCACGTCTTGGCCTGACGTGGCGCATGCCCCAAGGTGCCCCGGCGCCGCAGCGGAAGGGAAGGCCCATGAGCGAACCGCGTCACCGCTATTCCACGGTCTCCCTGACCCTGCACTGGCTGACGGCCCTGCTGGTGGTGGGCCAGATCGTCCTGATCTCGGTCGCCGAAGAGGTCAGCGGATCGGAGCGCGGCTTCTGGATGATGCTGCACAAGTCGGGCGGCGCGACCATCCTGATCCTGACGCTCATCCGGCTGGGCTGGCGCGCCGCCAATCCGGCCATCCGGCTGCCGGCGACCACGCCGAGGTGGCAAAGGCTGGCCGCGCGAGCGACGCACGTGCTGTTCTACGTCCTGCTGCTGGCGCTGCCGCTGACGGGCTGGCTGGCCGGGTCGGCGGCGGGGCGCGGCTTCGAATGGTACGGCCTGTTCGACTTCCCGCTGCTGCCGATCGGCGGCGGGCGCGATCTGGCGCGGACCCTGATGGACGTCCACGAGGCGCTGCCGAAGCTGCTGTACGTGCTGCTGTTCCTCCACGTCGCCGGCGCCCTGAAGCATCAGTTCGTCGACAGGGACGACGTGCTGCATCGGATGATCCCGGCGATCCCGCGACGGCCATGAGCGATCCGACGGCGCGGGCCGCGGCCGCGCTGGCGGCGGGCGAACTGATCATTCTGCCGACCGAGACCGTGTACGGACTCGGCGCCGACGCGGCGAACGCGCAAGCGGTGGCCAAGGTCTTCGAAGCCAAGGGCCGGCCGAGGTTCAATCCCCTGATCGCCCACGTCGCCGATGCGGCGCAGGCGGACCGGATCGCCGTGCTGGACGCCGCGGCGCGGCGGCTGGCCGCGCGGTTCTGGCCGGGCCCGCTGACCATCGTCGCCCCGGCCCGCGAGGGGGTGGGGGTCTGTGATCTCGCGCGCGCCGGACTGGACAGCGTCGCGGTGCGCGTGCCGGGCCACGCGACGGCGCGGGCGGTGATCGCGGCCTTCGGCGGAGCCGTCGTCGCCCCGTCGGCCAACCGGTCGGGCCGACCCAGCCCAACGACCTTCGCCGACGCCGTCGAGGAGACGGGCCATGCCGTGGCCGAGGCTTTGGACGGCGGGCCCTGCGCCGTGGGCCTCGAGAGCACGGTCGTCTCGGTGCTGGACGGGCGGATCGCCCTGCTGAGGCCGGGCGCCGTCACGCGCGTCGAGCTCGAGGCCGTCGTCGGGCGCCTGTCCGAGGTGGGGGACGGACGGCGCTCACCCGGCCGTGTGGCCCTCCACTACGCGCCCGACGCCCCGGTCCGGATCGAGACGACGCAGACGGCCCCGGGCGAGATCCTGCTCGGTTTCGGGCCCGGCGTGGGCGACCCGCGCTGGAGCCTCAGCCCTTCGGGCGACCTGCGCGAGGCCGCGGCCAACCTGTTCCGCCTGCTGCGCGAGGCCGACCGGGAGCGGCCCTCGGCCATCGTCGTGGCGCCGGTGCCGAAGGACGGACTGGGAGAGGCCGTGTTCGACCGGCTGCGGCGCGCGGCCGGGCACGTCGGCTGATCCGGCGGGTGTGCCCCGCGAAACTCGGCAGGCCGCATCGGCCCTCAGGCCAAGGGCAACCACATCACGGCGCCATCGTCTCCACGCCGTCCCCCGTGCCGATGATGGCTTCGTCCGCAAGGTCGAGGAATAGGCCGTGCTCCACCACGCCGGTGACCAGCTTCAGGTCGTCGGCGAGACGGGCGGGGTCGTGTATGACGCCGCATTTCGCGTCATAAATCAGGTTGCCGCCGTCGGTCCGGACCTGCCCCCTTTCGGCGGTGCGGACACGGGCCGGCAAGGCGACGTCGTGGTCGATCAGGACGTCGGCGATCCGGTTGCCGGTGGTCTTGTGGCCGAAGGCGACGACCTCGATCGGAAGGGGAAAGGCCCCGAGATGGGGCACCACCTTGGCGGCGTCGGCGATGACGATGCAGGTCGACGACGCCTCCCACACCAGCTTCTCGCGCAGCAGGGCCGCGCCGCCGCCCTTGATCAGGGCCAGACCGGGCCCGATCTCGTCCGCGCCGTCGACGGTCAAGTCGATGCGCGAGACGTCCTCCAGCGTGACGAGAGGCAGGCCCAGCTCGCGGGCGAGGTCGGCGGTGGCCTCGGAAGTGGGGACGCAGCGCAGGTCCGGCAGATTGCGGGCGGCCAGCGCCTTCACGAACCAGGCGGCGGTCGAGCCGGTGCCGAGGCCGACGGTCATGCCCGCCTCGACGCGCAGGGCGGCGGCTTCGCCGGCGGCTCTCTTCTGCGCGTCGGCGCTCACGCCTTGGCCGCCTTCTTCGCCCGCATCGTCTCCATGAAGCGGGCGGCCCAGCCGGGCTTGGCGGTCTGCGGCGCGCGGGACAGGGCCAGGTCGCCGGGCGCGACGTCCGACGTCACCACCGAGCCTGACCCGACCATGGCTCCGGCGCCGATGGTGACGGGCGCGACCAGCGAGGTGTTGGAGCCGACGAAGGCTCCCTGCCCGACTTCGGTGCGGTGTTTGAAGAAGCCGTCGTAGTTGCAGAAGATCGTGCCCGCCCCGATGTTGGCGCCCGCCCCCACCACGCCGTCGCCCAGATAGGACAGGTGGTTGGCCTTCGCCCCGGCGCCCATCGTGACGTTCTTCACCTCCACGAAATTGCCGACCTTGGCCTTGTCGCCCAGCTTCGCGCCGGGGCGCAGACGGGCATAGGGACCGACCTCGGCGCCGGAACCGACCTCGGCGCCCTCAACATGGCTGAAGGCGCGGATCTTCGCGCCGGCGCGCACGACGGCGCCGGGGCCGAAGACGACGTAGGGCTCGATCACGGCGCCGGGCTCGACCGCCGTGTCCCAGCTGACGAAGACGGTGTCGGGGGCGGGCATGCGGACGCCCGAAGCCAGTAGGTCTTCACGCCTCACCTTCTGGAACAGGGCCTCGGCCTGGGCCAGCTCGCCCTGGGCGTTGACGCCCATGACGGCGTCCTCGTCGGCGAAGACGGCCCGGGTCGGCTCGCCGCGGGCGCGGGCCAAGGCGACGACGTCGGTGAGGTAGTACTCGCCCTTGGCGTTGTCGTTCTTCACCTCGGCCAGCAGGTCGAACAGCAGGCGCGACGGCGCCGCCATGACGCCGGAGTTGCAGGCGGTGACCTTCAGCTGGTCCGGCGAGGCCTCCTTGTGCTCGACGATCGCTTCCAGCCCGCCGTCGGCGTCGATCAGCAGACGGCCGTAGCCGGTGGCGTCGCGCGCCTCGAAGCCGACCACGGTCAGGGCGTCGCCGAAGACCGGCTCGATGTCCGAGGCCTTCAGCAAAGGCACGTCGCCGTAGGTGACGACCACCTGGCCGTCGAAGTCGGCCATCAGTTCACGCGCGGCCAGGACGGCGTGGCCGGTGCCGAGCGGGGGATCCTGCACCGCGACGGCGCCGCCGCCGAGCCGTTTCTCGACGTGCGCGCGGACTTCCGGCGAATGGTTTCCGACCACCACGATCACCCGCTCGCAGCCCAGCCCCTCGGCCGCGTCGATGGCGTGATCCAGCATGGCGCGCCCGCCGACGGGGTGCAGCACCTTGGGCAGACCGGACTTCATCCGGGTGCCTTGGCCGGCGGCGAGGATGATGGCGGCGCGACGGGTCATGCGGGCTCCGGATTCGACGTTCGCCGCGTTTTACGGCGGCCCGGACTCAAATAGAACCACGCGCATGAAAGACCTGAGCGGCTGGACTTTCGCCTTCGACCTGGACGGGACCCTGGTCGAGACCGCGCCCGACCTGATCGGCACGCTGAACCGGCTGCTGGCGGCGCGCGGGCTTGCACCGCGGCCGGTTTCGGCGGCGCGCCACCTCGTGGGCCACGGCGCGGTCGCCCTGCTCAAGGACGGGTTCCGCGAGGCCGGCGCCGAATGGGACGCGGCGGAAGAGCCGACGCTGCTGGCCGCCTTCCTCGACGACTATCTGGCGCACATCTGCGACCACAGCCACGTCTATCCGGGCGTTGAGGCCGCGCTGGACCGGCTGGCGGCGCGCGGCGCGATCCTGTGCGTGGCGACCAACAAGCCGACGCACCTGTCCCTGGCCCTGTTCGACCGTCTGGGACTGACCGGACGTTTCGCGGCCATCTGCGGCGCGGACGCGGTGTCGGCGCGCAAGCCCGACGCCGCGCACATCCGCGAGACGGTGGCGCGGGCCGGCGGCGACCCGGCGCGCGCGATCATGGTCGGCGACTCGATCACCGACGTGTCGGCCGCGCGGGCGACGGGCGTGCCGGTCATCGTCACGACCTTCGGCTACACCGAAATCCCCGCTCACGACCTCGGCGGGGACGCCGTGATCGACGGGTTCGGGGAGCTGGAAGGGGCGGTCGACGCGCTCATCGCACGCGGGCTTGCTTACCCGAACGCTGCGGGCTATGTCCCCGCCTCCTGAAACGGCCCGGATGCGTAGCTCAGCGGGAGAGCACCTCGTTCACACCGAGGGGGTCACAGGTTCAATCCCTGTCGCATCCACCATTCAGGGTCGGTGGCGCTGATTGAGGAGACGGCCCGGTCGCGTTAGACGAAGGCATGTCCAGCACGACGCGCGCGCTCATCCCCGAAGCCGTCAGGGCGATCCAGAACGGCGACTGGCTCACGGCGCGCAGCCGCCTGGAAGCTGCGGAGATCGCGGGATCGGTCGACGCCGACCTGCTGTCCCTGCTGGGCTACGCCTGCCACAAGCTGGATGATCCGGAGGCGGCTCATGGGGCCCTGGACCGGGCGCTTCGGATGGACGGCTCCAGCATTCGCGCGCTTCTGACGAAAGCGGACCTCCTCGCAGCCCAAGGGGCACGGCGGGAAGCGAACCTGTATTACGGTGCGGTGGTGCGAGGTGGCGAGGGCCGCGCCCTGTCGCCCGACCTTGCCCACGGCGTGCGTCGCGCGAAAGCCGTGCAGGAACGTCTGGCGGGGGAAATGCGGGCGCATCTCCGCGCCGAGCTGGAACGCTCAGGCTACACTGAGGTTCGGTCGGACCGTCGGTTCACCCACGCCCTCGATCTGCTGGAGGGCCGCCGGCAGGTTTACCCTCAACAGCCGAGCGCCTTCTATTATCCCGAACTGCCCACCATCCAGTTCTTCCCGCGGGACCGGTTTCCGTGGCTGGAGGCGGTGGAAGTGGCGGGCGACGACATGCGGTCGGAGCTGCACGCAGAACTGGCGCGAGGCGGCTTCGCCCCTTACCTCCAGACCGTCCCGGGCATGCCCAATCAGGACTACCCGCTGATCGACAGCCTGGACTGGAGTTCGTGCTTTCTGGTCAGGGACGGGGCGAAGACCGAAGCAGCGCAGAGGTGCCCCCGCACGATGGCGGCGCTGGCCGACGTTCCGCTTTGCACGATCCCCGGACGCTCGCCGCAGATCATGTTCTCGCAGCTTCGTCCCGGCGCGCACATCCGGCCGCACACAGGTGGGGTGAACACCCGGCTGATCTGCCATATGCCGCTGATTGTGCCGGACGGCTGCTGGTTTCGGGTGGGCAACGAGACACGGTCGTGGGAGCGTGACGAGGCATGGGTGTTCGACGACACGATCGAGCACGAGGCCAGGAACGAGGGGACGCAAACCCGGGTCGTGCTGATCTTCGACGTCTGGCGCCCTGAACTGAGCGTCGAGGAGCGTGAGCTCGTCACGGTCCTGTTGCAGGCCTTGGACGCGTTTCAGCCCGGCGCGGCCTGGGACTGAGGTCCGGATGGTCGCGCTTCGGCCTTGATCCACAGGCAGAAGCCCCGCCCCTTTTGCCGAACCCCTGCCCACGCGGCGTCGCGTGGCGCCTGAACTGGACGCCTGATGCCCTTTCCCGCCAGCCATCCCGCGCTCGACCGAGCCCTGACCGAGCGCGGCTATGACGAGCCGACCGCGGTTCAGTCCGCCGTGCTGGAGGCCGAGCCGGGCCGCGACCTGCTGGTCTCGGCGCAGACGGGGTCGGGAAAGACGGTGGCCTTCGGCCTGGCGCTGGCCCCCACCCTGCTGGGCGACGCCGAGCGGTTCGCGGACAACGCCGCGCCCGAGGCGCTGATCATCGCCCCGACGCGCGAGCTGGCGCTGCAGGTGTCGAAGGAGTTGGAGTGGCTGTACGCCAGGGCGGGCGCGCGGATCGCCACCTGCGTCGGCGGCATGGACCCGCGGGCCGAGCGTCGCGTGCTGGAACGCGGCGCCGCCATCGTGGTGGGCACGCCCGGCCGTCTGAAGGACCACGTCGAGCGCGGCGGGCTGGATCTGTCGCAACTGAAGGCCGTGGTTCTGGATGAGGCCGACGAGATGCTGGACATGGGGTTCAGCGAGGACCTGACCTTCATTCTGGACCAGGCGCCGGCGGAGCGGCGGACGCTGCTGTTCTCGGCCACGATCGCGCGCGAGATCGCGCAGCTGGCGAAGACCTATCAGCGCGACGCCATCCGCATCGACACGACGTCGAAGACGGTCGCGCACGGCGACATCGCCTACAAGGCCATCCGAGTCGCGCCGCACGAGATCGAGCACGGCGTGGTCAACGTGCTGCGCTGGTTCGAAAGCCCCGGCGCCCTGGTGTTCGCCAACACGCGCGAGCGGGTGAAGCACCTGACGGCGTCCCTGCGCGAGCGCGGCTTCCAGGTCGTGGGCCTGTCCGGCGAGCTGACGCAGTCACTGCGTTCCGAGGCGCTGCAGGCGCTGCGCGACGGCCATGCGCGGGTATGCGTTGCCACCGACGTGGCGGCGCGCGGTCTGGACCTGCCGGACCTGGGTCTGGTGATCCACGCCGAGATCCCGGTGAACAAGGCGACCCTGCTTCACCGCTCGGGTCGGACCGGCCGCGCGGGCAAGAAGGGCACCTCGGTGCTGATGGTCAGCCACACGCGGCGCCGCAAGGTCGAGCTGATGCTGCGCTCCGCCAACATCGAGGCGGAATGGTCGGGCCCGCCGTCGGCCGACGAAATCCGGGCGAAGGATCAGGAGCGCATGCTGACCGACCCGGTGCTGACGGCCCCGGCGGACGACGAGGCGCTGGAGATGGGCCGCAAGCTGCTGGAGCGGTCGAGCCCCGAACAGGTCGCGGCCGCGCTGATCCGGCTGTATCGCGAGAAGCTGCCGCCGCCCGAGGACGTCCAGGACGACGCGCGAATGGCGCGCACGATGGAGGGCGAGCGCGGACGCCGGGAACGCGAGCCGGTCGACTTCGCCCAGGGCGGCGACATGAGCTGGTTCCGCATCAACGTCGGCCGCGAGAAGAACGCAGACCCGAAATGGCTGCTGCCGCTGATTTGCCGCCTCGGCCACGTGACCAAGCGCGACGTCGGCTCGATCAAGATCTTTGACCGCGAAACCAAGTTCGAGATCACGCAGGACGCCGAGGCCAGGTTCCGCGCGGCCATCGCGAAAGCGGGCGACGAGGACGTGTCGATCAGCGACGCCGTGGCTCCGGCGCCGGGCGAGAAGACCGCACGGCCCAAGCCCTTTGCCAAGCCGCGCCGCGACTTCGACGGGCCGAAGAAACCTTGGCAGCCGCGGCCCGAGAAGCCGGCGGAAGCCGCGCCGCCGGACGGCGGCAAGCCGAGGTGGGTGAAGCGGACGAAGGACGATCCGACGCCTCCCGGCAAGAAGCCGTGGGTCGAAAAGCCCAAGGGCGACAAAAAGCCTTGGACGGGCAAGGCGAAACCGTATCAGGCGAAGCCCGGCGCCAAGCCGTTCAAGGGCAAGCCGAAGCGCGCCTGAGGATTGCGCCGGCCCTGTAACCGTTTACGCTGACGCCAAACAAGAAACCGGCGTGGGCGGATAACGAGATGGCGGGCGTTAGGCTGAGCGGCGTGAGGAAGAGCTTCGGCGCCGTCGAGGTGCTGAAGGGCGTCGACCTGGAGATCGCCGACGGGGAATTCGTGGTCTTCGTCGGACCTTCGGGCTGCGGCAAGTCCACCCTGCTGCGCACCATCGCCGGACTGGAAGAGCTGGACGGCGGCGCGGTCGAGATCGGCGGACGCGACGTGACCGGACTGTCGCCGTCGGACCGCGGCATCGCCATGGTGTTCCAGTCCTACGCCCTCTATCCGCACATGACGGTGCGCGAGAACATGGGCTTCGCCCTGTCTCTGGCGAAGGTCGACAAGGCCGAGGCGAAGCGCCGCGTCGACGCGGCCGCCGAGGTGCTGAACATCACCGACTATCTGGACCGCAAGCCCAAGGCCCTGTCGGGTGGGCAGCGCCAGCGCGTGGCCATCGGACGCGCCATCGTGCGCGAGCCCGAGGTCTTCCTGTTCGACGAACCGTTGTCGAACCTGGACGCCGCCCTGCGGGTCCGCATGCGCTACGAGTTCGCGTCGCTGCATCAGCGGCTCGGCACGACGATGATCTACGTCACCCACGACCAGGTGGAGGCCATGACGCTGGCAGACCGGATCGTGGTGCTGAACGCCGGCAGGATCGAACAGGTCGGCGCGCCGATGGAGCTCTACGAGCGCCCCGCCAATCGCTTCGTCGCCGAGTTCATCGGCAGCCCGAAGATGAACCTCATCCCGGCCGAAGTGCTGGAGGCCGGCAGCGGACAGGTGACCGTGAAGACCGCGTCCGGCGCCGTCCTGCCGGCGTCGGTGAAGGCCGGCGCCGCCAGGGCAGGGGACAAGGTGACGCTCGGCGTCCGGCCCGAGCATCTGTCGACCGAAGGCCCCGGCGGCGCCCTGACGGCGACGACCACATTCGTGGAGACCCTCGGCCACGCCACCTATGCCTATCTCGAAGGCGGTGAGGGCGAGACGCTGACGGCCCAGCTGGACGGCGCCGCCCGACCCGCCCAGGGTCAGTCACTGACGCTCAAGGCGCCGGCCGAAAAGGTGCAGCTCTTCGACGCCGACGGTCGGGCGTTCGAGCGGGCCTGACGACGGCTTCGCCCGGGGTCGCTCAGCGCATCTCCACCTGTGCGGCGCCCGCCGGCACCTTCAGGACGTGTCCTTCCCACTGCGCCGCGCGGCCGTCGATTCGCACGCGGGCGGGGACCGGCTGATCGTCCGGCCAGTGCAGCTCGAACCCGCCGGGGGGAGAGGCGACGCCGGTGAACGTCAGGGTCCAGACGCCGTCGTCGCGCTTGAGGTGCCAGCTCAGCATTCCGTGGGCGGTTCGCAGGTCGCGGACGCCGACGCCGGTCTCCGACGCCATCCAGTCGAACGGCAGGCCGGCGGCCAGAACCAGAACCCCGTCGTCCACCCGCTCGTACACCAGCAGCTCGATGGCCGAACGGATGTAGTCCGAGCTGATCCAGGCGTGCGGCATGTCGCCGATGAAGCGCGGCTCACGCTCGTGGTGACCCACCACCTCGGCCCAGCCGTTCCACGCTGCGGGGCGCATGTCGGCGAAGTAGAAGTCGAGCGCGCGCAGCGCCTCGTCGCGGCGGCCCAGGCGGATCAGGGCGCCCACGTTGCGCAGTTCGTAGGGCGTGTAGTCGCGCCACGTCATGCGGTTCTCCTGCCGCGCCGTGAAGTTCTCCCACCACTTGTCGAAGGTGCTCTGGAGCAGCGCGTGCGGCAGCTCGTCGATCAGGCCGCCCGGCGACAGGCCGATGGTCGTCGACGTGGCGTCGAAGTCGCCCCGGTCGGCGGCGCCGGCGATCCAGTCAATGCCGTGGAAGCGCGCCGTTCCCTCGATTGACGCCATGACGTCGGAATTGAACTCCGCCCCGGCCGCCCTGATGCGGGCGGCGGCTTCGGTTTCGCCCAGCGCCTCGGCGATGAAGGCCGCGTCGCGGTAGCCGACCAGACCCCAGAAATCGTCCCAGTAGGAATAGGCGGGGTCGTCGGAATAGCCCTCATGGCTGATTGTCGGCGGCAGCAGGCCGAACAGGTGACGCTTGTCGGCCGCCTCGAAATCCGGCGTGCGCGTCGAGGCGCGCAGGCCGTCCATGTAGGCGACCGCCTTCTGCACCTGCGGCCACACCCGGCGCAGGGCGGGCAGGTCACGCGTGTGGCGGTAGTTTTCGGCGGCCAGGAAGATGAACTCCCCATGGCTGTCGTTCTCCGGCACCGGATCCGAGCCGCGGGCGTCGACGCAGCAGGGCACCTTGCCGTCCTCGAACACGAAGGGCGCGTACCAGTCGAGATATGCCGCGGAGACGTCGGCATGACCCAGCCGGTTCAGACCCTCGGCCATCATGGCGCCGTCGCGGATCCACGACCGGTTGTAACTGCGCGTGCCTGGCTGGATGATCGGCCCCTGACGGGACATCAGGATGTGCGCCAGCGAGGACTTGGCCACGTCCTCGATGCGCTGGGCTTGCGGCGGCAGGATCAGGTCGAAGCGGTCCACCTTCGCGCGCCACTCGCCCGCGACGACGGCCTCCGCCCGATCGAGTATGGCTTCCACCGAGGCGGTCGGCTGAAGGTCGGGCGTCGGCCCCGCAAGCCGCGCGAGAAAGCCGAAGGTGCGGGTCTCACCGGGCTGCAGCGTGACGTCGTACAGCAGGGCGCCGGCCATCAGACCGGAGGCGTCGGATTCCACCAGCCGGTCGCCCGGCGCGCGGCGCGCGGAGGCGTCGGCGATCAGGGCCTGCGGATCGGCGCCGGCCTGAAAGGTCGCGGCCGTGACGGCGCTCGGCATGACCAGGGCCGACACCCGCACGTCGTCGTTCAGGACCAGCGTCGCGCCATTCCAGTCGAACTGTTCGATCGGGCCGACGCCGCCGGGAATGGCGAGAAACTGCACAGGTCCGTTGACCTGATACGGGCGCGCCGCCAGCGCCAACGTGAGGGTGCGTGGGCGCGACGAGGTGTTGGTCAGGTCGTATCGGCCCCACAGAGCGGCCGAGTCCGGCGTGCCTTCGGCGAAGCTGGTGATCGCCAGCGTCCAGTCGTCCGACGTCCAGGTGACGGTGGGGATCGGCAGATCGTCGTCCCGCAACGACTGCCGCAGATTGACGTCGGCCCAGGTGATCAGCCGGCCGTTGTCGACCACGAAGGGTTCGATCGAGGGCCCGGCGCGGCGCAGCTCGACGGCGCCGTCCTCGCCCATCAGGCCGCTCTCGCCGCCGCCGTCGACCCCCACCAGCGTCCAGTAGGGCTGCTCGCCCACGAAGCCGCGCGGATACAGGCCGCGCAGGTTCTCTTCCGCCACCGCCATGACGAACTTCGTCGGCGTCTCGCCGAACGCCAGCGGCTCGATCTCCACGGACGACAGGGCATAGGCATTCGCTGCCAGCGCCGGGCGATTTTCGGCCTGGGATTGATCGAAGACGCCGCTGCGCTCGACGGGCTCGCGCAGTTCCAGGCGCAGCCAGCGCGCCGAGGCCTCAGGCGTGCGCAGCCAGTCGGTCCCGCCGTCGCCGTCCGTCACCCGCGCCAGTTCCCGCCACTCCCTTCCGTCCGAAGAGGCCATGACGGCGTAGTCGCCAGCCGCGAGCCGATCCGCCCAACGCAGGGTCAGACCCCCGAACTCGCGTTCGTATCCGAGATCCAGCGTCAGGAACTGGCCGTCGCCGGGGCGGGATCGCCAAAACGTGCCGGGGTCGTCGTCGACGGCGCGCGCGGCGACGTTCAGCCCGTCGACGCTGCTGGCCTCGGCCACCGGCCGCGGCGGAACGCCCGGTTCGGGCGGAAGCTCGCGGATCTCGAGCTGGTCGACCTCGAGCGTGCCCTTGCCGCCCTGCCCCGCCGTGACCACGAATTCGATCCGCTCGGCGCCGCGGAAGGTGCGGTCCGGGTCGGGGCCCCAAGCCCAGGTTATCTGGCGCTTCTTGATGGTGAAGCGGGTCCACTCCGACGGGGCGACGAAGTTCTCGATGCGGCGCCAGTGGACGTTGCGGCCCGAGGCGTCGGCGAACTTGATCTCCAGCGTGTTGGGACGCATGTCGCCGCGCGCCCAGAAGCTGATCTCGAAATTTTCCGGCACGTCCAGATCGACGGCGCGCGCGGCGAAGGCATAGCCCGAGCGGCCGTTGAAGTCGTAGGTCAGCCGCATCGCGCGCCCGACCCGGCCGTCGACCGGGGCGACGACGGAAGACACGTCGGTGGAGGCGTCGGCCGTCCACGGGGACAGCTCCTCGAAGGCGTCGAGGATGCGCGTCTCCTGTGCGGCGGCGGGCGTGGCGATCAACAGGGCAGCGACGACGCCGGGGAGGACGCGCATGGATTCAGCTCCGCGGTGGGTCAGCCCTTCACGCTGCCCGCGAGCATGCCGCGGATGTAGTAGCGCTGAAGGGCGAGGAAGAGGATCAGCACCGGGGCCACGGTGACGACGGCGCCGGCCATCATCATCTCGGCGTCCATCACATGCTCACGCGACATGGCGGCCAGGGCCACCGGCAGGGTGTAGTTGGACTGGTCGGTCAGCACGATCAGCGGCCACAGGAAGTCGTTCCAGCTGCCCAGGAAGACGAACAGGCCGAGGGTCACGACGATCGGCTGCAGCGTCGGCAGCACCACACGGCGGAAGATCTGGCCCTCCGACGCCCCGTCGACGCGCGCGGCCTCCAGCATCTCGTCCGGGATGCTCAGCGCGTACTGGCGCACCAGGAACAGGCCGAAGATGGACGCCAGCCAGGGCACGAGCGCGCCGGCGTAGGTGTTCACCAGACCCATGGACTTCAGCATCAGGAACAGCGGCAGGGTGCCGATCTGGGCCGGCACGACCAGGGCGGCGACCAGCAGCTGGAACAGGCGGTCCCGGCCCGCGAACCGCAGCTTGGCGAAGGCATAGCCGGCGGGCACGGTGAACAGCAGGGCCAGCACGGTGGCCAGCGTCGCCAGGATCAGGCTGTTCAGCATGTAGCGGCCCATGCCCTGCGTCACGAACAGGTCGCGATAGTGCTCCAGCGTCGGCCGGGCCGGGATCATTGGCGGCGGGAAGGTCGCGGCCTCGCCCTGGCTCATGAAGCTGACCGACACCATCCAGACCAGCGGAAACAGCACGATCGCCACCAGCGCCGCGACGGCGAGGTTGGCAAGCACGGCCTTTGGGGTCCAGCGGCGGGTCACTCGTAGGCCCCCACGCGCCTGGCCACCGCCAGCTGGATCAGGGTCACGGCCAGGATGCAGAGGAACAGGACGAAGGCGACGGCCGAGGCGGAGCCGAGGTTCCACCATTTGAAGCCCTCTTCGTACATGAAGTAGAGCACCGTCACGGTCGACTGGGCGGGGCCGCCCTGGGTCATGACGTAGGGCTCGGCGAACAGCTGGAAGAAGCCTGCGACCGAGATGATGGACACCAGCAGCAGCGTCGGCGCGATGGCCGGCAGGGTCACGTGGCGGAAGCGGGTCCAGGCTCCGGCCCCGTCGATGCGCGCGGCCTCATGCAGCTCGTCCGGAACCGTCTGCAACACGGCGAGGAAGATCAGCATGTTGTAGCCGAAGGTCTTCCACACGACGAAGATCAGGATCGCCGGGATCGACGTGGCGGGGCTGCCCAGCCAGTCGACGGGCGGGATGCCGAGGCCCGACAGGGCCCAGTTCAGCACGCCGTAGCGCGTGTGCAGCAGGTAGTTCCACAGCACGGCGGTGGCGACCAGGGTGGTGACGTAGGGGGCGAAGAAGGCGACGCGCCACATCGGCCGCCAGCGCACGATGCGGGCGTTCAGCAGCAGGGCCGCCGCCAGCGAAGCTCCCACCGAGGCCGGCACGCCGATGAGGGCGAACAAGCCGGTGTTCTTCATGGCGCCCCAGAACAGCGGATTGCCGAACAGGTTCGCGTAGTTGTCGAGGCCGACGAAGCGCAGGTTGCGCAGGTCCGCCAGGGCGTAGATGTCAAAATCGGTCAGGCTGAGCAGCAGCGCCGCGATCACCGGAACGGCGAAGAAGAGGCCGATCGCGATCAGGGCCGGCGCCACGAAACCCCAGGCCGCGTGCGAGCGGTTCGCCGGTCGCGCGGCGGCGCGGCGCGGCTCGGCGGCGATGGTGGCCTCGACGGCGGTCATCCTGGTCCTCTCCGCTTCGCCCCGAGCCGACGAAAAGTCTTCGTCATTCAGGCATCAAGGCCGACGCACCCTAGGACCCTGTCTTCGTCGTGTCGACGCGGAACGGGCCCGGGCGTGTCCTTGAGGCATCACCCGCCCGCGCGGCGCCAATCAAAACAGGTTTCGCGCACGGCCGTTCTGTCGGGCGCCGACGGTTTGGGCTAACGGGACGCTCGGCTCCGGCGATCCCGCCCGCCCGCGACGCGCCTCATTCCCGCGACCCTCACAGGCTGACCGTGACCTCACCCGAAGCGAACCTCGAACACCGGTCGACGCCGTCGCGCTCGATTCCGGACGCGCTGAAGGTGCTGTACGCCAGTCTGTCGCCCGCTCGGCGCAGGGCCGTTCTGCCGCTGCTGGCCCTGATGCTGGCCGGCGCCGTGGCGGAGCTCTTCACGATCGGGGCGCTGCTGCCCTTCCTGTCCGTGCTCGCCTCGCCCGACGGCTCGCCGCTCGTCACCGCCATCCGACCCGGCCTGGACTTGGTGGGCGCGCGCACGCCGTCGCAGATCCTGTGGGCGGTCACCGGCCTTTTCGCGTTCGCCGTGCTGGCGGCCAGCCTGATGCGTCTGACGCTGCTGTGGGCGTATCAGCGCTTCGTCTACGGTGTGGCCTATGAGCTGGCCGTGAACATCTACGGCGGCACGCTGACGCAGCCCTACATCTATCACACGCGGAGCAACACCAGCGAGATCATCGCCTCTCTGACCAAGATCGAGATGGTCACGAACCAGGTCCTGATGCCCGCCATTTCGGCCCTCGTGGCGCTGGTCATCTCGGTCTTCCTGATCGGCGGACTGGTGGCGATGGACCCGTGGGCCGCCCTGGTGGCCGGCGGCGGCTTCGTGGTGCTCTACGTCGCGACGTCCTTCCTCACCCGGCGCGGACTTGATCACGCGGCCGGCGCAGTGGCGGCGGCGCAGGACCAGAGGGTGCGCATCATGCAGGAAGGTCTCGGCGGAATCCGCGACGTCCTGATCGACCGTTCACACCCCGTCTTCGTCGGCGCCTATGAGCAGTGCGAAGCCCGCTTCCGCGACGCCCGCTCGCGCATCGCCCTCTATGCCAACGCGCCGCGCTTCATCGTCGAGGGCGCCGGGATGGTGCTGATCGCGCTGGTCGCGGTGACGGTCGTCGGCCGCCCCGGGGGCCTCGGCGGAGCGCTGCCGATTCTCGGCGCGCTGGCGCTGGGCGGGCAGAAGCTCCTCCCCATGGTGCAGCAGATCTATCTCGGCTGGGCGCAGACCGTGGGCAATCGCCAGAACCTGTTCGACGTCGTCGACCTCCTGCGTGCGACCTCGGCCGGAGCGGACGTCGCGTCGACCGAAGTCTCGCCGCTGCCGTTCCGGTCGGTCATCTCCCTGGACGGCGTCGGCTATGCCTATGAGACGGGTCGCAAGGCGGCGCTTTCCGGCGTGACCCTCGAAATTCCTCGCGGCGCGCGCGTCGGCATCAGCGGCAAGACGGGCAGCGGCAAGTCGACCCTGATGGACCTCGTCCTCGGCCTGCTGGAGCCGACGGAAGGCCGCATTCTCGTCGACGGCGTCGCCCTGACCGACGCCAACCGCGCCGCGTGGCAGAAGAACATCGCCCACGTGCCGCAGGCCATCTTCCTGTCCGACGCCAGCGTGGCGGAGAACATCGCCTTTGGCGTCAGCAAGGACCGGATCGACCTGACGCGGGTGCGTCACGCCGCCGAGCAGGCCGAACTGTCCGACGTCATCGCGGCCCTGCCCAAGGGTTACGACACGCGCGTGGGCGAGCGCGGCATTCAGCTGTCCGGCGGCCAGCGCCAGCGGATCGGCATCGCCCGCGCCCTGTACAAGCAGGCCCGGGTTCTCGTCTTCGACGAGGCCACCAGCGCGCTCGACACCGAGACCGAGGTCGCCGTCATGAGCGCCATCGAGCGTCTGGACCGCGACCTGACCATCCTGATCATCGCCCACCGGCTGTCGACGCTCGAGAACTGCGACGTGGTGTTGCGACTGGAAGGTGGCCGTGTGGTCCAGCAGGCGTCCACCCATGTCTGACGACGCGGCGCCGCGGCCGGAGACGGCGGGCGTCCGGCCTCTCGTCATCGTGTCGCGGTCGCTGACCCGCGAGGTTCTGGCCGACGGCCGGATCACGTCCTCCAGCCAGAAGTTCGAACGCGGTTTCGTCCTTGGCTGCTCGGCTCGGACCCCGGTCACGGTCGTCAACGTCAGCAAGAGGGGCGACGGCGGACGGGAGGGACGAATCGGCGACATCCGCTTCCTGTCGACGACCTATGCCGGCCTGATTCCGACCCTTATTCGCGTCGCCCCCCGCGATGCGGCGGTGCTGACGACGGGGTACGGGCCGATCACCATGATCGCGCTCGCGGTCAGCCGGCTTCTCGGCAAGCGGGTGTTCGCCTTCATCTATGACAGCCATCTCAACGATCTGAACGGCAGGTCGCTGGCCGGCAGGCTGGCCATTCACGCCTACTTCGGCATCGGCTTCCTGCTGGCGCATCTGATGAACGGCTGGATCGTGCTGAACGACGCCTTCGTCCGCGCCGGCCGCCTTCCGTCGCCGCCATGCCTGAAGGTGCGCGTGGGGGTCGACCCTGCGCTTCGCCCTTCCCCGCCCCGGCCCGCGACGGCGTCGGACAGGCCGGTCTTCGTCTGGTCGGGCACGCTGAACGCCGACAACGGCACGCAAGTCCTGATCGACGCGGCCGGCAAGATGGGCGCGCGCGCGTTCGAACTGCATGTCTACGGCTATGGTCCGATGACGCATCTGGTCCAGGAGGCCGCGGCCCGCGACCCCCGCATCCGGTTCCACGGCCGTGTGGACAACGCCGAAGTCGTGGCGGCCCAGCGCCGTGCCGACGCCCTGGTCCATCTGCGCGATCCGCGGTCGGCCGGCTCGGACCACGCCTACCCGTCCAAACTGATCGAATACCTGTGCAGCGATCGTCCGGTGATCTCGAACCCGATTCCGGTGATCTCGGACGTGCAGGACCTGCTGATTCCACTCGACGCCTACGACGCGGAAGCGCTGGCGAGCACGCTGTCGGCCATCGTCGACCGACGTCTGGCGCTGCCGCGGCAGACCGGAGCGGCGGCGGTGGTGGTTGCCCGGCAGAACTGGAACACGGTCTCCGCAGAGGTGCTCGACTTCGTCAGCGCGCCGCGCTGAGGCCGGTCACGCCCTGCCCTGCTCGCGCATCCAGCGGCGCTTGGCCAGAAGCCGGTCGGCGCGGCGATCGATCTCCGTCGCGGCGGTCTCCGGTGTGAACTCGCCGCGGACCATGCGCTCCGCCACGATCTGCATTTCCGTGACGATCCGCTCCCACTCCGGCGCCTTGGGCACCGGCCTCGCCCGCTCCAGCTGCCCCTTGAAGGCGGCGATGGCGGGGTCGGCGACCACGGCGGGATCGGCCCAGGCGCTGGGGCGACTGGGCAGGTCGCCGGTGATGCGGTTGAACTCGACCTGATTGGACGGATCCATGAGGAAGCGGACCAGTTTCCACGCCGCCTCCTGATGCGGCGACGACCGGTAGACCACCAGCGAGGACCCGCCCGGGGCCGAGGCGCCCGGGCCGCGCGGACCCGGCACGCCGGCGGTGTTCCAGCGCGTGGTCGGGGAGAGGCGGTCGCGGAACTCGCCGATCGTCCAGGGACCGGAGAAGTGGAAGCTGAACCAGCCGCGGTCGAACTCCGTCCAGACGTTGGAGATCTGGGTCGACGACGCGACCGGAGCCAGCCCCTCGTCGAACAGGCTCTTGTAGAAGGCCAGCGCGGCGACGAACGACGCGCTGGAGAAATTGCCGCGCGTGTCCTCGTCGCGCAGCAGCGGCTCGTCGCCCTGCAGCCCCAGCGTCAGCAGCTGCTCGAACTCGTTCAGGGGCAACAGGATGGCATAGCGGTCCGGGCCGACCCGGCGCTTGATGGCGTGCATGGACGCCTTCCAATCGGCCCACGTCGTCGGCACGGCCTCATAGCCCGCCTCGGCCAGCAGGTCGGTGCGCACGAACAGCAGGCGCGTGTCGACGTACCAGGGCACGCCGACCAGACGCCCGTTCACCCGGTTGGTGTCCAGCACCGCCGGGAACTGGTCGGTCAGCAGGTCCGAGGCGGCCGCGGGCAGCTCGCTGATGGCGCCGATGGCGGCCATTTCCGACACCCAGGTGTTTCCGACCTGGCTGAGATCCGGCAGCGACGACCCGGCATAGGCGGTCAGCAGCTTCTGGTGCGCGGCGGTCCACGGCAGGGCCTGCACGTCGACCGTGACGCCCGGGTTCTGGGCCTCGAACCGGGGCAGCAGCTGCGGCACGTTGGTCGCCTCGTTGCCCATGGCCCAGAAGGTCAGGCGCGTGCCGGACCCGCGCGGCGCGCAGGCCGCGACCGAGGCGCCGGCCATCATGGCCAGGGCGGCGCGACGGTCTGGCCGCGTCGGGTTCACGCCCGGTCCAGCCAGCCGCCGGTGAAGCCGGCGCGCTTCAGGCCGCGGATCAGGTTGGGCTCCGAGCGCATCCGTTTCCAGACGGCGTCGCTGCGGCCGTTCTCGATCTGGATGACGATCGGCCCCTGATCGATGCCCAGATAGTCGCCGTCGACCCAGCCCACGCCCGGGACCAGAGACCCATGCAGCAACGGCCCGTCGCGCTGCGTGAGCGTGGGGTTGAAGCTGTCGAGGAAGCCGTACTGCGTCCAGATCCCGGCGCCATAGCGCGACTTCAGCGCCTTGAAGCAGGCGGTCACGTCCGCGGGCGCGAACGGATAGCTCCCCAACGCTGCCGTCGGGGCCAGCGTCCCGTCGTCGCGCTCGCCCGGGCCGCGCGCGGAATAGCTGAAGAATTCGCGCTCGCGCCCGTCGACGACCTGTTTGAAGTCGCCCGGTCCGTCGCACGCCGTCAGGCCCCAGATTTCATCCGAGTATCCGACCCAGCCCTTCGGATTGCGGACGGCATAGTCCTTTTGCGCCGCGACGGCGCGGACGCTGTTCTGGAAGTAGTCGAAGCCGGGAATCTCGGCCTGCACGCCGCCCATCCAAGCGTCGTGGATGCCGCGGAAGTCGACGTACATGTGACTGTACTGGTGCCCGAAAAGCGGCGCGAACTGCAGGTGCTTCGGGCCCCATTCGGCGTTGAAGCTGCGGTCGTAGACCGAGCACCACTCGGTCCACACGTCGGCCGACACGGGATGGGTGTCGCTGCCGATCGCCAGCAGCAGCACCAGCATGCCCTCGTTGTAGACGTGCCAGTCCGCCGGGATGAAGCCCGTCTCCGGATGCCAGCCCATGGAGATCCGGCGCGGCCGGACCTCGACCCAGTCCCACTCCACGCGGTCGTAGATGGCCTGCACCTTGGTCCGGATCTCGGTCTCTTCCGGGTGGTCGGCGTCGAACCACTGCTTGGCGTAGAGCATGCCGCCCAGCAGCAGGGTGGTGTCGACGGTCGACAGCTCGGTCGTTCCGAACCGATGGCCGGTCTTCATGTCCAGGAAATGGTAGAAGAAGCCCTTGTGCCCCGTCATGCCCGTGGCGGCGGGCCCCTGCGGCGCGTCGTGGAAGAAGCGGATGGTGGCCAGGGTGCGCTGACGCGCCTCCTCCCGGCTCATCCAGCCGCGCTCGACGCCGATCGGCCAGCAGGTCAGGGCGAAGCCCACGGCTGCGACCGAGGCGAACGACGGCGTCGGCCAGCGGTCCGGCGTCAAGCCGTTCTGACGGTTCTGGGTCTCGGCGAACCAGCGGAAGGTGCGGTGCTGCAGATCGGTCAGCTCGGGATCGACGCCGCCCGTCATGCCCGGCAGCGACAGGGTCGAGCAGCCTGACCCCGCCAGCGCGGCGGCGGCACCCACGGACAGAAGAAGCTGACGACGGTCCATGGGCAAATCCTCTTACGCGACGCTTGGGAACACAAAAGAAAACAGGCCGCCGCGACGATTTGGGCGTCGCGGCGGCCCGGCAGGCAAGGCGGATCAGAACTTGTAGCGGGCTCCGATCTGGAAGGTCCGGGTCGGGAACAGGACCGCGGAAGGACGACCGAAGTTCGGATTCGGCGACGTGGCCGAGCCGGTGCCGCCGTCGAAGTTGGTGTAGTTGTCGAAGTTGAAGACGTTGATGGCGTCGACGAAGACCGACATCTCCGACCCGTTCCAGAGGCTGAAGTCCTTGGTCAGGCGCAGGTCCAGGTTCCGGTAGGCGAAGGCGTTCGGAACGATGAACGAGTACTTCTCCGGATCACCCGCGTACGGGCGGAAATAGAACCTGGAGCCGGTTCCGTCGAAGACGTTGAACGGGGTGCCCGAGCCGAGCGTGAGGATGCCCGACAGCTGCAGGTCCCACGGCAGATCGACGGTGCCGTTGGCGACGATGCGGTGCTCTTCGTCGTTCGCCGAACGGCGGGTCGGCGAGCTTTCGACGCTGAAGCAGTCAAAGCAGAAGTTGTCGTTGCCGCCGTTCTGCAGCGACTCCGACCACGTGTAGGCGATGTTCAGGCCCCAGCCGGAGTCGGCCGTGTAGGGCTTGTCCAGCTTGACGTAGAGGGCGGTGAACTCGCGCTCCTTGTTGTGGTCCGACACCAGGTAAGAGCGGTACGGGTTGGCGGCCCCCGGCGAGCAGAATCCGCCGTTGTCGCCGTAGCCGTCGCCGTCGTTGCCGTAGGTGGGCTCGCGGCAGCGGTTCAGGTACTGCCACGTGAACTCGTTTTTGGTCTTGCCGTAGGCCAGCGTGAACTCCGACTGCCAGTCGCCGAAGCGCTGGCGCACGCCGAAGTTGACCTGGTCGGTGACCGGCGGCTCCCAGTCGTTCGCCAGCAGGAAGGCTTCGCCCTTGCCCGGAATGGTGGCAAACACCGGATCGAGCCCGCCGGCCGTCCCGTAAGACGCCTGCCACAGGATGGGATCCCCGGCTTCACCCGGCAGATCGACGCCCGGACCGGGGTCGCGGTCCTGCCCGGCGGGCCGTCCCGTGGTGGAGAAGAAGGCGTTCTGGCGGATGTCCAGCGGCTTCACGATCTCGTCGTACGAGAAGTTGAAGTTGATCCGGTCGTAGTAGCGCCCGGCGCCCCCGAAGATGACCGTCGAGCGGTCTCCGAACACGTCGTAGGAGAAGCCGATGCGGGGCTGGAAGGCGCCCGCGAACGGGTCGCGGTTGTCGCCGGTCGAGATGTAGTCGTCGCGGTTGAACCAGCTCGGCGCGTAGCCGGCGGGCTTGCCGCCGTCCGTCGAGGCGATCCACTGATCGAGACCTGCGACCACCGATGCCGGGGTCACATAGTCCTTGTTGTTGGCGTTGGTCTCGTAGTCCCAGCGCAGCCCGAGGTTGATCTCGAGCTGGTCAGTGATCTGCCAGTCGTCCTGGATGTAGAGGCCGATGACGGTGTTATCGAGATCGACGTTCGGGAACGAGCGACCCAGTTCGACGCGGTACGGCACGGTGGCCGAACCGCTGAGCTCCGGGCGTCCGTCCACGTCGAAGTAGAACAGCGGATTCCGGCCGAACTGCTTCAGAACCTCGTAGTTCTGCATCGCGACCTTGCCGCCGAGCTTGATGGTGTGGAAGCCATTGAGCTCGACTTGGTCGAAGGTCAGATCGTTGCGGAAGGTGAAGCCGCTGTCGGAGATGTCCTGCGTCGAATCCCGGCCGCCGCGGTTGAAGATCGCCGTGCCCCCGAAGTAGTCCGGCTGGAAGCCCGGCGCAGGGCTCGTGTCGTTCTCGAACAGACGATAGTTCTCGCCCCGGTCGGTGAAGTTCGCGGCGCCCGGGTTGTAGTGATAGTCGCGGTAGTCGACGGCCATCTCGTTGAGGAATCCGTCGCCTTCCCACTGCCAGCGCAGGTTGCTGGCCAGCGTGTCCTGACGCAGGTCGTTGGCGCGCTCGAAGGAGTCGATGCCGCCGAAGTCGCGCAGTTCCGACTCGTCGCGATAAGTGACGCTCCAGTCGACGCGATGACCCTCGCTCGGCTGCCAGCTCAACTTGCCGAAGAACAGGTCTTCCTGGAACGGCGCGGCGAAGTCGCCGAGGAACGGCCCGAACTGGGCGACGAACCGCGGATCGGTCCGAGTCAGGGCGACGGTGTTGGCCCGATTTTCCTCCTTGCGCTCATAGGTGGCGAAGAAGTGCAGCCGGTCGCGGATGATCGGCCCGCCGACGGCCACGCCCCACTGCTCGATGCTCAGATCGGGCTCTTCCTGCGCCGGGTTCGCGAAGCGGCCCCGCTCAACCATGCTCTCGTCGCGGTAGAGGCCGAAGACCTCGCCCTCGAACTCGTTGGTGCCCGAACGGGTGACCGCGGTGATGATTGCGGACGAGGCCTGCTCGTACTCGGCCTTGAAGTTCTGGGAGACGACGCGGAACTCCTGGATGCCGGCTTGGGGGAAGGGATTCCCTCGGCTGTCGTCCTGGCCGATGATGCCGCCGGCGATGACGTTCGACTTCAGGCTGGCCCCATCGATGAAGGCGTTGACCGACTCGGCGCGCTGACCGCCTGCCGTGATCTGCTGCTCCGTCTCGTCCTGGGAAACGCGGACGCCGGGAGCGAGAGCCGCGAAGTTCAGGAAGTTGCGGTTGATCTGCGGCAGATCCTCGATCTGCTGGCTGGTGACGTTCGTGGCGTTCTCCGGCGTACGAACCTCGACCAGACGGCGGCCGACCACGACGATGTCGTCGACCTGGGTGGCCCCGGCGATGGCGACGCCGTCGACCGCGAGGTCCAGATCGCCCACCTGACCGACGCCGATCGACACCACGTCCGAGGCGCTTTCGCCGTCGGCTGTCGTGACGGTCACCTCGTAGGTGCCCGGCCGCAGGCCTGACAGCACGTAGTCGCCGTTGGCGTTCGCCGTGGCCCGCGAGGTGAAGCCTGTCGCGACGTCGCGGGCGACAACCGAGGCGCCCGCCTCAGCGGCGCCGCCGTCGGTGATCGAGCCGCGGATGGTAGACGTGGCGACCTGCGCCGAGGCCGTGCCGGCCAGTCCCAGCGAGACCGCGACGGCGAGGGCGGAGGCCGCCCCGAGATAACGCATGTTCATCCTAGACATCCTGATTGTCCCCCTGAGCGGAATGATGCGCGACCGGCGTCCGCTCGTTCGCCGCGCGTGGTTTCGCGTCCGGCCCCGAGGTGGAGCCGCGGATCACGAGTTCTGGCCGGACGGTCTGACGTCCGGCGTCCTGCTGGCCGTCGATCTGGGCCAGCAGGCGCACCAGCGCACTGCGGCCGATCTCGGCGATGTCGATGCGAAGGGTCGTCAGCGCGGGCCGCACCAGCGAGGCCAGCGGCACGTCGTCGAAGCCGACGACGGCGACGTCCTCCGGGCAGCGGCGACCGGCGTCCTGCAGCGCCAGCATGACGCCGAGCGCCATCATGTCGTTGCCGGCGAAGACGGCGTCCACGACGCCCCCGCGGGCCAGCTCCAGCCCCGCCCGGCGACCGGAGGCCATGTCGAAATCGCCTTCCACCACCCGGGCGTCCAGACCGGCGCCGGCCATGGCCTCGAGGTAGCCGGCGAGGCGGGCCTCGGCCTCCATGTTGTCGGTCGGACCGGCCACGTGGGCGATGCGCCTGCGGCCGAGCGAGATCAGATGCTGCACCGCGGCGACCGCGCCCCCCCGGTTGTCGACGACGATCGACGGCCCGTCGGCGTCGGCCGCGCCGTCGTTCAGCCGCACCACCGGCAACCCGCCGGTCACCGCCGCCGTCGCCTGCCCCACTTCCGCGTGCGGCGACATCAGGATCAGGCCGTCGACGCGTCCCCGCATCGAGCGCACGGCGGCCGCCGCGGCGCCCGCCTCGTCGTGGGAGCTGGAGACGATCAGGTGATACCCGCGCTCCCGCGCGGCCAGGTCCACGCCGCGGATCAGCTCGGAAAAGAACTCGCCGTAGAGGTCCGGCAGAATCACGCCGACCGTCTGGCTCCGGCTTGTCGACAGGCTGCGGGCGCCGGAGTGCGGCACGTACTGCAGCGCCTCGACCGCCTCCATGACCTTCTTGCGCGTGGCGTCGGTCACGGGACCGGCGCCGTTCAGCACGCGCGAGACCGACGCCACCGACACCTCGGCGCGCCGCGCGACGTCGCGGATGTTGGCGGGCTTCACGCCGCCGCTCCGCACGCGTGATCGAATGTGGGGGAAGGCCCCAAGACGCGTCTCTCCCGCACGCGGCCCGATCCCGGCCCCTTGTCGAGGTCCGCCCCGGCCGAACGTGTAAACGGTTACATGACACACCCTCAATGCGCCCCGCAAGGGCCGCAGTTCGGACACATCCGCCGCTGTGTTCGACGCGCTACAGCGCTATTGGGCCCGTCAGCGCGTCCGGTCGTAGAACTGCGAGATCAGGTCGAGGCGGGCCGGGTTGGGGATGGCCTTCGCCACCGGCCCGCCGTTCGTGAACTCCAGCAGCATGTCGGCCTCCGCCCGGACGTCGGGCCATGACGGCCTGCCGCCGCCGTTGGGGTCGCCGACGCGCGCAAAATCGGTCCAGTAGCCGGCCATGTCGGCCGAGGCGCGCCGATCCCGATCGCCCAGCGGTCGTCCGACCGTGTGCAGGGTCTCGAACACATAGGGCCGCTCCGAAGCGTGGGTCGCGCCACCGCTCGGTTCAGGGTTCGAATCGGGCACCACGTCGAACCGGTAGAGCCACGTCGGGTGGCCGGCCCGGGCGTGCAGGCGCGCAAGATGTCGAACCGGCTCGTTGAAGATGAAGTCGCTGACGACGTGCTGGTCGTAGGCTTCGCCGCCGCCGTAAGCCGCCAGCAACGCGTCGTGCTCCGCCTCGGTCAACGCGTCGTCGACCCGCCCGTAGGCCCCGGCGTCGGTCGGCCGGATCCACCAGAACTCGGCGCTGTTCGTGCCGATCAGAAGCGGGACCGGCGCCTGGCGTCCCCCCTCGAAGGCCTCGACGACGTCCTCGGTCAGCACCCGGCCGTCGACGATCAGGTTGTCGGAGTAGAAGGCGGGCATGGGCGTCAGAAGCTTCTCTGCCGGAACCGCCCTAAGCGTCTCGGCGTCGACGTCCGCGCGCAGCCCCGCCCCGCGCGCCCAGGCCCGTCCAAGCGACTGGGCCGAGGGCCGGCCCGGGCGGTCCAGCGCCAGTTCGGCCGACTGCTGACGCCCCAGTCCGGACTGGATCGCAGCGCGATGAAACAGTCCGCGCGCCCCCGGGGCGATCATGAGCTGCGTCACCGCCACGCCGCCGGCCGACTCTCCGAAGATGGTGACGTTCGAGGGGTCGCCGCCGAAGGCCGCGACGTTTTCCCTGACCCATTCCAGGGCGGCGATCTGGTCCATCACGCCGTAGTTGGCGGCAGGCTGATCGGCCGCGCGGTCGGCCGCCAGCGCGGGATGATCGAAAAAGCCCAGCCGGCCCAGCCGATAGTTGATCGTCACGACGACCACATCGCGTCGCGCCAGCGCCGAGCCGTCGTACAGGGCCGCCGTGCCGGACCCGTTGTTGTAGCCGCCGCCATGGAGCCAGACCATGACGGGCAGATCCCGTGCGCCCTCCGGAGCCCAGACGTTCAGCGTCAGGCAGTCCTCGCTCATCGGCAGGGGACCGACGCCGGGGTCGCCGTTGGCCGGCGGCTGAATGCAGATCGCGCCGTACGACGAGGCGTCGCGCGCATGTTCCCAGGCCGCGGGCGGCCGGGGCGGGGTCCAGCGGAGAGGGCCGACCGGCGGCGCGGCGTAGGGAATGCCCTTGAAGGCGACGACGCCCTCTCCGCGCACGCCCGTGACCCCGCCGGACGTCGTCTGGGCGCTCGGCCGGGCGGGGTCCTGAGGCGAAACGAGGAACATGGCGGCGACGGTCAGGGCAAGCAGCGACATGGCGCCACGCTTGCGCCGCCGCTGTCGGGGCGACAATGCAGAAATAGTTTCATCTGCGACGGAACCCGGATGAAAAAGCTGCGTTTCAACGCCCGCATGCGGGGGACATCTTGAAGCATCTGGCGCTGAGCGGCGACCTTGCGCGCGACATCGCGCTGGCGTTCGACGCCTCGCCCAACCCCTATATGCTGCTGACGCCGGACATGCGCTATGCCGGCATGAACCAGGCCTATCTGGACGCGGTCGGCCGCACGCGCGACGACCTGCTGGGCAAATACATCTTCGACGTCTTCGACGGCGGCGGGCCGGACCCGGCCGCCAAAACCAACGTGGAGCGGCTGCGCGAGTCCCTCGAGCACGTGGCGGTGACGGGCGAGCGCGATCTGCTGCCGCTGATCCACTACCCGATCGAAACCGCGAGCGCCGACGGCAGCCGCCGGGTCGAGGACCGCTGGTGGAGCGCCACCCATACGCCCGTTCGCAATGCGACGGGCGACGTCGTCTACATCCTGCAGCACACCCAGGACGTCACGGAGATCGAGCGTCTGCGCCGGCGCGTGGGCGATGAGGACCGCACGACCGTGGCGGCCATGCTCAGCGGCGACATCATGGCGCGCGCAGAGCACCTGCAGCAGGACAACCGGCGGCTTCAGACCGAGCGGAACCGCTTGCTGGACATGTTCCTGCAGGCGCCCGGCTTCATCGCGGTGCTGACCGGGCCCGAACACGTCTTCCAGATGCACAACGCAGCCTATGCGGAGCTGGTCGGACGAGACGATCTGGACGGCAAGAGCCTCAGGGATGCCCTGCCGGAGATTCGCGATCAGGGGTTCGTCGACCTGCTGGACGAGGTCAGGAGGACGGGCGAGCCGTTCCGGGGGCAGGCTGTGCCGGTTCAGCTGGCGCGCGCCGGGCGCGGCGCGCTGGAAACCGTCTATCTTGACTTCATCTACCAGCCCCTGCGCGACGCCGACGGCACGGTCGCCGGCGTCTTCGTGCAGGGGCACGACGTGACCGACGCCGTGCTGGCCGACCGGCGCCAGCGGCTGATGATCGACGAGCTGAACCACCGGGTGAAGAACACCTTGGCCACGGTGCAGTCGATCGCCATGCAGACCGCCCGGTCCCACGCCGAGCCCGAGCGGTTCGCCGAGAGCTTCCAGTCGCGCCTCCTCGCCCTGTCCCACACCCACGACCTGCTGACACGCAGCCATTGGGAAGGCGCCGATCTGCATGAGGTGCTGGAACACGAGACGGAGGCGCACGGACGCCAGCGGGTACTGCTGAACGGTCCCGTCGTCGCGCTTAAGCCGTCGGCGGCCCTTTCGCTCGGCATGGTGTTCCACGAGCTGGCGACCAACGCGGCCAAGTACGGCGCGCTCAGCTTGCCGGAAGGAAGGGTGACGGTCGACTGGACGGTCGACGCCGACGCGCGCATGACGGTGACGTGGCGCGAGACCGGCGGGCCGCCGGCTTCGCCGCCGGGGCGGCGCGGGTTCGGCAGCCGCCTGATCGAGCGCTCGGTGCGGCACGATCTCGGCGGCGAGATCACGATGGAGTACGGCGACCGCGGACTTGCGGTCGTCATGGCGTTTCAGGTGGATTCGGGGCGAAGCTGAATGAGTGCGTTGAAGGATCGGCGCGTGCTGGTGGTCGAGGACGAATCCCTCGTGGCCATGCTGCTGGAGACCATGCTGGAAGATCTGGGCTGCGTGCCCGTCGGCCCGGTGGCCTCGGTCGACGAAGGCCTGCGGCTGGCGCAGGAAGACGGGCTGGACGCCGCCCTGCTGGACGTCAACGTCGCGGGCACGCCTGTGTTTCCGGTGGCCGAGGCGCTGGAGGCGCGGGGCATCCCGCTGGTCTTCTCGACCGGTTACGGAGAGGGCGGCCTGCCGGAGAACTGGCGCGGCCGACCGACGGTGCAGAAGCCGTTCACCGAGGCGGTGATCCGCGACGCCCTGATGCGGGCGCTGGGCGTCGCGACCGTCTGATCCCTGAAGCCCTCAGGGGTTGGGCAGGTCCTCGCCGAGGATGGCCATCTCGAACATGAACGAGCCGTCCCCGTCCTCATCCTCGAAGACCACGCCCACGAACTCGTCGTCGACGTAGACCTCGGCCGAATCCGCCTGCTTGCGCGCGCGGACCTGGATGCCGCCGTGGTTGAAGGTGCGCTTCAGGTGCGTCTCCAGACGCTTGATGTCGGTGTCTTTCACGGGCGGACCTTCCAGTCTGAAGCGATGTCGCGCGGACCCTAGAGAAGGGGTCGGCGAAACGAAACCCCGTCAGATCACGAAGTCGTAGACGACGTCGGCGAGCGTGTGGTCCATGGTCCGCGCAGGCGCCGCCTCGGTCGGGCAGTTGACCAGGCGGGCGGGCACCCCGGCCACGGTGCAGCCGGCGGGCACGGGCTTGAGCACCACCGAGCCCGAGGCGACCTTGGCGTAGTCGCCGATCGTGATGTTGCCCAGCACCTTGGCCCCGGCGCCCAGAAGGACGCCCTTGCCGATCTTGGGATGCCGGTCGCCGCGCTGCGCGCCCGTGCCGCCCAGTGTGACGGCATGCAGCATAGAGACGTCGTCGCCGATCACCGCCGTCTCGCCGATCACCACGCCGGTGCCGTGATCGATGAAGATGCCCCGGCCCACACGCGCGGCCGGGTGCACGTCGACCTGAAACAGCTCGGACATGCGGCTCTGGATGTGGAAGGCCAGCGTCGTACGGTCCTGCCCCCACAGCCAGTTGGCCACGCGCCACGCCTGCAGGGCCTGGAAGCCCTTGAAATACAGGAACGGCTGCAGCAGCGAGCGGATGGCTGGATCGCGCTCCTCGACCGCGCGCAGATCGGCCTCGGCGGCGTCGACCAGATCGGGCCGGTCGGCATAGGCGGCCAGGCAGACCTCGCGCACGGTCATGGCGTTCAGCTCCTGATCGCCCAGCTTGCGCGCGATCTGGAAGCTCAGGGCGCCGGCCAGCCCCTCATGGGACAGCACGACGGCGTTCATCTGGGACGCCAGCCCCGGTTCCCGCGCGGCGGCCTCGGCGGCGGCGTCGCGCAGGCGCGCCCACAGGCTGGGCGCGACGGGCGCGAGTTCGGGAAGGGCCATGGCGTCCTCCGGGACGATCAACGCGGGCGGCCCAGCATGACGTGCGAGAGCCAGCCGGGCAATTGCGAGGTCACCGCCATATGGTGCGCACGAAGCGCGGTCGCCACGGTGAAGGCGTCGCGGACCTGCCCGGCGGCGACGGCGTCGATCAGATCGAGGAAGGGCACGCGGACCACGCGGAAGGCTTCCGTCGGGTCCGGCGAGGTCGGAACGGGATCGAGCTCCCAGGCCAGAAACGCCACGGCCTGCTCATCCGTGACGCTGTTCGACATGTCCATGCGCAGGACCTCGCGCCACGTGCGGGCCGACAGTCCCGCCTCCTCGGCCAGTTCCCGGGCGGCGGCCGCTTGCGGGTCCTCGCCGGGTCGGGCGCCGCCCTCGGGCATCTCCCAGGACCAGGTCGTCAGGACGAAACGGTGCTGACCCACCAGGGTCACGGTGCCGTCGCCATGCAGCGGCAGGACGCCGGTGGCCAGCGCCGTCGGGCGCATGACCACGTAGTCGGCCGCGGCCCCCGTGGGCGCCGTCGCCGCGTGTTCCGTCAGGCGCATCCACGGATTTTCGAAGATCAGCCGCTCGCCATGGTCCTTCCAGGGCGGCGGCCGCCCGGAGCCGTCGTCCCACGGAGGATCGCTGCGGGCGTCGTCGCGGCCGGTCATGCGCGCGGTATGGCGGATCGGACGGGCCGCGACTAGGTGAGGCGCATGAGCGATTTCGGAACCGCCCTGCCCCACCCCGCGCGCGACGCGGCCCTGATCGAACGCCTGCGCGCCCGCCGCTCCGCCCCGGCGCAGGGTCTGGCTGCGCCCGGGCCGTCCCACGCGGACCTTGAGGCCATTCTGGAAATCGGACTGCGCTCGCCCGACCACGGAAAGCTGTTCCCGTGGCGTCTGGTGGTGATCGGACCGCAGACGCGCGCGCGGTGGGTGGCGGAACTCGAGGCCGCCGCGCCGACCGACAAGGACCGCGCCGTGCTGCGCAAGCTGGCGGCGCCGCCCGTGACGGTGATGGTCGTCTCGACGCCTGTCGACAGTCCCAAGGTTCCGCTGTGGGAGCAGCAGCTGTCGGCGGGCGTGGTCTGCATGAACCTGGAGCACGCGGCGAACGCCCACGGATATGCGACCAGCTGGATCACGGACTGGTATGCCTACGACCCCCGCGCCCGGGCCCTGATGGGCCTGCGCGACGATGAGACGGTCGCCGGCTTCATCCACATGGGGACGGCCGCGGAACCCTTGCTGGAGCGCCCCCGGCCCCGGGTCGGCGACAAGGTGGAGCGTCTGCCATGACCCTGCCCGCCGGCTACGATCTGGCTTATGAGACGCCGGCCGTCGACGAGCACGTGCGGCTTCGTACGGACGCCGGCATGACGCCGATGGCGGCGGAGAACGCCGGTCGCGGCCTGCCGAACACCCTCGTCGGGGTCGTCGTGCGGCACGACGGCCGTGCAATCGGCATGGGACGCGCAATCGGCGACGGCGGCCTGTTCGCCCAGATCGTCGACGTCGCGGTCGATCCCGCGCATCAGGGCAAGGGGCTGGGCAAGGCGATCATGGCCGCGCTGATGAGCCGTCTCGCCGAGCTGGCGGCCCCGGGGTGCTACGTCAGTCTGATCGCCGACGGCGAGGCCTGGAAACTCTATGAACAGTACGGCTTCAGGCCCACCGCGCCCCGATCGATCGGCATGGCGCGCCTGCTCTAGGCCTCGCGCTGGGGCCGGCGGACGATGGCGACCAAAGCCACGCTCACCAGCATCAGCAGGTACCAGCTGCCGAATTTCTGCAGGGACACCATGCGCCAGACCGCGTCCTGATCCGGATAGGTCCAGGCGCGGGCGAAGGTGGCCAGGTTCTCGGCGAACCAGATGAACAGCGCGACCAGGCCATAGCCCGCCAGCAAGGGCATGCGGCGGCGCGCGCGATCGGCGACGAAGCTGAAGCTGCCCGCGGCGAACATCAGGGCGCTGGCGGCGAACAGGGCGATCCGCACGTCCGGCAGCCAGTGATGGGCGAAGAAGTTCACATAGATCGCGGCGGCCAGCAGCCACAGGCTCCACAGCGGCGGAAAGCGGCGCACCCGAATGTGGAAGATGCGCTGGACCCGCGCGATGTACGACCCCACCGCCGCGTACATGAACCCCGAGAACAGCGGCACGTCGCCGACCCTCAGCAGGCTGGGTTCGGGATAGATCCAGCTGCCGTGGGCGGTCTTGAAAAGCTCCATCACCGTGCCTGCGAGATGGAAAAGGAAGATCACCCGCGCCTCGGCCCACGTCTCCAGCCTGAAGGCGAGCATGCCGGCCTGGATGGCGAGCGCGCCGAAGACGAGGAAGTCGTAGCGGGCGACGGGTGCGTCGTCGGGCCACAGCAGATGCGTGGTCAGGACCAGCCCGAGGAGCAGGCCGCCGAACAGGCAGGCCCAACCCTGCTTCAGCCCGAACCAGACGAGCTCGAACCCCGCGGCCCGCCAGCGATCGCGATCGGCCCAGTCCTGGGTACGGGCGAGCCACCGACGGCCGAGGTTTTCGAGAGGGGGACGGCGCGCGTCGGTCATGCCGGGACGTCAGCAGACCCGCTGCCACGATTCATGAGCCCGTCATGAGCAAACGCCAAAAAACGGCTCAGCCGCGCCCGCGATAGGTCGGGACGCCGGGGTCCGGCAGCCAGAGGCCCTTCGGGGGCTCGCCGGATTGCCAGAACACGTCGATGGGGATCCCGCCCCGGGGATACCAATAGCCCCCGATGCGCAGCCAGCGCGGCTGAAGCAGCCCAAGCAGCCGCAGGCCGATGGAGACGGTGCAGTCCTCGTGGAAGGCGCCGTGGTTGCGGAAGCTGGTCAGGTACAGCTTCAGCGACTTCGACTCCACCAGCCAGTCCTGCGGCGCGTAGTCGATGACCAGGTGGGCGAAGTCCGGCTGGCCGGTGACGGGGCACAGGCTGGTGAACTCCGGCGCCGTGAAGCGCGCCAGATACAGCGCGTCGGGATGCGGATTGGGCACGCGCTCCAGCGTCGCCTGCTCGGGCGAGGCGGGGATGGGCGTATGGGCGCCGAGTTGAGACAGGTTGGAGGTGTCGGTGGTCATGGCTTGCGGCGAAGCTTTCGTCGGGCGATCAAGGCGCGATGGTCAGTGGAGTTAGTCGCTTGCGCGGGAAATGCCAAAGTCTGGGCTTGCTGGCCCTGCTGCTCCTTGTTCCGGGTGCGGCGCGCGCGCAGTCCGAAGACACGCGACCGCCGGTGGCCGTGATCGTGCCGCAGTCGGCGGGCGCGCCTCCGCCGCGCCCCTCGATGATCACGAACCCGGCCTGGGGAAGGCAGCCGAGACTCGAATATCCCGAACCGGCCCTCGACGCCGGCGTCGAAGGCTCGGTGACCCTGCGGTGCACCGTCTCGCGCACCGGATATCTGGTCGACTGCGAGGTTCTGGAAGACGTGCGCCCGGGCTTCGGCTTCGCCGAGGCGGCGTTGGCGGGCGCGGCGACGGCGCGCGTGTCGCCCCGCACGGTCGACGGTCTTGCCGAGGACGCCAAGGCGACGTGGACGGCGACCTTCCGCCTGCCGGAGGAGCCGGGGCCGCCGGCGCCTCCCCCGGGCGGCGGGCTCTACGACGCCAACGGTGGCTTGCTGGACGTCCCGCCGCGCTGGGCGCGACGCCCCGTGCCGGTCGCCGACGACTTGCCGGCGGCCCTGCTGCGAATGCGGTCGCCCGTGCATGCCGGCGCGCTTGTGGCCTGCCGCGTGCGGACGGACGGGCGACTTGAGGACTGCCGGGCCGAAGCCGAAACCCCGCGGGGCGCCGGGGTGGGTGAGGCGGCCGTCGGGGTCGTCAGGCGCGGACGCCTGGCCATGCCCATCGAGTCGGGTTCGGCGGCTGGGCCCTTCACGGTGCGCAGCACGATCACCTTCCACATTCCTTGACGCCGTTTGCCTTCCCCGACGGCGCCGTCCTATCCGTATTCAAACGCAACGGGGTGCATGCGCATGGCCATTCCTGAGAGCCTGAGGTCCGGACTGACGCTGCCGGTCATCGCGGCGCCGATGTTTCTGGTTTCGGGGCCGGACCTGGTGGTCGAGTGCTGCAACGCCGGGGTCATCGGCACCTTCCCGTCGCTGAACCAGCGCACGACCGACGGCTATCGGGAATGGCTGCACGAGATCAAGGCGCGGCGGAAGACGGGCGCGGCCGCGTTCGGCGTCAACCACATCGTGCATCCGACCAATCCGCGCCTGATGGCCGACATGATGGTGTCGGTCGAGGAGAAGGTGCCGCTGATCATCACCAGCCTGGGCGCCGTGCGGGACGTGGTCGACGCCGTGCACGGCTATGGCGGCGTGGTGTTCCACGACATCGCCAACATCCGCCATGCGCGGAAGGCGGCGGAGGCCGGCGTCGACGGCCTGATCCTGGTCGCGGGCGGCGCCGGGGGGCACGCGGGGGTGATCCATCCCTTCGCCCTGGTGGAGGAGGTTCGAAGCTTCTTCGGCGGCACGATCATCCTGTCGGGCTGCATCTCGACCGGGCGGGACGTGGCCGCGACGCGCGCGCTGGGCGCGGACTTCGCCTACATGGGCACCCGGTTCATCGCCACGACCGAGAGCGCGGCGCAGGGCGAATACAAGCAGATGATCGTCGACTCGGGATCGACCGACGTGACCTACACGCCGGCGGTTTCGGGCATTCCGGCGAACTTCCTGACGAAGTCGCTGGTCGCCAACGGCATCGACCCCAGGTCCCTGCCCGAGCACAAGCTGGACATGGGCGAAGAGGCGAAGGCGTGGAAGACGGTCTGGTCCGCGGGCCACGGTTCCGGCGCGATCCACGACGTGATCCCCACAGCCGATCTGATCGCGCGCCTGAAGGCCGAGTATGGCACGGCGGTCGCCGCCTTCGCCGACGAGCCCTGGCGCGCCGCCTGAGCCCAGACTTCATTTCGCCGTCGCGCCGCGGTAGGAGAGCCGCGCCTTTCCTCCGTCCACGGACCGTCATGACCCTGCGCCCGCTCGCCCTCGCCCTGCTCGCTTCGGCCCTCGCCGCGCCCGCCCTGGCACAGGATGCCGATCCGGCGCCGCGGGGCAGCTGGAGCTTCGGCGCGGGCGTGCAGTCCGACAATCGGTCGAAGCAGGTGTCGAAGTCAGACGGAGACCCCTCGGTATGGGCCTTGGCCGAATACGCAAGCGCCGACGGGGCCTTCTATTTCGGCCCCGCGGTGGAAACCGTGAAGTCCAACGGCGCCGAGGTCGAGGTGTCGCTGATCGGCGGGTGGCGCCCCCAGGTCTGGGGCTTCGACGTCGACCTGTCGGCGGAGCACAAGTGGCTGGTCGACGCGGCCATGACCGACGACGCCGGCGCGTGGGAGTTCACCGCCGACCTGATCCGGTCCATCGGACCGGTCGAGGGCAAGCTGCGTCTGCAGCACACGCCGGACGGCGTCGGATCGACCGAGGCCTGGACCTGGTACGAGGCCCGCGCCAGCTGGGACCAGTCGCCGCGCCTGAGCTGGTCGGGCGGCGTGGGCCAGCGCGAGCAGGAGGTGGGCGTGGACTACGTCGGCTGGGACGTCGGCGCCACATGGCAGGTCACCGACCGGCTGGAGCTGGACGCCCGCTGGCACGACACCGACGCCGACGGCCCCGCCGTGGTCGGAACGGAGATCTACGACGGCAGGTTCGTGGTCGGTCTGGCGACCTATTTCTGACGGTCCGCTTGCCTGGACCCCTTCGGGCGCCCATGTGAAGGGAGTCGACATCTCGTTTGCGAAACGCTGCCCTTTGCATCGCGCACCGAGGTTCCGCCGATCCCATCCCAGACCCGACGGGCCGCCGGGAATCCTCCCTTCGGCCAACCGCTTAGCGGAGGTCAGCTCATGGCGACCGGCACTGTGAAATGGTACAATTCCACCAAGGGCTACGGCTTCATCCAGCCAGACGACGGCGGCAAGGACGTCTTCGTCCATGCCTCCGCGCTGGAAACTTCGGGTCTGGGCGCCCTGAACGAGAACCAGAAGATCTCGTATGAGGTCGAACGCGACTCCCGTTCGGGCAAGGAGTCCGCAGGTCGTCTGAAGGCGGCGGAGTAGATCATCCTCCCCGTCGATCCCGGCCGTCCCGGCCCCGCGACGACGCCCGAACCCATCGCCTTCGAAGGCGAGGTCGTCGCTCTGTTGCCGCTGGGGCTGAGACGGGTGCGCCTGACGAACGGGCACGTGGTCACGGTCCTGCCGCCGCGTGGCCAGGATCTGCCGCCATGCCTGATCGGCGACGCCGTGCACATCGAGATCGCCTTCAATCAGCTGAGGGGCTGGCGTCTGTCCGGACGCCGGCCCTGAGGCCGCCATCGAAAAGGAGCCGCCCATGACCCCGCTGAGCGACCGCGTGCCTCACCTGAACGACGACGACCTCAACGTCCTCCGCGCCAACGCCGAACGGCTGATCGTGCACGGATCGATGACGCAGATGACGGCGGCGTCCGAGCTGCTGCCCTTCATCGACGAGGAACGCGCCCGCCGGGCCGCCCTGCCCCCGGCGCCGGTCGTGCGCAAGGCGCCCGTGCGCAAGAAGAAGGTCCCGCCGGCGACCGGGCATCAAACGGCCTTGTCGGGCTGACGCCTCAGCCCAGCGCCTGGTCCAGGTCGGCGATCAGGTCTTCGACGTCCTCGACGCCGATCGACAGGCGGATGAGGTTCTCGGTGACGCCTCCAGCCTCGCGCAGAGCCTTCGGGACGCTGGCGTGGGTCATGATGGCCGGGTGGTTGACCAGGCTTTCGACGCCGCCCAGCGACTCCGCCAGCGTGAACACCTCCACGCGCTCCAGCACCTGCCGTGTGCGCGACAGGTCGCCGTCGATGAAGGCGGTGACCATGCCGCCGAACCGGCCGTTCATCTGCCGCGCCGCCAGGTCATGCTGCGGGTGGGAGACCAGCCCGGGGTAGACGACGCGGGCCACGCCTTTCCGCTCTTCCAGCCAGCGCGCGACGGCCAGGGCGTTCTCGTTGTGCGCCTTCATGCGCACGCCCAGCGTCTTCAGGCCGCGATTGGCCAGAAAGGCGTCGAACGGCCCCATCACCCCGCCGACGGAGTTCTGCAAGAACTTCAGCTGGGCCGCGAGGTCGGCGTCCGCCGTGACCAGCGCCCCGCCGATGACGTCCGAATGGCCGTTCAGGTATTTCGTCGCTGAATGCATGACCACGTCGGCCCCCAGCGACAGCGGCTGCTGGCTCCACGGCGTGGCGAAGGTGTTGTCGACGATCAGGATCAGGCCATGCGCCTTCGCGATCTTCGACAGGCCGGCGACGTCCGCCAGCTTCATCAGCGGATTGGTGGGCGTCTCCGCCCAGATCATCCTCGTCTTCGGCGTGATCGCCGCCTCCACGGACGCGAGATCGCTCATGTCGACGTAGGCGAAGTCCAGCCCCGCCGACCGGCGGCGCACGCGCTCGAACAGCCGCCACGAACCGCCGTACAGGTCATCGCCCGTGACGATGTGCGAACCGGCGTCCAGCAGCTCCAGCGCCGTGGACGTCGCCGCCATCCCCGAGGCGAAGCCGAACGCGTGGGTCCCGCCCTCCAGATCCGCCAGGCAGGCCTCGAACGCCTCGCGCGTCGGGTTCTTGCCGCGCGCGTATTCATACCCCTTGTTCACGCCCGGGCTTTCCTGGGCATAGGTCGACGTGGCGTAGATCGGCGTCATGACCGCGCCGGTCGTCGGGTCCGGCCGCTGGCCCGCGTGGATGGCGCGGGTCGAGAAGCCTTGGCGATTGCGGATGGTCATGAGGTCTCCCGGCCGATGTTCGAGCCGTAGAACTGGGCCGAGACCTGAAAGATTTCCACCCATTCGTGCGGCAGAAACAGATGGCCGGCGCCCCTGACGGTGTGTTCGCGCACCGAGACGTCCCGGTCGCGCAGGAAGTCGATCCACGCGTCGGTGTTGCGCGGCAGGACGTGCGTGTCGTGCTCGGCCCGGATCATCAGCACCGGGACACGACGTCGCGGCGGGCGCGGCGTGTAGACGTCGACGCCGCCGGCGAGACCGATGGCGGCCGCGGCGCGGCTGTTTCCCAAGGCGCCGTCCACGGCGACGTAGGATCCCAGCGAATAGCCGAACATGGCCGTGCGACGGCGATCCACGCCCCGTTCGATGAACCAGTCGATCGCGTGCTCGCCCACGTCGCGCCACGCTTCCATCATCGCCGGCGGACGAATGCCGTCGTCGGGGAAGGCGTCGGTGTAGAGGGGCGTAAGCACTTCATAGCCGTCGCCTGCGAACTGCATCGCGAGGTCGTGCCACGGTCCGTCGTTGCGGATGCGGCCGCCCGAGCCGTGCATCATCACGACGGCGGCCTTCCGGTCCCTGCCCAGCGGTCGGTAGTGGATCGCGCGGATGTCCTTGTCGTGGCTGCGGAAGGTGAGGCCGGCGTAGATCAGCAACGGATCCTGAGCCCGAGCGGGCGCGGCCCCCAGAGCGGCCAGCCCCCCCAGTACCGAGCGTCGTCTCATGCAGCCTCCGTCAGCTGAGGTGCGGCCGGGCGAAGCGTTCCGCCCGCCCGAAAATCTCGCTCCATTCCGAAGGCTCGAACACATGGTTCCCGGAGTCCAGCACGTAGGTTTCGACCGGCACTCCGGCGTCGCGCATCCGCCGCCGCCACGCCCGGGTCGTCGCGGGCGCCACGACGGGGTCTGCGTCGGCATGAATCAGCAGAACGGGCGGCCGATGGACGATGGCCTCGACGGCCAGGTCGCCGCCCGACGCGATGCCGACGGCGCAGCGGAAACCCGGGCGCGTCAGCGCCGTCTCGGTCGCCAGCCAGCCGCCCCTGGAGAAGCCCATCAAGGCCACCCGCCCCGCGCCGACGCCGTGCGCGTTCGTCAGCCAGGTCGCGCAATCCACCACCAGGTCGACCCAGCGGACCCGGTTGCGCGGATCCGGCTCGGGCGTGGCGCCCAGATAGTTCGGCATTACGACGACGTAGCCTCGCTCCGTCATGCGCACCGCGTCGCGATAGAAGCGCGGCAGATCGTTGTTCGTGCCCCCGCCGCCGTTCAGCAGCACCACGCCCGCGCCGCGCATGGGGCCACCCGGCCGGGTCGGTGTGAACAGGACGGCGGCCACCTCCTGACCCGCGCTGACGAAAGCGGTCAGACTGACGCCGGGCGCCATCTCCTGGCCGAATGCCGATCCGCCCATCAACGCGGCGAGGGGCGCCCCGGCGAAGTGGCGGCGGGTCAAGGTCATCTCGCGCTTTCCCGGAAACTGGCGGGCCATCCTGCATGGATGCCGCAACGATCCCACTTGGCAAGTGCGACGGCGGCAGGTCCACGACCCGCCGCGACGCCGCCTCCGGTCGAGGACGCCGTCCCGCCTGTCAGGCGGGCGGGTTCAGGAAGTGCACTTCGAGGAATTCTCGCGTCCGGCCGAACACGTGGCACCACGTCGGCGCGTCCAGCTCATGCTGCTGTCGATCCAGCAGTTCGGTCTCGACCGTGGCGCCCCTGACGCTGAGATTGCGCGCCAGCGCTTCCATCGAGCGCACGCTGACCGAACGGTCCGACCGGCCGTGCATCAACAGCACGGGAATGGCCCGCGATCCGCGGGAGGCGTTGTTGAAGATGTCGGTTCCGGCGGAAACGCCGACGGCGCCCGCTGCGGTGCCGTAATCGGTCAGCGAACCGTCCGTCGCGATGTAGCCTCCCAGGGAGTAGCCCCACAGAACCACCTTCGCGGGATCGACGCCCGGCTGGGACGCAAGAAATTTCACGGCCTCGGCGGACGCCTGCGACCACTCCTTGACGTCGTCCCCGTCGAAACGCTGCCGCCACTGCCGGGCGTCGAAATAGCTCGGCATCAGAACGGTGTAGCCGCGGGAGGCGAGCTGGATGGCGTGCGGATCAAACAGCGGACCGTGCCCCCCCAGACCTGTGAAGCCGTGCAGGAGCACGATGCCCACGCCGTTTTCGGCGCCGGGGCGCGGCTTGTAGATCAGCGCCGGGATGGTCTTGCCCCGGTACTGGTAGGAGATGCTGTCGCGCGTGGCGTTCTGGCGCACGTCGTCGGCGCAGCCGGCCAGCGACGCGGGCGCCTGGGCTGAGGCCGACCACGCGCCGCCCAGGGCGATCGACGCAGCCGCCGCGCAGACGAGAAAGCGGGATAGGGTCATGATTTGCGGTCCCAAGGGTGGAACAGCCAGCGTCGACCACATTTTCGCCGCAGTCCAGCTCCTTTGACGACACGATCCGACGGTCCGGCCTGGACCTGCGAGATCAGCGGTTCAGGCTGAGGTGGTTGATCAGGTCGGTGCGGGTGATCAGACCGACGAACCGCTCACCGTCCAGCACGATGGCCACCCGGTCCCGGTCGAACAGGGGGATCAGGGCGTCCAGCGGCTCCTTGACCTGAACGGTGTCGAGGTCGCGCGTCATGGCCGACCGGACCGGCTTGGCGAACCGTTCCTTGCGCGTGATCTCGTCGGTGTCGAGCACGTGCACGATGTCGCTCTCGTCCAGAATGCCGACCAGACGGCCCTCCTGCAGCACCGGGAGTTGCGACACGTCGGCTCCCCGCATGCGCTTGAAGGCGGTGTCCAGCGTGTCGTCCGGACCCACCGTGACCACGCCGCCCTCCTCCGGCCGGCGCGTGATCAGGTCGCTGAGGTCGCCGTGCAGGGTCCGCTCGGTCAGCCCCTGATCGGCCAGCCAGGCGTCGTTGTAGACCTTGGACAGATACTTCGCGCCGGTGTCGCAGACGAAGGTGACGCAGGTCTTCGGCTCCGTCTGCTCGCGGCACCACCGCAGCGCCGCGGCGATCAGCGTGCCCGACGACGATCCGGCCAGGATGCCTTCCTTCAGCAGCAGCTCGCGCACCGTGGCGATCGCTTCCGCGTCCGGGATCGAATAGGCCTTGTCGATCAGGGTGACGTCCGCCGTGTCCGGCACGAAATTCTGGCCGATCCCCTCGACCGTGTAGCTGCCCTCCGGCCCCGGCACGCCGTCGTTGACGATGCCCGCGAGGGTCGACCCGACCGGATCGGCGAGGATGATCTCGGCGTCCGAGCCCACCGACTTCAGGTAGCGTGCGATGCCCGTGATGGTCCCGCCGGAGCCGATCCCCGCCACCAGCGCGCCGACTTCGCCCCCGGTCTGGGCCCAGATTTCGGGACCCGTGGTCTCGAAATGGGCGGCCGAGTTGGCGTCGTTGGCGAACTGGTTGACGTAGAAGCCGCCGGGGATCTGCTGGGCCAGCCGTTCCGCCATGTCGGTGTAGTATTCCGGATGTCCGTGCGGGACGTCGGAGCGGGTCAGGCGCACGTCGGCGCCCATGGCGCGCAGGTGCTGGATCTTTTCCTTCGACATCTTGTCCGGGATGACCAGCAGCACCTTGTAGCCCTTGGCCTGCCCCACCAGCGTCAGGGCCAGACCCGTGTTGCCGGCGGTGGCCTCGACGATGGTCCCGCCGGGCTTCAGGAACCCCTCGCGTTCAGCCGCCGCGATCATCGACAGCGCGATCCGGTCCTTGATCGAGCCGCCCGGGTTCTGCGACTCGAGCTTCAGCAGCAGGCGACACCTGCCCGTGTCCAACCGCGTCGCCTCGACCATGGGCGTGGCGCCGATGAGGTCCAGCAGCGAGCCGGACGGCGCGCTGACGGTCGGGGCGGCGGTGGGCATGACGTGAGCGACTCCCGTGAACGAACGCGCGCGAAGCTGGGCGCGCGTCCTCGCGGGGTCAAGCGTCGTGGGTCAGACGCCCGGCGCCCTCCCCGGCTTCACAGTGCGGAGGCGTAGCGCGTCAGGCAGGGCTCCAGTTCGCGCTGGATCGCGTCGAGACTGCCGTCGGCGACTGCGGCCTCCAGCCAGGCGTTGACCGCCTGACCGCTGGCCTCCAGGGCGATGCCCTCGCGACCGGCGGCGGCGACGCGATCGGCGTCGGCGGCCTGCGCCAGCTTGCCGGCGGTCGCCAGCAGCTCTTCGTTTTCGGCGGACGGAGACTCTTCCTGCGCCGCGCCGGCCATCACGGCGACGCCGATGAACACGCCGGTGCAGGTCACGGCCTGCTGGTGGCTGACGGGATCCTGCGGCGCCAGCAGGGCGGCGGTCAGGGCGAGGGCGGCGAGGGACATGTACGGGCTCCGGAGACGGATCTTCATCGTGCCCGCAAGACGGAGCCGCGGCAATCCACTCGAATCTGACGACGGGCGCGCCCGAAGCGCGTTATGTCGGGACGATGAGCAGACCCCCGAAACGCCCCGCCGCCGGACTTCCGGACAAGGAGACCCTCCTGGCCTTCCTGCGCGACGCGGGATCGGCCGAAAAGACAGACATCGCGCGCCATTTCGGCCTGAAGGGCGGCGAGCGCCGCGCCCTGCGCGAGATGATCCGCGAGCTGGAGGCCGACGGCGCCTTGGGCAAACGCGGGCGCAAGGGTTTCTCGCCGGCAGGAGACCTGCCTCCGGTCGGCGTCGCCGACGTGGTCGAGCGCGACGTGGACGGCGAGATGTACGTGCGGCTGGTCGAGGCGTCCGAGGACGCGCCGCGCGCCCTTCTGATGCCTGACCGCGGCGGCAAGACCGGCCCGGCCCCAGGCATGGGCGACCGGCTGCTGGTGCGGTTCTCCAAGGCCGTCGACGGCTGGGAGGCGCGGCTGATCAAGCGGCTGGATTCCGGGGCCAACAAGGTGCTGGGCGTGGTCCGGAAGTCGAACCGCGAGGTCCGCGTCGAACCGGTCGACCGCCGGTCCAGGGACGTGCTGATCATCCCGCCTCTGCTGGCCGAGGGGCTGAAGGACGGCGATCTGGTCGTCGCGGCCGTGGAAAAGGGCGAGCATCGCTACGGTCCGAAGCGCGGCAAGATCCTCGAAACCATCGGACGCGAGGACGACCCGCGCGCCGCCAGCCTGATCGCCATCGCCGCCCACAACGTGCCCATGGGTTTTTCCGAAGCCGTCGAGCGCGAGGCCGAAGATCAGGAGCTGCCGTCGCTGAAGGGGCGCGAGGACCTGCGCGAGCTGCCGCTGATCACCATCGATCCGGTGGACGCGCGCGACCACGACGACGCCGTCTATGCCCACCGCGACGAGGATCCGAAGAACCCCAACGGCTGGGTCGTGTGGGTCGCCATCGCCGACGTCGCCGCCTACGTCCGCCCCGGCTCGGCGCTGGACCGCGAGGCGCGGGAGAAGGGCAACAGCACCTACTTCCCCGACCGCGTGGAGCCCATGCTGCCGGAGGTGCTGTCCAACGGCCTGTGCAGCCTGAAGGCCGGTGAGAACCGTGCCTGCATGGCCGTGCGCATGGTGTTCGACGAGACCGGGCGGAAGATTGGCCACAAGTTCGTTCGTGGACTGATGAGGTCGCACGCCAAGCTGTCTTATGAACAGGCGCAGGCGGCGATCGACGGCCGGCCGGACGACGTCACCGGGCCGATCATGGAGGCGATCCTGTATCCCCTCTGGAACGCCTACCGCTGCATGCTGAAAGGCCGGCTGAAGCGCAGCCCGCTTCAGATCGAAAGTCAGGAACGCCGCATCCGCATGGCTCCCGACGGCGGGATTGCCTCGATCGAGGCCCGGGTGTCGCTGGAGGCGCATCGGCTGATCGAGGAGATGATGGTCCAGGCCAACGTCTGCGCCGCCGAGACGCTGGAGCAGAAGAAGACGCCGCTGATCTATCGCGTCCACGACGCGCCCAGTCAGGAGAAGCTGTTCAACCTGGCCGACTTCCTGCAGACGCTCGGCATCCCTTGGACCAGGGGCGAACCCGCCACGACGAAACGGTTCAACAAGCTGCTGGACCAGACGCGCGACGGGCCGCACGCCGAGGTCGTCAACGAGGTGGTGCTGCGCACCCAGATGCAGGCGATCTACAGCCCCGAGAACGTCGGCCACTTCGGACTGAACCTGGACCGCTACGCCCACTTCACCTCGCCGATCCGGCGCTATTCCGACCTGATCGTGCACCGCGGCCTGATCCGCGCTCTGGGCTTCGGAAAGGACGGGCTCACGGACCGCGAGATCGCGGAGCTGTCCTCGATCGCCGAACAGGTGACGACGACCGAGCGCCGGTCGATGGCCGCGGAGCGCGACGCCATGGACCGCTACGTCGCGGCTTTCCTGCAGGACCGGGTGGGGGCGACCTTCCGGGGGCGGATCACCGGCGTGACGCGCTTCGGCCTGTTCGTGCGCCTGGAGGAAACGGGGGCCGACGGCCTCGTCCCCGTGTCCTCGCTCGGCGGCGAGTATTTCACCCACGACGACCGAACTCACGCCCTGGTCGGCGGGCGCACGGGGGTGCGGTGGACGCTGGGGCGGTCGGTCGAGGTCAAGCTGGTCGAGGCGACGCCGGTGACCGGCGGCCTTCTGTTCGAAATGCTGTCGGACCCGGATCCGCGCGACCCCAATGCGCCGGCGCCCAGACTGGGCATGCGCGGCCGCGGCGGCGACGGTCCGCCCCAACGCGGCAAGGGACGCCCCGGCGGGCCGAAACCCCGGGGCGGCAAGCCGTCGGGCGGGCTGAAGGGCGTGCGCAAGGGCAAGCGGCGGTGACGCAGCCCTTCGACGCCACGCAGGACCTGAAGGACGCGCCGCACACGGGCGGGGGAATGCGCCCCCGCGACGCCGCGACCCTGATCCTGACGCGCGGGACCGGCGACCGGACGGAGGTGCTGATGGGGCGCCGCGCCGCCGGCCACGTCTTCATGGCCGGCAAGTGGGTGTTTCCCGGCGGTCGGGTCGACCGGGCCGATGGCCGCGCCGCCTCCGCGACCGATCCGACCGGCGAGACGCGGGCCCGGCTGACGGCGGAGGTCGGCGCCTACCGCGCGCGGGCGCTCATGCTGGCCGCCGTGCGCGAGACGTTCGAGGAGACGGGGCTGCGTCTGGCCCGACCTGCGCCCTCGGCCGCGGTGGCCGGCCCCTGGCGGGAGTTTCGGGCGGGAGGCGCCCTGCCCGACATCGCCGCCATGACCTACGTCGCGCGGGCCATCACGCCGCCGGGGCGCAGCCGCCGCTTCGACGCCCGCTTCTTTCGCGCCGACGCCTCGGCCCTGATGGACGACCGCCCGCGCCCCGCGGCGGACGAGCTGGAGGACGTCGCCTGGCTGAGGGCCGACGACGCTCTGTCGCGCGATCTTGCGGCGATCACCCGCTTCGTGCTGGGCGCGGCGCTGGAGGGGCGCGCCGAAGGCCTGCCCTTCGTCAGACAGGTGAGGGGCCGGCACCTCATCGAACGTCTTTGACCGTGTCGGACGCGGCCGGTATCCGTTCGGCATGAAGCTCAAGGCTCCCTTCATCAAGCTGCCCTTCACCTTCGACGTGGAGCGGCTGAAGGCCGAGGTGCTGGCCTTTCCGGCCGAGGCCTGGGCGCCTCATCCCAACCGGATCCCGGGGAACAGCGCCCTGCGCCTGATCACCGTCGGCGGGACCGAGAACGACGATGTCGCCGGGGCCATGGCGCCCACGCCGCATCTGATGGCGGCGCCCTATCTGCAGCAGGTGCTGAGCCACTTCGGCGTCGTCTGGAGCCGTTCGCGCCTGATGAAACTGGGCCCCGGATCGACCGTGCCGACGCACACCGACATCAACTATCACTGGTTCCACCGCGTCCGGCTGCACATCCCGATCGTCACGACGCCGCAGGTGAAATTCTTCTGCCACGACGACGTGGTCCACATGGCCGCGGGCGAGTCCTGGATCTTCGACAACTGGCGCACGCACAAGGTCGAGAACGGCTCGGACGTCGAGCGCATCCACCTGGTCGCCGACACCACCGGCAACGCCCGCTTCTGGGACATGGCGGACGCCGCGGCGGCGGGGCGCGCGCCGGTCATGCCGGTGCCCTACAGGCCAGGCGGGAAGGCCCCTCTGGCGTTCGAGCGCTTCAACGTCCATCGCGTCATGCCGCCGTCGGAGATCGACCAGCTGCTGGGCGACCTGGTGTCCGAGACGGTGTCGGCGAAGCCGGGCGCAGAGGGCGAGGCGCAACTGCGCGCCTTCGAACGCGCGGCCTGGGGCTTCCGTCAGGACTGGCGACAGCTGTGGTCCCTCTTCGCCGACGAGGACCGGGGCGTCCCCCACTACAGAAAGCGGATCGACGCCTTCCTGCAGCAGGTGAACGGACTGGGAGACGAACTGCGCGTGGGCTCCAACCAGATGCCCGCCGCGCGCGTGGCCGGCGCCCGCGTCGCCGCCTACGCCGTCAACGACGGGGCGCGGGGCCAGGCGCCGGCCGCCGTTCCGGGTCAGGGGCCGACGCAGGCCGGCCCACGTCCCTCGTCCGTCCGCACCGTGCCGGAATACGACCGGCCGATCTTCATCGTCGCCGCCCCGCGCTCGGGCTCCACCGCCCTTTTCGAGACCCTGGCGGTGACCCCGCAGCTGTACACGGTGGGCGGCGAGGCGCACTGGCTGGCGGAAGGCTTTCCACGCCTTCGGCCCGGCGCGCCGGGCGTGGACTCAAACCGCCTGACGGCCGCCCATTTCGATCCGCAGATCGCGCTGGCCATGCACGACCGGGTGGCCGAGAAGCTGCGCGACGGGGCCGAGGCGCCCTACGCCAATCAGCCCTCCGTCCGTTGGCTGGAGAAGACGCCCAAGAACGCCCTGCGCATTCCCTTCTTCGACAAGGCGTTCCCTGACGCCCTCTGGGTCTTCCTGTGGCGCGAGCCCGAGGAGAACGTTTCCAGCATCATCGACGCATGGCGCTCCGGGGGCTGGATCACCTATCCGCAGTTGCAGGGCTGGGACGGCCCCTGGTCCCTGCTTCTGCCGCCCGGCTGGCAGGGACTTAAGGGCAGGCCGGTCGAAGAGATCGCCGCGCACCAGTGGGCCGTCACGAACACCACCATCATGGACGATCTGGAGGCCCTGCCCGCCGACCGGCGTCACGTCGTGCGCTACGCCGACTTCGTCGCCGATCCGGCGGGGGTGATCGCCGCCATCGCGGATTTCGCCGGCCTTGAGGTGGACGAAGCGCTGACGCGGCGCACCGGCGGCCCCCTGCCCGACTCGCGCCACACGCTGGAGCCGCCCCGCCCCGACAAGTGGAGGAAGAACGCCGCCGAGATCGCGCGCGTGCTTCCCGGGCTCGAGTCCGTGCGCGAGAGGCTGCGGGCCTTCCGGTGACCGAAATCCGCGTCAGGCTGACGATCGACGACCCGGTTCCGGGAGTCCGCTACAGCCTGCAGAAGGACGACATGCCCTTCGAACCGGTCACCGCCGCCGAGGCGCCGCTGAGCTTCGACGTCCCGATCACCCTGCACGACGACGGGCGGATCACCGGTCCCTTCGTGCGCCGCGAAGGCAAGGAGAGGCGGTTCGTCTACCTGCGCATCGGGACGTCGGCCGGCGACCACGCGTCGGAGTGGTCGCGTCGCGCCAAGATCGACGTCCACGACATCCCCCGGGACCTGCTGGATCGGGCGCGCGCCGGCGCCGTGCTGGAGGTCGGTCTGCCTGGCCGCGGCAAGGACGGCTCGCCGGCTTGCGCGACCGTGCGGCCGGTCAGGGCGTGGCGACCGGTCGGCTGAGGTCGAAGGCCACGCGGAACAACCGCCCGCCGGGCCGGGACAGCTCATAGACGTATTCCCGTCCCGGTCTTACCTCGATCGCCCAGACGTTGGTGTTGGACACCGCCCGGCCTTCGCGGGTGAACAGGGCGATCGATTCGGCGTCGACGGGGAACTCCTGCCGCTCCGCCGTGCCGGGCGCCGCCGTGCCGCCCCCGTACCAGGTCAGGACGTCGGGCGTGCCGTCGTGATGGCGGTGGTCATGCTTCAGTCTCAGGCCGGAACGCGTCCGCGTGATCACCCATGTGCGCGAATGGTCCTCGCCGACGTGAAAGGGAATGCGGATTTCGGTCGGCGAGCAGTCCCTGACGTGCATCACCAGCGGCTTGCCGGCGAAGCCCGGGTCGTTCGTGTCGTCGGCGACGACGCGGCCGTGGAAGGTCTGGCCGCACAGGTCGGTCAGGGCGGCGAAGAACGCCTCCTGCGGGGCCGCCGCAGGCGTCGTGGCACACGCGGACAGGGCGAGGACGGCGGCGGGGACGAGGGCGATCAGGGCGTTCATGCGGCCACGCTAGCACGCCCTTCCGGCGGCGTTGACTTCCGGCCGCGCCTGAGTATGTTCCGCGCCTCTCGTTTCCAGCGGCTTTCGCCGTCGAAAAGGTAATTCCCGATGGCCAAGCCCGCCTCCATCAAGATCCGCCTCAACTCGACCGCCGACACCGGCTTCTTCTACGTCACCAAGAAGAACGCCCGGACCATGACCGAGAAGATGGTCGTCAAGAAGTACGACCCCGTCGTGCGCAAGCACGTCGAGTTCAAGGAAGGCAAGATCAAGTAAGGCTTTCCGCCTCACTGATTTCTGGACGCCCGGTCAGCGATGGCCGGGCGTTTTTCATGGTCGGCGTCCGGGCGACGCGGAGGCCCCGAGTAGCACTCGCACGCCGCCCGCTCGAGCTGCTCCCGGTCCCGTATCAGGATCCGGCCGCGCGAATACCGGATGGCTTCCAGCGCCTGCAGCGCCTGCGCCGCCTCGTTGACCGAGGTGCGCTGGACGGCCAGCAGGTCGGCCAGTTGCTGCTGCGTCAGGAACAGCTGGGTGGAGCCGGTGCGGTCCTGCAGGCGGAGCAACAGCCTCGCGAGCCGGGCGGCGGCGCCATGATGGGCGATGCACGCCAGACTCTCCGCCCCGACCTTCGCGATGACGGCCCCGTAGGAATCGAAGGCTTCCCTGAGTTCCGCGTGCTCCATGGCCAGCGCATGCAGGACCTCGACGCGGATCTGGCAGCCCTCGACGTCCGTGAGGGCCAGCAGGCGGCGGCGGGAGGCGCGCGGCCCGGATTCGAGATAGGTCGGGGTCGCTCCCTCGCGCCCGATCAGGCCCGTCTCGACGGTGCGCCCGTCGTGCAGCACGGTCAGGGCGGCCAGCACGCCCCGATAGGGCAGATGCGACCAGGCCAGGGTGTCGCCCTGTTCGCGCAGGATCTGGCCTGCGCGCAGTTCGAAGGGTTCGCAGTGTGAGGTGACCGCCTCGCGCACGCCCGGCGGCAGACCCTCCAGAATGTCGTTCGCGTCTTCCATGGCTCTCCCGAACGGCCGCGCTGAACGGCGCCCATAACGCCCGGGGCCCGGCCCGGGTTTCCGTCGTGCTCCCCCTCCGTCCGGTTTGACGGAAATCGACACAGGAACCGGACGTCGCCCGTGCCGGTTGCTCGGCGGAAAGGAGACCCGTCATGAGCGACGACAAGACAAACCGAGGCGGCGGCGACCGCCAGCGCATCAGCCTGAGCGAAGACTACGAGGTGCGCGACTGGGCCAAAAAGTTCGGCGTGACCGAGGAAGGTCTGCGGGCGGCGGTGCAGAAGGTGGGCGACCGGGCCGACGACGTGGAGCGCGAGCTGCGCGGCGGCTGATGCGGCTGCCGCCCAACCTTCTGGTCGTGCTGGCGGCGGTCGGCCTGTCGGCGCTGATCTGGTGGGCCAGCGGCGGCCGGGCCTTCGTGTTTCTCCTCCCGCTGCTTTTCGGCCTGCCGTTGCTTCGTCGAAACCGCTGAAGCCCCGAAACCGTCGGCCCGCGAACCGCGGCGGCGGTTCGGCGGCGTCGCCGTCAACCCAACCCATGGATTCGAAGGATGAAGCCCAAGGTCTGCGTGCTGGAAGACGACCCCATCATGCTGGAGCACTTGGTGGGGACGCTGTCCTCGCTCGGCTATCAGCCCCTGCCCGCCGGCACGGTGGACGAGGCGCTGGCGCTGGTGCGCCGAGAGAAGCCTGTCGCCGCGGTCACCGACATCCTGATGCCGGACAAGGACGGCCTCAACTTCATCATGGAGCTGGGCGCGGACCGCCCCGCACGCCTCGTGGCCATCAGCGGCGGCGGACGCCTGAGTTCGGACGCGATCCTGCAGATGGCGAAGGGCCTCGGCGCGGACGCGACCCTGGTGAAGCCGTTCACCGTCGAAGATCTGCAGCAGGCCCTGACCGGAGGCCTCGGCGACGCCTGACCTCACGCCGCCTCAGGCCGCGCGTGCGACCACCTGATCCCGGCCCCGGGCCTTGGCCTCATACACGCCGTCGTCGGCCCGTTTCAGCAGCGCCTCCGGCGTGTCGTCGGGCCCCGCGACCGTGGCGACGCCGATAGAGACGGTGACGTCCAGCGCCGCCTCGCCGTCCAGCACGCGGAACGGCACGTCCGCCACGTCCCGCCGGATCCGCTCGGCCACGCGAAGGGCCGCCTCCATGGGCGCCCCCGGCATGACGACCACGAACTCCTCGCCCCCCATGCGGCACGGCAGGTCGACTGCGCGGACGTTCGTGGCCAGCCGCACCGCGAACTCGCGCAGCACCTCGTCGCCCGCGTCGTGGCCGAAGCCGTCATTGACGGATTTGAAGTGATCGATGTCGAGCACGAGGATCGACACCGTCTCCCCGCCCTGCGCGGCACGACCCACCAGCGCCTGCAGCTGACCCGCCATGTAGCGGCGGTTGTGCAGCCCGGTCAGGGCGTCGGTGACGGCCATCTCGAGGCTGTAGTCCAGCTTCTGACGCAGGAAGTCCGCGTAGCGTTTGCGCCGGATCAGCGTGCGGGCGCGGGCCTGCAGCTCTTCCACGTCGACGGGGCGCATCAGGATGTCGTTGGCCCCCAGCTCCAGCGCCTTGACCATGCGGGGCCGATCGATGGGATCCACCACCGCCAGGATCGGGGTACGTCGCGCCGCCTCGGTCGAGCGGGCCTGGGCGATCAGGCGCAGGCCGTCGAACTCCGCCGCCGCCAGATTGACGATCATCAGGTCCAGTCCGCCCTTCGCCGCGTCCAGCGCCACGACGGGATCGACCTCGACGGTCGGACGGTGCTCCTCGGACAGACGCTCCAGGATCTTCGCGGCCTGACGCTCGGAATCGTCGACGATCAGAACCCGTCCGCCCGTGGCCCGCAGGCGTCCGGCGGCGTCGGCGTCGACGCCCAGACGGCGGCTGCTCTCCTCGCGGTCGTGCAGCTCGTCGACGATGGCCTTCAGCCGCGTCAGCGAGCGCACGCGGGCCATCAGGATCAGGTCGTCGATCGGCTTGGTGACGAAGTCGTCGGCGCCGGCGTCCAGCCCGCGCATGCGGTCCTCCCGGCCGTCCAGCGCGGTGACCAGAACGACCGGCACGTGGCGCAGGTCGGGGATGGCCTTCAGCCGGCGGCAGGTCTCGAAGCCGTCCATGCCGGGCATCATGACGTCCAGCAGGATCAGGTCCGGTTTCTCGCGCGCGGCGATCTCCAGCGCCGTCGGGCCGTCGGTCGCCGTCAGCACCTCGTAATACTCCAGCGTCAGCTTCGCCTCGAGCAGACGGACGTTGGGTTCGACGTCGTCGACGACGAGGATCCGCGCGGTCATCGACGCCCCCTCAGGCCGCCACGACGCCCAGATGGCGCCGGACGACTTCGAGGAAATGCAGGACGGAGATCGGCTTCGAAATATAGGCCTCGCACCCACCCTGGCGGATGCGCTCCTCGTCGCCCTTCATGGCGAAGGCCGTCACGGCGATCACGGGGATGTGCGACAGCTCAGGGTCGTCCTTCAGCCACTTGGTGACCTCCAGACCGGAAATCTCGGGCAGCTGGATGTCCATCAGGATCAGGTCCGGACGGTGCTCGCGCGCGATCGCCAGCGCCGAAAGACCGTCGCGCGTCTGCAGGGTGCGGAAGCCCTGCGAATCGAGCAGATCATGAAAAAGCTTCATGTTCAGCTCGTTATCCTCGACGATGAGGACGGTTTTGGTCATGGGCGCCTGACATCGGCATGCGTCCGCACGGGCGCGGGCGATTTCCGCCGGGTTCGGATGCAACCCTGCCCCATCGGTCTTAAGTTGGGGTAAGCGCGACCTTTCCGAGTCCTTTCCGTGGGCGATCCCGTCAGCATCTGCCGTGACTGTCTGAGCACCGCGGCGGCGGCGCGACGGACCTGCGACGCGTGCGGCTCCGTGCGGATCCTGAACCACCCTGAGTTGACCGGCCACGCCATCGCCCATCTGGACTGCGACGCCTTCTACGCCTCGGTCGAGAAGCGCGACCGTCCGGAACTGCGCGACAAACCCGTGATCGTCGGCGGCGGCGTGCGGGGCGTGGTGTCGACCGCGTGCTACGTCGCGCGGCTTTACGGGGTCGGTTCCGCCATGCCGATGTTCAAGGCGCTGAAGGCGTGCCCCGACGCCGTCGTGGTCAAGCCGAACTTCGACAAGTACGTCGTCGAAAGCCGGCGCATCTTCGACAAGGTGCGGGCCCTGACGCCGCTGGTGCAGACCCTGTCGCTGGACGAGGCGTGGATGGACCTGAAGGGCACCGAACGGCTCAACGGCGGTCCGCCGGTCCTCCAGCTAGTCCGGTTGCAGAAGGACATCGAGGAGGAAACCGGACTGACCGTCTCCATCGGCCTCGCCCCCAACCGCTTCCTCGCCAAGGTCGCGTCGGAGATGGACAAGCCGCGCGGCTTCACGGTTCTCGGCTCGGAGGCTGCGGCGACGCTGGCGCCCCGGCCGGTGACCATCCTGCCCGGCGTCGGGCCGGTGTTCGCCCGGACGCTGCGCAGCGACGGCTTCGCCACGGTGGGAGATCTGGCGGCGGCCGATCTGCGCGATCTGGCGCAGCGCTATGGAGAGTGGGGCCTGCGCCTCCACGAGCTCGCGCACGGAAAGGACGCGCGCGCCGTCAACCCTGAGCGGGATCGCAAGGGCATGAGCGCGGAGACCACGTTCAACCATGACCTGACCGACCGCGAGGCGCTGGAGGCCGAACTGTGGCCCCTGTGCGAGAAGCTGGCGTCCAAGGCCCGGCGCGACGGCGTGGCCGGAAAATCCATCGTGCTGAAGCTGCGGCGGACGGACTTCAGGATCGTCACCCGGCGAACCACGCCGCCGGAACCGGTGCAGACCGCACGCGCCCTGTTCGCCGAGGGTCGGCGGCTGCTGGGGCCGGAACTGGGCATCCCCTACCGCCTGATCGGCATCGGCATGGCCGACGTGGAGGACGCCGTCGACGCGCCGCCCGGACTGTTCGAGACGGAGGCCACGCGCACCCTGAAGACCGAAACCGCCGTCGACGCCCTGCGCGCGAAGTTCGGTCCGGCCGCGGTCGTGGCGGGCCGCGCGCTGAAGGGGCGCTCAACCCGGTCTTAAGCCCCCTGCCCTAGTTTTCCCGGCATGCAGGCCTTCGTCGACAAGATGCGCCGTCGCGCCGGGCGCTGGCTGGACCGCCGCCCGGTCCAGGTGCGCGCGCCCGGCGGCATGCTCAGCCTCAGCTTCGACGACTTCCCCGAAACCGCCTGGACCGAGGCCGGGCCGGTGCTGGCCCAGCACGGGGTGTTCGCCACCTACTACGTCTGCGGCGGGCTGGAGCGAGGCGAGAACCTCGGTCTGCCCCAGTTCACGGCCGACCAGATGCGGGAACTGTTCTTCGCCGGGCACGAGGTCGGCTGCCACACCTATGAGCACGTCTCGACGCTGACGCTGACGCCGGCGGCGCTGGGCCGCAGCCTGGCGCGCAACGCGCTGTGGGTGTCCGACCGACTGGACGGACACGTCATGGAGACCTTCGCCTATCCGTTCGGCGACGTGGCGCCGGGCGCCAAGCCCATCATCGATCTGCGTTTCGCCCTGGGCCGCGGCGTGCGCAACGGCGTCAACGCCGGGAGCGAGGACCGCAACGCGCTGAAGGCCATCGGCCTGGAGAGCCGGCGCCTGCCGGGCTACGACCTCGACGCCCTGTGCGCCGAGGCCGCGGCCCGGGACGGCTGGCTTATCGCCTATGGCCACGACGTGTCCGACGCCCCCACACCCTACGGCTGCACCGCGCGCGATCTCGAGCGGCTGATCCTCTCGGCGAAGGCGGCCGGCCTGGCCATCGTGCCGGTGGCCGAGGGCTGGAGGCGGCTGGCGGCGTAGGCCGTACGGCCGTCGGCCCAGCGGATCAGCGCCTTGCGCGGCCATGCGACAAGCCAGCTGCGGGCGGTGTACTCCCCGCTTTCGATCATGGCCCGACGACTGCCCGGACTGGCGGCGGCGCGCTGGGTGTGAACGTCTCCCGGCCCCTGATGGACCATCCAGGCCCCGCCCTTCAGCGGGTTCAGCCGAAGATGGGCCAGACGCGGGCTGATCGTCTCCAGCGGCGGATCGTAGAACCAGCTCGATCCGATCATCCCGGCCAGCTCGGGGCGGGTCTTGCAGATCTCGGCCGCCGTGGCCCACGCGCAGTTCCAGCCCTCCTCGGTGAAGTCCTCGAGGTGGCGGCTCTCGGTGTGCACCTGCAGCCAGGGCCGGTTGGCGCCGTGGCGGACGTAGTTGATCAGCGGGCCGACGCCGCGCCCGGACAGCGCGTGCCGCACGCTCTCGCCCGGGCCCATCGGCGAGGACAGGTCGATGATCTGCGTCTTCGCCCCCGGCACGGACAGGGCTAGGGCGAAACGCACGTCCTTGGCCCAGAAGTCGCGGTCATAGGCGCCCCGGCCCCCCTCCAGGAACTGCGCCGTCTGCTCGATCCAGTAAGGGTAGAGCTCCATCACCGCCGGCGGCATGCCGGCGGCGCGGGCGCGCTCCATGACGCCGAGCGTCCAGATCGCGATCAGGCCGCGCCGCGCGTCGTCGCCGGCGCCTTCACCGAGGACGGCGTCGACCTCCTGCGCGGGCAGGTCGAAGTTCCAGTGGGTCGCCACGGCGGCGGCGCGCCTGGCCGCCGGCTCGACGGCGGCGTCCACGCGGGCGCGGTCGGCCGCGCTCATGCGGGCGATGACGGCGTGCAGCGACGCCTCGACGGGGTTCACGTGCATGTCCATGCGCGGCACCCTCACACAGTGCGGTGAGCGTTCCCTTAAGGGCCGTGACGCGGCGCGCGCGCCTCGCTAAACAGCGGCCGAAGCAATCCCGGAGCCCCGCATGTCCGTCGCCGCCCGCCTGTCCGATCTCGGCATCGTCCTGCCCGAACCCGCCAAGGCCGTGGCCAACTACGTGCCCTGGGTCCGCAGCGGGAACCTGGTCCACATCTCCGGCCAGCTGTCGAACGACGCCGCCGGCGGCGTTCTGGGCACCGTCGGCGTCGACGTGACGCCGGAGCGCGCGCATGAGGCGGCGCGCATGTGCGGCGTCAATCTGCTGGCCCAGCTGTCGGCGGCGCTGGACGGCGATCTGGAACGCGTCGAACGCGTCGTGAAGCTGGGCGGCTTCGTTCAGGCCGGTCCCGACTTTTCGGCCATTCCGGCGGTGATCAACGGCTGCTCGGACCTGATGGTCGAGGTGTTCGGCGACAAGGGGCGCCACGCCCGCTCGGCCGTCGGCGTCTATCGTCTGCCGCTGAACTTCGCCGTCGAGATCGACGCAATCGTCGAGGTGCGGTGAGCCTCACCGCCCGCGTCCATCAGACGGTCGCCGACGTCGGCCGCGAGGCCTGGGATTCCCTGGCCGCGCCGACGGGCGACCCGTTCGTGTCGTTCGACTTCCTGCACGCCTGCGAGGCGTCCGGCAGCGCTGTGCCGCGACAGGGCTGGGCCGGCCGGCATCTGACGCTGGAGGACGACGGGCGGCTGATCGGCGCCCTGCCGCTTTGGCTGAAGGGACACTCGCAGGGCGAGTACGTCTTCGACCACGCCTGGGCCGACGCCTTCCAGCGCGCCGGCGGCGACTACTATCCCAAGCTGCTCTCCGCGGTCCCGTTCACGCCCGTGACCGGGCCGCGCCTGCTGACCGCCCCCGGCGAGGACGTCGACCGCGTCCGTGCGGGTCTTCTCCAATCCGCCGTCGGCCTCGCCGAACGGCTGGGCGTCTCGTCGCTCCACGTCACCTTCCCGACCGGCGACGAATGGGACTGGCTGGGCGACGCGGGCCTGCTGAAGCGCCAAGACCTCCAGTTCGTCTGGCGGGATCGAGGCTATGGGGACTTTGACGGGTTTCTGGCGGCGCTGTCCTCGGGGCGACGCAAGTCGATCCGGCGGGAGCGCCGCGACGCGCAGGCCGGTCTCGAGATTCGGGTTCTCACCGGAAATGACGTCAAGTCAGATCACTGGGACGCTTTTTTCGCTTTTTACATGGACACCGGCGGCCGCAAGTGGGGGCGCCCCTACCTGACCCGCGACTTCTTCGCGCGCATCGGCGAGACCATGGCCGACCGGGCGGCGCTGATCATGGCCTTCGACGACGGCGCCCCGGTGGCCGGCGCGCTGAACTTCATCGGCCGCGACGCCCTGTATGGCCGCCAGTGGGGCACGCTGATCGACCGGCCCTTCCTGCATTTCGAGCTCTGCTACTACCGCGCGATCGAACTGGCGCTGGAGCTGGGCCTGCCGCGCGTCGAGGCGGGCGCGCAGGGCGAGCACAAGCTGGGCCGCGGCTATCTGCCGGAGGGGGTGCACTCCGCCCACTGGATCGCCCACCCGGGCCTTCGGCGGGCCGTCGCCGACCATCTCGACGGCGAGCGCGCGGCGGTGGACGCGGAAATCTCGATGCTGCGCCGGGAAGGCTCGCCCTACCGCGAGACCTAGATGGCGCGTCCGGCGACCAGGGTGTTGCGCACCCGGCGCCCCAGAGGATCGCGGGCCGTCCAGGTCTGGCCGACCTCGGCCTCGACCATGCGGCTGCAGAAACGCGGGACCAGCATGCTGGGGCGGATGTGGGTCAGGCAGACGTTGGCCCCCTCGACCCGCCAACGCGCGGTGATGCGTCGACCGTCGCTGAAGTGGGCGGTGTAGGCGCCGTCAGGGTTGAACCAGTGCTTCACCCAGCCGCCGTCGGGGTAGTGCGACACGATCGTGTTGCCGAAGGCCGACGCCATTCCCGACTGGGCCGCGGCCGGCGCGGAAACGCCCGCCAGAGCCATGACCACGCACCCGAACAGCCACGCCTTCACGCGCATTCGATCCCTCCACCCAACCATCCCCGGGCGCAATCTTACCGAAAGTTCACGAATGGCAAGAGGTTTCGTCACTGGGCGGAATACTTGACTCCCGCGTGGGGAAAAGCCATATGCGCCAGCACGTTCGGGACAGGATGGCGATCCGCGCCGCCCGCACGCCCATGAGGGGCGGTTCCGCAGACGTCACGCCCTGAAACGATCAGGGCCATCACCCTGTCGCCGCCCCGCGTCTCGCCGGGCGGCTTTCCTGCAAGGACCGAATGACCGAATTCTCCCAGCTGGGCCTTTCGCCCACCACGCTGAGCGCCGTCGCCGCGACGGGCTACACCACCGCCACGCCGATTCAGGAGCAGGCCATCCCCGTGGCGCTCGCCGGTCGCGACGTCCTCGGCATCGCCCAGACCGGCACCGGCAAGACGGCCGCCTTCACCCTGCCGCTGATCGAGCGGCTGGCCACCGGTCGGGCCCGCGCCCGCATGCCCCGCGCCCTGGTGCTGGCGCCGACGCGTGAGCTGGCCGACCAGGTCGCCGAAAGCTTCGCCAAATACGCCAAAGGCACCAAGCTGAGCTGGGCCCTGCTGATCGGCGGCGTCTCCATGGCCGACCAGGTCGCGGCCCTGACCAAGGGCGTGGACGTGCTGATCGCCACGCCGGGCCGCCTGATCGACCTGTTCGAGCGCGGCAAGATGCTGCTGACCGGCGTCGAGGTCATGGTCGTCGATGAGGCCGACCGCATGCTCGACATGGGCTTCATTCCGGACATCGAGAAGATCTTCAAACTGACGCCGCCGCGGCGCCAGACCCTGTTCTTCTCGGCCACCATGCCGCCCGAGATCACCCGGCTGACCACCCAGTTCCTGAAGGACCCGACCCGGATCGAGGCCAGCCGGCCGGCCATGACGGCCGAGACCATCACCCAGTACATGGTGAAGCTGAAGACCAGCGATCCGAAGGCCAAGCGCGATGCCCTGCGCAAGCTGGTGGCGCGGGACGACGTCAAGAACGGGATCGTCTTCTGCAATCGCAAATCCGAGGTCGACGTCGTCGCCAAGTCGCTGAAGAAGCACGGATTCGACGCTGCGCCGATCCACGGCGACCTGGACCAGTCCCTGCGCATGAAGACCCTCGCGGCCTTCCGCTCCGGCGAACTGAAACTGCTCGTGGCGTCCGACGTCGCGGCGCGGGGCCTGGACATCCCGGACGTCAGCCACGTCTTCAACTACGACGTCGCCCACCACGCCGACGACTACGTGCACCGCATCGGCCGCACGGGCCGCGCCGGGCGCAAGGGTCAGACATTCATGATCGTGACGCCGTCGGACGACAAGGCGTTGGACAAGGTCCTGAAGCTCATCAAGATGACGCCGGAAGAACTGGCTCTGGACGGTCCGGCCGAGCGCGCTCCCCGCGCCGAAGCGCCGGCCGCCGCCGAAGACGACGCCCCGCGCCCCACGCGGTCGCGCGGCCGCCGTCGCGGCGCCGATCGCGCCGTCGAGACCGAGGCCGCCCCCGCCGCGCCCCTGCCGGAGTTCTCCGCTGTCGCCGAGGCTGTCGAGGCGCCCGTCCTGGCCGAAGCGCCGGAGACGAGCGCGACCGACGACGCGCGCGGCGACCGCCCGCGCCGTGAACGCGGCGGCCGCGGCCGGGGTCGCGATCGGGACCGCGCGCCGCGCGCGGCGTCCGAAGCGGCCGAGGACGCCCCGGCGCCGCGCGGCCGTCCGTTCGGCGACGCCGACATCCCCGCCTTCCTGCGCCGGCCCGTCGTCATCGGCGCTTGAAGCCCTTCCCGAATCCGCGTTCTTCCAGCCGCGCTTAACCCGCCGTTACGCTTCGGAGGCTAGGCTCGGCGGACCAAGAATGCGGGGGAACGCATGGCGAAGGTCGTAGAAACGACCCTGCGCGGACCGGAGGCCTATGGCCTGGCGCGGCGCGTGCTGGACGAGATGGAAGCCGCGGGCGTCTGGCCCACGCCGGTCAATTTCGAGCTGTGGCTGCATCATCTCGGCGAGCCCGAAGGCGCCTTGGGTCAGGAGATCCGCCGCATCCTCGCCGCCGGCGAGCCCTTCACCGAGGCGGTGTCCGACATGCTGGCGGCCGAGTATCTGCCGCGCGGCCGTCTCTCCGAGGAAATCCGCGACGCCGGTCGCGTGCTGGACCGCGAACTGACCAGCGTCGCCACCGCCATCGCCAGGGCCCACAAGAACCAGTCTGAGTACGGCCAGGTGCTGGCCGGCGCCGCGACGGACATGGCGGGGGCCGCCGCCTCTCCCGAAGGGCTTCGCACGGTCGTGGACGGCCTGACGGTCGCCACCCGCAAGGTTCAGAAGCAGAACGCCGACCTCGAGAAGCGCCTCGACGCCTCCACCCGGGAGGTGGCCCGTCTGCGCGAACATCTGGAGCAGGTGCGCCGCGACGCCATGACGGACGCCCTGACCAACCTGGCCAACCGCAAGGCGTTTGACGAGCATCTGGACGCCTGCGTCGAGGCGGCGCACCGCGACGGGCGCGACCTGGTCCTGGCCGTCGTCGACATCGACCACTTCAAGCGCTTCAACGACACCTGGGGCCATCAGACCGGCGATCAGGTCATCCGCTACGTCGCCAGCGTGCTGGGTCGCCTGGCGCGCACCCCGCGCATGGCCGCCCGCTACGGCGGCGAGGAGTTCGCGGTCATCTTCCCCAACGAGGATTCCGCCGCGGTCGAGGCGGCGCTGGAAGACGCCCGCACCGAAATCGCCTCGCGCAGCCTGCGACGGCGCTCGACGGACGACGAGCTCGGCGCCGTGACGATCTCGGCCGGCCACGCCCGGCTGGCACGTGGAGAGACCCCGGCCGCCCTGCTGGGTCGCGCGGACGAGGCGCTCTATGCCTCCAAACATGCCGGCCGAAACCGGGTCACCTGCGCCGAGGCCGCACGGAAGGCGGCGGCCTGAAGCGTCGCCTTGAACCGGCCACGCCGCCCTTGATGATGGCCGCATGATCCGCAGTCTCGCCTTCGCCGTCGCCTACTGGTCGCTGTCGATCGCCTATGTGCTGATGGCGGTGATCGCGGCCCTGCTGCCCGGCCGCGGGCCCACCGGCTGGATCATCCGCCGCTACGTCCGGCGCATGAAATGGGCCATGCGCCGGCTCGCCGGCATCCGCGTCGAGGTGCGGGGCAAGGACCGGCTGCCTGCCGGCGCCTACATCATCGCCGCCAAGCATCAGAGCTGGGGCGACGGCTTCTCCATCTATGGGGAGATCGAGGATCTGGCCTTCGTCACCGGCGACCACCTTGAGAAGTTCCCGCTGATGGCGACGGTGCTGCGCAAGCTGGGCGCCATCGTCGTCAACAACTGCGGCGGCCGCGAAGCGCGCGACTCGCTGAAGCAGCGGGGCGCCCACGCCCATCGCGAGGGGCGAAAGATCCTGATCTATCCCGAGGGCAATCTGGCGAGGGTCGGAGAGAAGTTCCGCTATCGCTCCGGCGTCTGGCACATGTATCGCGACTTCGACATGCCGGTCGTGCCCGTCGCGACGAACCTCGGCCTGTTCTGGCCGCAGGAGGCGTTCGAGAAGCGCCCCGGCACGGCGACGATCGAGTTTCTTGACCCGATCCCGACCGGCCTGCCGAAAGACGAGTTCATGGCGCGGCTGGAAGCCGCGGTCGAAGCGCGCACGGCGGAGCTCATCGCCGAGGCGACGGGAAGCCCCGTCACCCCTGCCCTTCAGGTGCCGACGCCGGACGACGTCAGGCGCGCGGCTTCTTCGGCTTCTTCGCCGACGCCTTCCTGAGAGCCGCGTCGATCGAGGCACGCGCCCATCTGACCGCCTCGTCCGGGTCGTCGACGGCGGATTCGGGCAAGCTCCAGTAGGCCATGGTCATCACCTGACCGTCCTTGGTCGGAAAGCTGAACTGGCGTGACCCCGCATCGCGCAGGGCCGGCTCGTTCTGTTCGTCCGCCTTCAGCCAGACGACGCCGTCGTCCAGCAGGGCGAAGATGCGCCCGTCCCAATAGATGCTGGCGCCGCCGAACATCCGCTTGATGGTCAGGGGGCCGAGCTCGGCGAAATGCTCCTGTACCCACTCCCCGAACGCGGGGTCATAGGCCACGGCTCAGACGCCCGTCGCGGGGGTGATCGTCACGCTCTCGCCGCAGCCGCAGGCGTCGGTCTGGTTCGGATTTCGGAAAACGAATTTCGAGGCCAGCGGCGTGACCTCCCAGTCGATCTCGCTGCCGATCAGATACAGGATCGCCTTGCCGTCGATCACGATGCGGGCGCCGTCGAAGTCGACCGCCTCGTCGAACGAGCTGACCAGGTCCGTCAGGCTGAAGACGTATTCCTGCCCGGCGCAGCCGCCGTTCTTGATGCCGATCTTCAGCCCGATCTTGTCGGGATTGGCCGCCAGCAGTTCGCGCACACGGTCGGCCGCGGTGGGCGTCAGGGTGACGACCGAGGGGCGTGGGCGGCGGGGACGGGTCGTGGTCTGAAGGTCGCTCATGGGTCAGAACATGTTCAGGGCCAGCTTGGCCTCGTCGCTCATGCGGGACGGGTCCCACGGCGGGTCGAAGACCAGCTGGGCCTTGGCCGACTTCACACCCTCGACCTTGGCCACCGCGTCCTCGATCCAGCCCGGCATCTCGCCGGCGACGGGGCAGCCGGGGGCGGTCAGGGTCATCTCGATGTCCACGTCGCGGTCGTCCGACAGGTCGACCTTGTAGATCAGCCCCAGCTCATAGACGTCGACCGGGATTTCCGGGTCGAACACCGTCTTCAGCGCCGCCACGATGTCGTCTGTCAGGCGCGCGATCTCGTCCTGCGACAGGGCGCTCTTCTGGGGCTCATCCCACGCGGCGGCGAAGTCGGCGTTGTCGGAGATCGGGGCGGTCATACGAAGAATTCTCGGGCCTTGATCAGGGCGTCGGCGAAGGCGTCGGCCTCGTCCACCGTGTTATATAGGGCGAAGCTGGCGCGTCCGCTCGACGTCAGCCCGAAACGCTGCGCCAGCGGCTCGGCGCAGTGCAGGCCGGCGCGGATCGCCACGCCGTACCGGTCCATGATCTGCGCCACGTCGTGGGCGTGCGCCCCCTCCACGGTGAAGGCGAAGATCGAGCCCTTGCCCGGCGCCGTGCCGATCTCCGTCAGCCAGTTGACGCCCGACAGGCGCTCGCGCACCCGCGCCATCAGCGCCGCCTCGTGCGCCCGCACGGCGGCGGGGTCGAAGGCCGAATACCACTCGATCGCCGCGCCGAGCCCGATCGCCTCCAGGATCGGCGGCGTGCCCGCCTCGAACCGGTGCGGCGGCTTCGCATAGGTGACGGCCTCCAGCGACACCCGCTCGATCATCTCGCCCCCGCCCTGGAACGGCGGCAGGGCCTCCAGCGCCGCCTCGGTCCCGATCAGCGCGCCGATGCCGGTGGGACCGAACAGCTTGTGGCCGGTCAGGACGTAGAAGTCGCAGCCGATGGCCTGCACGTCCGGCGCGCAGTGCACCGCGCCCTGACAGCCGTCGATCAGCACCTGGGCGCCCGCCGCGTGCGCCAGCCGCGTAATCTCCGCCACCGGGTTCACCGTGCCCAGCACGTTGGACATGTGCGTGACCGCGACCATTCGCGTCCTTGGGCCGAGCAGCTCGGCATAGGCGGTCATGTCGAGGCTGCCGTCGTCCCGCACCGGGATCCACTTCAGCACCGCCCCCTGCCGCTCGCGCAGCAGGTGCCAGGGCACGATGTTGGAGTGGTGCTCCATCTGGCTGACCACGATCTCGTCGCCCGGCCGGATGGATTGGCCCAGCCCGGCCGCCACCAGATTGATCGCCTCGGTGCCGCCCTTGGTGAAGACGACGCGTTCCGGCGCCTCGGCCCCCACGAACCGCGCCACGCTCTCCCGCGCGGCCTCGAAGGCCTCGGTCGTCTCGTTGGCCAGGGTGTGCAGCCCGCGATGGACGTTGGCGTAGCTGCCTTCCATCGCCCGCGTCATCGCGTCGATCACCGCGCGCGGCTTCTGCGCGCTGGCGGCGGAGTCCAGATAGACCAGCGGCCGCCCGTTCACCTGCCGCGACAGGATCGGGAATTCGGTGCGGACGGCCTGAACGTCGAAGGGGCTCACAGTCGTGCCGTCAGCCATTCCCGCACCACCTCTCGCGCGCCCTCGTGCTCGATCCGGTCGACCACCTCGAACAGAAAGGCCTGGGTGAGAAGCGCTCTCGCCTCCTGCGCCGGCAGGCCGCGTTGCTGCATGTAGAACAGGGCGCTCTCGTCCAGCGTGCCGACGGTGTTGCCGTGCGCGCACTGCACGTCGTCGGCATAGATGATCAGCTCCGGCTTGGCGTCGACCTCGCCGCGCTCCGACAGGATCAGGGCGTTGTGGGCCATGCGCGCGTCCGTGCCGTCGGCCCCGCGCTCGACCACTATCTTGCCCTGGAAAACACCGCGCGCCTGATCGCGCACCACGCCCTTGACCAGCTGGCTGGTCTGGCCGTTCAGACCCTCGTGGGTGACGACGCTGGTCAGGTCGGCGTGCCGCTCGCCAGACAGGGCATACAGCCCGTCCATGCGGACGGAGGCGCCCTGCCCCGGATGGCTGACGTGGGTCTCGAAGCGCTGGAGCCTGGCCCCGTCCGTCGCGGTGACCTGCTCGAACGTCGCGCCCGCCGACAGGGTCACCTCGGCCCTGACGAAGGCCAGCGCGTCCGCCGCGTCCTCGCCCAGCACGATCCGCGTCAGGGACGCGTCCTCGCCGACGAAAATCTTCAGCCGGGTGTTGGCGACGTAGCCGGCGGCGCGCCCCTCATGGCTCTCCAGCAGGACCAGCCGGGACCCCGCCGTCACCTCGATCGCCACCTCAGGCTGGTGCCCCGCGCCGTCGGCGGTAGAGACGAAGCGCAGGCGCACCGGCCCCTCACCCGTCCCCTCGGCGATGATCCCCGCAAAGCCCTCGCAGCGACCGTTGACGAAGGCCAGCTCTTTACCGCCCAGCGCCGCGAACGGCCCGCCCGGCGCGACGTCTGCGGCCGGGGACGCCGGCGGCGTGTCCCGCAGCAGACGGCGCACGTCGGTGTACTTCCACGCCTCGACGCGCCGCGACGGGAAAGACGACGGATCGCGAAGGTCGAGCAGCTGCGCCGTCACGCCGCCCCCTGAAGCGCTTCTGGCGCGTATTTGTCGTAGCCTTCGGCTTCAAGCTGCAGCGCCAGTTCCGGGCCGCCCGACGCCACGATCCGACCCGCGGCCAGCACGTGCACCCGGTCCGGCCGGATGTAGTCCAGCAGCCGCTGGTAGTGCGTGATGACCACCATCGACCGCTCCGGCGACCGCAGGGCGTTCACGCCGTCGGCGACGATGCGCAGGGCGTCGATGTCCAGGCCGGAATCGGTCTCGTCTAGGATCAGCAGCGAGGGCTCCAGCAGGGCCATCTGCAGGATCTCCATCCGCTTCTTCTCGCCGCCTGAGAAGCCCACGTTCAGGGGCCGCTTCAGCATGTCGAAATTCATCTTCAGCCGGGTCGACGCCGCGCGCACCAGCTTCAGGAACTCCGGCGCCGCCACCTCGGGCTCGCCCCGCGCGCGCTTCTGCGCGTTCAGCGCCGTGCGGATGAAGGTCATGGCCGGCACGCCGGGGATTTCCAGCGGGTACTGGAACGACAGGAACACGCCCTTCGCGGCCCGCTCGGCCGGGTCCAGCGCCAGCAGGTCCTCGCCGTTCCACGACGCCGATCCGGCCGTCGCCTCATAGCCGGGCCGGCCGGTCAGGGCGTAGCCCAGCGTCGACTTGCCCGCCCCGTTCGGCCCCATGACGGCGTGCACCTCGCCCGCGGGGACGTCGAGCGTCAGCCCGTTGAGGATCGGCTTGTCGCCGACGGTGACGTGGAGGTTGGAGATGGAGAGCATGGTCAATCGATCATCAATGAAGCGCGGTGTTCGAACTCGGCGGTCTTGTTCGACGGGGTGGTGAAGGTGATCGAGGCCCTGTCTTCCGCGTACGAAAGCGCCGCTCCTTCTTCCATCAGCGACACGATCTGATGGTAGCGTTCGACGTCCGCGGTCAGGCAATGCACCGAACGGTCGCGGCTCTTCAAATAAGCGGCCATCTCACCGTTCTTTTCGGGCGTCGTCCCGCTCCAGAAGCGTCCGTCCTGCGAATCCAGAAACCCGTGGTCGCGGCAGCCGCCACTCAGGAAATAGTGGTTCGCCTTCTGCTTGTCCGCGCCCGCAGCGACCAGTCGGATGCCGATGTTGGAGCCACGCACGTCCTGACCATTCAGCGAGACCAGATCGCCGACAAACACGTCGACCGCGTCATCCTGCCCGCCGGCCACGACTTGGGGCTGCGAACAGGCCGACGCCAGCAGGGCCAGGGCAATGACCGACGCCCCCCTCACCCCACGCTCCCTTCCAGACTGATCGCCACCAGCTTCTGGGCCTCGACGGCGAACTCCATCGGCAGTTCCTGCAGGACGTCGCGGACGAAGCCGTTCACCAGCAGGGCCACCGCCTCCTCCTCCGACAGGCCGCGCTGCTGGGCGTAGAACAGCTGGTCCTCGCTCAGGCGCGTCGTCGTCGCCTCGTGCTCCAGCTGGGCCGAGCCATTGCGGGCCTCGATGTAGGGGATGGTGTGGCTTCCGCACTCCTTGCCGATCAGCAGGCTGTCGCACTGGGTGAAGTTGCGCACGCCCGTCGCCTTGGGATGCACCGACACCAGGCCGCGATAGGTCGAATCCGACCGTCCCGCCGACACCGCCTTGGCGATGATCCGCGACTTCGAGTTCTTGCCCAGGTGCACCATCTTGGTGCCCGTGTCGGCCTGTTGCCGGCCGTTGGTGATGGCGATGGAATAAAACTCGCCCGAACTCTCCTCGCCCTTCAGCAGGCAGGACGGATATTTCCAGGTGATGGCGCTGCCGGTCTCGACCTGCGTCCATGACACCTTCGACCGGTCGCCGCGGCAATCGGCGCGCTTGGTCACGAAATTGTAGATGCCGCCCTTGCCCTCGGCGTCGCCGGGGTACCAGTTCTGGACGGTCGAATATTTGATCTCGGCGTCGTCCAGCGCGACCAGCTCGACCACCGCCGCATGCAGCTGGTTCTCGTCGCGCATGGGGGCCGTACAGCCCTCCAGATACGAGACGTAGCTGCCCTTGTCGGCGATGATCAGGGTCCGTTCGAACTGGCCCGTCTGGCTGGCGTTGATGCGGAAATAGGTCGACAGCTCCATCGGACAGCGCACGCCCGGCGGGATGTAGACGAAGCTGCCGTCGCTGAAGACCGCGCTGTTCAACGCCGCGAAATAGTTGTCGCTGACCGGCACGACGGTGCCGAGATATTGCCGCACCAGTTCAGGATGCTCGCGCAAGGCCTCGGAAATGGGCATGAAAATCACGCCCGCCTTGGCCAGCTCGGCCTTGAAGGTGGTGACGACCGACACGCTGTCGAACACGGCGTCCACCGCCACCTTCGGCGCACCCTGCACCCCCGCCAGCACCTCCTGCTCCTTCAGCGGGATGCCCAGCTTGCGATAGACCTCGAGCAGTTCGGGATCGACCTCGTCGAGGCTCTTCGGCCCCTCCTTCGTCTTCGGCGCGGCATAGTAGTGCAGGTCCTGATAGTCGACGGGTTCGTACTTCACCGCCGCCCACGTCGGCTCCTCCATCGCCAGCCAGCGCTCATAGGCGGCCAGACGCCACTCCAGCATCCACCGGGGCTCGCCCTTCTTCTCGGAGATGAACCGCACGATGTCGGCGTTCAGGCCCTTGGGCGCGAACTCCTGCTCGACGTCCGAGGTGAAGCCGTACTTGTAGCGCTCCAGCTCGGCGACGGCGTCGACGGTTTCCTTGACGGCGGCCATCAGGCGACCTCCGCCTGTCTGGCCCTGGCCTGACGCTTGCCCCAGGCTTCCAGCCAGGCGTCGGCGAAGCGGACCCAGTCGGCCTCGGTCGTGCCCCAGCCGCCGGAGATGCGGATGCCGTTGGTGGCCAGCGAGGTGCGGCCGGTCGCCAGAATGGCGCGCGACGGCTTGATCTTGCCCGACGAGCAGGCGCTGCCGCCCGACACCATCACGCCCATCAGGTCCAGCGTGATCAGCTGTTGCGGGCTCTCCCATCCGGGCGCCGCCATGAACAAGGTGTTGGGCAGGCGCGGCGCGCCCTCGGCGATGATCACCGCGCCGGCGGCCTTCACCCGCGCCTCGGCGGCGTCGCGCCACGCCTTGTGCGCCTCGGCCAGCGGCAGGTCGCGCGCTGCGCAATCGGCGGCCGTGCCGAAGCCGGCGATGCCCGGCACGTTCTCGGTGCCCGCGCGCAGGCCGCGCTCCTGCCCCGCGCCGTGCAGGATGCGCACGGCCTCGCGGCCTTCCTTCAGAACCAGCGCGCCCACGCCCTGCGGCCCGCCCAGCTTGTGCGCCGACAGCGTCAGGGAGTCGGCGCCCAGATCGCGCAGGCTCACCGCGATCTTGCCCGCCGACTGGATGGCGTCGACGTGCAGCCAGCCGCCCGCCGCGCGCACCAGCTTCGCCGCCTCGGCGATCGGCTGGATCGCGCCGCTCTCGTTGTTCGCATGATGGATCGCCACCACCGCCCTGCCCGGCAGGGCCAGCAGCTGCGCCAGCTTCTTCAGGTCGACCACGCCGTCGCGGTCCACCGGCAGCATTTTCACCGGCTTGCCCGACGCCGTCGCCGCCTCGGCGACGCAGGGGTGCTCGGTGGCCCCGACGATCAGCCGCTCGCAGCCCGCCGCGATGGCGCTGACGATCGCCTGGGCATTCGATTCCGTGCCGCCGGACGAGAAGATCACCGCCGTGGGATCGGCCCCGACCAGCTCGGCGACCTGGGCCCGGGCGGTCTCGACGCGGGCGCGCGCACAGCGGCCGGCCGCGTGCACCGCCGACGGATTGCCGTTGTCGGCCAGCGCCTTGGCCATAATGTCCTGAACTTCCGGACGAACCAGACCGGACGCGTTGTAGTCGAGATAGACGCCCGTCACGCCGCCGCTCCTTGGGCCAGCGTCGGCGCCGCGCGACGGCGCAGGCCCGTGCGCTTCATCACCACGTCCTCCAGCGACACGGCGGCCAGGTAGGCGTGGATCTCGGCGCCCAGGTCTTCCCACAGATGGTGGGTGATGCACCGTTCGCCGCCGGCCATGCAGCCCCGCGGCGTGCCCTGAACCGAGCAGCGCACGGCTCGGATCGGCTCATCGACGGCCAGGACGATGTCGGCGACGGCCGTTTCGGCCGGGGTGCGCGCCAGCCGATAGCCGCCGCCGGGCCCGCGCACGCTCAGCACCAGTCCGGCCTTCCGCAGGCGGGCGAACAGCTGCTCAAGATAGCTGAGCGAAATCTCCTGCCGCGCGGCGATCTCGGCCAGCGACACGGCGCGGGGCTCGCCCGCCGCGGCGCGGCCGTTCCGGGCCAGATCGGCCATCGCCATGACGGCATAGCGTCCCTTGGTCGACAGGCGCATGCGGGTCCTCAAAAATCGCGCGCATTCGCGGGGCTCTGTGCTAGAACCCGCGCCCTTGAACGGGCCGCACGCCGTGCCGGGGACTTAGAAAGTCCTACCCCCACGGTCAACCATTGCGGCGGCCTGAAACGACGTTTGAGACGGGAAACCGATGCCTGAAGTCATCCTGCCCGGCGCCTCGGGCCGCATCGAGGGCCGCTATTCGCCGGGCAAGCGCCCCAACGCCCCCATCGCCCTGATCCTTCACCCGCACCCCAAGGCCGGCGGGCACATGAACAATCCGGTCGCGGTGACCCTGTACCAGCTGTTCGTGAAGCGCGGCTTCGCCACCCTGCGCTACAACAGCCGGGGCGTCGGGAAGTCGCAGGGCGAATTCGACAGCGGCATCGGCGAACTGGCCGACGCGGCCACCGCTCTGGACTGGCTGCAGGCGTCCAACCCGGCCGCCAGCCAGACCTGGGTCGCGGGCTATCAGTTCGGCGCCTACATCGGCATGCAGCTGCTGATGCGCCGGCCCGAGACGGACGGCTTCATCTCAGTGTCGCCGCCCTCGAACATCTACGACTTCAGCTTCCTGGCGCCCTGCCCGGCCTCGGGCCTGTTCCTGCACGGCACCGCCGACACCATCGTGCCGCCGGTCGAGGTGGAGCGTGTGGTGAACAAGCTGCGCACCCAGAAGGGCATCGTCATCGACTATGAGCTGGAAGAGGGCGCGACCCACTTCTGGCAGGACCACGTGCCCGCCGTGGAGCGCCGGGTCGGCGCCTATCTCGACAAGCGGCTGGAAGAGAACCCGGCCTGACTTCCGCGCCGGACTTTGTGCAGTCGAAGTCCAGCGGATTTTCCAGGGTTGTGCAGTCCGCTCAGTAGAGCAGGAATTCCCTGCGCTCCGCCTCCCACGCGCGCTCGTCCGGCGTCGCGACCCCGTCCAGATCGCCGGCCTGCGCGTCCGCGTCGTCGACCCAGTCGCGCAGGGCCGTGCCACCGTTGATCACGTCGATGGCGAGCCTGTCGAAAACGTACTCGTACGGGAAGTCGCGCCACAGATCGTAGTCGGGACGCAGCCGACGGATGGCCTTGAACGCCAGCGCCTGCACGCGCCACGGCCGGAAGGCCGCGTGGTCGTAGGCCGGGTCGTCGACGTGAATCTGGACCCCGTTGCACAGCAGGCCGGCGTGCTTGTGAAAGGTCGGCTGGAACCAGACGTCGCGCAGGCGGCAGCCGTTCAGCCACTGCGGAGCGAGTGCGTGCATCTCGGCGATGATCGCCCGCGCGTCCAGGTCGGGCGCGCCGAAAAGCTCCAGCGGGCGCGTGGTGCCCCGCCCCTCCGACAGGGTCGTGCCCTCCAGCATCACCGTACCGGCGTAGGCGCGCGCCATGCTGACGTTCGGCGCATTGGGGCTGGGGTTGATCCAGCTGCGTTCGTTCAGAGGCCAGCCCCAGCCGGGCCCCTCGTCGGGCCGCCAGCCTTCCATTTCGACCACGCGGTAGTCGACGTCGAGATTGAACGCCTTGATGAACCACCGGCCCATCTCGCCCAGCGTCATGCCGTGGCGCATCGGCATGGGCCCGGCGCCGACGAAGCTTTCCCAACCGGGCCGCAGCGTCGTGCCCTCCACCGGCCGGCCCGCCGGATTGGGCCGGTCCAGCACCCAGACCGACTTGCCGTGCTCGGCCGCCGCCTCCAGCACGTAGAGCAGCGTCGTCACGAAGGTGTAGATGCGGCAGCCGAGGTCCTGCATGTCGATCAGGATCACGTCGAAGGTGCCCATCGACTGCCCCGTCGGTCGCCGCACCTCGCCGTACAGGCTGAACACCGGAATGCCGTGGACCGGATCCGTCTCGTCCGCCGACTCCATCATGTTGTCCTGCAGGTCCCCCTTCATCCCGTGCTGGGGCCCGAAGGCGGCCGTCAGCTGGACGTCCGGGCACGCCGCCAGGGCGTCGAGGCTGTGGGTCAAGTCGGCGGTCACGGACGCCGGATGCCCCAGCAGCGCCACCCGCCGCCCGCGAAGGTCGCGGCGCAGATCAGGATCGGACAGCAGGCGGTCGACGCCGAACTTCATGGCAGCTCCAGAACGAAGGAGTCGGGGTGGTGGAAGTCGGGCTTATCCGAAGGATGGGCGAGCGCCCAATAGGAGATCGTGCCGTCGGTGGCCTCGATGACGGCGGAAAGGCCCAGCCGCGCCGCGCCGGGCGGAAGCGTCAGCAGCGTCTCAAGCGCCGTTCGGTCGGCGCCGGCGTTCAGTTTCGGCGGCGTCGGCGTCACCTCGGCGTGCCGCATTCCCCGGCGCGGCGCGTCGAAGCGGTAGCTGGCCCATCGTCCCGACGGCGACAGGTTGAATTCGACGTAACCGTCGTCGGCCAGAACGAAGGCCTCAAAGCAGGTGGTCCGCCACAGGTCGTCGGCGCGTCCCTCGGCGGGCCGGGGCCAGACCACGCTCTCCGTACGTCCGTCGACCGTGAAGCGCAGCCACAGCTGCGAACCCTCGGGCTCCAACATGACCTCAAGGCTCTCGATCGGGCCGGGCGGCGACGACGGATGCGGCTTCAGGCTGACCTGCATCCCCCCTGAGTGCCACGCTCCCGGCGCGCGTCAAAGCCGCGTGCGACCGATCTCGTCGCAACATGTCGTCAACATGCGCGATGGGAGTCCAAGGCGAAGGTGGTGATGGAAATGAGAGTCTTTTTTTCCCGGACTCTCACTCTCACCGCTTCGCCCGGTCTCGACCGACATGTTATGCGCGCCGACCGCCTGAGAGACTCCCGATGACCGACGCCGCCTTCCAGTCCGAGTTCCTGAAGACGCTTCAGGCGCGCGGCTACATCCACCAGATCACGCATCCGGCCGAGCTGGACGCGGCGGCGAGCGCAGGCGTGGTTTCGGGCTACATCGGCTTCGACGCCACGGCGCCCAGCCTGCACGTCGGCAGCCTCATCCAGATCATGATGCTGCGCCGGCTGCAGCAGGCGGGGCACAGGCCGGTCGTCCTGATGGGCGGCGGCACCACCCGCGTCGGCGACCCCACGGGCAAGGACGCCAGCCGGCCGCAGCTGACGGACGAGACGATCGCCGCCAACATCTCCGGCATCAAACAGGTGTTCGCCCGCTTCCTGACCTTCGGCGACGGCCCGACCGACGCGGTGATGCTGGACAACGACGCCTGGCTGTCCGGCTACGGCTATGTGCAATTCCTGCGCGACTTCGGCACGCACTTCACGATCAACCGCATGCTGGCCTTCGACAGCGTCAAGCTGCGGCTGGAGCGGGAACAGCCGATGACGTTCCTGGAGTTCAACTACATGCTCATGCAGTCGGTGGACTTCCTGGAGCTGAACCGCAGCCACGGCGTAACCCTGCAGATGGGCGGGTCGGACCAGTGGGGAAACATCACGTCGGGCGTCGATCTGGTGCGACGCGTGGACCAGAAGGCCGCCTTCGGCCTGACCACGCCGCTGCTGACCACCGCGTCCGGCGGCAAGATGGGCAAGACGGCGCAGGGCGCGATCTGGCTCAACGCCGACCAGCTGTCGCCCTACGACTACTGGCAGTTCTGGCGCAACGCCGACGATGCCGACGTCGGCCGGTTCCTGCGCCTGTTCACCGACCTGCCGCTGGACGAGATCGCGCGGCTGGAAACGCTGCAGGGAGCCGAGATCAACGACGCCAAAAAGGTGCTGGCCGACGCGGCGACCACCCTACTGCACGGCGGGGACGCCGCGGCTTCGGCGCGGGCGGCGTCCGAAGGCGCCTTCGAGCAGGGCCGCCTGTCCGCCGACCTGCCGACTGTCGAACTGCCCCGTGATGAGGTCATCGGCGCCATGCTGGCCGCCTTGGCCACCAAGGCCGGCCTGACGGCGTCGAACGGCGAGGCGCGCCGTCTGGCCCAGGGCGGCGGCCTGCGGTTGAACGACCGGGCGGTGACGGACGGCGCGCAGCCGCTGGCGGACGCCGACGTGAACGCGGACGGCGTGATCAAACTGGCCGCCGGCAAGAAGAAGATCGTTCTGGTGAGGCCCGTCTGATGTTCGACCTGCCCGACGGATCCGCCGCCCCGGCCCTGCTGCTGCCGACCGCAGACGGCGGATCGTTCGATCTTTCCGCCCAGGGTCTTCCTACGGTCGTGTTCTTCTACCCCAAGGCGGACACGCCCGCCTGCACCGACGAGGCCAGACACTTCTCGGCCCTCCTGCCGGAGTTCGCCAAGGCCGGCGTCGCGGTGGTCGGCGTGTCGCCGGACGCGGTGAAGAAGCTGGCCCGCTTCGTCGCGAAGCACGATCTGACCGTGCCGCTCGCGTCGGACGAAACGACCGAAGCGGCGCAGGCTTGGGGCGTGTGGGGCGAGAAGACCCTCTACGGGCGCACCTACATGGGCGTTGAGCGGGCCACGTTTCTGGTCGATCGGGACGGCAGGATCGCCCGCAGCTGGCGCAAGGTGAAGGTGAAGGATCACGCGGCCGATGTGCTGGCCGCCGCCCGCGCGCTCTGACGATCCACACCTGTGCGCTGATCCCAAGTGCAGTGTCAGCAATCGTACAGACGAACGGCTCGCCCCACGGGCGAATTTCAGACCAGTGGATCACCGTTATTCGCGTGATGCCCCGGCAACGTGGTTAAGATTGCGTGAACGCTCTTGAACGTCGGTTTCCGGTGGAGGCATAACCTCGCACCGACGTTGGGGCGTTGCGTATGGCGGACGAGGCGAAGACTTCCTGGTTCCAGAAGCGGTTTCCGGTCCGCTACCTGTATCTGCGCACGGGCGACGACGTTCGCGCGGTCGCGCTGAAGCCCTGGCAACAGGTCGTCGGGACCTGCGGGATTGCGGCGCTGGCGCTGTGGACCGTCGTCGCCTCGGCCGGCTTCACCCTCGATCTGATGCACCTGGGAGCCGCGGATCGGGCCGTCGAGCGGGCCCGGGCGGCGTCCGAGCGCGCCAATGCCGACCTGCGCGCCCGTCTGGACACGGCGGTCGTGCGCATGACGGCGACGTCGGGTTCGCTGGACGAACTGGCCCACATGGTGGAACGCCGCCACGTCGCCCTGACGCAGGTCATGACCATGTTCCGCGGCGTGGACGGCGCGGAGGCCTTGCTGGTCCCGACGGTTTCGGATCCCGACGCCCCGCTGTCGCCCACCCAGCGCATCGTGGGCGTGCGGCTGGATCAGGAGACGCTGATCGATCGCGCCGAGAACCTCGCCCGGACGCGCGCGGAGCGGCTTCGGCTGGCGTTCCGTCTGGCCGGCCTGAACCCCGCCGCCTACGCGGTCGGCGGCCCGGGTCTGGGAGGCCCGCTGGTGACGGCCGACGATCCGCGCGCCCTTGCCGCCATTCTGGACGTCGACGAGCCGTTCGCCGCACGCATCCTGAACGCCTCGACGGATCTGTCCGACATGCGCAGCCTGACGGCCGTGTCCGCCGCCCTGCCCTTCGCCCGTCCGACCGACGCGCGGGTGACGTCCGGCTTCGGCCTGCGCTTCGACCCCTTCAACGCCCGCCCCGCCTATCATCAGGGCCAGGACTTCGCCGGGCCTCTGAACACGGCGATCGTCTCGACGGCTCCTGGAATCGTGTCTTTCGTCGGCGTCCGTTCAGGCTATGGCAACACCGTGGAGATAGACCATGGTCGCGGTTTCAAGACGCGATACGCCCATCTGAACTCCACCGCGGTCACGGTGGGGCAGCGGGTTGCCGTGGGCCACAGGATCGGCGCCATGGGAACCACCGGCCGCTCCACCGGCGTTCACCTGCACTATGAAGTGTGGATGGACGGCCGTCCGCAGAACCCCGCCCGCTTCATGAGAGCTGGAGATCATCTTGTTCAATAAGTCGAAATCGCCCTCCCCGGCCGATCCGAAATCCACCGCCATCCCGCCCCTGCCCGACATTCCGGCGCCGGCCGCCCCGCGCGCGGCGCAGCCTGCGGCGCCGACGCCGACGCCGGTGACCCCCGGTCGCGGCCTGTCGACGCTGTCGGCCGACCTCAGCTTCGAGGGCAACGTTTCCGGCGGCGGCGACCTGCAGATCGACGGCCAGATCAAGGGCGACGTGCGCGTCGGTCGCCTGATCGTCGGCGAGACCGGCGCCATCGAGGGCGGCGTCTCGGCCGACTACATCGAGATCCGCGGACGGGTGCAGGGCGCCGTGACCGGCAAGCAGGTCAAGCTGGTGTCGACCGCCTACGTCGACGGCGACATCACTGCGGAGCAATTGTCGATCGACGTCGGCGCCTATTTCCAGGGCCGCTGCATCCAGGGTCGCCGCGAAGCCCCGCAGCCGCCCAAGCCGGCGCCCCAGCCCGTCGCGCCGGCGCCGCAGGCCGCTCCGGCCCAACCGGCGACGCAGACGATCTCCATGTCCAACTGACGTCCGGCCCTTCCCCGTCCGCGACGGGGAAGGCGTCCCGGCTCAGTCCACCGTCGATCCGCGCGTCTCGCCGACGCGCGCGGCCAGCGCGGCGCCCATGAAGGCGTCCAGATCGCCGTCCAGCACGCCTTGTGTGTCGGACGTCTCCACGTTGGTCCGCAGATCCTTGACCATCTGGTACGGCTGCAGGACGTACGACCGGATCTGGTGGCCCCAGCCGATGTCGGTCTTGGCGTCCGCCAGTGCCTGGGCCGCCGCCTCGCGCTTCTGCAGCTCCAGCTCGTACAGGCGGGCGCGCAGCATCTTCCACGCCTGTTCGCGGTTCTGGTGCTGCGAGCGGCCGGCCTGACAGGCCACCACGGTGTTGGTCGGCACGTGGGTCAGACGCACCGCCGAATCGGTCTTGTTGATATGCTGCCCGCCGGCGCCCGATGCCCGGTAGGTGTCGGTGCGCACGTCCGACGGATTGATGTCGATCTCGATGGCGTCGTCCACCACCGGCGACACCCCGATCGAGGCGAAGCTGGTGTGGCGCTTGGCGGCGGCGTCGTAGGGGCTGATGCGCACCAGCCGGTGCACGCCCGATTCCGACTTCAGCCAGCCATAGGCGTTGGGCCCCTTCACCTGGATGGTCGCGGACTTGATCCCGGCCTGTTCGCCGCCTTCCTCCGCCTCGACCTCGACCTCATAGCCGTGGGCCCGGGCCCAGCGGGTGTACATGCGCAGCAGCATGCCGGCCCAGTCGTTGGACTCGGTCCCGCCGGCGCCGGAGTTCACTTCCAGATAGGCGTCGTTGCCGTCGGCCTCGCCGGACAGAAGGGCCTCCAGCTCGGCGCGGGCCGCCCGCTCCTTGATGGCCTTCAGATCGGCGCGCGCGCCCTCCAGGGCTTCCTCGTCGCCCTCCTCGTCCGCCATGTCCGCCAGCATGACGGCGTCCTCGACGCCCCGTTCCATCTCGCGGACGGCGTTGACCTGGGCCTCCAGCCGCGAGCGGTCGCGGCTGACCGCCTGGGCCTGTTCGGGGTCGTCCCACAGTGTCGGATCCTCGACCCGGGCGTTCAGCTCATCGAGCTTCCTGAGCGCGGCATCCCAGTCAAAGACGCCTCCTGAGCAGAGCGACGCTCTGCTCGATGTCGGCCTTCATGGCCTCGACATCCGGTCTCATCGCAAACTCCTGCGACGGTGTGAAAGGAAACGGCGCGCCGTTCTCCGGCGCGCCGTGATGGGCCTACCTAGTCCGTCAGAAGAGGCCGCTCAAGTCTTCGGGCGGATCCTGCTTCTTCGGCGGCGGCGGGGCGGTGGGCGGCGGGGCCGAGCCTTCCTGGGCCGCCTGGGCCTCGCGCTCGCGACGGATCAGGTCGTCATAGAGTTGCGGACCGGTCGGCGTCTGCGGCTCGGGCGCGCGCTCTTCTTCGCGACGGCGCTCGGTGCCGGGGCGGAAGGCTTCCTCGATGCCGTTGACGGTGCGGAACACGGCGTTCTTCGGCCTGACGAACGGACGGGCCGGCCGCGCCTTGAGCGCCGTCTGCATGAACTCGTTGAAGATCGGCACCGGCGTCGTCGCGCCCGTCTCGCCAGAGCCCATCGGCCGATTGTCGTCGAAGCCGATGAAGACGCCGACGACGATGTCGGAGGAAAAGCCGACGAACCACGCCGAGCGATACTCGTTCGTGGTGCCCGTCTTGCCGCCGACCCAGCGGCCGAGGCCGCGGGCGCTGGCCGCCGTGCCGCGCTGGACGACGCCTTCCAGCATCGACGAGACCTGATAGGCCGTGATGGGGTCGATGACCTGGACCCCGCGATCGGGCAGACGCGGCGATTCCTGACCGGAGAAGCCGCGGCCGCACTCGCGACAGCTGCGCTGGTCCGCGCGCCAGGTGATCTCGCCGGTGCGGTCCTGCACGTATTCGATCAGATACGGATCAACGCGCCGCCCTCCGTTGACGAAGGCGGAATAGGCGGCAGTCAGGCGCAGCGGCGTGGTCTCGCCCGCGCCCAGCGACACCGACAGGTTCGGCTCCAGCTTGCCGACGCCCATCTTGTCGGCCAGATCGACGACGTTGCGCATGCCGATGTCCTGCGCGAGGCGCACGGTCATGACGTTTCGCGACAGTTCCAGGCCGCGACGCAGGGTCTGGGGACCATAGTACTGGCGGCTGTAGTTCTCCGGCGTCCAGCGCGTGCCGTTCGGACCGCCCGCGAAGCTGATCGGGGCGTCCAGCACGATCGAGGCGGGGGTGTAGTCGCCTTCCAGAGCGGCGGCATATACGAAGGGCTTGAATGCCGATCCGGGCTGACGCTCGGCCTGGGTGGCGCGGTTGAAGCTGCTGAGCGCGTAGGAATAGCCGCCGACCATCGCCAGGACGCGGCCGGTATGCGGGTCGAGCGCTACCAGGGCTCCGTTGACGGCCGGGATCTGCTTCAGGGCGAATTGGCCGTCGCGCGGCTCGACGAAGATCAGGTCGCCGCGGCGCAGCTGCCGGTTGGCGTTGGCCCAGGCGGCGTCGGCGGCGATCAGGGCGCCCGTGCGGTCGTCGGCGGCCAGACGCACGCGCACGCTGTTGCCCGACACGCTCTCGACGGCGGCGGCGCGCCACGCCCGGCGCTCCGGCGGCGCCGTCTTCTTCAGCGCCTGCGCCTGCCAACCCTCGGCGAAGTCGGTCGTGCCCCACGGACCGCGCCAGCCGTGCCGGCGATCATAGTTCTCGAGCCCCGTCATGAGGGCGGAGCGCGCCGCGGACTGCAAGGCCGGGTCCAGCGTGGTGCGCAGGTAGAGCCCGCCGGCGTTGACCGGGCGGTCGCCGAAGCGCGCGACGGCCTGGCGACGCGCCTCCTCGACGAAGAAGTCGGCGTCGGCATACTGGGCCCGGCGGGGAGCGTCCTGAGTGGTCAGAGGGCGGGCGATGGCGGCGGCGACTTCGGCGTCCGTCAGGAAGCCGTTTTCGCCCATCTCGCCGATCACCCAGTCGCGGCGGCCCTTGGCCGCCTCAGGCCGGCGCTTGGGGTGATAGTTGTTCGGGCCCTTGGGCAGGGCGGCCAGGAAGGCAGCCTCGTCCGGCGTCAACTGGGTCAGCGACTTGCCGAAGTAGTTGTAGGCCGCAGACGCCACGCCGTAGGAACGATACCCGAGAAAAATCTCGTTCAGATACAGCTCGATGATCTGTTCTTTGGACAGGGTGCCTTCGAGACGGCTGGCGAGCACGGCCTCCTTCAGCTTGCGGTTCAGGCTGCTTTCCGAGGTCAGCAGAACGTTCTTGGCGACCTGCTGGGTGATGGTCGAGCCGCCCTCGAGCCGGCGGCCGGTGGCGACGTTAAACACATTCTTGAACATGGCCCGGCCGATGCCGGACACGTCGATCCCACCATGGCGGAAGAAGTTGCGGTCCTCGGCGGCGAGGAAGGCCTGGATCACGACCGGCGGGATCTGGTCATAGGAGACGTAGATCCGGCGCTCTTCCGAGAACTCGCCGATCAGGGTGCCGTCGGCCGCGTAGACGCGCGTGGCCGTGGGCGGACGGTAGTCGGCCAGCTCGGCTGCGTCCGGCAGGTCGTGAAACAACCACGCGGCATAGATCGTGACCACCAGCCCGGCCAGGGCGATGGCCCCCAGCAGGCCGACGCCCGCCATGACGATCCAACGTTCCGCGATCTTCACCGATGACTCCGAGCGACGCCCGAACAGGGTTTAGCCCGCGTCGCGCACGGCGCAAAGGGCTCAGGGGCGTCCGGCGGCGTTCCCGCTCGACGCGTAGCGCACGGGCTCCGCGTCGAGGAAGAAGGCGTCGATGCCCCGCACCACGGCGCGCATCAGGCGGCGGCGTCCCGACTGGCTGTCCAACGCCCGGGCGTCGTCGGGGTTGGTGATGAAGCCCATTTCCAGCAAGACCGCCGGCACGTCCGGGGCCAGCAGCACCGCGAGGCCGGCGTCCCGGTGACTGCGCCGCAGCATCGGATGACCGGCGCCCTCGATCTCGCCCAGCAGCCCGCGGGCGAAGCGGGCGGACTGGTTCTGGGTCGAGCGCTGGGTGATGTCGAGCAGGATGCGGTCCACCCCCGGATCGCGACCCGGAAGATCCAGCTCGCGCGTCCAGTCATCACGGCCGGTGAACTCGCGCACCGCACGCCCCGCGCCCTGTTCGGACAGGGTGTAGACGCTGGCGCCGCGCGTCGCGGGATCGCCCGACGAATCCAGATGGAGCGAGATGAAGAGGTCCGCCCCCGCGCGGCGCGCGATCTCGACCCGGCGCTGCAGCGGCACGTAGACGTCCCGGTCGCGCGTCAGCATGACGCGATAGCGCCCGGTCCGCTCGAGTTCGGCTTTCAGATCCAGGGCGGCGGCCAGCGCCAGTTCGCTCTCGCGATGCGACGCGCTCAGCGAACCCGGGTCGCGGCCGCCGTGGCCCGCGTCGATGACGACCAGGGGCTTCTCGCGGCGCGCTGCCGGGCGCGGCTCGGCGGCGGGGGTCGCGGCCGTGCGGCCGTCGGCGGCCAGATCCACGACGTAGCGGTGATGCTCCACGCCATCCCCGGGCGGCAGCAGGAAACGACGTTCGACCCGGGCGCCGGCGGCGAGGGTCAGTTCGACCCGCGAGCCCCCGGCCTCGGACGCCACGCGCCAGCGCCGGACGAGGCCGCGCCCCTCCCCTTCCAGCGGTGATCGGGCGCGGGCGCCGCGCAGCGCGATCACGACGCGACCGTCGCGGCCGGTTTCGACGACGGAGCCTTCCACGGCCCCGTCCAGATCGACCACGACGCGCGTCGCCTCCGCGTCCCCGCCCAGCCGTAGCCGCAGCACGTCCCCGCCGAACGCGGCCAGGCCCCGGCCCGCGGTCAGTCCAACGACGCAGACGACGACGAAGGCCAGCGCCGTCAGCGCCCAGTCGCGGGGCCGCCAGTGGACGCGAGGGAAGGAAAAGGAAGCACGCATTCTGACGGTCTTCGCGGACGAAATACGGATATGGCGGCGATCGTGCCGCATCGTCCTGTGGATTCCGTTAAGCCGCGCCGCGCTTTCAATTCGCGGCGGGCGCCCCTATGTTCGGTCGTCCGCGTCTGATCGCGCCGAGGGATACTTCCTGACCGGCGCGCCCTCCCCGCGGCGCCCCTACGCCATCCGGGCCGGCCCTGCGCCGCCCGACAGAGGGGGCGGACGTCGCTGGACGGCCGATCCCCGGATAAACCGAACCCATGGGCTTGCACGCCTTGGCCAACCCGCGGTCCGACCGGACCCTGACGCCGCCGCCCCACGGGCGACGCGGCGCGACGGCCCTTGCCTGCGCCCCTCAATCCATTCGGCGAGCCGTCGCGACGACCGGGCAAAGCCCCGGCGCGGACGACCGAGCGCGCCAGAGAGAGACGTTTGATGTCAAAGACCATGTTGATCGACGCGGCGCACGCGGAAGAAACCCGCGTCGCCATCGTCCAGGGCCGTCAGGTCGAGGAATTCGACTTTGAATCCAAAGCGCGGCGCCAGCTGCGCGGGAACATCTACCTCGCCAAGGTGACGCGGGTCGAACCCAGCCTGCAGGCGGCGTTCGTGGAATACGGCGGCAACCGCCACGGCTTCCTGGCCTTCAACGAGATCCACCCCGACTACTACCAGATTCCGGTCGCGGACCGCGAAGCCATCATGGCCGAGGCGGCGACGGACGAGGATCATGAGGACGATCTGGGCCGCGAAAGCGCCGACGACGAAGGCGACAGCGAAGGCAAGCTGGCCGACGAGGAACGCCTGAAGCGTCGCCTGATGCGCCGCTACAAGATTCAGGACGTCATCAAGCGTCGCCAGATCCTGCTGGTCCAGGTCGTCAAGGACGAGCGCGGCGGCAAGGGCGCGGCCCTGACCACGTGGCTGTCGCTGGCGGGCCGGTACTGCGTGTTGATGCCCAACACCGGCAAGGGCGGCGGCATCTCGCGCAAGATCACCAACGCCGCCGACCGCAAGCGTCTGAAGGCCGCGGCCGCCTCACTGGACGTGCCGCGCGGCATGGGGCTGATCATCCGTACGGCGGGCGCCAAGCGCACCAAGGCCGAGATCAAGCGCGACTACGAATACCTGCTGCGCCTGTGGGAGACCATCCGGGAGACCACCCTGAGGTCCAACGCTCCGGCGATGATCCACGAGGAGGAGAACCTGGTCCGCCGCGCCGTGCGGGACATGTTCGACAAGGACTTCGACGGCATCCAGGTCGAGGGCGTCGAGGGCTGGAAGGAGGCGCGCGACTTCATGCGCGTGCTGATGCCGTCCCAGGCGAAGAAGGTGCACCTGTACCGCGGGTCCAAGCCGCTGTTCGCCTCGAACGGCATCGAGGACGTGCTGCACCAGATCCACCAGCCGGTCGTGAACCTGAAGTCCGGCGGCTATCTGGTGATCAACCAGACCGAGGCCCTGGTCGCCATCGACGTCAACTCCGGCCGCGCCACCAAGGAGCGGAACGTCGAGCAGACGGCGTTCAAGACGAACATGGAGGCCGCCGCCGAGGCCGCCCGCCAGCTGCGGCTGCGCGACCTCGCCGGCCTGATCGTCATCGACTTCATCGACATGGAGGAGTCGAAGAACAACCGGGCCGTCGAGAAATGCCTGAAGGACGCGCTGGCTCAGGACCGGGCCCGCATCCAGATGGGCAAGATCTCCGGCTTCGGCCTGATGGAAATCAGCCGCCAGCGGCGTCGCCTGGGCGTGATTGAGGGCGCCACTGAGGCCTGTCCGCATTGTCACGGCGCCGGGCGCGTGCGCTCCGCCGAGAGCGCGGCTCTGATGGCCCTGCGGGCCGTCGACATCGAGGTCGGCAAGAACGGCGCGGGCGTCGTGAACCTGCGCGTTCCCACGGCCACGGCCCTTTACATCCTGAACTTCAAGCGCGGGCATCTGGACCGTCTGCTGGAGCAGCGCGGCGTGACCCTCGTGGTCATGGTCGACGACCGGCTGGGTCAGGCCGAGAGCGCCGTGGACCGCGTGGAGACCAACGAGGACTTCGTGCCGCCGGCGCCGGAGTTCGATCCCGCCGACCTGAACGACGACTTCGTCTATGATGAAGCCGAGGACGAAGACGAGGGCGGCGACGAGGTCTTCGGCGACGACGAGGACGACGACGCGTCGGATGATGAAGAGGACGAGCCCCGCCGCGAAGCGCGCGGTCCTCGCCGCGCCGAGAGCGAAGACGAAGGCGAAGGCGGCCGCCGTCGCCGGCGCGGCCGCCGCGGGGGCCGCAGGGCGCGCGAGGAGGCGGGCGAGACCGACGGTTTCGTCTGGGTGCGCGGCCGCACCCCGTCGCTGCAGGATCCCTTTGTCTGGTTCGATCCGTTGCAACCGTATGCCGACGCCGACGCGTCGAACCGCGGCGAGAGCGAGGCGCGCGTGACGGACGAGGTCCGGACCGACGACGCCCGGGGCGACGGCGAGCGCGGCGGACGACGTCGTCGGCGCCGGGGCCGCGGTCGCGGCGAGCGCGGCGAGACCGCCGGTCTGACGGACGCGACGACCGACGCGGCCACACAGGCCGCGGACGCCGCCGCTCCTGATTTCGCGGACGCTGTGACGGACGTGCCGGCCGTGCCGGCCGAACCCAAGCGCCGCCGCGTGCGTCGTAAGGTGACGGCCTCTGACCGCGCGGAAGACGCGCCGGTCGCCGAGCCCGCGCCGGCGCTCGAGGCGCCCGCCTTCGATGCGCCCGTGACCGAGGCCGAACCCGAGATCTCCGAGGCGGAAGTCGCCGACGCGGTCGAAGTCGAAACGCCGGTCGAGCCTGAGCCCGAGCCCGTGCTTGTGGCCGAGCCCGAGCCCAAGCCGGCCCGAACGCGCGCTGCGGCCGCGGCCGTCGAGGACGATCCCGCGCAGATCACCGCGCCGCCGCCCAAGCCCAAGCGCGGTTGGTGGCGGCTGTAAATCGCCATCACGCGGCCATGATGGTTTCGGAGGCAGGGGCGACCGCTCGACGCGGTTTCCCCTGCCGCCATCCTGGTCCAGGATGAAAGCGGAGGGGTGTCAGGAGTGGAGCGTGCGATGAGCTGGCTGTCCCGAACCGCGACCCGCGCTGCGGCCGTGCTGTCTGCCGCGGCGCTCGCGCTGTTTCCGCAGGCGGCCAGCGCGCAGAACCTGATCCGCGACACCGAGATCGAGGGAATCATCCACGACTGGTCCGAGCCGGTGTTCGTGGCGATGGGGCTGGAGCCGGATGAGATCACGATCCTTCTCGTGAACGACCAGGATCTGAACGCCTTCGCCACGCGGGGGCGGATCTTGGGCCTGAACACGGGCCTGATCATGCGGACGCGCACGCCCAACGAACTGCTGGGCGTGATCGCCCACGAGGGTGGGCACATCAAGAACCGCCACACCCTGCGCGACGGCGCCCAGAGCGCAGGCATGCAGCCGTTCCTGATGACGATGGCGCTGGGCGCGCTGGCGGCCGTGGCGGGCGCCCCGGACGCCGCCGCCGTGCTGCTGGCGAACAGCCAGTATTTCGGCACCCTGTCGGCCCTGCGCTATATGCAGGGACAGGAGGGCGAGGCCGACGTCACCGGCGCGCGCGCGCTGGAGCGGGCGGGCCTTTCCGGCCGCGGGCTGCTGGCCTTTTTTGAGAATTTCCGGTCGCAGGAAGTCTTTTCCGAAGCGCGTCGCTTCCCCTACTTCCGCAGCCACCCCCTGTCCTCGCAGCGGATCGAGCAGCTGCGCCCGATCGTCACGCAGGCCGAGCACTACGGCGTCGTGGACACGCCGGTGCAGATGGCCGAGCACGCCCTGGTGCTGGCCAAGATCCACGCCTTCATGGAACCGCCGATTCAGACGCTTCGCAAATATCCTGAATCCGACACCAGCTACCCCGCCCGCTACGCGCGCGCCATCGCCCGCTACCGCGGCGGCGAAACGGAAGTCGCTCTGGCGGCAGTGGACGAGCTGCTGGCCGAACAGCCGGAGAACCCATTCCTCTGGGAGCTTCGGGGCCAGATCCTGTTTGAGGAGGGCCGCGCCGCCGACGCCGTGGAAGCCCATCGGAAGTCGGTCGAGTTGCGGCCCGACGCGCCGCTGCTGCACGTCAACCTGGCGCACGCCCTGCTCGAATCCGGCCGCACCGACGCGGTGGAAGACGCGATCGGGCATTTGAAGACGGCCGTGTCGCTGGAGCCCGAGAACAGCATGGCCTGGCGTCTGCTGGGGCAGGCCTACGCCCGTCAGGGCAAGGAGGGCGAAGCGCGTCTGGCCCATGCCGAGCTGTATTTCGCGGTGGGCGACCAGCAACAGGCGGTGCAGTTCGCCCTGCGCGCGCGGGACATGCTGGAGCCGGGCTCGATGGAGTGGCGGCGCGCCATGGACATCATCCTGTCGTCAGGCGCGACCGAGGACGACCTGCGTCGTCTGGACGAGGACACCGCGCGTCGACGGCCGAGCGTGATCCGCCCCACCGGCGACTGACGCAGCCAAGGGATCACGCATGACCGAACAGACCCCGCCCGACGCCGCGCCGGCGCGCGACCCCTTCGCCCGCTTCGGCGATCCGCGCGCGACGGCCCTCGCATTGGCCGTCGCCGTGGTGGCCTTGGGAGCTGCCGCCTGGCCGCAGGTGAGCGGCGGCGGCGACTTCGGCGCCCGGGTGCGCGCCTATCTGCTGGCCAATCCCGAGGTTCTGGACGAGGTGGTTCGCGCCCGGGACGTCAAGGCGAATGCGGACCGCGTCAACGCGCTGACCAGGGCGGCGCAGGCCAACCCGGCCCTTCTCCAGCCGGGTCCCAACGAGCCGGCCTTCGGCCCTGCTGACGCGAAGGTCACCGTCGTCGAGTACTTCGATTACCGCTGTCCGTACTGCAAGCTGGCGGCTCCCGGTTACATCAAGCTGATGCAGGACAACCCGGACGTCCGCTTCGTCTTCCGCGAATGGCCCATCCTCGATCGGGAGGGTGAGATCACCTCGCAGTACGCCGCCCGCGCCGCGCTCGTCGCGCATGCGCAGGGCAAATACCTGCCGGTGCATCAGGCGCTGATGGCGGAACGGTCGCTGACGATCGAGGCCGTGGATCGCATTCTGTCGGAGAACGGCGTGTCGATCGGCGCAAACCGCGAAGCCCTTCAGTCCCCGCCCGTCGCGCAGGTTCTGGCCGACGTGCAGATCGGCGCGGGGCGGATGGGGCTGGACGCCACACCGACCTTCTTCGTCAACGGCCGCGCCATGCCCAGCAACGATCCGGAAGCCATCGGCCGGGCCATTCAGGGCGCGCGCTAGCGCTCAGATCAACCCGGACAGCGGTGAGCTGGCGCTGGCGTACATCCGGCGCGGCATGCGGCCCGCCAGATATCCCTGACGCCCCGCGATCACCGCGTGCTTCATGGCCTCCGCCATCAGGATCGGATCCTTCGCTCCGGCTATGGCGGTGTTCATCAGCACCGCGTCGCAACCGAGCTCCATGGCCAGCGTCGCGTCCGAAGGCGTGCCCACGCCGGCGTCGACGAGAACCGGGACCTTCGCCTGCTCGATGATCAGACGGATGTTGACGCGGTTCTGGATGCCCAGGCCCGAGCCGATGGGGGCGGCCGCGGGCATGATGGCCGCAGCGCCCGCCTCCTCCAGCCGCTTCGCCATGACCACGTCGTCGGTGCAGTAGACCATGACCTGAAAGCCGTCCCTGATCAGCAGGTCCAGCGCGCGCAGCGTCTCGATCATGTCGGGATAGAGGTGCGCCGTGTCGCTGAGCACCTCCAGCTTCACCAGATCCCAGCCCCCCGCCTCGCGCGCCAGCCGCAGCGTCCGCACCGCGTCCTCGCCGGTGAAGCAGCCCGCGGTGTTGGGCAGGAAGGTGAATCGGTCGGGCTTCACGTGATCCACCAGCAGGGGCTGGGACGGATCAGTCAGGTTCACCCGCCGCACGGCCACGGTGACGATCTCGGCCCCTGCCGCCTCGGCCGCCGCGGCGTTCTGCTCATAGCTCGCGTACTTGCCGGTCCCGACGATCAGCCGGGACGAAAAGGTGCGACCGGCGACGGTCCAGGTGTCGTGGGAAGAAGTCATGCGCGGGGTTTAGCCGCCGCCCACGAACTGCACCACCTCGATGCGGTCGCCCTCGGCCACCGGCGTGGCGGCGTGCAGCGAGCGGGGCACGATCTCCAGATTGCGCTCGACGGCCACCTTGCGGACGTCGAGGCCCAGCTCCTCAACGAGGGCCAGTATGGTGGTCGCCGCGACGTCGCGGTCCTCGCCGTTCAGCTGAATGCGCATGACGCTGGGTCAATCTCCGTGTTGGACGACGGCGCCGCCTCGGCTAAAAGGCGCGTCCGAATCCGGCCCGAACGGCCGCCCATCTCGAGCGCATGCCCGAAACCCCCGTCCTTTTCGTCCTGAACGGCCCGAACCTCAACCTGCTGGGGGAGCGGGAGCCGGAAATCTATGGGCGGGACACGCTGGCGGACGTCCAGTCGCTGTGCGAGCGCGCAGCGGCAGGTTGGCGCGTCGACTTCCGCCAGACCAACCACGAGGGCGTGCTGATCGACTGGGTGCAGGAGGCGCGAACGGCCGCGCAGGCGGTCGTCATCAATCCGGCGGCCTGGACCCACACCTCGATCGCCCTGCTGGACGCCCTGAAGACGCTGAGCATTCCGGTCGTCGAATGCCATCTGTCCGATCCGGCGACCCGCGAGCCGTTCCGGCATCATTCCTACGTCGCCCTGGCGGCGGCGAAGACGGTCGCGGGCCACGGCGCGCGGAGCTATGAACTGGCGGTCCGGGCGGCCGTCGAACTGGCACAGGAACGCGGGCTGGCGTAAGCCCGTTCGAAGACAGAAGAAACAGAGGTCCAGATGGCCGTCAGCAAGTCCCCCGCCGCCAAGCCGGCCGCCGCGAACTCCGACCAGATCGACGCCGGTCTGGTGCGTTCGCTGGCGGACATCCTGAAGGACACCGAGCTGACCGAGATCGAGGTGGAGCGCGGCGACCTGCGCATCCGAGTGGCGCGGGAGATCACGGTCGCCGCGGCGCCCATGGCCTATGCGGCCGCCCCCGCGCCGATGTCCGCCGCGCCTGCCGCGCCCGTGCCCGCCGCAGCTGCGGCCAGCATGCCCAGCGACCCGGCCACGATCGTGGCCAAGGCGGGCGAGCCGGTGAAGTCGCCGATGGTCGGCACGGCCTATCTGAAGCCCTCGCCGGAGGCCCCTGCCTTCGTGCAGCCCGGCGACGCGGTGAAGAAGGGCCAGACCCTGCTGATCGTCGAGGCCATGAAGACCATGAACCCGATCCAGGCCCCGCGCGACGGCAAGGTCGTCGAGGTGCTGGTCGGGGATGCCCAGCCGGTCGAATTCGGCGAGGCCCTCGTCCTGCTCGAGGCGTAAGCCATGTTCACGAAGGTTCTGATCGCCAACCGCGGCGAGATCGCGCTGCGCGTCCACCGGGCGTGCAAGGAAATGGGCATCTCCACCGTCGCCGTTCACTCGGAGGCCGACCGCGGCGCCATGTGGGTGCGTCTGGCCGACGAGAGCGTCTGCATCGGACCGGCGCCGGCGGCGAAGTCCTACCTCAACATCCCGTCGATCATCGCCGCCGCGGAGATCACCGGGGCGCAGGCGATCCACCCGGGTTATGGCTTCCTGTCCGAGAACGCCCGCTTCGCCGAGATCGTCGAAGCCCACGGCATGACCTTCATCGGGCCGCGACCCGAGCACATCCGCGTCATGGGCGACAAGATCACGGCCAAGCAGACGGTGAAAGACGCGGGCATTCCGGTGGTCCCCGGCTCCGACGGGGAGGTCGAGACCGTCGACGCCGCCATCGAAGCGTCGAAGGCCATCGGCTTCCCGCTGATCGTCAAGGCCGCCGCGGGCGGTGGGGGGCGCGGCATGAAGGTCGCCCTCACGCCCGACGACCTGGTCGAGGCGGTGCAGACGGCCCAATCGGAAGCGCTGGCAGCCTTCGGCAACGGCGCGGTCTACATGGAGCGCTATCTTCAGAAGCCGCGCCACATCGAGATTCAGGTGATCGCCGACAGCCACGGCAACGTGGTTCATCTGGGCGAGCGGGATTGCTCCTTGCAGCGCCGCCACCAGAAGGTGCTGGAAGAGGCCCCCTCCCCCGCCCTGTCGGCCGAGGGACGCCGGAGGATCGGCGAGACGGTCAACAAGGCCATCGCGGCCATCGGCTATCTGGGCGTCGGCACGATCGAGTTCCTGTGGGAGGACGGCGAGTTCTTCTTCATCGAGATGAACACCCGCCTTCAGGTCGAGCACCCCGTGACGGAGGCGATCACGGGCGTCGATCTGGTGCGCGAGCAGATCCGCGTGGCGGCGGGACTGCCGCTGTCGTTCACACAGGAGGACATCCACTTCGACGGGCACGCCATCGAAGTGCGGGTGAACGCCGAGAATCCGGACACCTTCACGCCGTCGCCCGGGACCATCACCGACTTCCATGCGCCCGGCGGGCTGGGGGTGCGGCTGGATAGCGCCATCTACGCCGGCTATTCGATCCCGCCCTTCTACGACAGCCTGATCGGCAAGCTGATCGTCCACGGACGCGACCGCGAGGAATGCGTGGCCCGGCTGAAGCGCAGTCTCGGCGAAATGGTCGTCGGCGGCATCGACACCACCATCCCCCTGTTTCAGCGGTTGCTGCAGGAGCCCGACATCCTGTCCGGCGACTACGACATCCACTGGCTGGAGCAGTGGGCCAAGCGACGCGCCGACGGGGCCTGATACGTGGCGCGGGGCGCGATCCCGCTCGATCTGCTGCTGCGGGCCTATCGGAACGGGGCCTTTCCGATGGCCGAAACGGCCGACGACGCCGAGGTCGGCTGGGTGCAGCCGCACGTGCGGGCCATCCTGCCGCTGCACCCCTTTCGCATGCCCTCACGGCTGGCCCGCACCGTCCGCAGGTCTGATTGGACCGTGACCACCGACCGGGCCTTTCCGAAGGTGATCCAGGCATGCGCCGAAGCGACGGCGGCGCGGCCCGACACATGGATCAACGGCGCGATCAGCGACGCCTACGTCGCCTTGCACGAAGCGGGCATGGCGCACAGCGTCGAGGTCTGGAGCGATTCCACGCTCGTCGGCGGCCTGTACGGGCTGAGGATGGGCGGCGCGTTTTTTGGCGAGAGCATGTTCAGTCGCGCGACCGACGCGTCCAAGGTCGCGCTCGTCCATCTTGTCGGACGGCTTGTGCGGTCAGGCTTCGTCCTGCTGGACGCGCAGTTCGAGAACCCGCACCTGGACCAGTTCGGCGCCGCGGCCGTGCCGCATGAGGCCTACATGGAAATGCTGGACGCGGCGGTGGCGCTGACGCCGGACCTGGATCTGTTCCACGCGCCCATGACGGGGGCGGAAGCCGTGGATCAACCGCGGCACCCCACGACCCAGGCGTCGTAGACCGGGTGCTGCAGACCGCTGACGCCGGGGCTAGAGGCGAACATCCAGCCGCGGAACAGTTGCCGGACGTCCTGCGACGGCGCGCCGCCTCGCGGCTGGGCGCTGATTTCCATGTAGGCCACGGCGTCCCGGGCGCGTTCGTCGGAGGCGGAAACCTCACAGGCGCGGGCACGGAAGATGAGCGTCTTGTTGAAGGCGACCGGCCGGCCGTTCACCTCGACCTCGAACCGCATGGTCTCGGCGGTGACCTTGTCTACGGCCTGGACGATGGCGTAGCGGCGGCGCTGCCGGCGGCCGGGGGTGCCTTCCGGCTCGGCGGCGGCCGGGGCGGCCGCGACCGTCTTTTCCTCGGCCTCGTCATCGTCGGCCTTCGTCTCAGGCTGTGCGGTCGTCGGAGGAGACTGTTCGGTCTCCTGCGCGGCGGCGACGGCCGCGGCGATCGAGTCGGCGCCGCCTGGCGGCGTCACCGGGACAGGGCGATCGGGCGCCGGGTCGCCGGCGGGCGCAGGCTCGGCCGGCGGCGTCTGGGGCGGATCCTGCGGCGGGTCCTGCAGCGGACGCGCATCCGTCGGCACATCCAGCAGTGCCGCCGTGACGCCGGCGCCGCCGAGCGCCAGCGCGGCGGCCCCCGCGATCAGGGCCAGGCGAAGTGCGCCTCTCACTCGGGTTTCCATGCTTCGTAGTCGCCGTCGGCCTTGGGGCGCACGCCCTCGGCCGCCAGCGAGCCCTGCGGCCGCCACGCCATGGGCGTGCCGGTCAGGTTCGGAAGATGGGACTTCTCCCACGTCTTGCGCGGCAGCGGGGTCCGGCTGGGCGGTTCGTCATAGGTGTACCGCAGCCAGCCGTGCCAGTCCGGCGGCACTTTCGAGGCCTCGGCATACCCGTTGTAGAGCACCCAGCGACGGCGGCGGCCGTCGTAGCTGACCTGGTCCCGCGACTGGAAATACCGGTTGCCGAACTCATCGGTGCCGACGTGCTCACCGCGCCCCTTCACCGTCACCAAGGTGCCGATGGTGGCGCCGTTCCACCAGGAGAAGAGCTTTGCGAGCACGCGAGACCGTCCGTCATCAACGCCCGCCGAGGGCTTCGGCCGGGCGGCGGGATCATAGAAACCCGCCGCCGCCGCGTCCAGCGCAACGCCCGCTCTCCCCTGTGCCATATCTTGTGGGTTAATCGGCTGCGCCACGCCAGATTTATTGCACGGGGCTCAATGGACGATTTAATCGGAGGGTCGCCGCCGAGTGAAGGACGCGCATGCCCAGGCTCCGCCGATTCCCGCCGATGCCCGCGGCCGCGCCTCTCGTCGAGATCGACGTGGAGCGGACCGGGCGCATGGTGACCGTCGCCGCGCCGATGGACTGGTCCACAGCGCGTCTCGATGCCTGGATGGACTGGGCGGGCTGCGACGGCGGCGACGTCGTCGAAGCGATCGCGGTTCGGCTGTGTGCTTTGGGCGCCGACGCCGGGACCGCCGCCGCGCTGGCCAATGCCGCAAGCGCCGGCCTCATCGCCTTCGGCGCCGTCGCGGCGATGAGCGGCGTAGTTGACGCGCGCGCGGGGGAAGGGCTGGCCGCGATCGAGCGGCACGTCGCTCAGGCGGCGGCCGCACGACTCTCAACGGGCGCGTTGACCGCCCTGACCGACGCCTTGTCCGGCGTGTCGGAAGCCGTTCTGCGATGCGAGGGGCCGGCCGCGGATTGCGGCGATCCCTTGCGAAATCCGGCGCTCGCCCGCGCCGCGTGGGCCGCACGCAGGGCTGGAGCGAGCGACGCCGACATCGCGCGCGCCGTGGACGGCGACGTGCCGGCCGACGTCGAGCGTCCGCCTGCGGCCCCGCCGCCCCTCATCACCATCCTCGCGCGAGCGGACGCGCCGGCGCCCGCCGTTCTCGCCGGCCTCCTTCATGGCGATCTGATCGCGATCTTCGATGCCCCCGAAGCCGCGACGGCATCCTCCGTCAGCCTGGCGCTCGATCTCGAAGCTTGGCGGCAAGCCTTCCCTGAGCCGGCCGATGAGGCGGGAGCCATGGCGTCCCTGATCGAGCACGCCGCGACCACGCTCGCCGCGCCCGGCGCTCGCCTGACGCTGCAGTTCGAAGGTCTTGCGGCGCGCGCGCTCCGGGCGGGGTCGGTCGAGGCCGGCATGGCCGAGGTGCGCAGGCTCGTCACTGAGGCCACCGTCGCCGTGCGCGCCGTCGATCGCGCCGTCGACCTGTACGGCGCCGACCCGGAAGCGACGCTGCGGCTCGGCATCGGGCCATGGTCGCCGATCGACGTGTTCGAGACTGCCGACGGCGCCGTGGCCCGTCGCCTGCACCCGGCGCTTGCCGACGCACTCGACCGTCACGACCCCGCCTTGGTCGAGGCGGCCGAGCGGCATCTTTTCGGACGTCGGACGCTGGTCGACGCGCCGGGTCTGGATCACGCGGCCCTCCGACGCGCAGGGTTCACCGACGTCGAACTGCAGGCGATCGAGAGCGCCCTCGTCGAGGTCGACGCGCTTGAGGCGGCCTTCGCCGAGCCGCATCTCGATCCCGGGTTCGCCCGCGACGTTCTGGGGCTGGAACCCGGCGATGGCGCGCTGCTCGCCCGCCTCGGCTTCGACGACGCCGCGGTGGCAACAGCCGGCCGTCATGCGCTGGGCGCGGCCGATCTGACCGACTGGGTCGAAGCCCCGCCGGCCCTCGCCCCGTGGCTCGGCGGCGCCGCCGACGTGACCGTCGCCATGGAGGCGGTCCTCGCGGGGCTGGGCAGCGCTCCGGACCTGCGTCCGCGACGCCTGCCGTGGCGTGCGACGGCGGCCGAAGCCGCTGCGCTTCTCGCCGCCGCGGCCGCGGAGGGACGCGCCGGTCTGCGTCTGAAGCGGGCCGATCCGCCCGCCGGCTTCTCGCTGGAACTGCGCCCCCCGGAGGAACCGCCGACACGTCGCACCGAGCCTCCGGCGCCGACCGGCGGGCCCCGGGTCGTCGAACGCGTCGTGGAAAAGGCGCGTGAGCGGCGCAAACTGCCGGATCGCCGGAAAGGCTACATCCAGAAGGCAGCCGTCGGCGGTCACAAGGTCTATGTCCACACCGGCGAGTATGAGGACGGCGAACTGGGCGAGATCTTCATCGACATGCACAAGGAAGGCGCCGCTTTCCGCAGCCTGATGAACAACTTCGCGATCTCGGTGTCCATCGGACTTCAGTACGGCGTGCCGCTGGACGAGTTCGTCGACGCCTTCACTCATACCCGCTTCGAGCCCTCGGGCCGGGTGACGGGCAACGACTCGATCCGGTCCGCGACCTCCATTCTCGACTACATCTTCCGCGAGCTGGGCGTGTCCTATCTGGGCCGCGACGATCTGGCCGACGGGGGCGAAGGGGGGGACCGCGACGGTCTGGTCCCGTCGGAGGACGCCGAGGCGGTGCCGGCATCCAGCCTCATTTCCAAAGGCTTCGCCCGCGGCGCGACGCCCGACAACCTTGTGGTCCTGCCCTTCGGAAAGGCGCGGGAGGAGCGGCGGGCGGCGACCGCCGCCGAGGCGGCGGAAGCCCCCTGCCCCGCGTGCGGCGGCATGGCCGTGCAGCGTCGCGGCGCGGCTCTCGTCTGCGACACCTGCGGGGTCGCGCCGGACGCCGCCAACGTCCCGACCGGCTGAGGCCCGCTTCTTGCAGGGGCCGCGGAGTCGTTTTCGGAGCGTCCCATGTCCCGCCTGACCGCTTTCGCCCTGTTCGCTGCCGCCCTTGCGGTCGCCGCGCCCGCCGCGCCCGCCGCGGCGCAAAACGCGGGGCAGATCTCGCGCGTGCAGGCTGGCCGCAGCTGCGCTGGATGCAACCTGTTCCAAGGCGACTTCACCGGGCTGGAAGCCTCGGGCCTCAACCTGTCGCGGTCGCGGCTGAGGCAGGCCTCGCTGTCTCTGGCGGTGATGAACCGCACCAACTTTTCGGGCGCCGACATGCGCGACGTGGACGCCTACGGGGCCGTGTTCGGCGGCGCGAGCTTCTCCGGGGCGAACCTGACGAACGCCAGCTTCGTCGGGGTCTACCTCGAGGGCGCGAATTTCTCGGGCGCCACCCTGTCGGGCGTGGACTTCTCGGGCGCCGAGATGGGCACGGCGCGCGGGCTGACGCAGGGACGGCTGAACCAGGCTTGTGGCGACGCGGCCACCCGCCTGCCCCGTGGGCTCCACATTCCCGCCTGCTGAGGGCGCCCGACCTTACTTCGATTTAAGTAGGGTTTTCGGCAGGATGGGATCATCTAGACCCGTGACCCAGTTTCCGCACCCCTCCCTGTTCCTGATCGCGGCCTCCGCGGCCGTGCTCGCGGCCGCCGGACCGGCGGCCGCACAGAAGGTGGAGCCGGTGGACGTTGGCATTCCGGTCGTCGGCGCCGTCAAGCCGCAGAACCCCTACCTCCAGCAGAACCCCTACTATGCGCAGGATCCGGACGTGGCCCGGACGGTGTCTTTGGGCGGCTCGTGCGTCCGCTGCGAGCTGTCAGGGCGCGACCTGTCGGGCGCGACCTTCATCTCGGCCACCTTCACCGGCTCGACGCTGGTCGGCGCGAACCTGCGCGGCGCCGAGCTGGTCGGATCGAACTTTTCCGGCGCCGACTTTTCGCGCGCCAACCTGACGGGCGCGACGCTGGTCGGGGCCAACTTCGGGTCGGCCAACTTCACCTCCGCCCAGCTGAACGGCGTCGAAGCCATGGGGTCGGTGTTCACCTCGGCCAACATGAGCCGGGCGAACCTGACGGGCGCCGAGCTGGGCGGCGCCAACATGAACCGGGCCAATCTACGCTCGGCCGTCTTCGCCGACGCGGAGCTGTTCGGAGTGACGCTGGCGAACGTCGACGCACGCAACGCCAGCTTCGCCGGCGCCGAGGTGGACGCCTCGAACCTTTCGAACGGCAACTTCTCCGCCGTCAACTTCCGCGGCGCGTCTCTGGACGGCGCCCGCCTGACGGGCGGTCAGTTCGCGGGGGCCAACTTCTCCGGGGCGACGCTTGACCGGACCGACATCCGCGGCGCCGACCTGTCCGGCGCGCGCGGGCTGACGCAGGCCCAGGTGTCCGAAGCCTGCGGCGACGCCTCGACCCGTCTGCCCCGCGACATGCGGGTCAACGTTTGCCGCGGCCGCATGGTCGTCGTGCGTCCGCCGGCCCCGCCGCGGCCGGCCGCGCCCCCGCGCACCACCCGCAACATCGTCGTCGCCGACCGCTGAGACCGGTCTGAGCCGGCCGCCCCCTACTTGAGGGGCAAGGCCGTGCGGATGTGCACGTCCTTCAGCTGACGCTCCTGGGCTTCCGTCGGCGCGTTCATCAACAGATCCTCGCCCTGCTGGTTCAGCGGGAAGGCGATGACCTCGCGGATGGCCGTCTGGCCGGCCAGCAGCATGACGATGCGGTCGATGCCCGGCGCCAGACCGCCGTGCGGCGGCGCGCCGTAGCGGAAGGCGTTCAGCATGCCGCCGAACTGATCCTCGACCACCGAGGCGTCATAGCCCGCGATCTCAAAGGCCTTGAGCATGATCTCGGCCTTGTGGTTCCGGATCGCGCCCGAGCACAGCTCATAGCCATTGCAGACGATGTCGTACTGATAGGCGCGGATCGTCAGCGGATCCTGCGTCTCCAGCGCCTCCAGACCGCCCTGCGGCATCGAGAACGGGTTGTGGCTGAAGTCGACCTTCTTCTCTTCCTCCGACCACTCGAACATCGGGAAGTCGACGATCCAGCAGAACTTGAACTGGTTTTCGTCGATCAGCTTCAGCTCGGTTCCGACGCGCGTACGGGCGAGGCCGGCGAACTTGGCGAAAGTCGCCGGAAGTCCGGCGGCGAAGAAGGCGGCGTCGCCCTTGCCGAGGCCCAGCGACGACATCAGGGCCTCGGTGGGCTCCTGCCCCAGGTTCTTGGCGATGGGCCCGCCCCACGCGTTCTGATCGTCGGACCAGAAGATGTAGCCAAGGCCCGGCTGGCCCTCGCCCTGGGCCCAGGAGTTCATGCGGTCGCAGAAGGCGCGTGAGCCGCCGGTCGGCGCCGGAATGGCCCAGACGGCATTCTTCTCGTCGGCCGCGAGGATCTTGTTGAACAGGCCGAAACCGCCGTCACGGAAGTGCTCCGAGACGTCCTGCATCCTGATGGGGTTGCGCGTGTCGGGCTTGTCGGTGCCGTACCACTTCATCGACTGCTCGTAGGTCAGGCGCTCGAAGCCCCTGTGCTCGGAGGTCTGGCCGAAATCGTTGGTGAAGATGTGGGACCCGTCGATCGGCGACACCGGCTTGCCGTCGGCGAACTCCGCGAACACGCCGTGCATGACGGGTTCGATCGCGGCGAACACGTCCTCCTGCGTCACGAAGCTCATCTCGACGTCCAGCTGGTAGAACTCCAGCGAGCGGTCGGCGCGCAGGTCCTCGTCGCGGAAGCAGGGCGCGATCTGGAAGTAGCGGTCGAAACCCGACACCATCAGCAGCTGCTTGAACTGCTGCGGGGCCTGCGGAAGGGCGTAGAACTTGCCGGGGTGCAGGCGCGACGGGACGAGGAAGTCGCGCGCGCCTTCAGGCGACGAGGCCGTCAGGATCGGCGTCTGGTACTCGAGGAAGCCCTGATCGACCATCCGCCGGCGGATCGACGAGATCACCTTCGAGCGCAGGACGATGTTCCGGTGCAGGGTCTCGCGGCGCAGGTCGAGGTAGCGGTGCTTGAGGCGCAGCTCCTCCGGGTACTCCGGCTCGCCGAAGACCGGCAGCGGCAGTTCGGCGGCTTCGGACAGGACCTCAACGGACTTGACCCGCACCTCGACGTCGCCGGTCGGGAGGTTGGGGTTCACCGTGCCGGCCTCGCGGGACACGACCTCGCCGTCGACGCGGATGACGCTTTCGGCCCGCACGCGCTCGACGACGTCGAAGCCCGGCGTCTCGGGGTGGAAGACGAGTTGGGTGAGGCCGTAGTGGTCGCGCAGATCGATGAACAGCAACCCGCCGTGGTCGCGCTTGCGGTGCACCCAGCCGGACAGGCGCACGTTCGATCCGGCGTCGGAGGACCGGAGGGCGCCGCAGGTGTGGGAGCGATAGGCGTGCATGGTCGGTTCGTCTTGGGAAAACGGGCCGCGGACGGCGCAATTCGGGGATGGCGTAGGGCGCATCATCGCCCCGCAAAGTCAAGGCTGGCCGTCCCCAACGGCCCTTGATCCGTCCACCGATCGACCCACGGCGACGCTGCCCCACGGCTGCGGTTCTGATATGGGGCGGACATGACGGGCGATCGGCCGGAACGCGGGCAGATGAGGCTGGACCTCGCGCACGAAAGCGCGGGTGTGGACCGGCCGTTTGTGACGTCGGCCTGCAACGCCGCAGCCGTCGAGAGACTGGCGTCCTGGCCGGACGCCCTGACGCCCGTGCTGGCGCTGGTCGGACCGAAAGGCAGCGGCAAGAGTCGGCTGGCGGCGGACTGGGCGGAGCGGGTCGGCGCGGTGCCGGTGCACGGCGCTGAGGCGTCGCTGCTGGATCCGCTGGAGGTCGAAGGCCGGGCCATCCTTCTGGACCGGGCTCCGGATGCGGACGACGAGACCCTGTTTCATCTGATCAACCTGGCGCGTTCGGGCGGCGGCGCCCTGCTGCTGGTCGCGCGCAGCGCGCCGTCCAGCTGGGAGACCGCCTTGCCCGACCTCCGCTCGCGGCTGGACGCGGTTCCGACCGTGACGATCGAGACGCCGGACGACGCCGTGCTGGCCGAGATGCTGGAGGCGGAGTTCGCGCGACGATCGATCGCCCCGCCGCCGGACCTGATTCCGTGGCTGCTCAAGCGCATCGAGCGATCCTCGGGCGCGGCGGAGGCCGCCGTGGCGAGACTGGACGCGGAACCGGGCGCCGTGACGCGCGCGGCGGCGCGTCGCATTTTCGGCCCCCTTGGTCCCGGCGACCGCGATTGACGTCACACCTTCGCGGTTGCGGGCCGGCTTCGACCGGGTCATGACCGGGACATGAGCGACTCCGCCGTCATCAGCGATCCGACACGCGGCGACGACGTCCCGACCTCGCGCGCGCCGCAGTTAAAGCTGGACAAGGCGCTGATGGCGTCGCCGGAGCGGTTCTTCAACCGTGAGCTGTCGTGGCTGGCCTTCAACGCCCGTGTGCTGGAGCAGGCGGCCAATCCCGATCATCCGCTGCTGGAGCGGCTGCGGTTCCTGTCCATCTCGGCCAACAATCTGGACGAGTTTTACATGACGCGGGTGGCCGGCCTGAAGGGTCAGGTGCGGGAGCGCGTGCGCATCGTCTCGCCCGACGGTCTGACGCCGGCCGAAGCGCTGGAAAAGGTCAATGCGGCCGCCGGGCGACTGATGGCGGAACAGCAGCGGCGCTGGCGGAAACTGCGCAAGGAGCTGGCCGGCGCCGGGATCGAGATCGTCGACGCGGCAAAAACGACCAAGACGGAGCGGGAGCGGCTGGAGCCCGAGTTCCTGAACCAGCTGTTCGCCATCCTGACCCCGATGGCCATCGATCCGGCCCACCCCTTCCCCTTTCTCCCGAACCTCGGCTTCTCCCTGGCGCTCAAGCTGCGGAGGCTGGCCGACAACAGGGTGCTTTACGCGCTGGTGCCGGTGCCGACCCAGGTGAAGCGGTTCTGGCCGCTGGCGACCGATGGGCGGTCCACGCCTGGGAAGAAGCGCTTCGTGACGCTGGAGAGCCTGCTGACGCTCTTCATCGATCACCTGTTCCCCGGCTGCGAGGTGCTGGAGCGGGGCGTCTTCCGCCTGATCCGGGACAGCGACATCGAGATCGAGGAGGAGGCCGAGGATCTCGTCATCGAGTTCGAGGAGGCGCTGAAGCAGCGCCGGCTGGGCTCGGTGGTGCGCATCAAGATCGAGGCGTCCATGCCGGACGACCTCAGAAGCTTCATCACCGGCGAACTGGACGCAGAGCCGCAGGACGTCATCCTGATCGACGGCATGCTGGGCCTCGCGCAGTTGTCGGACCTGATCCCGGGCGGGCATCCCGACCTGAAATTCAAGGGGTATGAGCCCCGATACCCCGAACGGGTCCGCGACCACGGCGGCGACATCTTCGCGGCGGTCCGAGAGAAGGACATGCTGATCCACCACCCGTTCGAGAGCTTCGACGTGGTGGTGCAGTTCCTGCGTCAGGCCGCGCGCGATCCCAACGTGCTGGCGATCAAGCAGACCCTCTACCGGACGTCGAAGGACAGCCCGATCGTCGCAGCCCTGATCGAGGCGGCGGAAAACGGCAAGAACGTCACCGCCCTGGTCGAGCTGAAGGCCCGCTTCGACGAGGAGGCCAACCTGCGCTGGGCGCGGGCCATGGAGCGGGCCGGCGTGCACGTGGTCTTCGGCTTCGTGGAGTGGAAGACCCACGCGAAGGTGAGCGTGGTGGTGCGCAAGGAGGGCGAAGCCCTGCGCACGTACTGCCATTTCGGCACCGGCAACTATCATCCGGTGACGGCGCGCATCTACACCGACCTCAGCCTGTTCACGTGCGATCCCGTGCTGGGGCGGGACGCGACCCGGGTGTTCAACTACATCACCGGCTACGCCGCCCCCGACGAGCTGGAGGCGCTGGTCGTGTCGCCCCTGAACATGAAGACGACGCTGATCCGGCTGATCGAGGCCGAGATGGCGGCGGCGGCGAAGGGCAAGCCCGCCGCGCTGTGGGCCAAGATGAACTCGCTGGTCGATCCAGAGGTGATCGACGCCCTGTATCGCGCCAGTCAGGCCGGCGTCCGCATCGAGTTGATCGTGCGGGGCATCTGCTGCCTGCGGCCCGGGGTCGAGGGGCTGAGCGAGAACATCCGGGTGAAGTCGATCGTCGGACGCTTCCTCGAACACAGCCGCGTCGTGGCCTTCGCCAACGGTCGCGATCTGCCCAACGACAAGGCCAAACTGTTCATCGCCTCGGCGGACTGGATGCCCCGCAACCTGAACCGCCGGGTCGAGTTGATGACTCCGGTCCTGAACGCGACCGTGCACGACCAGGTGCTGGACCAGATCATGGTGGCGAACCTGAAGGACGATCTGCAGAGCTGGATCCTGGGCCCCGACGGGGCCTACCTGCGGATGGACCCGGTGGACCCCGCCCGGCCCTTCTCCTCGCACAAGTACTTCATGACCAATCCCAGCCTGTCAGGGCGGGGCCGCAAGGTGAAGACCCGGCCGGAGCCGCTGCGCTATGACCGACCCGATTGAGGCGGGGCCCGCGCAGGCCGCGGTGGTGGACGTCGGCTCGAACTCCGTCCGCATGGTCCTCTACAGGTTGGAAGGTCGGGCCGTCTGGACCGTCTTCAACGAGAAGGTTCTGGCCGGTCTGGGCCGCGATCTGCCGCGCACCGGCCGTCTGTCCGAACGTGGCGTTGACGACGCCATGGCCGCGCTGAAGCGGTTCGCGGCGGTGATCGAGGGCGTGCGGCCGGATCTGGCCTTCGTCGCCGCCACCGCTGCGGTGCGCGAGGCGGAGGACGGGCCGGAGTTCTGCGAGCGCGTGGCGGCGGAGACCGGGCTGCGCATCCGCGTGCTGACCGGCGAGGAGGAGGCGCGCGCCTCGGCCCTCGGCGTTCTGGCGGGCGCCCCGGACGCGGCCGGCACGACCGCCGACATGGGCGGAACCAGCCTCGAACTGACGCGGATCGGCGAGGGCAAGGTCATGGGGGGCGTGACGCTCCCGCTGGGACCGTTCGCCCTGTCCGACGGGAAGCCGTTCGACGCCGAGCGCGTGCGGGCGCTGGTGGCCAAACGGCTGAAGCCGGCCCGAAGCGCACACGGCGACCGGCGGCTGCACGCGGTGGGCGGAGCGTGGCGCAGTCTGGCGCAGCTGCACATGGCGATCTCGGACTATCCGCTCAAGGTGGTGCACCAGTACGCCATGAGCGCCGGCGACGCTCGCGAGGTCGCCCGGTTCGCCGCCCGCCAGTCGCGGGCCTCGCTGGAAAAATCCCCCGGCATTTCGCGGCGGCGGGCCGAGACCCTGCCCTATGCGGCGCTCGTGCTGGAGGGGCTGATCGACCAGCTGGGCTTCGAGGAGATCAGCTTTTCGGCGTGGGGCGTGCGCGAAGGGCTGCTGTTCGAAGCCTTGGGCGACAAGACGCTCGCGACCGATCCCCTGCTGGCAGGCACGGCGGCGCTGGGCGCGCGACAGGGCGTGTCGCCGGGCCTGCCGGGCGCCGTCGCGGGCTGGATCGACGCGGTGACGCGCAGCCTTCCTCCCGCCTTCGACGTCGCCCGGGACGCCGTGCTGGTCCGCGCCGCCTGCAACCTGTGCGACATCGGCGCCAGGCTGCACCCCGACCACAGGGTCGAGCTGGCCTTCGACCAGGTGCTGAGAGCTTCCATTCCGGGACAGACGCACGTGGAGAGGGCTTTTCTGGCGACGGCGGTCAGCGCCCGCTACGGCGGCCCGACAGCCACGCCGGAGCCGGCGACGATCGACAGGCTGCTGAACGAGGATCTGCGAGGACGCGCGCGGGCCCTCGGGCTGGCGATCCGGCTCGCCTGTGACCTGTCGGGACGGTCGCCGCAACTGCTGGCGAACGCGACGGCGGCGATCGGCGACGGCGTCCTGCGCTTGTCGGCGACCCCGACCTATGCCGACATGCTGTTGGGCGAGCAGACCCGGCGACGGGCCCGGGCCCTGGCCGAGGCGTTGGACGCCGAACTGGTCATCGAGGGAGGCGGCTGATGGCGGTCACGGGAATCGGAGGGTTTTTCTTCCGCTCGGAGGATTCGAAGGCCCTGGCGGAGTGGTACCTGAAGCATCTCGGCGTCGGCGCGCCGGAAGGCGTCTTCGTCTGGCCCCAGCAGGCCGGACCCACGGTGTTCCAGCCGTTCAGGCACGACACCGACTATTTCGCCGCCGACAAGACCTGGATGCTGAACCTGCGGGTCGACGATCTGGACGGTCTCATCGCGAACCTGAAGGCGGCCGGGATCGAGGTCATCCAGAAGGCCGAGTGGGACGCCATGCCGGAAGTCGGCCGCTTCGCGCGAATCCACGACCCGGAAGGCAATCCGATCGAACTGTGGGAGCCGGCTAAGGCGTCGGACTAGCCCTCGATCTCGACGACCTCGACGCGAGGGCCGTTCAGCACCAGCGCGATCTCGCCGCGCTTCAGCTTGAGCGCGTCCTCGCCGAACAGCTGACGGCGCCAGCCCTGCAGGGCCTCGACGTCGGCCTCGTCGTCGACGGCGATCTTCTCGAGGTCGGCGACGGTGGCGATCAGCTTGGAGGCGACGCCGGCGTTGTCGCTCTTGGCCTTGAGCAGGACCTTCAGCAGCTCGACCACCGACGGTGGGGCGGGGTCGGCGCGACCGGGGCGCTCGACCTTGGGCGCGTGGGCTTCAGGGTCCGCAAGGACGCGCTTCAGGTCCTCGATCAGTTCCTGCCCCAGACGCGAGCCGCCGAATCCCTTGGGAACGGACCGAAGCCGATTGAACGCGTCTGCGTCGGTCGGCGCCTGGGTGGCGATCTCGTCGATGGCCTCGTCCTTGAGAATGCGCCCGCGGGGCTGGTCCCGCTCCTGCGCCGCACGCTCCCGCCACGTCGCCGTCGCCACGAAGGCGGCGAGGTATTTCGCCGACCACTTCTTGGGCTTCAGCCGCCTCCATGCCAGTTCGGGCGTGGTGTCGTAGAGGCCGGGATCGGTGAGATCCTCCATCTCCGACATGACCCAGTCCAGTCGGCCGTCGCGCTGCAGCCGATCGCGCAGTTTCGGATAGAGGGCGGCCAGATGCGTCACGTCGGCCAGCGCATAGGTCAGCTGGGCGTCCGACAGCGGCCGGCGGGCCCAGTCGGTGAAGCGGCTGCCCTTGTCCACCTCCTTGCGGATCATCTGGCGCACCAGCGCCTCGTAGGAGACCTGGTCACCGAAGCCTGCGGCCATGGCGGCGACCTGGGTGTCGAACATGGGACGCGGCATGGCGCCGAGGCGCACGAAAATCTCGACGTCCTGACGGGCGGCGTGGAAGACCTTGAGGATCCCGTCGTCGCGCAGCAGGGCCAGGAAGGGCTCGAGATCCAGCCCGTCGGCCAGCGGGTCGATGATGGCGGCGTCCGTCGGCGAGGCGGCCTGGATCAGGCACAACTTCGGCCAGTAGGTCGTCTCGCGCATGAACTCGGTGTCGACGGTGATGAAGGGCTCATCCGACAGCCGGGAGCAGAAGTCGCGCAGGGCCTCGGTGGTGGTGATCGGCGTCATTCGGATGCTATAGCCCCGCGCGCGCCCCGTGTGGCAAGAGCCGCCGCGCAAGTCCGCCAACCGATTCAGGCCCGTGACCCATGAGCGACACCCCCAATTCCGTGCGCAACGGCCTGACCTACGCCGACGCGGGCGTCGACATCGACGCCGGCGAGCGGCTGGTGGACGCCATCAAGCCGCTGGCGAAATCCACGGCGCGGCCGGGGTCGGAGCCGTCGCTGGGCGGGTTCGGAGCCCTTTTCGACCTGAAGGCGGCGGGGTTCAGCGATCCGCTGATCGTCACGACGACCGACGGCGTCGGCACCAAGCTGAAGATCGCCATCGAGACGGGGCGGCACGACGGCGTCGGCGTCGACCTGGTCGCCATGTGCGTCAACGACCTGCTGGCCCAGGGGGCGGAGCCCCTGCTGTTCCTGGATTACTACGCCACGGGCAAGCTGGACGTGGACGCGGCCCGGCGCGTGGTGGCCGGGATCGCCGAGGGCTGCCGTCAGGCGGGCTGCGCCCTGGTCGGCGGCGAGACGGCGGAGATGCCGGGCATGTATTCCGGCGGGGACTATGATCTGGCCGGCTTCTCGCTGGGCGCGCTGGAGCGGGGCGCCGCCCTGCCCCGCTTCGACCTGCAGAACACCGGCGACGTGATCGTCGGCATCGCCTCTTCCGGCCCGCATTCGAACGGCTACTCCCTGATCCGCCGGGTGATCGAAGCGGCGGGCAAGGGCTGGGGCGACGACGCGCCGTTCGACCGCGACCGGACGCTGGCCCAAGCCCTGATGGAGCCGACCCGCATCTACGTGAAGTCGGTGCTGCCCTTGATGAAGGCCGGGCTTGTGAAGGGCGCGGCACACATCACCGGCGGTGGCCTGATCGAAAATCCGCAGCGCGGCATCGCCGATCATCTGAAGCCGGTCTTCGACTGGGAGGCGTGGCCGATGCCGCCGGTCTTCCGGTGGCTGGCCGAGGCGGGCGGGATCGAGGCGCACGAGATGCGCAGAACCTTCAACTGCGGCGTCGGCTTCATCCTGATCGTCGGCCCGGAACAGGTCGAGGACGTCCTGGCCGGCTTGCTGGAAGCGGGCGAAACCGCTTTCGTCTGCGGACGTCTGGACGCCGCCTGAACCCGAGGATTTCCGAAATGCGCGCATTCGCCCTTGGCCTGACCCTGTTGCTGCTGGGCGGAGGCGCGGCGTCGGCGCAGACCTCCGCGGCGATGGAGCATCCTTTCCTTCACGAGCTGGCCGGACAGGTGCGGCCGGAGCGAATGCGGGAGGACATCGAGTTCATGGTGGGTTTCGGCACCCGTCACACCCTGTCGGAAACGCAGTCGGAGACGCGGGGCATCGGCGCGGCCCGGCGCTGGTCGGCCCGCCGTTTCGCTCAGATTTCCGCGGACTGCGGCGGCTGTCTGGAGATCGTGACGCCGTCCGACACGGTGACGGGCCAGCGCGTGCCCAACCCGACCGAGGTGGTGAACGTGGTCGCCATACAACGCGGCACAGGCGACCCGAACCGGGTCGTCATCATCTCCGGCCATCTGGATTCCCGGGTCAGCGACGTGATGGACTTCACCTCCGACGCGCCGGGCGCCAACGACGACGCCTCGGGCGTGGCGACGGTGTTCGAGGCGGCGCGCGTGCTGTCGCAGCACAGGTTCGACGCGACCATCGTCTACGCCGTCCTCTCGGGCGAGGAGCAGGGCCTTCTGGGCGGCAAAATTCTGGCCGACTACGCCAAGGCCGAGGGATGGTTCGTCGAGGCCAATCTGAACAACGACATCGTGGGGAACTCGGAAGGCTCCAACGGCGTGCGCGACACGACCCGCGTGCGCGTCTTTTCCGAGGGCACCAAGACGGTCGAGACCGACCAGCAGGCCGGCCAGCGCCGCTACAACGGCGGCGAGGTGGACAGCTCGTCGCGCAACCTGTCGCGCTTCGTCGACGGGGTCGCCGATCGCTATCTGGCCAATTTCGACGTGGAGATGATCTATCGCACCGATCGCTACGGGCGCGGCGGCGATCAGGTCGAGATGCTGCGCGCGGGCTTCCCGGCGGTGCGCATCTCGGAAGGCGCGGAACACTACGACCGCCAGCATCAGGATCTGCGCGTCGAGAATGGCGTGCACTACGGCGACGTGATCGAGGGCGTGGACTTCGACTACCTTGGTCAGGTGGCGAGATTGAACATCGTGTCGCTGGCGGCGCTGGCGAAGGCGCCGGCTCCGCCGACAGGGGTCGCCATCGCGGGAGCCGTGCGGCCAGACACCACCGTCCGCTGGCAGGCCGTGCCCGGCGCGGCGGGCTATCGCGTCTGGTGGCGGTCGACCACGGCGCCCCAGTGGACCCACAGCCGCACGTTCGGCGCCGAAGTGACCGAAGCGGTGCTGCGCGGCGTCGTCATCGACGACTACTTCTTCGGCGTGTCGGCCATTTCCGCCGACGGCTATGAGAGCCCCGTGGTCTTCCCCGGCGCCCCCGGCGACTTCCGCGCGCCCGCGCCGGTTGTGGCGCCGGGCGACTGAGTCAGGCGGCGCCGGTCGGGTCCGCCGCGGGGGGCCGGCTGCGACGTCCGCACAGGAAGCGCCAGAGCCCCTCGACCGGACCGATCGGGAAGACCTTCAGCCACAAGGTCGCAAGAACGCACAGGCCGAGAAAGACGCCCAGCGCCAGAAGGTTGATCTGGGCCATGCCCCATTCGCCCAACCAGCCCAGCCCCCAACCGTACCAGACGAAGCCACCGATCAGGTTGGACGCCAGATAGCCCGTAAGGGCCAGCCGCCCCATCGGAGCCAGCGCCCGCCCCAGCGCGCGCCCTGATCCCGAAAACCACAGCGTGAACATGGCCAGATAGCCGAAGGCCAGGATCGGCAGGCCGACGTAGGCCATGCGCTTCGCTCCGGCGATCCAGCCCTGCAGCGGGATCTGCAGGATGTCCGGCGCGATGTAGGCGCCGCTGATCAAAAGACCGGCCGGCAGGCAGATCCACAACACGCGCCGCAAGAAGGGCCGGAAGCGGTCGACGTCGGCGAAGACCCCCTTTCGCACCGTCCAGAGGCCCAGCATGAACAGGCCCATGACGCCGAGATCGTAGACCGCCACGTAGGCGGTGTCGAAAAGGTTGTGCGCGACGTAGTACTTCAGGTTGGCCTGCATGACGGCGAAATAGTCGGGGCTCTCATAGATGGGCCGCAGGCTCTCGAACCAGCGCCAGCCTTCGGCCGCGATCTGGCCCGACAGGCCGCGCAGCGGGCCGAACAGGATTTCAGCGGCGCCGGCCACGAAGGGAGGGGCCAGCACCAGCGCCAGGCCCGCCCTCAGGAGGGTCTGCTGCGACCAGCCCCGGCACAGCATCAGCAGCATGCCGCAGATCGCGTAGACGATCAGGATGTCGCCCCAGTAGAGGAAGGCGAGATTGAAGACCCCGATGCCCAGCAGCAACAGCATCCGACGCAGAAAATAGCCCCCAAAATCCGGACCGGTCCGGGACATGAGCAGGCCGAAGCCGACGCCGAACAGAAACGCGAACATCGAGCGCGCCTTGCCCTGCATGAACAGCAGGTCGAACAGGCCGACCGCAAGATCGGCCGGTCCGGCCCGCGTCATGACCTGGCCCGCCGCGAAGACCATGACCATGCCGGTCAGGTTCATGGCTATGACGCCGTAGAGGGCGATCGCCCGCACGCCGTCGATCACCGGCAGCCGCCCTTGGCCCGCGCTAACGTCCGTCATTCGTAAACCCCCGTTCGCACGAGAGCGTCCCAGATGCCGGGCGCCGCGTCCAGCGCTTGCCTTGGTCGATCATCGCGGCCATCCCTCGCGGCGATGAGCACACCGGATTCCCCCCGCGTCCCCGTCGCCGTGCTGATCTCCGGCGCGGGATCGAACATGGCTGCCATCGCCGACGCGGCCCGGATGCCGGACGCCGCCTTCGAGGTCCGGGCCGTGATCTCCAATGTGCCCGGCGCCGGCGGGCTGGCGTTGGCGGAAGCGCGCGGGATACCGGCCGTCGTCGTCGATCACCGCGCGTTCGGCCAGGACCGGAGGAACCACGAGCAGGCGATCCACGCGGTGCTGGAGGCGCACGGGGTCGAGGTGGTGGCCCTGGCGGGCTACATGCGGCTGCTGACGCCGTGGCTGGTGTCCGCATGGGAAGGTCGGATGCTGAACATCCACCCCAGTCTCCTGCCCAGGCATCCCGGACTGGACACGCACGGCCGCGCACTGAAGGCCGGAGACGTGGAGGCCGGCTGCACCGTGCATGTGGTGATCGACGACGTCGACGCGGGACCGATCCTGGGCCAGTCGCGCGTTCCCGTCCTGCCCGGCGACGACGTCCACGCCCTGGCCGCGCGGGTCAGGACGGCCGAGCATGAACTCTATCCGGCGGTGCTGGACCGGTTCTGTCGCGACCTGCGGCGAGCATGAACAAGGCCCCGGCGGCAGCCGGGGCCCTTTTCATCCTCCGGGTGAGGACGTTCAGCCGACGATCTGATCGTCCGTGAAGAACTGGGCGATCTCGATGGCCGCGTTCTCGGCCGAGTCCGAGCCGTGGACCGAGTTCTCGCCGACGCTTTCGGCGTAGAGCTTGCGGATGGTGCCTTCGTCGGCGTTGGCCGGGTTGGTGGCGCCCATGACTTCGCGATAGCGGGCCACCGCGTTCTCGCCTTCCAGCACCTGAACGACGACCGGGGCGGAGGTCATGAACTCGACCAGTTCGCCGAAGAACGGGCGTTCGCGGTGCACGCCGTAGAATTCTTCGGCCTGTTCGCGGGTCATCTTGATGCGGCGCTGGGCGACGATGCGCAGGCCGGCGTCCTCGATCACGGCGTTGACCTTGCCGGTCAGATTACGACGCGTGGCGTCGGGCTTGATGATCGAGAAGGTGCGTTCGGTCATGGAAGGTGACTTCTTGTGTGGGAGTTTGAAGGTCGCGGGCTTATAGACGCCGCCTCCCCGCCTTCCAAGTCCGACCGATGCTCCAGATCAAGAACCTCACCCTCAACGCCTGGGGCCGCCAGTTTCTGGAGGACGCCTCCGTCAGCCTGCCTCCGGGCGCCAAGGTCGGGCTGGTCGGACGCAACGGCATCGGCAAGTCGACCCTGTTCAAGGTGATCCTGGGCGAGCTGGTCGCCGGGGGCGACGAGGTCAGCCTGCCCAAGACCGCGCGCATCGGCTCGGTCGATCAGGAGCATCCGGCGACGCCGGTCAGCGTGCTGGAGACCATTCTGGAAGCCGACGTCGAGCGGCATCAGCTGCTGAGCCGGCTGGAAACGGCCGAGCCGGAGGAGATGGGCGAGATCTGGTCGCGCCTGATCGAGATCGACGCCGACGCGGCCCCGGCCAAGGCGTCGGAAATCCTGGTCGGCCTGGGCTTCAGTCAGGAGGACCTGCACCGCCCGATGTCGCACTTCTCGGGCGGCTGGCGCATGCGCGTGGCGCTGGCGGCGGCCTTGTTCGCCGAGCCGGACATGCTGCTGCTCGACGAGCCGACCAACTACCTCGATCTCGAAGGCGCGCTGTGGCTCGAGGCCCGGCTGAAGAAGTACCCCGCGACGGCGCTGATCATCAGCCACGACCGCGAGATGCTCAACGAGGTCTGCACCCACATCCTGCACCTGTCGAACCGCAAGCTGGAGCTCTACACGGGCAACTACGACGACTTTGAACGGATGCGGGCCGAGAAGCTGCGGCTCATGGCGGCGTCGGCGGCGAAGCAGGAAGCTGAGCGGGCGCACCTGCAGAAGTTCGTCGACCGCTTCAAGGCGAAGGCGTCAAAGGCCGCGCAGGCCCAGTCGCGGGTCAAGAAGCTGGAGAAGATGCAGCGGATCGAGCTGCCGCCCGAGGAGCGCGTCGCGCCGTTCGTCCTGCCGTCGCCAGAGCGTCCCCTGCCCCCGCCGCTGATCCGCCTGGAAAAAGCCGACGTCGGCTACCAGCCGGGCAAGCCGATCCTGAAGAACCTGAACCTGCGGATGGATCTGGACGACCGGATCGGTCTGCTCGGCGTGAACGGGGCCGGCAAGTCGACCTTCGCAAAGCTGATCGCCAAGGCCCTGACCATTGAGACCGGCGAGTTCCACCGCGACGGCAAGATGCGCGTGGGCTGGTTTCACCAGCATCAGATCGAGGCGATGGATCCCACCGACACGCCGCTGGAGATCATCCGGCGGGCCATGCCGGACGCGTCGGAGAGCAGCCGCCGATCGCGGCTGGCCCAGTTCGGTCTGCCGTTCGAGAAACAGGAGACCAAGGTGGCGTCGCTGTCCGGCGGGGAGCGGGCGCGCCTGCTGTTGAACCTTGTGGCGATGGACGCGCCGCACGTGCTGATCCTCGACGAGCCCACCAACCATCTGGACATCGACAGCCGCCGCGCCCTGCTGGACGCCCTGAACGAGTATACCGGCGCGGTCATCCTTATCACCCATGACCGCTCCCTTATGGAGCTGGTGGCGGACCGTCTGTGGCTGGCGGCGGACGGCGCGGTGAAGCCCTTCGAAGGCGACATGGACGACTATGCGAAGTTCGTGCTCGACCGGGCGAAACAGGCCGGGATGAAACCGTCGCAGGTGAAGCAGACGCCTGAGGTCGTGTCCGCCGCCCCTGAGGCGCCGGCCGAGCGCGGCGCGAGCGACAGGGGCAGGAAGAAGGGTGGTCCCTCACCCTCCACGCTCCGTCATGCGGTGAAGAAGGCCGAGGAGCGGGTGGCGGCCCTGACCGCAGACCTCGCCCGCATCGACGACGACCTGGCCAACGCCGCAGTGTCGAACCCGAAGGCACTGGAGGGGCTTACGCGCGCACGGTCAAAGGCGCAGGCGGATCTGGACGGCGCCGAAGTCGCATGGCTGGAGGCGGAGGAAGCCCTGGCGGAGGTCGCATGAAGACGCCTATCGCCCTGACGCCTGAGGAGCGCCGGGCCGCCGCCGCGCGGCTTCGTGGCCTGTTGGCCGAGCAGCTGGACGTCGAGATCGGCGGGCTGGAGGCCGAAGCCCTGCTGGACGGGCTGGCGGCCGAAGTGGGCGCGGTCTTTTACAACCGTGCCTTGGCCGACGCGCGTGCCGTGGTGGCGGCCAAGGCGGAGGACATCGACGACGCCCTGCACGCCCTGGCCCGCGACAGCGGCCTGCGGTGAAGATCGATCAGCGGATGGTGCCGCTGATCCTCTCGCCCGACCTGAGGATGGTGATCTCCGTGCCGCGCTGCAGGTCGTTCAGCTGGGACGCGGCCGTGACGGCGCGTCCGTCGATCTCGACCACCACGTCGCCGGTCTGCAGGCCGACGCGCTGGCGGGCGTAGCTGCCGCGGGCGACCTGACCCACGATCACACCGCGGAACGTCGGGTCGACGCCCAGCCGGTCGGCTACCGCCGGGTTCAGCGTCAGGACCTGCGCGCCGCTCAGGGCGCCCGACTGGATCACCGTGGCGGACTCCAGACTGGCGCTCCCGGGCAGGCGCTCGACGCGGGCGGTCACCGTCTGCTCCCGACCGCCGCGCAGCAGCCCGACGCGCACGGCGTCGCCAGGCGCGTTGGCTCCGACGCGGAAGTTCAGTCCCCCTTGGTCGTCCACGGCGACGCCGTCGACGGAGACGATCACGTCGCCCTCGCGGATGCCGGCGTCGTCTCCGGGCCCCCCGTCCCATACCCGGGTCACGACGAGCCCGCGCGGCCGGTCCAGACCCAGTTCGCGCGCACGATCGCTGGAAACGGCCTCGCCCGAGACGCCCAGCCACGGGCGCACCACGGCGCTTTCGCCGCCAAGTGCCGCCGACACGACCTGCTGCACCATGGTCGCGGGCACGGCGAAGCCCACGCCGGACGACGAGCCGCTGCGCGAGAAGATGGCCGTATTGATGCCGATCAGATCCCCGTCCATGTCGACCAGGGCGCCGCCCGAGTTGCCCGGATTGATGGCGGCGTCGGTCTGGATGAACGAGCCGGAATCGCTGATCCCCGTCTCCGTCCGGTTCAGGGCCGAGATGATGCCGTTGGTGACCGTCTGGCCGACGCCGAACGGATTGCCGATGGCCAGCACCAGATCGCCCACCTGCTGGGTCTCGGAGGTGTCGATGCGCAATGTCGGCAGCTGGTCCTCCACCCCCGTCAGCTGCAGCACCGCGATGTCGGACCGCGCGTCGGCCAGCAGCACGCGCGCCGGAAACTCCCGCCGGTCGGCCAGGGAGACGCGGATGTCGCTCATGCCCTCAATGACGTGGTTGTTCGTGACCACGATGCCGTCGGGCCGGACGATGACGCCGGACCCCACCGATCCGGTCGGCTGGCTGAACTGGCCCCAGAAGGGATCGCGAACCGTCTGCACGCCCTGCGCTGCGATGTTGACCACGGCCGGCGCCGTCGTCTGGACGACCGGGGCGAAGCTGGCCTTCACCGCTCCGGCTTCACGGGGGACGGCCCGCTGGTCGGTCTGGCCGAAGGTGGCGTCCTGCGCCCTGCCCTGATCCGGAGAACCGCAGGCGGACAACAGCAGGGCGGCGGCCAGCGCGACGTGGCTGATCTTCATCGGGAGTCTCTCAAGCTGGACCATGCGGCGCATGACGCCGCGCCATTTCGGCGGCTTCGTGGCGTCGCCAGCGTCAAACGGGCGCGTCCTCGGGGCCGTTCCGACGGCATTGCGCAAGTTTAACGGACGCCGCCGGATTCCCGTGCCAGTCTTCGCCCATGAGCGCAGTCATCGAGACCCGTGGCCTGTCGAAACACTACGGCCCCGTGCACGCCCTGGACGGGCTGGACCTCTCCATCCCCCGCGGCGGCGTCTACGGTGTGCTGGGACCGAACGGGGCCGGGAAGTCGACGCTGTTCCGGATTCTTCTGGGCCTGATTCGCCCGACCGACGGGTCCGCCGCGGTCATGGGCGGACCGATCGGGCAGATTTCGACCATGCGGCGCATGGGCTCAATGATCGAGACGCCGCGGTTCCCGCCCTTCATGACCGCCAGACAGGTGTTGAGCTGGCTGGCCGCGGCCCACGGCCTGAGCGGAGATCCGGCGCGGGTCGACGGCTGGCTGGAGCGCGTCGGCCTGACCGACGCGGCCAATCGCAAGGTGCGCGGCTTTTCCGTCGGCATGATGCAGCGTCTGGGCGTGGCGGCCGCGCTGATGACCGAGCCCGAGCTGGTCATTCTGGACGAGCCCACCAGCGGGATGGACCCGCCCGGCATCCAGGAGATGCGTCAGCTGATCCGCAGCCTGGCCGTGGACGACGGGCTGACCGTGGTGCTGGCGAGTCATCAGCTGCTGGAGGTCCAGCGCGTCTGCGACCGCGTGGCGATCCTCAACAAGGGCCGGCTGGTGCTGGAGGGCGCGGTCAGCGAACTGACCGGGACGGGCGAGCGGCTGCGGCTGACGCTGCGGCCCCAGGCGGCGGCGCTGGACCTGCTGGGTCAGAGAGGCGCGGCTGAGGGGTCGGACGCGGTCATGGCCGCGGTGACCCGCGCCGAAGGCCCCGCCTTGCTTAAGGCGCTGATCGACCGCGGCGTCGAGATCGAGGAAGCCCGCTGGGTCGGCACCGATCTGGAAAGCATCTTCTTCACTGAAACCGGCTCGATTCAGGCTCAGGAGGCGATCCATGCTGGCTGACGCCTATCGCGCCGAAACGTACCGGCTGCTGCGCAACCGGACCGTGCTGTTCTGGTCGGTGCTGTTCGTGCCCCTGATCGGCGTGGTGTTCGGCGTCGTCGGCAACGCCTTCCTGAAGGCGAACGCCGACAAGCTCGCCGGCGAAAACACGCCCCCCGAGCTGATGATCGCCATGGCCGGAGGGCCGATGAATCTGGCGGCCGAGCTGGTGTCGGCCGCCGGCAACGTCGCCAACCCGGTGGCCCTGCTGTTCCTGCTGATCGGGGCGGCGACGCTGTACACCGGGGACTACCGCTGGGAGACATGGCGGCTGATCAGCGCGCGGAACGGGCGCGTGCCGCTGATCCTCGGCAAGGTCCTGACCTATGTGACGTTGGTGCTGATCGCCATGCTGGTCCTGATCGCCGGCGCCCTGATCGAGAAGTCCATCTCGGCCAGCTTCTTCTCGCGGCCACTCACGTTCGACGCCGGCGACGGCCGGATCGCCGACGCCTTCGCAATGTCCGGCGTCTCGGGCCTTCGCATCCTGCAGGTGACGATGCTTGGCCTGCTGGCGGGCGTCGTCGGCCGCTCGCTGCTGGCGGGCCTGTTCGTGCCGGTGGTCGTCACCGTGCTCCAGGCCCTGTCGCCCTTCGCCCTGATGGGCATGGGCGTGGCCAACGACGCCTGGCTGACCTTCCTGGTCAATCCGGGGCAGGGCTACGACGTCATCGCCGCCGCGATCCGGGGCGGACCCGAGGCTCCGACGGCCGAGCTGGTCGTGCGCGGCTGGACGAGCCTGCTGGGTTGGACCATCCTCCCCCTCATCGGAGCCTTGGCCTGGTTCCAGCGTCAGGATCTGTCGAAGGAGTGACCGGCCCCGGCCGGCACGGGGGGAGGTGCTCGGCGTGAGGCGGTCATCGATTGCGGCATGGTGTGTGGCCGGGACGCTGTCCGTCGGCCTGGCGGCCCCCGCGGCGGCGCAGGAGGGCGAGGCGCCGACCACGCGCGTCGACGACATCGTGGTCATCGGTAACGTGCCGCTGCGCGAGCAGATCGACGTCTTCGTGGGCGAGGTGACCGAGCCGCCGGAGGGCCGTGGGCCGGCCCGCTGGAGCCGGCGCGGCGGCGTGTGCGTGGGAGTCGCCAACCTGCGGCAGGACGTGGCCCAAGCGGTCGCCGACCGGGTCTCCGACCGCGCGCGCCTGCTGGGCCTGACGGTGGGGGAGCCCGGCTGTCGCGCCAACGTCCTGATCATCGCCACGGACGACGGACAGGCGCTTGCGCGGGCGCTGGTCGAGCGCAGTCCCAACGCCTTCCGCCCGGACTACGCCGGATCGTCCAAGACGCGGCGGGAGCTGGAGCTGTTCGTCGAGACGGACAGGCCGATCCGCTGGTGGCACGTGTCCATGCCGGTGATCTCGGGGCAGGGCATCCCGGCGGTCAAGCTGCCGGGCGACGATCCGCCCCGCATTCCGGGGATGGGCCGGGTCCGGACCGCCGTGCGCAACGTCCTGCTGCGGGCCTACGTCATCATCGACCTCGACCAGACGGAGCATCTGACTCTGAACCAGTTGGCCGACTACGCCGCGATGGTCGCCTTCGCCCAGATCGACCCCGACGCTGAAGTGGATCAGTTCTCCACCATTCTGAACGTGTTGGAGGACCCGGCGGCCGTGTCGGAGCTGACCGACTGGGATCTGGCCTATCTCGGCGCCGTCTACACCGGCGAGCGCAACCAGCGCGACCCGCGCTCGCAGGTCTCCAGCGTGGCGGCCTCCATGTACGCGGACCGCGACGCGGCGGTGGAACAGCAAGCCCCGTCCCCGGCCGCCGAATGACGGGCGCACAACCACGTCGCATCCTCTCTGCGGCCCTCGTGGCGTCGTCGCTTGCCGTTTCCACCTTCGCGCTCGCCCAGGAACGTCCGGCCCAGCCGGACCCGGAGCCGACCCGGGTGGACGACATCGTGGTCCAGGGCATGCCCCTGCGCGACCAGGTCACGACTTTCGTCGACGCCGTCACCGCCCCGCCGGCGGGACGGGCTCCCGCCCGCTGGGCGGATCGCGCGGGCGTATGCGTCGGCGTGGCCAACCTGGGAAGGGACTCCGCCCAGTTCATGGTCGATCGGGTGTCGGAGGTGGCGCTCTTGCTCGACATGCCTGTCGGCGAGCCCGGGTGCAGCCCCAACGTGGTGGTGATGCTGACCGACGACGCGCCCGGCCTGGCGGCGGCCCTCGTCGAGCGCAGCCCCAACGCCTTCCGGCCGCACTACGCCGGAGCGGCCGGGACGGTGCGTAAGCTGGATATTTTCGTCGCGTCCGACCGCCCGGCTCGCTGGTGGCATGTGGCCATGCCGGTCACGGGGGAATCCGGCAATCCCGCCATCCGGATGCCCGGCGACGACCGCATTCCCCGGGTCAAGGTGCCGTTGAGCCGGCTGACCACCACCATCCGCAACGAGCTGCGCCGCGCCTTCATCATCGTCGACATTGATCAGGTCGAGCATCTGACCCTGACGCAGCTCAGCGACTACGTGGCGATGGTCGCGTTCGCCCAGATCGACCCGGACCATGAAGTCGGGGATTTCCCGTCCATCCTCAACGTGATCGCTGTCCCGACGGCCGCATCAGAGATGACGGACTGGGACCGGGCGTATCTGCAGGCCTTGTACGGGGTCGAGCTGAACCGCCGAAGGCCTTCATCCCAGCGGGGTCAGATCGCCGCTGACATGTTCCGCGATCGCCGCGCAGCGGCCGGGGACGAGGGCGCGCAGTCCGTGGGAGACTGATCGCAAACGAAAGGGGCGGCCAGGTCGCCCCGGCCGCCCCTTCGACATCTCAGCGTCGCCCGTGACGGGCGGCGGTCACTCCTCGCCGTCGTCGAACGACTGGACCGGACCGGAGTCCTGACCCTTGGCGTCCACGTCGCGGTCGACGAACTCGATCACGGCCATGGCGGCATTGTCGCCGTGGCGGAAGCCGGCCTTCATGATGCGGATGTAGCCGCCGTTGCGGTCGGCGTATCGCGGGCTGATCGTGTCGAACAGCTTGCCGACCTGGGTCACGTCGCGAACCTGGCTGATGGCCTGACGACGGGCGTGCAGGTCGCCCTTCTTGCCGAGCGTGACCAGCTTCTCGACGAAGGGACGCAGCTCCTTCGCCTTCGGCAGGGTCGTCGTGATCTGCTCGTGCTTGATCAGCGAGGCGGCCATGTTGGCGAACATGGCCTGGCGGTGGCTGGTCGTGCGACCGAGCTTGCGATGGGCGGCGCCGTGGCGCATCGGGGTCTCTCCTACTCCGTGCCCGGTTTCCCTGAAGGGACCCTGGCCCGTATTCTTCTAACCGCCCCGACATTCTCCCTGCGGAAGACGGGCGGAGGTTGAACTCAGATCTGGTCGTCGAACTTCTTGGCCAGGTCTTCGATGTTTTCCGGCGGCCAGTTCGGCACGTCCATGCCGAGGCTGAGGCCCATGGTCGCCAGCACTTCCTTGATCTCGTTCAGCGACTTGCGGCCGAAGTTCGGGGTGCGAAGCATCTCGCCCTCGGTCTTCTGGATCAGGTCGCCGATGTAGACGATGTTGTCGTTCTTCAGGCAGTTGGCCGAACGGACCGACAGCTCCAGCTCGTCCACCTTCTTCAGCAGAGCCGGGTTGAACGGCAGGTCGGGCTTGCCTTCCGACAGGGCCTCGGCCTTCTTCGGCTCGTCGAAGGTGATGAAGATCTGCAGCTGGTCCTGAAGGATGCGCGAGGCGTAGGCCACGGCGTCGACCGGCGAGACGGCGCCGTTCGTTTCGACTTCCATGATCAGCTTGTCGTAGTCCAGCGACTGACCCTGGCGGGTCGGCTCGACGCGATAGGCGACCTTCTTGACCGGCGAATACAGGGCGTCGACGGCGATCAGGCCGATCGGCGCGTCTTCCGGACGGTTCTTCTCCGAGGCGACGTAGCCCTTGCCGTTCTGGACGGTCAGTTCCATGCGCACCGTCGCGCCGTCGTCCAGCGTGCAGATGACGTGATCGGGGTTCAGCACCTCGATGTCGGCCGGCACGTCGATCTGGCCGGCGGTCACCGGGCCGGGGCCCGTGGCGCGCAGGGTCATGCGCTTGGGCCCTTCGGCGTGCATGCGCAGGGCCAGCTGCTTGATGTTCAGGACGATGTCGACCACGTCCTCGCGCACGCCTTCCAGCGACGAGAACTCGTGCACCACGCCGTCGATCTGGATGGCGGTCACGGCCGCGCCTTGCAGCGAGGACAGCAGCACGCGCCGCAGGGCGTTGCCGAGCGTCACGCCGAAGCCACGCTCGAGGGGTTCGGCCACCAGGCGCGCCTTGCGCTGGGCGTCGGAACCGGTCTCGATCTGCGGCTTCTCGGGACGGATCAGCTCTTGCCAGTTACGTTCGATCATATGTGTCCCTCGAAACGGGTTTCGCCGGTCCCCCTCGCCTCGTCAGGAAGGCGGGACCGGCGGAGAATGGGGTTGCCGAAGTCGTCGCTTAGACGCGACGGCGCTTCGGCGGACGGCAGCCGTTGTGCGGCATCGGCGTGACGTCGCGGATGGTGGTGATGGTCATGCCCACGGCCTGCAGGGCGCGCAGGGCCGATTCGCGGCCCGAACCGGGGCCAGAAACGTTGACTTCCAGCGTCTTGACGCCGTGCTCGGCGGCCTTCTTGCCGGCGTCTTCGGCGGCCATCTGCGCGGCGTACGGGGTCGACTTGCGCGAACCCTTGAAGCCCATGTGGCCGGCCGACGACCAGGAGATGGCGTTCCCCTGCGCGTCGGTGATGGTCACCATCGTGTTGTTGAAGCTGGCGTTCACGTGGGCGACGCCCGACGTGATGTTCTTGCGCTCGCGGCGTTTGACGCGACCCGGTTCCTTGGCCATCGGCTGGGCTCTCTCTTACTTCTTCTTGCCGGCGATCGGCTTGGCGGGACCCTTGCGGGTGCGGGCGTTGGTGTGGGTACGCTGACCGCGGACCGGCAGGCCCTTGCGATGACGCAGGCCGCGGTAGCAGGCCAGGTCCATCAGACGCTTGATGTTCATCGACGTCTCGCGGCGCAGGTCGCCCTCGACGGTGTAATCGCGGTCGATGGTCTCGCGGATCTGCAGCACCTCGGCGTCGGTCAGCTGATTGACGCGACGGGCGTCCTCGATGCCCACCTTGCCGATGATGTCCTGGGCGGCGGCGGGGCCGATGCCGTGGATGTACTGCAGCGCGATCAGGACGCGCTTGTTGGTCGGGATGTTGACGCCAGCGATACGGGCCACGAAGATCTCCAGATACGCGCAAACCGGACGCAACAAACGCTCCGGTCAACAGACCTGGAGCGTTGGCGCCCTTCGCGGAAGGGCGCTCTTATAGACGTGATTCAGCGGGCGTCAACAGTCCGGCAAGACTCCTGCGGGCTCCCGGTTCCCTCGCGGGGACGATTTCACCGCCCGGGTCGCCCGAACTCCACGACGATGATGATGTCGCTGACCTCCTCCTGCCCGCCCCGGACCTGCGGCGAGAAGCGGTAGAAGCGCTCCGCGGCCGCCACGCCGGCGGCGCCGAAGCCCTGCCCCGCAGGCGTTTCCGCAGTGACGCGACACCTGTCGAGACGGGTGTCGAGCTGCACCTCGCAGGTCACCGTGGCCCGACCGGCGCGCCCGCGGGCGTTCGCGGGGTGGAGCCCCTGCAGTTCCCTCATCGACGCTTGCCGAAGCGGGCGCGCACGGACGGTGCCCGAGCCGGGTCCGGCCCCCGCGCCGGTTCCACCGCCTTGTCCGGTTCCCTCGCCGCCCTGTCCCTGCCCCGGCGTGGTCCCGGGCTGCGGCGTGACCCCGACCACCAGCGGAGGGCGCTCCGGGGCCGGCTGCGGCGGCGCCACGACCTCGGGCCGTGGGGGCGGCGTTCGGGCCGGTCTGACGATCGACGGAGCCGCAGGAGCCCCTCCCCCGACCTCGACGGCCACCTGTGGTGGCGGAGGAGGCGGCGGCGGAGGTGGAGGCGGCGTCACACGAAAGAAGGTGACCTCGAACGGCGGGGTGGGAATGGGGGGCAAGGGGGTCGGCGTGGTGCGGGCGATCACGGCGAAGAGACCGAGGTGCGCCGCCACGACCGCGGCGTAGATCGCCGGCTTGCGCCAACGCGCGGTGAGGTCGGATTTGCGATCCCGGTCCATGCCCGTTCCTGTCATGCCCAAGCTTAACGCACGAGCGACCGGATGGGTCAGGTCAGGTTCAGGCGTCCAGCGCTGCGTCCATCTGGGCGGCGACGTCGTCGATCGAGCCCATGCCGTCGATCTCGGTCAGCAGGCCCTTGCCTTCATAGTACGGCAGAAGCGGAGCCGTCTGGCGATTATACACGGCCAGCCGATCCTTGAAGGTCTCAGGGTTGTCGTCCGGGCGGCCCTGATCCTCAAACCGCTTGGTGATGCGGGCCGTCAGGGCGGCGTCGTCCACCTTGAGACGCACCACGCGGTCGATCCTGGCTCCGCGCTTGTCCAGCATGGCGTCCAGGGCCTCGGCCTGCGCCACGGTGCGGGGAAAGCCGTCGAAGATGGCGCCGCCGGCGGCCTCGGCTTCGGGCAGGCGATCCTCGATCAGGGCGATGACGATTTCGTCGGTGACCAGATCGCCGCGCGCCAGCACGTCCTTGACCTTCAGCCCCAGCTCGGAGCCCGAGGCGATCGCGGCGCGCAGCATGTCGCCGGTCGACAGCTGGACCATGCCACGCGTCTCGACCAGCCGCTTGGCCTGGGTGCCCTTGCCGGCCGCGGGCGGCCCGAACAGGATCAGGTTCATCTGCAGCGCCCTCCCCGAGCGACCGGACCTAGCGCCGGACGGGCGCGGGCGAGCCGCGGCCACCGCGACCGCGCAGCTTGGCCTTCTTGATGAGGCCTTCGTACTGGTGCGCCAGCAGGTGCGACTGGATCTGGGACACCGTATCCATGGTCACCGAGACCACGATCAGGATCGAGGTGCCGCCGAAGTAGATGGCGTTGCCCATGCCCATGACCATGAATTCCGGCAGCAGGCACACCAAGGTGATGTAGCCGGCGCCGATGACCGTCAGGCGGGTCAGCACGTAGTCCAGGTACTCGGCCGTGCGCTTGCCCGGACGGATGCCCGGGAGGAAGCCGCCGTATTTGCGCAGGTTCTCGGCCGTGTCGTCCGGATTGAACGTGATCGAGGTGTAGAAGAAGCAGAAGAAGATGATCAGCGCGGCATACAGCGCGATGAACAACGGCTGGCCGTGCGTCAGCTGACCCGTGACGACGGGCAGCCACGACGACAGCCACGGCGGCAGATCCGCGTTGGCCGTGAATTGCGCGGCCGTGGCCGGCAGCAGCAGCAGGGATGAGGCGAAAATCGGCGGGATGACGCCGGCGGTGTTCACCTTCAGCGGCAGGAAGCTGCGCTCGCCGCCCGCCATGCGGTTGCCTTCCTGACGCTTCGGATACTGGATCAGCAGACGGCGCTGGGCGCGCTCCATGAAGACGATGAAGACCACGGTGGCGATCGCCAGACCGGTCAGAAGGAACAGGAAGAAGACCGACATCTGGCCCTGCTGGGCCAGACCCAGCAGGCGCGCGATGGTGGACGGCAGGACCGCCACGATGCCCGCGAAGATGATCAGCGAGATGCCGTTGCCGACGCCGCGCGCCGTGACCTGTTCGCCCAGCCACATCAAGAACATCGTCCCGCCGGTCAGGACGGTCACGGTGGAGATGATGAAGAAGAGGCCCGGTTGGTCGACCAGGCCCGCCTGGGCGTTCAGGCCCACGGCGATGCCGAACGACTGCATCAGGGCCAGCACCACGGTCAGATAGCGGGTGTACTGGTTCAGCTGCTTGCGGCCGCTTTCGCCGCCTTCCTTGCGCAGCTTCTCCCACGGCGGATACACCGCGGCCATCAGCTGCACGATGATCGACGCCGAGATGTAGGGCATCACGTTCAGGGCGAAGACGGCCATCCGCTCGACGGCGCCGCCCGAGAACATGTTGAACAGATCCAGGATGCCGCGCTGACCGTCAGGGTCGGCGAAGAACTGGAGGAAGGCTCCGGAGTTGATCCCCGGGATCGGCACGAAGGTGCCGATGCGGTAGACCAGCAGCGCCATCAGCGTGAAAAGCAGCCGCTTGTGCAGCTCGGTCGCCTTGGCGAACGAGCCCATGTTCATGTTGGCTGCGAGTTGTTCGGCGGCCGAAGCCATGTGTCGTCACCCCGACTGATCAGAACGCGGCGCATCGGACCTGATGTCGGCGCTCGCGTCCAGATAGGCGAAGGGCGGTCCGTCAGCCAGACCGCCCCGCTTTTTTTGCTTACTTGCCGCCCTTGGCGGCGGCGCGCTTGGCGCGGGCCGAGACCTTGTTGGCGTCGCCCTTGGGCGCCTTGGGGGCCGGAGCCTTGCCCTTGGCGGCGTTGCGCTTCTCGACGCGGGCGGCGGCCTTGGCCTCCGCCTCGACGCGCTGCTGGGTGACCGAGCCGCCCGCGGCCTCAATCGCCTTCACGGCGCCGGCCGAGGCCGACCAGACGACCAGATTCAGCTTGGCCTTCAGTTCGCCCGTGCCGAGGATTCGCACGCCGTCCTTGGCGCGACGAATGACGCCGGCGGCGACCAGGGCGTCGCCGTTGATCTCGTTCTTGGCGTCCAGCTTCTTGGCGTCGACGGCGTCCTGCAGGCGCCACAGGTTCACTTCGGCCAGCTTCAGGGCGTTCGGATTGTTGAAGCCGCGCTTGGGCATGCGCATGTACAGCGGCATCTGGCCGCCTTCGAAGCCCAGCAGCGACACGCCGGTGCGGGACTTCTGGCCCTTGACGCCGCGGCCCGAGGTCTTGCCCTTGCCCGAGCCGGGCCCCCGGCCGACGCGCATGCGCTTCTTGTGGGCGCCTTCGTTGTCGCGAATTTCGTTCAGTTTCATGTGCCTGATCCTTTCGGGTTCTAGCGCCCGGACGGGATCCGGACTCGGCTTTGAAAAATCGAAGGGCCGCCTATAGGCGGCCCTCCCCGTCTCCGCAAGTTGCGGAAGCGCTTACTTCTCGACCACTTCGACCATGTGGGCGACCTTGGCGATCATGCCGCGCACCGAAGGGGTGTCCTCCAGGGTGGCCTCGCGGCCGACGCGGTTCAGGCCCAGGCCGACCAGGGTGGCCCGCTGGTCCGACTTGCGGCGGATGGGACTCCCGGTCTGGCGGACGGTGACGGTCTTGGCGTCTTGCTTGGCCATGCTCAGGACTCCACGGCTTCCGGCGCCGAGGCGCCGTCGTTGCGGCGGCCCATCAGGTCGGAGACCTTCTTGCCGCGCTTGGAGGCGACCATGCGCGGCGACGACTGGACCTTCAGCGCCTCGAAGGTGGCGCGGATCATGTTGTAGGGGTTCGACGAACCGGTCGACTTGCCCACCACGTCCTGCACGCCCAGCGTTTCCAGCACGGCGCGCATCGGACCGCCGGCGATGACGCCGGTTCCCGGAGGGGCCGCACGCATCATGATCTTGCCGGCGCCCCAACGGCCCGAGCCGTCGTGGTGCAGGGTACGGTTCTCGCGCAGCGGAACCTTGATCATGGTCTTCTTGGCTTCTTCGGTCGCCTTGCGGATGGCTTCCGGCACTTCGCGCGCCTTGCCGTGACCGAAGCCGACGCGACCCTTGCCGTCGCCGACGACCATCAGGGCCGCGAACGAGAACCGCCGCCCGCCCTTCACGGTGGCGGCGACGCGGTTGATGTGCACCAGCTTCTCGACGATGTCCGAGTCGGCTTCATCGACGGCCGGGCCGTTGCGGTTGTCGCGGCGGTTGCGGTCGCCGCCGCCGCGGTTGGGTTCACGAGCCATGCTTCTCGTCCCTTAGAAGTTCAGGCCGGCTTCACGCGCGGCATCCGCCAGCGCCTTCACCCGTCCATGATAAATGTAACCGCCCCGGTCGAAGACGACGTCCTTGACGCCCTTCTCGATGGCGCGTTCGGCGATCAGTTTGCCGATCTTGGCGGCGGCCGCGACGTCCGAGCCCTTGGAGCCCTTGCCGCCTTCCAGCGACGAGGCGGCTGCGATCGTGACGCCTTGGGCGTCGTCGATGACCTGGGCCGAGATATTCTTGTCCGACCGGTGGACCGACAGACGCAGACGGCCGTTGGCCACGGCCTTCAGGCGGCGACGGGTGCGCTCGGCGCGGCGCTTGGCTTGCTGTTGAAGAGAGAGAGCCATGACTTACTTCTTCTTGCCTTCCTTGCGACGCACGGTCTCGCCGGCGTAGCGGACGCCCTTGCCCTTGTAGGGCTCCGGCGGACGCAGCTTGCGGATGACCGCGGCGACCTGACCCACGGCCTGCTTGTCGGCGCCCGAGATCTTGATCTCGGTCTGCTTCGGCACCGCGAAGGTGATGCCGGCCGGAGCGGGCACGTCGACCTCGTGGCTGAAGCCCAGCTGCAGCGACAGGGCGTTGCCCTTCATGGCCGCGCGGTAACCCACGCCGACCAGCTCCAGGGTCTTTTCGAAGCCGTCGGTGACGCCGACGACCATGTTGTCCACCAGGGTGCGCGATAGGCCCCACATGGCGCGGGCGCGCGGCGTGTCCGAGCGCGGCGACAGCGACAGGCCGTCGTCGCCCTGGGTGACCTCGATCTCGTCGGCGACGCTCCAGGCGCGCTCGCCCTTCGGTCCCTTGACGGTGACGGTCTGGCCGTCGAGCGTGACGGTCACGCCCTTCGGCACGGCGATGGTTTTCTTGCCGATACGGGACATCTTAGTAGACCCTGCAGAGGACTTCGCCGCCGACGTTGGCGTCGCGGGCGGCGGCGTCGGACATGACGCCCTTCGAAGTCGAAAGGATCGAGATACCGAGGCCGTTCTTGATCGGCTTCAGATCCGAAATGGCGGAATAGACGCGGCGGCCCGGCTTCGACACGCGGGCGATCTCGGCGATCACCGGCTGGCCGTCGAAGTACTTCAGCTCGATCTCGAACTGGGGGAACTCGCCCGGGTTCTGAACCAGGGAGTAGCCGCGGATGTAGCCCTCGTCCTGCAGCACGTCGAGGACGCGCTGGCGCAGACGCGAAGCGGGGGTCAGCACCTTGGAACGCTTGCGGGTCGCGGCGTTCTTGATGCGGGCGATCATGTCGCTCAGGGGATCGTTGATCATCATGACTTGGTCTCTCCCCTTACCAGCTCGACTTCGTCAGGCCGGGGATCTGGCCCTTGTTGCCCAGCTCGCGCAGCGCGATCCGGCTCATCTTCAGCTTGCGGTAGTAGGCGCGCGGACGGCCCGTCACCTCGCAGCGATTGCGGATCCGGGTCGGAGCCGAATTGCGCGGCAGGGCGGCCAGCTTCAGGCGCGCGTCGAAGCGCTCCTCCAGCGGCAGGGATTCGTCGTTCGCGATCGCCTTCAGGGCGGCGCGCTTCGCGGCATACTTCGCAACCAGTTCCTTGACGGAGTTGTTGCGGTTTACGGCGCTCTTCTTAGCCATTGTGCTCTTTCCTTCCCGATCAGTTCACGAACGGGAACTTGAACTCGGTGAGGAGAGCCTTGGCTTCCTCATCGGTCTTGGCCGTGGTGCAGACGATGATGTCCATGCCCCACATCTGGTCGATCTGGTCGTAGTTGATCTCCGGGAACACGATGTGCTCCTTCAGACCGGTGGCGTAGTTGCCGCGACCGTCGAACGAGGTGCCCTTCAGGCCGCGGAAGTCCTTCACGCGCGGCAGGGCGATCGTGATGAAGCGGTCCAGGAACTCGTACATCTGATCGCCGCGCAGCGTGACCTTGCCGCCCACGACCATGCCCTCGCGCAGCTTGAAGCCGGCGATGGAGTTGCGGGCCTTGGTCGGCACGGCCTTCTGGCCGGCGATCATGGTCAGGTCCTTGAGGGCGGCGGTCGCCTTCTTGGAGTCGGCCACGGCTTCGCCGATGCCCATGTTCAGGACGATCTTGTCCAGCTTGGGGATCTGCATCTCGTTGGAGTAGCCGAACTTTTCCTTCATGGCGGCGCGGATGCGGGCCACGTATTCGGACTTCAGCCGGGGGGTGTACTTGGCGTCGGCCATCAGATGACGTCTCCCGTCGTCTTGGCGAAGCGAACCTTCTTGTCGCCGTCCATGCGGAAGCCCACGCGCGTCGCCTTGCCCGAAGCGTCGGCGATCGCGACGTTCGACAGGTGAAGCGAGGCTTCCTTGTTCTTGATGCCGCCCTGCGGGTCGGCCTGGGTGGGGCGGGTGTGGCGCTGGACCATGTTGACGCCCTGAACCACGACGCGGTTCTCGGACGGCAGCACCTTCAGGACCTGGCCGGTGCGGCCCTTGTCCTTGCCGGTCAGCACGACGACGTTGTCGCCCTTCTTGATCTTGGCGGCCATGGTTACAGGACCTCCGGGGCCAGCGAGATGATCTTCATGTGGTTCTTGGCGCGCAGCTCGCGCGGAACCGGGCCGAAGATGCGGGTGCCGACCGGCTCGTTCTGCTTGTTGACGATCACGGCGGCGGACTTGTCGAAGCGGATCACCGAACCGTCCTTGCGGTTGATGTCCTTGGCGGTGCGCACGACGATGGCGCGCACGACGTCGCCCTTCTTCACACGGCCGCGCGGGATGGCTTCCTTCACGGAGGCGACGATGGTGTCGCCGATCGAGGCGTAGCGGCGCTTCGAGCCGCCCAGCACCTTGATGCACATGACCCGGCGAGCGCCCGAATTGTCGGCCACGTCCAGGTTAGTTTGCATCTGGATCATTGGATCAGATCCTTCCGGTTACGAGGCCGAAGCCGGGGACAGGACTTCCCACGTCTTCAGCTTGGACTTCGGGGCGCACTCGACGATGCGGGCCACGTCGCCGACCTTCAGCGCGTTGGACTCGTCGTGGGCGTGATACTTCTTGGAACGGCGGACGGTCTTTTTCAGGACCGGGTGCAGCAGGGTGCGCTCGACCTTGACGACGACGGTCTTGTCGCCCTTGTCGGAGACGACCACGCCTTCGAGAATTCGCTTCGGCATCTTCGTTTCCTTACGCGTTCACGCGCTTCTCACGCAGCAGCGTGGAGATGCGGGCGATGTCCTTGCGCACTTCCGAGACCCGGTGGGTCTTTTCCATCTGGCCGGTGGCGGCCTGGAAGCGCAGGTTGAACTGCTCCTTCTTGAGCTTCAGCAGCTCGTCGGACAGCTGGTCGACGGTTTGCGACCGGAGATCGGCGATCTTGGCCATCAGGCGGCGGCCTCCACATGAGCGACGCCGGCGTCGAGGCGGGTGACCACCTTGGTGCGGACCGGCAGCTTGGCGGCGCCCAGGCGCAGCGCCTCACGGGCGATGTCGTCCGGCACGCCGTCGATTTCGAACAGGATGCGGCCCGGGTGGCAGCGCGCGGCCCAGTGGTCCACGGCGCCCTTGCCCTTGCCCATCCGGACTTCCGCCGGCTTGCCGGTCACCGGCAGGTCGGGGAACACGCGGATCCAGACGCGGCCCTGACGCTTCATCTGGCGGGTGATCGCGCGGCGGGCCGCCTCGATCTGACGCGCGGTGATGCGTTCCGGCTCCAGCGTCTTCAGCCCGTACGAGCCGAAGTTCAGCGAGAAGCCGCCCTTGGCCGAGCCGTGGATGCGGCCTTTGAAGGCCTTGCGGAACTTGGTCTTCTTCGGTTGCAGCATGACTTAGCCCTCACGCCCGCGATCGCGACGCGGACCGCGGTCGCCACGGGGGCCGCGCTCGCGGCCTTCGTTCGACGAGGGACCCGAGGCTTCCTGGGCCCAACGCTTGTCCTGGGCCATCGGGTCGTGCTCCAGCACCTCGCCTTTGAACACCCAGACCTTCACGCCGATGATGCCGTAGGTCGTCTTGGCCTCGTAGAAGCCGTAGTCGATGTCGGCGCGCAGGGTGTGCAGCGGCACGCGGCCTTCGCGGTACCACTCCATACGGGCGATTTCCGCGCCGCCCAGACGGCCGGACACGTTCATCCGGATGCCCTTGGCGCCCAGGCGCATGGCCGACTGCATGGCGCGCTTCATGGCGCGGCGGAAGGCCACGCGGCGCTCCAGCTGCTGGGCGATGTTCTCGGCGACCAGCTGGGCGTCGACTTCCGGCTTGCGGACCTCGACGATGTTCAGGTGAACCTCGCCTTCGGTCTGGGCCGCGATGTCCTTGCGCAGCTTCTCGATGTCGGCGCCCTTCTTGCCGATCACGACGCCCGGACGGGCGGCGTAGATCGTGACGCGGCACTTCTTGTGCGGGCGCTCGATGATGATGCGCGACACGCCGGCGGCCGACAGGCGCTCCTTCAGCCACTCGCGCAGCTTCAGGTCTTGGTGCAGCAGCTTGGCGTATTCCTGGCCGCCGGCGAACCAGCGGCTGTCCCAGGTGCGGTTGACGCCGAGGCGCAGACCGATCGGATTGACTTTCTGACCCATCAGGCGGCCTCACCGGCTTCGCGGACCACGATGGTGATCTCCGCGAAAGGTTTCAGGATGCGCGACGAGCGACCACGAGCGCGGCTCGCGAAACGCTTCATCACCAGGTTCTTGCCCACGAAGGCCTCGGCGACGACGAGGTTGTCGATGTCGAGGTTGTGGTTGTTCTCCGCGTTCGACACGGCGCTGTAGAGCACCTTGCGCACGTCGGTCGCGATGCGCTTGCGGCTGAATTCCAGCTCGTTCAGCGCCTTCTGGACCGGCAGGCCGCGGATCGACTGGGCGACCAGATTCAGCTTCTGCGGGCTGATCCGGACGTTCACCAGCTTGGCGCGGGCTTCAGTCGGGGCGACCCGACGTTCGTTCTTGGTCTGGGCCATCGGTTACTTCCTCTTGGCCTTCTTGTCCGCCGCGTGACCCGGGAAGTTCCGGGTCGGGGCGAACTCGCCGAACTTCATGCCGACCATCTCTTCGGAGACCGACACCGGCACGTGCTTCTGGCCGTTGTGGACGCCGAACGTCAGGCCGACGAACTGCGGCAGGATGGTGGAGCGGCGCGACCAGGTCTTGATCACGTCCTTGCGGCCAGCCGAGGAAACGGCGTCGGCCTTCTTGAGCAGATACCCGTCGACGAACGGGCCTTTCCAGGAGGAGCGGGCCATGTCTTAGCGAGCCTTCTTAGCGTGGCGGCTGCGGATGATGAACTTGTCCGTCGCCTTGTTCTTGCGGGTGCGGGTGCCCTTGGTGTCCTTGCCCCAGGGCGTGACCGGCGTGCGGCCGCCCGAGGTCCGGCCTTCACCACCGCCGTGCGGGTGGTCGATCGGGTTCATGGCCACGCCGCGGACGTGCGGACGGAAGCCCATGTGACGGACGCGGCCGGCCTTGCCCAGGTTCTGGTTCATGTGGTCGGGGTTCGACACCGCGCCCACCGTGGCCATGCAGCCGTCCAGAACCATGCGCAGCTCGCCCGAACCCAGACGGATCTGAGCGTAACCGGCGTCGCGGCCGACCAGCTGGGCGTAGGCGCCGGCCGAACGGGCCAGCTGGGCGCCCTTGCCCGGCTTCATCTCGATGTTGTGGATGATCGTGCCGACCGGCATCGAGCGCAGCGGCATGGCGTTGCCCGGCTTGACGTCGACCTTCTCGCCCGCGACCACCGTGTCGCCCGCCTTCAGGCGTTGCGGCGCGATGATGTAGGTCTTCTCGCCGTCGGCGTAGGTCACCAGGGCGATGAAGGCGGTGCGGTTCGGGTCGTACTCCAGACGCTCGACCGTGCCGACCGCGTCGAACTTGCGACGCTTGAAGTCGATCTTGCGATACAGCGTCTTGGCGCCGCCGCCGCGGAAGCGGACGGCGATGCGGCCGCCCTGGCCGCGGCCGCCCGACTTGGTCAGGCCCTCGACCAGCGACTTCTCGGGACGGCCCTTGTGGAGTTCCGAGCGGTCGACCAGCACCAGGGCGCGGCGGCCCGGCGACGTCGGGTTGTAAGTCTTCAGCGCCATCGGATCAGAGCCCCGTGGTGACGTCGATCGACTGGCCGGCGGCCAGCGTCACGATCGCTTTCTTGATGTCGACGCGACGTCCCTGGATGCCCCGGAACCGCTTGGTCTTGCCCTTCTGGACGAGGGTGTTGACCTTGACGACGTTGACCTTGAACAGGCTTTCGACCGCCGCGGCGATCTCGTCCTTGGTCGCCTTGTCCGCGACGCGGAAGACGACCTTGTTCTGTTCCGACAGGATCGTGGCCTTCTCGGTGATCACCGGAGCCAGGATGGTGTCGTAGTGCTTGGCGGTGGGTTGCGCGCCGGCCATCACGCGGCCTCCTTCTTGGCGAAGCGGGCCTCGATCGCGTCGACGGCGGCCTTGGTCAGCACCAGCTTGTCGGCCCGCAGGATGTCGTAGACGTTCAGGCCGGCGTTCGGCAGCACGTCCACGTGCGGGATGTTGCGGGCGGCCAGACCGAAGTTCTCGTTCACTTCCGGGCCCGCGATGATCAGGGTCTTGGTCCAGCCCAGCTTGCCGAACTGCTCACGCAGCGCGGCGGTCTTGGCTTCCTTGACGTCCACCGAGTCCACGACGACCAGATCGCCCGAAACGACCTTGGACGACAGGGCGTGACGTAGGGCCAGGGCGCGGACCTTCTTCGGCAGCGAGAAGCCGTGGTCGCGAACGACCGGGCCGAACGCGCGCGAGCCGCCGACGAACTGCGGCGCACGGCGCGAACCGTGACGGGCGCCGCCGGTGCCCTTCTGCTTGTACATCTTCTTGCCGGTGCGAGAGTTCTCGTTCCGGGTCTGGACCTTGTGGGTGCCGGCGCGGCGCTTGGCCAGCTGCCAGTTGACGTAGCGAGCCAGCAGGTCGCCGCGGATGTCGGTGATGCCGAACACGGCGTCCGACAGTTCGACGTCGCCCGAGGCCTTGCCGTCCAGTTTGATGACCGAAAGTTTCATTACGCTTCACCGCCTTCAACGGCTTCGGCGGCCGGAGCGGTCTCTTCCGCCGGGGTCTCGGCGGGCTGCTCGGCGGCGGCCGGGGCCGACTTCGACTTGATGCCGCCCGGGAACGGGGCGTCGGCCGGACGGGCCTTCTTGATTGCGTCGCGGACCTTGACGTAGGTGCCGTCGTGGCCCGGCACGGCGCCCTTGACCAGGATCAGGCCGCGCTCGCTGTCGATGCGGACGACGGTCAGGTTCTGGATGGAGACGATCTCCTGACCCAGATGACCGGCCATCTTCTTGCCCGGGAAGGTGCGGCCCGGATCCTGACGGTTGCCGGTCGAACCGTGCGAACGGTGCGAGACCGAGACGCCGTGCGTGGCGCGCAGACCGCCGAAGTTCCAGCGCTTCATGGCGCCGGCGAAGCCCTTGCCGACGGTCGGCGCCTGGACGTCCACCTTCTGGCCGACCACGAAGTGATCGGCGGTGAACTCGGCGCCCACGTCCAGCAGGCCGTCCGCGTCGACGCGGAACTCGGTGACGTAAGCCTTCGGCTCCACCTCGGCCTTGGCGAAGGTCTCGCGCTGGGCCTTGTTGGTGTTCTTGGCCTTCTTCGTGCCGGCGCCCAGCTGCAGGGCGACGTAGCCGTCCCGCTCCTGAGTGCGCTGGCCGACGACCTGGCAGCCGTCGAGTTGAAGCACAGTGACCGGAACGTGCGCGCCGTCTTCGGCGAACACGCGGGTCATGCCCAGCTTCTTGGCGATCACGCCCGTGCGCATCGGATCCCGCCTTCTCTTCTTAGATCTTGATCTCGACGTCCACGCCGGCGGACAGGTCGAGCTTCATCAGCGCGTCCACGGTCTGCGGGGTGGGGTCGACGATGTCGAGCACGCGCTTGTGCGTGCGGATTTCGAACTGCTCGCGCGACTTCTTGTCGACGTGCGGCGAACGGTTCACGGTGAACTTCTCGATCAGGGTCGGCAGCGGGATCGGACCACGAACGGTCGCGCCCGTGCGCTTGGCGGTGTTGACGATCTCGCGCGTCGAAAAGTCGAGGACGCGGTGATCGAAGGCCTTGAGCCTGATGCGGATGCTTTGATCCATATCGGTGCTTATCCCAAGCGGTCGGTGGACCGCGTCCCTGTGAACCATTTCAAAGACCGAAGCCTTCGGGCCGAAGCCCTCAGGGTACGCAATCCGCAAAAACGATCGGCCTGCACGGTCGCCCGCGAGGCCGAATGAACCCAAGAGTGCTGCAAAGAACAGGGTCTTGAGGCGTTCCTGCGGGCCGCGTCTGCACCCGGGGGTGCACAGCCGGTCCAACAAGAGTGCGGGCTTATGACGATCGATTCCGATTTGGTCAAGCGTCCGAGGGCGATTCAGCCTGCACCGACGGAACATGACCGAAGCGAAAGCATTTCGCCCCACTTGTCGCCCGCGTGTCGTCGCATCTACGCCACAATGCGTGTCCTGGCCGCCACAGCGGCGCAAGGCGACGCTTTTGTGAACCCCTTGTAATGGCGACGCTTCCCCAACGCGGGCTAGGCCGACGCCTCGCGGTCGATTGGCCGCGCCAACGAGAATGGACATAAGAAAATGAAGTCGATCTTCTTCGCCACCGCCGCCGTCGCCGCCTTCGTCGCCGCCCCGGCCTTCGCCCAGGACGCCGTCGGCTCGGTCGGCGTGACCTACTCCGACAGCCAGCTGGAGCTGGGCGGCTTCGAAGCCGACAGCGACGCCTGGGCCCTGGACGGCTCGGTCGCCATGCCGGCCTTCGGCGCCTGGACCGTCACCCTGGCCGGCACCGTCGCCGACACGGAAGACGAGACCGTCCCGTCGGGCAACGTCCACCTGACCACCATGATCGGCGGCGACCTGCGCGTCGGCGGCTTCGTCGGCGCGGCCGACGTGGCTGACGAGACCGTCCTGAACGCCGGCGTCGAGGTTCAGAAGTACCTGGGCGGCGCCACCCTGACGGGCGTGGTCGCCTACAGCACCGCCGACGACGCCGACCTGGACATCTGGTCCGCCGGCGCCGACGCCGCCTTCTACGTCACGCCGGCCCTGCGCCTGAACGCGGGTCTGGGCTACGTCACCATCGACGACGCGGACGCGGACGGCGTGACCTACTCGGCCGGCGCCGAGTACCAGCTGGGCGCGACACCCTTCTCGGTGACCGCGGGCTACGCGCACTCGGACATCGAGGACCTGGACGTCGACACCTGGTCGCTGGGCCTGCGCTACAGCTTCGGCGGCGGCTTCCAGACGCGCGACCGCGCCGGCGCCGCCCTGCCCGGCTCGGGCGTGCTGGGCCTGCTGGGCGCGCTGTAAGCGTCCGGATCGCCTGAAAGACGAAGCCCCGGCGGAGCGATCCGCCGGGGCTTTTTCATGTCGGGTCGTGTGGGAGTCAGCGGCCGACGGTGACTTCCCCCCCGCCCATGATGTTCCGCTGCGTCCTGCCGGTCACCTCGGCCACGCGCACGTCGCCGCCGCCCATGATCGAGACGTCCAGATCGCCGACGGTACCGTCGAAGGCCACGTCGCCGGAACCGGCGATGTTGACGCCCAGATCGGCCAGCCGGCCGCCGCGCACGGCCACGTCGCCCGAGCCGCCGATGTTGACCTCGCCGCGGCCGCCGGTCGCGCCGGCAAGGATCACGTCGCCGGACCCGCCGATGTTCACCTCGAAGCCGCCGGTCGTTCCGCCGCGCACCTCGCCGGACCCGCCGATGTTGATTTCCAGCTCGCGGCTGTTGCCCAGTACCGCGGAGCCGGAACCGCCGATGTTCAGCCGCACGTCGCCGGTCACGTTCGGCACCGTCCAGTCGCCGCAGCCGCCGATCGACAGATCGACCTCGCGCGCGCCCTGCCCGACCGTGCCATAGACGCCGCCGCCGGCCGCCACCTTCACGTCGCGCGGAGCCCGCACGATGATCAGCGGCGCGTCCGAAAGATTGACCCGTCCCAAGCCGCGCACGTCGACGCTGGCGCCCTGTCCCGGCTGTGTTCCGCCGGAGGGGCCCGAACGGCAGTCGCGAATGCGGCTGTGCCGCATCATGAAGCGGCGCTCCGAAAGCCCGCCCTCGACGACCGTCGTGTCGCCCTCCTTGCGCACGCGCAGCGCGGGCAGGTCGGCGCGGCCGGCCTCCACCGACACGGCGACGTCGGCGCGGTCCTCGACGATCACCACCACGCGGGCGACGGCGTCCTTGATCTCCACCTCCTGCGCCGCGGCGGGCAAGGCGGCGGCCACGGCGAGCGCGGCGGCGGAAACGGCGAGAATGGTCTTCATGGCGGGGCTCCCCTCTGCAGGATCTGATGCCTGAGGGTGCGCCCCCGCCAGTCGCGGGTCACTTTAAATCGAGGTCATGACCTCCCCGTAAGGAAGGTCAGGCGTTCAGGGCCCGCGCGCCGTCCGCGACGCCCAGTTCCGGCTCGAAATCGCGCTGGAAGTCGTTCAGCCGGCTCTTCAGGCCCCCGACCCGCTTCAGCGCCAACGACGCCGCCCACCGCGCCGCCAGCTCGGGCGTCTGCATGACGTCGGTGGGACGGGGACGCGCCCCTCGGCTGCGCAGAACCGCGTTGGTGTAGAGCGCGCCGTTGCGCCACCGTGACGGCCAGGTCTGGAAGTCCATCGACAGGCTGACGCAGAACCGGTCCAGGTTCTCCACCCGGTGCGGCGCATAGAGGGGCCAGGTCAGGGCCTGCCCTGGATCCAGATCGATCACTGTGGCGTCACCCTCGAACGCGCGGACGTAGGGCAGCTCCTCGGTCGTCTGGCGCGCCACGACCTGCTCCATGCAGCGCTCCGGCAGGTGCGCCTCGTCGCCGGGATAGACGAAGATCCGCTTGCGGCCCCGCAGATGGAACAACACCACCCCCGCCGGGTCGAAGTGATAGGGCACGCGCGCCTTGGGCGACGACAGGATCAGCTGCCCGGCGTTGGTGACCGCCCTCATGCCCGGATAGGACTTCTGGATGCGGGCGAACTCGGCCATGGCCGCGTCCCACAGGTCGGGCGCGGCCTCCTGCGCCGAGCGGATGTTGACCCACAGCCGCCCCGCCTTGATCGCCTCCAGCAGCTCGGCCCCCGACAGGCGTCCGCGCGCGCCGGTCCGCAGCGACACCTGACCCTCGTCGTCGTAGTCGTAGAGATTGATGTCGAACAGATCGGCCGGGCAGCGATCCAGCAGGGCCGCCAGCCAGACGTCCTCGGCGAAGCCTTGTGCGTTCAGGGTGTGGGCGTGGACGGCGGCCTCACGGATCGGGCCGGCGTAGCGGGTGGTCATGGCTCAGGCCCTCGCGGCGGCGGGTGACGGGGACAGTTTGGCGGCCGCGGCGCCCACGGCCGACAGGGCGCCCCTCAGGCGGGCGGAGGGCGTGACCTCGCAGGCCTCGATCGCCGCCCAGCGGCGGCGCACGCTGGCGCCGATCCGGTCGCCACGACCCCCGCCTGTGGCGTTCAGCAGGCCGACGGCGGCACGGCCGGCGCTGCGGGCCAGTCCGGGCCGCTCGATCACGGCCTCGACGATCCGGCGCTCGGCGTTGCAGAAGTATTTCTTGTAGCTCTCGCCCTGAAATCCGTAGTCGAACACCCGGAAGCCGTCGGCCGAGGCCAGCCGCATGGTGTCCATGCTCAGCAGGATGCCGGGCGAGCAGCGGGCGACCGCCGGGTCGTAGACCGGAAACCAGAAATGGTACTGGTCCGTGGCGTGCAGCGAGATCTCCAGCGCCGCCAGCCGGTCGCCGCCCCACAGGGCCGCCATCGAGGCGCCGAAGCGGCCGTGGTGATCCCGCGTCAGGGCGTGCAACACGTCGCGGGTCCAGCCGCAGGCGAAGACGTCGTGCCGACCCGTGCGGCGGTACTGCTCGCGTTTCAGGTCGATCAGCTGGTCCAGCAGGGTCGGATCAGTCAGGCCGCGCTCCACCCGGATCGGGCCCAGTTCGGTCTCGAGGCTGCGCCGGGCGCGCTCCTTGTCCTTGAAATATTTGCCGAAGGTCGCGCGGCGTTCGGCGTACCAAGCGTCGTAACCGTCCGGCAAGGCCGCCTGCACCGTCGCGCGGCGTTCTCCGCCGTTCGCCGGCCCCACCCAGCCGCCGACGCTCAGCCGCGGCGCCTTCAGCAGGTCGGCCACCTGCTCCAGACCGATCGTCTCACCGGCCTGGACGATCACGCCGTGGTAGTCGTTCAGCGGCGCGGCCAGCGGCTGGATCGATCCGCCGCGGCGCTGGTGCGGGAAGAAGCCGATCACCCGGCCGCCGCGCCGGAACAGCGCCACCCTCGCGCCGGGCGTGACGGCGCCCGCCACCTGCGTGAACTCCGGCTGGAAATAGGGCGAGACCAGGTCTGGGTCGGCATCGACCATGGCGCGCCACGCCTCGACCAGCGACGCGTCCAGTTCCTCCGGCGAGATCAGGTCGACCGCAAGGGTCATGGTCGGGCTCCGTCCGCCCGCATGCACGTCGGGCCGTCCCGCATCCTGCCCCCGCGCCCGTTGCGGCGCGGTTTAGCGGGATGGTGAACGAAACCTGCCGACGCGGCCGGGCGTTGCCGTGGCGAACCCGTGGAGACCGTCATGACCGCCCGCCAGCCCGGCCGACAGAGCGAATACGAACAGGAAAAGCCCGTCCGCGAGGGCGAGCCGCCCCATCCGGCGCAGGAACCGGCGGGCTCGGAAGGCTCGTCGAACAGCGGCCAAACCGCCACCGACCCCGCCACCGGCAAGCCCAACGACTGACTGCTCCGGCAGCAGAAAGGCCCCGGGATCGCTCCCGGGGCCTTTCCAGTCTCGGTCCTGTGATCGTCGCTTACGCGATGATCTTGGACACCACGCCGGCGCCGACGGTGCGGCCGCCTTCGCGGATGGCGAAGCGCAGCTTCTCTTCCATGGCGATCGGGGTGATCAGCTCGACGGTCAGCTCGGCGTTGTCGCCGGGCATGATCATCTCCACGCCTTCCTTCAGGTGC
>NZ_DASYWO010000013.1:0-37537 GCF_035935935.1 Brevundimonas sp.
GCCGGACGAAGGACGGATCGCTCGAAATCTGGTTGAACCCGGCAGGCCGCGATCTGTTGGTCAGCGAACTTCAGAGACTGAGCGAGCAGAGCGATCATTTCCACATCATGCCGGAAGAAATGGAGCCTGAACTGCCGACACTTAGCCAGCCGTACGAGGACGGCGACGAAGTGATTCAGTGGGGCAAGGTGCTCTTCCGTACAGACGAATGGGACAAGGAGCATTTCCCTCACGTGCTGGGCGTCGCCGCCCAAGATGTCAGCTAACGGCTTCCGCTCGACCGTCCCCTCCCGACCCGTTGCGGACGTTGGCGAGCCAAAATCCGTCAATCAGCGGCAATCCTCAAAGTCTCTTATGCGGCGGAGCATTCGACCGTGCCAAGGATCAAGGCAAATCTGTCCGACTTCGAGCCCGAAGAGGAACTGCATCTCGGAAGCAGGCGGGAAGAGATGCATGTCTCACTTTCCCCTAGCCGAGGCCCCGAGACAAATGATCGCTGACCACCCCAAGGCGACGATCTGCTCCCGACCCTAAGCGGATTTCAGCCGCCTTACCCGTCCGAGTTGATCGATTACTTTGGGCCGCCGGGCGGCCTGACCGACATACCGGTCGCGAGAGGTTCTCCCTCGCCGGTCCGTGACTTCAACGATGAAGTGATGCTCACCCTTCCCGACGTATCTGGTGATGAGGCGGTCAAAGTCGGCAACGGCCACACCTTGTTTCTGGCAAAGTCGTGGAAGGGCTTGTGCGTAGAGGCTGATTGCCTTGGCGAGAGAAGGTGACACCTGCCCCACCGACGTTCCCGTGAGGAAGTCCACCTCGATGAACCCATCAGGGTTCGAAGCCGCTTCCGCGAAGACGTCCGTCTCGTAGAGGCCGATCAGAAATCCCATCCCGCAAGAGAGGGAGTCGGAGATGTTGTGGCCGACAGATGTGAGGACCGCGTGTTTCACGATATGCAGCGTAGCACCGTGATGTCCGCTTTCCACCCCCAGCGGAACCTCATCGCGACGGCTTGCAGGCCAGCGCATCTGCGCGCGCGGTGCAGCTTCCGCCGGCGATGATGCGCATAGTCGATCGACTTACCGCCGCGCCGTCTTCGACCCTTCGATCAGGTCGTCGACCACCGCGGGATCCGCGAGGGTCGACGTGTCGCCCAGGGCGCCGGTCTCGCCCTCGGCGATCTTGCGCAGGATGCGGCGCATGATCTTTCCGGAGCGGGTCTTGGGCAGGCCGGGGGCCCATTGCAGGGCGTCGGGCGCGGCGATGGGGCCGATGACCTTGCGGACGTGGGCGACCAGTTCGCCTTTCAGCGCGTCGGTCGGCGCGACGCCGGCGTTGAGGGTGACGTAGGCCCAGATGCCCTGGCCTTTCACGTCATGGGGGAAGCCGACGACGGCGGCCTCGGCGACGTCGTCGTGCAGCACGAGGGCGCTCTCGACTTCGGCGGTGCCCATGCGGTGGCCGGACACGTTGATGACGTCGTCGACGCGGCCGGTGATCCAGAAGTAGCCGTCCTCGTCCCGGCGGGCGCCGTCGCCGGTGAAGTAGCGGCCGGGGTAGGTCGAGAAATAGGTGTCGAAGAAGCGCTGGGGATCGCCGTAGACGGTGCGCATCTGGCCGGGCCAGCTGTCGGCCAGGCACAGGTTCCCGCTGACGGCGCCGGACAGCTCATGCCCTTCGGCGTCCACCAGGATGGGCTGGACGCCCGGCAGCGGCAGGGTGGCGGAACCGGGCTTCAGGTCCGTGGCGCCCGGCAGGGGCGAGATCAGGATGCCGCCGGTCTCGGTCTGCCACCAGGTGTCGACGATGGGCAGACGCCCCTGCCCCACCACCTGATGATACCAGCGCCAGGCCTCCGGGTTGATCGGCTCGCCGACGGTGCCGAGCAGGCGCAGCGACGACCGGCTGGTGGCGTTCACCGGCCCGTCGCCCTCGCGCATCAGGGCCCGAAGCGCTGTGGGGGCGGTGTAGAAGACGGCGACATTGTGCTTGTCGACGACCCGCCAGAAGCGGCTGTGGTCGGGCCAGTTCGGGACGCCCTCGAACATGAGGGTGGTCGCGCCGTTCGCCAGCGGGCCGTAGACGCCGTAGCTGTGGCCCGTGACCCAGCCGACGTCGGCGGTGCACCAGTAGACCTCTCCCGGGCGGTGGTCGAAGACGATCTCGTGCGTCCAGCTGGCCCAGAACAGATAGCCGCCCGTGGTGTGCAGCACGCCCTTGGGCTTTCCGGTCGAACCGGAGGTGTAGAGGATGAACAGCGGATCCTCGGCCGACATGGGCTCGCACGGGCAGTCGTCGGAGACGCCGTGCTTCGCCTCGCCGTAGCGGACGTCGCGACCTTCGACGAAACCGACGTCGGCGTTGGTGTGGGAGATGAGCAGCACCTTCTCGACCGCGACCTGTTCCAGCGCCGCGTCGACGTTGGCCTTCAGCGGCACGCGCCGGCCGCCGCGCAGCCCTTCGTCGGCGGTGATCACGACCGTCGAGCCGCAGTCCTCGATGCGGCCGGCCAGGCTGTCGGGCGAGAAGCCGCCGAAGACGACGGAATGCACCGCGCCGATGCGGGCGCAGGCCAGCATGGCCACGGCCGCGGCCGGGATCATCGGCAGGTAGATCGTGACGCGGTCGCCTTTCACGACGCCCAGCGACTTGAGCACATTGGCCATGCGACACACCTCGCGGTGCAGCTCGGCGTAGGTGAGGTGACCGCTTTGTGCGGGGTCGTCGCCCTCCCACAGGATGGCGCGCTGGTCGGCGCGGGCCGGCAGGTGGCGGTCGACGCAGTTGAAGCAGGCGTTCAGCACGCCGTCCTCGAACCAGCGGATGCGGAAGTCCGCCTTGTCGAAGGAGACGTCCCTGATCTTCGTCGGCGGGGTGATCCAGTCGAGGCGCGCGGCCTTTTCGGCCCAGAAGCGCTCAGGGTCGGCCAAGACGGCGGCACAGGCGGCGTCGTAGGCCGCGCGGTCCATGCGGGCGTCGGCGGCGAAGACGGGATCGACGGGGTGGATCTCCGGATCGACGGTCATGGACGGCTCCTCGCTGAGGCGTCCTGCCTACCCCGTGCCGCTTGACAGGGGCAAGGTTACGGGGCCTTTGGGCGGCGCTCTCGCGGGAGAGATCGGGCGCCGATTCCAGTCCGACGCCGAAGGCGCAACCGCCCCGGAAACGCTCAGGCAAAAGGACCGCGAAGCGCACGGACGCTGGAAAGAACCCGGCCGGGTTCGCCGACGGAGCAAGGCGCCATTCAGGACGCGGGTCCTGGCGGGGCCGGAATCTCTCAGGCTTCAGGACAGCGGGGGCTCCTCGGGCTGGACGTGCCCTGAACGGAGACCCGACGCCGATGACCGACGAAACCCTGAAGATCACGCCGCTGAACGCCAATCATCGCCGGCGCGGCGCGCGCATGGTCGGCTTCGGCGGCTACGACATGCCGGTGCAGTACGAAGGCGTGCTGGCCGAGCACCGCTGGACCCGGGAGCACGCCGGCCTGTTCGACGTCTCGCACATGGGCCAGGCCAAGATCACCGGCGCGGACGCGATCGCGCAGTTCGAACGCTTCGTGCCCGGCGACTATCAGGCGCTGAAGGCGGGCAAGCAGAAGTATTCGCTGCTGCTGAACGACCAGGGCGGGATCCTGGACGACCTCATGGCGGGCAAGCCGGATCACGACGGGCTGTATGTGGTGGTCAACGCCGGCAACAAGGACGCGGACTTCGCGCATCTGGAGGCCAACCTGTCCGGCGACGCGAAGCTGAAGGTGCTGGACGACCGGGCCCTGCTGGCGATCCAGGGGCCGGAAGCGGCCGAGGTCATGGCGGCGCACGAGCCGGTGCTGGCCGAGATGGGCTTCATGGACTCGGCGCGGCTGATGCTGTTCGGCGTCGACTGCTACGTCTCGCGCTCGGGCTACACCGGCGAGGACGGGTACGAGATTTCCGTGCCGGCGGCGGATGCGGACCGGATCTGGGACCTGCTGCTGGAAGACGCGCGGGTGAAGCCGATCGGGCTGGGCGCGCGGGACAGTCTGCGCCTGGAGGCCGGTCTGCCGCTGCACGGCCACGACATCGACGCCGGGACGACGCCGGTCGAGGCGGGGCTGACCTTCGCCCTGTCGAAGTCACGCAAGGAGCGGGCGGATTTCGCCGGCGCCGACGTGATCAACGGCCAGCTGGCGAACGGCACGGACCGCGTGCGCACGGCCCTGATCGTCAAGGAAGGGGCCCCGGCCCGGGAAGGCGCGGAGATCGCCGACGCCGACGGGACGGTGATCGGCAAGGTCACCTCGGGCGGGCCGTCGCCGACCCTCGGCAAGAACATCGCCATGGGCTATGTGCCGCCGCAGTTCGCAGAGCCGGGCACGGAGCTGAAGGTCGTGGTGCGCGGCAAGCCCGCCGCGGCCGAGGTCGTCGCCCTGCCCTTCGTCGCCCAACGCTATCACCGCAAACCCAAAGCCTGAGGATCAGCCATGAAGTTCACCAAGGACCATGAGTGGGTGCGACTGGAAGGCGACGTCGCCACCGTCGGCATCTCGAAGCACGCCGCCGACCAGCTGGGCGACGTGGTGTTCGTCGAGGTTCCGGACGCCGGCAAGGCCGTGTCGAAGGGCGACGGCTTCGCCGTGGTCGAGAGCGTCAAGGCGGCGTCCGACGTCTATGCCCCCGTGGACGGCGAAGTGGTCGAGGGCAACGCCGCCCTGTCGACCGCCCCGGAAACGGTCAACGCCGATCCCGAAGGCGAAGGCTGGTTCGCGAAGATCAAGGTGTCGGACGCCGGCCAGCTGGACGCCCTGATGGATCGCGCCGCCTACGACCAGTACCTGACGACCCTCTGAGAGCGCTGAAGCGAGCCGATCTTGACGTGGCTGGGCAGTCCATACGCGCCGCTCTTCGCCCACTTCGCATGGGTGATGGGTCTCTACGCGCTGCTGACGGCGGTGCGTCTGGACGCCGTTCGGGCACGTCGGGCGGCGCTGCGGGACTTCGTGCGCGCCGACGGCGACACGCCGCTGGGCGCCCGGGTTGCGCGCAATCTGGCCAATCAGTTCGAACTGCCGATGTTCGCCTGGATCGCGGTGGCCATCGGCGCCCCGCAGGCCCTGTTCAGTCCGATCGATCTGGCGGTCCTGTGGATCCTGGTCGTAGCTCGGGTCGCGCACAGCGCCGTGCAGATCGGAACCACCAACGTCGCCCTGCGCGGTCTCGTCTACACCGCGACCGCTCTCGCGGTCCTGTGGATCGTGGCCCGCGTCGCGCTCGGCGTGCTCCCGCAATGACCTCTCACTCCCCGCCAACGCCCCGTATTTTCCGGAACGTCTGAACATGCGCTACCTCCCCCTGACGCCCGACGACCGGACGGCGATGCTCGCCGCCATCGGGGCCAAGTCGATCGACGATCTGTTCACGGACGTGCCCCAGCAGGCGCGTCTGGACGGGCCGGTGGACCTGCCGCGCGTGGCGGGCGAGCTGGAGGTGGAGCGGGCGCTGGGGGCCATGGCGGCGAAGAACGCGACGGCGGGGACCGTGCCCTTCTTCTGCGGGGCCGGCGCCTACAAGCACCACGTGCCGGCGACGGTGGACCACGTGATCCAGCGGTCGGAATTTCTGACCAGCTACACGCCCTACCAGCCGGAGATCGCGCAGGGCACGCTGCAGTACCTGTACGAGTTCCAGACGCAGGTGGCGGCCCTGACCGGCATGCCGGTGGCCAACGCCAGCCTCTATGACGGCTCGACGGCCATGGCCGAGGGCGTGCTGATGGCGACGCGGGCGACGCGCCGCAACAAGGCGGTCATCTCGGGCGGGGTGCATCCGCACTACGTCCAGGCGACCGAGACGGTGGTGCACGCCGTGGGCGTGGAGACGCAGGTCCTGCCCGCCGCCGTGGACGCCGAGGCCGACGTGATCGCCCAGATCGGCCCGGACACCGCCTGCGTGGTCGTGCAGACGCCCAACGTCTTCGGCACCGCGACCGACGTGACGAAGATCGCCGAGGCCGCACACGCCGCCGGCGCCCTGCTGATCGTCGTGGTCACGGAAGCGGTGTCGATGGGCCTGCTGAAGTCGCCCGGCGAGATGGGCGCGGACATCGTCGCGGCCGAGGGCCAGTCGATCGGCAATGCGCTGAACTTCGGCGGGCCGTACGTCGGCCTGTTCGCCACGCGCGACAAGCTGATCCGCCAGATGCCGGGCCGCCTGACGGGCGAAACGGTCGACGCGGACGGCGAGCGGGGCTTCGTCCTGACCCTGTCGACCCGCGAGCAGCACATCCGCCGTGACAAGGCGACCTCGAACATCTGCACCAACTCCGGCCTGTGCACCCTGGCCTTCACCATCCACATGAGCCTGCTGGGCGAGACGGGGCTGCGGAAACTGGCCCTGTTGAACCATGAGGCGGCGGTGAAGACGCGCGACGCCCTGGCCGCGGTCCCCGGCGTGGAGGTGCTGACCCCGCGCTTCTTCAACGAGTTCGCGGTGAAGCTGCCGAAGCCGGCGGCGGAGGTGGTGGAGCAGTTGGCCCAGCATCGCATCCTGTGCGGCGTGCCCTACTCCCGCCTGGCTCCCGACGCGGGCATGGACGACGTGCTGCTGGTTGCGGCGACGGAGATCACCACGGACGCGGACATCAAGATTTTGGCGACGGCGCTGACCAAGGCGCTGGGGAACTGACCATGAGCACCATGAACACCGTCGGCCGCCCGACGACGCCGAACACGGTCGACCACGACTACAAGCATCCGACCCTGACGGGCGGGCGCGGCCTGCTGCAGGACGAGAAGCTGATCTTCGAGCTGGACGGCTGGGAGAAGACGGGCGTCGACCTGCCGGAGCCCAGCGGCGCGGGCTCAGACTTGGGCGATCTGGTCCGCCGCGATCGGATCGGCCTGCCGGGGCTGAGCGAGCCGGAGGCGATGCGCCACTATGTGCGGCTGAGCCAGAAGAACCACGCCATCGACCTGGCCATCTATCCGCTGGGTTCGTGCACGATGAAGCACAACCCGCGCCTGAACGAGAAGATGGCGCGCCTGCCCGGGTTTTCGGACATCCACCCGCTGCAGCCGCAGTCGACGGTTCAGGGCGCGCTGGAGCTGATGGATCAGCTGGCGCACTGGCTGAAGACCCTGACGGGCATGCCCGCGGTCGCCCTGTCGCCCAAGGCCGGCGCGCATGGCGAGCTGTGCGGGCTGATGGCCATCCGCGCGGCGCACGAGGCGTCGGGTCAGCACGAGAAGCGCCGCAAGGTGCTGGTGCCCACATCGGCCCACGGCACCAACCCGGCGACGGCGGCCTTCGTCGGCTATACCGTGGTCGAGGTGGCCCAGACCGACGACGGGCGCGTGGACGTGGCCGATCTGGCGTCCAAGCTGGGCGACGACGTGGCCGCCATCATGGTGACCAACCCGAACACCTGCGGCCTGTTCGAGCGCGACATCCTTGAGATCAGCCGCCTGACGCACGAGGCAGGGGCGTATTTCTACTGCGACGGCGCCAACTTCAACGCCATCGTGGGGCGGGTGCGGCCGGGCGATCTCGGCGTCGACGCCATGCACATCAACCTGCACAAGACCTTCTCGACGCCGCACGGCGGCGGCGGTCCGGGCGCGGGCCCGGTGGTGCTGTCGGAGGCGCTCGCACCCTTCGCCCCGGCGCCGTGGGTGGTCTCCGACGGCGACGGCTTCAAGTTGCTGGAACGGGCCGAGGAGGACGCGGAGCAGGCCTTCGGCCGCCTGTGCGCCTTCCAGGGCCAGATGGGCATGTATGTGCGCGCGCTCAGCTACATGATGAGCCACGGCTCGGACGGCCTGCGTCAGGTCGCCGAGGACGCGGTGCTGAACGCCAACTACATCAAGGCCCGCCTGCAGGACCTGATGAGCCCGGCCTTCCCGGACGGCCCGTGCATGCACGAGGCCCTGTTCGACGACGAATGGCTGAAGGGCACGGACGTCACCACGCTCGACTTCGCCAAGGCGATGATCGACGAGGGCTTCCACCCGATGACCATGTATTTCCCCCTGGTCGTCCACGGCGCCATGCTGATCGAGCCGACCGAGACGGAGTCCAAGGCCGAGCTGGATCGCTTCATTCACGCCATGCGTCTGCTGGCGGAGGCGGCCAGGGCCGGCGACGTCGAGCGGTTCAAGGGAGCGCCGTTCCACGCGCCGCTGAAGCGTCTGGACGAGACCCGCGCGGCGCGGGCGCCCAAGCTGCGCTGGACCGCGCCCGAAGGGTCGAACCTGGCGGCGGAGTAGGCGTCAGATCTTGCCGGCCGCCAGATCGCGCAGGCGGGCGAAGGCGGCGTGGCCGACCGCCTCCGGAGCTTCGGCCGCGCCGGAGATCCACGCCTCGGTCGCCATCCGGAAGATGTCGACGCCCACGGCGGCGGCGACGCGGCACGCCATGTCTCCCGCGGACAGCCCCTTCTGAGCGGCCAGCGCCGCGGTCAGGGCCTGCTCGACCGCGTCGTATTTCGCCTGGTCGCCCGCGGCGAGCGAGGGCGTCGAGCTGATCAGACGGGCCAGCGCCTCGCCCTGCGGATCACGGGGCGCCCCGGCCAGATCCGCGAAGGCCTTCTCCAGCATCTCCAGCAGGGGTTCGTCCGCCGGACGTGCGGCGACGGCTTTGGCGACCATGGTCGGGAAGCCCGCCTTGGTGGACAGGACGATCTCTTCCTTGGACGCGAAATAGTGAAACAGGCTGCGTCGCGAGACGCCTGCCGCCCCGGCGATCTGATCGAGGGTGACCGCTTCGAAGCCATGGTCGAGGAACAGGCGGATCGCCTCGCGCTGGATGCGGGCGTGCGTCTCAGAACGCTTGCGCTCCCGCAGACCGACGTCGCCGCTCACGGCTGTTTTCTGCACTTCTTGCATATTTGCACTTGGTGCATATAATGGTCCATCAGCATCTGGCGCAAGGATACCGACAATGGCCCACCGGACCACCCACGACATTCCCGACCAGACCGAAAAATTGGCCGTCGTCACCGGGGCGACGGGCGGAATCGGGCTGGAGACCGCCCTGGGTCTGGCGACGGCGGGGGCCGACGTGGTTCTGGCGGCGCGCAATCCGGACAAGGGGCGCGAGGCCGAGGCGTGGATCCGGGCGCGCGCGCCCTCGGCGAAGGTCAGGTTCGAACCGGTCGACCTGGCCGATCTGGCCTCCGTCAGGGCCTTCGCCGAGCGCATGGTCTGGGAAGGGCGGCCAATCGACGTGCTGGTCAACAACGCCGGCGTCATGGACCTGCCGACGCGCAAGACGACGGCCGACGGGCACGAGATGCAGCTGGGCGTGAACTATCTGGCCCACTTCGCCCTGACGGGGCGGCTGCTGCCGCTGCTGAAGGCCGGACGGGCGCGCGTGGTCCAGCTGTCCAGCGTGGCGCATCGGGGCGGCCGGATCGCGATCGACGACCTGAACGCCGAGCGGAGCTATCGATCCTGGCCCGTCTATCAGCAGTCGAAGCTGGCCATGCTGATGTTCGCGATGGAGCTGCAACGGCGAAGTGACGCCGGCGACTGGGGTCTGACCAGCGTGGCGGCGCATCCGGGCGTGGCGCGCACGGATCTGGTCGCGAACGGCGCGGGCGGCGAGCGGTCGCTGCGCACCTTCTTCACACGGTCCTTGATCGGGCTGATGGCGCATTCCGCGGCCGCCGGCGCCCTGCCCGTGCTCATGGCGGCGACCCTGCCGGCCGCGAGCCCCGGCGGCTATTACGGGCCGCAGGGGATGGGCGAGACACGCGGTCGCCCCGGACCTGCGCGGATCGATCCGGCGGCCAGGGACGCCCGGATGGCCGCGCGGCTGTGGGACCAGTCGGAGCGCCTGACGGGCGTCGTCTTCGACTAGACCGGGGTGAACAGGAAGTTGTTGGCGTAGTCCGGCGACTTCCAGAAGCGGTCGCCCTGCGCGTTCTGGTGCACCGCCGGGTCGAACCGCTCGACCGGCTTCAGTTCGCCGCGGTGGATGAACCAGCCGCGGTAGCCGCGGTCCTGCAGGAAGGCGAAGCCGTCGGAGACGGAGGACCCGTCCCGCAGGTGCCGCTGCTCGCTTTCGAACAGCAGGGGCGGCTGGTCCTCGCGCAGGATGCGTTCGGCGCCGCGGAAGACGTTCAGTTCGGCGCCCTCGACGTCGACCTTGAGGAAGCCGACGCGTTCACCGGCGGCGAAGGTCTCGTCCAGCGTCACGACGGGCACCTTGACCGTGCGCGCGCCGGCGATCGGCACGAGGCTGGCCTCAGGAGAGTTCTCGGACGGCAGGTAGAAGTCGAAGGCGCCGGAGCGGTCGGACACGCCCCTGGCCTCGATCGTCACGTTGTTCAGCCCCAAGCCGCGGGACGCCTGCTCCAGATAGGCGGCCAGCCCCGGCTGGGGCTCGAAGGCCACCACGCGGGCGGCCCAGCGCGACAGCCAGTACATGTAGCTGCCCTTGTTGGCGCCGACGTCGCAGGCGATCGCGTCGCGCGCGACATGGCGACGGATGGCCGAGAGTTCCGGACGCTGGTCGAGCAGCCGGGCGCGATGGGCGCGCCAGAGGAAGCGGGCGTTCATGCGGCCCTTATACAGGCCGCCCCCGCGGCCGCCAGCGGACGCGCCCGGCATGCCGCAGGCGCGAAGCACGGCCTTGTGAACGCCGTTCGCCACGATCGGCGTATGCTGATCGCGCGTAATCAGAACCGGAAAGAGCGTTGGGAGGCGCACAGGTCATGATGTCACGCGTAACCAAGGGAATGATCGCAGGCTTTTCCGCAGCATTGGCGGTGGCCGTTCTTGAGGCGGTGCAGATGCTGGCCGGGCCGTGGTTCGTCAGTTTCCCGCGACTGCTCACCGTCATCATGGGCACCGAAGGCGTGGCCTGGACCGGCTGGGTCGCCCACTTCGCGGTGGGCACTCTGGTGCTGGGGCCGCTGTTCGGCATCCTGTGTCCGCGCATGCCCACCGACACGCCGGAGACCAAGGGCATCGTCTTCGCCGTTGGCGCCTTCGTGCTGATGGGTCTGACGGTCGCGCCGCTGGGCGGCGTGGGGATGTTCGGCCTGGCGGCGGGCTTTCCCACGCTGGCGTGGATGATCCTGACCCACGCGGTGTTCGGCGCGGTGATGGGACACGTCTACGCCCGCATGGTCGGCAGGGAATGGCGGGTGCACCGCGTCCGCGACGACATCCATCTGGCCCACTGAGGGCCTGAAACGGAAAAGGCCCCGGGCGCGACGCCCGGGGCCCTGTCTCGCGGTTTCGCGGCGGATCAGTTCAGGCGGTCGCCGATCTGGGCCACGGCCTGGTCCAGCACCGGGTCGGCGCCGCCGGCGGCCAGACGGGCCGCCAGAATGGTCTCGGCCTGCTTCGCGGCCAGTTCGACGGCGGCCGCCTTGACGTCCGCGGTGGCCTGGGCCTCCGCCTGGGCGATGCGGCGCTCGGCCAGCTGCTGGCGGCGCGCCAGCGACTCCTCCAGTTTCGCCTTGGTCTCGGTCTCCATGCGACGGGCCTCGTCCTCGGCGGCCTTCAGCATGTCGGCGGCCTGGGCTTCGGCCTCGGCCTTCTCCTGACGGATCTGGGCCAGCAGGGCCTCGGCCTCGGCGCGCAGGCGCGCGGCCTCGTCGAGCTCGGACTGGATCTTGGCGGCCTTGGCGTCGAGCGCCCCGCCGACCATCTTCAGCGCGCCGGAAAAGACGACGATGGCGAAGAAGATGATCAGGCCGACCGCGACCCACAGCTCGGGGTTCTCGAGGTCGTAGAGATGCGGATTGAAGAATTCCATCAGGCGACGCCCCGGGAAACGGAAGTGAGCTCGGCGGCGGTGGGGGCCTTGCCGGTCAGGCGCTCGACCATGGCGGTTGCGGCGTCGGCGGCGACGGTCGAGACGTTGGCCATGGCGGCCTCGCGCGTCCGGGCGATGGCGCCCTCGGCCTCGGCGATGCGGGCGGCGACGGCGGCTTCTTCCGAAGCGGAGCGCGCGGCGGCTTCGGACGTGACGCGGTCCTTGGCGGCGGCGGCGGTGGCGCGGGCACGGGCGCGGGCCTCCTCGACCTCACGCTTGGCGGCCTCGGCCTGACCGGCCGCTTCGGCCTGGACCTGACGGGCGGCGTCGACGGCACCGGAAATGGTGCTGGACCGCTCGTCGAACACCCGGCGCATGCGCGGGGCGAAGACCCTGGCGATCAGGAAATACAGAACGACGAACAGGAAGACCAGGTAGACGATCTGGCCGGCCCAGTGCTCGAACTGGAACTGGGGCAGGCCGCCGCCCTCGCCGTGATCGCCGCCGTGCGCGACTTCGGTCGTGGCGTGCGTCGCCGCGGCCGGGGTTTCCCCAACCATGGGCTCGGTCGGGCCGGGCGGAATCGGAACGGAAGGCGTCTGGGTGGCCATGTGTCTGTCGCTGTTCGAAGAGGCTGCGAACGACGGGCGGGCGCCGAGGCGCCCGCACCGCCGTCAGCGGATCGGGATTACGAGATCCAGATCAGGATGCCCATGACGAAGGCCAGGATGCCCAGGGCTTCGGCCAGGGCGGCGCCCACGAACAGGTTGCCGACTTGCGAGGCGGCGGCCGACGGGTTGCGCAGGGCGGCCGACACGAAGTTGCCGAAGATGTTGCCGACGCCGATGCCGGCGCCGATCATGCCGGTCATCGCGATGCCGGCGCCGATGAGCTTGGCGGCTTGAGGATCCATGGTTCTCTAGTCCTAGTTGGTCTTGGGTGGAACGAAGACTGGGCCGGCCCTTAGTGGGCGTGGTCCAGGTTGACCACATCGTTGAGGTAGATGCAGGTCAGAACGGCGAAGACGAAGGCCTGAAGGAAGGCCACGAGGAATTCCAGCGCCGTCAGGCCGACGGTCATTCCCAGCGAGAGCGGGAAGATCAGGATGCCGAACCAGCCGGCGGCGCCGATGACGGCGGTCGCCACGAAGCCCGCGAAGACCTTCAGCGCGATGTGACCGCCCATCATGTTGCCGAACAGACGCAGCATCAGGGTGATGGGACGCAGCAGGAAGGAGAAGAACTCGATCAGGCCGACGACAGGACGCATGACCAGCGGCGCGCCGGTCGGCCAGAAGAGCTTGAAGAAGCCCAGGCCGTTCTTGACGAAGCCGACCACCAGAACCAGCCCGAAGGTGATCAGGGCGAAGGTGGCCGTGACCGCCAGCTGCGACGTGGCGGTGAACGACAGGAACATGCCGAGCAGGTTCATGCCCAGAATGAACAGGAAGATCGTGAAGACGAACGGGAAGTACTTCTTCCCGTCGTGGCCGATGATGCCGTCGGTCATGTTGTCGATCATGCCGAACAGCGTCTCGCCGACGGCCTGCAGGCGGCCGGGCACGACCTTGGCGCCCGACGTCACGATCGACAGGAAGCCCACCACCACGACGAAGGCGATGGTCATGGCCAGGTGCGAGTTGGTGAACGCCAGATCGACGTGACCGATCACCGGAAGGGTGACGTCGGGCAGGTCCACGATCTTCTGGACCTGAAACTGATGAAGCGGATCGGCCATTGAAACCTTAAGCGTCTTCGTCGTCGTCGAAGGGCACGGCCTGCGGCTGAACCCCGGCTTTATGTGCCTCCGCCTGGATCCGCTGCGCCGTGCGCCACGCCATCCAGACCGAAAGCGCGAAGCCCAGAAGGACCCCGCTGATGATGCCCACCGGCGAGGTGCCGGCGAAATGATCGACCCCGAAACCGATCGCGAGGCCCACGAAGACGCCGCCGAACAGGTCGGCGATGATCTTCCAGGCCTGCCCGGCCGCCTTCTGTCCCGCCAGCTCCTGCGCCAGCTTGGAGTCCTGCCGCGCCTCCAGTTGGGATGCGCTTTTCTGGAGACGAGCGATCGCCTCTTCGCGCGATTCCGGGGGCGTGGACATGGGTGGCCTCAGCGCTTCGACGCGAGCGCCGAAGGGGGTCTGAATTCGGCGCGGAACCTATAGGTGGGACCCCGGAAGGTCAAGGCGCGCGCCGACTTCTCCACAGTGCTGTTTTTCCTGAAGAAATCTCGGGTGCGACGTTCAGGCGCGAAGCGCGCGGGCGGCGGCGCGGGCTTCGTCGGTGACGACGGCGCCGGAGAGCATGCGGGCGATCTCCTCGTCCCGCTGCGCGGCGTCGAGGACGGCGACGGAGGTGCGCACCTGGCCGTCCGCCTCGGCCTTGCCGACCTTCCAGTGCGCCTGCCCCATGGCCGCGACCTGCGGACTGTGGGTCACGACGACGACCTGCGCCCCCTCGGCGAGGCGACGGAGGCGGCGGCCCACGGCCTCGGCTACGGCGCCGCCGACGCCCTGATCGACCTCGTCGAAGATCATCACCGGCTGGTCGCCGCCGGCGCGGGCAGCCAGGGCGGCCTTCATGGCCAGGGCGAAGCGCGCCAGTTCGCCGCCGGAGGCGACCGAATCAAGCGGACCGAAGGGCTGGCCGGCGTTGGTCGCGACCTCGAAACGCACGGTCTCGCGGCCCGCGGGTCCACGGCGGTCGTCGGCGACGGGCTCCAGCACGGTGCGGAACCGGGCCCGTTCCAGCTTCAGCGGGCCGAGCTCGGACGCGACCGCGGCCTCTAGCCGGCGGGCGGCGGCGGCGCGGGCGGCCGACAGGTCGGCGGCGGCCGAATCGTATGTCTCGCGCGCTGCGGAGGCGGCGCGGCGGCCCTGGGTCAGGGCGTCGGCGTCGCCTTCCAGCAGGGCCAGCTTCTCGCGGAACTCCACGCGCAGGGCGGGCAGCTGGTCCACCGTGGCGCGCAGGCGGCGGGCGGCGGCGCGCAGGGCGAACAGGCGTTCCTCCGCCTTGTCCAGCCGACCCGGCTCGAAGTCGAAGGCGTCGGCGGCGGCGTCGACCTGGGCCACCGCCTCGGCCGCCTCGATGAGGGTCCGGTCGATGGCCTCGGCGGCGGCGGTGAGGCGCAACAGGACCGGGTGCCCCTCCCCCACGCCCGCCTGACGGGCGCGGCGGCCGGCGTGGTCGACCGCGCGCAGGGCGGAGGCGAGCTTCTGGGAAAGCTTGTCGCCGCCCAGCGCCTGACGGGCGTCCGACAGGTCCTCCAGCGCCTTTTCGGCCGCGCCGAGCACGGCACGCTCGCCGGACAGGGCCTCTTCCTCGTCGGCGCGGGGGTCCAGCTGATCCAGCTCGGCCAGATCGCGAGCCAATTCCTCGCGCCGCGCCTCGGCGTCGGCGGCGGCGGCCTGCAGTTCCGCCAGGCGGGCCTCGGCGGCCCGCAGCGACTCCGACGCCGACCGCACGGCCTCGACCTCGCGGGCCAGACCGCCGAACCCGTCCAGCAGGCCCCGATGCGTCCGCCAGTCCAGCAGGCCGACCGTCTCGTGCTGGCCGTGGACCTCGATCAGGGTCTGGCCGATCTCGCGCAGGGTGGCGACGCCGACGGCCTGGTCGTTGACGAAGGCGCGGCTGCGACCGTCCGCCCCGAGCACGCGGCGCAGGATGAGGTCGTCCCCGGGCGGCACGTCCACGCCCCTGTCGTCGAGCAGGGCGGCCAGTCCGGCGGCGAAGGGCGCGGCGAAGGTGGCGACGGCGCTGGCCTGCCGCGCGCCGGCGCGGACCAGACCGGCCTCCGCGCGCGCGCCCATGGCCAGTCCCAGGGCGTCGAGAATGATCGACTTGCCGGCGCCCGTCTCGCCGGTCAGCACGGTCAGGCCCGTCCCCACGTCGAGGTCCAGCGCCTCGACCAGCACCACGTCGCGGATGGACAGGCCCGTCAGCATGGGGCGACCTGATTCGTCATGGCCGGCATGATGGCACGGCCGGGAGGCGCGCTCAGCCCGGGATCAGGCGCTGCAGCCAGTTCTCGCGCTTGCCTTCCGGCGCCTGGTCCGGCTGGGCGCCGCGCTCGGTCAGCAGGGCGTAGGCTTCGGCGTACCACGGGCTGCCCGGATAGTTGTGGCCCAGCACCGAGGCGTTGCGCGTCGCCTCGTCGGTCAGGCCCAGCATCAGGTTGACCTCGACCATGCGGTACAGGGCCTCGGCCACGTGCGAGGTGCGCTGGAAGTCGGGATTGTCGACGACCACGCGGTAGCGGTTCATCGCCGCCAGCGGCTGGTCGGCGCGCTGGTAGTAGCGGCCGATGGCCATCTCCTTGCCCGCCAGCTGGTCGTTGACCATGTCGATCTTCACCAGCGCGTCGGTGGCGTAGGACGAGCCGGGGTAGCGGCGCACGACCTCGCGCAGCCCGGCCAGCGCCTGCTCGGTCAGGGCCTGGTCGCGGCCCACGTCGACGATCTGCTCGAAGTAGCAGATGGCGCGCATGTAGAAGGCGTAGGCGGCCGACGGATTGCCGGGGAACAGCTGGATGAAGCGGTCGGCCGAGGCGATCGCCTCCATGTACTGACCGTCTTTGTAGTTGGCGTAGATCTGCATCAGGATCGCGTGGCGCGACCATTCCGAATAGGGATGCTGACGCTCGACCTCCTGGAAGTAGTCGATGGCGTCGCGCCAGCGGCCGCGCTCCAGCCGATCATAGCCCGTGTTGTAGAGCAGCTCGACCGGCCGTTCCTCATAGGCGAGACGCGCGCGCGGACGGTTGTTGCACGCCGACAGACCGAGGCCGAGGATCAGGACCGCGGTCATGACGACCGCCGCGCGGGACCTGGAAAAAGACACGAAGCGACCTCTCGACGATCTCGATCACGTTCGCCGCCCCGGCGAACGAAGCGGCGGTTCTACACCACGCGCCGCGACCCGCCAACGGATGACGGACCACGGCTTGATGCGCCCGGCACGGCCTGTCTAAAGAGGCGCGCCGGACCCCCATCCTCCTCCATGCGGGCGCGATCGCGGCGAAAGGATGACGAGCCATGAAGCTGCTCTCCGGCAACGCCAACCGGTCGCTGTCCCAGGCCATCGCCGCCCACCTCGACGCCCCGCTGACCAAGGCCCAGGTGAAGCGGTTCGCGGACAACGAGGTCTTCGCCATGATCGAGGAGAACGTCCGTGGCGAGGACGTCTTCATCCTTCAGTCGACCAGCTATCCCGCCAACGACAACCTGATGGAGCTGCTGATCCTGACGGACGCGCTGGTGCGGGCGTCGGCCAAGCGGATCACGGCCGTGGTCCCCTACTTCGGCTATGCGCGTCAGGACCGGAAGACGGACGGGCGCACGCCCATTTCGGCCAAGCTGGTGGCCAATCTGATCACGCGCGCCGGCGCGGACCGCGTGCTGACGATGGACCTGCACGCCGGCCAGATCCAGGGCTTCTTCGACATTCCGACCGACAACCTGGTCGCCACGCCCGTGCTGGCGCAGGACATCCGTGAAACCTACGGCCGCGACGACAGCCTGATGATCATTTCGCCCGACGTCGGCGGCGTGGTGCGGGCGCGCTCGCTGGCGAAGCGCCTAGACGCCGATCTGGCCATCGTCGACAAACGCCGTCCGCGCGCCGGCGAGAGCGAGGTGATGAACATCATCGGCGACGTCTCCGGCCGCCGCTGCATCCTGTTCGACGACATCGTGGATTCGGGCGGCACGCTGGTGAACGCCGCGAAGGCGCTGATCGAGCACGGCGCGACCGAGGTTTCGGCCTACATCAGCCACGGCGTCCTGTCGGGCCCGGCGGTGCAGCGCATCACCGACGGCCCCCTGAAGGAGCTTGTGATCACGGACTCCATCGAGCAGCCGCACGAGGTCGAGACCTGCGCCAAGATCCGCAGCGTTTCGGTCGCGCCGCTGATCGGCGAGGCCATCCGGCGGATCGCCAATGAGGAATCGGTCTCCAAGCTCTTCGATTAGTGATCGGACAAGACTTCATCCGGCGTTATAAGGCGGCAGAGACGCCGCGGCTGAAAGCGGTGCAGTTCCAGATCCCTGGGGGAGTTTCGTCGATGGCTTGGGCTGTTTCGCGCCGCAACCTGTCGTTGGCCGCCGTCGCGGCCGCCGCCGTCCTGGCCGCCTGCGCCCAACCGGAACCGGAGGCGCCGCCGCCGCCGCCTGCGCCGCCGCCGCCGCCGCCGCCCGCGCTGGCATTGAACACCGGGATCGCCGAGGCGGCGTCGGTCTACGTCACCTTCATCCGCGAGGTCGGCACGATCGAGCGCGCCTTCAACAGCCCCGAGGCCATTCAGGCCGCGATCCGCAAGGGCGCCGCCTACGAGCCGGTGCAGCTGTCGCGCGGCATGATCGCCTACGGCGCCATCCTGGCCCTGCAGTCGCCGGAGTTCGTCGAGGGCGTGCGCCAGTACGCCGTCGACCCGGCCCAGCGCGAAGAAATCGTCAACCGCATCATCGCCGACCCGGCCTATGCCGCGACCTTGCCGGGCGCGGATCATGCGGCCGGCCTGATCGTCGCCACCCTGGGCGCGGACATCGCCGCCCTGGCCTCGATCGGCGACGCCATCAAGGAAGACGCCTACACCATCCAGGAGCGGAACGACCCGCGCCGCCGCTGGGCCGTGACGCCCGTCGAGGGCAGGCCGGAACGTCTGGAAGCGGCCAAGACCCTGTCGGCGACGCGGCTGGTTCCGGTTCCGGCCGAGAGCCAGCGTCTGCATGGCGCCGCCCACGCCGGCACCGGTCTGAATCTGGCGTCGGCCCGCCAGGCCCCGCCCTACACGCCCGCCGTGGTGCACAGCCTGGCGATCGCCGCCCTGGCCGCCCTGGGCGCCGGCGGCGAGGACCGTCGCGCCTACACCGAGGCGCTGATCGTCGAATCGAACAGCGAGTTCTGCTTCAACATGTCGAAGCTGAACCTCTTCCAGTGTCTGGCGGCGTCGCGTCCGAACTATGAGGACATGTTCTGCGTCGGTCAGCACATCGTGGCCGACATCGCCCAGTGCACCGCCGCCAACACGGGGCCGATGACGCCGCAGATCGCGCCGGCGTCGGCTCTGCTGGACGTCCCGCCGGCCACGACGGGCACCGCCGCCGGGGCCGTGGCGGCCGCCGATCAGGCCCAGTCGGCCGGCCGCCAGTAAGGTCGCGCCCGACTGCAAAGGCCCGGTTGCGCCGGGCCACGGGTGCGTGTAATAGCCCGCGCTCTTGAATTCGAGGGATCGTTCCCCGCCGCGCGGGCCGACAGTCGGCGCGGCGTTCGTCATTGAGGCAGGCCAGATGGCTGAGATCATTCTGAACGTCGACGTCCGTGAAGGCGTGGGCACCGGCGGCGCCCGCGCGGCCCGTCGCGCCAATCAGGTTCCGGGCATCCTGTACGGCGGCGGCAAGGACCCGGTGGCCATCTCGGTCAACGAGAAGGACTTCCGCAAGAACCTGTACACCGGCAAGCTGCTGGGCCACCTGGTGACGCTGAAGTACGGCTCGGAGACCCAGCCGGTCATCGCCAAGGACGTGCAGTTCGACCCCGTGTCGGATCGCCCGCTGCACTTCGACCTGATGCGCGTCGACGAGAAGCAGACGATCAAGATCGAGGTGCCGGTGCACTTCATCAACGAAGACCAGTGCGGCGCCTTCCGTCAGGGCGGCTCGCTGGAGATCGTGCGTCACTCGGTCGAGATCCTGGTCCGCGCCGACCACATCCCGGAAGACCTGATCGTCGACCTGGCCGGCCACAAGCTGGGCGACACCATCCGCTGGTCGGACGTCAAGAAGCCGTCGGACGTGGAAGCCACCATCACGGACCGTGACTTCGTGATCGCCTCGATCAAGACCTCCTCGGCCGCGAAGGCCGCCGACGAGATCGAAGAGGCCATCGCCGAGGAACAGGCCGAGGCTGCCGCCGACGAGGTTCCGGCTTCGGAGCAGGCCGACGGAGACGCCGCCGCCGAGGGCGAGGAAGCCTCGGAAGGCTGACCTCCGGCCCCGATCTGCTAATCAGGACGGCCCCTCCGGCGACGGCGGGGCCGTTTCCTTTTGTGGACTGACCGATGCTGATCCTCGCCGGCCTGGGCAACCCGGGCGCCAAGTACGAAGGCAACCGCCACAACATCGGCTTCATGGCCGCCGACGAGATCGCGCGCCGCTGGCGGTTCGGGGCGGAGCGGGCGAAGTTCCAGTCGATCGTCGCCGAGGGCGAGGTCGAGGGGACGAAGATCCTGCTGATGAAGCCGCAGACCTTTATGAACGAGAGCGGACGCGCCGTCGGAGAGGCGGCGCGGTTCTACAAGGTCCCGCCGGCGAACGTCGTGGTCTTCCACGACGAGATCGACTTGGCCCCCGGGCGATTCCGGATGAAGACGGGCGGCGGCGCGGCGGGCCAGAACGGCGTCCGCTCGCTGATCAGCCAGCTGGGCCCCGAGTTCCGGCGCGCGCGGATGGGCGTCGGGCATCCGGGGCGGCCGGAGCTGGTGCACGGCCACGTGCTGAGCGACTTTCACAAGGCGGACAAGCCTTGGCTGGAGGCGTTGCTGAACGCCTGCGCCGACGCCCTGCCCTTCCTGGTGGCCGGCAACGACGACCGCTATCAGGCCGAGGTGCTGCGGCTGGCGCCAGCCCCCAAATTCAGCCCACGACAGGCGGCGCAGGGGGAGTGACCCCCTACTCCGTCACCTCATAGCGATAGGTCAGGGTCGCGCTCTCGCCCGGCGGCACGGTCAGGGTCCACGCCGGCCAGCCGCTGTCGGTGACGGCGCTGCGAAGGTTCTGACGAACCACCCGGAAGCCGGTCTGGCTGAACTCCTGCGGAATCAGTTCGACCGTTTCGGCTTCGCCGCCCAGGTTCGAGACGACCACCTCCACCTCGCGCCATTGGGTGGTCAGGGCTCCGCGGGTGCGTTCGCCGTCGCCCGTGACGCGGGTGCGCACGCGGACGTCGGACGCCTCGCCGCGCGCCAGCTCGAGCGGCAGGCCGACGGGGCGGTCCTGCGTGTTCGCCTCGCCCGCCAGGACTGAACGGCCGTCCGGCGTGATCTGGCGCAGGCTCCAGTTCCCGCCCGGCAGCGCGATGCCCAGACCGCCGGCCTCGGTGTTGCGCAGGCGGAAGACGACCTGAGGCGTGGATTCGTCGGCCGCCTCGCCGGCGGTCATGCCCCAAGCGCCGATCCAGTGCCGGTTCACCCTGTCATAGGGGACGTCCTCGCGCTCGAGGAAGCGGACCTGCTTGGTCTGCCGCGCGGCGACGGTGGTCGGCGACGGCAGGGTGTAGATCTTGTAGTCGCCCAGTTCCTCCTGCCGCGCGATGCGGCTGCCGGTGACGACGATCGCGTCTTCGCGTGCCATCGGCACCATCATGGCGGGAGGCGGCGGGGCCATGGGCGGCGGCGGCGCGACCGGCGGATACCAGTCGTCCCGCATGTCCGGATTCACCCCGTTCGACGTCGTGTCCTGGGGCCAGCAGCCGGGGCTGCGGCGGCGGACGACGGGGTCGACGGGAACGCTGCGGCCCGTGGTCTGGAGATCGCCCGCGACGACCTGGACCGGGGCGTCGGGGAAGGTGGTGCCGCCGAAGTTGGCGAGGGTCAGCCACCCCGTCAGGTCCAGCGTGCGCCCGTCGGGCGACAGACGGGCGACGTAGTCGGTCGACCATTGAAGGCCGGTCGAAAGGTAGGCCAGCGTGACCGTGTATCGGCCCGGCGCGGGTGCGCGCGTGCGGATCGACAGCGTGGGCTGATCCGACAGGCCCTCGGGCACGTCCTCGAAGATCACCCGTTCGATCATGCCGGAGCAGGACAGGACCTCGTACTTGCCGTCGATTTCCAGCACGGCGCCGGCCCCGCCCGAACGGACCACGGCGGTTCGAACCTCCTGACGACCGTTGGCCGGATTCGTGCGCACGACCTGCACCGTGTCGCCGATCGACTTGTCCAGCAGCGAGCCGGGGGTCAGCAGGTCGAAGTCGGCGTTCTGCTCCAGCACGGCCGAGGGCAGGCCCTCGATGGTCACGCTCTGCGGCACGATGCCGGTGGAGACGCCCTCGAAGCGGATCACAGCGTCGCCCGCGGGCACGTCGACCGTGCGCGTCTCGACGATGAGGGCCAGGCCCTCGCGATCGAGCCGGCTCCACGGCTGACGGGAGCGTTCCATCAGCTCGACGGTGTTCACGGGCTGGTCGCGATAGATGACGACCGTGGCCGCGTCGGCCTTCTCCGACGTGGAGACGGCCAGAAGCGATTCTTGGGCGAGCGCCGGCGCGGCCAGCAGGCTGAACAGCGCCGTCGCCGCCGTCAGGGCGGCGCGCATCTCAGCCGCCCGTCTCGATGGTGGCGGTCAGCTTCACCTCGCCGTTGGCCGGAACCTGCACCTTCCAGACGACCGTGCGGGAATCCTCCAGCACGCCGGGGTGGCTCTGCTGCTGGATCTCCGTGTCGCGGCCGAGGCCACCCTGCCGCACCTCGATGGTGACCGGCTCGGGCCGGGCGTTGCGCAGGGTGTATTCGACCGAGCGGCGGGTGCGGAAATAGTCGACGATGCGGGTCGACACCCGCTCCTCCGACACCAGACGCGGCTGGACGGTGACGTCGAAGGCCTCGCCCGTGGTGATGGCCAGGTCGGAGCCGGCGGGGGTGTGGCTGATGGAGTCCTCGCCGATGAAGCGCGGCTCGCCCGAGGCGTCGTTGATGTAGACGCGGATCGTGCCAGCCGGCAGCGACCGGTTCTGGCCGTTGATGGGGCCGTTGGCGAACAGATAGGCCACCTCGACCGCCTGCGGCTGGGCCGAGGTCGTGAAGCCGTAGATCTCCCACAGATAGCGCTTCGTGGTCGCCACGCCCGACACGTCCAGCAGGCCGACCTGCTTGTTCTGGTTGTTGGCGACGGTGACCCGCTCCGGCAGCGGATAGACGTAGTAGTCGCCCAGCGACTGGTCGTCGGACGCGGCGATCCCGTTTCCGCGATAGTTTCCGCCGGACGAGACGTCGCCGGCCACGACCCGCGTCTCGGCGTCGGTGAAGGTGGCGCCCGAACGGTTCGAGATCGTCACCCAGCCCAGCAGGTCCAGGGTCGACGCCTGCTCGTCGACGCGCATGACGTAGTCTGCCGTCCAGCTGAGGCCCGAGGTCAGATAGGTCAGGGTCACGTCGCGCCGGCCGGCGCCCTCGGCGTCCAGGGTCACGCTGAGGGTCGGCCGCGGGCGCAGGTTCGCCGGCACCTCGTCGAAGATGACGCGGGTCGGCACGCCGTCGTCGCGCAGCACCTCCACATTGCCGCCGATGCGCAGGACCACGCCCTCATTGGCCGCCAGCACCGTGGCGCGCTGGGTTTCCTCGCGGCCGGTGCCGGGGTTGATGCGGACCAGGCCGATCTCCTGGCCGACGGCGCTCTGCATCAGCTTGTCGGGGGTCAGCAGGTCGTAGTCGAAATTCTGCTCGACCACCTCCAGCCCGCGGCCGGTCAGGCTGACCGTCTCGGGCCGGATGGAGGCGGACACGCCGGGGAATTCCTGCCGCGAACGACCGGCCGGGATGCTGAGGCCGCGGATGTCCTCAACCAGGGTGACGTTGCCCTGATAGATCGTCAGGTCGACGCGCTCCGGCCCGCCCGGCCGGGTGTCGATCTGGGCCTCCTGCGCAGCCGCCGCGCCCGTCATCAGGGCCAGCGCCGCGCCCGCCAGCAAGGTCCGTCGCATCATCATCCCGCTCACTCCCACTCAGCTTACGAAGCGTCACCGTCCCACGCGTTTCCCGCGAAGTCGAGGCGTCCGCCACCGGACACGGCGTCCGAAGTCGTGACGAGGCTAGACCCCGCCGGGAAGACCCCACCCCTGTCCGAACCTGACGCCCCCCACGGTTTCTGACCGGTCGCGAGGCGCCGTTGACGGGAACGGCCACGCCAGGCACGCTTCGGCGCTTGAACGGCCCGGATGTGGGAGGGAAACCGATGAAGGCCCTGGCATGCGTCGTGGCGGTCCTCGGCGGCCTGGCGGCCGCGGCGCCGGCGGCCGCGCAGCCCGCGAACCAGTTGAACGGGATCTACACCTTCAGCTCGCCGATGACGCGCTTGACGAACGGCTCGCTCGGACAGATTTCGGGGGTGATGACCGTCACGCCGATGGGCGAGGGGTATCATGTGTCTCTGTCGACGATGGAACGCCTCGACGACGGCGCCTCGCAGTCGCGGGGGTGGTCGGCGCAGTCGTGTGACGGTCGAAAGGAAGGCGTGGAGGTCGTGCTGACCTGCGAGGTGCTGAACAGCACGCCCGGCTATCAGGCCGACAGTTTCCGCCTTCGCCATGCCGACGGCATCCGTCACGAGGGCGAACTGATCTCCGCCGACACCTATCGCATCGAGATGTTCTTCCACTCTCGGCGCTGACGCGGCGCCTGAACGACGTTGTTCGCCGGAGCCGGAGCGGCTAAGCGAACCTCGTGGACGCCCGCGCCTTCCGTGATCTGACCGGACTGCAGGCCGTCGCCATCCTGGCGGCGACCTTCGCCGTCGTTTGGGGCGCGCTGTTCCCCTATGCGGCGCAGGCCGCGGCTCAGCCGGGCATGCCGCTGGTGCTGTGCTCGGTCGAGGGACCGAAGACGGTCGTCGTCGATCCGGAGACGGGTCAGGTCGAGCAGACCCCGGACGCGCCGTCCTGCCCCGCCTGCGTCCCGCCGCCGCTCGCGACGCTGCCGCCGGCGCCCGAGGCGCCGCCCGCCCCGGTCCTGACGGCCACGGTCGTTCCCGCGCCCGCATCGACCACCCTGCGCCTGCCGCCGGCCCGCGCCCCGCCGCGGCCGCCCTCGACCGCCCCGCCCCACGCCTGAAGACGACCCACGCAAGCCCCGCGCGCGCCGGCGAACGCGCGCGTTCCGCGTCGCTTCTCTTCAGGAATCCCCGATGTCTTCCACTGACGGCGGAGCTCCGGCTCCATCCACGCCCCTGTCGGGCGCCTATCGCGCGGTCTGGCGCTGGCACTTCTATGCCGGGCTGCTGGTCCTGCCCTTCCTCATGCTCATGGCCCTGACGGGCGGCGTCTATCTGTTCAAGGCCGAGATCGACGACTGGCAGACGCGGTCGGTGGCCGCGATCGAACCGCGCCCGACCATCAGCCAGCCCGCCGACTGGGTCACGGCGGCGACGACGGCCGTGCCGGGGCGCGCGGCGACGGTGCTCGTCCCCGACCGGCCCGATCGTGCGGTGCAGGTGACCATCGAGCGGGCCGACGGCTCTATGCGCGTGGTCTTCGTCGACCCGGCGGACGCGCGGGTGACGGGAGACCGGCCGGCCGGCGGCATTTCGGAGACCGTGAAGACGATCCACTCGCTGGCCATCGCCGGCCCGGGCATGAACCTGGTCGTCGAAGTGGTGGCCGGCTGGGCCATGATCCTGGTCGCGACGGGGATTTTCCTGTGGTGGCCCCGGCGGCGCGAGGCGGGCGTGGTGACGATCCGGGCGAAGGCGGGTCGGCCGTTCCAGCGCGACCTGCATGCGGTGACGGGGCTGTACGCCGGGGGCGTGATCTTCTTCCTGGCCTTCACCGGCATGCCGTGGTCGGCCGTGTGGGGCGAGGGATTTCTGACCCTGGTCAATCAGGCCGGGCTCGGCCGGCCGCCCGCGCCGGCGGCGCAGGACTGGCTGCACGCCGAGCATCACGACGCCCCGCCCGACGCCGGCTGGGCGATGGGCACGACGACCCTGCAGGCGACGCCGTCCGCGCTGGATCTCAACGCCGTCGTGTCGGCGACCGAAAGCGCCGGTCTGGCCCGCCCGTATCTGATCGGCCTGCCTGCCTCGGCCGACCGGGCGGTGACCGCGGCGGTGGAGAACCAGGCCGCGGAGGATGCGCGGCTGATCTATCTGACGCGGCAGGGCCGCGTGCTGGCCGACGTCACGGCCGACCAGTTCGGCGTCGGCGCCCGCGCGTTCGAGTGGGGCATCGCTGTGCACGAAGGTCGACAGTACGGACAGCTGAACCGCTGGGTGATGCTGCTGGCCTGCGTGGCGGTCTGGGTGCTGGGCCTGTCCGCCCTGACGATGTGGTGGAAGCGGAGGCCCCGCGGGAAGCTGGCCGCGCCGGCCGCGCCGCCCGGACCGCGCGTTCGTGCCGCAGTGCTGGGCATCGTGATCCCCTTCTGCATCGTTTATCCCCTGACGGGCGTCAGCCTGCTGGCCGCGATCGCGGTCGACCGGCTGTGGACCCTTGGCCGCCGGAGGGCCGCGACATGAGGACGTCAGCCCTGATCCTGCTGGCGACGCTGGCGCTGGCCGCCTGCGGCGAGCCGGCCTCGTCGGCGCGCACGACGCAAACGAAGGACGGCGCCACCGTGGGCGTCGAGGTCACGGACGCCTGGTGCCGCGCCACCCCGAACGGCGCACGCACGGGCGCCTGCTACGCCACCTTCAGGGCCGTCGGCGCGGACGACCGTCTGGTGGCCGTGGCCACGTCTTCGGCGGCGACGGCCGAGGTGCACGACATGGAGGAGCGCGACGGCATGATGCGCATGTCCGCCATGCCCGAAGGCCTACCGCTGCCCGAAGGCCGCGACGTGACGCTGGCGCCGGGCGCGACGCACATCATGCTGACCGGACTGACCTCGCCGCTCAGGGCCGGCGAGCAGGTGCCGATGGTGATGACCTTCGCCAGTGGGCGGACGCTGGAGCTGCTGCTGCCGGTGCGGATGGGCGCCGGGCGGTGATGCGCACCTGACATCGGGGCGCGAACCGTCTAAAGGCTCGCGCTTCGATTTCTCCCCCAAGAGCGCCATGGCCCTGAAAGTCGCGATCGTCGGCCTGCCGAACGTCGGCAAGTCCACCCTGTTCAACGCCCTGACCAAGACGGCGGCGGCGCAGGCCGCCAACTATCCGTTCTGCACCATCGAGCCGAACACGGGCGACGTGGCCGTGCCCGAGCCGCGCCTGAACGTGCTGGCCGAGATCGCGGGGTCCAAGGAGATCATTCCGGCGCGCATCACCTTCGTCGACGTGGCCGGTCTGGTGCGCGGGGCGTCCAAGGGCGAAGGGCTGGGCAACCAGTTCCTGGCCAACATCCGCGACTGCGACGCCGTGGCCTTCGTGGCCCGCTGCTTCATCGACGACGACATCACGCACGTCGAAAACCGCATCGATCCGATCGCCGATCTGGAGATCATCGAGACCGAGCTGATGCTGGCCGACCTTGAAAGCCTGGAGCGCCGCCGTCCGAACCTGGAGAAGCGGGCGCGCTCGTCGGGCGACAAGGAGGCGGCGGCGACGCTGCGCCTCGTCGACCTTGCCCTGACCCAGCTGAACGCCGGCAAGCCCGCGCGCACGGCCGAGGTCGGCAAGGAGGACAAGAAGGCGTGGGACATGCTGCAGCTCCTGACCGCCCTGCCCGCCCTCTACGTCGCCAACGTGGACGAAGGCTCGGCCGACAAGGGCAATGAGCTGTCCGAGAGGGTTGCGGAGCGCGCGAAGGCGGACGGCGCCAACACGGTGGTCATCTCGGCCAAGATCGACAGCGAGCTGGCGGTGCTGGACGAGGCGGAGCAGATGGAGTTCCTGCAGGAACTGGGTCTGGCCGAGCCGGGCCTGAACCGCCTGATCCGCGAAGCCTACGCCCTGCTGGGGCTGCAGTCCTACTTCACCGTCGGACCCAAGGAAGCCCGGGCCTGGACCATCCACGTCGGCGACACCGCGCCGCAGGCCGCAGGCGTGATCCACACCGACTTCGAGAAGGGTTTCATCCGCGCCGAAACCATCGCCTACGACGACTACGTCGCCCTGCGCGGCGAGGCGAAGGCGCGCGAGGCGGGCAAGCTGCGGGCCGAGGGCAAGTCGTACGTCGTCAAGGACGGCGACGTGATGAACTTCCTGTTCAGCTGAACGATCAGCCCGTCGGCTCGGGCGCCGGGATCGGAACCGGCGCCGGCTGCACCGCGGGGCAGCGCACGAACTCGCTGGAGCTGGATCCCGCGCGGTCCAGCCAGCTGAGGGTCAGGCGGTCGTCGGCGACGCGCATGCGCACGCGCTCCTGCGTCGTCGTGCCCTCGGACGTGCAGTCCAGCAGCGCCTCGTAGGCCGTGTTGACCTGCTGCACGCGAGAGATGCGGCAGCTGTTCTCGTAGCCTTCGAATGTCGTGGTGGTGATGCGGATGGGCCGTTCCGGCCCTGACGTATTGGCGCACCACGACGCCTGCGCGGCCCAGGCCCCGACGAAGTTGCCGGCGTTCGGTCCGGGCACGGACGTCTCGCCGTCGACGGGCGGGACGGGAGATGGTTCGGCGGGCGCGGCGGGGTCTTCGCCCTGCGAACAGGCGGCCACGGCGAACCAGACGGAGAGCAGGACGAGGCGTTTCATGTCGAGCCAACGCCGCCCGTGTGGTCGGGTTGCCGACGCTGAATGAATTGCGATTGCGCCTGATAATCGTTCGCAGTAATTGCCGCTCCGCTTGTAACCACCTCCCCGGGGCGTCCGTCATGAAAATCCGTCTGCTCTCCTCCGCCGCCTTCGCCTTGGGCGCGGCGCCCGGCATCGCGCTCGCCCAAGCCCAGGAGCCGCCGGTGACCGAGGTGGCGCCGATCACCGTCAGCGCCACGCGCACCGCCACACGCGTCGATGAGGCGCCCGCCACCGTCAGCGTGATCACCGCGCGCGAGATCGAGGACGATCTGCATACGGACATCAAGGACCTGATCCGGTTCGAGCCGGGCGTCAGCGTCGTCAGCCAGCCGGCGCGATTCGGCGCGGCGCTCGGCACGACGGGTCGGGCGGGCAATGAAGGCTTCACCATTCGCGGCCTGGGCGGCGACCGGGTGCTGCAGGTCGTCGACGGCGTGCGCATGGCGGACGGGTTCGTGTTCGGCGCCCAGAGCGTCGGCCGCGGCGGCTATGCCGATCTGGACCTGATGAAGTCCGTCGAGATCCTGCGGGGGCCGGCGTCAGCGCTGTACGGGTCGGACGGCGTTGCTGGCGCGGTGGTGTTCACCACAAGGGACCCGGGCGACCTGCTGATGGGCGACCGCGACTTCGCCGCGCGCGGCCGCGTGGCCTATTCGTCCGCCGACGAAGGCGTGACGTACGGCCTGTCCGTCGCCGGCCGGGCCGGGCCGCTTTCGGGGCTTCTGGCCTACACGACCCGCGACGCCGAAGAGACGAAAACCGCCGGCGAGAACGACGTCGTCGGCTCGGCGCGCACGACGGCCAACCCGCAGCAGTCTGAAAGCGAAGGCATCCTCGCCAAGGCTGTGTGGGACGTCGCGCCCGGTCACCGTCTGCGCGTCACGTATGACGCCTACGAATCAGAGGTGTCGGCCAATGTGCTGAGCGGCCAGTCGGCGACCGTGCTGAACCTGACCGCCGACGACGAGACCCGCCGCGAGCGCGTCGCCGCCGACTGGCGCTTCGACGGCGTGTTCGGCCTCGATCGCGGCCAGATCACCGCCTACCACCAGACGTCGGAGACGCGTCAGTTCACCTTCGAGGACCGCACACCGGCGGTGGACCGCACGCGCGACAATCGCTTCGACAACGAGGTGGCCGGCTTCGCGGCCGAGGGCGTCAAGTCGCTGGCGTTCGGCGGCGCGACGCACCGCCTGACCTTCGGCGGTGACTGGTCGGAGGCGACCCAGACCGGCGTTCGCGACGGCACCGTGCCGCCCGCCGGTGAGACCTTCCCGTCCAGCCCCTTCCCCGAGACCGACTATCGTCTGGCGGGCGTCTTCGTGCAGGACGAGATCCTGCTGTTGGGCGGCGCCCTGCGGATCGTCCCGGCGCTGAGGTTCGATTCCTACGAGCTGACGACCAGGGCCGACCCCCTGTACACCGGCGGCCGCGCGGACCAGTCCGACGACCACGTGTCGCCCAAGCTGGGCGTGGTCTGGTGGGCCGGCGACACCTTCGGCCTGTTCGGCAGCTATGGCGCGGGCTTCAAGGCGCCGACGCCGTCGCAGGTGAACAACGGCTTCTCCAACCCGGCCTTCGGCTACGTGTCCGTCCCGAACCCGAACCTGGGTCCGGAGACCAGCACCAGCGTGGAGATCGGGGCGCGCTGGCGCGACGTCGAACTTCTGGGCGGCCGCTTCGCCGGTCAGGTGGTGGCGTTCAGGTCGGACTATGAGGACTTCATCAGCCAGCAGGTGGTCTCGGGATCCTTCACCCCGGCCGACCCCGCCGTCTATCAGTTCGTCAACTTCACCGAGGTGGAGGTGTCGGGCCTGGAGGCGCGCGCCGACATGCGCTGGGCCAACGGGTTCAGCACCCGTCTCGCCGCGGCGTGGGCCGAGGGCGACCAGACCTCGGGCGCCGCGACCGTGCCGCTGGTCACCGTCGATCCGGTCAAGGTCGTCGGCGGCCTGGGGTACGACGACCCGAACGGCAACTGGGGCGGCCAGGCCATCGTGACATGGTCCGACGACAAGGCCGTCGGAGATCTGGCCGGCCTGGCTTGCGCGCCCAACTGCTACGCCGGCGAGGAGTTCACGCTGCTGGATGTCACGGTCTATCTGAACCTGACCGACTCGGCCGTGCTGCGCGGCGGCCTGTTCAACGTGACCGACGAATCCTACGGCTGGTGGAGCGACGTGCGGGGCCTGTCCCGGACCTCCGCCGTGCTGGACGCCTACACCCAGCCGGGCCGCAACTTCAGCGTCTCACTGACCTATCGCTACTGATCGCTTGCCGGACGACGTTCGCGACGTTATCGCGAACGCGTCTCATTTTCGAGGAAACGCCATGCGCGCCCTTTTCGTCGCCGCCCTTCTGGCCACCGCGGCCGTCCCCGCTCTGGCCGTCGCCCAGGCGCCCGCCGCGGGCTCGGCCCAACATGCCGCCTATGAGCAGGACCGCCGGGCCATCCTGAGCCAGGTCGGCGACTTCAACGTGCGCTTCGACATGCGCGAGACGGTCAACTTCGTGGACGGCTACGAGCCGCTGTCGCCCAAGACGTCAGGCGGGCACGAGATCGTGCGCATCGTCTACGACACGGGCGACAGGATCAGCCTGCAGCACATCCTGGTGATGGAGCACGAGGGCCAGGTGCACGTCATCAAGCACTGGCGGCAGGATTGGGTCTGGCAGCCCGCGACGGTGCTGACCTATGCCGGACCGAACACCTGGGTGCTGACCCCGGTGTCGGACGCCGAACGCGCCGGCGCCTGGTCGCAGACGGTGTGGCAGACGGACGATTCCCCGCGCTACGGCGGCGTCGGCAAGTGGAGCCATGAAAACGGCATGGCGGAATGGACCTCCGCCCCCTCCTGGCGCCCGCTGGCGCGTCGCGACGCCATCCGCAATCCGGTCTACGACCGCTACCTCGGGACCAACCGCCACGCCCTGACGCCGTGGGGCTGGGTCCACTTGCAGGACAATCAGAAGATGCAGTCGGCGCAGGGTGCCGAGGGGGAACTGGCGGTCGTGGTGCACGAGGACGTGGTCAACTCCTACCGCCGCTTCGACGGGTTCGACCCCAAGGCGGGCGACGACTACTGGGTCTCCACGCAGGGCTACTGGAAGGCCGTGCGCGACGCGTGGGACGCGGCGATCGCCCGCGGCGCCGGCATCCATCTGCAGGAAGAACCGCAGGCCGGCGCCGTCACCGGCCCGGAGCTGATGGATCTGGCCGACAAGGTTCAGGCGGGCGAAATCTCCGAGGCCGACGCCATCGCACGGGCCCAGGCGCTGATCGCGGAATCGACCACGCGTTGAATCTTTCAGTCGGGGGGTTGACGCCCCCCGGCCCGCTCGTCCAGCGTAAGGGCACTCATCAAGACCGGCTGAGGGATAGGCCCTTTGACGCCGGGGCAACCGACCGGACCCACCCAGGTCCGACACGGTGCCAACTCCTGCGGGGACCCTTCAGCCGGTCCGCGAGAGATGAGTGAAGCGACGGCCGCATTGCGCGGCCCGGCGACTTCACGGGTCTTCTCCGTCCGCACGGGTGCTCGATGAGCGGGACCGTGCGAGACCTTGGCGAGACTTCCTGACTTTCGAGACTTCGACGTCGCCCTGCCCGGTGGAGCGAGCGTGCGCGCCCGGGCGACCGGACCGACGCACGGGCCGCTGGTCGTGGTGGCCGGCGGCATCTCCGCGGACCGCGCGCCGGCGACGGACGCGCGGCGGCGCGGCTGGTGGGACTGGGCCGTGGGGCCCGGCGCGCCGGTGGACACCGACCGGTTCGCCGTGCTGGCGATCGACTGGCTGCCGGTCGTCGGCGCCGCGCCGGAGCGGCCGACCACGACGCAGGACCAGGCGCGGGCGCTCGCGGCGGCGCTGGACGCGCTGGGCAGACCCTTGGTGGACGCCTTCGTCGGCGCGTCCTACGGCGGCTGCGTCGGTCTGGCCTTCGCCGAGCTGTTCCCGGACAGGGTCGGCCGGCTCGTGGCGATCTCGGCTCCCCACCGGCCGCATCCCGCGGCGACGGCCTGGCGCGGGGTGCAGCGCCGCATTCTCGAGCTGGGGCTGGAGACGGGGCGCGAGGTCGAGGCGCTGAGCCTGGCGCGCCAGCTGGCCATGACGACCTATCGCACGACGGAGGAGCTGGGCCTGCGTTTCGGCGGCGCGCCCTCGCCGGCCGCGCTGGCCGCACCGCACCCCGTTTGCGACTGGCTGATCGCCCGCGGCGAGGCGCACGCCGCGATCGCCGACGCGCGGCGGCAGATCGTGCTGAGCGACTCGCTGGACAGGCACGCGGTCGAGCCGGAGCGGGTGACCTGTCCCCTGACCGTGATCGGCTTCACCGACGACCGGCTGGTGCCGATAGAGGACCTCCGCGAACTGGCCGACCGCGCCGCAAACCTGTGCCGCCTGGTCGAGGCTCCCAGCGTCTTCGGCCACGACGCCTTCCTGAAGGAGCGCGAGGTCGTCGGCCGCGCGCTCCGCACCGCCCTCCTCCCCCTCCCCGCCTGTCCGGAGATCGCCGCATGAGCCAGTCCCCGCAAACCGCCTGCGTCCGCCACGGCGTGGACGCCGACGTCGCCCACGGCGCGGTGATCCCGCCCATCTGTCTGTCCGCCAACTTCAGCTTCGAGGGGCTGGATGGGAAGCGGGCCCATGATTACACGCGCTCGGGCAATCCGACGCGCGATCTGCTGGCCGGCGCGCTGGCCGAGCTGGAGGGCGGGGCCGGCTGCGTGGTGACGTCCAGCGGCATGGCGGCGCTGGACCTGGCGCTGAGCCCGCTGAACCCCGGCGACCTGCTCATCGCGCCACACGACCTTTACGGCGGCACCCACCGCCTGCTGTCGGCCCGGGCGCGCAAGGGGCACTTCGACGTGGCCTTCGTGGACCAGGGCGACGCCGGGGCGCTGGACCGCGCCTTCGCGCTGAAGCCCCGCCTGGTGCTGATCGAGACTCCGTCGAACCCGCTGATGAGGATCGTGGACGTCGCCGACATCTGTAGACGCGCCCGGGCGGCAGGGGCGCGGTCAGTGGTGGACAACACGTTTCTGTCCCCCGCGCTGCAGACCCCGATCGCCCTGGGCGCCGACGTGGTCGTGCATTCGACCACCAAGTTCGTGAACGGCCATTCCGACGTGGTCGGGGGCGCCGTGATCAGCGCCGAGGCGGAGGTGCACGCCGAGACGGGGTGGTGGGCCAATGCGACGGGCGTGACGGGCGCGCCGTTCGACGCCTGGCTGACGCTGCGGGGACTGCGGACGCTGTTCGTTCGGGTCGAGCGGCAGCAGGCGAGCGCGCTGGAGATCGCGCGGCGTCTGGAGGCGGCGCCGGGCGTGAAGGCGGTGCACCACCCGGGGCTGGAGAGCCATCCGGGGCATGCGCTGGCGGCCCGGCAGCAGAAGGGCTTCGGCTCCATGCTGAGCGTCGAGCTGGAAGGCGGCATCCAGGCGGTGCGGGCCTTCGTGGAGCCGCTGGGGGTGTTCACGCTGGCGGAGTCGCTGGGCGGGGTCGAAAGCCTGATCGCGCATCCGGCGCTGATGACCCATCTGGCGATGACGCCGGAGGCGCGGCGGACGGCGGGGATCGGCGACGGCCTGATCCGCCTGTCGGTCGGGTTGGAGCATCCGGACGACCTGTGGGCCGACCTGGAGCGCGGGCTGGCTACGGTGGCGGCGCTGAAGCTGGCGGAGGCGGCGTGATGGGCGTGCTGGAGCTCGATCGGGACGTCGCGGCGAAGACGCGGCCGCTGAGGGTGGCGCTGGCGGGGTGCGGCGTCGTGGGCGGCGGCGTGCTGAGCCGGCTGGCCGGCGACGCGCGGTTCGAGGTGGTGGGGGTGCTGGTCCGCGACGCCGGCAAGGCGCGCGATCCGCGGCCTGATCCACGTCTGGTGACGACCGATCCGGCGGCCCTGCTGGCGCGGGAGCCGGACGTGCTGGTGGACGCCCTGTCCGATCCCTCGACCGGGCTGGCGCTGACGCGAGCGGCGCTGTCGCGCGGGGTGCACGTGGCCAGCGCGAACAAGCAGGCGGTGGTCGAGGACCTGTTTCCGCTGGCGCGGCAGGCGCATCGCAGCGGCGTCCGGCTGGGCATCGCGGCGTGCGTCGGCGGCGGGGCGCCGATGGTCGAGACGGTCCGGGCGGCGCGGGCGCATGCGCCGATCGTGGCGCTTGAGGCCGTGCTGAACGGCACGGTGAACTTCCTGCTGAACCGCCTGGCGGCAGGCGCGCTGTTCGCGGAGGCGGTGGCGGAGGCGCAGGCGCTGGGTCTGGCCGAGGCGGATCCGTCGGCGGACCTGTCGGGCCGGGACGCGGCGGCCAAGCTGGCCATTCTGGCGGCAGAGGCGTTCGGGCCGCAGGGGCCGAGGCCGGGCGTGGTGCAGCCGCTGACGGCGGCGTTCACGCCGGGCGGCGCGGTGCGGCAGCTGGCGCGGGCGGCGCCGGACGCCGCGTCGGTGCGAATGGTCGACGTCGACCACGATCCGCTGTTCGCCGATCTGCCGGGCGAGACGAACGCGCTGCGGGTCACCTGCGCCGACGGGCGGACCTTCAGCTGCACCGGCCCGGGCGCCGGGCGGGAGCCGACGACCGACAGCGTGCTGGGGGACCTGCTGGCGCTGCTCTAGGCCGCGGCGACGGCCTCGATCTCGACCAGCCAGCGCTCGTCGAAGATGCCGGTGACGACGACCGTCAGCGCCGGCTGTCGCCCCTGCAGCCGGTCGAGGCGGACGGCGCGGTTCAGGTGGGCGTCGTCCCGGCGCGCGAGGAAGGTCGTGACCTTCACCAGGTTGTCCAGCGTCATGCCCGCGGCGCGCAGCTGGGTCTCCAGATTGTCCCAGACCTGTTCGCACTGGGCGCGGAAGTCGTCTGCCAGACCGCCGTCGGGCCGGGTCGGCACCTGGCCCGAGACGAAGAGCCAGCGGGTCGCGCCGGTCACCTCCACGGCTTGGGGATACGACCCCTGAACCGGCGGCGAGCCGTCGCCGGTCAGAGGCCGCAGGGTCAGGCTCACTGTCCCCGGCTCATTGGCGCGCCGCGTCGGTGCGGGCGCGCACGGCGCCGAACTCGGACGTCGGCTTCCAGCCCGGCCAGTCGCGCGAGTTGGCGAGGTCGAACCCCAGACGATAGAGCAGCTCGAGGTTCTCGACCGCGGAGCGGAAGTCGAGGTTGGGCGACCATTCGTCGGACGGCTGGTGGTAGTCGGCCTCGAACTTGGCGTCCCAGGCCGCGCGGCCGACGGGCACGCCGCCCTCGTCCCAGTCGACGCCGTGCCACGGCATCAGGGCCGGCACGCCCGCGCGGGCGAAGGGGAAGTGGTCGGAGCGGTAGTAGAAGCCCTGCTCCGGCTGGCGGTCGTCGGTGATGTATCGGCCCTCGGCCGCCGCCAGCACGGAAAGGCGGTCCTCAAGGTCGTTCTGGCCCTTGCCGAAGATGGCGACGTCGCGGGTCGGCGGCGACAGCGGCAGCATGTCGATGTTGATGTCCGCGACGGTCTTCTCCAGCGGGTAGACCGGGTCGGCGGCATAGGCGTAGGCGCCCATCAGACCCATCTCCTCGGCCGCCATGTGGGCGAAGACGACGGTGCGCTCCGGGCGCGGGCCGGCGGCGAAGGCGCGGGCCATCTCGACCACGCCGACGGTGCCGGACGCGTTGTCCCACGCGCCGTTCCAGATCTTGTCCTCGCCGGCGGCGTCCGGATGCTGGGCCGCGCCGCCGACGTGATCCCAGTGGGCCGAGTAGACGATGACCTCGTCCGGGCGCTCGGTCCCCTCGATCTTCGCCAGCAGATTATGGGTGACGAGGGTGTTGATGGTCTCGGCGGTCTGCACGTTCAGCTTCACGCCCGGCAGCTCCACCGCGCGGAACCCGCCCGAGGCGTAGTTGGCGAAGGAAGCGTGATCCATGCCCGCCGCCATGGCCATGGCGTGGGCCGTGTCCATGTTGATGGACCCGGTGAACTCCAGATCCGCGGCGCCCGGGGTGTAGGTCCGCTGGGCGTTGTTCCGCCGCGCCGCGCCGGTCCAGGCGGAGTCCGTGGCCGCGACGGGGTTGAGCATGATCAGGCCGACGGCGCCGCGGCGGAAGGCCTGGTCGGCCTTGGCCGAGGTCGAGGCATGGTGGGTGGTGTACTGGCCGTTGAAGACCTCGCCGTCCGGCTCGCCGGCCATGACGATGACGACCTTGCCGCGCACGTCGAGGCTTCCGTAGTCGTTCCAGTTCCGCTCGGGCGCGTCGATGCCGAAGCCGGCGAAGACCACGCCCGCGCCCCGCACGTCGGCGCGGCCGTCGTTGGTGGCGGCGCGGACCAGGATGTCCTTGCCCGGTTCCAGCACATGGGTCGCGCCGTCAGGGCCCGTCCAGCTGACGCTTGCGGCGCCTTCCGGCGTGTAGCGCTTCAGCTCCACCCGCTGCAGCCACTGGCCGTTCGGGCCCCCCGGCTGCAAGCCCATCGCCTCGTACTGGGCCTGCAGCCAGGCGAGGGTCATGCGCTCGCCCTCCGTGCCGGGGTAGCGGCCCTGATAGGCGTCGGCCGAAATGGTGCGGATGCCGTCGGACAGGCGCTGGGCCGAGATTTCCGGCTCCGGGGCCGAGGCTGGGGCGGTGGCGCAGGCGCCGGCGACCAGCAGGCTGAGGGCGGCGACGCCGGCGAGAAGACGGGAAGTCATGCGGAGGCTCCGAAGGGCGGATTTCGTCGGCGCGGACCTTAGCGGGGGCGCCGGCGATGGCTGGTTACATTTTCGTCATGTCGGCTCGCCTTCCGGGGAAGCGGCGCGGGGCGTCAAGATCCAGCCTTCGCGCCGTTTCCGCTCGATCGTGGCGCGGAGCCGCGCCAGCCGGGTCATGAGCTCGGCGCCCGCGCGGTCGAAAGCCGCGGGATCGTCGGACGGCCGGCGTGAACTGCGGGGGGACTTCGATCGCGACATGGGGCGCCTCCAGGGGTTGGCGAACGCGGGGGCGCCCCTCCTCCACGCAGGATGGAACGGGGACGCGCGAAATCGCCCCGCCGCATGACGGCGAGGGGGGGAAGGGCGGGCGGAGCGCCGGGCGCGGAGCCCGGATGCTGTGATGTGTTACCGTTTCGGCTTCGCGACGACGCTCCGCTCGGTCCGTCTGATCGAAAGCTGTCCGAGGTGGAGAGGACCACCGCATAGGGCCGCTGCTTGGCGACTAACGGACGCGCCTTCGGCGGGCGGGCGGGAGACTTGCGAACCCCGGACCCGGACGCGCGCCTTCCCGTGACGCGCCATGATCGCCGGCCTGATCCTCCGTGCCGAAGCACCAGGGCCCCCGCGCCGCCGCCCACCTCCGATGGCCACGACCTTGCAGGTTCACGCCGACGCCGGCCGGCCGTGGACATGTGAGCCCCCGGCGTCGACCCCCGCTCGAACCGCTTCCGCCGCGACAAGCTCGCAAGGCCTTGCGC
>NZ_DASYWO010000014.1:0-52758 GCF_035935935.1 Brevundimonas sp.
GCCTTCCCGTGACGCGCCATGATCGCCGGCCTGATCCGGAGGCGTCTCATTGCCCCCGGCCCCCGCGCCGCCGCCCACCTCCGATGGCCACGACCTTGCAGGTTCACGCCGACGCCGGCCGGCCGTGGACATGTGAGCCCCCGGCGTCGACCCCCGCTCGAACCGCTCCCGCCGCGACAAGCTCGCAAGGCCTTGCGCCCTTCCCCCGCGACGGAACCACGCGAAGGTTGGCATGAGGCCGGACCGGTCATGACGGATAGGGTGAAGATTCCGGGCGGGCGTTGGGAAGGCGGGGGAATTCGGCGTGGGTCTTCGCAACTGAGCTGGGTCGGCCGACGCAATCCCTCCGCTCGAGGCGGGACCACGGAGGCCGCGGCGCCCTACAGGAAGCTGTACGGATCCACGTCGACGGTCAGGCGGACGCTGGAGGGCAGCTTCACCCGGGTCAGCCAGGCGCGGAGGAAACCCTGAAGATCCACGTCGCGGTCGGCGCGGACCAGCAGGCGCTTGCGACGGCGGCCACGGATCAGCGCCAGCGGCGCGTCGGCGGGGCCGTAGACCTCCAGCCGCCCGGCGTTGGGGATCGATCCGGCCAGAAGACCCGCGGCCTTGTCCACGGCGTCGGCCTTCTCGCCCGAAAGGATCAGGGCCGCCAGTCTGCCGAAGGGCGGCAGTCCGGCGGCCTCGCGCTCGGCCAGCTCGGCCTCGACGAAGGCGTCGCGGTCGCCCGCGGCCAGGGCCTGAAGCACCGGATGCTCGGGGGTCCAGGTCTGCAGCAGGGCGCGGCCCGGCCGATCGGCGCGTCCGGCCCGGCCGGTGGCCTGCATCAACAGCTGGAACGTGCGCTCCGCCGCGCGCAGGTCGCCGCCGCGCAGACCCAGATCGGCGTCGACCACGCCCACGAGGGTCAGGCGGGGGAAGTTGTGGCCCTTGGCGGCGGCCTGCGTGGCGACGAGAACGTCGATCTCGCCGTCCTGCATGCGACGGATCAGGCCGCGCGCGGCGCCGGCGTCGGGCGCGGTGTCGGAGCTGAAGACCGCGGTGCGCGCCTGCGGAAACAGGGAGCGGACCTCCTCTTCCACCCGCTCCACCCCCGGACCCACGGGCGTCAGGCTGTCGGCCGCGCCGCATTCCGGACAGCGGGCGGGCTTGGGCATGGAGAAGCCCGTCAGGTGGCAGACGAGACGGCCGGTGTAGCGATGCTCGACCAGCCAGCTGTCGGTGTCGGGGGCCGTCAGGCGGTGGCCGCAGGCGCGGCAGAGGACGACGGGGGCGTAGCCGCGTCGGTTCAGGAACAGCAGGGTCTGCTCGCCGCGGGCGAAGACGTCGGCCATTTCGGCGACCAGTTTCGGCGACAGCCACCGGTCGCGCTCCGGCGGGTCGGCGCGGAGGTCCAGCAGCTCCAGCGTCGGCAGGACGGCGGCGCCGTGGCGCGCCTTCAGCCGCAGCCAGCCGTAGCGGCCCGCCCGGGCGTTCGCCAGCGTCTCCAGCGAGGGGGTGGCGGAGGCCAGGACGACGGTCCCGCCCTCGATCATGGCGCGCGCCACGGCCAGGTCGCGACCGTGATAGACGAGACCGTCCTCCTGCTTGAACGAGCCGTCGTGCTCCTCGTCGACCACCAGCAGGCGCAGGTTCGGGAAGGGCAGGAACAGGGCCGAGCGGGCGCCCACGACGATGCGGACGCGCCCGGAGACCACGCCCTGCCACACCTGGCGTCGGCGCGGGCCGGACACGCCGGAATGCCACTCGGCCGGCGCGGCGCCGAACCGGGCCGCGACCCGCTCGATCAACGCCTGAGTGAGGGCGATCTCCGGCAGGAGGATCAGGACCTGCGCCGCCGGATCGATCGACAGGGCCCGCGCGGCGGCCTCCAGATAGGCTTCCGTCTTTCCCGAGCCGGTGACGCCGTCGAGCAGGAAGGGCCGGAAGCCGCCCGCCGCGACCGCGTCGCCGATCTGATCCGCGGCCGCCGCCTGGTCGGGGTTGAGATCCGACGGCGCGTGCGCGGGGTCGGGCGCCGGGAAGTCCGTCCGGGCCGTGACCTCGACCCGGACCAGGACGCCCTCGTCGACCAGTCCCTTGACCACGCCTGCGGAGACCCCGGCCGCGCGGGCCAGATCGGCGGCGGTCATCGGCACGGTGGCGGCGGCCAGAACGGCGGCGCGGGCCGCGGTGGCGCGCGGAGGCTCGACGGCAGGATCGCGGGCCAGCTTCACCGTCGGCTTCGGCTCGGGCGCGCGCAGGCCCTTCAGCGCCATGGCCGCCATCTCGCCCGGCGGCGACAGGGTCCAGCGGGCCGCCCATTCCACGAATTCCATCGTGCCGGGGGGCAGGGCCGGGTCGTCCAGCTTCGCCTCGACCGCCTTCAGCTTCCGGTTCGAGCCGGTCGTTTCGTGCGTGTCCGACACCAGACCGCGCATCAGGCGCGGACCCAGCGGCACGGCCACCTGATCGCCGCGGTTCAGGTCGAGCCCGTCCGGGACCTCATAGTCGAAGGCTTCGGGCACCGGCAGCGGGACGAGGACGGAGGCGACTTTCACGCGAGGGGCCGGTCGGCTATTGAGCCGCCCATGAAACTCTTCCTCGACACCGCCGACGTCGCCGTCATCCGGGACATGGTCCCCACCGGCATGGTGGACGGCGTGACCACCAATCCCACTCTGATCGCGAAGTCGGGCCGGAACATCGCCGAGGTCATCGCCGAAATCTGCGCCCTGGTCGAGGGGCCGATCTCGGCCGAGGCCGTGGCCACCGATTTCGAGACCATGGTGCGCGAGGGCGACAAGCTGGCCGCCATCGCCCCGAACGTGGTGGTCAAGCTGCCGCTGACGACGGACGGCCTGCGCGCCGCCCGCGCCTTCGCCGACAAGGGCGTGCGCACCAACGTGACGCTGTGCTTCTCGGCCGCGCAGGCCCTGCTGGCGGCCAAGGCGGGCGCGACCTTCGTGTCGCCGTTCGTGGGCCGGCTGGAAGATCACGGCGCGGACGGGATCGGCCTGCTGGAAGAGATCCGCACGCTCTACGACATCCACGGCTTCGACACCGAGATCCTGGCCGCCAGCCTGCGCAATCCCGGCCACGTGTCGGCGGCGGCGCTGGCCGGCGCCGACGCGGCGACCCTGCCGCCGGAGACCTTCCGGGCCCTGGTCAAACACCCGTTAACCGACAAGGGGTTGGATGCCTTCCTGGCCGACTGGGGCAAGACCGGTCAGTCCATCCTCTGAATTCGACGCCGGCGCCCGCTTGCAGGGCTCCTGGCGGGAGCACGGCGCGTGACGGCTGAATCCCTCGACCTCTTCGCCGACGAGCCCGGCCTGCACTGGCCGCAGGTCCGTGGGTGGCTGCAGGGGCACGGCGAGCTGCTGACGGGCGATCGCGCCCTGCTGGAAGAGCTGGGCTTGCGCGCCCACGGTCCCAACGTCGTCGACTTCACGCCCGCCGCGCTGACGCGGCTCGAGGCCGAGGTGGAGCGCGAGACCGACGCACGAAAGCGCATCGAGACGGTGGCGCGGGCGAATTTCGCGGCGCAGACCCAGACGCATGTGGCCACGCTGGACCTGATGGAGGCGCGGTCGAATTCCGATCTGGCGCGGCGGCTGGACGCGACGGCCAAGGCGAGGTTCGGCCTCGCCGGGGCGGCGATGGGGCTGGAGAAGCCGGGCGCCGTGCCGTTCGGCTGGAAGGCGCTGGAGCCGGGCCGCGTCGACGCCCTTGTGGGTCAGGACGGGCTGCACTGGCTGGGATCGAACTTCGACGGCCTGAACCTGTTCGGCGCGACGGACGAGGCCGTGGCCTCGGTCGCCCTGATCCGCATGGCCCCGGCGATCACGCCGGGCCGCCCGCCGCGGCCGGGACTGGTGGCGTTCGGCTCGCCCGATCCGGACGGCTTCCATCCCGCCATGGGTTGCGAACTGGCCGCCTTCGTGACCCGCGTGACGGAGCGCATGGCCGAACGCTGGCCGGCGCTTGACTGAGATCTTGACCGCCGACGACGCGCTCAGGGCCTGGCTGGACTGGCTGGCCTATGAGCGGCGCGCGTCGCCGCGCACGCTGGAAGCCTACGGCCATGCCGGGCGGCGGTGGATCTCGTTTCTGGAGCGGCATCGCGGCGGGCCGCAGGCGCTGGCCGATCTGGCGGACGTCGCGGCGGCCGAGCTGAGGGCGCACCTGGCCGAGCGGCGCGGCGGTGACCGCCCCCTGTCGGCGCGGAGTCTGGCGCAGGCGCTGGCGGCGATCCGCGGCTTTCACAAATACCTTGAGCGGCGGCACGACGTGCGCAGCCCGCAGCTGACCCTGGTGCGCGGGCCCCGGCCAAAGCCGACCCTGCCGCGCCCGGTGGCGGAAGCACAGGCGTTCGCCCTGTTGGCCGAGTCGGAAGCGGATGCGGATCTGCAGCCGTGGGAGGCGGCGCGCGACCGGGCGGTGCTGACGCTGCTCTACGGCTGCGGCCTGCGGATTTCCGAGGCGCTGGCGCTGACGGAGGCCGACGCGCCGCTGGCGGATTCATTGCGGGTGACCGGCAAGGGGGGCAAGACGCGGCTGGTCCCCGTGCTGCCGGCCGTGCGGCAGGCGGTCGAGGACTGGCGGACGGTGAATCCGTTCACGGCGACCGGTCGCGATCCGCTGTTCCGGGCGAAGCGCGGCGGGCCGCTGACGCCGCGGCACGTGCAGGCGACGGTGCAGCGGTTGAGGGGCCGGCTGGGCTTGCCCGCTTCGACCACGCCCCACGCCCTGCGACACAGCTTCGCCACCCACCTGCTGGGCGCCGGCGCCGATCTTCGCTCGATCCAGAGCCTGCTGGGACACGCGGGCCTGTCGACGACGCAAAAGTACACGGCCGTCGATGCGGCGCGTCTGCTCGAGGCCTATGCGACGGCCCATCCCCGGGCGTGAGCGCCCGGATTACGGGAATTTCATGCGGAGGGCGGGCGTGAAGGTGCGAGGCTGCGCCGTCGTCGACCATGGGGGGCCGTGATGACAGATTCCACGCTGGAGCCCGCGCGCCTCGCGCCGATCTCCGAAACCGACCGCATCCGCAATCTGGACATGCTGCGCGGCTGGGCCGTGCTGGGCATCCTGGCGGTGAACGCCGTGGCGTTCGCCTGGCCGTCGCTGTTGATGATGGCGCAGCAGCCGCCGCCTGCCGACGCGTCGCAGGCGGACGTGATCGGGCGCTGGGTGATCACGACCTTCTTCGCCGACAAGATGCGCACCCTGTTCACGATGCTGTTCGGGGTCTCGATCTTTCTGGTCGGGGGCGAACGCAGCGATCTGGATCGGGGATCCCTGCTGCGCAGGCGCCTGGGCTGGCTGCTGCTGATCGGGGCGCTGCACGGCGCGGTGCTGTGGTGGGGCGACATCCTGCTGCTGTACGCCGTCAGCGGCTTCGTCTTCCTGATGTGCCGGTCATGGAGCGCGCGTCGGCTGCTGTGGGTCGGCGGGACGGTCACGATCCTGTGGGCCGTCGTGGCGACGCTGGGATACTGGGGCATGGCGAACCTGCCGCCCGCGATCGCGGCCAAGATGGCGGGCAGCATGCCGTCGGCGACGCCGGAGGCGGTTCAGGCCGTGGTCGACGCCTGGTTGGCGGGGGGCGGGGCGTCCTTCGTCCAGAACTTCACCACCTGGATCGGCATGGCGCCCTTCTTCATCCCGTTCATGCTGCCGGTGACCGTGCCGCTGATGATGGTGGGGCTGGGCCTGTTCAAGTCCGGCTTCTTCTCGGGCAAGGCGCCGACCGGGGCCTATCTGACCTTCATCGTGCTGGGCGGCGCCAATCTGGCGGTTCTGGCCGTGCTGGGCTGGCAGAAGGCCATGGCGGGGGAGGGCGTCGATCCGACCGGCGGCCTGGCCGACGCGGCGCGCGGCGCGGCGCCGCTGATCACCCTTTTCTATGCGTCGCTCCTGATCCTGCTGGCGAGGTCGGCGCTGAAGGCGGCGACGGCGATCTTCGTGCCCGTCGGCCGCATGGCCTTCACCAACTATCTGTCCCAGACGCTGATCATGATGTCGCTCTACTATGCGCCATGGGGGCCGCAGTGGTTCGGTCAACATTCGACCAGCCAGATGTGGATGGTGGTCGGCGCGATCTGGATCGCCCAGATCGTCTGGTCGCCGCTGTGGCTGAAGGCCTTCTCAATGGGGCCGCTGGAATGGCTCTGGCGCTGCCTGACCTATGGGCGGATGCTGCCGCTGCGGCGCGCAGTCTGATTGCTCTTGGGCGGCGCCCGGTTTAAGCGCCGCGCATGACCGACGCCTCGTCCTCCCGCCCCGAAGCGCGCGCGCCGCGCGGCTTCGCCGACCGCCGCGCCCGCGACCTGATGGTCGAGCGGGGCCTGATCGCGCGCGTGTCGGAGGTGTACGAGCGCTGGGGCTTCGAGCCGCTGGAGACGCCGGCGTTCGAATACGCCGACGCGCTCGGCAAGTTCCTGCCCGACGCGGATCGCCCGAACGCGGGGGTGTTCGCGCTGCAGGACGACGACGACCAGTGGATGGCGCTGCGCTACGACCACACCGCGCCGCTGGCCCGGTTCGCGGCCGAGAGCTGGCAGACGCTGCCCAAGCCCTATCGCCGCTATGCCTTCGGGCCGGTGTGGCGCAACGAGAAGCCGGGGCCGGGGCGGTTCCGCGAGTTCATGCAGTGCGATGCGGACACCGTCGGCAGCGACCGCCCGGAAAGCGACGCCGAGATCGTGGCCATGGCCTGCGAGGGCCTGACGGCCGCGGGACTGGGCGAAGGGCAGGCGGTGTTGCGGGTCTCGGACAGGCGTCTGTTCGACGGCCTGTTCGACGAGGGCGGGGTGACCGACGCGGGGCAGCGGCTGACGGCCCTGCGCGCCGTCGACAAGTACGATCGGCTGGGCTGGGAGGGCGTCCGCGACCTGCTGGGCGCCGGGCGTCTGGACGAGTCGGGCGACTATACGAAGGGCGCCGAGCTGGGCGCGGGCGTGATCGGCCGCATTGAAGGTTTCCTGAAGGCCGAGCAGGCCGGGGGCTGGACCGACCGCATCGACCGTCTGGCCGCCGCGGGCGGGCTGGGCGCGGCGGGTCAGGCGGCGCTGGAGTCGCTGGCCAAAATCGGCGCCGCGGTGAAGGCGCTGGGGGCGCCCGAGGGCGCGGTGACCTTCGATCCGGCGGTGGTGCGCGGGCTGGAATACTACACCGCCGCGGTGTTCGAGGCGGAACTGCTGCTGGAGACGACCGACGAGAAAGGCCGCCCGGTGCGGTTCGGCTCGATCGGCGGCGGCGGGCGCTATGACGATCTGGTGGCGCGCTTCACCGGCGAGCGCGTGCCGGCGACCGGCTTTTCGTTCGGCGTGTCGCGGCTGGCGGCGGCCCTGCGGGCCGCGGGCCGCGCCCCGGCGGAGCCGCGCGGACCGGTGGTGGTGATCGTGTTCGACGACGACGGCATGACGCACGGCCTGGCCTGCGCCGCCGAGATCCGCCGGGCCGGTCTCGCCGCGGAGGTCTATCTGGGTCGCGCCGGCATGAAGACGCAGATGAAGTACGCCGATCGCCGGGCCGCGCCGGCCGCGGTCATCCTGGGAGGGGACGAGATCGCGCAGGGCACGGCCACGGTGAAGGATCTGGACGCCGGCCGCGTCGCCGCGGCGGGCCTGGCGGACAACGCCGCGTGGAAGGCGGAACGGCCGGGGCAGGTCACCGTGCCTCGGGCCGACCTGGTCGCCGTCCTGAGCTGTATTGTCGAAGAAGCTTCGAGAAAACCGCCGACCGCAGGCTGAGTTATCGACGATCAGTCAGGGAAACGCCCGATTTCCCCCGTCGATTGATTGACTTGCCCCGATCATGGCGGTTTCATGAACACCTCGACGGCGCGGGGCGACCTGCAGCCATCGGAGGCGTTTCGGGGAGGAAACGTCCGCTCTCAAGAGCAGAAGGCCCGCTGCGTGTATCCCCCGCAGCGGGCTTTTTCTTTGCCTGAAGCGCAGCGCCACGAAAAAGGGCCGCCCCGAAGGACGGCCCTGATCCGCTTTTTCTCTTGCCGGTCCTACCAGAGGCGGACGCGGTCGGACGGGGCGAGCCAGTAGCGGTCGCCTTCCTTGACGCCGAACGCCTCGTACCAGGCGTCCAGGTTCCGCACGGGGCCGATGACGCGGTATTCCGGCGGCGAGTGCGGGTCGGTGGCGACGAGGTTCTTCATGGCGTCCTCGCGGTACTTCGACTGCCAGACCTGCGCCCAGCCGTAGAAGACGCGCTGGTCGCCAGTGATGCCGTCCAGCACCGGAGAGGCCTGTCCGCCCAGCGAGCGGCGGTAGCCCTCGAGCCCCAGGGTGATGCCGGCCAGATCGCCGATGTTCTCGCCCATCGTCAGACCGGGCTTGATGTTGTGGCCTTCCAGCGGGGCATAGGAGGCGTACTGGGCGCCCAGAACGTCGGTGCGGGCGGTGAAGTTGGACGCGTCCTCGGCCGTCCACCAGTCGCGCAGCACGCCGTCGCCGTCCGACTTGCGCCCCTGATCGTCGAAGCCGTGGCCGATCTCATGGCCGATGACCCCGCCGATGCCGCCGTAGTTCACGGCCGGGTCGGCGGTCGGATCGAAGAAGGGCGGCTGCAGGATGGCGGCCGGGAAGACGATCTCGTTCTTGGTCGAGTTGTAGTACGCGTTGACCGTCTGCGGGGTCATGCCCCACTCGGCGCGATCGACCGGGCCGTTCATGCGGCCGACCTGATAGTTCCAGCGGAATTCGCCCGCGCGCTCGGCGTTGCCGACCAGATCACCGGGGTCGACCTGAAGCGCCGAGTAGTCGCGCCATTTGGTGGGATAGCCGACCTTCACGGTGAAATTGTCGAGCTTGTAGAGGGCCTGTTCCTTGGTGGCGTCGCCCATCCAGTCCAGCTGGCGGATGCGGTCGGCCAGCGCCAGACGCAGGTTCGCGACCAGCTCTTCCATCTTCATCTTCGACTCGGCGGGGAACCAGCGGTCGACGTACAGTCGGCCGAAGGCCTCGCCCATGGTGCCCTCGGCGAAGCTGACGGCGCGCTTCTCACGGGTGCGCTGCTCCGGCTGGCCGGCCAGATCGCGCGAGCGGAACTGCCACTGGCGGTCCGAGAAGCGCTTCGACAGGAAGGGCGCCATGTCGTCCACGGTGTGGAAGGCCTGCCACGCCTGGATGTCGGCGATCGGCGTGTCGGCGTAGATCGCCGCGATCTTCGGCATGGCCGTGTTCTGGCGCACGACGACGGTCGTCACGCCGCCCAGATCCGCCTGCCCCAGCCACGCGCCCCAGTCGAAGCCCGGCGCATAGGTCGCCAGATCGGCCGGAGTGAAGGGGTTGTAGGTCATGTCGCGGTTGCGGTTCTGCTCCGGCGTCCAGTGGGCCTCGGCGATCCGCGTCTCCAGCGCCACGATGCGGGCGGCGGCCTCCTGCGGGTTCTCCCAGCCGATCATGCCCAGCATGTCGGCGACGTAGGCCTCGTACAGCGCCTTCTTCTCGCCGAAGCGGGCGGCGTCGAGATAGTAGTCGCGGTTCGGCAGGCCGATGCCCGACTGGCCGACGTAGGTGGTGTAGCGGCTGGGGTCCTTCTGGTCGTCGCCGATCGAGACGCCGAAGAAGCCGGAGCCGAAGCCGCCCTGCAGCGTGCCCATGTAAGCCGCCATCTTCGCATGGTCGTCGGCCGCGCGAATGGCGGCGAGGTAGGGCTGCATCGGCTGGGCGTCCAGCGCCTCGATGCGGTCCACGTCCATGTAGGACCGATAGAGATCGGCCATCTTCCGCTCGTCGGTGCCGGCCGCAAGGTTCGGATTGGCCAGCAGCTCGTCCAGCAGGGCGCGCAGACGGTTGTCCGACAGCTCGCGCAGCAGGGCGAACGAGCCGTAGGAGGTGCGGTCCGACGGGATTTCCAGCGACTTCAGCGCCGTGCCGTTGGCGTGCTGGAAGAAGTTCTCGCCGGGCGACACCGACATGTCGCGGCCGTCGACTGCGAAGCCCCACGTGCCGTACTTCGGCGCCTCGACGCCTTCCCACGACCCGCCCTCGAACAGAGCGGGATTGAAGAGGGTGAAGATGGTGCACGCCTCGTCCACGCATTCGTGGCCGTGGCCGTCGTCGATCGTGTGGCGCTGCTGGGCCACGGCCGGAGCTCCGGCGAGGAGGGCGGCCGAGGCGGCCACCGACAGAAGCAGGGATTTACGCATGGGCATCTCTCTCCGTGCCGTCGCTGGGGACGGTTCGGCGCGGACCCTACGCCCGGCCCGGCCGTCGCCACCTTAAATTATTGTCATGAAGCCGTGAGCGCGCCTGTCCAAGCGGGGCCGCGCCGGTCATGATGCCGCGGACGGTTTCGGAGGGGCGATGGCGGCGGGACACGGCGGCGGCGAGTACAAGGATCTGGTGGTCTTTCTGGCCGCGGCCGGGGTGGTCGTGCCCCTGTTCAACCGGCTGAAGATCAGCCCCATCCTCGGCTTTCTCGCCGCCGGCGTCCTGCTGGGGCCCGACGGACTGGCACGGTTCGCCCAGACCGTGCCGTGGCTGGGCTGGCTGACCATCTCCGACGCCGGGCAGATCCGGGCGCTGTCGGAACTGGGCGTCGCCTTCCTGCTGTTCATGATCGGGCTGGAACTGTCGTGGGAGCGGTTGCGCGCCATGCGGCGGCTCGTCTTCGGGCTTGGGATGACGCAGATGGCGGCGTGCACCGCCGGTCTGGCCGGTCTGTTCATGCTGATGGGCCAGCCCTTCGTGTCGGCCGCCGTGCTGGGCATGGGGCTGGCGCTGTCGTCGACGGCGGTGGTCATGCCGGTGATGGCCGAGCGCGGGCGCATGGGCGGCGCGGCGGGCCGCACGACCTTCTCCATCCTGCTGGCGCAGGATCTGGCCGTGGCCCCGATCCTGATCACCGTGACGGTCATGGCCGCAACCGCGCTGGAGGGGACCACTCCGGCGGGGGAATTCGATCCCTCGGTTCTGGGCCCGGCGCTGTTGACGCTGATCCCTGCGGCGATCGGGCTGGCCCTGATCGTCGTCGTCGGCCGTCTGGTGCTGCGGCCCATGTTCCGCTCGGTGGCCAAGGCGCGGGCGCGGGGGCAGGGGCAGGAGATGTTCGTGGCCGCCAGCCTGCTGGTCGTCGTGGCGGCCGGGCTGGCGGCGCAGGCGGCGGGTCTGTCGATGAGCCTGGGCGCGCTGGTCGCCGGCCTGCTGCTGGCCGAAACGGAGTTCCGGCGCGAGGTCGAGGTCTCGATCGAGCCGTTCAAGGGCCTGTTGCTGGGCGTCTTCTTCGTCGGCGTGGGGATCGGGCTGGATCTGGACGCGGTGGCCGCGGACCCGGCCATGGTGTTCGGGCTGGCGCTGGGGCTGACGGCGCTGAAGGCGGCGCTGATCTATGCCTCGGCGCGGGCCTGGAGGGTGCGGCCGCGCACGGCGCTGGAGACGGCGCTGGTGCTGGGGCCGGCGGGTGAGTTCGCCTTCGTGATCCTGGGCGCCGGCATGGTCGAGGGCGTCGCCTCGCCCGCCTTCACCGGCACGGTCATGCTCGCGGCCACGATCAGCATCTTCACCATCCCGTTCATGGCCATGCTGGCGGATCGGCTCGTGGCCCGGGTCGACGCGGCGGCTCCGGACCTGCCGCCCGAGGCCGCGATCCCGGCCGTCGCCGACGGAAAGGTCCTGATCGTGGGCTATGGCCGCGTCGGAAGACTGGTCGGCGACATGCTGAGCGAACACGACCAGGGCTTCATGGCGGTCGACAGCGATCCTTCCGTGGTGGCGGCGGCGCGTGCGCAGGGCGTGGACGTCAGCTGGGGCGACGCGTCGCGGGGCGAGTTTCTGGAGAAGTGCGATCTGGAGCAGGCACGCGCCGTGGTGGTCACCATGGACGCGCCGGGCAAGGTCGACGAGGTGGTGCGCAGCGTGCGCGCCGCCCATCCCGAGCTCTGCCTGATCGCGCGGGCCCGCGACGAGAAGCACGCCGTGCGGCTTTATGGACTGGGCGCCACGGACGCCGTGCCGGAAACGACGGAAGCCAGCCTGCAATTGGCGGAGAACACCCTGGTCGACGTCGGCGTGCCGATGGGTCTGGTTCTGGCCTCGGTTCATGAGCGGCGTGACGTGTTCCGCAAGGCGTTCCAGGAGGCGCGCCCGGAGGCGGGGCGGACGCGGCCGGCGCGTGCGCTGCGCGGGCGGTTGCGTCCTTCAGCCTGATTTTCGACCGCCGGTTTTCCTTGCGGGGCGGGCGATTCAACCTGTGTAACACCATTACGGCGCAGTCGCCTCACGGGCGCATTTTGGTCATCGTTCCGTGTTCAGACCGAGCCTCGCCCGGCCCGTCGACACGTCGGTCAGGCCTTTCCGTGTGGAAACCACGTTCGTCAGGTTTCGCTTCATCCAGTTCCGAGTAGCCCTCCCCTCCATGCGCGACGTATCCCCCTCCGCCGACGCCGGCGCCGTCATGAACCGCCGTCAGGCCGCCAAGGTGCGGACCCGCGGCAAGGTCCTGTCCTCCGCCCGCGAGCTGTTCGCCCAGCGCGGCTATGATCCCGCCACCATCCGCGACATCGCCAAGGGCGCGGGCATGTCGACGGGCGCCGTCTTCGCCAACTTCCAGGACAAGGCCGAGCTGTTCGAGGCGGTGCTGGCCGAGGACCTCGACCGCGTCGCGGGCGAAATGAAGACGGCCGCGGAGGCTGAAGGTTCGGCCCGCAAGCGCCTGGGCGCCGCCTTGACCGCCGGCTATCGCGCCACGCTGGATCACCTTCCGCTGGTGCAGGCCGTGGTCGCCCGCGCCTGGTTCCACCCGGCCGAGGCCGAGCGCCGCGCGCGAGAGGCGGTCAAGCCGCTGACGGCCCTGATGGGCGAGATCCTGTCCGGCGCCGCGTCGCGGGGCGAGATCGCGCGCGACGCCGATCTGGACCTGATCGGCGGCATGATCTGGACCGCATTCGTCTCGGGTTTCCGCCGCGCCGCCTATGAGGGGCACGACCTGAAGGCGCTGTCCTCGACGCTGGAGCGCCAGATCGACCTGATCTTCGCCGGCGCCCGCCAGCAACAGGCCCAGCTCAGCGCCGCCTGAGCCGGCTCAGCTGCGCCAGCGCAGCGTGGTCGGTTCGATCGGATTGGAGAAGCCGCGCCCCTCGGCGCGGCTTTTCTGCCATTCGCGCTTGAGCTGCTGGTACCACTTGGCCTGACGGTCGGCGTCGTCGATCCAGATCAGGGTCGGGTCGAAGGCCAGCCCCATGTTCTGCAGGTTCACCATGCCGCCGTCCTGCTTCAGGAAGGCGCGCACGCCCATGCGCAGGAAGGGCCTGGCGAGCGCGAACACCCAGTGGTCGGACCAGAAGATCTGGGTGATCCGCGTGTGGTCGTCGTCCAGCGGCGTCAGGCAGGTCAGGGCCAGGACCTGTTTCGCGCCGACCTGGATGTGCTCCCAGCGATAGCCCGGCAGGCGGAAGGTGATCTCGGTCGCCGGCGCCCCGCCCAGGATCTTGTAGGCGCGGCTGTTGGACGACGGCGCGTGCCGGACCATGGCCCAGCCGTGCTCGACGGGGGCGAAGGCTTTCTTTTTCTCGTGCATGGAATGCTCGGACCGCCACCACCACTGCTGATGCACGTAGGGGCCGTGGGCCGGGTCCATCAGGCCGACGACGGCGTGGTCGACGTGGCTGTCGAACGTCATGGCCTCCACCAGCTTCGCCTCGCCGTCGGCGCCGGGGAAGAGGGGCGGTTCGTGGTCCGGCGCACCCGCGCCGCGAGGATCGGACGACATCCAGACGAAGACGATCCCCTGGCTTTCGCGCACGGGGTAGGAGCGCACCCGGATCCGCGAGGGATCGGTGGCGTCGCCCTCGACCAGCGAAGGAATGGCAGCGCAGGCGCCGTCGGGCCGGAAGCGCCAGCCGTGGTACGGGCACTCGATCGTCTCGCCGCCGTCTTCCGCGCGGTCGACGACGCGCCCGGCCGACAGGGGCGCCGCCCTGTGGGGACAGACGTCGCGCATGGCGAAGACCTGACCAGCCCGGGTCCGACCGACCAGCACGGGTTCGCCCAGGATCATGCGGCGCGCCTGCGTGCCAGGGCGGATCTCGCGTCCGAGGTCGACGAAATACCAGGCGTCGCGCAGAAATCCCTTGCCGAACTTCGTCGTCGTGGTCGTGGTGTCGGCGGTCATGCGTGGGTTCTAGCGTCCCGGCGGGCCGTGTCGCCAGCGTCTTTGAAAAAGAACTTTACATCACAAAGTAAGTGGGGCATGTCGGTCCTGCATCACCGGAGACCCTCATGCGCGCCCTGCTTCTGACCGCCGTCGCCTGCCTTTCCCTGACCGCGCCCGCGGTGCTGGCGCAGGAGCATGGCCACCACGCCGCCGCTGCGGAACACGGCGCCCATGAAGGTCACCGCCACGCCGACTTCGCCTCCGGCCGCTTCCACGTGCGCGTAGAGGGCACGGAGGGGCCGAACGTCATCCTGATCCCCGGCCTGACGTCGCACCCCGACGTGTGGCAGCCTCTGGTCGACCGGCTGGAGGGCCCGCATCGCCTGCATCTGGTTCACGTCCAGGGCTTCGCCGGGGCCGCGCCGATGGACAACGCCACGGGCCTGGTGTCGGCCCCGGTCGCCGAGGACCTGGCCCGCTACATTCGGGAACAGGGAATCGAGGACCCGATCGTCATCGGCCATTCCATGGGCGGCACCATCGCCCTGATGCTGGCGGCGCGGCATCCCGATCTGGTCGGCAAGCTGATGGTGGTCGACCAGATTCCGTTCATGGGTCAGGCCTTCGGCAACCCGAACGCGACGCCGGAGAACATGAAGCCGATGGCCGACATGATCCGCGACGGCATGGTCAACGCCACGCCCGAGGTCTGGGCGCAGCAGTCGGCGGCCAGCATCACCCAGATGATCCGCACGGAGTCGCTGCGCGAGGGTCCGATCCGGCACGGCGCGACGTCCGACCGCACCGTGGCGGGCAATGCCATGCACGAGCTGATCGTCACGGACCTGCGGCCCGAGCTGAAGAACATCACCGCGCCGACGGAGGTGGTCTACGTCACCTTCGCCTGGCCCGGCATGACGCCGGAGATGACCGACCAGATCTATCGCGGCGCCTATACGGGCCTGAACGGGGCGACGTTCAGGCGCGTCGACGAGTCGGCGCACTTCATCATGCTGGACCAGCCCGACGTGTTCGCCGCCGAGGTCAACGCCTTCATCGACTAGGTCAGGGCGGCGAACCACCGCTCCAGCAGACGCGCCTCCTCCCGCCGGGCGGAGGTGCGTTCGGCGTTCTCGGCATCGACGCCCCACCGCTCCTCCTGAAAAACCTCGTCCAGACGCGAGGCGTCGAACAGCGCGTCCGCGCCGCCCGCCGCGCGCTGCAGGGCGAAGGCCAGAACGGCGCTGCCCAGCAGGGGCGTCGCCATCGCCAGGCCGGTCAGGGCGAAGTCGTCCAGCCGCAGCGCCAGTTCGCGCACGCGGGCGACGGCGGCGGGATCCTGCGGCCGGTGCACGATCCCCTCGGCCGGCTCCAGATGCACGGCCAGCTCGGTCGCGGCCCACGCCCGCCATGGCGCCCACTCGCGCGCCTGCCGCTCCACCAGCGAAGCGGGCCCTTCGGCGAGGTAGCAGATCAGGTCCGAGCCGGCGAAGGCGGCCACTTCTTCGGCGACGGCGTCCCGCGCCTGCGACACCCGGTCGATCGCGGTCGAAGCCAGACGGGTGGCGGGCATGGCGGCGGGATCGAGATGCTCGCCCTGCGCGGCCCATTCGTCGGCGACCAGGCGGGCCGCCGCCTCGGTCGGCAGGATCAGCGGCGCGTGCGCCGGCGTCTTCGGCGTCCGCCCGTCCAGCCGCACCGCCCAGCCGCCGTCGGCTGGAGCCACGTCCACGTCCTTCCAGAATCGCTTCAGCCGCTCCTCGGACTCGCGGAAACCCTTGCGGGCGGCGACGTTGGGATCGAGCGACGGGATCTGCATGGCGGCCATATAGGTCGGTCAGGCGGCGGGTTCGAGGCGCTGGGAGGCGAAGGCGTCCAGAGCGGCGTCCAGCTCCGCGAAATCCGCGGCGACCAGAGCCGCGCCCGCCGCCAGCTGCTCCGCCGCGGTCTGAAACCCCCAGCCGACGCCGTAGGCGGGGACGCCTGCATTCTGCGCCATCGCATGGTCGTGCGCCGTGTCGCCGATCATGACCGTAGTCGCGGGGCAGGCGTCGCAGGCGCGCATGGCGGCGACCAGCATGGCGGGATCGGGCTTGCCGGGCCCGTCCTCGGCGCAATGGCTCGAAAGGAAGAGGTCCGCCCAGCCGTCGCGCGCCAGATTGCGGGCCACGCCGCGACGGTTCTGTCCCGTGGCGATGGCCAGCCGCCATCCGTCCCGCTTCAGGCGCCGCAGGTGATCCACGGCGCCTTCGTAGAGGGGCTCCTCGTGCCCGGCGGCGTAAAGGTCGAGGAAGGTCTGCCGAAATCCGTCGACGTAGTCGGCCGATTCCGACGGCGTCAGATGCGGCTCCAGAACCCGGATGGCGAGGGTCAGCTCCAGCCCCACGATCTGCCGGACGCGATCGTAGGACGGCTCGGGCAGTCCCAGCCGACGCGCGCCGGCGCAGCAGGCGGCATGTATGGACGCCCGGCTGTCGACCAGCGTCCCGTCGACGTCGAAGACGGCCAGCGGGCGCGTCATCGCATCCTCTTCACGCCGTGGAACGGGTCTTCGTCGGCCTCGTCCTCGGAGAAGCCGAAGTGCGCGAAGCCGGCCTTCATCTCGGGGCTCAGCGGCGCCTCGACGATCAGCTTGCCGCCGCCGGGGTGATCGAGCTCGATGCGGCGGGCGTGCAGCTGAAGCTTCAGCGGGCCGGACAGCGCCGTCGACTCCGGCGTGCCGTATTTGGGATCGCCGAGGATGGGGTGGCCGATGGCGCCCATGTGCGCCCGCAGCTGGTGGGTGCGGCCGGTGAAGGGGCGCAGCGCCATCCAGGCGGCCCGGTGGGCGGCGCGGCTGACGGTGGCGTAGGCGGTTTCCGCCGGCTCGGCGCCATGCTCCTTCGGATCGGCGGGGCGCATCATCTCGAAGTCGTTGATGCCCGACTTCTTCAGCGCCATGTCGATCTGGCCGGCCACCGGCCTGGGCGCGCCCATGACGATGGCCCAGTAGGTCTTCTTCGCCTGACGCCGGGCGAAGGCGCCGGCCAGCCGCTTCGCGGCCTCCGGGCCCTTGCCGAGCAGCAGGACGCCCGAGGTGTCGCGGTCCAGACGGTGCACCAGCCTTGGCCGCTCCAGCCCCTCGCCCCAGGCCGACAGCAGGCGGTCGACGTGCTTCGTCGTCTTGGTGCCGCCCTGAACGGCGAGGCCATGCGGCTTGTTCAGCGCGATGACGAGGTCGTCCTCGTACAGCACCAGCGACTTCGCATAGGCGGCGTCGCGGTCGGTGAGCCTGGGCCGGTCGCCGGGCGTCCTCTCCACCGGATCGGGGATGGGCGGCACGCGCACGGCGGCGCCGGCGGTGAGACGGTCCTGCGGCTTGATGCGGGCCCCATCGACGCGGATCTGACCGGAACGGGCCAGTTTCTCGACCTGGATGTGGGACAGGTGCGGCCAGCGGCGCCTGAACCAGCGGTCCAGCCGGATGCCGTCCTCGGCCTCGGCGACGTAGAGCGTCTTCACCTCACGGGTCATGGGCGCCGCATACATCCTCCCGCCCGGGAAGCGAAGGCCGCGGGGCCTGACCGAAACTTCACTTGCCGGGGACGGGGTTAACGGCGAAGGCTTCCCGTGACGGGAGAACGTCGTCCGGCGGGCGGCGAACTTCGCCATACTGGCCGATCAGTTCGGGGATTTCGCGATCGCCATGTCGCACGACGACCACAACCACGGATTCGACGACGGCCACGGCGGGCAGGGCCACGACCGGCGGCTGGAGCCCGCCAATCCGCCGCCCCCGGGGGCCGCGGATCACGCCGACCGGGCCGTGCCGCCCACGCCGACGCCGGTGCGCGAGCCCCTGCGGGGCGGTGACGGCATCCTGCGGCCGATCAGCGAAAGCGAGTATTTCGCCCAGACGCCGGAAGCCGAGGCGATCGTCTCGTCCCACATCGACGAGTACTTCAACCAGCCGCTGGACATCTTTCCCTTCTGGGAGACGGAGTCCAAGCCCGACCGCTTCCACGTCCTGTTCGGACGGCAGATCGAGGAACGGTTCCCGGTCGACAAGGACATCCGTGGACGCATCCACGACTATGGGCGGCGCGTGTTCCGCGCGCTGGTCACGCACGTCTTCGTCAAGCGCCTGAGCCAGGCCGGGGCGCTGGCGGCCTTCGCGGCGCTGGCGATCCTGGGGCCGGGGTGGTTCGCCCGTTGGGCGGGGACCGAGGCGATGGGCCTCGGTCTGGCCGCCGGGGCCATGCTGGCTGCGTTCGGCGTGTTCTGGGCCCTGCAGGCGATCCTGTTCATCCAGTACCGGTTCCAGCTGGAGAACGATTCCTACGAGCTGTCGCGCGAGGTGGTGCAGCGGACGCGCGAGCTGCAGAACCTGTTCACCAGCGCGCGGGCCATGGCCGACCAGGCCGAGACCCAGTTCCAGATGGACGGCAAGGGCTGGGGCCGCCGGGCGCAGTATCTGACCCGCCTGACCATGTGGATCGGCGCGCGCATGGAGTACCTGGAGAAGTTCGTCCAGATGGAGCTGTGGCGCGTGCGGCGCGAACGCTACTGGATGCGCTGGGCGCAGCGCATCATGACGCCGCTGGTGCTGATCGTCGGTCTGGCGGTTCTGGCTCTCGAGCCGGCGCCCGGGACGGGCGAAGCCGGGTTCCGTGGCCTGCAGGCGCTGGCGGCCGTGCTGGGAATCGCCGTCAGCTGGCTGTCCTACTTCCGCTGGCGCACGCCGGTCGCCGCCGTCCAGGACAAGCTGGGCGTCGAGGGCTGGGTCCGCTACGCCTCGCTGGACGTGGACAACGCCGTCTCGGACCAGGTCCGCCGCGACAAGGAGCGGCTGGTCGAGTACCGCGCCCTGACCCGCGGACGTTAGTAGCGCCCGATCGTCTCCAGCACGCCGCGGGCGTCGTAGACGGCGCCGCGATCCGGGGCCGGGCCGTCCCCGGTGACGATCTCCAGCGTGGTTGTCGTCGGCGAGGGGCCGCTGAAGTTCAGGCCGACGCCCACGCCGACTCCCGAGGTGGAATAGCTGCCGTAGCGGCCCGAATAGCGGCCCGAGCCGGCGCCCACGGACAGGGACGGGCGGATGCCGCCTGCGGAGTCCGGGCGGCCGTCGGTGTAGCGCTGGACCACCTCGAACCAGTCGTCGCCATTGGCCACGGTCAGCTCGGCCGCGCGGCGCAGGGCCAGCTCCGCGACGGGGGCGGGCGCGCCGACGCCGGAATAGGTCACGCGCCAGCGGTTCGATTCGATCCGCTGCTCGGCATAGCCCTGACCTCCGGACCCGGTCTGGGGGCCATAGGGAGCGAGCGAGGCGCAGGCCGTCAGGGCGAGCGCGGCGGCGGACACGGTCAGGATGCGGAACATGGCGGGTCTCCTCGCCGGTTCAGCGCTCAGGTCACGTCTTGCGTTCCCAGCCCCGCCTTCCGCATGAGGTCGAGGACGTCCGCGGGGGGCGCGGCCCGCACCGTGCGTTCCCCGCCCTCGGGATGCGGAAAGGTCAGCTTCCACGCGTGCAGCATGAGCCGGGGCGCCGGCGCGCCGGCAAGCGTCAGGGCGCCGCCGTAGCGCGCGTCGCCGACGAGGGCCCGGCCGATCGAGGCCATGTGCACGCGCAACTGGTGCATGCGGCCGGTCAGGGGGCTGAGCTCGACCAGGGCCGCCTCGTCGGTCGCCGAGAGGGTGCGGTAGAGGCTGGTCGAGGCCTGGGCGCCGGGCTCGTCGTCGGCGGCGATCCGCATGTGGCTCTCGCGGCCGATCTCGACGCGGAGAAGCGGGGTCTCGATCCGGCCGGCGCGGGGCTCGGGCGCGGCGGAGACGAGGGCGAGATAGGTCTTCTTCAGCCTGTGGGCCTGGATGGCCTTGCCGAGGAAGCCGGCCGCCGGCTTCGTCTTCGCCGCGAGAATGACGCCCGAGGTGTCGCGGTCCAGCCGGTGCACCAGATCGGGCCGCTTGCCGTTCGAGCGGGCGAAGGCCCACAGCAGGTCGTCCAGCGTGTGCGCCCGCACGCGGCCGCCCTGGCTCGACAGGCCGGACGGCTTGTTCAGGACCAGCACGTGGGCGTCTTCTTGGATCACCCACGAGCGTACGGCGGCGATCTCGTCTTCAGTGAGCGCGGCGGGCTGTCGGGGGGCTTTCACCCCCCGCGGTTAGCGCAGGACGCCGCGCTTGCCCATGGTCCAGGCGTACCAGGCCAGGAAGGCCGCGACGACCGCGATGAGCCACGGCATCCACTTCATCATCGCCATCGCTTCGGGCAGTTCGGGCATCGGATGGATCAGGCCGAACAGCAAGCTGGCCACCGCGCCCAGCAGCGAGGCCGCAAAGGCCCAGACGGCCAGACGATTGCGCAGCAGAAGCAGGATCGAGCCGAGCACCGCGCCCCAGACGCCCAGCGTCCACGGCACGTACATCCATGTCGGCATGGCGTTGAAGTAGTCGATCATGCCCTGCGTCATGCCGGACGCGCGCATGTAGGCCTCGCCCTGCGTGTTGGTCATGATGAAGTCGTAGGCGCCGAAGCCGTTCCACAGCAGGCTGACGACGCCCACGGCCCACAGGTGCCACGGCGTCTTCACGGTCATGTCGGTCATTCTTCCCTCCCCAGGTCGACCTGACGGGAGACTGCGCCCGGAACGCGGTTATGGCAACGCTTTGGCGGATGGTGCGCATGACGCTAGACAGCGGCCATGACCGCGCCGCGCCTGTTCATCGACGCCGACGCCTGTCCGGTGAAGGCCGAGGCCTTCCGCGTGGCCGAGCGGTGCGGCCTGCACGTCTTCGTCGTGTCGAACGGCTGGATTCAGCTGCCCCGCGCGAGCTTCATCGAGCAGGTCGTGGTCGACGCCGGGCCGGACGTGGCCGACGACTGGATCGCCGACCGGGTGGGGCCCGCCGACGTGGTCGTGACGTCCGACATTCCCCTGGCCGAGCGGTGTCTGGCCGCCGGTGCGCAGGCGATCCGGCCGAACGGGGATGCCTTCACCGAAAACTCCATCGGCTCGGCGCTGGCGGGGCGGATGGTCGGCGAGCACCTGCGGTCCATCGGCGTGGCGACCAGCGGACCGCCGCCGTTCGGGCCGAAGGACCGGTCGAACTTCCTGCAGGCGCTGGACCGGGCGGTGGTCGTCGCCCGACGCCGCGCGGCGGGATGAACGCCCGCTCACGTTTCCGTCATCGTTTGGACGGATTGGTGCGTTCACTCTTCAGGCGAGCGGCGGTGTTCGACCCCGCGCCGGGCGGCTAAGGTCGGCCCGGGCACTTTTGAGGGCGGCGATGGCGCGGTTCGGAACTCCGGGTGGACGTGGCGACGGCGCGGGCGCGACGCGCACGCCGATGCAGAAGGCCCTGTACTGGGGCGGCGTCCTTGCCGTCTGGGGCGTCATCTTCCTGGTGGCCTTCTTCGCGGTCTTCGCGCGGGGCCTGCCCGACACCTCGACCCTGTATGAAGTCGATCGTCAGCCCTCGATCACCTACCTGGACCGCAACGGCGCGCTGATCGCGGTGCGCGGGACGCAGCAGGCGCCGCCGGCCGACCTGAACGCCCTGCCGGACTACGTCCCGGCCGCCTTCATCGCCATCGAGGATCAGCGTTTCCGCTGGCATCCCGGGTTCGACCCGGTCGGCATGGTGCGCGCCATGGTGGCCAACATGCGCGCCGGACGGGTGGTGCAGGGCGGCTCGACGATCACCCAGCAGCTGGCCAAGAACCTGTTCCTGACGCCCGACCAGACCCTGCGTCGCAAGGTGCAGGAGCTGATGCTGGCCGTGTGGCTGGAGATGAAATTCTCCAAGGACGAAATTCTGGCCCTCTACCTGAACCGGGTCTACTTCGGCGCCGGCGCCTATGGCATCGAGGCGGCGTCGCAGCGCTATTTCGACAAGTCGGCCAAGGACCTGTCGGTCGGCGAGGCCGCCCTGCTGGCCGGCCTGCTGAAGGCGCCGTCGCGGTACTCGCCCGTGTCGGAAAGCGAGCGGGCCGCGACCCGGGCGACCGTGGTGCTGGACGAGATGGAGGAGAGCGGCGTCATCTCCGCCGACCAGCGCGCCGCCGCCGTGCTCGAGCCGGTGCGGGTGTCGCGAACGCTGGCGACCCAGCATGCCCAGTACTTCATCGACTGGCTGGATTCCGAGGTGCGCGCCCTGGTCGGCGACGAGCCGGGCGAGGACCTGATCGTCGAGACGACGCTGGACCTGACGCTGCAGACCTCGGCCGAGCGGGCGGTGCGCCGCATTCTGGACCGCGACAGGTCCAAGGGCGTGCAGCAGGCCGCGCTGGTCGCCGTGGACGGCGACGGCCGGGTCCGCGCGATGATCGGCGGCGCCAGCTATGCCGACAGCCAGTTCAACCGCGCCGTGGATGCGCGGCGTCAGGCGGGGTCGGCGTTCAAGCCTTTCGTCTACCTGACCGCACTGGAGGCCGGCTACACGCCGGAGACCCCGGTGGTGGACGAACCGATCCGCATCGGTAGCTGGTCGCCGCGCAACTATTCCGGCGGCTACGCCGGGCGCATGAGCCTGGCCAGCGCCGTCGCGCAGTCGACCAACACCGTCGCCGTGCGGCTGGCCGACACCCTGGGCCGCGATCAGGTGGCGCGCACCGCGCGGCGTCTGGGCATCGAAAGCCAGATCGGTCTGGAGCCGGCCATGGCGCTGGGTGCCGTGGAAGTCAGCCCGCTGGAGATGGCGCAGGCCTATGCCCCCTTCGCCAACGGCGGCAAGCGGGTGGAGGCCTATGGCATTTCGCGCATCCGCACGCCGAAGGGCCGGGTGATCTATCAGCGCGGCGCGCGTGACGTGCGCGGCGTGCAGGCGATCGCCAATCCGCCGCTCTACTACATGAACCAGATGCTGCGCGGCGTGGTGTCGGGCGGCACGGCCCGGTCGGTCGGGATTTCGGGCCGCGATCTGGCCGGCAAGACGGGCACGACCTCGGACTACAAGGACGCGTGGTTCGTCGGCTACACCGGCGGCTTCGTGACCGCGGTCTGGGTCGGCAAGGACGACAACACCGCCATGCGCGGCGTCACCGGCGGCGCGTCGCCGGCGGCGATCTGGAAAGGATTCATGGAGGCGGCCCTGCCGCGCCTGAACGCGCCCCGCATTCCCGACGGCCCGCCCATGCCGGAAGGCTGGATGCCGCCGGACCCGATGACGGAGCTCATGGGCTCGATCGAAGACCCCTACGCCGAGGGCGAGGAACTGGTGACCGGACCGGAGGTCGAACCGTCGACGCCGGAGCCCGCGGTCCCACCGGTCGACCGGCCGGTGGTGCGTCCGACCACCCCGCAGCCCGTCGAGCCGCGCCGCCCCGAAACCCAGCCGGCGCCCGAGAAGAAGTCCGAGCCGCTGTTCTTCTGACGCTCACCCCACGGCGTGCAGGGCCGCGCCGTGGGACCTGAGCCACCGCCGGTGCGGCCGGTGATCGCCGATCAGCCGCTCGACCACCGACCAGTAGGCCGGACTGTGGTCGGCGTGGACGAGGTGCGCCACCTCGTGGGCGGCCAGATAGTCGAGCACCGCCTCGGGGGCCATGACCACGCGCCAGCTGTAGCGGATCGACCGGTTGTGCGGGCTGCATGAGCCCCAGCGGGTGCGCGAGTCGGTGATCGAGACGCGGACAGGCGCCTGACCCAGGGCGGCGCGATGGACCTCGGTGCGGTCCGTCAGACGGCGACGGGCTTCGGCCCGAAGCCAGTTCAGCACGCGGCGGGAGAAGGCCTCGCCGTCGCCGCCCGCGCGCAGCACGGGGCCGGCGTCGGTGTCGACCAGACGCGCCGCGGCGGCGGCGCCCGTCGCCTCCAGCCGGACGGCGCGGCCGGCCAGCAGGATCTCCTGGCCGGGCGACAGCGGCGTGGTCTGCGGGCGCGCCGTCAGCCGCTCGGCGATCCACAGGGCGCGGGTGCGGGCGAAGTCGACGGCCTGGGGCAGGGTGCGCAGGCTGGGCGCCACGACCACGGCCTCTCCCGCGCGGGCGTCGATGCGCACCGACAGGCGGCGCGCGCGGGCGTTGACGGACAGGCGCAGGGTCAGCGGCTCGCCGCCGCCCGGCCGCTCAAGCCGCAGCCGCGCGCCGTTGTGGAACTGCGTCATGGATCGCCTGGTTGCGGGCGATGAAGTCGCGCACGCGCGGATAGATGTCGTCGCGGAAGCGGCGGCCGTTGAAGACGCCGTAGTGGCCGACGTCGGGGTTCACATACAGCTCGCGCCGGGTCTCGGGGATGGCCGTGCACAGGCCGTGCGCGGCCTGGGTCTGGCCGACGCCGGAGATGTCGTCCTTCTCGCCCTCGACCGTCATCAGGCCGACGTCGCTGATCGCCGTCAGATCGACCCGGCGTCCGCGATGGTCCAGCAGGCCGCGGGCCAGCAGATGCTGCTGGAACACGATGTCGATGGTCTGGAGGTAGAACTCCTCCGTCAGGTCGAGGACGGACAGGTACTCGTCGTAGAATTCCTCGTGCTTGTCCGTGGCGTCGCCGTCGCCGCGCACCAGACCGTCGAAATAGTCGCGGTGGGCGTCGACGTGGCGGTCCTCGTTCATCGACATGAAGCTGTAGAGCTGGACGAAACCCGGATAGACCCGACGCCCTGCGCCCGGATAGGGCAGGGGCACGGTGTGAATCATGTTCGAGCGGAACCATGTGAAGGGCTTCTGCTCGGCCAGCCGGTTGGTCACCGTGGGCGACAGGCGCGCGTCGATGGGCGAACCCATGAAGGTCATCGACGCCGGGCGGTTCGGGTCGTCGTCCATGGCCATGCAGGCGACCGCGGCCAGCACCGGCGGGCCCGGCTGGCAGACGCCGACGACGTGAGCGCCGGTGCCCAGCTGACCCAGCATGGTCCGGACGTGGTCGATGTAGTCGTGGAAGTCGAAACGGCCTTCCAGCATCGGCACCTGCCGGGCGTTGACCCAGTCGGTGACGTGGACTTCGTGGTCCTGGATGAAGGCCTCGACGGTGCCGCGCAGCAGGGTGGCGTAGTGGCCGGACAGCGGCGCGACGATCAGCACGCGCGGGGCGTCGACCGGCTTGCCCGCCGCCTTCAGGTCCTCAGGGTTCCGGACGAAGCGGATCAGGCGGCACCACGGCGAGGTCCAGACGGTCTCCTCCGTCACCCGCACGTCCACGCCGTTCACCGGCACGACGTCCAGCCCCCAGGCCGGCTTGCCGTAGCGCCGGGTCAGGTGCTCGAACACCTCGGCGGCGGCCGCGGCGGAGCGGCCCATCAGGGTGTCGGCGGCCGGGTTGAAGGGATGGGTCCAGAAGCTTCGGGCGGCCTGGGCCCCCAGCCGGAACGGCGTCGCCCCGTAGTAGGCGAGCTCGTGAAGAGTATACAGCATGCCAGTCCTGAAGCGGCCCCCGCCTTTGCGGCAGGGCAGCATAGAACGCGCCGCGCTGCAAAAAGATTATCGCGGCGCGCGGACGGCGGGGGAGGGGAAAGGTGGTGCCGCTTGCGTGACTCGAACACGCGACCCCCTCATTACGAATGAGGTGCTCTACCGGCTGAGCTAAAGCGGCCCGGAGGCGCGCCTTTACACGGCGGGCGGGGGCTTGCCAAGCGGGGCCAGAAGATGGGCTTCGTCGGGGTGCGCCGCGACGTGCAGCGCGGCCCACGGCAGGGCCCCGAGCGGCGCGGCTGCGGCGGCGGAGATGGCGGCCAGCCGGCGGCCTTGAGCGGCGTCAGGCGACAGGCCTGCGGCCAGCACGCGGGCGGCGCGCGGCGAGTGCACCAGAACGAGGTCGAAGTCGGGCGCCGCCAAGGGATCGACGGGTCGCGTCTCGTAGACCGGCGCCGCGCGCACCTCGACCACGCCGGTCAGGGCTGAGGCCAGATCGAAGGCCGGTTCGGCGGCGCGGGGCCAGAGCAGGGCTCCGGGCGGGTCGGCGGCGATCAGGGCGGCCAGGGCATGCCCGTCGCCCGCGGCCGAGGCGACGTCGGCGAAGCCGGCCTCCGCCGCGGCCCGGGCGGTGGCGTCGCCCACGGCGAAGACACGGGCCGACCGCGCGCCGCTGAGCCGGGCGAAGGCGGCGACCGCGTTGGGGCTGGTGAAGGCCACGGCCTCGTGCGGCGGAACCGGGCCGGGGAGGTCGTGAACCTCGAGGACGGGCGCCACGACCGGCACATGTCCCAGGTCGGCGACGGCGCGGGCGGTGCGGGCGGCGCCGGGCTCGGTGCGGGTGATCCAGACGCGCACGGCCTCAGGGCACGAGGTCGGGGCCGACCTCGGCCCTGACCTGGGCGCCGAGGTCGAGGCCGAGGGCGCGCGCCTCCTCGCCGTCGGTCGGGGCGGCCGAAGCGGCCCGCCGGACGCGGCGGCGGCCGTCGGGGGACAGCCATTCGACGGTCAGGGTCAGCACGTCGCCGGACCAGACCCCGTGCGCGGCCACGGCGGTGCGGCAAGACCCTTCCAGAACCGCCATGGCCCCGCGTTCGGCCTCGACGGACAGGCGCGTGGGGGCGTGATCCTGAGCGACCAGCCAGTCCGACTCCGCCACGTCGAGGCGGGCCTGCAGGGCCAGCGCGCCCTGACCCGGCGCGGGCGGGAAGTCGTCCAGCGAAAGGCGCTCATGGATGGCGTCCGCCATGCCCAGCCGCGACAGACCGGCCACGGCCAGCAGGATGGCGTCGAAGTCGCCCTCGGCGAGGCGGCGCATGCGGGTGTCGACGTTGCCGCGCAGCATGTCGATGGTCAGGTCCGGACGCAGGGCGAGGCACTGGGCCTGACGCCGCAGCGAGGCGGTGCCGAGCCGGGCGCCGTGCGGCAGGTCGATCAGGCGGCGCGCGTCGCGGCCGAGGAAGGCGTCGCGGGCGTCCTCGCGTTCGGGAACCGCGGCCAGCGTCAGCCCGCCCGGCATGTCGGCCGGGACGTCCTTCATGGAATGCACGGCGAGGTCGAGACGGCCGTCCTGCAGGCACTCCTCCAGCTCACGCGTGAACAGGGCCTTGCCGCCGATTTCCATGAGACGGCGGTCCTGGATGCGGTCGCCCTCGGTGACGATGGGGACGAGGACGGCGAACTGCTCCTCCTCGCCCGGCGCGGCGCCGAGGGTGCGGGCGACGGCGTCCCGGACCATGCCGGACTGGGCCAGCGCCAGCCGGCTTTTGCGGGTGCCGATGCGGATCGGGCGGTCCATCGCCGTTGCGCCTGTGCCTGCGGGTCTTTACCTCGGACCCCATGAGTGGACGCCCGCCCTACAGCAGGGGTTCGGACCCGGCAACCGAGGCGCTGACCGTGCTGGGGCTGGAAACGAGCTGCGACGAGACGGCCGCGGCGGTCGTGCGCCTGTCGCCGGACGGCCGGACCGAGGTCCTGTCCAGCGTGGTGCACAGCCAGATCGACGATCATGCGGCCTATGGCGGCGTCGTGCCCGAGATCGCGGCGCGCAGCCACGTCGAGGCGATCGACGGCGTGGCGCGGCGCGCCCTCACCGAGGCGGCGGTCGACTGGCGCGCGATCGACGGGGTGGCGGCGACGGCGGGGCCCGGCCTGATCGGCGGCGTCATGGTCGGCTTGAGCTGGGCCAAGGGCGCGGCGCTGGCGCGCGGCCTGCCGCTGGTGGCGGTGAACCATCTGGAGGGGCACGCCGTGTCGGCGCGGTTGACGGAGCCGATCGCCTATCCCTTCCTGCTGCTGCTGGTGTCGGGCGGGCATTGCCAGCTGCTGGACGTGCGCGGGGTGGGCGAGGTGCGGCGGATCGGCGCGACGATCGACGACGCCGCCGGCGAGGCCTTCGACAAGATCGCGAAGTCCATGGGGCTGGGCTACCCCGGCGGACCGGCGCTGGAGCGAGCCGCCGCGGCAGGCGACGCGAGCCGGTATGAGCTGCCGCGGGCGCTTCTGGGCCGCAAGGACTGCGACTTCTCCTTCTCCGGCCTGAAGACGGCGGCGGCGCGGATCGCGCAGACGCTGACGACCGACGCCGAGCGCGCCGATCTTGCCGCGGCGGTGCAGGCGGCGATCGTGCGGCAGCTGGTGGAACGGTCCGGCCGGGCGATGGACGGCTGGGCCGCGGCGGCCGGCGGGGCGGAGCGGGTCTTCGTCGTCGCCGGCGGCGTGGCGGCCAACAGGGCCGTGCGCGCCGGGCTGGAACAGGCCGCGGCGAAGCGGGGATTCCGCTTCCTGGCGCCGCCGCTGGCCTATTGCACCGACAATGCGGCGATGATCGCGCTGGCGGGGGCGGAACGACTGGCGCTGGGTCTGACTTCCGCACTGGATGCGCCGGCGCGGCCGCGGTGGCCTCTGGACGAGGCGGCCGCTCTGGCCGATCCGATGCACGTCGCGGGCCGAAAGGGAGCCAAGGCATGAGGTTTCGCACGGCGGGCGTGATCGGCGCGGGCGCCTGGGGCACGGCTCTGGCGCAGGTGTGCGCGCGCGCGGGCATGGACGTGATCCTGCAAGCGCGCGAGGCCGAGGTGGTCGAGAGCGTCGCCGCGCGGGGCGAGAACGAAGCCTTTCTGCCGGGCGTCAAGCTGGAGCCGGGGGTGCGCGCGGTGGGCGATCTGGCCGATCTGGCCGGGTGCGACCTGATCCTGGCGGTGCCGCCGGCGCAGCACATGCGCGGAACGCTGGAGGCCTATCGCCCGCACTGGCGGCCCGGCGTGCCCGTGGTCCTGTGCTCCAAGGGCGTCGAGCGCGGGTCGCTGGCGCTGATGACCGACGTGGCGGCGCAGGCCCTGCCCGAGGCGCCGATCGCGGTGCTGTCGGGCCCCAGTTTCGCGGCCGAGGTGGCGCGCGGCCTGCCGACGGCGGTGACGCTGGCGTGCGCGGACACGGCGCTGGGCGAGGATCTGATGCAGGCGCTGAGCGCCCCCCACTTCCGCCCCTATCTGGCCGACGACCTGATCGGGGCCGAGGTCGGCGGCGCGGTCAAAAACGTTCTGGCCATCGCCTGCGGCGTGTCGGAGGGCATGAAGCTGGGTCGCAGCGCGCACGCGGCGCTGATCACAAGGGGCTTCGTGGAGATGACCCGGCTGGGCGTGGCCCTGGGCGGACAGGCGGAGACGGTGGCGGGCCTGTGCGGTCTGGGAGACCTGGTGCTTACCTGCTCCAGCCCCCAGTCACGCAACATGAGCCTGGGCCTGGCGCTGGGCCAGGGGCAGACCCTGCAGCAGGCGCTGGCGGGCAAGCGCAGCGTGGCCGAAGGCATGGAGAGCGCGCCGGCGGTGCGCGCCCTGTCCGACGCGCTGGGCGTCGAGATGCCGATCTGCACCGCCGTCGACCGGCTGCTGAGGGCCGAAATCACCTCCCTGCAGGCCATCGACCAGCTGCTGTCGCGACCGCTGAAGGCCGAGAACGCGTGAGCGAGGGGACGCCGGAGGCCGTGGCCCGGCGGCGCGTGTGGAAGACGCCGCCCGGGGTGCCGCTGTGCGTCGAGGCGGATCTGCCGGACCCGGGTGCGCGGTCGCTGGTCCTTCAGATCGGCGAGGCCTTCTTCCACGGCTTCGTCGTGAGGAAGGACGGGCAGGTGGCGGGCTACGTCGACCGGTGCCCGCACGCCGGGCATCCGCTGGCGCTGGAGCTGGACCGTTATCTGACGCCGGACGGCCAGCTGATCCTGTGCGGCTGGCACGGCGCGGTCTTCGAGCCGTTGAGCGGCCTGTGCGTCGGCGGACCCTGCGCGGGCGGGCGGCTGACGCCATGGCCGGTTCAGGTGACGGGTGGGGTGATCAGGACGGCGTGACCACGTGAGGGCGGGACGGAGATGTGGGCGATTATTTGGATGAGAAGGTGGCCCGCGCTCCTCGGCGCGTCGGGGATAGCGACGTATCTACTGTCGCTGGCCTTCCGCGATTTTGGTCAGGTCCCCTTCCTGCTCATCATATTGGGCATGGCCGGAGAGAGCGTCAAACGACAGGATCGCCGCGAGAAGCGGCTTCTGGATCGCCTTTCGCGCGCCGACATTGAGGGGCTGCTTCTCAATCGCCGCATCGCGGCGGCGTCCGCTGCGGCCATCGCACTGACTTCGGTGAGCTTGGCGACGCTTATGGCCAGTTATCTTCGCCTAATGAGCGCTGGCTCGGTCGTCGCGCTCGCGTGTCTCGCTGGATTGATCCTCGCAGCGGCCATAATGATGCTTGTCGAGTGGCGCGCGGCGCGCTGATCCGGTCAGCGCTTCAGCCGCTTCGCATTGGCCACGGCGACGCGGCGGACGGGCTCCAGCGCGGCGGCCTGGGCCTCGAGCATGGAGGCGGTGAAGGCGGTGGCGGCGTCCGCCGCGCGCAACCAACCGCCCATCAGCCATGCCGCCTGCACGGCCACGGCGCCGGACGGATCGGTCGAGGCGCGGGTCCAGGCGTCCAGCGCCAGCTTCGCCTCCTGCGTCGCGTCGCGCGCGGCGCGGTCGCCGGCGGCGGACAGGATGCGGCCCGCGTCGGCGGCGCCCTCGCCCAGGGCCTGCAGTTTTTCCATGCCCATCAGGGCGGCCTCGTCGACGTTCAGCCGCCCCGATCGGGCCAGCGCAAGCCGGGCGACCACGACCTCATGCGCGGCGTGCGCCGTTTCCTGTGCGCCCTTGATCAGGCGCAGGCTGGAGCGTTCGGCGCGGCGGGAAGGGCTCATGCGCCACAGGTGCGCCCGTTTCAGACGCCCGGCAAGGCCTCGGCCGAGAAGTCGGCCAAGTCCCTGAGCAGGGCGGGGACGGCGGCGTCGATGATGGTCTGGCCCAGTTCGGGCGACGCCAGCGTAGGATCCGAGCCGATGCGGCCGTCGGGAAAGCGGGCGCGGTAGTCCAGCGCGTCGCGGATCGGGCCGACGGGGGCGATCTTCGGCGTCATCTCCGGCGCGGTCTTGATGCGGTCGGGCCAGGCCGCCTGCGTCACCGCGATCTCGGAAGGGGTGGCGTGCATGCCGTGGCCGGTCGGGAACAGGCGGTTGCACAGGGCGGTGACGCCCGGCAGGTCCCACCAGTTGCGCAGCTTCAGGGCGAAGTCGGTGCGTTCCGCCGCGAAGCTCCATTCCGCGTAGATCTCGGCGAACGTCGCCTCGATGGTGGCGACGTTGCCGCCGTGGCCGTTCAGGAAATAGATCCGTTCGAAGCCGTGGCGGGCCAGCGAATGCGTCCAGTCGGTGATGGCCGCCATGAAGGTGGACGGGCGGAACGAGATGGTGCCCGGAAAGGCCAGATGGTGCTGGGCCATGCCGATGTTGAAGGTCGGGGCGACGATCAGGCTCTCGTCCGACGCCTCGGCCGCGTGGGCGATGATCTCGGGGCACATCCAGTCGGTGCCGAGCAGGCCGGTCGGGCCGTGCTGCTCGTTGGAGCCGATGGGCACGACGACGGTCTTCGTCGTCTTCAGCCGTGCGTCGATCTCGGGCCAGGAGGAGAAGTGAATCAGCATGGGGACGCTCCGCGAAACTGCGCCGGTTCCTAGACCCCCTTGCCCGCGAAGGACAGGCGCCCGACATCACCGCAATGGCCGCTGAACTTCCCGCCGAAGTCGACGTCGCCGTGGTCGGCGCCGGGGCGGCGGGGATCGCGGCGGCACGCGTGCTGGCGAATCGACCGTTGAGCGTGGCCGTTCTGGAGGCGCGGCGCCGGATCGGCGGGCGGGCGCTGACGATGGACCGGGGTGGACACGGCGTCGACCTGGGCTGCGGCTGGCTGCATTCGGCCGACGAAAACCCGTTGGCGGCGCGCGTCGAGGCCGAAGGGCTGACGATCGACCGCACGCCGCCGCCGTGGGAGCGGCAGGCCTTCAACCACGAGATGACCGAGGCCGAACAGGGCGAGTTCGGCCGCGCGTTCGGCGCCTTCGAGGATCGCCTGGCCGAGGCGGCTTCGCGTGGCGAGACGGGGCCGGCGTCGCGGTGGTTCGAGGCGGATTGTCGCTGGAACGCGCGGATGGACGCCATCTCCGGCGCCCTGAACGGCGCCCCGTTCGATCAGGTCGAGACGCAGGACTACGACGCCTATCGCGACACCGGGGTGAACTGGCGGGTGGTGGAGGGCTACGGGCGGCTGGTGACCGGGCTGGGCACGGGCCTTCCGGTGATCCTCGACTGCGCCGTGACGCGGATCGACCGGAGCGCGGCGCCGCTGGCGCTGGAGACGAGGCGCGGCACGATCATGGCACGGGCGGTGATCCTGACCGTGCCGACGGCGCTGATCGCGGCGGAGACGCCGCGGATCGACCCGCCTCTGCGGGAGCTGCTGGAGGCGGCCGACGGGACGCCGCTGGGGCTGGCGGACAAGGTGCAGATGGCGGTGACGGGCGCGGAGGACTTTCCGCCGGATTCGCAGCTGTGGGGGCGCGCCGACACCCGGGACACGGGCGGGCATCACCTGCGGCCGTTCGGGCGGTCGATGATCGAGACCTATCTGGGCGGGGAGCTGGCGCGGGGACTGGAGGCCGAAGGGCCGGGCGCGGGCTTCGCCTTCGCGGTCGACGAGCTGGTCGCGCTGCTCGGCTCGGACATGCGCAAGCGGCTGACGCTGCTGGCGGAGACGCGATGGGGCGCGGCGCCGTGGTCGCGCGGGTCGTATTCGCATGTGCTGCCGGGGCGCGCGGGAGCCCGCCAGGCGCTGGCGCGGCCGGTCGAGGATCGGATCTTCGTGGCCGGAGAGGCGACTTCCCTGGACTTCTACGGCACGGCGCACGGCGCGTGGCTGGAGGGCGAGCGCGCCGCCCGTGAGGCGCTGGCGGCTCTGGGCGTCGACGCATGACGGCTCCGGCGGATCGTCCCCGCAGGTCGAAGACGCCCAAGTCCGCGCCGCGCCGGCTGGGATGGCCGCCGGACGAGGACCGGGTCGAGGCGATCTTCGAACGTCTGTCGGCGGTGATGCCGGAGCCGAAGACCGAACTGGACTTCACCGATCCCTTCACCCTGGTGGTGGCGGTCGCGTTGTCGGCGCAGGCGACGGACGTATCGGTGAACAGGGCCACCGCGAAGCTGTTCGCCGTGGCCGACACGCCGCAGAAGATGCTGGCGCTGGGCGAGGCGGGGCTGATCCCCTTCATCGCCTCGATCGGCCTGTACCGGAACAAGGCGCGGAACGTCGTCGCCCTGAGCCGGATCGTGCTGGAGAGGCACGGGGGCCGGGTGCCGCTGAACCGGGACGATCTGCAGGCCCTGCCGGGCGTGGGGCGAAAGACCGCCAGCGTGGTGCTGAACGAACTGGGCATCGAGCCCGCCATCGCCGTGGACACCCACGTGTTCCGCGTGTCGCACCGCCTGGGGCTGGCGAACGCCGCGACCCCGGACAAGGTGGAGGCGCAGTTGCACAGGGTGGTGCCGGAGCGCTGGCTGCCGAAGGCGCACCACTGGCTGATCCTGCACGGGCGTTACACCTGTCTGGCGCGGCGGCCGAAGTGCGGGGCCTGCGTGATCTCGGACCTGTGTCCGAGCCGGGGGGAGTTCGTGGAACTGCCGGCCTAGAGGCGTCCCCTGACCGCCCGCGCGAAGGCCGCGCCGCCGTCCGGGGCCTGGGCGAGGTAGAGGTCCGGTTCGATCAGCTCCGCCTCCATCAGCAGCCATCCGCCGTCGGCGTCGCGGGCCAGGTCGATGCGGGCGTAGAGCAGGTCCTCGTCGATCCCGGCCAGCACGGCCTCGGCCAACGCCAGCGCCTCGGGGGGCGGCGCGACGCTCTCGTAACGGCCGCCGAACTGGACCTGGATGCGGAAGTCGCCCGGGACGGGCGTCTTGCGCACCGCGTGGCTGAAGCGGCGGCCGAAGAACAGCAGGCTGGTCTCGCCGTCGGTCACGATTGAGGGGAGATAGGGCTGGATCAGCGACGGACCGTCCGGTGCGCCGGTCAGGGGCTGGCCACGGGACAGGCGCAAGGTTTTCCACGCGCCTCCGGAGACGCGGGGCTTCACCACCACCTGATCCGTCCCGAACCGGTCGAAGGCGGAGTCGACGTCGGACCGCGTCGGGGCGTCGGTCCAGATCGTCGGCGGGATCGGCACGCCGCGGTCGGCGAGGCGCCCGAGGTAGGATTTGTCGGAGTTCCAGCCCAGCACGCCCGGCGGATTGAACATGCGCACCCCGTCGCGGGCCCAGGCGGCGCAGGCGGCGGTCAGCGGGCGTGGTCGCGGTGATAGCCCCAGGCCACAAGCGGCAGCACCAGCGGGGCGTCGGCGAGGACCCCGCCGCTTTCGACGTGGTCGGTCCAGGGTTCGGCGCGCGACTGCACGCCTTCCGTCGCCAGCGCCGTCTGATGACGGGCCAGCACCTCCGGCCATTGGCCGGCATATGACGGATCGCCGGGGTCGGGCGTAAGGATCACCACACTCACGCGGTGATCTCCGGCAGGACGCGCGGACGGCGCTCACCGTCTATGGCGACGTAGGTGAAGACGCCCTCGGTCACCCGCATGGACTGGGCGTGCGCCTGACCGCGCGACCGCTTCCACGCCTCGACGTGGACGCGGATCGAGGTCCGGCCGGTGGAGACGACGCGGGCGTGGATGGACACCTCGTCGCCGACGGCCACGGGCTGGTGAAACACCATGGCGTCGACGGCCACGGTGACGCAGCGGCCCTGCGCCCGCTCGAAGGCGGGCGTGGCGCCGGCGAGGTCCATGTGCGCCAGCAGCCAGCCCCCGAAGATGTCGCCTTCGGGGTTGGTGTCGGCCGGCATGGCGATGACGCGCCCGACGGGCGGGCCGGACGGCTGGGCGGCAAGGTCGGAAGAGGACATGACGGGCCTCTAGGCCCCTCACGCCCTCCGATCAATCACGAGCCGGACGTGGGCCCGCAGGCGGTCTGGTCGCCGGCGACGCAGGCTTCGTAGCGCGCGGTGGCGGCGCGGTGCGCGGCCATGTCGGACTCGTATTTGGCCTGGGCCGCGCGATATTCCGCCATGGCGCGGGCCTCGGCCTCGTCCTGCGCCTTCAGGCGCGCGGCGACCTCGGCGTTCAGTTCGTGGGTGCGCTTGTCGCCGTTCGGATCGGTCGGATCCTGGGCCAGGGCGGGAGCGGCGAAGGCGGCGAGGGCCGCGGCGACGATCACGGTACGCATGGAATTTCCTCCATCGACACGCCGGCGCACGCCGGCCGATGGAGCGAAAACTCACAACGGCAGGGCCAGTTCAAAAACGGTGCCGTCCGGACCGCTCTCGACCAGTCTCAGGTCGCCGCCGTGGCCGACCGCCAGCTCGCGGGCGATGGACAGGCCCAGGCCCGTGCCCTCGGGCCCCGCGCCGGAGACGAAGGGCTGGAACAACCGGGCGCGCACCCGCTCGGGGATGCCGGGGCCGTCGTCGGCGATGCGGATCACGGACAGGCCGTCGCGGGTTTCGGCCGTGACGCGCACGCGGCCCGGTCCGCGGCCGGACGCCTTGCGCGCCGCGTCGCCCTCGATGGCCTGACGGGCGTTGCGGAAGAGGTTCACCAGAACGCGGTTCAGCTGGTCCGGGTCGGCGTTGACCGTGAAGCGCGCGGGGATGGACCGGCTCAGCTTGACGCCGTCGCCCAGCCCGGCGTCCTCGGCGGCGACCGAGACTGCGGGGGCGAGGGCCATGCGGTGCGGACGCGCGGCCGGCTCTTCCGACTTGCCGTAGTCCAGCACGTTGCGCGTCAGGGCGGCGGCGCGTCCCAGCGCCCGCTCAAGCCGGGGGACGGCCTTGGCCACCTGTGGATCCGACGAGGTCGAGAGCCGCTCGGAGGCGATCTGGGCCGAGGTCAGCATGTTGCGCAGGTCATGATTGATCTTGGCCACGGCCTCGCCGAGGGCCGCCAGGCGCGCGCGGCTGCGCAACGATTGACGCACCTCCTCCTGCATCCGGGCCAGTTCGCGCTCGACCTGACCGATCTCGTCGTCGCGGTCGGACGGCGCGGACGGGCGTCGCTCGGGGTCGTCGGCGAAGGCCTCGATCGACTGGGTGACCCGCTGCAGGGGGCGCAGCACGAGGAAGGCGAGGCCGAGATAGAGCAGGCCGCCCGCCACGATCGACAGCAGCAGGGACAGCAGCAGGCTGTTGGCCAGATAGGCCGCAAGCTCGCGCTTCAGCGGCTCCGCCGGGGCGAGGATCTCGACGTAGTCGCCCGAGCGGTAGCGGGGACGCGCCTGCACCCTCAGCGACCGGTCCGGGTGGCCGAACAGGGTGCGCCAGGGGTCGCTGAGGCGCGCGACGGTGCCGCGGCGGCGCAGGTCGATGAGGTCGGGCGCGCGCGGCAGGTTGGGCGCCTGGAGCAGGAGGCGGCGGACGCCCTGCTCGCCGACGACCACGGCCTGCACCCCGCCGATCCGCAGCAGCTCCTCGGCCGTCTCGTCCTCGACCATGGAATAGGGCAGGGCCTCGACGCCGACCGAGGCCAGTTCGGCGGCCTGCAAGCGATCCAGAAGCCATCGCTCGTGGAAGCTGGCGGCGCCGGGGGCGACGATCAGGATCTCCACGCCGAGGGTGAAGGCGGCGGTCAGCAGCAACAGGCGCCACGCCAGCCCCCGGCGGCCCGCGCGGCGCACGGGCCAGCGCGACCGGATCCGGGCGAGGAGCTCCGCGGCGGTCATGACGCCTCGCGGCCGCCGCGGGCCCGTTGCGCCAGCTTCAGGATCAGGGGCAGGAGAATGGAGAGGAAGGCCACTCCCAGCAGCGGCCACATGAACTCGCCGAACAGCGCGGCCAGGTCGGGATCCGGGTTGTCGGCCAGCACCTCGTTCAGGCCCGAGCCGATCCAGCAGTAGATCACGTGCGCGGGCAGCAGGCCGATGAAGGTGGCCAGGGCGTAGGGGCGGATCGGCGCCGCGACCAGTCCGGCGGCGACGTTGATCAGGTGGAAGGGCACGCTGACGACCAGGCGGGCGACCAGCACGTACCAGAAGGCGTCGCGGTCCACCCCGTCGCAGATCTTCTTCATAAGTCCGGCGTCGGCCTCGCGGGCCTTGCGGCGAAAGCCCTCGCCCAGCGCCGTCCGGCCGACGGCGTAGACGCCCAGCGCGCCCAGGGTGGCTGCGAAGGCCGTGGCGACCCCGCCGACCCACGGCCCGAACAGATAGCCGGCGGTGACCGTGACGAAGACCACGCCCGGCACCACGCTGGCCGTCAGGGCGGCGAAGATCAGGATGAGGAGCAGCAGCGAGAGCGCGTAGTTGTCGGCGACGAAGGCGCGCAGGAAGGTCCCGTGGTCGCGCACCGTGTCCAGCGACAGATACCGGTTCCAGCCCATGGCGAAGACCAGCGCCAGGGCGGCCAGCAGGATCAGCAGGGGCAGAAACCGACGAACCCTGGCCATTCCGCTGCGCGATCTCCTGGAACCGATGGGGCCGCGGCGTTGACAGGCGCGCCCCGATGGCCCTATACGCCCGCCTCCCGCGGCGGACGCTCGTTACGAATGTTCCGCCCGCCCACTTGTTTCTGGAGCCGACCGTGAAGCGGACCTATCAGCCGTCCCGACTCGTGCGCAAGCGCCGTCACGGCTTCCGCGCGCGCATGGCCACCAAGAATGGCCAGAAGATCGTCGCGCGCCGTCGCGCCAAGGGCCGCAAGCGCCTGACGGCCTGAGCGGCCTGACCCCTCTCCCGCAGGGGGAGGATCGATGGACGAACCCCTGACAATCCGACGCCTGACGCGGCGGCCCCAGTTTCTGGCGGCCGCCAAAGGCCGTTCCGAAGCGCGCGGCGCCGTGGTGGTCCAGCGTCTGGAACGGGCCGACGGCGATCCGGCCGTGGGCGTCGGCTTCACCGCCACGCGGAAGGTCGGCGGCGCGGTGGTGCGCAACCGGGCCAAGCGGCGGCTGAGGGAGGCGGCGCGGAGGCTGCTGCCCCTGTTGGCGGCCCCCGGCAGCGACTATGTGCTGGTGGCCCGCATGGGCACGGCCGACAGGGACTGGACCCGTTTGCTTGACGACCTGAGTTCCGCCCTTACAAGGCTGGCGACCCCGCGGCCGACCCCGGCCCCGGACCGCGCGCCCGCCGCGCCGCCCTCATCGCCCGAGCAGGACGCCTGACCTCATGAGAGACGACAACGGCCGCAACACGATCATCTTCGTGGTCGTCACGGCGATCTTCCTGATCGGCTACCAGATGCTGGTGCTGGGGCCGCAGGCGGAGCGCCGCAAGGCCGCCCAGCAGGCGCAGCGCGAGGCGACCGCCTCCGCCGCGGTGACGCCGGACGGCGCGCCCGTCGCGACCGGTGAACCGGGCGACGCCTCCACGGCCACGCCGCGTCCCGTGGTGGTCGACCGGAGCCAGGCCCTGGCGACCGACGCCGTGACGGGCCAGCGGTCGGAGCGGGTGATCGTCCGCACGCCGACGCTCAGCGGATCGATCTCGCTGATCGGCGCGCGCGTCGACGACCTGTATCTGACGCGCTACCGCGAGACGATCGCGGCGGACTCCCAGCCGGTCGAGCTGTTCCGTCCGCAGGGCATGAACCACGCCTATCAGGCCCTGTTCGGCTGGACCGGGGCGAACGTGGCCGGCGGCGTGCCGGGACCGGCGACGCCGTGGCGGCTGACCGAGGGATCGACCCTGACCCCGACGACGCCCGTGACGCTGACGTGGGACAACGGCGCCGGTCTGCGCTTCACGCGCCGCATCTCGGTCGACGACCGCTACGTCTTCACCGTGCGCGACACCGTGGCCAATTTCGGCACGGCGCCGATCACCCTGCGCCCGTGGGGCCGGGTCGAGCGGCTGGGCGTGCCGGCGGATCTGGGCAAGCAGCAGATCCTGCACGAGGGGGCCATCGGCACCTTCAGCGACGACGGCAACGGCTACACCACGACGCAGCTGAAGTACGGCGCCTGGGTCAAGAAGCCGATCGAGGAGGAGGAGTCGGTCGGCGGCTGGCTGGGCATCACGGACAAGTACTGGCTGGCGGCCCTGATCCCGGATCAGGACGAGCGCATCGACGCCGGCTTCCGCATCCGCGACGGCGCCGCCTACGACACCTATTCGGCGACCATGCAGGGCGCCGAGCGCACCGTCTCGCCCGGCATGCAGATCACCCACGAGCAGCGGCTGTTCGCAGGGGCCAAGGTCAACGACGTGCTGAGCGCCTATGAGAAGGAGCTGGGCCTGCCCCGGTTCGTCTATGCGATCGACTGGGGCTTCCTGTTCTTCCTGACCCGGCCGATCCTGATCGTGCTGGACTTCTTCTACGGCATTCTGGGCAACGTCGGTCTGGCGATCCTGGCGCTGACGGTCTGCATCAAGATCCTGCTCTTCCCGCTGGCCAACAAGGCCTATGAGAGCCTGTCGAAGATGCGGAACCTCCAGCCCAAAATGGAGGAGATCAAGAAAAAGCACGGGAACGACGCGCAGAAGCAGCAGCAGGAGCTGATGGCCCTGTATCAGCGCGAGAAGATCAATCCGCTGGCCGGCTGTGTGCCGATCCTGATCCAGATCCCGGTCTTCTACGCCCTGTACAAGGTGCTGTTCGTGACCATCGAGGTGCGGCATGCGCCCTTCTTCGGCTGGATCCAGGACCTGTCGGCGCGCGACCCGTCGAACATCTGGACCCTGTTCGGACTGATCCCTTGGGATCCGGCGTCGGCGCCGGTGATCGGCGGCCTGCTGGTCGGCGCGCTGGGCCTGGGCGTTCTGGCCATCATCTACGGCTTCACCATGTGGCTGCAGCAGGCGATGAACCCGCCGCCGCCGGACCCGGTGCAGCGCCAGATCTTCGCCTTCCTGCCGTTCGTCTTCACCTTCATCATGGCGCCGTTCGCGGCGGGCCTGCTGGTCTACTGGATCTGGAACAACATCCTGTCGATCCTGCAGCAGTACGTGATCATGCACCGCTTCAAGGCGCCCAATCCGATCGACGGCTTCATCGACAAGCACATCCGGAAGAAGGCGGCGTGACGCCCGAGGAGCAGGCGGAGCGCGAGGCGGAGATCGAGGCCGCGCGCGTCCTGTTCGCCCGGCCGGCCACCTTCGTGCTGGGCTGCGCCAAGATCGAGCAACTGCCCGATCCCGACCTGCCGGAGATCGCCTTCGCCGGACGGTCGAACGTCGGCAAGTCCAGCCTGATCAACGCCCTGGTCGGCATGCACAAGCTGGCGCGCGCCTCCACAGAGCCGGGCCGCACGCGCGAGGTCAACTTCTTCGACCTGGACGGCAAGATGCGGCTGGTCGACCTGCCCGGCTACGGCTGGGCCAAGGCGTCGAAGGGCGAGGTGAAGCGCTTCCAGAACCTGGGCCGCGACTATCTGCGGGGCCGGGTGACGCTGAAGCGGGTCTATCTGCTGATCGACGCGCGCCACGGCCTGAAGAAGGTCGACGACGAGGCGCTGGACGCGCTGGACCTGTCGGCCGTAAGTTATCAGATCGTCCTGACGAAGGCCGACAAGATCAAGCCGCACGAGGGTCAGAAGGTCGCCGAGGCGACGCTGAAGGCGGTGTCGAAACGGCCCGCGGCCTATCCCGAGGTCCTGCTGACCTCGTCGGAGAAGGGAACCGGCATTCCCGAACTGCGCGCCGCGGTCATGCGCGCGACCGGGACGGCCCCCTAGTCAGCTCCAGGGCGGCGAGCAGGTCCTCGGGCGTCAGCGGTTCGCCGGAGGACAGCCGCGCGCGGAGACGGGCCAGGGTCTTCAGCGTCGCGGAGGCCCGGCGCGGCCCGGGTCGCCCGTCCATCGCGCCCAGATCGGCCAGCGTCGCGTGCCGCCAGCCCTTTTCCGGCGGTCGTGCCAGCACCTCGGCCCAGCGCGCCTCCGGCGACAGGTCGGCGGCGAGAAGGGACCACGCCTTCGCCCGCGGACCCTTGCGGTAGTGCCCCGGACGCGTCGGCAGGCCGTGCCTCGCATAGGCCGACAACGCTTCGGCCTCGATCGCCGCCAGCCTGACCAGCACGGCGGAGAGGCTCATCTCAGTCGAAGTTCGCGGCGCCGGTGACCGAGACGTCGTAGACGACGCGCGTCACGCTCTGGACCAGTTCGAAGAAGCCGCGAAGCTCCGCAGAGCCCGAACGCGGCACGTAGATCAGGTCGTCGGGTCGGACGACGAATTCCTGGGCGACGAACAGGCCGTCCGGCCGCGACAGGTCCAGCCGGTAGATCACCGGCACGCCGCGGGGCGAGACGGGCTGGGACAGGCCCAGCGCCCGCGCGATCTCCGGCCGCTCGAAGCGGAACACCAGCACCTGACGCGCGTCGGCCCGGTCGGGGGCCAGACCGCCGGTGCGGGCCAGTGCGGCGGCGAGGGTCAGCTCGCCCGGACCCATGTCCTGCTGGGTGACCTGGCCCAGGGCGCCGAAAGCCGAGAACCGGCGCGGGCGGTGGATCAGCGCCAGCTGGTCGCCGGGGGCCAGCCGCACGTTGGCGTCGAACCGCGACATGACCGCCGTCAGGGGGGCGGACCATTCGCGGCCGTCGCGACGCAGGCGCACCTCGACCTCTTCCGCCGGGCGCGAGGCGCCGCCGGCCGAGGCGATCACGTCCAGAACGCGACTGGCGCCGGTGCGTAAGGTCGCGCGGCCGGGCGTGCGCACCTCGCCCAGCACGGTGACGCCGTTGGACGGCCGCTCGGCGAGGGAAACGGTGACCTGCGGTGATCCGACCCGACCCTGAAGGGCGCGCCGCACGGCGTCGGCGGCCTGGGACGAGGTCAGACCGGCCACGGCGACGCGACCGCCGAAGGGCACGCCGATTCGTCCCTCGCGATCGACCGTGGCCGACAGGGTCTCCGATCCGCCCGACACCCGGCCGTCGGGGCCCCGCGCGCCGAACAGGGCGCCGGACGGCTCGTAGATCGAGACGCTGAGCACGTCGTCGACGCCGATCAGGTCCAGCGGCCCTGCGAAGTCCGCGCCCGTGAGGCCCGCGTCCTCGCCGGGCTCGACCAGCCGAAGCGCCTGCGTCGTCGCATAGTCCAGCTCGACCATGGCATAGGTGGCCGACGCCGCGTCCAAAGCGCGCGACGACGGCCCGTCCGCCGGCAGGGTGGAACAGCCGGCGAGCAGCAGGGCGGCGCAGAGGGCGGACAGGCGACGCGTCATGCCGCGACCCTATCGGCCTTCCGGCAGGCCCGCCAGCGGGGCGACCGCCGCGAAGTGGTCGGGCCATGTCGGCGGCGTGAAGATCGCCCGCGGACTGACGACCGCACAGGCCGAGGCGATCGCCGAGGTCCAGCCGGGGCCGTCGAGCGGATCGATCAGGCGCGCGCCCCTGGCCAGCTCGCGATGGGCGGCGATGTCCGAAGCGATCACGGGCACGCCCAGCGACAACGCCTCGAGGGCCGGGAGGTCGAATCCCTCGACGGCGGAGGGGGCGAGAACCGCGCGGGCGCCCGTCATAAGGCGAGCCAGCGCGGCGTCGGGCAGGTCGGCGGCGTGGTGCACCAGCCCCTGAAGCGGCGGCGACCGCTCCAGCAGATCGAGAACCGCCTCGTTCTCCCAGCCGTGGCGGCCGATCAGCGCAAGGCGCGGCGCGGCGTCGCCCATGGTCTCCGCCAGACGGCGCCAGACCGTCAGCAGAAAGGCGAGGTTCTTGCGCGCCTCCAGCGTGCCGACGCAGACGAAGTACGGCGCGGCGCCCGGCGCCCACCGCGGACCTGCGAACAGCGCCTCCAGACCCAGCGGCGCGGCGACGAGGCGCGGCGGCGTGACGTTTTCGCGTGCGGCGAAGGCCGCCAGCGCTTCCGCCGTGGCGACCGAGTTGGCCACGATGCCCGACGCGTGCGTCAGGGCGGCCCGGACGCGGCTCCGGTGGCGCGGGCCTTCGCCGGGCCGGCAGAACTCCGGATGAGAGACCGGGATCAGGTCGTGGATCATGACAAGGGGACGAACGCCCTGTGTCCTGAGACGCGCCAATCCGTAGGGGCCGTCCAGCGGCGCGTGGCCGACGTCGACGTAGACGTCGCCCCGCCTCGGCTCCGGCAGGGGTCGGGTGCGGAGCAGGCGTTCGACGGTGCGGCGCCCCCGGCCGGTTTCGACCTCCGTCGGCGCGTCCAGCAACGAGCGTGAGGGGCGGGGTCCCGTCAGGGCGCGGATCAGCCGGGTCTCGGCGGGCAAGGGCGCCGCGGATGCGTCCCCCGTCCAGCGATGGGCCAGCTCCGCGATGCGGTCCCCGACCCATCGCGGGTCCAGCGCCGTCATGCGGCGGCGGGTCGTGTGCACCGGAACGACGGTCACGCCCTTCAGGCCACGCAGCCATCTGTCGTAGGCGAGGCACACCCGGTCGACGCCGGTCGGCGCGGCCCGGTCCCGACGGCCGATCAGCCGCCCCACCTCGAACAGGACGCGGGTCACAGAACCCGGGCGTACAGGTCCTGCAGCCGCGCCCGGTGCGCCGCAGGGCTGAATTTCGCCGCCTGCACCCTGCCGCGGGCGACGAGGTCGTCGGCGAGGGCGTCGTCGGCGTCCAGATCCCGGATGGCCCGCGAAATGGCGGCCGGGTCATAGGGGTCGACCATGATCGCCGCGTCTCCCGCCACCTCCGGAAGCGAAGCGACGTTCGAGGTGATCACCGGGGTGTCCAGCAGCATGGATTCCAGCACGGGCAATCCGAACCCTTCATAGATCGACGGGAACACCGTCCCCCGCGCGCCACGGATCAGCGACACGAGGAGGGAGAAGGGCAGGTGGTCGAAGACGCGGATGCGCTTGCGCTGGGCCTTTCCGCGCGACCGGTGCGCATGCATCAGCGCCGTCTCGTCCTCGTCGAGCCAGCCTTTGCCGCCGACCACCACGAGGGGCCGGGTCGAGCCGGAGGTCAGATAGGCCTCGACCACGCGGCCGAGGTTCTTCTTGGGCTCGATCGCGCCCCAGTGCAGCCAGTAGTCCTTCCAGCCCAGGTCGAAGGCCGACGTCAGCTCCGCGGACACGTCGGCGTCCGTGCGATCGCGCAGGCGGGCGGGGACCTCCACCGATTGCCAGGTGGTGACCAGCTTATCCTCCGGCACGCCGAGCAGGCGCACCACGTCGACACGGGTGGCGTCCGAAACGACGGCGATCGCGTCGGCCCGGCGCGCGGCGTCGCGGCACAGGCGGAAGAAGGCGCGCTTGTTGTCCAGCGTCACATGCGGCAGGCGCAGCGGGATCAGATCGTGGATCGTCAGGACGTTTGCCCGGCCCGTGGCGTGCAACGGCAGCGGCGTGGTCCAGTGGACGACGTCCGGACCGCCGACCGTGGGGTGCGCGGCGAACCGCAGCCGCGTGGTGCGGCGCTGACCGGCGAAATTGCGCTGGGCCGTGGTGAACAGGCGCGACGCGGTCCAGTACGCCCGGGCCCGGGGGCGGCCGCCGCCGCGGGCGGGCCAGATCACGTCGTCGGATGGCTCGACGGCCCGGGCGGTCCGGCCGAGGCGCCCTGAAAATACGCCGGTCACGCGGTCAAGCGCGCCTTCGCGGATTTCACGCGCGTCGATCAGGCCGATCTCGTTGAACAAAGGGCGTTTCGACGGCTTCGACTGCGGGCCGTACAGGACCTGGGTCTCGTGCCCCATGCCCTCGAGCGCGCTCAGCAGATTGCGGCCGTAGGCGCCGATGCCGGTCGTCTTGCGCAGGCCGATGTTGAAGCCGTCGACGCAGATGCGGGCCATCAGCTGACGTAACCCGCCTGCATCAGCTCGGCCACGTGCATGATGGCGACCGGCCGCGCGTCCTCGACCACCAGCAGGGTGGCGATGCGGTTCTGGGTCATCAGATCCAGGGCGTCGCTCATGCGCGCGTCCGGGTGGACCGTCTTGGGCCGGGGGCTCATCAGTTCGGCCGCCGTCAGGGCCTTGACGTCGCCGTCGCGCGAGAAGGCGCGGCGCACGTCGCCGTCCGTGACGATGCCGCCCAGCGTCCCGTCGGGATTCAGCACGGCGACGGCGCCCTTGCGGCCCTCGGTGATGGCCGAGACGACCTGAACGAAGCCGGCGTCGGCGGCGATCGTGGCCGGCTGGGGCGGGCGGTCGCCCATCCAGTCGCGCACTGACTGCAAGCTCATGCCAAGCTTGCCGCCGGGATGGTGCAGGCCGAAGTCCTGGGCGGTGAAGCCCCGCCGGTCCATCAGCACCATGGCCAGGGCGTCGCCCAGCGCCAGACTCATCAGGGTCGAGGTGGTGGGCGCCAGCCCGTTGGGACAGGCCTCGGCCACCTGCGGCAAGGTCAAGCAGACGGTGGAGCTGCGGGAGAGGAAACTGTCGGGCCGCTGGGTCATGCCGATGACCGGAATGCCGCGCCGGCGACAGAAGATCAGCGGATCGCGCAGCTCGCGGCTTTCCCCCGAGTTCGACAGCGCCAGCAGGGTGACGTCGTCGCGCAGCATGCCCAGATCGCCGTGGCTCATTTCGGCGGGGTGGACGAAGAAGCTGGCGGTGCCCGTGGAGGCGAGCGTGGCGGCGATCTTGCCGCCGATGTGGCCGGACTTGCCCATGCCGGTGACGATCAGATAGCCGGGCCGCGACAGCACCACCTCGACGGCCCGCGCAAGGGCGTCGCCGACCGACGCCTCCAGCGCCTGCAGGGCCGAGACGTTCAGGCGGACCACCTCGCGGGCGCGGTCGATCATGGCGGCGTCGTTCATGTCTCCGGTTTCGCCCATCGCGCCGCCCGGCACAACTCGCGCGCGGAGGCGGCGACCGGCGGTTTTTCGGAACCTTGGCCGTGAGGGGGCGTTGGCGGACCGTCATGGGGATACCGCAAGACACGCTCGACGCCGGCGCGCCGGCCGCCGAAAGTCTCGCCGCGCGCCTGCCGCCGCCGCCGGACGTCCTGCCGCGCCTCTCGCTTTTCCTGGATCTGGACGGCGTGCTGGCGCCGCTGGCCCCGACCCCCGACGCCGTGGGGCCGGACCCGCGACGCAGCCGCGTGCTGCGGGCCCTGTCGCAGAGGCTGGACGGGCGCGTGGCCATCGTCAGCGGCCGGCCGCTGGAAGAGATCGACCGCATCGCCGAGCGGGCCGTGGTGCCGGCCTCGGGCGTGCACGGCCTCGCGCGCCGGACGGCCGACGGCGCGATCATCGAGGCGGAGCCGCACGAAGGGGTGCGCGAAGCCGTGGCCGCCTTCCAGGCCTTCGCGCGGGAGCGGCCGGGACTTCTGGTCGAGGACAAGGAAGTCGCGGCCGGACTGCACTATCGCGGCGACCCGCGGCAGGCCGACGCGGCTGAGGCGCTGGCGCGAAATCTGGCAGAGCGGACCGGCCTGAAGCTGCAACCCGGCAAGCTGGTCATGGAGCTGAAGACGCCGGGCGCCGACAAGGGCACGGCCCTGACGGCCTTCATGGCCGAACCGCCCTTTGCGGGGAGCGTTCCGGTGATGGTCGGCGACGACCTGACGGACGAACACGGTTTCCGCGCGGCCGAGGCGCTGGGCGGCTTCGGCGTGCTGGTGGGATCGTCGCGACGCACGGCGGCCCGGCACGGGCTGGAAGGCGTCGGGCAGGTACTGGACTGGCTTGAAAGGGTGCGCGTCGCATGACCCCGAACCTGGACCTCGCCCCCGTCGGAAACTGCGCGGTCACGGCGCTGGTCGACCGGCGTGGCCGCTTCGTCTGGGCCTGCGCGCCGAGGGTCGACGGCGATCCGGTGTTTTCGGCGCTGATGAACGGCACCGATCCGGAGCACGGCTTCTGGGACGTGGAGATGGAAGGCTGCGTCAAGGTGGAGCAGGCCTACGTCCGCAACACGCCCGTGCTGCGGACCGTCATGACCGCCGCCGACGGCGCCGCGCTGGAACTGCTGGACTTCGCGCCGCGCCATCCCAAGCTGAGCCGGACGTATCGGCCGCTGGCGTTCGGACGGCTGCTGCGGCCGCTGTCAGGCGCGCCCCGCGTGCGCGTGCGCCTGCGCCCCTCGGCCGACTGGGGGGCGCGACGGGCGGAACACACGTCCGGCTCCAACCACATCCGCTACCTGTGCACCGACGTGACGTTCCGCCTGACGACGGACTGTCCGGTGTCGCACGTGCTGAACGAGCGCACCTTCCGGCTGGAGAAGCCGCTGGCCTTCTTCTTCGGGCCGGACGAGGGCTACGACCAGGACGTCGGCCCGGGGGTGCAGGCGGCGCTCGACCGCACCGTCGTGTACTGGCAGGACTGGGTCCGCAGCCTCTACCTGCCGCTGGACTGGCAGGAGGCGGTGATCCGCGCCGCCATCACGCTGAAGCTGTGCGCCTATGAGGAGACGGGCGCCATCGTCGCGGCGCTGACCACGTCCGTGCCGGAGTTTCCCGAGAGCGGCCGGAACTGGGACTACCGCTACTGCTGGATCCGCGACGCCTACTACGTCGTGCGGGCGCTGAACCGGCTGGGCGCGGTCGACATCCTGGAGAACTATCTGGGCTATCTGCGCAACCTGGTGGACGACTCCGGCGGCGGGCACGTGCAGCCGGTCTATGGCGTGGGTCTGGAGGCCGAAATCGACGAGCGCGTGGTGGAGAGCGTCGAGGGCTATCGCGGCATGAAGCCCGTGCGCGTCGGCAATCAGGCGCGCGAACACCTGCAGCACGACGTCTATGGCCAGATCGTGCTGCCGCTGGTGCAGAGCTTCTACGACCAGCGCCTGCTTCGGCCGGGGACGATCGACGACTTCCGCGCGCTGGAGAAGGTGGGCGACCGGGCCTTCGAGATGCACGACCAGGTCGACGCCGGCCTGTGGGAGTTCCGGACCATCGCCCGGGTGCACACCTACTCCTCGGTCATGTGCTGGGCGGCCTGCGACCGGCTGGCCAAGGCCGCGACGCATCTTGGACTGGTCGACCGCGCCGAGTTCTGGCGGGCGCGGGCGCAGATCATCCGCGAGCGGATCGAAGCCGAAGCCTTCGTCGAGGACGAGGGCCGGTTCGCGGCCAGCTTCGGCAACCGCGAGCTGGACGCCAGCCTGCTGCAGATGACCGATCTCGGCTTTCTCGACGCCCGGGATCCGCGGCAGGTCGCCACGTTCGACGCGATCGAGCGCGACCTGAAGAGAGGGCCGTACCTGTTCCGCTACGTCGAGCCGGACGATTTCGGCGAGCCGGAGACGGCCTTCAACTTCTGCACCTTCTGGTTCATCGAGGCCCTGCACCAGAACGGCCGCGACGCCGAGGCGCGCGAGATCTTCGAGCAGATGCTGAGCCGGCGCACGCATGCGGGCCTGCTCAGCGAGGACATTTCGCTGTCGGACCACGAGCTGTGGGGCAACTATCCGCAGACCTATTCGCTGGTCGGCATCATCAACTGCGCCATCCTGCTCAGCCGGTCGTGGACCGACGTGCGATGACCGGCCGCCTGATCGTGGTGTCGAACCGGGTGTCGGCTCCGAAAGATCCGGCCGCCGGCTCCGTGGGCGGGCTGGCCATGGCCCTGTCGGCCGCGCTCAGGAAGTTCGACGGACTGTGGTTCGGCTGGTCGGGCGAAACCACCGCCGAGTGGAAGCCGGAGGCGAAGATCGAGGATCGCGGCGGCGTCACCGTGGCGCTGGTGGACCTCGAGGCGCAGGACGTCGACGAATACTATAACGGCTACGCCAACAAGACGCTGTGGCCGCTGTTCCACCACCGCGTCGACCTGACCGCCTATGAGCGGTCGTACGGCGAGGGCTACGAGCGGACCAACGCCCGGTTCGCCGAAGTGCTGGCCCCCCTGATCCAGCCCGACGACGTGGTCTGGATCCACGACTATCACATGATCCCGCTGGCCCGGGACCTGCGGCGACGCGGCATCCGGAACCGGATCGGCTTCTTCCTGCATGTGCCGTGGCCCGCGCGGCAGCTGCTGGTGACGCTGCCGCATCACCGGCGACTGGTGGAGTCGATGTTCGACTACGACCTGATCGGCTTCCACACGCGCGAATGGCTGGACCTGTTCCGTGACTACGTCGCCTCGGAGCCCGGAGTGGACGGGCGGCTGCTGCCGAACGACGCGCTGGAGGCCTTCGGTCGCCGGGTCCAGACCGGCGTCTTCCCCATCGGCATCGACGTGGAGGGTTTCGAGCAGGCGAAGGAGTCGGCGCTGGGCGCCCGGACCTTCGATCGCATGTTCGCCTCGACCGCCTTCCGCAAGCTGATCGTGGGCGTGGACAGGCTGGACTACTCCAAGGGCCTCGAGCAGCGGCTGCTGGGCTATGAGCAGTTTCTGGAGAGCCATCCCGACATGCGTTCGGAGGTGTTGCTGCTGCAGGTCACGCCGATCAGCCGGGACGAGGTCGACGCCTATCAGGACATCCGTGCGCGGCTGGACGCCCTGGCCGGCCGCATCAACGGCGAATACGCCGAGATGGACTGGCAGCCGATCCGCTATCTGAACCGCACCTATCGCCGGGACCAGCTGGCCGGCATCTATCGCGCGGCGCGGGTGGGTCTGGTCACCCCGCTGCGCGACGGCATGAACCTCGTGGCCAAGGAATTCGTCGCCGCCCAGGATCCGGAGGACCCCGGCGTGCTGATCCTGTCGCGCTTCGCCGGCGCGGCGGAGCAGATGGGCGAGGCGCTGCTGGTCAATCCGTTCAGCCGCGAGGAGCTGTCCGACGCCATCCACCGGGCCCTGACGCTGCCGCTGGCCGAGCGCCGCCGGAAATGGGAGGCGCTGATGCAGGTGGTGCGCGACACCGACGTGTCGATCTGGCGTGACGAGTTCGTCGCCACGCTGCGCGCCGTCGACCGGCCTTCCGACGACGATCACGACGCCGGCGCGGCACACGCCGCCTGAGCGGCTCAGGTCTGCGGCAGCTGCGGCGGCGGACCGTCCTTGGCCATGGCCCACGCGTTGGCCGGTCGGGCGGTGGCGCGTTCCAGATAGGCGTCCAGCGCGGCGTCCTCCGGCAGATGCTCCCGCGCCCAGGCCAGGGTCGAGGCGACCATGACGTCCACCGCGGTGAAGCGGTCGCCCATCAGCCAGGGGCCCCGCGACAGGGCGTCGGACAATCTGCGCCGGACGGCCTCGAAGCGCCGGTCGGCGATCGGATTTCGACCGCCCGGCTCCATCCGCGACCACACCGCCGGCTCCAGCTCCCCGGCCACCCAGGCGATCCAGCTCAGAAAGGCCCCGCGCTCCGCCGAGCCCGGGTCCGCGCCGAGGTTCGGCTGTGGAAACCGCTCGGTCAGATAGAGGGCGACTGCGGCCGACTCCGTGACGAGGGCGTCTCCATCGCGCAGGGCGGGCACCTTGCCGTCCGGGTGCGGATTGCGCGGGTCGCGGGCGCCGACGCCGAACTGCGGCCGCTCGATGTCGACTTGGACGATCTCGAAGTCGGCCCCGAGCTCCTCCAGCAGCCACATGATGCGTCCGGAGCGGCTCCAGCTCGCGTGGTAAAAGGTCAGCATGGCGGCTCCTCCCTGAGCGACGGACCCTGCCGCCGCGAACGTCGGTTGACTACTGCCACGCTGCTGACAGCATGATGTCAGCAGCGGTGCGCGAGAGTGATCCGGCAGCGGGAGATCCGTCGCAACGGGAGGACATGCGATGAGACGGGCGGACAGGCTGTTCCAGATCATCCAAGTGCTGCGGCGCGCGTCGAAGCCGGTGACGGCGGACGCCATGGCGGCGGAGCTGGAGACCTCGAAGCGCTCGATCTATCGCGACGTGGCCACGCTGATGGGGCAACGCGTGCCGATAAGGGGCGAGGCCGGGATCGGCTACGTGCTGGACGGCGGGTTCGACATGCCCCCGCTGATGCTGACGTCCGACGAGGTCGAGGCGGCGGTTCTGGGGGCCCAATGGGTGGCGGGTCGGGGCGATCCCGCCTTGGCGCGGGCGGCGCGCGACCTGATCGCCAAGATCGCCGCGACGGTTCCGGAGAAGCTGCGGCCCGTGCTGCTGGAGCCGGCCGTCACCTCGCCGCCGACGTGGAAACGGGAAGTCGAGACGCTGGACATGGCCAAGGTCCGGGCCTGGATCCACGCCGGCCGCAAGCTCCGGCTGCAGTACGCCGACGAGCAGGGGCGCGAGACCGTGCGGATCATCTGGCCCTGTCTGGTCGGCTATCGGGAGACGACCCGCCTGCTGGTCGGCTGGTGCGAGGCGCGGGACGACTTCCGCACCTTCCGCACCGACCGCGTCGTGGAGGTCGACTTTCTGGATGATCGCTATCCCCACCGCCCGGCCGTTCTGCGCGGGCGGTGGTACGCGAAGATGGAGGCCGAGCGTAGCGCGTGGGAGCAGGCGCAGGCGGCCGGGGCGGCTCAGTAGATTTCGAACAGCCCGGCCGCGCAGCCCGAAGCGCTTGCGCTTCGGGCCATTTTCGTGGGGCGCGGCTTTTCGGGCGTTCTCAGTAGATTTCGAACAGCCCGGCCGCGCCCATCCCGCCGCCGACGCACATGGTGACGACGCCCCATCTGGCGCCGCGTCGCTTGCCCTCGATCAGGACATGTCCCGTCATCCGGGCCCCCGACATGCCGTAGGGGTGGCCTATGGAAATGGCGCCGCCGGAAACGTTCAGCCGCTCATCGGGGATGCCCAACCGGTCACGGCAGTAGAGCACCTGCACGGCGAAGGCTTCGTTCAGTTCCCAGATGTCGACGTCGTCGACGGTCAGACCGTGACGTTCCAGAAGGCGCGGCACGGCGAAGACGGGACCGATGCCCATCTCGTCGGGGTCGCAGCCGGCCACCGCCATGCCGGCGTAGCGGCCCAGCGGGGTCAGACCCCGGCGCTCCGCCTCCTTCGCCTCCATGAGCACGCTGGCCGAGGCGCCGTCGGACAGCTGCGACGCATTGCCGGCGGTGATGAAGCGGCCCTGTTCGATCTTCTCACCGCCGCCGAACACAGGCTTCAGCGAGGCCAGGCCTTCCAGCGTGGTGTCGGGACGATTTCCCTCGTCCTTCGACAGGGTGACCTCCCTGGCGGAGGCCTGCCCTGTGGCCTTGTCCACGACCTGCATGGTGGCGGTCATGGGCACGATCTCGGCGTCCAGACGCCCTTCGGCCTGCGCCTGCGCCGTGCGTTGCTGGGACTGAAGGGCGTAGGCGTCCTGGGCCTCACGGCTGATGCCGTAGCGATCCGCCACGACCTCAGCCGTCTCCAGCATCGACATGTAGATGTGCGGGGACAGCTTCAGCAGCGCCTCGTCCTTCATGCGATGCAGGTTCATGTGCGTGTTCTGGACGAGGGAGATCGACTCCAGTCCGCCGCCGACGGCGACGACCTGCCCGTCGTGGCTGACCTGCTTGGCCGCGGTGGCGATCGCCATCAGGCCCGAGGCGCACTGTCGATCCAGCGTCATGCCGGCCGTGATGGCCGGCAGGCCCGCGGCCAGGGCGATCTGACGGGCCACGTTGGTGCCGGTCGAGCCCTGCTGCAGCGCCGCGCCCATGACCACGTCCTCGACCTCGGCCGGATCGACGCCGGCCCGGGCGACGGCGTGCCGGACCGCATGCGCGCCCAGCTGCTGGGCCTGGGTGTCGTTGAACGCCCCGCGGTAGGCCCGGCCGATCGGCGTGCGGGCGGTGGAGATGATGACGGCTTCGCGCATGGGAGTCGGGTCCAGTTGAGGAGGTTCGCCACATTGGTCCGCCCAGGCGGACCCGCGCAACCCGCCGCCAGCCCTCGCCCGACCCGCAAAATGTGTTGAAAGGGCGCCACAGTCGCGGCCAGTGTGGTCGAAATGCGGAACCGTGTACGGTCCCCGCCGTTCATCGCGCCGTAGTGGCCCCTCACGGGGGACACGGATGGCCATTGGCATCATGGACTGTGAGGACCGTATGAAACTGAAACTTTTCACCACCGTCGCGGCGGCGGGACTGCTGTCGGCCGGCGCGGCTTCGGCGGATCCGCTGGGCTGGTACGGCGCGATCGACGCGGGCTGGCACAAGGCGGAGAACGTCTCGGCGTTCGCGTTCGACGGCACGGGTCCGGAGTTCGAGTTCGAAACGTCGGACGACTG